>NZ_JAHWFK010000033.1 GCF_019710575.1 Paractinoplanes polyasparticus | reverse complement strand
TGTGGGAGAGTAGGACGCCGCCGGACTCAACGTGAACAGTAGGCCCACCCCTTACCGGGGTGGGCCTACTGCCATTTCCGGACCATTTCTTACGCCGGCCGACGAAACGCCGGCCGACGAAACGCCGGCCGACGAAACGCCGGCTACCCGGCCGCACAGCTCGGGCCGCGACCGCGGATCGGCTACAAGACAAGCCGTCTCGTCTCGCCAGCTGTGCCGAGACGAGACGGTTCGGCTCGCCAGTCGCAGCGAGACACGAGACGGTCCGTCTCGCGCCAGGCCGCGACGAGGTGTGCGGACGGCTTCAGCGCTATCTGGGAAGTGACAGGCAGACTGTGGTGCCGCCGCCGGGGGTCTCCTCGAGGATGATCTTGCCGCTGTGGCGCTCGAGGATGCGCAGGCAGGTGGAGAGGCCTATGCCGTAGCCCTTCTGGTGCTGGGGATCGACCTGGGCGAACATCTCGAACACGCGCTCACGCTGTTCGGCGGGGATGCCGATGCCGTTGTCGGCTATTCGGATCACCCAGCGGTCGGGCCGGGACGAGGCGCTGACCGAGATGCGGCAGGGGCGGTCGGGATGGCGGTACTTCATGGCGTTGTCCATGAGGTTCTGCAGGAGTTGGCGCAGCAGCACCGGGTCGCCCTGGATGGTGGGCAGGTCGTCGGTGGCGGAGATCTGAGCCTGGCTGCTCTCCGTGGCGGTGCGCAGGTCGGCCAGCACGTCCAGCAGCACGGCGTTGAGCTGTACCGGTTCTGCCTGGTACGGGGTCTGGCCGGCCCGGGCGTACTTCAGCAGCGCGTCCACCAGCTTCTGCATCCGCTCCACCGAGCGGATCGCCCCGGTCAACCACTTCCCGGCG
Source organism: Paractinoplanes polyasparticus (assembly GCF_019710575.1). Lineage (GTDB taxonomy): Bacteria > Actinomycetota > Actinomycetes > Mycobacteriales > Micromonosporaceae > Actinoplanes > Actinoplanes polyasparticus. The sequence continues at coordinate 153,026 of NZ_JAHWFK010000033.1, read as the reverse complement.
CGATCGTCGAGGTTCGTGGAGTATTCGCCTACCAGCAGGTCCAGGAAGCCGTGGGCGGCCGCCATCGGACGCACCAGGTCGTGGCTGACTGTGCCGGCGAAGTGTTCCAGTTCCTCGTTGGAACGACGCAGCTCGACCAGTGCGGCTGACAACGCCTCGCCGCGGGCCGCGATCTCGGCGCTGGCCCCCTCGATCTCGCGACGGTACGCGCGGTCGGCGGTTACGTCGTGCAACGCGATCACCGCGCCCTGCACCCGGCCCGTGTCGTCCACCATGCGGCGTCCCGTACAGCTCAGTTGCATGACCGGACGACCCGGTGCCCGCACTGTCATCTCGGCGTTCTGCACCAGCCCTTCGCGCAGAGCGCGCAGCAACGGCACCTCGTCCGGCTGCAGGCGGCGCGTTCCGTCGGCGTCGAACAGGCCGTAGTGATCGGGCAGCGCGGCCGGGTCCAGGGAAGCGTCGGCCTCCAGCCCGTGCCATTCCCGGGCGGCCCGGTTGAACATGGTGACGTGGCCGTCCGCGTCCGAGACCACCACGCCCACGTCGATCGTCTCGAGCACCGTGGTGGTGAACTGCTTGCGCAGCTCGGCCTCGATGGCGAGCTTCTCGTTGAGCCGGGCCTGACGGCGCCGCTCGAACAGGGCCACCAGCACGTCGGCCAGGTCGGCGAGGCGTCCGGCCTGGTCGTCGGTGAGTTCCTTGACGCAGTCGTCGAAGACGCACAGCGTCCCCAGGGCGTACCCCTCGGGGGTGATCAGCGGCGCCGAGGCGTAGAACCGGACGGCGGCCAGCTTGCCGGTGACCCAGGGGTTGTCGCGGTAGAGCGGATGCTCGCGAGCGTCGCTGACGTGCACGAACTGGCCGGAGCGGAACTGGATGGCGCACATCGAGTCGGACCGGGCCGTGTTGCCGCCCTCGAAGCCGTACGTGGTGAGCTGGCACTGCCGGCTCTCGTCGATCAGGTTGAGCGTGGCGGTCGGCACCCCGGCGATCAGCGCCGCGACCCGCACCACGGTGGTCAGCTCGTCGTCGGCGGGCGCGTCGAGCAGGCAGTACTCGTGCAGGAGGGCGAGCCGGCGTTCCTCGTCGAGGTCAGTGCCGACAGTGATCACCTCCACTCATCGGCAGGAGGCGCTGCCGTCTGAGCGGTGTGCCCGGGCCAGGCTCACAAACCACCGGTCATGATGTTGATGATGGCCGGCCCCAGCACCACGATGAAGATCACCGGGAACAGGCAGAAGATGACCGGGAAGAGCAGCTTGACCGTCACCTTCTGAGCCTTCTCCTCGGCGTACTGGCGGCGGCGGGTGCGCTGTTCGAGGGAGTGCTCGCGCAGGATGCCGGCCACCGAGATGCCCAGTTCACCGGCCTGCACGAGCGCCGTGATGAGCGTTTTCAGGTCACGTACGGTGGTCCGCGCGGCCAGCGAACGCAGGGCCTCCGTGCGGGGCACGCCGAGGCGCATCTCCTGCAGCACGCGGTTGATCTCGTCGGGCATGGGGCCGCGCAGCAGCACCGCCACCTGGGCCATGGCCGCGTCCAGGCCGAGGCCGGACTCGACCCCGATGACCATGGCGTCGAGCACGTCGGGCAGGGCCCGGGTCAGCGCCGCCTGCCGCTTGGCGCCGGCGTTGTACACGAGCAGATCGGGGATGTTCATGCCGGCCAGAGCACCCGCCAGCAGGCCGGGCAGCGCCCACGGGCCGCCCGAGCGTGTGCCGACCCACCAGCCCAGCAGACCGAGCGCCGCGGCGCCCACCACCCGGGCCCGGATGACCCGGTCGAGCGGCCATTCGGAGGGGTTCCCGGCGTAGTCGAGCCCCTGGGACAGCCGCTGCCGGATCCGGGGCTGGGTGATGACGTCGCCGATCTGCTGGATCACCCGGACGACGGGGGCACGAAGCCTGCCGCCGAGGGGGCGTCCGACTGCCCGGGACGCGTTACGGCTGCTCTCGAACTCGGCGAGGATGCGCAGCATCCGCTGGCGGCGGCCGGCCGGGATGGTGACGGCGGCCGCGGCACAGGCGACCGCCAGCACGGCGGCAGCCGCGGCGATCGGGACCAGCGTTCCGGCCGTCATGGGGTCAGACCTCGATCTTCGTGACCGAGCGCAGCCACAGGCTGCCGACGATGACCATCAGGAGCGCCACGCCCAGGACGACCAGGCCGAGGGCACTCTGCCAGAGCACCTGCATGTATTCGCGCCGGGTGAGGAACAGCAGGCCGGTGGCGAAGATCGGCAGGGCGACCAGCACGTACGCCGAGATGCGGCCCTCGGCCGACAGCGAGCGCACGTGCCGGCGCAGGTAGGCGCGCTCGCGCATGGTCTCGGCGGTGGTCTGCAGGACGTCGGACAGGCTGCCGCCGGTCTCCTTCTGCAGGCGCAGGGCCAGCGTGAGCCAGCCCAGTTCGGGGCTCTGCAGGCGCTCGCCGGCTCGCTCCAGCGCATCCTCGAAGTCGCCGCTGATCCGCGACTCGGACAGGGCCCGGGCGAACTCCTCGGCCACCGGCCCCTCGTCGTCGCGGACCGCGGCGTCGACCGACTGCTGCAGCGTGAAGCCGGAGCGCAGCGCGCTCAGGACCAGCTGGAGCAGAGCCGGCAGGTCGTCGGCGAACCGCTGCCGGCGTCGGCTAATTTCGCTGTTGAGCAGGATGCCCGGCACCAGGAAGCCGAGCAGCAGGCCGAGCACGAACCCGGCGACGACGTGGAGCAGGACGGCCAGCGCGACTGCGGAGGTGACCGCGACGCCGGCCCGCAGGACCAGCCACTCGGTGGGGCGCATCTGGGCGCCGGCCTGGTCGAGCTTGACCGTCGACCGGGCGGCCAGCCTGGTCAGGCCGGGGGACTGCTCGACCACGTCGCCCGCCGCGTGCTGGAGGCGGCGCAGCAGGGGCTCGTCGTTCCGGCGGTCGCCCACGGTGTACTGCTTCAGCGTGGTCAGGCGGCGCTGCATCGGCGTACGGCCGAAGATCCTCTCGACCAGGACGAAGAACAGCAGGAACGCGGCCGCGGCGGAGGACACCGCGACGAGGATCATCGGGCACCGCTGAAGATGCCGGCGGGCAGGGTCACGCCGTACATGGCCAGGGCGTCGACGAACCGGGGGCGGATGCCGGTCGGCCTGAGCTGGGCCAGGTGGGGCGGGACGTCGCTGGTGACCTCGAGCAGGAACAGGTCCTGGAGCGTGACGGTGTCGCCCTCCATGCCGACGACCTCGGTGATGTGGCTGACCTTGCGCGAGCCGTCCTTGAACCGGGTGATCTGGATGATCAGGTCGACGGCCGACGAGATCTGGTCGCGGATGGCCCGGCTCGGCAGGTCCATGCCGGCCATCAGCACCATGGTCTCGAGCCGGCTGACGGCGTCGCGTGGCGTGTTCGCGTGCAGGGTGGTCAGCGAGCCGTCGTGACCGGTGTTCATGGCCTGCAGCATGTCGAGCGCGGCGGCGTCGCGGACCTCGCCGACGACGATCCGGTCGGGGCGCATCCGCAGCGCGTTGCGCACCAGGTCGCGGGCGTTCACCGTGCCCCGGCCCTCGGCGTTGGCCGGGCGCGATTCCAGGCGTACGACATGGTCCTGCCCCAGACGCAGCTCGGCGGCGTCCTCGATGGTCACGATGCGCTCGTCGGCCGGCACGAAGCTGGAGAGCACGTTGAGGATCGTCGTCTTGCCGGAGCCGGTGCCGCCGCTGACCAGCACGTTGCGGTGCCCGCGGACGCAGGCGTCGAGGAACTCGGCGGCGGGCCGGGTCATCGTGCCGTACGAGATGAGGTCGCCCACGGTCAGCGGCGTCGCCGAGAATTTCCGGATCGTGAGCGACGCGCCGTCCAGGGCGATCGGCGGCACGATGGCGTTGACGCGGCTGCCGTCGGGCAGACGGGCGTCGACCATCGGGCTGGCCTCGTCGACGCGGCGGCCGACCCGGGCGCAGATGCGGTCGATGATCCGGCGCAGGTGGGATTCGTCGTCGAACTCCACCTCGGTGCGCTCGATGCGGCCGAACCGTTCCACGTAGACGTTCTTGGCGCCGTTGGCCATCACCTCGTTGACCGACGGATCGCGCAGCAGCCCCTCGATCGGCCCGTGCCCGAGGACCTCGTCGGTGATCTCCTTGACGATGCGCGCCCGGTCGCTGCCGGAGAGCGGGGTCTCCTCCCGGGCCAGCAGGTCGGAGAGCACGTCGCGGACGCGGGCATCGAGCGCCTCGTCCTCGCCGCGACTGGCGTACAGCGTCGGGCCGAGCTCGTCGGCCAGCCGGCGCTGGATTCTCAGGCGTACGTCGTAGACCGGGTCCGCCGCCTGCCGCCCGGCCGCCCGGTAGCGGTTCGCGGATCCGCGCCGGTCGGCCTCCTCCGGGTGCTCGGACTCCTCCTCGGCGTTGATCTTGTTCCCGTACATGCCGAGCCGGGCGGACAGGCTCATCGCGGCACCTTCTTCCGGCGGCCGAACAGGCCGCGTTTCGGCTCCTGCGCGGTCTCCGTGCCGGCGCAGCGGTCGGCGAGCTGCCGGATCGCCCGGCTGACCGGGTGCAGCGGCTCGGTGACCATCAGCGGCTCGCCCTGGTTGACCGAGAGGGGCACGTCGCGGCTGGAGGGCACGAGCGACGCGAACGGCATGCCGATCGCCTCCTCGACGTCGGCCGTGGTCAGACCGACCTGGGTGTTGGCGCGGTTGAAGACGAGCAGGCTGCGGTCGCGCGGGTACTCCAGCATGTCGAACATCTCGACGGTCAGGCGCACCGATTTGAGCGTCGGCAGGTCGGGCGTGACGATCGGCACGAACCAGTCGGAGACGTCCAGCGCGGCCAGCACCTGATCGGTGACGATGGCCGGGGTGTCGATGATGATGAAGTCGTAGTGCGGCCGGGCCACGTCGAGGATCTCCAGCACGAGCTCGCGGCGGACGTGCTCGCCCTGCGCCGGGTTGCCCGGCGCGAGCAGCGCGTCGACCCCGGGCCGGTACGGGGTGACGATCGACCGCAGACCGGGCTCGTCGAGGCGGCCCGCCATCGCGATGCCGCCGGCGATGCTGCGGTCGGGCGGCAGCTTCAACATGATGGCCACGTCGCCGAACTGGAGGTCGAGGTCGACGATCAGCACCCGCCGGGCGCCGCCGGCCCACAACGCCACGGCCAGGTTGATCGCGACGAAGCTGCGGCCGCAGCCGCCCTTGCCGGCGAACACGGTGATGATGCGGCCGAGCGGCGTGCCCTCGGCGCCGGAGCGGAGCGACGTGCTGAGCGCCTTGGAGATGTCGACCGAGCGGCTGGTCGCCTGCCGGACCCTGTCCCAGTCGGACTCCTCGACGACGTCGCGGACGCCGGCCTGCAGACAGCGGATGACCTCGGCCGGCAGGATCGTGCGGCGGATCAGCACCACGCCGATGAGAGGCCGCTGCAGCCTCTGGTAGGCGGTGAACATCAGCGCCTCGTCGAGGTCGACGCTCGCTCCGACGAGGACCAGCAGCGTCTCGGGGTAGCGGGGCAGGTGGGCCTCGAGCTCAGCCATGCTGTGCACGATGGCGCCGCCGACCGACTGGAACTCGGGCCCGCGCTCGGCCAGCATCTCGCGATCCGGCTCGAGGTAGACGTAGAGACTCATCCGGCATCCCCGCTCTCGACGACGGTCGGCGTGGCGGTCACGGTCGCCTTCGCGCCCTGCAACGCCAGGTGCAGGTAGCCGCGGTTGTAGCCGTTGATCAGCGCTTCGGCCTGGTCGGGGGTGACGGCCAGGGTGGCCACGTAGCGCAGCAGGGTGACGGTGGTCGTGGGGCTGGGAGCAGGGCTCGCACCGGCCGGGCCCGAGGCGTGCGGGTGTCCGCTCGGTGAGAGCAACGTGGCGATGTTGGGCGGAACGCTCTCGCCGACACTGAGGACCGTGGCCGTCGGCAGCACGACCCAGGTCTTCTGCGGATTCTCCGGGGTGTCGCTCTTGGGCGCGGTGACGTACACGGTCACCTTGTCGCCGCGCTTGACGTTGCCGGCCACCTGCCGGGCGATGCCGAGTTCGACGCTGATGGCGAGCTGCCTGGGCGGCACCTTGAAGGTCGCCGCCGGCTTGGCGGCCGCCTTCGCGGCCGGGTCGAACTGCCGGGTCAGCAGCATCTGGTCGGGTTGCAGGGTGGCGTTGAGCGCCTTGGCGTCGAGCGCCGGGTCGAGCTTGGTCAGGGCCCCGGACGGCACGGTCTCGGCCGGCATCAGCACCTGCCGCACCAGACGCCGCGAGCGGATCTGGGCGCCGGTCGTGCCGCTCGGGATCGCCTCGGTGGCCAGGAGCACCCAGACGCCCTTCTTGCCCTCGACGGCTCGGCGGTCGGCGCCGCCGGCGTAGGCGACCACCGCCACCGCGCTGAGGATCGCCAGCACGGCGGCGACGCCCAGCAGCACGATCCGTCGGCTCATGTCCCCTGCCCCCTTCGCGGCCCCGTCATCCCGTACGCCCGATGACCGTGGCGCCGAAGTTCGGGCCCGTGCCGAACGTCGGACTGTCGAGGGGCACGAGCGTCTTGGTGAAGTAGCCGAGGATGCACTGCGACAGTCCGCACAGCGCGCTCTGGAGCAGTCCCGGCAGACCGCCGTTGAGCAGGCTGCCGACCCCGCTCAGCAGGCCGCCGAGCAGGCTCGTCCAGCCGGTGAGGACGAACGGCGCGAACCCGGCGATGCGATAGGCGGGCGCGAGCGACAGCAGGCCCTGCACCTCGTCGTAGATGGGCACGAGCACCGGCTGCCGGCTGGCCAGCTGGGCCTGCAGCCGGCTCGCGCACGTAATGCCCTGGGTCAGGCCGGAGAGCAGGAACGAGCGGGGCAGATCACCTACCTTGAGCGTCAGCTCGCAGTTGGCGTCGGGTGGGGAGAGGTCGTTGTCGGCCAGCCAGACCCAGCCGCGTGGCTCGGTCGGGTCGATCGGTGAGGTGCAGGACGGAAGCGGAAGTAGGACCTTCGCCGACGTGACCATAGGGATGGCGCTCTCGGCGGCGGCGGTCGGCGCGGGCAGGCCGAGGACCGAGTAGAGGCCGAGCTGACTCAGCAGGGGACTCAACGGGCCGTAGAAGGTGGACCCGTTGGCCGTCATGCGCTTCCAGTCGCACATCGAGATGCCCAGCGCGAGCACCTTGGTGATGCCCGGCGGTCCCCAGGCCACCCGCCCGCAGGCGCCGGCCATGACTCCCGAGCTCACCGAACCGGACATGGCACTGGCGAAGGCCGGTGGAAGCAGGGTCGAGGTTCCCGTACGCGTGGACGTGCGCACTTCGACCGAGGTGCCGCCGGCGACGGTGGTGGGCGGGCACGCGCCCGGGCTCTTCCACGCCGTGCACAGGGCGGTCTGGTTCGACAGGCAGATCTGCGCGTCGGCCGACCCGTCCTTGGTGTTGCGGCTGGCGTAGTCCGACGCGACCAGGCTCTGCTTGGCCATGGTGCAGTCGGCGGGGTTCTGGACGCACCGGGACGCGATCGTCCACGAGGCGGCGTCGGCCCCGGTCTGCAGCTCCTGACGTTCGAGCGCGATCTGGCCGACGTCGATGACGAGCGCGCCCATGGCGATGACGACGCCGGTGCTCACCATCACGGCGAACAACGCCGCCACAGCGCCGTGCTCGGAGCGGGAACGCCGCATGGTCCGTCGCCAAGCGCGACGGACCGGAGCGAGGGAGTGCCTGCGGATCAGCCGGTGCACGCCATGATCCCGGTGGCTCTGAGAGTGGTGAGGCTGCTGGTGGTGCCGTAGTACTGCATGAGCACGAACACCGGCGTGAGCGCCGTGAAGGGCTGGGTGGCGGTCACCGACGCGTCGGCGGTCACCGCGGATCCGCCGGTGCAGAGCGTGCTGGCCACGGTGGCGTCGGCGCCGGCGACACTGTGCACCTTGGCTGTCACCGAGGCGGAGGTGCCGTTCAGCGCGGCTGTCCGGGCGCCTTCGCGCACGGCGGCGGTGAGCAGGGCCTGCTGTTGCAGGGCCCGGCCGAAGTCGATGATGCCGAACAGCACCAGCAGAATCAGCGGTAGCACGATGGCCGCCTCCACCGCGGCCGCGCCCTCCTCGCCCCGGACCGGCCGGCGCGCGATGCGCGGCCCGGGGCTGAGGAGACTGCGTACGGCGGTGAGCACTGCCGTGACTACCGGCCTTTCATCCTTACGCCGGCATCTTGATCTTGCCGGCGACAGCAGCGAAGAGGTCGCTGATCTGCTTGCCGAAGGTGGTGGCGCCAACGATGATCACGACGGCGACGAGCGAGACGAGCAGGCCGTACTCGACGGCGGTCGCGCCCTCGTCGCCCTTCTTGGCCAGACGCTCCCCGGCGCTGGTCAGACGCGACTGGAGGTAGGCAGCGACGTATGAAAAGGCAGCATTGGGTCCCCCCGGATCATCTGGCCGGCCGGGTTCTCCCGGCCTGTGCCCTACGAATCGGATCCGGTCGGACCGAATTGAGCCAGGTCAGGGTGCAGGAGCGTTGCTGTTGTTCTGGGCCAGGACCGACCGCAGAGTGCCGGCCAGCTGGTCGGCCGTGAACGGCTTGGCGATGAAGGAAGCCCCGCGCTTGATGATTCCCCGGCGGATCGCGATCTCCTGCGGCATGCCGGAGATGTAGACCGTCTCCATGCCCGGCCGGACGGCCTGCGCCGAGCGTGCCAGCTCGCCGCCGGAGACGCCGGGCAGGCCGAGGTCGGTCAGGAGCACGTCGATCTTTCCCTCGTGCACCTTGCACTTGGTGATGGCGCTGACCGCGTCGTTCGCGGCCAGCACCTGGAAGCCTCGCAGCTCGAGCATCTGCGTCGTCATGTCGCGCAGGTCCTCGTCGTCCTCCACGAGCAGGACGACCGGACCCTGCTGGGGCGCCGAGGTGTTCCACATGTCTTCCTCCTCGGGCTCTGTGGAGCCAGGCCCTTCGGGCGCGGCTCAGCTGACGGCCGCACGCGGGCGTGGCCTCACCAAAAACGCTAGGCGAAAAGCCACACCGCCGGAGGAATTCGGCGGAAACGGGTCTTAGTTGCCTTCGGCCCGCCCGAGACGCCAGTACCCCATGAAGGCCACCAGGCGCCGGTCGACACCGCACTCGGCGACCAGGTGGCGGCGCAGCAGCTTGATCATGCCCGCCTCGCCGGCCAGCCAGGCGTAGAAGCGGCTCACGTCGGTGACCTCCTCGGGCACCTCCCAGAGCACGTCGTGGTCGACGTCCACGTCCTCGAGCTCGACGGGCGGACCGACCTGCTCGTCACCGAGGATGCGGCGGCTGGCCGCGCGTACGGCGGGAATCAGCTTGGCGCCGTAGGCGGCGTCGTCGCGGGTGAGCCAGGTGACCCGCACGCCCGCCGGGGCGGTCAGCTCCAGCGCGTCCCCGGCCGAGGGCACCTCGAGCAGCACCTCGCCGCGCGCGTCGGCGGGCAGACCGGCCAGAATCCCGGCGATGGCCGGCACCGCGGTCTCGTCACCACCCAGCAGGAGGCAGTCCGTGTGAGCCGGCGGGTGGAAGTCGATGCCCCCGTGCACCCCGTCGAAATCGGCGTTCGGGCCCATCAGGTACGCCGGGGCGCCCGGACCGGCCTCGGCGGCGAACCGCGAGGCGGGGCCGTTCACACCGTGCAGGACCATGTCGATGTCGACCTCCCGCAGCTCGGGACGGACGGCGCGCACGGTGTACGTACGGATGGGATTGCGGTGCTCCGCGGGCAGGGCACGCCACTGCGTGTACCAGTCCTCGCCGGTCGGCAGGTGGGCCAGCCCCGAGCCGGGCAGCGGCGGGATCAGCTTGATCCGCTGGTCGAAGCCGTTGTCGGCGAAGCGGTCGAGGTCGTCGCCGGTGAAGGTCACCCGGACGAAGTGGGGGCTGAGCCGCCGCACCTCGCGAACCTCGACGGCGAAGAACCGCCACGGCACCGTCGCCACGGCCGGGTCAGCGGTCTGAGTCACGGGGGCCTCCAGGGAACTACGGCAAGGTATGGCTAACCTAACCTGTCCCTCCCGGTGGCCACCACCCGGGTCATTCCTCGCTCTTCGCCTCGGCAGCCGCCTTCGCCTGCACCCGGGCCTCGGCCTCGGCCTTGGCGGCGGCGGACGTGTAGACGCGCGGCTGGGGGATGGCCGCCTTCGCGCTGACCGGCTTCGCCTTCGGCTCGGGCTCCCCGGCCGCCTCCGGATTCTCGGGCGCCGGCTCGTCCGGCGGACCGGGCGGGGGCGAGTGCTCGGCCGGGCCGTCCAGAGCCTCGAAGCGGTCGGCGGAGGGCTGGTGGGCGCGGCCCGCTCGAGTGCCCGGGGTCAGGCCGCCGTCGCGCTCGGGCAGCCCGATCAGCACCGCCGAGACCCGGCCCGGCGCGACGTGCTCGAGCTCGGCGGCGACCCGGACGGCATCGGCCCGGGTGGCCCGGCGATAGTCGGTGACCACCAGGATCTGGTCGGCGCAGGCGGCCGGCCCGAGGCCGTCGGCCACCTCCAGCAGGGCCGGCGAGTCGAGCACCACGACGTCGCACTGCTCCTTGAGCTCGTGCAGCAGGCCGGTGAGGCCGCCCCCGGCGAGCAGGTCGGCGCTGTTGTCACGCTCGGCCCCCACGGCCAGCACCCGCAGGTTGACGATGGCGCCGGCCGCGAGGGTCTCGGTGAGCTGGTGCCGGCCGGTCAGCACGTTGGTCAGCCCGCGGTCGCGGGACAGATCGAACATGAGATGCAGCGCGGGCCGGCGGACGTCGGCGTCGACCAGCACGACCCGGCGGCCGGACTGGGCCAGCGCGACGGCCAGGTTGGCGGCCGTGGTGCTGCGGCCCTCGCCGTCGCGGCCACCGGCGATCAGCACGGTTGCCGGCCGCCCCAGCAGCGGTTCGAGGCGCGCACGCAGGTACCGGTAGGCCTCGGCGTCGGCCGAGTCGGGGGAGCGCAGCATCACCGGCAGCGGCGCGCCGGGCCCTCGCGAGCGCCGCGCCCGCGGGATCGTAGCCAGCACCGGCAGCCCGGTCTGCTGTTCGTAGTGGGCGCGCCCGCGCAGCCGGTCGCGGCGGCGGGCCATCGCGTACGCGCTGGTCAGGCCCAGCAGCAGCCCGGCGACCGCGCCGGCGGCGAGCCAGAGCCAGAGCGGACGCCGCTGTTCCTCAGCCGGGCCGGCCGGCGAGACCAGCGTGGCCGCGGTGCCGGACTGCACGGTCGTGGTGTTGCGATATCGCACGTACTCCTCGGCGACAGCCTGCGCCCGCCGCTGGGCGGTGGCCGCGTCGCCGTCGGTGTAGGCGATGGTGATCGCCGCCCCCTGCTCGGCCGGCTCCACATCGAGGCCGTCGGCCAGGTCCGTCTCGGCCATGCCCAGCTCTTCGGCGGCCGCACGCAGGACGGTGCCGGAGCGGGCGATCTCGCGCTCGGTGCCGGCGTCGACGGGCACGGGCGCGAAGCCGGCCCGCTGCTTCGGTCCAGCCACGGCGGTCGCCGTCGATCGATGCCCGACGGGCTCGACGCGGCTCAGCGCATAGCCCCCGGCGGTGATCAGAACGGTCACCAGGATGATCCACCACCCGTACCCGCGCAGAAGTCGCGCGGATCTGCCGTTCGTCGTCATGCCGGGCCGCCCTCCCGTGATGCCGCTGATCGCAGCCTACGACCGGATCATCGGACCTCGCCAGATCAGCGGCTGTCGGCTACGGGCGCGCTCACCCCGGCTCGGCCGCTTTGAGCAGCAGCCGGTGGAGGGTTTCCCGCTCGTCGGCGCTGAGCTGCCCGAGGGACTCGGTGAGGACGCCGTCGACCGCTTCGCCGCCGGCTCGCCGGAGTTCGTCGCCGGTCGCGGTGAGCTGGTGCTGAACCTTGCGGCCCGAACCCTCGACCCGCTCGAGGAGCCCGCGGTCGACCATCCGCTTGGCGAGCTCGCCCATCGACTGGTCGGTCTGAAAGGTGAGCTCGGCCAGCCGATGCAGCGAGGCGCCGGGGTTGGCGTGCAGGTGGCGCAGGGTGTCCCACTGCACCAGCGAGAGGCCCAGCGGGGCCAGGCGGCGATTGGCCTCGCGGTGGTGCCGCCACTGGAGCCGCTTGACGGCCAGGCCGACCTGTTGCAAGGAAGCGCTCATCCCCGGAGGCTACTGCAAGGTTGCGTATATAAGGAACCTGATCTAAGGTTCCTTATATACGGACTCGCGTCGTCGTCATCACTGTCCAGGAGCTCGCATGACCGTCCACTCACTCACCGTCCCGGGTATCGGCTCCCTGGAGCTCACCGTCACCGAGCGCGGCGCGGGCCACCCGTTCCTGCTGCTGCACGGCGGCGGGGGACCGCTCACCGTCACACCCTGGGCCGACCGGTTTGCCGCGGCCGAGCACGCGCATGTGCTCACCCCGGTCCACCCCGGCTTCAACGCCACCCCGCGCCCCGCCGCGCTCGACTCGATCGCCGGGCTGGCCGCGACGTACGTCGCTCTGCTCGACGCCCTCGACCTGCAGGACGTCACGGTGGTCGGCAACTCGATCGGCGGCTGGATCACCGCGGAGATGGCGCTGCTGCGCTCACCCCGGGTCAGCAGTTACGTTCTCGTCGACGCGGTCGGTATCGAGGTGCCCGGTCACCCGGTCGCCGATTTCTTCTCGCTCACTCCCGCCGGGCTCGCCGAACTCAGCTACCACGACCCGCAGACGTACGGTGTCGACCCGGCCCAGCTGCCCCCGCAGATCCGCGAGGCGATGGCCGGCAACCGCGTGGCCCTCGAGGCGTATGCCGGCCGCGCGATGACCGACCCGACGTTGGCCGGCCGGCTGGGCGGGGCGAGCGCCCCGACCCTGGTCGTCTGGGGCGAGACCGACCGAATCGCCGACCCCGACTTCGGCCGGGCCTTCGCCGCCGCGATCCCCGGCGCGCAGTTCACGATGCTTCCGGAAGCCGGTCATCTGCCGCAGATCGAAACGCCCGACGCGCTCATCAGGACGGTATGGGCCTTCGCCGACGCGCACGCCACCAGCAAGCCCGCACGCCCCTCGGCGTAGGCCCCCGCGATCGGTCACGTCCGCGGGCGTGGTGCAAGAGTTTTCGTCGGTCTGATCGGCCAGGCGGCGCCGACGAGGCGGAGGAACGCCGCCCGGTTCGGGGAGATCCCGACGACCTCGGTACGTCGCCGGATTTCCTTGTTCAGGCGTTCCGGCGCGTTGTTCGACCAGATGTCTCGCCGGAGTTCGTGCGGGAACGCGGTGAGGCGAGTAGGTGGGCGTGGGCGTCGTCGAGATGCTCGGCCGGCTCGACCGCGCCGGCCCGGGTCCCTTCTTGCTGCCGGTAGCTGTTACGCGAGTTGGCCCGCTCGGCGATGTCGCGATCGGATCAGCGAACGCGCGGCTTCCGGACCGGCCGGTTGAGCCGATCCGGAGTGCGAGCAGCCATGGGAGCCGACGGCTTCCGCGCCAAGATCTGGTGGTGCGGTCAGCGGGCGATGCCGGTCAAGAGCTGGAGCAGTGGCTGGAGGGCGGCTGGGACGGACGCTTGCGAGACGGTGCCGCGCCAGTGGTCGTCGCCGCGGGTCAGGATCAGGTCGTAGCGGAACAGGTCGGCGCCGCCCGTGGGGTGGCGGGTGCTGCGCAAGGTGGCGAAATCCAGGGTGGACATCAACTGGCGGAGGCGGGCGGACTCGGCCGGCGACAGGGTGCGCGAGTCGGCGACGGCGCTCAGCGGCCGCCCGGTGAAGCCGCCGGTGCGGTGGAGTTCGGCGCGTACGTGCTCGGACAAGGCGTGCTCCCGGTCGAGGAGGGCGGTCGGCAGCGCGAGACCTCGGGAGGGGATCTCTCCGGCCGCGCGTGGAAGGGGCCACGCTCGTTGGCGTTGACCCGTCGACCGTAGCGCCGGCGGGCCTCACACTCGCGTGACCCGGCCGCTTGCTCGCGGTGGAATGGAACGGTGGACACGACATTCACCTGCATCTATGGTGAGCCAGGAGGCCGTCGAAGCGCTTCGACGAAGCGGGTGGGCTGAGTAGTGTGAGCAGCGGATGAGGGGGGCGGATGGCGACGATCAACGACGTGGCCCGGGCGGCCGGCGTGTCACCGAGCACCGTGTCGTACGTTCTGAGCGGTCGCCGGCCGATCTCGGCGCAGACCCGTGAGCGGGTGCAGGCGGCGATCGCCGAACTGGGCTTCCACCCGCACGCCGGGGCGCGGGCGCTGGCCAGCAGCCGCACCAACGTGCTGGCCCTGGTCGTTCCACTGCGCACCGACGTCAACGTGCCCGTCATCATGCAGTTCGCGACGGCCGTGGTCACCGCCTCGCGCACCCACAACCACGACGTGTTGCTGCTGACCAAGGACGAGGGCACGGCCGGCCTGGAACGGGTCGCGCACAGCACCATGGTCGACGCGCTCATCGTCATGGACGTGGAACGCGACGACGTGCGCATCCAGGCCCTGCGCCGGCTGAAGCAGCCCTCGGTGCTGATCGGGCTGCCGGAGGACCCCGCCGGGATAGTGTGCGTCGACCTGGACTTCGAGGCGGCCGCGGCCGAGGCTCTGCGGCACCTGGCGTGGCACGGGCACCGCAAAGTCGCCCTCGTGGGTCCGTCCCCCGCGGTGTACAAGCGCGGGACGACGTACGCCGAAAGGTTCTTGACCGGTTTCACCATCGGCTCGGCCGAGCTGGGCCTCGAGACGATGACCCACCCGTGCGAGCCCGACCGGGAGGGCGTGCGGGCCTGCCTGGCCGACATCGACGCGCAGCTGCCGGGGGTGACGGCGCTGGTGGTGCACAACGAAGAGGCGCTGCGCATGGTGCTCGAGGAGCTGCAGGCGAGCGGGCGGCGCGTCCCCGCGGACATCTCGGTGGTGGCGGTCTGTCCGCGGGACGTCGCCCTCAACATGCCGTTGCCGCTGACCTCGGTCGACATCCCGGCCCACGACGTGGGCGGGCTGGCCGTGGCCACGGCGATGAAGCTGCTCGACGGGCGGCCGACCGAGCCGGTGCGGCTGCTGCCGCCGACGCTGGTCGAGCGGGACAGCACCGCCCCACCCGCTGTCACCGCTGGTTGATGCGCGCTGTCACTGCTGGTTGATGCGCACCATGTTGCCGGCCGGGTCGCGGAAGGCACAGTCGCGCAGCCCGTACGGCTGGTCGATCGGCTCCTGGACGACGTCGCCGCCGGCCTTCTGCACCTGCTCGAACGCCTCGTCGACGTTGGGCGCGCTGAGGACGATGCTGGCGTAGCTGCCCTTGGCCATCAGCTCGGCGATGGTGCGCTTCTCGTCGTCGGTGAGGCCGGGGTCGACCGTGGGCGGGTGCAGCACGATCGAGGTCTGCGGCTGCCCGGGCGGGCCCACGGTGATCCAGCGCATGTCGCCGTACCCGACGTCGTTGCGCACTTCGAAGCCCATCGTGTCGCGCCAGAACGCGAGCGAGGCCTCGGGGTTGTCGGCCGGAAGGAACGTGTTGTGAATGGTGAGGTTCATGCCGACCACGCTATTGGCCGGGGACGGCCGTTGCTTCTCGATTCCTGATCGGTCTGGTGACCTGCTTGACCACGCAGCCCGGCAGGCCCTCGGCCTGGGACTGCTCGGCGGTCAGCCGGCGGTAGGCGCTGGGCGACATGCCCACCAGCTCGCTGAATCGGGTGCTGAACGTGCCGAGCGAGGAACACCCGACCTCGAAGCACACGTCGGTGACGGACAGGTCGCCGCGGCGCAGCAGGGCCATGGCGCGCTCGATGCGGCGGGTCATGAGATAGCTGTACGGCGACTCGCCGAACGCGGCCCGGAACTCGCGGCTGAGGTGACCGGCCGAGAGGTTGACGCCGCGGGCCAGGGCCTCGACGTCGAGCGGCTGGGCGTAGTCGCGGTCGATCCGGTCGCGGACACGACGAAGCAGCCTCAGGTCTCTGAGCCGTTGCTGATGTTTGGCGTCCTGCGCCGTGCCCCGCGCCGGCGGAGGGAAATCCGCACCTCTCGCCATGTTTAACGTATAACACAGAGGGGGCCTTGCCGCAAGACCCCGGTGCCGGCGCAGAATCGCTGCGTGACCAGCGCTTTTGAGGTATCCGAAGCCAAATCCGACCCGGTGCTCATCGCCGACGACGAGAGACACTTCGCGGTGATCGCGGCCAGCCTCGAGCGGACCATCGCCGAGCTGAACGACCGGCTGGAGGTCGAGCGGAGGGCGCCCGCCGGCAAGGGGCGCCAGGCCGTCGACCGCGACGACGCGGTGCGGCGGTTGACCAGCCGGCTTCGCGCGTTGCGGCGCTACAGCCTGGACATCTGCCTCGGCCGCATGGTGACCGGCTCGTCCGCCGTCTACATCGGGCGTTTCGGGCTGACCGACAGTGACGGGCAGCGGCTGCTCGTGGACTGGCGGTCGCCCGCGGCCGAGCCGTTCTTCGGGGCCACCCACGCCAACCCGATGGGGCTGGACAGCCGGCGGCGCTACCGCTGGACCGGCGGGCGGATCACCGACTACTGGGACGAGGTGTTCACGCCGGACGCGCTCGAGGGGCACGCCGCGCTGGACGACCAGTCCGCGTTCATCGCCAGCCTGGGCAGCAACCGGTCGGCCCGGATGCGGGACGTGCTGGGCACGATCCAGGCCGACCAGGACGCGATCATCCGGGCCGGGTCGGCCGGCGCGCTCGTCGTCGACGGTGGTCCGGGCACGGGCAAGACCGTGGTGGCGTTGCACCGTACGGCGTATCTGCAGTACGCCAACCCCCGGCGCGTGCTCTTCGTGGGGCCGCACGAGCCCTACCTGGCGTACGTGTCGGACGTGCTGCCCAGTCTGGGCGAGGACGAGGTGCAGACGTGCACGCTGCGCGACCTCGTGCCCGGGGGCGCCTCGTTCGCCGAGGAGACGGACGTGTCGGTGGCGCGGCTCAAGTCGTCGGTGGCCATGGTCGGTGCGATCGAGGCCGCGGTCCGGTTCTACGAGGAGCCGCCGGCGCACGGCATGCTCGTCGAGACGGACGACGACGAGATCCGGCTGACCGCCGACGACTGGGCCGAGGCGTTCGCGGCGCCGGGACCGGGCACGCCGCACAACGAGGGGCGGGAGGAGGCCTGGGAGGAACTGCTCACGATCCTCGAGGCGAAGTACGCGGGGGAGGAGCCGGCGGATCTCGTACGGAAGGCCCTGCTCGGCAATCGTGCGCTGGCTTCCGCCTTCAACCGGGCGTGGCCCGTGCTGTCGCCCGACGACATCGTCGCCGATCTGTGGTCGGTGCCGGCCTACCTGCGCAAGTGTGCCCCCTGGCTGAGCGCCGACGAGATCAAGAGCTTGCGGCGTACGGAACCACGCGCCTGGACGCAGGCCGACCTCCCGCTGCTGGACGCGGCGCGGCACCGCGTCGGCGATCCGGGAACGGCGCGGCTGCGGCGGCAGCAGGAGTCGGCGGTGGCCGCGCAGCGGGCGGGCATGTCGCGCGTTCTGGACGACCTGGTCGCGTCGCGCGAGTACGACGACGGCGAGGGTCTGATGTGGATGCTGGTGCAGCAGGATTTGCGGGACGTGCTGGTCGACGACGCGGCAGTGCCCCGGGCCGACCCGGACCAGCTGGCCGGGCCGTTCGCGCACATCGTGGTGGACGAGGCTCAGGAGCTGACCGACGCCGAGTGGCAGATGCTGTTGCTGCGGTGCCCGTCGCGCAGCTTCACCATCGTGGGGGACCGGGCGCAGGCGCGGCACGGGTTCACCGAGTCGTGGGCGGAGCGGCTGGCCCGGGTGGGCTTGGAACGGGCCACCCTGACGTCGCTGACCGTCAATTACCGTACGCCGTCGGAAATCATGGACGCCGCGGCGCCGGTGATCCGGGCGGTGCTGCCGGACGCCAACGTGCCGGTGTCGATCCGCAGCAGCGGGGTGCCGGTGCGCTACGGGTCCACTTCGGAATTGGCTGCTGTCGTCGACGGCTGGCTGGCGGCGTACGCGGAAGGAATCGCCTGCGTGATCGGGGATCCGTCGTTCCCGGCGGCGCCGCGGGTGCGATCGCTGACTCCCCAGTTGGCCAAGGGCCTCGAGTTCGACCTCGTCGTCCTGGTGGATCCGCAGCGTTTCGGCGCGGTCGACCGCTACGTCGCCATGACCCGGGCGACCCGGCAACTGATCATTCTCACGTCAGCCACTGAGATGGCGCAGGACGGCCAGGACCCGGCGGTTGTCGCTGTCGGATGACGGCAGGCCCAGCTTCGCGAAGATGTTCGCCACGTGCTTCTCCACGACTCCGGGGGTGATGACCAGGGCGGCGGCAATCCCGGCGTTGGACCGTCCCTCGGCCATCAGGGCGAGCACCTCACGCTCGCGCGGGGTCAGCCCGGCCGTCGGCTGACCGGCGCGCATCAGGTGGCGGACCACCTCGGGATCCAGGGCAGTGCCGCCGGAGGCGACCCGGGTCAGCGCGTCCACGAAGTCGGCGACGTCGGCCACCCGCTCCTTGAGCAGGTAGCCGACGCCGCTCGGCCGGTCGGCGAGCAGGCGACGGGCGTAGCGGGTCTCCACGTACTGCGAGAAAACCAGCACGCCGACGCCGGGATGGTCGCGCCGGATGTCGACGGCGGCACGCAGGCCCTCGTCGGTGTGCGTCGGCGGCATGCGGATGTCGACGATGGCCACGTCGGGCGCTGTCTCCTGAACGGCCGACCGCAATGCTTCGGCGTCGGCCACCGCGGCCGGCACCTCGAATCCGCGGTCGGTGAGCAGCCGGACCAGACCCTCGCGCATCATCGCGGCATCCTCCGCGATCACCACCCGCATGTTGTCGCCTTTCCTCATACGTACGTGGGCAGTTCGATCCCGATCCGGGTCGGGCCGCCGGCCGGGCTGTGCACGCGCATGCGGCCGTCCACCACGGCGATGCGGCGGGCCAGGCCGGACAGCCCGGGACCGTCCGGGTCGGCCCCGCCGACGCCGTCGTCCCCGACGTTGAGCGTCAGGTGCCCCCCGACACCGTCGTCCTCGGCGGTCGGCGTCCTCTTCCCGTTGACGGACAGGGCGATCCTGCTCGCCCGGCTGTGCTTGGCCGCGTTGGCGAGCAGTTCGGAGGCGCAGAAATAGGCGATGGTCTCGATCGCGGGCGCCGGGCGGACGGGCAGATCGACCGTGACCGTGACCGGTATGGCGCTGCTCGTGGCCAGTGTGGCCAGGGCGTCGCCGAGGCCGTTGTCGAGCACCGGCGGGTGGATGCCGCGCACCAGTTCGCGCAGCTCGGCCAGGGCGTCCTTGGCCCCCTGGTGGGACAGCGCCAACAGTTCCCGGGCCTGTTCGGGGTCATCGTCGAATTTCTCCCTGGCCATGCCCAGGTTCAGGGCGAGGGTGGCCAGCCGGATCTGCGCGCCGTCGTGCAGGTCGCGTTCCAGCCGGCGCATCATCGTGGCCGCGTCGTCGATCGCCTGGGCCCGGCTGGCCTGCAGCTCGCGCACCCGCTCGGCGAGCCGGGGCGGACCGAGCAGCCGGCGCATCGCGGCCACGTCGAGCGTCGTGCCGGCCCGCATCAACCACGGGGCGGCCAGCAGCATGGCCAGACCGGCGGCGGCGATGATCAACGTGCCGCCGAACGTCCGCGTGCCGAGCGTGCCGAACGGCGTGAGCGCGCGCACCGGGTCGAGGGTCGTGCCCGGCGGATGGTTGCGGAACAGCGGCCACCACACCGGATAGCTGAGGTTGACGATGCCGAAGACGTAGCAGAAGGCGCCGTAGCCCTCGGGGATGGCCAGGGGGATCTTGAGCAGGCCGTAGCCGAGGGCACGCCAGCCGGGACCGTCGGCGATCCGCCGGCCGCGCCGGGGCGGCGGGGCGTCCACCTGCTCGTCGAGCAGCCGGCGCGCGAGCGTGCGGTGCACGGCGCCCAGCGCACGCCCGGCCGGGGTGGCCAGCACGAGCAGGAGCGCGATGGTGAGCGGGAAGAGGACCAGGAACACCGGCGCGACGACCGGCGCCGGCTGGACGGACATGGCTCCGGTGGCCCAGAGGTTGAGGGCGGCCGCCCCCGGCACGATCGCCGGGGCGGCCAGGATCGCGACCGCGCCGACCACGCCGGCGACGCAGAACACCGTCCGGCGCAGGGCCAGGGTGGTGAACGGGGCGCGGAGCGCGGTCATCGGCCCATTGTCGTCGCTCACGCGTCGCGCTGCCGCAGGAGCACGCCGCCGGCCAGGATCGCTACCGCCGCGTACCCGCCCATCAGAAGCACGCTGACCGTGCCGGAGAACAACCCGGCGCCCGGCGTGATCACGGCGACCGAGTTGAGCAACATCAGCAGCGGGACGAAGCGGCCGATCGCGACGCCGCCCTCGCCGAACAGGCCGGCCACGATCGTCGGGACGAACATCAGGGCGAACAGGACGCCGATCGCGGCGCCCGAGTGCCGCAGAATCGTCCCCAGGCCGATGCCGATCAGCGCCGTGGCGCTCAGGTAGAGGCCGGTCAGCACGACCGCCCGCAGGACCGGCGGATCCCCGAGGGAGGCGGCCGGTATGGCCGTGCCCCGGATGGTGAGCTGCCCGCCCAGATAGCCGGTGAAGCTCGCGACCAGTCCGACGGTCGTGGTCGCGAGCCCGCACACGGCGGCCTTCGCGGCCAGGACGACCCGCCGCCGCGGGACGGCAGCGAACGTCGAGCGGATCATTCCGGTGCCGTACTCGCCGGTCATCATCAGCGCGCCGAGCGCCCCGAGCAGCAGCTGGGCCAGGATCGCGCCGCTGAGGCTGTTGTTGAGGATCTGCGCGGTGGTGGCGACCGGAGTGTGCGACCGGTAGCCGAGACCCACCCCGATCCCGGACGCGGCCATCGAGGCCACCGCCGCGATCGCCAGCCACCACGCCGACCGGACGCTGCGCAGCTTGATCCATTCCATCCGCGCCGCCTGACGGAATCCGTAGCGGCCTGTGTTCTTCCCGCCTTTGCGGTAGCTGTTCATGACACTGTCCTTCCGCCGTGGTCGGTCGCCTGCGTGGTGATGCCGTTCATGAGGCGGTCCTCCCGCGGTAGTCGGTGGTCTGCGAGGTGAGCCGGAAGAACGCGTCCTCCAGGTTGTCGTCGGTGGCCGCGAGCTCGGCGACGGTGGTCTCGGCCAGCAGACGGCCCTGACCGATGACGACGAGCCGGTCCGCGGTCAGCGCCATCTCGGCGATCAGGTGGCTGGACACGAACACCGTCCGGCCCTCGGCGGCGAGCCCGCGCAGCAGGTCGCGAATCCAGCGGATGCCCTCCGGATCGAGCCCGTTGACCGGCTCGTCGAGCAGGAGGATGCCCGGGTCGCCGAGCAGAGCCACGGCGACGCCGAGCCGTTGCCGCATGCCGAGCGAATAGGTGCCGGCCCGTCGAGCGGCTACATCGGACAGCCCGACGATGCCCAGCACCTGTTCGACCCGGGAACTTGAGATGTCGTTGCCGGCCGCCAGAGCCCCCAGGTGCGCTCGGGCACTGCGTCCGGGATGGAACGCGCCGGCGTCGAGGAGCGCCCCGACCGTCCTCAGCGGCCAGGTGAGCTCCGGGTACCGGATGCCGTCGATCAGGGCTTCGCCGTGGTCCGGCGCGTCCAGGCCGAGGATCATCCGCATGGTTGTCGACTTGCCGGACCCGTTCGGGCCGAGGAAGCCGGTCACCACGCCCGGCTGGACGCGGAAGCTCAGCTCGTCCACGGCGGTCCGGCCGCCATAACGCTTCGTCAGTTCACGTAGTTCGATCACATGGACGACGCTAGACACCGCCGTCGCCGCTCAGAAGCCGGTAACCACCCGACTCCGGTTAGGGGTTTTCCCCCCTCGACCCCGGCGCGGGCGGCTCGGAAATGGCATTGATTCCGAGTCAGCCATCCGACGCGAATCGCCCGCTGCGACCCGCGGCTTCGAGATGGCCAAAGCATCGAGGAGCTTACTTCGTCCTTGGCCTTGATCGAAGAGCTGCTGACCCGCGGCGACACTGTCGGATCGGTCAAGCAGAGTCATCCGCCGAACGGCACGTCGTCCGCGTTGACGATCGAGCTTACGGGGGGGTCCTGGAAGATTCCTTCGCCAGGGTGCGGGGGACTGAGAATCGGCATGTGCCGTCGAGGACAGAGCTGATTTCTTCCCTGCTCGTCTACGTATGCAGCGTGATCGCCGTCGCGCTGTGGGCCCGGCGGTCGTGCTCGGCGTCCCCTTGTGGGATATCGAAGCCCCCTACGTGACCGTGCAGTGGATCGGCCCCTCGGGCCAGGGCCCGGTGGAGTTCCGGAACAAACCCCTGTCCTGCGTCATTCGAGTGGGACGGAACGCCACCACCACGTATCTGATCGTTCCCGGCGGCACGTCGAATTCGGTGACCCACCGACTGCTCGAAGTGCCGGCCGGCATGGTGGCGATGACACATCGTTCCCGCAGTCCAGTTGCTGGGAGGACTGCTCTCCGGTCACCGATGGCGGCTGTGACCGTTGGTCGAGCGGGCCGGATGTCGCCCGGCGTGACAGTCAGTTCGTGACCGGCGCCGGTGGGGTGCATCGGTTGAACTTGATGCCGAATTCGGCCACGGACGGGCCTTGGCAGATCTCGCGGGTGATCTGCTTCGGGCCGAAGCCGTCCTGGCGCGAGTCGGTGAGGACCTCGGTGCGGCCGTCCGCGCCCGCGGTGTAGGTCACCGGGATCGGGTCGCCCTCGACGGTGGGCCGGGTGACCTTGAGCCGCGCGGGGTGACCGGCCTGGGCGGCGTCGACGAAGCAGCGGGTCGCGCTCTCGGGCGGCTTGTCGCCCTGGCCGAGCACGAAGGTGCCGCAGTCGAGGGCCGCGGGCACGCCTTGGCCGGGGCTGAGGGTGGTGCTGGGCTTTCCGGTTCCGCCCGCTCGCGGTCGCGGACCGAGGGTCGGATCGACGAACGGCGCCGTCTCGGAGGCACGCGGCCGTGGATCCCCGCTCGGGTCGACGAACGGCGTGACCTCGGAGGCACGCGGCACCCCCGTGGCGGTGGCCGGACCCACCCGGTTCGGTGAGCCGCCCGCACTCTGCTCGCCGCAGGCGACAAGCGCGCCGGCGGCCATCAGGAACGGCAGCGCCAGCAAGGCCGGCTGTCTCTTCATGACGCACCCTTCTCGGCTCGCGGAGTCGGCCGATTAGACGCGCCACCACCGCACCTGGTTGCGTCGGCATCGGCTCACATGCCGGCTCCCGCGCGGACATCTCCCAGGATGGGCAGGACGTCGGCTCGTGGAGGGCTGCGCCGTCCTCGCCGTCGGCTCGCGCGTCTCAGGTTGCCTGCGATGCCGGGTCGTGCACGGTGCGTCGTCCCGGACGGTGGCTCGGGGTAGTCACCCGCGCCGCCCGAGGCGGGCGATCTCGGTCTTGGAAATGTCTTCGTCACACCGTTGACATCTGTGCGGGGCGGAGCCTAGCGTCCTGTCAAAGTCCCGCGTCGAAGCGCTTCGACGATTGCGCTGCTGCCACCTGTGGGCGCAGTGTCGAAGCGCTTCGACGGAGCCCCTCCCGGAGGACGACAGACATGATTCTTTTCCGAGCCGGTCTCTCGGCCGGTGCCCTCTTGCTTGCCACCTCGCTCGCCCTCGCTGCCTGTGGCGGCTCGGGGGACTCGTCGTCCGACGAGGGAAGCGACGCCAAAGTCCTGAGCCTTTGGCACTACGAAGGCCCCAACAGCGCCATGGGTATCGCCTGGAACAAGGCCATCGAGGAGTTCAAGAGCTCGCACCCGGGCGTCGAGGTGAAGTTCGAGGAGAAGAGCTTCGAGCAGATCCAGCAGAACGCCCAGATGATTCTGAACTCCGACAGCGCGCCGGACATCATGGAGTACAACAAGGGCAACGCCACCGCGGGGCTGCTGTCGAAGCAGGGCCTGCTCACCGACCTCACCGAGGAGTCGGGCAAGCGCGGGTGGGACAAGGCCCTCAACTCGAGCCTGCAGACGACCACGAAGTACGACGACGACGGCATCATGGGCTCGGGCAAGACCTACGGCGTGCCCAACTACGCCGAGTACGTCGAGGTCTACTACAACAAGGACCTGTTCAAGAAGTACAACCTGCAGGTGCCGACCACGCTGGACGAGTTCACCAAGGTGATGGACACGTTCGTGCAGAACAAGGTCACCCCGCTGGCTGTCGGCGGCGCCGAGTACCCGGCTCAGCAGATTCTCTACTCGCTGGCGCTCTCCAAGGCCGACCGGGCCTGGGTCGACGACTACCAGCTCTACAAGAACAAGGTCGACTTCAAGGGTCCGCAGCTCAAGTACGGCGCGGACACCTTCAAGCAGTGGGTCGACAAGGGGTACATCGCCAAGAACTCGGCCGGCATCAAGGCCGAGGACATGGGCGTCTCGTTCACCCAGGGCAAGTTCCCGATCATGATCTCGGGCTCGTGGTGGTACGGCCGGTTCGTCAATGAGATCAAGGGCTTCGAGTGGGGCACGTTCCTGTTCCCCGGCAACAAGCTGCACCCGGGCTCCAGCGGCAACCTCTGGGTGGTGCCCGAGAAGAGCAAGGCCAAGGCGCTGGCGTACGACTTCATCGACATCACCATGAAGCCGGAGATCCAGGCGCTGCTCGGTAACAACGGCGGTGTGCCGGTCGCGGCCGACGCCTCGGCGATCACCGACCCCAAGAACAAGGAGCTCATCGAGAACTTCAACAAGGTCTCGAGTGCGGACGGCCTCGCGTTCTACCCGGACTGGCCGGCCCCCGGCTACTACGACGTGCTCGTCGCCGGCGTGCAGGGCCTGATCAACGGCTCCAAGACGCCCGACCAGGTGCTCACCGAGATCCAGAAGCCGTACGACGAGAACCTCGCCGACCTCGGCAAGTGACCCGGATGCCGGCGGAGGGGAAACCCTTCGCCGGCCCGCGGAAAGGGGCAAACATGAGGCGCAAGGGGTATTGGCCCTTTCTCGTCCCCGGCGTTCTGGCGAGCATCCTGGTGATCGTCGTGCCGCTGGTGATGACGGTCTACACGAGCTTCACCAAGTGGAACGGCGTCGGCGAGCAGCGCTGGATCGGGTTCGACAACTACACGCGGCTTTTCGAGGATTCGCTGTTCTGGGGCTCGTTCAGCAACATCCTGCTGCTCATCCTGGCCATGGCCGTGGTGCCGACGCTGCTGGGGCTGTTCCTGGCCGCGGTGCTGTTCGACTACGTGGCCAAGAGGTTCAGCAACCGCTGGGCGTCGCTGTTCCGGTCCGGGTTCTATCTGCCGCAGATCATCCCGGTCGCGGTCACCGGCATCGTCTGGGGCTGGATCCTGCACCCCGAGTACGGCGCGCTCAACAAGATCCTCGAGTCGATCGGCCTGGGCTCGCTGGCCCACAACTGGCTCGGCGAGCCGGGCTCGGCGCTGTACAGCGTCATGGGCATCATGATCTGGGTTCAGCTGGGCTACCCGATCGTCATGTTCATGGCCGGGTTGCAGCGGGTCGACCCGGAGCTGTACGAGGCGGCCGATCTGGACGGCGCGTCCTGGTGGCAGCGCTTCCGCAAGATCACCGTGTATCTGATCCGGCCCGAGTTCTACGTCGTGCTGGTGACGACCACGATCGCGGCGCTCAAGATCTTCGGGCCGATCTTCGTGCTGACCGGCGGCGGGCCGAGCAACGCTACGCTCGTGCCGAGCTACTTCGCGTACAAGAACTTCTTCGAGAAGGCCCAGGTCGGGTACGGCTCGGCGATCTCCACGGTGCTGACCGTGCTCATCATCGCGCTGTCCATCGTGTTCCTTCGCCTGCAGAACCGCGCGGAGCGTAAAGCATGACTCTCACGGCAAATCGGGCACCGGCCAAGACCGACCCGGCCACACCGGTGGCGAAGCGGACAAATCCGCTTCGGTTCGTCATCCTCGCGGCTCTGCTCGCGCTGTTGCTGATCGTCGTGGCGCCGCTGCTGATCATCGCCATCAACGCGGTGAAGAGCCCGGCCGACTACGCCACCGGCGGCCCGCTGTCGTTGCCACCGCACCTCTACTGGGACGGCATCGTCGACTTCTGGAAACGGGTCGACTTCGGCCAGAAGCTCTGGAACAGCTTCATCACCAGCTTCACGGTGGCGGTGCTCGGCGTCCTGCTGTCGGTTCTCAACGCGTACGCGCTGGGCATCGGCAAGGTGAAGGGCCGGCTCTGGTTCCTGGTGTTCTTCCTGGTCGCCAACCTGCTGCCGCAGGAGGTGCTGGTCTACCCGCTGTACTTCCTGTCCAAGGAGGTGCAGCTCTACGACAGCCTGATCTCGATCGTCATCATCTTCACGGTCATCCAGGCCGCCTTCGGCACCTACCTGCTGACCTCGGTCTACCAGGAGTTCCCGACCGAGCTGCTGGACGCCGCGGACGTCGACGGGGCCGGGAAGCTGCGCACCCTGTGGAGCGTCGTCGTGCCGGTCAGCCGGCCCACGCTCGGCGTGCTGTTCACGTTCTTCTTCATCTGGACGTGGAACGAGTTCTTCCTGCCTCTGGTCTTCCTGGTCTCGAACGAGAACCAGACCGTGCCGGTGGCTCTCGGTGTGCTGCAGGGCGACCGCCTGATGGACGTGACCATGACCAGCTCGTCCGGCCTGATCGGCATCCTGCCGGCCCTGCTCTTCTTCCTGATCTTCCAGCGGACGCTCACCCGCGGCATCACTGCCGGCGCCATCAAGTAGCCAGCCGAAGGCTCCTCAGAAAGTAAAGGACCTCCATGAAGTTCACCGACGGGTACTGGCTCAAGCGCAAGGGCTTCACGGTCCTGCACCCGGCCCAGCTGCGGGACAGCCAGGCCGACGAGAAGGCGCTGACCGTCTGGGCCTCGACCAAGCCGGTACGCAGCAGGTCGGACACCCTCGACACCCCGCTGATCACCATCCGGGCCGAGGCGCCGATGCCGGACGTCATCCGGGTGACGCTCGGGCACTTCCTCGGGGGCGTGCCGAAGGGACCCAACTTCGAGATCGCGACCGAGGACCACGAGGTCGCGGTGTCGGGTGTCTCCTTGACGTCGGGCAACCTGACCGCGCGTTTCGACGCCGGCGAGAGGTGGGGCCTCGACTTCGTCGCCGAGGGCAAGCGGCTCACCGGCACGGGCTGGCGCGGCATGGGCATCGTCGACGGCGCGGACGGCGAGCACTACGTGCACGAGCAGCTCGATCTGGGCGTGGGCGAGGCCGTCTACGGGCTCGGGGAGCGCTTCGGCCCGTACGTGAAGAACGGCCAGAGCATCGACATCTGGAACGAGGACGGCGGCACCAGCAGCGAGCTGGCGTACAAGAATGTGCCGTTCTATCTGACGAACCGCGGGTACGGCGTCCTCGTGGACCACCCGGGCAGGGTGTCGTTCGAGGTGGCCAGCGAGATGGTGTCGCGCACCCAGTTCAGCGTGGCCGGGCAGACCCTGTCGTACCTGATCATCTACGGCCCCACCCCGGCCGACATCCTGCGCAAGTACACCGCGCTGACCGGTCGCCCGGCCCTGCCGCCGGCCTGGTCCTTCGGGCTCTGGTTGACGACGAGCTTCACCACGCCGTACGACGAGGAGACGGTGACCTCGTTCGTCGACGGGATGGCCGAGCGGGATCTGCCGCTGAGCGTCTTCCATTTCGACACCTTCTGGATGCGCGAGTTCCACTGGTGCGACTTCGAGTGGGACCCGGCGATCTTCCCCGACCCGCCGGGCATGCTGAAGCGGCTGCACGACCGCGGCCTGCGGACCTGTCTGTGGATCAACCCGTACATCGCGCAGCGCTCGGCCATGTTCGAAGAGGGCCGTGCCAACGGCTATCTCGTGAAGAAGGCCGACGGGGACGTCTGGCAGTGGGACAGGTGGCAGGCCGGCATGGCGCTGGTCGACTTCACCAACCCGGCCGCGCGGGAGTGGTACGCGGCGAAGCTCGCCGTCCTGGTCGAGATGGGCGTCGACGCCTTCAAGTCGGACTTCGGCGAGCGGGTGCCGACCGATGTGGTGTGGCACGACGGCTCCGACCCCGAGCGGATGCACAACTACTACACGCAGCTCTACAACCAGGTCGTGTTCGACGTCCTGAAAGAGGCCCGAGGCGAGGGCGAGGCCGTCCTGTTCGCGCGGTCGGCCACCGTCGGCGGCCAGCAGTTCCCGGTGCACTGGGGTGGCGACAACTCCGCGACGTACGAGTCGATGGCCGAGAGCCTGCGCGGCGGTCTGTCCCTGATGAGCTCGGGCTTCGGCTTCTGGAGCCACGACATCGGCGGCTTCGAGGGGCGGCCCGACCCGGCCGTCTTCAAGCGGTGGATCGCCTTCGGGTTGCTGTCGTCGCACAGCCGCCTGCACGGCAACCACTCCTACCGGGTGCCGTGGCTGTTCGACGACGAGTCGGTCGAGGTGCTGCGCTCCTTCACGCACCTGAAGTACAGCCTCATGCCGTACCTCTGGGAAGCCGCGCGTCAGGCCCATGAGCAGGGCCTGCCGGTGATGCGCCCGATGATGCTGGGTTTCCCGGACGACCCGGCGGTGACCTACGTCGACCGGCAGTACCTGCTCGGCGGCGACCTGCTGGTGGCGCCGGTGTTCAGCGAGGGTGGCGAGGTCAGCTACTACGTGCCGGCCGGGCGGTGGACCAGCTTCCTCACCGGCGACGTCGTCGCGGGCCCGGGCTGGGTGCACGAGACGCACGGCTTCGGCAGCGTGCCGTTGCTGGTGCGGCCGGGTGCGGTCATCCCGATCGGCAACCGGACCGACCGGCCCGACTACGACTACGCGGACGGCGTGACGCTGCGGGTGTTCGAGCCGGCCGAGGGCAGCACGTCCGTGCGGGTCGGCGAGAGCACGTTCACGGTGACCCGGGACGGCACGGCGATCCGGGTCGAGCGCTCGGGTCCCTCGCTGCCCTGGCGCGTGGAGATCATCGGGGGCGCGGCAGCCGACCTCGGCGCCGGCGACGCGAGCTGGGTGGCCGGCTAGAACGGCAAGGTGGGGCTCGCCACCCTGGTCAGCGGGCCCCACCGCCCGTCGTGCGGCATAGGATCTCCAGATGAACCCGGCACTGGACCTGTTCGTCCCAGGTGTCGTCTTCCTCGACATCGTCTTCACCGGGCTCGAGGGTGTTCCCGAGCCCGGCACCGAGGTGTGGGCCCGCGGCATGGGCTCCTGCCCGGGCGGCATCGCCAACCTTGCCGTCGCCGCGTCCCGCCTCGGCCTGCGCACCGGGCTGGGCACGGCGCTGGCGACCGACGCGTACGGCGATTTCTGCGCCGACATCCTGTGCGGGCAGGAGAACATCGACCTGAGCGCGTCCCGCCGTATCGACGGCCACTTGCCGGTCACCGTCTCGCTCGCGTACGACCGGGACCGCAGCATGATCACGCACGGGCACCCGCTGCCCCTCAACGCCGACGGGCTGGTCGGCGAGCTCCCGGGCGCCCGGGCCGCCTCGGTCTCGCTCACCAAGGACCGGCTGCCCTGGGTGCGCCGGGCCCGGGAGGCGGGGACGCTGGTCTTCGCCGACGTGGGCTGGGACGCGAGCGCCGAATGGCCGGTCGAGGTGCTCGACATGCTCGAGGACTGCCACGCCTTCGTGCCCAACGCGGTCGAGGCCATGCAGTACACGCGGGCTGCCACCCCCTCAGCGGCGCTGGAGAAGCTGGCCGGCCTGGCTCCGGTCGTGGTCGTGACCTGCGGCGGCGACGGGGTGCTGGCCCACGACGCGCGCACCGGCGAGACCGTGCACGTGCCGGCCGTACCGGTGCCGGCCCTCGACCCGACCGGCGCCGGGGACGTCTTCACAGCCGGCTTCATCCTGGGCAGCCTGCGCGACTGGCCGCTGGCCCAGAGCCTGGCGTTCGCCAACCTGATCGCCGCGCTGTCGGTGCAGCACTTCGGGGGGTCGCTGTCCGCGCCCGGTTGGGGCGACATCGCGGACTGGTGGCGCGGCGCCCGGTCGTCGCCGTTGGCGGAACGGTACGCCTTCCTCGACGACGTCATTCCCCGCGGCGAGCAGCGCACGGTGCGCCGCGCGACCGCCACGATCGCCCGGCTGTCGGACGCCCATGCCCGGTAAGCGACTGGTCGTCCTGGGCGGTGGCGGATTCCGGGTGCCCCTCGTCTACGGCGCGCTGCTCAACGGCGACTCGCCGATCTCCGAGGTCGTGCTGCACGACGTCGACGGCTCGCGGCTGACCGCGATCGGGCGGGTGCTGCGCGACCAGGCCGGCGGGGCCGTCGGCGCGCCCTCGGTCGAGGCCACGACCGACCTGACCGAGGCGCTGACCGGGGCCGACTTCGTCTTCAGCGCGATCCGGGTGCACGGGCTCGAGGGGCGCGTGATCGACGAGCGGGTCGCCCTCGGCGAGGGCGTGCTGGGGCAGGAGACGGTCGGGGCCGGCGGCATCGCGTACGGGCTGCGGACGGTACCGGTCGCGCGGGCCATCGCCCGGCGGATCAGCCTGGTCGCGCCGGACGCCTGGGTCATCAACTTCACGAACCCGGCCGGGCTGGTGACCGAGGCGATGGCGGAGTTCCTGGGCGACCGGGTGATCGGCATCTGTGACTCGCCCTCCGCGCTGGCCAGGCGGGTGGTGCGCGCACTTGGGCTGACGCGGGGAACGGCGACTGTCGAGTACGCCGGCCTGAACCACTTGGGCTGGCTGACCGCCGTACGGGAAGGGAAGCGTGACCTGCTCCCGCAGCTGTTGGCCTCGCCCGCCCTCGAGTCCTTCGAGGAAGGACGGCTCTTCGGTGCGGATCGGCTCCGGTCGCTCGGCGCCGTGCCGAACGAGTACCTGCACTACTACTACGACAACGAGGCAGTCGTGCGGGCTTCGCTGGCGGCCGGGGAAACCCGCGGCGAGTTCCTGCTTCGCCAGCAACGGGACTGCTACGACATGCTGACCACGACCGAGGGCGACGCGTACGAGGCCTGGGACGCCGTGCGTCGTCAGCGGGATGCGACGTACATGGCGATGGAGGGCCTCGGCGAGCGCGACGACGCCGAGGGCGGCGGTTACGAGGACGTCGCCCTGGCGTTGATGCTGGCCATCGCCCAGGACGCGCGGCAGGAGCTGATCCTGAACGTCCGCAACCGGGGCACGCTGGCCGACCTGGACGACGACGCCGTGGTCGAGGTGCCGTGCGTGGTCGACGGGTCCGGGGCGAGGCCGCTGCCGTCGGGCGGGTTGCCGTCGCACGGCGTCGAGCTGGTGCGGCGCATCAAGGCCACCGACCGGGCCGTGCTGACCGCGGCCGAGACGGGATCCCGGGTGCTGGCCGTGCGGGCGATGGCCGCCCACCCCCTAATCGACTCGGTGCCGGTGGCGCGCCGGCTCATCGACGCCTACCAGGAAAAGCTGCCGGAGCTGGGCTACCTGAGCTGAGTCTGTCCGAAAACAGCGCCGGCGACTCTGCGTCTCGGGCTGGTGGCACCATGTCACTAAGGACCACGAAACTGGTCGATACGACAGGATCCGGCCCGGGGCCTGGGACAGCTCGCCCACGGTTCCCGAGCCGGCTGCCCACGAGCGGTTCGATCCCGATGCCGGCGGGGCAACCCCGTCCTGGCTGCCTTCCCAGGATGCCTACCCGACCGTTGACGCGTGGCACGGGCCGCCGGGTCGCTGAGGCCGCCGTCGCGAGCCTCCGAGGTTCGGGAGGGAGCGCGCTGGACGGACGTGCAGCGGACGGTCGGCGAGCTGGGCACACAGACCGCCGGTGAGCCGCGACTTCGGGCCGTGTACGCGGCGGTCGAAGTGCTGCGGGGCTGCGCTCGACGGACGATGGGCGCCGGCGAGCCGGGTCGTTCCGCTCCCATGGTCATGGCCGCGCGGCAGGTGGCGACCGAAGTGGCCGAGGCGGAGCGCGGTCTGAGGTGGTCAACCAGGGTGACCAGGCGGAAATACGGGTCAATACCCACTACCACGTACGCGAGACGGTCATCCCGGTGGCCGAGATGCTGAACGAGCGCCCGGAGCTGAACGCTGACCTCGCTGCGGCGTTCCGGCACGAACCCGGTGCGGCCGACCCGGCCGCGAAGATGCTCACCGCGGTGGGCGACCTCGATACGCGTGACCTTCTGCACGGCGCGAAAGGCCTGGCCGACGGGGGCGCGTCGGTGAAGCACTCGTTCGGCGGCGCCAGGGTCGACTTCGCCTCGGCCGTCATGGTGGGCTACGGCAACACGATGACCCGCCGCAGCGAGGTCTCGCCCACCTCCAGGGTCGGCGGGACGGTGAAGAAGCTCGACAAGGCTCTGGCGCGGGCTCAGGCTGCCAGTTCTTTGCAGCGCGGCATCGCGGAGTCCGGATCATTCATGCCGGAGCGGCAGGCCACACCGAGGGTCGCGGGGTACGTGTCGCCGGTGCCCGCCCATCCGTACCCGGGCTCCCGCAACGCCAACGGGGACGGTCCGGTGATCCAAGGCGACCGCAGCGTCAACGACATCACGATCAACTACGGGCGAGGCGGCCGGTCCCGGAAAGGCAACGGCCGCTCTTGAGGGTCGCCGTCCGGCCGAGCTATGCGCGGTTCTGTGCCCGGCGGCGCCGGAAGGCGGCTGCGCGGGCCCGGTTCTGGCAGGTCAGGCAGCAGAAGCGGCGCTTGCCGGCGGGGGAGGCGTCCACGTAGACGTCGGCGCACTGGTCGTCGGCGCACAGGCCCAGGCGGCCGGGGTATTCGGCCAGGTGGTGGCGCAGGGCAAGGGCGGCGGCGGCTCGGCCGGCTTGGGCCGGATCTTGCACGGTCCAGGACTCGGCCAGGTCGGGGGCCAGTTCGGGGCGTACGTCTGTGACCTGCAGCAACGTCGTGACCAGGCGCGCCCGGGTGGTGGGGTCGGTGGTCGCGAAGATGGGGTGCAGTTCGTCGGCCAGCGCGGTCAGCTCAGGGCCGGGCCGCGGGGCGCGGCCGTCGACCCGGCAGGGTTCGGTGCCCCACTCGTTGACGAGGGCCACCACCTCGGCGATGTCCATGTCGGTCACCCGCATGCGGTCAGCGTAACGCAATGAGACTGTTCTTCGCGTTGCGTTGGGCGTCGGTCGACCGTAACGTCATGAAGGTATTCATTGCGTTACGGGCGATGTTCGCCGACGCCCGGCAGCGGGGCATCGCGCTCGGCGTGGAGCGCGTCGTTCTCGCTCGGCGGTCTGGCCGCGCCGCTGATCGGCAGCGTGCTGCTCGAGCACTTCTGGTTGGGGCTCGGTCTTCCTGCTCGCCGTGCCCGCGACGTTGCTGCTGGTCGTGCTGGGCCCGGCGCTGCTGCCCGAGGCCCGCGACACCTCGGCCCGGGGTTTCGACCTGGGCGGGGCGGTGCTCAGCCTGGCCGCGGTTCTCGTTTCGTGTACGGGATCAAGCGCCTCGCCGCCGAGGGCCGGCCGGCCGTGCCGTTGCTGTCGATCGTGGTCGCCGGCCTCCTGCTCGCCCTGTTCCTGCGCCGCCAGCGCCGGGTCGAGCAGCCGCTGCTCGACCTCACCATGTTCCGCGACGGCCGGGTGCGGGTCGGTCTGGCCGCCAACGCGCTCTCGTTCTTCGTCCTCTACGGCACCCAGCTGGCGATCGTGCAGTACCTGCAGGTCGTGCTCGACCTGTCGCCGCTGCGGGCCGGGCTCTGGGCGCTGCCGTCGGTCGGGGCGTTCCTGCTGGCGTCGCTGCTCGGGCCGGTGCTGGTGCGCTGGTTCCCGGCCGGGCGGGTGGTCGCGGTCGGCGCGGTCGTGATGGCGGCCGGTCATGCGTTGACGGCGCTGGCCCCGTACGGCGGCGGGTTGCCCGCGCTGGTGGCCGGGATGGTCATCGGCGGGCTGGGGCTCGCGCCGGTCTACACGCTCACCACTGATCTGGTGGTTTCGTCCGTACGGTCCTCGCGGGCATGGCCGCGGCCGTCACCGAGACGGGAGCCGAACTGGGCGGCGCCATCGGCATCGCCGTGCTCGGCTCGGTGGTCGTGGCGGCGTACCGGAGCGGGATGTCCGGAGTGCCCGGCCTGCCGCCCGACGGGACGCTGATGGACGCGGCGGCCGCGGCCGGACGCCTGCCCGGTCAGCTGAGCGCGGCGCTGCTGGAGCGGGCCGACGACGCCTACGGGTTCGCGTTCGCCCTGGTGTCGCTGGTGGCGGCCGGACTGGTGGCGGTGGCCGCGTTCCTCGCCTTCCGCGTGTTGTGGCCCGCGGCGCCGGTCACGGCCGAGCCGGTCGCGCCGCCTCTGCCTGCTGAAGACGATGAGCGCCGGACGGCCACGATCCGGCCGGCCCGATCCGGGTGAACGGAATGTGTATCAGCGGTGAATGTCCGGGTATAGCTAGTCGCCATGCGGGACCAGGAGCACGCCCTCGAATTCCGGCTGGCCGGGGCCGCGGCCGGGACCGTCGTTCTGCTGGTGCCGTTCGCGGTGCTCACGGCCATGGTCGTGGGCGAGGTGGACTGGCTGCACCGGCTCGACGAGGACGTCAGCGTTTCCGTGCACGGCTTCGCATCGGGGCATCCGGGGCTGGTCGACTTCATGTGGGCCTGGTGCCTCGTCTTCGACCCGTGGACGTGGCGGGTCGCGGCCCTCGGACTGGTCATCTGGCTGGTCCGGCGGGGCGCCCGCTCGCTGGCCTGGTGGGTGGGCATCACGATGACGGCCGGCGGACTACTGGGCGTGCTGCTGAAACTGGTCTTCGAACGGGATCGGCCGTCGTTCCTCGACCCGGTGGCCACGGCGGTCGGGTATTCGTTCCCGTCCGGTCACGCGCTGAACAACGCGCTCGGCGCCGCGGTCGTGCTGGCCGTGCTGCTGCCGATGACCCGGCACCGGCCACGCCTCCGCCGCTGGCTGATCGCCGGCGGCCTGGTCGTCCCGGCCGTGACCGGCCTGTTCCGGATCGGGCTGGGCGTGCACTGGCTCAGCGACGTGCTCGGCGGCTGGCTGCTCGGCCTGCTCGTGGTGGCCGCGACGATGGCCGCGTTCGCCGCCCGCCGGCGCCGGCGGCTGGTTCCGGTCGGCGCGGGCACGACGCGGGAGTAGCGACAAGCGTGACTGGGTAGACAGCGCGGTCATGCCCCCGCTGATCGCGCAAATCGCCAAGCGTCTGCTGCTGCCGGTGACCATCCTCTTCGGAGTGATGGTGGGTCTCGGCCTGCTGGTGACCCGGGTGGTCGACCACTCCTGGCCGCTCACCGTCGAGGACGACGTCAACCGTTCCTTCGAGGCCCATCGTGACGGCCCGCTCAACGTGATCAGCGAGATCGTCAGCCTGATCGGCAGCACCCCGGTCATCATCGCCGTCACCGGCGTGGCCGCGGCCATCCTCTACCTCAAGCTGCACCGCTGGCGCGAGCCGCTCTACCTCTGCCTCGGCGTGACCGCGCAGGCCCTGGTCTTCTTCTTCACCACGCTGATGATCGACCGCGAGCGCCCCACCGTGCGCCGCATGGACGACTCCCCGCCCACGTCCAGCTTCCCGTCGGGGCACACCTCGGCCGCGGTCGCGCTCTACGTCGGCCTGGCCCTGCTGCTGTTCACCCTGCTGCGCCACACCTGGGCCAAGCGCCTGGCCTGGCTGCTCGTCCTGATCCCGATCGGCGTCGCGACGGCCCGCCTCTACCGCGGCATGCACCACCCCACGGACGTGCTGGCCTCGTTCCTCAACGGCGTCACCTGCGTCGTCATCATGTCCTGCCAGGTCCTGAACCGAGCCGTCAAGTGGGCGGTGCCCAGCCGCTTCCGCCCCGGCGTGCGCCGAGTGGCCCACTGATCAGATCAGCGCTTCGAGCGTCGCCTTCGCTCCGCGGGTGTGGAGGCTCTCGAGCACCTCGGTGTACGCCTCGACGAAGCGGGCGTTGTCGGCCAGGTTGCCGAAGAGTTCGCGGTTCCGGATGAACGCGGTGGGGTTGTCGCGCTGGGTCAGGGCGATCGCGTTCAGCTCGTCGCGGAGGCGGTCGACGATGTCGATCGGGGCGCCCTGCTCGTCGGTGCCCTCGTCGTAGCGGGCCCACGAAGCCACGACCGCGGTGGCCAGCTTGATCTCGCCGCCGGTGTCCAGGTTGTGGCGGATCACGGGGAGCAGCCACTTGGGGATGCGGTCCGAGCTCTCCGCGCACAGCCTCGCCACCGTGTCCTTGACCTGGGCGTTGGAGAAGCGCTCGATCAGCTGGTGCTGGTATTCGTCGAGGTTGATGCCGGGGACGGGCTCGAGGGTGGGCTCGGCCTCGCGCTTCATGTATGTGAGCAGGAACTTCGCGAAGGCGGGGTCCCGGGCCACGTCGTGCACCAGGCGGTAGCCGGACAGGTAGCCGAAGTAGCACAGCGCCTGGTGTGAGGCGTTGAGCAGGCGCAACTTCATCAGCTCGTACGGCTCGACGTCGGGCACCACCTGCACGCCGGCCTCTTCCCAGGCCGGGCGGCCGGCACCGAAGCTGTCCTCCAGCGTCCACTGCGTGAACGGCTCGCACACCACTGGCCAGCCGTCGTCGACGCCGAAGTGCTTGCGGACCTCGTCGCGGTCCTCGTCGGTCGTCACCGGGGTGATGCGGTCGACCATGCTGTTCGGGAAACGCACGTTCTCGTCCACGTACGTGGCCAGGGCCGGATTCCGCAGGGCGGCGAACGCGACGAAGCTGCGCCGGGCCGCGTCCCCGTTGCCCTGAATGTTGTCGCAGCTCATGATCGTGAAGGCGGGCAGATCGCGCTCGCGGCGGCGCTCGATCGCGGCCGTGATGAGTCCGAACGTCGTACGCGGCTGGTTGGGCAACGCCAGGTCGTGCTGGATGTCCTTGTTGTCGGCCATGAACTCGCCGGTGACCGCGTTGAAGTTGTAGCCGCCCTCGGTGACCGTGAGCGACACGATCCGGACCTCGGGGGAGGCCATCTTCTCGATCACGGCCTCCGGGTCGTCCGGCGCGAACAGGTACTCCCGGATCGAGCCGATGACGCGGGCCTCGAGCGTGCCGTCGGGCGCCTTGACCACCAGCGTGTAGAGGCCGTCCTGGGCGTCGAGCACCTGCTGCATGCGCCGGTCGGCCGGCATCACCCCGACCCCGCAGATCGCCCAGTCGAGGGCCTTGCCGTCGTTCATCAGGCGGTCGAGGTACATCGCCTGATGGGCGCGGTGGAAGCCGCCCACCCCGAAGTGCACGATGCCGGTGCGCAGGGCGCCGCGGTCGTACGTGGGGACGGCCAGATCGGCGGGCAGTCGGGACAGGTTCTCGGCGTTGAGGGGCAGCATGGTGGCTCTTCCTCCCGGCAGTGGAACGGGGATAACCCACAGCATCGCATTGGTTCGTAAAGGTCACCGGCGACCGAGCTGAGGGATCTTCTGCACGTCGCGGTCACGCCGGCCGTAGCCGCGGACGGCCGTTCGTGTGCCACACCGGACCCGCGATGACCGACCTTGCCGTCTCCATGCCCGTTTCTCGTGCGC
This sequence comes from Paractinoplanes polyasparticus, assembly GCF_019710575.1. Taxonomy (GTDB): domain Bacteria; phylum Actinomycetota; class Actinomycetes; order Mycobacteriales; family Micromonosporaceae; genus Actinoplanes; species Actinoplanes polyasparticus. Next base: position 115,829 of record NZ_JAHWFK010000033.1, on the reverse strand, counting down.
CGAACCGGCGGCCGGCTTGTTAGCGTGCGCTCATGACGGGGCGGGACGGTTGGGGGAAACGGGTCGGCGGCATCGGTTTGGCCGCCGCGGTGGGGGCGCTGGCCGGTGCCGCGCTGGCGGGGCGGCGCGGTGCTCCCGTGGGCGCGGCGGCGCTCGCCGTGACCGAGGCGGTCGCCCGGGCGCGGCAACGGCCGGGCGAGATCCCGGCGTGGTGGTCGCGAGTGGTGATGAGCGGCGCCGTGGCGGCGATCGGCGGCCGGCTGATGAGGGCCCGGCCGGTGACGGTGGGCGTGGCCGCGGGCGCGGTGGCCGGCGCGCTCGGGCTGCGGCCGCAGAAGGTGCTGCTGGGCCCGGTGGTCGGCGCCGCGGTCGGAGCGGCGTGGGGCCGCGACACTCCGCCGGCCGTGGTGGCGGCGAGCACGGTGGTCGGCTTCCGGGCGCTGTCGGCCGTGTTGTTCCGCGATCCGCAGGTGGATCTGCTGGCCGAGCGCGTCCCGGCGGCGGACCTGCCGTTCGTGGTGCCGCTCGAGGCCCGGACGAATTATGTCGGCACCGGATACGTCCGGGAACTGGCCGAGGTGCTGGGCGGCCGGTACGAGGCGGACGCCCCCGACGTGGGAATCGTGGCCTCGCTCGACGACCTCGCCGGCCCCGGCTTCGACCCGGCCGGGGTCGACCCGCTGGTGCGCGAGTTCTACGAGCACACCACCCGCTTCCGGCTCGACATCCGGCCCGAGTGGCGGCACTGGGTGCGCCCCGGCTATCTGCTCTACCGCACGTTCGTGGCGCGGCCGCTGGGCCAGGCCAACGTGCCGATGAACCAGCGCGAGACCCTGCGCGGCGTGCGCAGCCGCATCGACACGATCACCCCCGACGGCGCCGGCCTGATCGGCGTGCGCGGCTGGATCCGCTCGTACGCCGACACCGACGAGCCGATCTACGTGGGGATCTACACCACGTACCGGCACGAGGGCCGCGGCTATGTGAGCGTCGGCTTCCCGGTGCCCCAGGGCAGCTTCACGGCCACGCTGGCGCCGCTGCCTCGCGCGGGCGGGGGCCTGGTGCTGACCAGCCGCAGCGAGCTGGCCCATCCCGGCCATTATCTGACATACATCGATCCGGGGACGCGCGACCTGACGACGCTGGCGGTGCACGGCTTCACCGAACAACTGGACGTCTTCACCGAGAACGGCGGGCTGCGCGCCGAGCACGCGTTCTCGCTCTACGGGATGCCATTCCTGGTGCTGCACTACACGATCAACCGCAAGTAACGGATCCAGCGCAGGAAAACGTCAAGACCTATGTCGTAGCGGGGTGGGTGGTACGGGCCGCTGCTCACGCCGAGGGCCGCGGCGGGGTGAGCTGGCCGCTGGCGCGTCCAGAACGCTCACCCCACCACGGCGACGTGCGTGAGTGGTCACGCACAGACCCGGCGGCTCTGATCCGCGACGATGACGGTCGAGAGCTCACGGAACAGTTCGGACTGCGGTATCCGATCACGCTGGCGACGAGGGGCGGATCCACGGACATGGCGTTGTCGACGAGGTTTACCGAGATGTTCGGGGTGCGGCATCCGATCGCGCTGGCGCCGATGGGGGGCACCGCCGGGGGTGCGCTGGCGGCGGCGGTGTCGAACGGGGGCGGGCTCGGGATGCTCGGCGCCGCCGACGGGGATCCGCGCTGGCTGGACCGCGAGGTGGCGATTCCGGCGGACCGCACCGACCGGCGTGGGGTATCGGGTTCCTCACGTGGGCGATCGACCGGTCCGCGGTGGAGCGGGCCCTGGCCCGGGCGGTCAGGCCGAGGCCAGCGTGATCCAGTAGCGCTTCACCGTGTCGGGGCCGGTGGTGCGGGTGTCCTCGTAGACGCCGCCGTTCTTCTCGATCGTGCGGGCCGACGCGACGTTCGACGGGATGCAGGTGACCAGCACCCGGTCGAGGCCGAGCGTGCGCGCCGTTTCCAGGGTGCGGCCGAGCGCCCAGCCGGCGAGACCCTGGCGGCGGGCCGAGGGACGGACGCCGTAGCCGATGTGGCCGCCCACGTTGAGCAAGAAGTCGTTGAGCGTGTGGCGCAGGGCGACGGCGCCCAGATACTCGTCGTCCTCGACGATCCAGCGGTACGTGCAGTGCACCAGGCCCTCGTCGAGCGGGGTCGACGGATCCTCCTCGTCGCGCAGGCGGGCCACCCACTCGGCGAACCCTTCCGCCGAGTCGACGTCGTCGGTCGCTCGTACGCTGTGGCCGTCCATGTGCGCGCCGGGCGGCCACTCGTCACGGGCCTCTTTCCACGAGGCGTGCAGCCGGGTGGTGGGTGCGATCAGTTCGGGCATGAGCCGAATCTACAGACGCGTCGGCACCGGGACCGCGGGCCTTGGCGCAGTGGTGCCTACGCTCGGGGCCATGGACGTGGTGATGGACGACGGGGTGCGGCTGCGCACGTGGACCGGGAGGGGGACGGGCCGGCCGGTGGTCCTGGTCAACGGCGGGCCGGGGCTGCCCGACTATCTGGCGCCGGTGGCCGGGCTCGTCGAGCACCTGGGCGTGGTTCACCGCTACGACCAGCGGGGCACCGGCGGGTCGCGCTGGGCGGGGGAGCACACGCTCGGGCGGCACGTCCGTGACCTGAGCCTGCTGCTCGACGCCTGGGGGCACCGCACGGCTGTGCTGGTCGGGCACTCGTACGGAACCGAACTGGCTTGTCGTTTCCTGCTGGCGCACCCGGAGCGTGTGGCGGGGCTGGTGCTGATCGCCGGGCCGTTCGTGGAGCCGTGGCGGGAAGCGGACCGGGCGGCCCAGCGCGAGCGGCGCACCGGCGCGCAGCAGGCCCGGCTGGAGGAGCTCGACGGCATCGCCGCGCGCACCGAGGCCGAGGAGGTCGAGTACCTCACGCTGGCCTGGTTCACCGACCACGCCGACCGGACGCGGGCCTGGGACTGGGCGCACGCCTCGGCGCTCAGCGTGCGGCCGGTCAACTACACGATGAACCGGCACCTCAACGCGGCCGGCCGGGCCGACCCGCTGGAGTCACATCTGGACGAGCTCCGCGAACGGCTGCCGCCCGGCACGGTGATCATCGGCGGCGCGGGGGACAGCCGGCCGGCCGAGGCTCTGCGCCGGCTCGGCGACCGGCTCGGTTGTGCGGTCGTCATCGTGCCGGGCGCGGGGCACAGCCCGTGGCTGGAGGATCCGTCAGGGTTCGGCCGCCAGCTTGAGCAGGCTCTGGATCTGGGACTGACGGCGGCTCGCGACGTTCGCCCCGAGGGCCCGGGCGTCGGGATGGGCGCCGCCGGCTGACTCCATGCGGGCGGTCTCGACGCAGTTGCCCAGGTGGCCCAGGAGCAGGGTCACAGCCGTACGGTCGAAGTCCTTGCCCCGGGTGTCGCTCAGCTCGCCGATGTCGGACGGGCGCAGGTTGTGCAGGTCGCCGTGGCCCGCGTGAGCCCCGGCCGACGGATCGGCCTCCAGCGGTTGCTTCCAGTCCTGCAGCCGGCGCTGCATGGTCGCCGATTCCTCGCGCCACTGGGCGCGCAGCTCCGTGGCCAGGCTGCGCAGGCGCGGATCGGTGGCCCTCTGCTCGGCCAGGGCCGCCACCTGGTCGCCCTCGTCGATCTGGGTCAGGCCCATCTGGAGGAACATCACGTCGGTGTCGTTGAAGGGCGGCGCACCGGCCTCCGGCTGCGCATCGCAGCCGGAGACCAGCAGGAGGGCCAGCGCGGCCGCGACTAGCTCGCGGACCACAGGGCGGGGACGTTCGGCGGCTCCCAGCCGGTGAGCGCGGTGTGCGCCTGGCGGCAGGTGTACGAGCGGCCGTTGTAGGTGACGACGTTGCCCGGCTGGTAGGCCGAGCCGGCGCGCCACGTGCCGCTGGCCGGCGGCGGGGTGGTGGGCGGCGGGGTCGTCGGGGGCGGGTTGGTGGGCGGGGGAGTCGTGGGCGGCGGGTTGCCACCGCCACCGCCGATGTTGAGATCGACGCAGGCGTAGAACGCCATGGCCGTGTCGGCGACGTTCCATCGGGCGAGCACGGTCTGCCGGCCGCTGAAGCCGCCCATGCTGACCGTGTGCGACTTGGTGGCGCCGGGCTGCGCGCCCCCGTCGTTGAACGAGGCGAGCCGCGTGTTGCCGATGAAGTACTCCCACGTGGCGGTCGAGTGCCGGGCCGTCAGCACCCAGTTGAAGGTGACCGACTGCCCGACCGAGGCGGCCGGCCAGTTGCGGCTGTTGTCGTTGAGCACAGCGAACCGGCTGCCGCTGCCGTTGCACTGCATGGAGCCCTTGGCCGCCTCGACGCTCTGCGGCTCGTAGACGATGTCGCCGCAGTTGGCGACGGCGCCGCTGGCGCAGTTGGCCTGGCGGCTGGGCGGGGACGAGATGTAGCCGTGAGCCGAAGCCGGGGCGACTCCGACGGTGAGGGCGGCCGCGGTAGTGGCGACGGTCAGTGCGGGAAGGGTGAACCTGCGTCTCATGAAGGGGACTCCTTGGCTTCATGGGGGGATGACGAGGTGACTGGATATCGACAAACATAAGTTAAACCTTGTTAACAGTAAAGAGAGCGGCCGCATTTGTTAACTGCGGCCGTTGCGGGGTCGATAGGTGAGCCATGCGCGACATTCACGATGTGCTCGACCGGCGGGCGGTGACCACGCTCTTCCAGCCGCTGGTCGAGATCTCCACCGGACGGGTGCTGGGTTACGAGGCCCTTAGCCGTGGCCCGGCCGGCAGCTTGTGGGAGCAGCCGGGCGCCCTGTTCGCCGCTGCCCACGAAGCCGGCCGTGAGAGCGAGCTCGACTGGATCTGCCGTGCCCGCGCCTACGAGGGCGCGCTGGCCGCCGACCTCGATCCCGCGCTCACCCTCTTCGTCAACATGGAGCCGTCGGCCGCGGGCACCCCCTGCCCGCTCGATCTGGCTCCGATCATCGAGCTCGCCCGCCACCGCCTGCGGGTGGTCACCGAGATGACCGAGCGGGCCATCGCCGTCGACCCGTCCGGCCTGCTCAGCGCAGCGGCGGCGGCCCGTGCGGCGGGCTGGGGTGTCGCCCTCGACGACGTCGGCGCCGACCCGATGTCGCTCGCGCTCATGCCGTTCCTGCACCCCGACGTGGTCAAGCTGGACATGGGCCTGCTGCGGGCGCCCGGCGACCCGCACACCGCCCGCGTGGTCGCCGCGGTCGCCGCCTACGCCGAGGCGAGCGGCGCGGTCGTGCTGGCCGAGGGCATCGAGACCCCGGAGCACCTGGCGATCGCCCGCACGATGGGCGCCACCGTCGGTCAGGGCTGGCACTTCGGCCGCCCCGCCCCCTTCCGGTCGTCGCCGGCATGACCGCCACGCTGCCGTTCATCCCGCCGCCGCGGCCGGAGGACCGCACGCCGTTCGCCATCGTGGGCGCCCGCCGACCCGTCACCCGCGCCACCAAGGCGCAGCTCATGCCGATGAGCCGGCACCTCGAGGCGCTGGCCTTCGACGGCGGCGAGCCGCCCGTCCTGCTCGCGTGCTTCCAGGACGCCCGGCACTTCACGCCGGCCACCGCCCGGCGCTTCGCCGGCATCGCCGCGCACAGCCCGCTGGTGGCCGCGCTCGGCACCGGGCTCACCGACGAGCCGATCCCCGGGGTGCGCGGCGCGCGTCTCGAGGACCACGACGCGCTGCGCGGCGAGTGGAACGTCATCGTGGTCGGCCCGCATCGGGCGGCCGCGCTCGTCGCCCGCGACCTGGGCGACACCGGCCCGGACCGTGAGCGCCGCTTCGAGTTCGCCCTGACCCACGACCGTGCCCTGGTCATCGAGGCGGCGCGCTCCCTGCTCGGGCGCCTTGCCCCGGCCCGCTCGCCGGAGCTGCAGCCGGCGTAGCCGCGATCGCCTTGCTCAGGCGCACCAGGACCGCCCAGGCCACGGCCACGGCGACCGACCAGATCAGCAGGCTCGGGTCGGAGTCGGCGGTGTTGACTGCCTCGTTGCCGGCCAGCGCGGTGAACGGTCGCCCGGCCTGGAGCAGCGAGAAGAGCAGGACGAAGCCGACGGCGACCAGACCCGCCGCGTGCAGCGCCACCACACCGGCGGCCCGCCGCACTCCGCCCCACGGTTCGCGCAGCAGCACGACGGTGGCCGCGCCCAGCACCATCAGCCCGAACGTGACCAGCGGCGGGAGGGGCAGGCCGAACAGGGTCACCCCGACGGCCAGGCCGGCCACCGCCGGCCACCGGCGTTGCAGGGCGCTCGGGGTCAGCGAGGCGAGCACGCACACGACCGTGGCGATCGCGCAGACGACGTAGGCGGCCAGGCGGGACAGGGCGAGCTGGGGTTCGGCGTCGCTCGGTGACTCCAGCGCGACGATCGTGCTCGCCGTGAACAGGCAGGCCAGCGGGATCCAGAGGGCGAGCGGCCGGCCCGGCGGCCGGAGCGCGGCCGGGATCGCCACCGCGGTCACTGCCACGCCGGCGATCAGCGTGGCCGGCAGCAGTGCCGGACGTCCCGGGTCGATCCGATCCAGCACGATGTCGGCCGCCAGCCAGGGCACGGCCACGGCGATCAGCCACGATCGACGGGACACCGCGGCCAGGACCGCCGACACCGCGAGGACCGCCGCCCACCGCACGTCGCGCGCCCAGTACGAGTTGTTCTCGGCGAGCTCCCAGAACGGCGATCCCGGTTCGCACAGCGGTTGCAGAACCGCGATCCCGTACGCCCAGAGCCACGCCCCGGCCCAGCCCACCAGCACAGCGACGCCGAGCCGCACCCCACCGATCATGGGCGGCAGCGTAGTTCAGGCCCGCCGCTCCAGGAACTCGTAGACGTCCTGGGCGTCGACGCCGGGGAACGTGCCGGGGGGCAGCGCGGCCAGCAGGTGGGAGTGGACGCGGGCGCTGGGCCAGGCCTGGCCGGCCCAGCGGTCGACCAGTGCGGCCGGTGGACGGCGGCAGCAGGCGGGGTCGGGGCAGCGGGACACCGTACGCCGGGACGTGTCTCCGCCCCGGAACCAGCGCGCGTGCTCGTACGGGGTGCCGACCGTGACCGAGAATTCGCCGGAGCGGGTCGACTCGATGTGGACGGTGCACCAGTACGTGCCCGACGACGTGTCGGTGAACTGGTAGAACGACGAGTACGGGTCGTCCGAGCCGAAGATCGTGCGGGACGCCCACCTGCGGCAGATCGGCTGGCCCTCGATGGCGCCGGTGACGTCGGACGGGAAGCGGACGCCGTCGTTCTCGTACGCCTTGTAGACGATCCCGTTCTCGTGCACCCGGGTGAAGTGCACCGGGATGCCGAAGTGGTGGGTCGCCAGGTTGGTGAAGCGGTGGGCCGCGGTCTCGTAGGAGACGCCGAACGCGTCCCGGAAGTCGTCGATGGCCAGGGCCCGGTCGGCCTTGGCCGCCTTGAGGAACTGGACGGCGAAGGTCTCGGGCATCAGCAGCGCCGCCGCGAAGTAGTTCGCCTCGACCCGCTGCCGCAGGAAGTCGCCGTAGTCGGCCGGCTCCGGATGCCCGAGCACGAAATGGCCCAGCGTCTGCAGCACCACGGCCCGCGGGTCGTGCCCCTTGCCGCTGGCCACCTGGGGCAGATAGATCTTCCGGTTGACCAGGTCGGTCACCGAGCGTGTCGAGCCGGGCAGGTCGCTCACGTAGTGCAACGTGAAGCCCAGGTGCGCGGCGATGTCGAGGATCCCGCGCTGGGACAACGGGCCCGTCGCGTGCTTCACCGAGCGCGACACGTCGGCTGCCGCCCGCTCGATCTCGGCGAAGTAGTTGTCGCGCTCGCGCATGTCGATCCGCAGCTGGGCGTTGGCCCGGCGGGCGACCTCGGGGGTCGCGCTCTGCTCGGTCAGCAGCCGGTTGAGCTCGCGGTGCAGGCCCACCAGCGACTCGAGCGCGTCGAGAGGCAGGCGGCGCCCGCCCTTGACCGCCGGCAGACCGAGGGCCGCGTACGCCGGTGACTCCTGAAACCGGGTCAGGTCGATCTCGAGGCCGGCGCGGCGCGACGGCGCCTCGGGCCGCAGCAGGTCCTGCAGCGGGACGCCGAGCGCCCCGGCGATCGCCTCGAGCACCGACAGCCGGGGCTCGCGCTTGCCGTTCTCGATGAGCGACAGCTGCGACGGCGCCCGGCCCACCGCCTCGCTGAGCTGCTCCAACGTCATGCCCTTCGATTTGCGTTGGTGGCGTAGCCGCTGGCCCAGGGTGACGAGATCGGTCATGGGTTTTGACGCTAACAGAAATTCTGCGTTTCTTCTGCTCACAAATGTCTTCAGAGGGGCTGGCGGGAAGCGCGAAAGTGAAGTTCTTCCACCTGGCAATGGCAAGCGGAGGGACTGAGAGAACATGACTGATCAGCTGACCGAAGTTCGGGGCGGTACCGCGGCGGACCTCACTCGGGCGTGGGCCGGCGATCCCCGGTGGCTCGGCATCAAGCGCAGCTACACGGCGCACGACGTGGTCAAGCTGCGTGGCACGGTCCAGGAGCGGCACACCCTGGCCGAGCGCGGTGCGGAGCGGCTGTGGCAATTGCTGCACAGCGAGGACTACATCAACGCGCTGGGTGCGCTGACCGGCGGCCAGGCCGTCCAGATGGTGCGGGCCGGGCTCAAGGCGATCTACCTCAGCGGCTGGCAGGTCGCCGCCGACGCCAACCTGGCCGGCGCGACCTACCCCGACCAGTCCCTCTACCCGGCGAACTCGGTGCCGGCCGTGGTGCGGCGGATCAACAACGCGCTGCTGCGGGCCGACCAGATCGACACCGCTGCGGGCAAGCACGAACGCGATTGGTTCGCCCCCATCGTCGCCGACGCGGAAGCCGGCTTCGGCGGCCCGCTCAACGCGTTCGAGCTGATGAAGGGCATGATCGCGGCCGGCGCGGCCGGCGTGCACTGGGAGGATCAGCTGGCCAGCGAGAAGAAGTGCGGCCACCTCGGCGGCAAGGTGCTCATCCCGACCGCGCAGCACATTCGCACCCTGAACGCGGCCCGCCTGGCAGCCGACGTGCTCGGCGTCCCCTCGCTGATCATCGCGCGCACCGACTCGCTGGCGGCGGACCTGCTGACCACCGACGTGGACGAGCGCGACCAGCCGTTCCTCACCGGCGAGCGTACGGCGGAAGGCTTCTTCCGGGTCCGCAGCGGGCCCGAGGCGGCCATCGCGCGCGGCGTCGCCTACGCCGACTACGCCGACCTGCTCTGGGTCGAGACCGGCCGGCCCGACCTGGAGTTCGCGAAGTCGTTCGCCGAGGCGGTGCACAAGGAGCACCCCGGCAAGATGCTCGCCTACAACTGCTCGCCCTCGTTCAACTGGAAGAAGAACCTGGACGACGCCGACATCGCGCGGTTCCAGAAGGAGCTGGGCGCGATGGGCTACAAGTTCCAGTTCGTCACCCTGGCCGGCTTCCACGCGCTCAACCACTCGATGTTCGAGCTGGCGCGCGGTTACGCCACGGACGGCATGACGTCGTACGTGAAGTTGCAGGAGGCCGAGTTCGCGGCCGAGGCCGACGGCTACACCGCGACCAAGCACCAGGCCGAGGTCGGGACCGGCTACTTCGACGCCGTCTCGACCGCGCTCAACCCGTCCTCGTCCACGACTGCCCTCAAGGGCTCGACCGAAGCGGAGCAGTTCTGATGGGTACCGAGGAAATCACGATCACGGGGACGACCGAGGGCCGCTACGCCGAGGTGCTGACCCCCGAGGCCATCGCGTTCGTGGTCGCGCTCGACCGCGAGTTCGGCGCCCGCCGGGTCCAGCTGCTGGACCGCCGTCGCCGCCGGCGCACCACCCGCACCGACGACCTGGACTTCCTGCCCTCGACCGCGCACATCCGGGACGACGCGAGCTGGACCGTCGCGGCGCCGGCGCCCGACCTGCTCGACCGGCGCGTCGAGATCACCGGGCCGCCCGAGCGCAAGATGACGGTCAACGCGCTCAACTCCGGCGCCAAGGTGTGGATGGCCGACTTCGAGGACGCCACGTCACCCACCTGGGAGAACGTGGTGCTCGGCCAGCTCAACCTGAAGGACGCGCTGGACGGCCGGCTCGACTTCACCACGCCCGAGGGCAAGGAGTACCGGGTCAACGGCTGGATCCCGACCATCATGGTGCGCCCGCGGGGCTGGCACCTGCCCGAGAGTCACCTGCGCATCGGCGGGCGGCCGGTCTCCGCGTCGCTGTTCGACTTCGGCCTCTACCTGTTCCACTGCGCGCAGCGCCAGCTCGAGCGGGGCAGCGGCCCGTACTTCTACCTGCCCAAGCTCGAGTCGCACCTCGAGGCCCGGCTGTGGAACGACGTCTTCTTGTACGCCCAGGAAGCGCTCGGCATCGAGCGGGGCGCCATCCGGGCCACCGTGCTCATCGAGACGATCACGGCCGCGTTCGAGATGGACGAGATCCTGTACGAGCTGCGCGAGCACTCGGCCGGCCTGAACGCGGGCCGCTGGGACTACCTGTTCAGCATGATCAAGAACCGCCCCGACGTGGTCCTGCCCGAGCGCTCCCAGGTCACGATGACGACCCCGTTCATGCGGGCCTACACCGAGCTCCTGGTGCGCACGTGCCACCGCCGGAACGCCCACGCCATCGGCGGCATGGCCGCGGTCGTCCCCAGCCGCGACCCGGTCGCCGCCAAGCGCGCGCTCAACCAGGTGCGCCAGGACAAGCGGCGCGAGGTCGGCGACGGTTTCGACGGCAGCTGGGTCGCCCACCCCGGCCTGGTCGACACCTGCCGCGAGGTCTTCGACCAGTGGCTCGGCGAGGAACCGCACCAGATCGTCCGCAAGCGCGACGACGTGCGGGTCACCGCGACCGAGCTGCTCGACGTGCGCGCCCTCGGGGTCCAGGTCAGCGAGGTCGCGCTGCGCACCAACGTCAGCGTGGCGCTGCGCTACATCGCCGCCTGGCTGGGCGGCCGGGGCGCGGTGGCCCTGGGCGGTCTGATGGAGGACGCGGCGACCGCCGAGATCTGCCGCACCCAGCTCTGGCAGTGGATCCACTCCGCCACCCCGACCGACTACGGCGTCCCGGTCAGCGCGGCCCTGGTCGGCCGGATGCTGCGCGAGGAGCTGGACGTGCTCAGCGAGACCGGCGCCCTCGACGAGGACGCGGCCCGCCGCTTCGGCCAGGCCCGCACCCTGCTGACGGTGCTGCTCTCGGAACGCACCTGTCCCGAGTTCCTGACCCTGCCGGCCTACCTGCGGCACCTGTCCAGCGCCGCCCCGACCCCGGAGCCCACGCAGGCGACGGTCGCCGTCTGACCGGCCACTGACGAGGGCGCGGCCACCGGGGTTCCCGTGGCCGCGCCCCGCGCATGTCAGGGCCCGAGCATGATCGTGCTGACCGCCAGTTTCCCGGGCCGTCCGCTGCCGGACGGCTCGTACAGCTGGATCTCGTGCCGGCCGCGCGCCGACCCGCTCGGCACGCCGACGGTGAGGAACAACTCGGTGACACCAGGGGTAGGAGAAGCGGCGTAGCGGAGCAGCCTGTAAGCGACGGGTTTCTCGTCAAACCGGACCTCCAGCGGGCCCTTCCGGTCGTGGTGCCGGTAGGCCAGCGCCGGGATCCACTCCCCGGCACTGGCTGTCGCCGGCGTCACGAACCGGGTGCACGGTCCAGGCCCGGGCGCCATCGCGCCGCCGGCCAGGACGCCGGCCACGAGCAGGGCCGGACCCCACCGCCGGGTGAAATCTCGTGTTGTTGTCATCGCGCACTCCCAGGATTCGGCATCGGCTGACCCCTCGTTTTGTCGGGCCGGCCGGTGCCGGTTCGCCGTCGCGGCGGTATCAGAGCGGTATCGGCGCCGTTGACACCCGCACCGGCCGGGCGGACAGTCCGGATGTGGGTATCGCTGTGCTGGGCCCACTGACCATCGACAGCGGCGGGCAGCCGGCCCGGCTCTCCTCGCGCGACCGCACCGTGCTGGCCGCGCTCGTGGCCACGGGCGGCGCCGCCGTGCGGCCGGAGCAGCCGGCCGAGGCGTTGTGGGGCGGGCGGCCACCGGCGTCGTGGCGCAAGGTGCTGCAGGGCTGTGTCGCCCGGCTGCGCCGGGTGCTCGGCGCCGACCTGATCGAGACCGTGTCGTCCGCTACCGCCTCGCGGCCGGGGCCGACGAGGTCGACGCCCGCCGCTTCGAACGACTGCTCGACCGGGCGCGGGAACTGCTTGTGCTGGACGCGGCCGACCACGCCCTGTTCGTGGCCGGCGAGGCGCTGGCGCTGTGGCGCGGACCGGCCCTGCCCGAGCTGGAGGCGTGGGAGCCGGGGCGCATCGAGGCCGGGCGGCTCGCGGAACTGCGGCTCGAGGCCGAGGAGTTGCGGGTCGAGGCGGCGCTGGCGACCGCGACGGGACGACGCTGATCTGGGATCTGCGGGGCGACCGCCGGGTGCTGACACGGCGCGCCCTCGACGCGGGGGTGGACCTCTCGGACGCCGAGGCGGTGGTCGCCCCCGGCGGCGCCCTCGCGGCGTTCGTCTCGGGGCGTCCGGACCCGTCCCGCGTTCCGGCCCGACGGGCACACCGTCACGATCGTCTCCACCGACGGCGCCGTGCACAGCTGGGACGCCCGTCCCGAGGAGTGGGTGGCCGCCGCCTGCCGCATAGCCGGCCGCGACCTGACCCCGGCCGAGATCGCCCCGGCGGTCATCCCGGCGTCTGTCTGCTGAGCCCCTTCTCCAGGCGCGGCGGGAGCTCTACAGTCGGCCCGTGCTCAAGCGGGAACTGGCGATGCTGACGGCGGCTCTGATGGGCGTGGCGACGCTCGGTGGCTGCGCCGACGAGGCAGCGCGCACGCCGGTGCGGGTGGATCCCGCGCCGAGCGGCCTCCAGGCTGCCCCAGCCTCGGCCAGGCCCGGTCGCTCCGGCCCGGCGGTTGCGCCGGCGTCGCTCTCGCCTCGGCCGACGGCCACCAGGACGGTGCCCACGGCGTTACCCAAGGCGGGGAATCCGGCTGGGCGGGCGACGATTCCGGCTGAGGCGCGGGCCGTCGACACCAGCAAGCCGGACCGTACGGTGGGAAACGGCACCCCGGCCAGTTGCACCTCGGCCGCGGTGGTGAAGGCGGTCGCGCGCGGGGGAGTCATCGTCTTCGACTGCGGGCCCGCGCCGGTGACGATCACGATGACGGCCACGGCCAAGGTGCGGAACACCAGCTCCACGGTGGTGCTCGACGGGGGTGGGCGGGTCACGCTGAGCGGCGCGGGCAAGCGCCGCATCCTCTACATGAACACGTGTGACGAGGCCCAGACGTGGACGACCGCGCACTGCGACGATCAGGCGACGCCGCGGCTCACCGTGCAGAATCTGGTCCTCGCCAAGGGCAACAGCACGGGGCAGACCGCGGAGGGCGGCGGCGGTGGGGCGATCTTCGCCCGCGGCGGGCGGCTCAAGGTGGTCAACTCGCGCTTCGTCGGCAACCGCTGCGACCGTACGGGCCCGGACCTCGGCGGCGCGGCCGTCCGCGCGCTCGACCAGAGCGGGGATCGGCCGGTGTACGTCGTCAACAGCACCTTCACCGGCGGCGTGTGCTCGAACGGCTCGGCCCTGAGCAGCATCGGCGTCTCGTGGACGGTGCTCAACAGCGTCTTCACCGGCAACGCGGCGGTCGGCCGGGGCGCCAACCCGGCCCGCGGCGGAACCCCCGGCGGCGGCAGCGGCGGCGCGATCTACCTGGACGGCAACACCTTCACGCTCACCCTGGACGGCACGGTCATCCGCGACAACAAGGCCGCCGAGGGCGGCAGCGCGGTCTTCTTCGTCAGCAACGACCGCACCGGCACCCTGAAGATCCGCAACTCGAAGCTGCTGGACAACCCGAGCGCCGGCTTCGAGACGGCCGGGCTGCCCGGCATCTTCTACCTCGGCCGGGGCAAACCGTCGATCACCCGCTCAACCCTCAGGAAGTAGCTACTACTATCTGCACGTGGACGATCCGGGCGACGATTCCGAGTGGCCGTTCGAGAGCTCGGAGACAAGCTCCTCGACCCGCCGTGGCTGGCCGTGGGTGATCGGCCTGATCCTGGTCGTCATGCTCGTCTGCGGCATTGGCATCCTCGCCGTGAACGCATGGGTCGGCCGCGAGCTCGACAAGTCCGCCGCCGCCCGCTGAGGCTCAGCCGAGCAGGCGGCGCTCCCAGGCCCAGGCGGCGATCTCTACCCGGTTGCGGGCGTTCAGCTTGGTCATCACGCTGCCCACGTGGGTCTTGACCGTGCCGATCGAGATGAACAGCTGGGCGGCTATCTCGGCGTTGGTCAGGCCCTTGGCGGCCAGGCGCACGACGTCGAGCTCGCGGGGCGAGAGGCCGCCGTCGTCGCCGGACGGGGCTGGGGGTGACAGGTGTTCCAGCAGGCGGACGGTGATGGACGGGCTGATCAGGGCGTCGCCTGAGACGGCGGCGCGTACTGCCTCGACCAGCAGGGCCGGGCCGGAGTCCTTCAGCAGGAAGCCGGCCGCGCCGTTGCGCAGGGCCTGGTGGACGTACTCGTCGAGGTCGAAGGTGGTCACCACGACCACCTTGACCGGGTCCGTCACGCCGGGGCCGGACAGCAGACGCAGGGCTTCCAAGCCGTCCATCTTGGGCATGCGGATGTCGAGCAGGGCCACGTCGGGCTTGAGCTTGCGGGCCATGGCCACCGCCTCGACGCCGTCGGCGGCCTCGCCGACGACCTCCATGTCGGGCTGAGCGCCGATGATCATGCCGAAGCCGGTGCGGACCATGGCCTGGTCGTCGGCGATCAGTACGCGGATCATGGGTCCGTCCTGGGGTCGATCGGGAACGCGGCGTCGACCACCCAGCCGCCCTCGATGCCCGGCATGGCCGTGATGCGGCCGCCGACCGCGCGGACCCGTTCGGTCAGGCCCACGAGACCGTACCCTGCCCGTTCCCGCGGGGTGCCCGTGCGGGCCGGGATCACCCCGTCGTTGGCCACGCGCACCAGCAGCCACTCGGGGGTGCGGCGGATCCAGATGTCGGCCGCGGTCGCCTCGGGAGCGTGCTGGCGCACGTTGGTCAGAGCCTCCATGACCACGCGGTAGGCCGACGTGGAGATCTCGACGGGCAGTCCGTCGATCCAGCCGTCGAGGTGCATCCGGGCCGTGGCGCCGCCGGCCGAGTTGAACTGTTCGAGCAGCGTGCCCAGGTCGTGGACGCCGGCCACGGGCGCCAGCGGGGCGTCCGGCTTCGAGTCGGGGTCGCGGAGCACGCCGACCATCCGCCGCATCGAGGTCATCGTCTCGGCGCCGGCCTGCTCGATCTGGTCGAGCGCCTGGAGCACGCGCTGCGGGTCCTGCTCGGCGATGAACTTGGCTCCCTGGGCCTGCACGACGATGCCGGTGACGTGATGGGCGATGAAGTCGTGCAGGTCGCGGGCGAACTCGGCGCGCTGCTCGGCCCGTACGGCGTCGACCGCCCGCTGCCGCGAGCCCTCGATGATCCGCAGGTAGATGCCGAGGCCGATGGCGGCCGCGGCGGCGAGCGCCTGGATCAGTCCGAAGATGACGTAGAGCGATGTCTGACCGCTGCGCAGCGGCATGAAGCTGACCGCCGCCCCCACCACGAACAGCGCTGTGACCGCGAGGCCGGGCGGGGAGTGCCGGGCCAGGACGTAACAGACGCCGAGCAGGGCCGCCGACTCGGCGAGACCCCAGCTCGCCGTCCCGTACGAGCCGTCCGCCGAGGCGCCGGTGGCCAGCGTCGTCAGCAGTGAGGCGGCGCCGAGCACGATCGCCGCCTTGGGCAGCCGGGTGGAGCCGGTGCGGTGCACGGGCAGCCACACCGCGGCCGCCGCCAGCGCGAGCCCGACCTGGATCAGACCCAGCACCCCGGAGCCGTTGAAGATGCCCTGGGCGACGTCGAACAGGCCGAGCAGCGCCATCCCGAAGAGCGCGAGGAACTGCGCCAGGCGGCGAAGGACGGTCCGGTTGGGGTTGGTCTGCATCGTCGTCCAGCGTATGCGCTGGTACGGGGGCTCCCATCGGCCGAAAGACAGATCCGCCCCGGATCGGGGGCCTGGCTCGCGGCTGATGTGCCGGCCGATCGGCTCCCCACATGATGTGCCGCGTCGAGAACGTCATTGAGCGGAGAAATCATGCAGACGCAGAGCGTGGACACGTTGGCCGCGGTCGCCGCCGTCGACCTGGTCAAGGTCTACGGCAGTGGGGACACGGCGGTCCGGGCGCTGGACGGTGTCACCGTCGGGTTCGCCCGCGCCCAGTTCACTGCCATCATGGGACCGTCCGGTTCCGGCAAGTCCACCCTGATGCACTGCCTGGCCGGCCTGGACACCGCCACCTCGGGGCAGGCTCTGCTCGGCGGCACCGACCTGACCAAGCAGCCCGACAAGGTGCTGACCAAGGTGCGCCGGGAGCGGATCGGCTTCGTCTTCCAGGCCTTCAACCTGCTGCCGCAGCTGACCGCGGCGCAGAACATCATGCTGCCGCTGGAGCTCTCCGGCCGCCGTCCCGATCCGCACCTCTACGGGCACCTGACCGAGTCGCTGGGGATCACGAGCCGCCTCGACCACCGGCCGGGCGAGCTCTCCGGCGGTCAGCAGCAGCGGGTGGCGATCGCCCGGGCGCTGATGTCGCGGCCCGAAGTGGTGTTCGCCGACGAGCCGACCGGCAACCTGGACTCGCGATCGGGGGCCGAGGTGCTGTTGTTCCTGCGCAATTCCGTACGCGAGCTGGGCCAGACGATCGTGATGGTGACCCACGACCCGAGCGCCGCCGCGTACGCCGACCGCGTCGTGCTGCTGGCCGACGGCCGGGTCGCCGGCGAGATCGACCACCCCGACATCACCTCGGTGTCGGACGCCCTGCAGAGCCTGGCGGTCGCGCGATGAGCGTGCTCCGCACCCAGTTGCGCGGTGTGGCCCGCCGCCCGTCGCGCCTGCTGCTCACCGGCCTCGCCGTGCTGGTGGTCTCGTTCGTCGTCTACGCCACGGTGCTGGCCCAGCAGATGACCGAGCGCAACGTGCTCAACGGCCTGAGCGGCACGCCCGAGGCGGTCGACGTGGTCGTGCGCAACGGCACGATCGACGCGAAGCTGCTGGCCGCCGTGCAGAAGGCGGCCGGCGTCGAGGAGGCGGTCGGCCGGATCGACTACGGCGGCCAGGTCGGCGGCGAGTATCTGCAGCTGCTGGCCGACCCGGGCACCGGGCCGCTCGCGCTGACCACGGTCAGCCAGGGCCGGTTCCCGTCGGCGCCGGGCGAGGTCGCGGTCACCCCGCGCACGGTCGAGCGGATGGGTCTCAAGCTGGGCAGCACGGTCGACGCCCAGATCCGCTACGACGAGGAGGGCGAACCCCAGGCCAAGTCGAAGCTCAAGGTGGTCGGGGTGGTCGCGGCCCGCGACGATTTCGGTTTCCAGGCGTACGCCCCCACGGCCGACCTGGTGAAGCTGACCGGCGCGCCGTTCCTGAGCCAGATCGACGTCCGCGTGGCACCCGGCGCGGATCAGGCTGCCGTCCAGAGCCGGATCAACGAAGTCTTCGCCGGGGTCGGAGCCGACTCGCGGCCGCAGGCCAGCGATGGCGCCACGGTGCGGCACGAGGAGGCCGAGGCCAAGGTCTCGGACGTCAACGCGATCTTCGCCGTGATCGCCATGTTCGTCGCCATCGCCGTGGTCGCGGCGGGCCTGGTCGCCACGTCGACGTTCCGCATCGTCTTCGCCCAGCGGATGCGCCAGCTGGCCCTGCTGCGGGCGGTCGGCGCCGGTCGCCGCTCGATCACCGGGGCGCTGGCCACCGAGGGCGCGCTGACCGGCCTGGCCGCCGGCACGGTGGGCGTGCTGATCGCGCTCGGCGTCGGCCATCTCGTGCCGGCCGTAGCCGGGTGGTTCGACAAGCAGATCGCTTCACCCGGCGTACCGGTGCCGGCCGCGCTCGGCACGATCGCGCTGGCCGTCGTGATCACCGTGCTGGCCGTGCTCGCCCCGGCCGCGTCGGCCTCGCGGGTCTCGCCGCTGGAGGCGCTGCGCGGCTCCGGCACGACCGGGGCGCGGCGCGACATCGGCAAGCTGCGCTGGGCCGTCGGCCTGCTGCTGACCGTGGGCGCGGTGCTGCTCGCCGGCTACGTGGTCACGAACCTGCCCGGCCGCGATCCGAAGAACTACGACGCCCAGCCGATGCTGTTCGCCATCGTCGCGTCCGGCGCGTTCGCCTTCTTCGCCCTGGTTGCGCTGGGCCCGGTGCTGGTGCGGCCGGTGCTGGCGCTGCTGGGCTGGCCGATCCGGCGCTCGGGCCCGGTCGGCCGGCTGGCCGCCGGGGGAGTGGGCTCGGCGCCGCGCCGGGCCGCCGCGGTCTCGGTGGTGGTGGCGCTCGGCGTCACGCTGATCGCCGGCGCCCTGGTCGGCGGCGCGTCGTTCCGGGTCCTGGTCGACCGGGAGACAGCCGTGTCCTCGCCGTCGGACTACGAGCTGACCGGCGTGGACCAGGACCCGGTGCCGGCCACCCTGGTCGAGCAGCTGCGGAAGAACGACAAGATCAGCAACGTCAGCCCGTACCGGCGGCTGGACGCCAGGATCGGCGGGCAGCTCGAGCTGCCGATCACCGACCTGGTGATGAGCGGGCTGCCGCAGCTGAAGAAGCTGGACGCGGCGTCCGGGTCGCTGGCCGCGGCCGGTCCCGGCAAGGTGGTGCTGTCCGGCTTCGCGGCCGACGTCACCGGGGTCCGCGTCGGTGACCAGGTGGACTTCGTGGCGGCCAAGCGCTCGGCCAAGCTGACGGTGGCCGCCGTGCTGCCCGAAGACGCGCCGCTGCACGCCTCGGCTGTGCTCGACCCGGCCGACCTGACCAGGCTGGGCGCGCCGGCGACGTACGCCGGGGTGCTGGCCGACGCGGCGGCGAGCGGCGAGCGGGCCCGCACCGACGGCAACCGGGCGATTCAGGACGCGCAGGCCGCGGCCGGCGGCATGTGGCGCATCGACGTGCTGGCCGACCAGCGTGACCAGATCAACGACAACGTCACCATGCTGCTGGTGATCGTGATCGGCCTGATCGGCCTCACGGTCGTCATCGCGGTGGTCGGCGTCGGCACCACGACGGCGCTGTCGGTGGTCGAGCGGGTCCGCGAGTCCGGGGTGCTGCGAGCGGTCGGCCTCTCCAAGGGCGGTCTGCGCACCATGCTGACGGCCGAATCGGCACTGTACGGGGTGATCGGCGCCGCCCTCGGGCTGGCGCTCGGGGTTCCGTACGCCTGGCTGGCCGTCGAGGCGCTGGGCGTCAACGCGCCCCTGACCGTGCCGGTCGCCCAGCTCGCGGTGGTCTTCGCCGTCCTGGTCGTGCTGACCGCGCTGGCCGGCGTGCTGCCCGCCCGCCGCGCCGCCAGGGTGAGCCCCGTCGCCGCGCTCGCCGCGGAGTAATCGGGGGCGGAAGGCCGGTCGGATGCGCTATAGAGCAGGGCATGAACGAGTTCTGGCCCCTGTTCGGCGTCCGGCTGGCCTTCCGCGACGTGGTGCTGCGCCCGATGACCGAGGCCGACCTGCCCCACCTGGCGGCGGTCCTGCCCGGCGACGTCGGGCACGACCCGCGACTGGCGTTGTTCGAGTCGCAGAGCTACGCCGAGAACGAGAAACGCCTGTTCTGTCAGGGCTACTGGAAGGCGCTGGGCACCTGGTCGCCGGAGTCCTGGGTACTGCACTTCGCGGTCGTGCACGGCGGCGACCTGGTCGGGGTGCAGACCCTCGAGGGCGACAACTTCCCGGTCCTGCGGACCGTGGACTCGGCGTCCTGGCTCGTGCCCGAGGTGCGGGGCCGGGGGCTCGGGGTGACGATGCGTACGGCGATGCTGCAGTTCGCTTTCGGCGAGCTCGGCGCGGCCGGGGCCATCACCTCGGCCACCACCACGAACGCGGCCTCGGCGGGCGTCTCGCGCCGGGTCGGCTACGCCGAGAACGGGGTCAGCACCATCGTCGACACCGGCGGTGATGTGGTCGAACTCCGGCATTTCCGGCTTACCGCCGAGCGCTGGTCCGGAGCCGACGTCAGTGTGACCGGATTCCCGCCCTGCCGGCCCTGGTTCGGGATGGCGAGCTGAATTCTCGTTCGATACCCTCACGCCCGGCTTTGATCAGAATCAACGGGGGTCAGTGTGAGGCGTCGACTGGCAATAGGCATCGGAACCGCGGCGGCGGTGCTCGCGGCGGGTGGCGGCGTCGCCGTCCTCACCGGCTCCGGCGACGCGGTGGCGCGGTTCGTCTCCGGTGACGAGGCGCACGCCGAGGCCGAGCCGCCGGCGGCGCCGGTCAAGGCGGCTGCGGCCGCCGCCAAGCCGTCCGGCATCCGGATCGACCAGGTCGACCTCGGCAACCTGGGCCGCAAGTTCTCGCTGCCGCAGCGGCCGACCGAGAACTTCAGCATGATCAGCGTCAGCTGGAACAGCCCGAAGGACGCGCCCGACGGCACCGTCCAGGTGCGCACCCGCAACGCCGGCACGGGTCAGTGGACCGGCTGGAAGAACCTGTCGGTCGCCGAGGACGCGGCCGACCTGGCGGGCGAACGGGCCAAGGCGCGCGGCCGCACCGCGCCGCTCTGGACCGGCCCGTCCGACGGCGTGGCCGCCCGGCTCGTCGGCGCCGCCACCAAGCCGCTGCCGGCCGGGCTCCTGCTCAAGCTGATCGACCCCAACGCCCCCGAGTCCGGCGGCCGCGGGGGCGGCGAGCCGGTGCCGACGCCCACCGTGCCCAAGGCGCCGCCGCCCGCGAGCCCCGTCCCGGGCGCGACGACGGCCACCAAGCCGCCCGCGACGACGGCGACTCCGCCCGCCCCGAAGGCCACGACACCGACTCCGCCGCCCACGTCGGTGCCCCCGCCGGTGCCGAATCCGGGGATGCCGGCCTATGTGTCCCGAGCCGGCTGGAAGGCGAACGAGAGCCTGGTCAAGGCCCCGCCGACGATCGCTGGAGAGGGCGTGAAGCTGGTCTGGGTGCACCACACCGGCACCGAGTTCCCGAAGACGTGCGCCGACGCCCCGGACTTCGTCCGCGCGATCATGGCGACCGACATCTCCGAGGGCTTCGACGACATCGGCTACAACTTCCTCGTCGACAACTGCGGCACAATCTACGAGGGCCGGGCCGGTGGCGTCGGCAAGGCTGTGGTCGGCGCGCACGTGGCCGGCTTCAACACCGCCACGGCCGGCATCGCGCTGATCGGCGACTACACCACCGTGCGGCCGAGCAACGCGGCCCTCACTTCGATCGCCGAACTGGCGGCGGCCCGCATCGGCGCGTACGGCAACGACCCGACCGGCACCACGACGCTGGTCGCGGGCATCGACGGCATGAAGTGGCCGAAGGGCACCGTGGTGCCCTTCCCGCGCATCGCCGGTCACCGGGACGGCGCCGAGACGGAGTGCCCGGGTGACCTGTTCTATCCGTTGCTGGGCCAGATCCGCGGCCGGGCCGCGCTGCCGGGCCTCCAGATCGTCTCGGTCAGCGGCGGCGAGCCGACCACCCCGCCTTTCTACGTGCGGGAGGACGGGACCGTCTACTACCGGGTCGGCGGCCAGGCGGCCGACGTCAGCCGCTTCGAGGTGCTGGTCGACAGCAAGGTCGTGGCGACCGGCCCGGGCAACAACACCGCGGGCAGCGCGAAGATCACCGTCACCCCGGGCCCGCACAACGTGGCGGTCCGCGTGGTGCACGTGACCGGCGCGACCGACATCACGCCGGTCACCAAGGTCATCGGTGACGTGACCAAGCCGACCTTCCCGACCCCGCCGTGGGTGGCCCTGAAGACCGGGACGTACTCCGCCACCTCGGTGCCGGTCGCGGTGAACTTCAAGTCGGCCGACAACAACGGCCGGATCGCCCGTCAGTTCGCCCTGTCGCCGAACGAGGTCCCGATGCTCGGCACGTCCACGGTGTGGAACGCGACGGTCAAGCCGAACGTGGCCGTGAAGTACACCGTGCAGGCCTCCGACATGGCCTACAACGAGGGCGTCTCGACCGTCACCCGGACGATCGTCCAGATGCCCGAGACGTCGGCCAAGCGCACCGGCACCTGGAGCACGCGCTCGGCCGCCACCACCTACCTGGGGGGCAAGGCGCTCGCCGCGTCGGCCAAGAACGCCAAATTGGCGTACGTGTTCAACGGGCGCTCGGCCGCGCTGACCTTCACCCGCACGACGGCGACGGGCCAGGCCGCCATCTACGTCGACGGCGTCAAGGTGACCACCGTGGACACCAGGGCGGCGAAGACCACGCACCGGCAGACGATCTGGGTCAAAGCGCTGACCGCGGGCGCCCACACCGTCTCGGTCGTGGTCGTGGGCACCAAGGGCCGCCCGACCGTCATCTCGGACGGCCTCACGTACGTCAAGTAGTCAGCCGGTCCGGCGGGCCTGAGCCCGCCGGTCCGGTCCGCCGGGGTCCGGGGCCGGGGGCAGTGTGAACCAGAAGGTCGCGCCGCGCCCGTCCTCGCCCTCGGCCCAGATCTCGCCGCCGTGGCGCTCGACCGCCCGGTGCACCGTGGTCAGGCCGATGCCGGTGCCGGGGAAGTCCTTGGCGCTGTGCAGGCGGGCGAACGGCCGGAACAGCTCGCCGGCCTTGCCCGCGGGGAAGCCCGCGCCGTTGTCGCGCACGAAGAACCCCTCGGCTGTCTCGCCCACCTCGATCGCGGGGCGCTCGACCTTGCGGGTGAACTTCACGGCGTTGTTGATCAGGTTCTCCAGGATCACCCGGACCAGTCCCTCGTCGGCGTCCGCGCCCATGCCGTCGCGAACGGTGAAGGCGACCTTGTGGTCCGGGTCGCGCGCCTCGACCTCGCCGATCACCTGCCACGTCGTGGCGGTCAGGTCGAACTCGGACCGGCGCAGGTCGCCGCGGCTGGCCCGGGCCAGGATCAGCAGCGACTCGACCAGGTCGGCCATCCGGTGGGCGGCGGCCTGGATGCGGCTCAGCCGGCGCCGCATCTCGGTGCTGAGCGGGTCGTCCTCGTCGTCCAGCATGTGCTCGGCGAAGCTGCTGATCACCTGGAGCGGGCCCCGCAGGTCGTGCGAGACCGAGCCCGAGAACGCCTCCAGCTCGCGGTTGCGCCACTCCAGCTCCTCGACGAGGGCGGCCCGGGTCTCCGCCAGCTGCCGGGCCGACCGTTCCTCGGCGGCGTCCAGCTCGCGGCGCATCAGCTCCTCGCGGATGCGGCGGCTCTCGTCGTGCGACTGCTTGCGCCGGATCTGCGTACGCACATGGGCGCGCAGCGCCTCGGGGCCGGAATCCGCCCGTACGTAATCGTCCGCCCCCGCCTCCAGGCAGGCCAGCATGTCGTCGTCGGTGGTCCCGGTCATCACGATCGGGGTCTCGCCGATCACCGGCACTTCCTTGATCCGCCGGCACGCCTCCCGGCCCAGATCGCCCGAGAGGCCGAGACCCAGCACGATGCAGTCGACCGGCTGGGCGGCGAGCAGGTCGAGCGCGTCGTCGGTGGCGGCCACCGGGATCACGTCGTAGCCCTCGTCACGCAGCGCCGCGGCCAGGCCGGCCAGCCGCTGCCGGTCCGGGGTCAGCGCCAGCACCTTGCTCGGCCCGTGCAGGCTGCCGGTCAGGTCGATCGGCAGCTGCTCGGAGCTCTGCCGCAGCACGGCGTTCAACTTGGCCGGCACGATCGCCAGGTTCTGCTGCTTGCGCACGAACGCGTCGGCGCCGGCGTCGAGCATCTGCAGCTCGGTGGCGTAGTCGTCGGCCGCGGTCATCAGGATGCACGGGATGTCGCGCAGCGCCGGGTCGAGCCGGATGCGGCGGATCACGGTGGCGCCGTCGATGCCGGGCATCACGCCGTCGACGATCACCGCCTGCGGCCGCCGGTCGGCCGCCACGCGCAGGCCGTCCTCGCCGCTGGGGGCGGTCAGCACGGCGTAGCCTTCGCTTTCGAGCAGCTCCCGCAGCTGCTCGCGGAAGGTCATGCTGTCGTCCACGATGAGCACGGTGGTGCGGTCGTCGGCGCGGGCTGCACCCTCGCGCAGCAGCTGGCGCACGCGGGCCACGACGTATCCTGCATCGTACGGTTTTCCGACGTACTCGTCGGCGCCGGTGCGTAGCCCCGCGAGCCGGTCGGCGACCTCGTCCTCGCTGCTCAGCAGCACGGTCACCACCTGGGCCCGGCTCGGCATGCCGCGCAGCTCGGTGAGCAGCTCCAGCCCGTCGGCGTCGGGCAGCAGCACGTCGAGCACGGCCACGTCGAAGTCGTCGCCGACGAAGGCCGCCCGCGCCTCGCTCCCGGTGGCGCACAGGATCGTGCGGAAGCCGTCCGCCTCGAAGGTCTCGTGCAGGTCCATCCGGACGGTGAGGCTGTCGTCCACGATCAGCACGCGGTGGATCATCGCCGGCTCCCCGCGGGCTGGAGCTCGACGATCCGGGCCGCCATCCGGGCCGGCGACAACACGTAGGCGGCCGCGCCGAGCAGGGCGGCCTCGCGGGGCATCCCGTACACGACGCAGCTCGCCTCGTCCTGGGCGAAGGTGACCGCGCCCCGGGCCCGCATGGTCAGCAGTCCCTCGGCGCCGTCCCGGCCCATGCCGGTGAGCAGGCAGCCGGCCGCGGTCGCGCCGTACTCGGCGGCCACCGACTCGAAGAGCACGTCGACCGAGGGGCGGCAGGAGTGCCGGGGCGGGCCGTCGGTGACCCGGAGCATCCCGTCGCGCACCAGCAGGTGCCGGTCGGGCGGGGCGAGCACCACCCGGCCGGTCAGCGCGGCCACCGGCGTGCGGTCCCGGGCGTAGCTGACGTCGCGCCCGGTCTGCCCGGCCAGCCAGTCCGAGAACGCGACGGCGAACGGCTCGCTGGCCGCGATGTGCTGCACACAGAGCACCGGCGGCGGGAAGCCGGCCGGCAGCGCGCGCAGCAGCTCGGTCAGCGCGCCCGGGCCGCCGGTCGAGGCGCCCAGGGCGACCACGCGCAGGGCGTCGGACACCGGCGTGGCCACCGGCGGAGTGACCGGCGGCTCGGCGGCCGGGCGGCCGCGACCGTCCAGCCGGGCCCGGGGGTGGGTGATCACCCGGATGCGCGAGACGAGGCGGACGGCCGCGCACAGCCGCCGCCCCCAGTCGGCGTCCGTGGCGTCGCCGCGCGGCTTCTCGAGCACGTCGACCGCCCCCGCGGCCAGCGCGTTGTACGTGCTGAACAGCTCCTTGCGGTCGGCCGACGAGACGACCAGGATCGGCGTCGGGTGCTCGGCCATGATGTGCTCGGTGGCGACCAGGCCGCTCATCGTCGGCAGCATCATGTCCATGGTCACCACGTCGGGCCGCAGGCGCGCGACCATCGCGACCGCGTCGCCCCCGTCGGTGGCCTCACCCACCACCTGCAGCTCGGGGTCGGCGGCGAGCGACTCGCGCAGGTGGTTGCGCATGGTGGCGGAATCCTCGACGAGCAGGACACGGATCATCAGAGGATCAGCCTCCGGATGTGCGTGAGCAGCTCCTCCTGGTTGAACTCGCCCTTGACCACGTACGCCGAGGCGCCCGCCTCGGCGCCTCGGCGCCTGTCCTCGGCGCTGGCCCGCGAACTCACCAGGATCGCCGGCACGTGGGCCAGCTGCGGGTCGGCCCGGGTCCGGGCGACGAACGTGAAGCCGTCGATGCCGGGCATGTCGATGTCGGTCAGATAGAGGCCGTACCGGCGGCTGCGGGCCCGTTCCAGGCCCTCCTCGCCCGAGGCGGCCAGGTCGACCTCGTAGCCGGCCGACTCGAGGATGCTGCGCTCGAGCATGCGGGTGGTCAGCGAGTCGTCGACGACCAGGATCGGCATCCTGGGCCGGGCCGCCGCCGCGGCGTCGCCGCGCGCGGTGGTGCTCTCCTGCCGGGCCTCGGCCACCAGCCCGTGCGCGTCCAGCACGAGCCGGGGATTGCCGTCCAGGTCGATCGAGACGCTGCCGATCACCGGGGCGGCCGGAGCCAGATCCGGCAGCGGGCGGGCGACCAGCGTGGAGATGCCGGCCAGCCGGTCGACGCCGATCGCCACGGTGTCGCGGTCGGCGGTCAGCACCACCGCGACCCCGGAGCGGGGCTCCTCGCCGGCCGGCACGCGCAGCGCCTGAGCCAGCGGCAGGAACGGCAGCACCTCGCGCTCGTGGGCGAGCCGGGCGGTCGCGGTCGCGGTGGCCACCTCGTCGGGGCCCAGGCGCACACACCGGCGCACCGCGTCCAGCGGCATCGTGGTGGTGGTGCCGGCGGCCTCGACGATCAGCCCGTTCATGCTCAGCAGGGTCAGGGGCACGATCAGGCGTACGGTGGCGCCCTGGCCCGGCCGGTTGGCGATGGACACCTCGCCGCCCAGTTGCAGGGCCACGTCCCGGACGACGTCCATGCCGATGCCGCGGCCGGCCACCTCGGTGACACCGGGCGCGGTGCTGATCCCGCCGTGCAGCACCAGGTCGATCAGCCCCTGCGGGCCCGGATCCAGGCCGGGGGCGAGCAGGCCGCGCTCCTCGGCGGTGCGGCGCAGGGCGGCCAGGTCGAAGCCGCGGCCGTCGTCGGCGCAGCGGAACTCGGCGTACCGGCCGCGCCGCTCGACGTGCACGGCGACCGTACCCTCGACGGGCTTGCCGGCGGCGATGCGCTGCTTCTCGGGCTCGATGCCGTGCACGACCGCGTTGCGCACGACGTGCAGGTAGGCGCCGCTGATCAGGTTGAGCAGGTGGGGGCCCATCCGGACGTCGGCCCCGCTGGCCTGGAACCGGACCGGCTTGCCCTCGGCCTCGGCCGCGTCCCGCACGGCCCGGCGCAGCGCCGTGAAGATCGATCCGGCCGGCACCAGGCGCAGCCCCTCGGCCCGCCCGCGCACCTCGTCGAGCTCGCGTTCGACCTGGTCCACGGCGTCGGTGAGCCGGCGGCCGAGCGCGCCCAGCTCGCCCGCGAGCCGCCGCACGGAGGTGCGGGCGGAGGCGTCCGAGACGGTGGTGCGCCCGACCCGCATGCGCTCACCCAGCGTCTCGACGTTGCGGTGCAGGCGGTTCAGCGTCCGGCCGCCGTCGCGCAGCGGGGCGATGCGGGAGCTGGCCTCGCCGATGGCGTCGAGCAGGTCGTCGAGGTCGGCCGTGGCGGCCCGCTCGGGCCGGTCCGAGGCCGCGTCGGCCCCCCGGGCCAGCTCGGCGTCGACGTGGGCCTGATCGACCTCGGCCTGCGTGGTGGGCGCGTTCAGGGGAACCGTGCGGATCGGCTCCTCCGGTTCGGCGGGCGCCGGCTCGGCCACCGGTGGCGCGGGCGCCGACAGGGCCGTCACAAATCCGGAGATCTCGTCGTTCAGGCGCAGCAGCTCGCGCATCTGGTCGGCCGGGAGCGCCGGGGTGCTCTCGTCCCGGTGCGGGACCAGCACCTCCTCGAACTCGTGGGCCCGGTCCGCGATCTCCTGCTGCCTGACGACCCGGGCCGCGCCCTTGAGGGTGTGCGCGAACCGCAGCAGCCGGGCCACCACGTCGGCCTCGGGCTGCTGGTCCAGGTCGAGCACGCCCGCGCTGATCTGGTCGACCAGCTCCTTGGCCTCGATCCGGAAGTAGCGCAGCGGATCCCGCGTCATGACCGACTGCACCGAGTGGCACACAGCGTGCGCCTCCGACGGCCTCGCAGACGAGGGCCAGGAGGGCATGACATCGCAAGCTCGGCCCCCATGTCAGTGTCGCCCGGTGCCGACCAGGTCCAGCAGCTCGCTGGAGAGCGTGCTGAGGTGGGCCGCGGTCTGCTTGGTCTGCACGGCGCTGGCCTCGGTCTCGCGGGTGACCCGGGCGGTGTCCGAGGCCGCGATGTTGACCTGCTCGACGGCGGTGGTCTGCTGCTTGGTGGAGAGCTCGATCTCGCGGGTGGCGTCGCTGGTGGTCGACACCAGCCCGGCGATCCGCCGGAACGAGCTGGTGGCGTCGTCGAACTGCCGCGACCCGGAGTCGACCGCTTTGGCGCCGATCTCGGTGGCCATCACGGTCGTGTTCACCGCCCCGCGGACGTCCTCGATGAGCGCCCGGATCTCCTTGGCCGACCCGGCCGTCCGGTCGGCCAGCTTGCGGATCTCCTCGGCGACCACCGCGAACCGCCGGCCCCACTCGCCGGCGCCGCTGGCCTCGATGGTCGCGTTGATGGCCAGGATGTTGGTCTGCTCGGCAAGCTCGGACACCAGGTCGGCGACCCCGCCGATCTGCTGCGACTTCTCGCCCAGCGCGAGCATGTGCTGCACGATCTGGTCGACCTGGGTGCGGATGGCGGCGATCGACGTCCGGGTCTGCTCCACGGTGGCGTCGCCGGTGCGGGCGGCCTCCGCCGTCTCCTCAGCGATCTTCGAGACCCGCTGGGCGCTGTCCGCGATCTGCCGCGAGGTGATCAGCAGCTCGCTGATCGTCGTGGTGATCTCGTTCATCGCGCTGGCCTGGTCCCGGCCCCCGGAGGCCTGTTGCGCGGCGGCCGCCTCGAGCTGGGCCGAGGAGCTCTGGATGTGGCCGACCGCGGCCCCCACCTCCCGGCGCAGGTCACGGCTCAGCTTCCAGGCCACCGCGGCGGCCCCGAGGATGAGCACGGCGCCGATCACGATGATGAACGCGCTCGCCATGGTGGCACGGCTCGACGACTCGTCCCGGCGGGTGTCCACCACGATCGACTGCCGCTCGATGAGCGCGGCGAGCGCCTGCTGCACCGCGATCCGGGCCGCCTTGAGCTCCTGATTGCCGGCGAGCTGGGTGACGTTGCGCAGATCGTTCAGCCGCGAGCGCTGTTCCATGATCGGCGTCAGAACGGCGGCGTGTTTCTCCTCGGCCGCGGTGACCGCATCGAGAAGCTCCTGCGACGTCGCGTCGGTCATCGACTCGCGGAGCCGGCCGGCCTCGGCGAGAAAGTTCGCCCGATCCTGCTCGGCGGCTCGCAGATACTCGTCGGTGCCGACGAGCAGGTAGGCGCGGTAGTCGGCGATCCGCGACTCCATGTGGCCGTTGAGCTCCTCGGAGCCGACCAGGTTCACCCGCGCCGACGTGATCACGTTGTCCTTGCTGTTCATCACGTAGCGCAGGGTCAGCACCGAGGTCGCCGTCATCAGCAGCGTGAGCGCCAGGGTCAGCCCGAAGCCGGCGGCGAGCTTCGTGCCGAAGGTGCGTTCGGCCATCATGGTGCGTTCTCCTCGTCGGTGGCTTGCGCGTGTCCGGCCAGCGCGTGCACCAGGGCCCGCGCGGCCGGGATGTCGATGATCGGGCGGCTGCCGCCGGGCAGGTCGACGAGCCCGCGCAGGGTGCCGCCGCGGCCGCGGCCGCCGTCCTCGCCGTCCTGACCCGTCTCGCGGATGATGTCCGAGACGGCGGCCCGCACATGCCCGTCCAACTCGTGGAAGGCCAGCCCGAGCGGCGGCGTGCCGGCCGCCAGGACCAGCCAGCGCGGCACCTCGGCAACCGGATGGTCGAGCAGCGCGGCGAGGTCGTAGACGGGCACCACCGCCCCGGCGAATCCGGCCAGGCCGAGCAGCGCGGGCAGGGGCCCGGGCAGGGGCGTCACCGGGCGGTCGGGGTGCACGCCGGAACTCTGCGAGAGCTTGATCGCGTACGGGCGCCCGCCGGCCCGGACGGTCAGGAGCTCCAGATGCTCCTCGTCATGGCTGCGGGCCGGCTCGGCGAAGGACCGGTCGAAGTCGTCGCGCAGCTGGTCGACGCGCCGGGAGACCGAGCCGGAGCGGGCGGTCACGGGCGCACCGCGCACGCGTCGAGTTCGGAGCGGCACACCACGGTCAGCGCGAGGCGGCCGAAACCCCCGCCGAACAGGGTGATGCGCTCGTCGTCCTCCCGCGCCAGCAGCTCCAGCGCGCGCTCCAGCTCACCGGCCGCGACGCGGTCGTCGCCCTGCCGCCGCGCGAGCTGCCCCAGCCGCATCCGGGGCAGGGCGAACCCCGGGTCCAGGTACGCGGCCAGGCGGTACTGCCCGATGGCCTCAGCCACCGCTGAGCCGTCCTCCAGGCAGAGCCCGAGCAGCTGGTGCGCGTCCGCGTTGAGGCCGTTCTCCTCGCTCAGCCGGCGGGCCAGCTCGATCGCCTCGCTCAGCCGGCCCGACTGGGCGAGCAGAACGCCGTGCAGCAGCTGGTCGCGGGCCCCCGGCATGCCGGTCCGGGGCACGGCGATCAGCTCCAGCGCGGCGCTGAAACGCTCCTGCCGCAGCAGGTCGAGGCTGCGCTCGTAGATGTCGTCGTCCATCCGCGGCGCGGGCGTTCCCGGTTCCGGGGCTACGGCGGACGACTCGCCCGGGGCCGGCAGCGACGAAATCCGCTGGGCCGGGGGCGGGCCACCCGCGCGGCGGTAGTAGAACGTCCTGTGGGTGTGCCGCAGTTCCAGCCCGGCCGGGTCGCGGCCGAGCGAGTCGGTGTGCCCGAGGAACAGATAGCCACCGGGCGCGAGCGCGTTGGTCATCCGCTCGACCAGCGCCGAGGTCACCGCCGGGGTCAGGTACATCAGCAGGTTGCGGCAGAAGATGACGTCGTACTGGCCGTGGTTCCAGACGCCGTCGCCGGACTCGGCCACGTTCACCCGCCGGAAACGCACCAGGCGGCGGATCTCGTCGACCACCCGGAAACCGCCGTCGTCGGGACAGAACCAGCGCCGGCGCACAGCGTCCGGCGTCTCCCGCAGCGACCACGCGGAGTACCAGGCCGCGTCCGCCTTGCGCAGCACCGCCGGGTTGGCGTCGATGCCGGTCACGTCGATGATCCAGTCGGGGTCGGACCGCACCTGCCGCCCGCTGATGGCCAGCGAGTACGCCTCCTCGCCGGACGAGCAGGCCACCGAGAGCATCCGCAGGATCCGCTGCGACGAGCGGGCGTCGGCCCGCTCGGGCAGGGCGTCCTCGCGCAGCGCCGTGAACTGCTCGCCGTGCCGGAAGAAGTAGGTCTCGGTGATGCTGAGCCGCTCGACGAGCACCGACAGCTCGGCCTCCCAGGGTCGCGAGGCCAGCCGGGCCAGGTAGGCGCCGACGCTCATCCCGTGGTCGTCGGCCCGGTCCCGCAGCAGGCCGGCCAGCGGCGGGGCGTCGTTGTCGGCGAAGGTCCAGCCCAGCAGCCGGGCCAGCAGCTCGCGGAAGCGGGCGACGTGCGCCGAGTCGCTCACGAGGGCTCACCCGCGTTCACGGCTGCCGCTTCCCAGACCTCGTCGGGCACCGCGCGCAGGCTCTGCAGCAGCAGGAGCGGCTCGGCGCCGAGGGTGCCGACGCCCGCGACCATGCGGGTGCTGCCGCCGCCGAGCAGCGCCGGGTGGCCACCGGTGGCCTCGGCCTCGACGACCCGGATGCCGAGCACCTCGCCGGTCGCCAGCGCGATGGTGCCGCGCTCGGTGCGGACGGCCAGGTAGCGCTCGGCGTCGGCCGGCCCGCCCCCGAGCAGCCGCGACACGTCGATGACCGGGGTGGGCACGCCGCGCAGCACGGTGATGCCGCGCACGAAGGGCGGGGTGCCGGCCAGAGCGCGGGCCTCCAGCGGCCGCATGGTCTCGACGACCTCGTCCAGTTGGACCGCACACAGCAGCGGGCCGGCCCGGAAGACGAGCGCAACCACTCCGGCGCCGGCGCTCTCGTCGGCGTGCGCGGGCGCTTGTCCGTACTGCCGCATTCGCTCAGATTAGCGAGCCTTCATCCCGCTTTTCCGAGATTCCTTCACACCGCTCATCTCGGGTCGTCGCGCTGTTCGAGCGGCGGGGACCGGAACCAGTCGACCGGCTCGGCCGGGCCGGGCGGGTGGGGCCGGCGGCCCGCCACGGGGAGGCCCGGGTCGTGCTGCTCGGCGCCGGTCGTCGGTTCGTCACCGGCGGGCGGGACACCGTCGGCGGGCAGGTGGCTGGTCTCGGGTGGATTGCCGGCTTCGGGGGTCGTGGTCCGGGGGAGGGGCGGCCAGTTGGCGGGAGCCCGGCTCATTGCGGCCGCGGCCGAGAAGCGGGCCATCGGGGCGCCGGTCGGCTGCGCCGAAAGCGCCGGCTCCGGCTCCGGCTCCGGCTCCGGCGCCGGCTCCGGCTCCGGTCCGGGCTCGGGAGATGGGGGCCGGGGTGCGGCCGAGGCGGTGTCGGGCCACAGGCGTGGCCGGCGGCGGGCGGCCACGTCCTCGGCCCAGCCGAAGGCGATCATCGCGCCGAGCGTGAGCACGAGCGCCACGACCAGGTCGGTGACCGGACCGACGCGGTCGGCCAGGTCATCGAGCGCGACGAAGGCCAGCACCGGCCACACCGCGGCGATCGCGGTGTTGTGCCACAGATAAATGGTCACGGCCCGGGCGTTGATCACCGAGACGGCGTGGTCGAGCGGGCGGATCCGGGCCAGCCAGCCCATCGGCGGCTGCCAGCGCAGCACGATCAGCACGAACGCCAGCGACCAGAGCGCCTGCGACTCGGGGACGTCGTTCAGGTCGTACGTGCCGTAGTCGTACGCGAACCAGGCCGCCCCCGCCCCGAGCGCCAGCGCGACCGGGAAGGCCAGCCACGGCCGCAGCCCGCGCAGCCGCCCGTCGTGATGGGCGAAGCCGGCGATCCAGCACGCGCCGTACGCCACGAAGTCCCACAGCGCGGCGTCGGCCGTCTCCGGCAGCTCGAAGCCGGTCACGTCGAGCCCGGCCATGATCACCAGCGGCAGGGCGACAGCGGCCCAGCCGATCCGCTTCCACAGGGCGAACAGCAGCGGCGAGAGCAGGACGAACCAGACGTACGCCCGGAGGTACCAGAGCGGTTCCCAGACGTCCACGGCCTGATCGCTGCCGGGCGGATCGCCGAGGGGCAGGATCCAGAACGCCAGCCGGGCCGGGCTGAACGGATGCTCGCCGTCGTCCTCGGCCGCCCAGCCGGTGACCAGCATGACCGGCACCGCGATCAGTCCCAGCAACCACAGGGGCGGGAGCAGGCGCCGCAGGCGGGAGCTGACCACCTGGGCGGCGTCACGCCTGGCCAGCGAGGCGGCGGTCAGCGAGCCGGCCAGCGCGAACATGACACCCATCGCGGGGAGCGCGACGGACAGCCAGGGCCAGCCGAACAGGTGGTAGACGATCACCCGGACGATTGCGGCGGCACGGAGCAGATCCAGGTATCGATTGCGCACCGCGACGAGGTTGCCAGTCCGCTGCCCGGCGCTGCGACCTCCGCACGGACGGGAACAACAGCACCGCAGGCTTACCCCGTACGCATGAACTGTCCGGTTTGTCGGTGCGTTTGTGCGACGTCCGTGCTGCCCGGAGAAACGGCAAAACTCCTGCTGGCGCTCCCCGTGGCAGCGACACCGGCCGGTGCCTGCCCGGTGACGGCTGGGCGGACCGCAAGTGACCGTGCCCGGTTTGTGACGTTGACCTCCGGTGGAGGTGACCCGGAGCGGCCGGGTGGCCCTGGAGGATGGGGATTACGGGGTATGCGGAAACCAGTCGTGGTGGTCAGTGCGGCGGCGGCGCTTCTGCTCGGGGGCGGCTTCGTGGCGACCTCGGCGGCCGCCGACGAGAGGCCGGAAACGCCGGGCTGGAGCAGCTTCTGGTGGCCGAGCCTGTTCGGGGGCGGTGACGACGGGAGCGGCTTCTCCGGCGGCGACTTGGCAGGCGGCGATTCCGATGACTCCGGCGACTCCGGCGACGGCGAGCCGTCCGCCGGTCGGGGGCCGGCGCTCGACGACTCCCGTTCCCGGCCCGGCTCCTCCGTCCAGGGCGACGACCACGTGCGCCGGCAGCAGAACCGGGTCGCTCTGCCCCCGGCTCAGCCTCAGAACTCCGTACGGGATGACGCCCAGGCCCCCACTCGGCCCAAGCATCAGGCCCTCGCGGCGCAGCCGAAGCAACAGCACCGCGAGCAGCCCAGGGTCGTGCGGGAACAGCCGCGCCAGGTGCAGCGGCCCGCCGCCGACGTGATGGCCGGCGCACGCCAGGCCGTCACCGCTTCCGATGTCTCAGCCAGCCCGGCCGCGCCCGTGCAGCAGCGGGTCCTCCGCCTGATCAACCAGAACCGGCGGCACGGCGGCTGCGATCCATTCACTCTGGACCGGCGGCTGATCGAGGCGGCCAACGACCACGCGGCCGACATGGCTCGCCGCGACTACTTCGCACACGAGTCGCCCAGCGGCGACAGCGCGGGCGACCGGGTGAGCGACCGGGGATACAGGTGGAAGCGTTACGGCGAGAACATCGCCCGCGGCGCCGACAGCGCGTACGAGGTGGTCAACGGCTGGATGAACAGCCCCACCCACCGCGAGAACATCCTCGACTGCCGGCTGCACGAGATGGGTGTCGGCCTGGCCATCGCGCGCGACCGCACCCCGTACTGGGTGCAGGACTTCGCTACCCCGGAATCCTGACGAACTTCTCTCAAGCGGCGTGCGCGCGGACCGATGTGACCTACCGGTTTCGCGCCACGCTCCTTCCCGGGGAGTCGTGAGCGGCACTGCTGTGCTTCTATGTGCGCACACGTTTCTGGGGAGGAACCACAGTGGGATCGAGACGGGTTGCGGCCGGAGTCGCGTTGGCGGCGATGGTCGGCGGCGGTCTCGGCGCGGTGGCGCTGTCACCGGCCGGGGCGAGCGCCGCCGTGGCTACGACAGTGGTGACCAAAGCCGCCGCGGCGGGCTGTTCGACCGGCAAGTACCAGAAGCAGGTCGAGACGCTGATCAACAAGATCGGCATGTTCGGCAAGACCAAGGTCGACGGCAAGCAGTCCGCCGCCGACTGCAAGATCATCAAGAAGTTCCAGAAGCGGTACGGCATTCAGCCCGCCGCTGGTCTGGCCGGCCCGACGACGTGGGACGTGGCCAAGCGCCTCGCGGCCACCAAGGTCGCGGCATGCAAGCCGAAGAAGTCGGGCTACACGTTCTGCGTCAACCTGACGCAGCAGACGTCGTGGATCATGAAGAACGGCAAGCAGTTCGCCGCTCCGACCGTGGTCCGCACGGGCATGAAGAACTACCGCACGCCCGCCGGCACATACAAGATCAACAAGCGCACGAAGAAGGAATGGTCCGACCCGTACGAGGTGTGGCTGCCCTACTGGCAGCGCTTCCAGGGCGGTAAGGGCTTCCACCAGACGACGACCTACATCCACGACAAGTGGCGCGGGTCCCACGGCTGCGTGAACCTTCTGCCGAGCGACGCTCGCACGTACTGGAACGTCGGCAAGATCGGTATGCGGGTCAAGCTGATCGGGCGTCGTCCCGGCACCTGATCGCTTCACCACTGGACGAAGGCGGGCCACCACGGGGGGTCCGCCTTCGTTCCTTTCTTGTCGGTGGGCCGACATAGAGTGGCGTGCGTGTCCGAACACCGCCGCCCTTTTGTTCTTGCCGTCGCCGGGGTCCTGCTGGTCTCGTCGACCGCCGCTTCCTGCGGTGACGAGCCGACCGACGTGCGCCTGGGCGAGGCCACGCGCGGCACGGTGGCCGAGATCGTCGAGGCGCCCGGCTCGGTGACCGCCCGGGCCGCGGCCACGGTCAGCGCGCCCGCCGCCGGCACCCTCGACGACCTGCGGGTCGAGCCCGGCCGCCGGGTCAGCAAGGGCCAGGTCCTCGCGGTCATCGACGCTCCCGAGCTCGAGGCCCGGCGCCGCTCCGCCGAGCGGGCGCTCGACGAGGCGTCCCGCGGTGGGGGCGGCTTCTCTTCCTCGAGCGGCTTCTCTTCTGTACGGCGCAAGACCGACAAGCAGGCGGCCGACGCCTTCGAGCAGGCCCGGGCGGCCGCCGCCAGGATCGCCGACCCGGCCCTGCGCGAGGTGCTCCTCAAACAGGTCGACGCGGCCAACCAGCAATACTCGGCGGCCTCGTCCGCGGCGGCTGCGGCCCTGCGCTCGGTCGAGCGGGGCGTGGCGTCGCTGGGCGAGGCGGTCAGCTCGCTGTCGGCGGCCCAACGGCTGCAGGCCCAGCAGGCTTACGAGCTGGCCGACGCGGCCGTCGAGGCGCTGACCCTGCGGGCGCCGGTGGCGGGGGTCGTGCAGTTCGGCGGCACGGCCGGGGCGAGTCCGTCGTCGCTGGGCGACCTGCTGTCATCCGGCGGCGCTGCTCCGGCCGCGGCCGGTGGGGGCAGTGGGCTGCCCGGGGTCGACACGGCCGTGCCCCGGGGCGCCTACGTCGCGGCCGGCACCCCGCTGTTCACCGTGGTCGACGTGAGCCGCCTCGGGCTGCTGGCCGAGGTCGACGAGACCGACGTGCTGCTGGTCAAGCCCGGGGTCAAGGCCACCGTCGAGCTCGACGCGGCCACCGGTTCGGCCTACGCGGCGAGCGTGCGCTCCATCGACCTGCTCCCGACCACGTCGGCGCGCGGCGGGGTTTCGTACAAGGTTCGCCTCGACCTCACCCCCGGCGAGGACGCGCCCTCGCCCCGGCCCGGCATGAGCGCGGTGATCCGGCTGCAGGTGCGCGAGGCCGACGACGCCGTCACCGTGCCCGCCTCGGCCATCATCAACGTCGACGGGCGCGACACGGTGTGGGCGGTCCGCGGCGACAGCTACGAGCGGGTGCCGGTGACCCTCGGCGTGCAGGGTGAGGACATCGTCCAGGTCACCGGCGGCCTCGACGCCGGCCAGCGCATAGCGGTCTCGGGCGCCGACGAGATCCAGCCGGGCGACCGGCCCTCATGACGGCGGCCATCGTCGCGACCGGCGTCAGCCGCACCTACGACCTCGACGGCGTGTCCGTGCCCGCGCTGCGGGGCGTGTCGCTGACCATCGAGCCCGGCGACTACCTGGCCATCGTCGGCACCTCCGGCTCGGGCAAGTCGACGCTGATGCACCTGCTCGGCGGCCTCGACCGCCCCACCGGCGGCACCCTGCTGATCGGTGGGCGGGACGTCTCCGGGCTCACCCCGGGCGAGATGGCCAAGCTGCGCAACGAGACCATCGGGTTCGTCTTCCAGTCGTTCCATCTGCTCGCCCGCACCACGGCCCGCGACAACGTCGCCCTGCCGCTGGTCTACCGCGGCATCGGCCGGCGCGAGCGGCGGGCCCGGGCCACCGAGATGCTCGGCCGCGTCGGGTTGTCGCACCGCGTCGACCACCGCCCCAATCAGATGTCCGGCGGCGAGCAGCAGCGCGTGGCGATCGCCCGGGCCCTGGTCACCGGCCCGTCGGTGCTGCTGGCCGACGAGCCCACCGGCAATCTCGACTCGGCCACCGGCCAGTCGGTGCTCGCCCTGCTCGAATCGCTCAACGCCGAGGGCGTCGCCGTCGTGCTGGTCACCCACGACCGCGAGGTGGCCGCCCGCGCCGAGCACCAGATCGTCATGCGCGACGGCCTGATCGTCTCGGAGGCCGACGCATGAGGGTGGCCGAGGCGTGGCGGGTCGCGCTCGACGCGCTGCGGGCCAACCGGTTGCGCAGCGTCCTCACCATGCTCGGGGTCGTCATCGGCGTGGCCGCGGTGGTGGCCCTGGTCGGCATCGGCACCGGCACCAAGGGCCAGATCGAGCAGCAGGTCGAGGGGCTCGGCTCCAACCTGCTGCTGGTCGTGCCGGGCCGGCTCGAGGCCGGGTCGGCCCCCGCCGCCTCGACGATGACGCTGGACGACGTCGAGGCCGTGGCCCGCGTGGTGGGCGACCGCGACCGGGTCGCCGCCACGATCGCCTCGGGCGAGACCGTGCGCGCCGGCTCCCGGTCGGCCTTCGCCAGCATGCAGGGCGTCCTCGACAACACCCCGACCGTCTTCGTGCGCCGGCTCGACCGGGGTTCCTATCTCACGCGTACGGATGTGACGACCGGCCGCCGGGTGGCGGTGCTCGGCGCCGGCACGGCCACCACCCTGTTCGGCGACCGCGACCCGATCGGCCGGCAGATCACCATCGGCGGCGTCCGGTTCCGGGTCATCGGCACGTTCGAACGGCTCGGCCAGAGCCTCGGCGTCGACCGCGACAGCGAGGTGCACGTGCCCGTCACCGCGGCCCAGCGGCTGCTCGGCACCGAGCGCATCGACGGCCTGGCCATCCGGGCCCCCGACCGCGAACGCATCAACCAGCTCAGCACGGCCGTCGTCGACACCCTGACCGAGCGCCACCCCGACAGCGACTTCAGCGCCGTCACCCAGGAACAGATCCTCGGCGTGCTGGGCGACATCCTCGGCGTGCTGACCGGGGTGCTGGCCGCCATCGCGGGCATCAGCCTGCTCGTCGGCGGCGTCGGCGTCTCCAACATCATGCTGGTCTCGGTCCGCGAACGGACCAGGGAGATCGGCCTGCGCAAGGCCGTCGGCGCCCGCCCCCGCGACATCGGCGTGCAGTTCCTGCTCGAGGCGGTGCTGCTCACCACGATCGGCGGCGTGCTCGGCATGGCCCTCGGCGTCACCGCCGCGCTGCTGGTCGACGCGCTGTCCCCGGTCCCGGCCGCGATCACGTGGTGGTCGCTGGCCCTGGCCTTCGGCGTCTCGGCGATCGTCGGCATCATCTTCGGCGTGGTCCCCGCCCAGCGCGCCGGCCGCCTCGACCCTGTCGTCGCCCTGCGCACCGAATGAGCCGTCCTCCGACGCGCCTTCGCACCCATCGCCTTCCGGCTCTCCGGGCTCCCGCGCTCCCTCTCCGGGCTCCCGCGCTCCTGATGGCTCTGACGGCCATCGCGTCGGTGCAGGTGGGCAGCGCGATCGCCACCGGCCTCTTCGACCACCTGGGCGCCTCCGGTGTGACCCTCCTGCGCCTCGCGTTCGCGGCAATCATCCTGGCGGCCTTCACCCGGCCGCGCCTGAGAACCTGGTCGCCGGCGGCGTGGCGAGCCGCCGGGCTGCTCGGCGTCGCGATGGCCGGCATGAACCTGATCTTCTACCTGTCCCTGTCCATGGTCCCGTTGGGCATCGCGGTCACCGTCGAGTTCCTGGGCCCGCTGCTCCTCGCCGTGGTGCAGACCCGGCGGGTGCTCGACCTGCTGTGGGCCGCGCTGGCCGCCGCGGGCGTGCTGCTGCTCGGCTTCGACAGCGGCGGCTCGGCCCCCATTGCCGGCCTCGTGCTCGCCTTCGTGGCCGGCCTGTTCTGGGCCGCGTACATCGTGCTCAGCGCCCGCCTGGGCGGCCTGGTCCCCGGCACGGGCGGCCTGGCCGTGTCACTGGCGGTAGCGGCGGTCCTGGTGCTGCCCTTCGGCGCCGCCGGAGCAGCCGAAGTGACCAACCACCCCTCACTCCTGTTCGGTGTGGCCGCCGTGGCCGTACTGTCGTCAGTCCTTTCGTACGGCCTGGAACTGAATGCCCTGCGCCGCATACCCACCCGGGTCTTCGGCATCCTGATGAGCCTCGAACCCGCAGCCGCCGCCGTGGCCGGCCTGATCATCCTCCGGCAGCGCCTGGGCCCGGCCGAAGTCGTCGCCCTCACCCTGGTGACCGTGGCCAGCGCCGGCGTCACCCTGGCCCATCGTGACCGATCCCCGGCCTGACGGCGAAGTGTCCGGCCCGGGCGGCCAACGGCTCATGATTTCCTGCGGGCGGCCGATTGTTCCGGTGACGAGGGGGAGGGCGGACGGTGCGTTACCAGCTCCGCGACGAGCAGGGGGCAACCCACAGCGTCGCGTATCTGATGCTGGCTGCGGTACCCGTCGTCTTCCTGACCGGCATCGTGCTGCCGGAGGAACACCCGGTCGGTTGGGTCGTCGCCACCTTGTTGACCTGCCTTTTCATGGCTGTCGCGGGTTCGGCGGCGCGGTGGCGGCCCGGTTGGATCCCGCGCGTCTGGTGGCTGATCGCGCCGTTCGCGGCCATCGCGATCATCGCCGGGATGAACTTCGCGTCGCACGACGCCAGCGCGGGCGCTCAGCTCTTCTATCTGTGGCCCGTGCTGTACGCGGCCAACTTCCTCAGCAACCGCATGGCGGGCCTGGTGCTGGTGCTGATCTCGGCCGGCCACGCCGCGGTGGCGTTCTCGACGCTGGACTTCGCCAAGGCGCTCTCCGACTGGATCTCGGTGACGGTCGCGCTCAGCCTCACCGCGTTCGTCGTGGGCTCGCTGCGCAACCGCAACGACCGGCTCCGCCAGGTGCTCGAGTCCCAGGCGCTGGCCGATCCGCTGACCGGGGTGGCCAACCGGCGGTCGTTCGATGTCGAGCTGGTCCGCGCGGTGACGTGGGCGCGGCGCAGCGGCGAGTCGCTGGCCCTCATGACGGTCGACATCGACTACTTCAAGAAGATCAACGACACGTACGGCCACGGGGTGGGTGACCAGGCCCTGCAGGTTGTCGCCAACTCGCTGCGGGTGGTCGCGCGCCGCGAGGACGACCTGGTGGCGCGGCTCGGCGGCGACGAGTTCGTGGTGCTGCTGCGCACCGACCGGGTCAGCGCGGGGAAGGCGGCCGACGAGGTGCGTACGGTGCTGGCCGCGGTCGAAGGCCTGCCGTGCGGCCCGCCCGAGCTGAGCATCGGCGTCGCCGTGCTCCCCGACCACGCCGGCACCCCGAGCGACCTGCAGGCGGCGTCGGACGCGGCCCTCTACGAGGCCAAACAGGGCGGCCGGGGCCGTACGGCGATGGCCCGCCCACCCGCGCCCCGGCAGGGCATGGGCCGGCACAACGAGATCAGCGCGGCGGGATGACCGGCTGCTCGGCCGTCGACTCCTCGAGGGCGTTCCGGAGTCCCAGAATGTCCTCCCGCGTGCGCGGGTAGGGTCCCCAGCCGTCCCGCAGCACGTGAATGTAGACCGCCTCCAGGCAGACGCCGACACGCGCCGCGAGGTCCGTGTCCTCGGGCCGGCCGAGACGCACAGCCCGCGCGAAGTGGTCGAGGGCCTCCATGTGCCGCCCCTGATCGAAGCAGGACCGGCCCGCGTTCTCGTGCACCACGCTGCGCAGCGTCTCGGGCACCTCGGATCCGGTGGCCTTCGCGAAGAGCCGGTCGGCCTCCTTGAAGTCCCCGCGCAACCGCAGGATGTGCGCCAGCTCGGCCTGCGCGATCACCTCGGACTGCATGTCCCGGGCCGACTCGGCGTGAGCCAGGGCCAGCCTGCTCGCGGCGGCTGCCATGCCGAGCTCACCCAACAGCCGGTACACCTCGGCCCGCACGCTGAGCAGCCCCGCCTTGGCGACGTTGTCCACCTCGTCGGCCAACGGCCCGTCCAGGCGTTCCCCGAGTTCCCGCAGCGCCTCGCGGTCGTCGACGACCTCCCGCAGGGTCCCGCCGTCGAGCCGCCACCGGATGGCTTCGAGGTCCGCGGCCGACAGAGCGGGCCGCTCCTTGACCGGCTCGGTCCGGAGTTCCCGCGGCATCCGCGGAGCAGCCATCCGCTCGTCGATCGTCGCCCGCACCGAAGCCGCGTCCACCGGCTCCGCGCCGCCGGGCGCCTCGTCCTTGACCGCCGGTTGCTCCCCGGTGATCGTCACACCCTGGAACAGCGCCGACAGGTCCAGGTCGATGACCTGCCCGTCGCCTTGCTCGGACAACGCCTCCGGCTGCTGCTCGTGCTGCGTGCGCTGCTGCTCGTGCTGCGTGCCCGCCGATCCGGCTTGGCCGGTGGCCGGCGGCTGCCCGTGCTGGCCGGTCCCCGCATCCTGCTGATCGGCTCCGGCCGATGGCTCAACCGGCCCATCACCGTTCTGCGAGAGCTCTCCGGCCGGGCCTGCCCCTTCACCCGTCGGCCGGCTGAACCACATCCCACCGAACGAGGTCTCCGCGACCCGCTGCGGCGCGTCCGGCCCCGACACCGCAAGCCGACCGATCGGCCGCAGGTTGTGCAACGTGCCGTCCGGATCCATGTATGGCGCCGCGTGCGCACCGAGCCGCGCCGGATCCGCATCGCCGTTCGGCGACCGTTCACCGGCCCCCGCTTGCTCGGACTCGGCACCCGGTGCCGCCCGGCCGTCGTCATCGGCCGGCGCCGGACCGCCACCGTTCGTCAGCCCGGGCGCGGCGAGCGGCCCCTCAGCCGGAGTCCGCTGAGCCGGCACGTCCAGCCCGCGCTGCTCGGTGCCCGCACCGTCGACGCGCGCATCCACCCCGACGCCCGGAGACACCGCCCGCGGCTGCAGAGGGAAGCCGATCTGCGACAAGGTCCCCGGCTCACCCGATCCCGCCGGCGCGCCAGGGGACACGTCGTGCCGGCCTGCCCCGGCCGGCCACGCCTCGTCCCCCCGCCGCGGCCCCAACGGCTGGGTAGGCATCTCACCCTGCGGCTGCCGCGGAGCAGCCGGGCTGTGCGGCGCCACACCACCACGGGGCGAACTGACCGGCGCAGACGCCAGCGATGTAGGCCGCCCACCCTCACCCGCCCACGGCGACTCGGCCCCCGAACCGCCGGCCCGTTCCGCACCGTCCCGCCCGCCAGCGGCCGGTCCCGACCCGCGCTGACCGGGCGCGTGCTGGCCCGGCGCCGACTGCGGAGCGACGAACTGGCCGTGCTGCGCTGACCCGTGCTGCTCCGACCCGGGCCCACGCTGACCGGCTGTCTGCTGGCGCGCGGCTTGCGGCCCTGGTGCGATCGGTTGGCCCGACGAGCGCTGTCCCGGTGTCGGTTGATCTGCCGCCTGCTGGCCGGAGGCCGGGTAGCCAGGCATGTGCTGGCCCGGTGCCGCCTGATCAGCCGCGAGTTGCTCCGGCGCGGGCCCCTGCTGTTCAGGCGTCTGTTGACGCGCGGCGTGCTGCGCCGGCGTGTGCTGACCCGGCGCAGGCGGGTGTTCGCCGGGCAGCGCCTGACCTGACGGGTGCTGACCCGGTGCCGGCTGATCCGCCGCGTGCTGGTGGGAATGGGGGTAGCCCGGCGCCTGCTGCGCAGGTCGGTGTTGCTCGTGTGTTTGCTCCAGCTGCCCTGGAGTCTGCTGACGCGCGGTTTGCTGCGGCGGCGTGTGCTGGCCGGGCACAAGCTGTCCCGGCGTGGGCTGGTCGGTCGCGTGGTGGCCTGGTGTGTATTGGCTGGGTAGCGGTTGGCCCGACGTGTGCTGGGCCGGGACCTGCTGGCCATGCGGCCGCTGGCTCTGCGCCTGCTGGCCGTGCGCCTGCTGACCCGCCGCCTGCTGGCTGGAAGCCTGGTAGCCAGGCGTGTGCGGCGCGGGTTGTTGCTTCTCCGGCGTGGGCCAGTGCTGGCCCGGCATGTGCTGGCGCGCGGCTTGCTGGCCGGCCGTGTGCTGGCCGAGCTCGTTCTGATCGGGCGTGTGCTGGCCGGGCTCGTGCTGACCTGGGATTTGCTGGCGCTGGGCTTGCTGCCCCGGGGTGTGCTGACGACCGGGCGCAGGGTGACCGGGCTCGTGCTGGCCGGGCGTGTGCTGGCCGGCCGTGGTCAGGCCGGGCGTGTGCTGGCCGGGCGTGTGCTGACCCGGCCCGTGCTGGCCGGGCACGAGGTGACCTGGCATGTGCTGGCTGTGCACAGGCTGACCAGGTGTGTGCTGCCCCGGCGTGTTGCGCGCAGATCCTTGGCGGTCGGGCGCGGGGGCGTGCTCGTGCGACACGTGTTGGCCGGGGGCGGCCTGCGCGGGTGTGTGCGGCCCAGGCTGGTGCTGGTCAGGCCTGGGCTGCGTGCGAGCGTGCTGCGCCGCTTCGCGGTAGCCGGGTGCTTGGTGGTCCGGCGCGGGCCGGGCGGGCATCGACTGGTCCGGCGCGTAAGGGTTTGGTGTATGGCGGCCAGGTGTGTGCGGGCCGGACATCTGGTGGCCGGGCGCGGCCGACATGGGCTGATCCGGCGCGTGTTGAACGGCTTCGCGGGAGCCGGCTGCTTGCTGGCCGGGTGCCGGCTGGCCCGGCGCGTACTGGCCTGGTGTGCTGCGGCCGGACAGGGGCTGACCGGGCGTGTCCTGGCCGGGCACCTGCGGCGTGGGGGAGTGCTGTCCCTGTTCGTGCTGGTCGGCGGCGAAGTGCTGGGGTGCTGGGGCCTGCCGGGTGGGGACCTGCTGATCCGCGACGGAGTGGCCTGCCGCCGGCTGGCCTCGGTCCGGCTGGCCTCGGTCCGGCTGGCCTCGGTCCGGCTGGGCGGGGGAGGGCTGACCGTGCGGGTGCTTGTCCGCGTCGTGGGCGGAGCCGCCGAAGAGCTTGTCCACGGCGCGGCGGAAGAAGTCGCCTGTCTTGTGGTGGCCGGGGGCGTGGTCGGCGGCGGCCTGCTCCTCGGGTCGCGGCGCCCACTCGGAAGGCTGCCGGCCGGGGCCGGAATCTCCGGTCGGCTGGGGGCGGGACGGCGCCGGGTCTCCGTAGGGCGGAACGTGGTCAGGCGGGGACGTGGGTGCCGGATGCGGGTTTGCCGGCGGGCCGTACTGCCTGATCGGTAGCGAGGCATCGGGAGCCGCCTGCTGCGGAGCGCCGGGTTGCCGGGTCGCGGGCGGAGCGTGGGTGTGGGCCGCCTGCTGCGGAGCGGCGGGCTGACGGGTCGCCGGCGGAGCGTCGGTGCGGGCCGCCTGGCTCTGCGGTGCGTCGCCGTGCTGGGCGGTGCTCGGAGCGTCGGTGCGCGGGCCAGTGCTCTGCGGGTTGCCGGGCGCGACCGGGACGTTGATGCGCGGCATGCCGGGCGCGATCGGAGAAGCGTCGCGCGGATCCGGCCCGTGCGGCGTGACCGGCGCGTTGCTGCGCGATTCGGGGCCGTGCGGGGCTGAAACCGGCGTGCCGGGCAGGCTCGCTGCGGGTGCCTGCGGCGCGGCC
This sequence comes from Paractinoplanes polyasparticus, assembly GCF_019710575.1. Classification (GTDB taxonomy): domain Bacteria; phylum Actinomycetota; class Actinomycetes; order Mycobacteriales; family Micromonosporaceae; genus Actinoplanes; species Actinoplanes polyasparticus. The sequence continues at coordinate 71,424 of NZ_JAHWFK010000033.1, read as the reverse complement.
GGAGACACCGGCCGATAAAGCTGCTGCTCCGCGACCGCGGGCGGCAACGTGTCACCCTGCGGCTGGCCGGGAGCACCGGGCGACACCGGGCGGCCGAGGCCACCGCTCGGCAACGCGGCCGGGGGCGCCTCGTCGGCCACCATCGACCACGGGTCGTCACCCTCGGCCAGGAAGACGTGTGCGGTGCGCGGGCTCCGCCTGGAGCGCGGCATCTGGAGCCGCGGGTCGGTCGTCATGAGCGACGGGTCGACGGGGTTCTGCGGCTGAACCCCGGGCTGCTCGAGAGCCTGTGGCGCCCATCCACCGGATGCGTTCGGCGGCACAGGCCCACGCGCGGCACCTTGGGCCGACCTGTCCGGCGCTTGCGGTGGTACGGGTCCGCGTGCGTCGGGGTGGGTCGGTCCGTTGGGCGCGTGTGGTGGCAGAGGTCCACGCGCGACGCTCTGAGCCGACCCGTCCGGCGCTTGCGGTGGTACGGGTCCGCGTGCGTCGGGGTGGGTCGGTCCGTTCGGCGCCTGTGCGGGCTTGGGTTCGTGCCGGCCGGGTGCGACGGGTGCGCGCTCGGCGAACTGGGCCGGTCCGTCCGGCGCCGGCGGCGGCTCGGTTTCGCGACGGCCGGGTGCGACCGGGCCGCGCGCTGCGGCCTGGCCGGGCAGGTCACGCGTGGTCGTCCCGGGCTCAGCGTTCCGGGGGGAGCGCTCCGGGCCGGCCGGAATCCGGCTGTCGGCGCCAGCCGGTGCGGGACCAGCGGCCGCCGGGATCAGGCCCGGAGGCTGCGGCGGCACCGAGGGCCGGGCCGGAGCGGGCCGCGGCACGCTCGGCGTCGCTACGCGGGCAGGCGGAGCGGACGGGGGAGACCCGGCCGGGACCGGAACGACCGTCGGCGGTGCGGCCGGAGCCGGGGTGGCGGGCGCGGGCGGCGGGCTGACCACCCGCGCGGCCGGTGTCGGCGCATGCGTTCCCACGACGCGCGGAGCGCTCGGCGGGTCGGCCTTGACCACGCGGGGTACGGGCGGCGGCTCCTCCTTGCCGACCACGCGAGGCTCGGCGGGCGGTACGGCCTTGCTGATCACGCGCGGCCCGCCGGCGCCGTCCCGGCCGTCAGGTTCGGGTTCAGCCGTACGAGGCTCGACGACCGGCGCCGAAGCCGGAGCGACCGGCGCCGAGGCTGCGGCCACCGTGTCGTGCTCGGCCGTGCCCTCGCCGACCCAGGTCGGCGAGACCTTCGCCCGCCCCGCCGTCCGCGGGGACTGTTCGACCCAGCCCTCGCCGTCGGCCGGACGGCCGTCGTCGGGGCGTTGGTCCGCGGCCCAGCCTTGGCCGCCGGCCGGGCGGCCGTCGTTCTCGGCCCAGCCCTGGCCGCCGGCTGGACGGCCGTCGTTCTCGGCCCAGCCCTGGCCGCCGGCTGGACGGCCGTCGTTCTCGGCCCAGCCCTGGCCGCCGGCCGGCCGGCCGTCGTTGTCGGCCCAGCCTTGACTGCCGGCCGGACGGCCGTCGTCCCAGCGCTCGTCCTCGACCCAGCCCTGCTGGTCGTCCCGGGTCTGCCGGGCCGTGGGCGCACGGCGGTCGTCGCGGGCCGGGCGGCGCCGTTCATCGACGATCTCGCCCTCGATGGTGCGCGGGGCCCGCTCGTCGAGGACCTCGCCGTCGATGGTGCGGCGGTTGTCGTCGCGCGACGGCGGGCGGTTGCGGCCGTCCTCGGCCTCCGCGGGCCAAGGGCTGCGGCCGTCGCGGCGACGCTCGTCGAACTCGTACCCGTCGGGCCGGCGCCGCTCGGTGCGCCCGCGCCCGCGTACGTCCGCGTTGTCGTCGTAGCCGCGCTGGGTGGCGGCCGGCTCGTCCCAGAGCATCTCGGCGCGCCCGCCGGAACGAAGCCCCTCGTCGCTGCGGGAGCGGCGGGGCCGGTCGTCAAGGTCGTACGCGTCGTCGCGCCGGGAGGTGGGCCGGCGGTAGAGGTTGTGCGGGTCGTCGGGCACCCGGGCCCGGCCGCTGGCTGCCGGCGCGGCCGGAGCCTGACGCTCGTCGCGCGGGCGCCGCTCTTCGACGGGTCGCCGCGGATCGCGATCGTCGGAGGAGCGGCGCTGGTCACGCTCCTCAGCGAAGCGGCGGGAGTCGGAACGGCGGGAATCGCGCTCGTCGGAGGAGCGGCGGGGGCCGCGGGAGTCGCGCTCGTCGGGCGAGCGGCGAGGGCGTCGTTCCTCGGTGGCGCGACGGGGCTGACGCTCCCGGCGCCGGCCGGCCGGCTCGTCGTCGTCGCTGCGGCTGACGGTCTTGACGCCCGGGTTGGGTCCGTGGCCGTACGCCACCAGGTCGCGGTGGTCGTACGGCTCGTCGATGTCGTCGTGCCGGTCGTAGCGGTCGTTGTGGCGCCGCTGGATCGAGTCCGCGAAGGTGTCCGGCGCGTCGAAGTCGGCGCCCAGCTCGGGCCGGTTGAAGTCGACGTCGCTGAAGTCGTCGCCGGCCAGGTTGGGCTGCGACGTGTCGACCGGGGAGAAGTCCGGGTCGTCGAGCCAGCTGGGACGCGCCGCGTCGAACGCCGCGCGCGGCTCACCACCCGCGTTGCCGTGGGCACGGCGCTGGCGGCGGGCGGCCAGCTCGTCGACCTGGCTGCCGGGCTCGCCGCGGCGGGTCGGGATGATCGGGTCGGGGGAGTCGCGCCGCTGGTACTGGCGTTCCTGGACAACGGCGGACTGGGGCATGATCGAGTACTCGGAGTACTCGTCCTCCCAGTATTCGTCGTCCTCGAAGCTCATGCCGCTGCCCCCGGGCGGTGCCGACGAACGTGCGAACGACGCCAGCGGGAGTGCCCCCCACCCCATCGCCGCATGCCTCGCCCCCCGTTCGTCACGCGTGCCCGGATCATCCCCTCCCACGCGGTGGATGTGGAAGGTTAACCACGGATTTGCGGGCCGCGCCAGCACCCGGCCGAGCACTTCCCGCGGCGTCGCCCCGGGGCCGGGAGCCCACCGGGGCCCCGGCTCGTGGCTGAGCCGTGTCTCTTCGTCGGCGGAGAGTACGCGGACCAGCGGCGAACAGTTCAAATGCTGTCAGCCGGCCGACAGATCAGCAGGCGGAGCGACCGTGCTGTCACGAACCGTCGCGCCCGGAACTTAAGCAACACTTAAACCCGTTCCGGCGATACGGACGAGTAACCTCGCGACCCATCAGTGGCGCAACACACGCTCCCCAGAAACGGATCAAGGTGCTAGGGAGTGTCACGGTGGATGAGCGCCCGGGACGACGACGTCCCGGGTGGAGCACACGACACCGACCGAAAGGAGCGGATCATGCCGCGCCTGGACCTCGGCGCCGTTCGCGCCACCTGGCGGGTGGCTCTGCGCCGCCTCGACGCCTGGACGCTCGAGACCCTCAACTCCCCGGCCGGCGGCCGTCGCCCCCGTCTCTGAAGGCCGCCGCCGCGCATCAGCTACGCGAACGCTCACACCGTCCTGCCCCCCCCATGCCGGTGTGAGGTCGTGCCTGCGCGGTAGTGCCGGGACCAGAAACGGCGGCGGGGTAGCTCCCCGCCGCCGTTTCGCCACCCCCATTGTTTTGTCACACCCGGCGGGTAGCGTCCCGCGGTATGAGTAGCTTCGAAGCAGATCCCGAGGTCGGCCTCACCGCGCCGGCCGCCATGGAACTGCTCGAGGGCGCTCCCGTGGCACTCGGCGGCCCGCGCGGCTTCGCCGTCACCCGCACGCTGCCCAACCGACGGCGCCGCATGGTCGGCGCGTGGTGCTTCCTCGACGCTTACGGCCCGCACGATCTCGGCGACTCCGAGGGCATGCGCGTCGGCCCGCATCCCCACACCGGCCTGCAGACGGTCACCTGGCTGCTCGCCGGCGAGGTGCTGCACCGCGACAGCCTGGGCAATCTTCAAGAGATCCGCCCGGGCCGGCTCAACCTGATGACCGCCGGCCGCGGCATCTCCCACTCGGAGGAGACGCCGCGCGAGCACTCTCCGGTGCTGCACGGCGTCCAGCTCTGGGTCGCCCTGCCCCACGCCGCACGCGACCAGCCGCCGTCCTTCGCCCACCACGCCGATCTCCCCGTGGTCCACATCGGCGGCGCCGGCGCGAAAGGGGTTGAGGCCGCAGAAGTCGGCGGGGCCGGCGGGAGCGGGGCGGCATTCGGCGGCGGGGTCGGTGAGAGCCGGAGCGGCGTCACCGCTACGGTCCTGATGGGCACGTTCGCCGGCGCCACCTCGCCTGCGCGCTGCTACACCCCGCTGGTCGGCGCAGAGCTCGCCCTGGCCCCGTCGGCCCAGGTCGAGCTGCCCTTGAGACCCGATTTCGAGTACGCACTGCTTGCGCTCGACGGCGCCCCCAGTGTCGACGACGCCACATTGAAGCCGGGGCCGCTCCTCTACCTGGGCGCCGGCCGCACTTCCGTCACGGTCGCCACCGAGTCGTCGTCCCGGCTGCTCCTGCTGGGCGGCCAGCCGTTCGAGGAACGACTGGTCATGTGGTGGAACTTCGTCGCCCGCGACCACGACGAGATCGTCCAGATGCGGGCCGACTGGGCCGACCACACGCCCCGCTTCGGTGAGGTGCGCGGCTACGACGGCCCACCCCTGCCGGCGCCGCCCATGCCCATCTCCCGCCTGGTGCCCCGCAGCCGCGTCCGCTGACCCCCACGCCCGCCCTGCCGCGCCCGGCGGAGCGGCCGGCCGCGCCCGGCGGAGCGGCCGGCCACGGCCCGCGGAGCGTTGCGGAGCATCCGGCCGCGTTCGCTGACCGCGCCTACGGTGTCGTGTTTTCGCACGTGACGCACCACGGGTGCGTTGTGCGGGGCAATCGGGTTGACGGTGGTGCCGGTGCGACGGATGGTCGAGGTACGGCCGGACGCGCCGAGAACCGAACGCCGACGCACGCCGATGCGAAGGCGGACCTGCGGCCGTGTCCGCCGCCGCACGAGAGGCCGTCGCGCAAAGCATGAGTGGACGCCGTTGGCAGGGAGCATCAGTGGACGTCTGGGACGTGGGAAAGCTCGCCCTGATCGTGGCTACGCCGACACTGCTCGGCGCGGTCGTGGTCTTCGCGCCGAAGTGGTGCGGCGCCATCGCCGATCGGTGGGAGGCGGCCCGGCCCCAGCCGCCGCAGCCGTTCGGGCCGCCGATCGAGCAGCTGGCCGCCGACCTGCGCCGCCTGCTCCGGTTGCACAGTGAGCTCACCGCGTCGGCCCACCTCGCGATGCGCGCCCACCGCCTGTGGGCGGTCGAGGCGGCGATCAGCACCCGGGGCATCGAGGCGGCGAAGGCCCTGGGCGTCGATCATCCCGAGCTGGGCCCGCACGAGGCTCTCTCCCGCAATCAGCTCCACGACCTTCTGATGCGGCTGGCCGCCGCCGGGCTCGTGCTTCCGGCCCGGGTCGGCCCCTTCACCTCGGACGGCCGGATCTGACGGGAACGGGAACGGCTCGGTGAAGATGCCAAGGCTTCACTTCTTTCCGGCAGGCCCTACGATCCCGGGGTGACTACAGCGGCGACGGCAGAGACCGAGCTGAATTCTGAACCGCCGGCGGAGCCGGGCGTGCCGGACGTCGTCCGGCGGCGGCTGGCGACGCTCGAGAACTGGCTCAACCCGTACTCGTGGCTGGTCACCGCGATCATCACGGCCATCGCGGCCGTCCTGCGGCTGAACGGGCTGGGCGACGCCAAGGGCTACATCTTCGACGAGGTGTACTACCCGACCGACGCGTGGGACATGCTCACGCACGGTGTCGAGTGGGACGCCGAGAAGACCAACGGCCCGGCGTACGTGGTGCATCCTCCGCTGGGCAAGTGGCTGATCGCGCTGGGCGAGATGGTCTTCGGGAACAACGAGTGGGGCTGGCGCGTCCCGACGGCGATCGCCGGCACGCTGATGGTGATGATCCTGATCCGGGTCGCGTACCGGCTGTTCCATTCGATCGTGCTGGCCGGCACGGCCGGGCTGCTGCTGACGCTGGACGGCTTCCAGCTGGTGCTCTCGCGGGTGTCGCTGCTCGACATCTTCCTCGGCCTGTTCGTCCTGGCCGCGTTCGCCGCGGTCCTGCTCGACCGCGACCACTACCGGCGCAACCTGCTGCGCCGGATCGAGTCCGGCCGGAAGCGGTGGATCGTCCCGTGGTGGCTGCTGACCGCGGGCGCGCTGTTCGGGCTGGCCTGCGGCGTGAAGTGGAGCGCACTGTTCTTCCTGCCGTTCTTCGGCGCGCTGGTGCTCGTCTGGCGGGTGCGGGCGCGGCAGTCGGCGGGTCTGCGCGGCCCGATCCTGGCCGACCTGGGCTGGGGCGCGCTCAGCGTCGTGCTGACCTTCATCTTCTACCTGGCCACCTGGACGGGCTGGTTCGTCACCAACACCGGCTATTTCCGGCACTTCCGTGAGGCGAACGGCCTGAGCGAGCCGCCGGTGCTGGGCGCCCTGCTCAACCTCCTGCACTATCACCAGGAGGCGTACTCGTTCCACAGCGGACTGACCTCGAAGCATCCGTACCAGTCCTGGCCCTGGCAGTGGCTGTTGATCGGCCGCCCGGTCAACTTCTACTGGCCCGGCGCGACCGACTGCGGCGCTCCCAGCTGCGCGCGCCAGATCATCCTGCTCGGCACGCCGATCCTGTGGTGGTCCTTCCTGCCCGCCCTGGCCGCGCTGATCTGGTTCGGCCTGGCCCGGCGCGACTGGCGGGCCTGGGCCATCCTCGTCCCGGTGGCGGCCGGCCTGCTCCCGTGGTTCTACTACGCGATCAAGGACGGCCGGACGATGTTCTCGTTCTACGTCCTGCCGGCGCTGCCGTTCCTGATCCTCGCCGTCGTGTACGTCCTGGGCGCGATCATGACCCCGCCCGACGGCATAACCCAGGGCAAGGCCCGATCGGATCGCCAGCTCATAGGCACAGTCGCCGTCGGCATGTACGTCGCCGTGGTGGCTCTCTGTTTCGCGTATTTCTTCCCGATCTTCGTGGGCCTTTCCATCCCGTACGAGGATTGGAGCGCCCGCATGTGGCTGGGCAGCCGCTGGATCTAGCGCCCGCCCCGGCGCCGGGTGGCCTGGCGTTTCACCTTTGCCTCGACGCCGCAGCCGTCCATCGTGCACCACCGGCGGCTCCGGTTCTTGCTGGTGTCGAGGAACAGCCCGACGCAGCCGGCTTCGGCCGCGCACACCTTGATCCGGTCGAGCGGCCCGCCGGTGAGCAGGCGCACGGCGTCGACGGCGATCGGCCACCAGGCGCGGTCCGGGTCGTCGCCCTCGAACTGCCAGGTGAACGCGCCGGCGCCGTCGGGGGCGAGACGGGCCGCCGCCGTCGACTCGGCGTAGCGCTGCCGCACCTCGTCGAGCGCGGCGTCGGGCGCCGGCCGGCCCTGGCCGATGGCGCGGAACACCTGGAAGACCGCTTCGCGCAGGCTCAGCGCGGTGCGTAGCGTCGCCGGCGCGTCGTGCCGGTCCAGCCGTTCGGCGTCCGCGGTGTCGATCAGCCCGATGTACGCCGACCAGGCAGCCAGTTCGGCGTAGGTCGGCAGGTAGTCCACCGGCTGTTCGGTGCCCCGGCCGTCGACCGTGTTGGCGAAGTCGAGGCTGGCGGCGCCGCCGAAGACATCCAGGGACTCGAACGCGTGCATTGATTCCACCAAAAAGTGTTTGACTCGCATCAGGCGGGTTACCTATGCTTCTAGTCAAAGCAGTTTAGCCCGCATCACGCGAAGGGAAAGATCTCCGATGCTGGAACTCGGCTACGTCCCGCTCGTGACCGCCGTCAACACCGACCACATGCGCTCCGCCCTGCCGGGCAGCCCCGTGATCCCCGAGGTTCCGCCCGGCCGCGCCCGCCTGCTGGTGGCGGCGGCGCTCCACCGTCTGGCCTCGCGCCTCGACCGCGGCGCCCCCGCGTATCGCACCCGCCCGGCCACCTGACAGCTACGCTGTGAAACGGCTCGAACCCAGGATCTTCGTGACCGTGATCTCGATGGCCACGCGTGCCGGGTTGGGGCGCGGCGTCCGGTAGCGCGCGGCGTAACGCTCGACGGCCTCGGCCACCGCGCCGGGGTCGTCGCGGACGACGGCGAGACCCTCCACGGTGGCCCAGCGCGGGCCCTCGACCTGGCAGATCGCCACCCGCTGCTGGCCGGCCCGGACGTGCCGCACGTGGGCCGAGGTGGACGACGAGATCACCCGGGCCAGCCCGGCCGCCGGGTCGAGGGTGGCGCCCACGGCGACCACGTGCGGCGACCCGTCGGCGCGCAGGGTGGTCAGCGTGCACAGGTGCCGCTCGGTCCAGAACTCCAGCAGCGACGGGTTGTCCAGATTCACGCGACCACTCATGTGATCATCATGCGCGTCCGGGACTCAGGCGCGCTCGGCGGGGAGGACGCCCTGGCGCACGGCCCGGGCGAGTTCGGCGTGGTCGCTCTCGACCTGGTCGGCGTACACGCGGGCGAAGCGGCACAGGGCGTCGGCCAGCTTGGTGCTGCTGCCGATGTAACCGGCGATCATCGAGGCGCCGCTGGTGCGGGCGTGCGACTTGGCCAGCAGGTAGCCGCAGATGCCCGCGTAGTCGCCCAGCGCCGGCGCGTCGATGCCCTCGACGACGATCGCGCCCTTCATGTCGCGGAACTGGCGCACGTAGAACTGCAGGTCGCCGACCGTGGCCCAGCCGAGCAACGGGTCCGACACCGTCTGCAGCGCCTGCTGGTACTCCACCACCCGCTGGCCCTGGTGGCGGTGCCAGGCCGCATCGCCGTGCTGATGGTGCGCGACGACCGAGCGCCGGGCCTGCTTGAGCTGCAGGAAGACGACGTCGGAGGGGCTGGATCCCTCACACAGCGCCACGTACGCCCGCAACCCCACCGACCCCACGCCGACCACCTTGTGCGCGATGTCGACGATCCGGTAGCCGGCCAGGATGCGCGCCCAGTGCGGCGGCAACGTGTTCAGGTAGCCGTCGAGGGCCTCGGTCAGCAGCTCTCGTTCCCCGTCGCTGGGCCGCGTGATCAGCGGCGGCTCCTCGACCAGCCGGGCCGTGCCGTCGCGCCGTTCGGTGAAGCGGGGGAGGGCCCGGTCGCTGGTGCGGCGGCGGGCCCGGCGGGCGGCCCGGTCGATCTCGGCCCGGAAGCTGGGCCGCGAGGCTGCCGAGCGCAGCCGGTCGACGTCCATCTGGGCGAACGAGCGGGCCAGCAGCGGCTGCTCGGCCAGGTGCTGGATCTGCAGCTGGTACTCCTCGACGCAGTGCTGCACGGCGTCGGCGCAGGCGCTCTCCTTGAAACCGTTCTGCCGGCCGGCCACGTACACGCTGACCACGAGCCGGCGCAGGTCCCACTCCCACGCGCCGGGGTGGGCCTCGTCGAAGTCGTTGAGGTCGAACACCAGCTCGCGCTCGGGCGAGGCGTAGAAGCCGAAGTTGCCCAGGTGGGCGTCGCCGCAGATCACCGGGGTGATGCCGGTGGCGGGCAGGGTGGCGAAGTCGTCGGCCATCACGTTGGCCGAACCCCGCAGGTACGCGTACGGCGAGGCGATCATCCGGCCCACCCGGACCGGCACGAGCCAGGGCTGCCGTCCCGCGTTGGCCCGGATGATCTGGGTGACCGGGTCGACCCGGCCGTCCGGCGCCGACCAGTGCGCCACGTCGGAGCGGTGCGCCCGTTCCCGCAGCGACCGGCCCAGCTCGTAGCGCTCGGCGCGGGGCCGGGCGGGAAGCCGCAGGGACGCGAAGCCCTCGTCGATCGCGGTCTCGAGGACGACATGACCGGTAGCAGGTTCCATCGGGGCCAACCCTAAGCCAGAGAGACCTCAATTACCTCTCGCCGGGGTTAACGGTCGTTCAACACAGGGTGTCAGCGCGCGGTCACCAGGCCGAACGTCGAAGGCGCGACCGACGGGAACACCTCCGCGAGCGACCCCAGCCCGCAGCGCTTCTGCAGGACTTCCCCGATCACGGACCGGTAATCGGTCGTCACCGCCAGGTCGCCTGCCACGAGCGCGGCCGGGGCCAGGCCGGGCCACTTCGCGTACACCTGACCGCCCTTGACCCCGCCGCCCAGCAGCAGCATCGCGTTGCCGTGCCCGTGGTCGGCGCCGCGCGAGCCGTTCTCCTGCACGCGGCGGCCGAACTCGCTGATCGTCAGCAGGGTCACCGAGTTCATGCCGTCGGGACCGAGGTCGGCCGCGAACGCCGCCAGGGCCAGCGCCAGGTCGGTCAGGTTGTCGTACATCCGCTGGCCCTTGACCGCCGCGCCGAGCCCCTCGTGCATGTCCCAGTCGCCGCAGTCGACCGCGGCGGTGGCCAGGCCCACCTCGGCCTTGATCAGCCGGGCCACGTCGCGCAGGGCCGCGCCCAGTTCGGTCGCCGGGTAGGTCGCCCCGTTGGCCGGCGTGTAGGAGGACGCGCGTACGGCGGCGCTGGCGGTCAGCGCCTTGTCGGCTGCCAGGGCGGGCGCTGCCTGCGGCGCCGGCGCGTCGGCGTACATGGCGCGGAGAGCCGCCGCGCGCGGGCGAGCGGAGGAATCGCCGGCCAGCGTGAACTTGTCGATCCCGGCCATCGACACCGACGGCGCCGGACCGGCGAACAGGCGGTCGGGCATGGCGGCCCCGACCGACACCCCGGCCAGCGCCCCGGAGGCGCCGGTCGCGCCCAGCATGCGTCCCAGCCAGCCCGTGCGCAGCGAGGTGCCGGGGGCGGCGTTCTCCATCGCCTCCATCGCGGCGAAGTGCGAGCGGGTCGGGTTGGACTGGCCGACCGCGTGCACGCCGGCCAGCTTGCCGCTCTTCCACAGCGGCAGCAGAGGCGCGAGTGCCGGGTGCAGGCCGAAGCTGCCGTCACCGGCTATGACCTGAGCCTTGGGCACGCCGATCGCCGGCCGCGCCTTGTAGTAGTCGGGGTCGCCGATCGGGGCCAGCGCCGACAGCCCGTCGAAGCCGCCGTGCAGCGACAGCACGACCAGCGTGTCACCGGTGTGGCCGGGCGCCGCGTACGCGAGCTGGGTCGACACCCCGGCGCCGGCCAGCCCGGTCAGAGCGGCCGCGCCGAGCAGACCGCGTCGGCTCAGCTGCTTCTCACCGCAGTCAAAAAGGGACATGACATCACCTCAGCTGGAAGGACGGCGCGTCGAGGACCAGCGCGATCAGGTACGGCGCGTGGCCGGCGAGCGACTTGTCGGTTGCGGTCAGAGGACTGGTCGGCAGCTTGCCCGCGACGCTGAGCACGGCGGCCGTGTGCGCGGCCGGGAGCTTGGCGCCGATCAGCCGTACGGCCAAGGCGTCGACCAGCGCGCCGTAGGTGCCCGGCCGCACCGGGACCAGCGACTTCAGCAGGTCGGCGGGACGGGTGAGCTGCGAGGGGTACCAGCCGGCGGCCAGGTTGAGGTGGTTGTTGCAGCGCATCAGGAACCCGGACGGCGAGGCCCAGGCCGCGGCCACGTCGGGGAAGCCGTTGGGCGGGCTCCACCGGAACGGCGCGTTGCCCGCGTTGACCAGGCCGTTGTAGAGGGCGTCGAGGGCCTTGACGCCCGCGGGCTCCGGTCCCAGACCGAGCGTCCGGATCGTCGCGATCAGGTCCTCGAACGGCGTGCGCGTCTTCTGTCCGATCGCCGCCGCGAACTCGGGCGAGGTGAACAGGGCCTTCAGGACGGGCTTGATCGCCGTGTCGTTGTCCAGGTAGACCTTGGCGAGCGTGCTGACCAGCGACGCCGGCGCCTGGTCGGCCACGAAACGCTGGCACAGCTTGGTGGCCAGGCGCTGCGCGGTGGCCGGGTGCCGGGCCAGGTGGTCGGCGAAGGCCAGAGCGGCCGGCTCGCCGACGGCGGTGGTGGCGTTGGCGTGCTTGAACCCGAGGATCTCCACGGCGCCCGTGATGTGGCGGGAACCGTCGTATACGTACGCGCCATTGCTGTTGACGGTGAGACCGGTGAGCAGCCGGGCCGCCGCGTAGACGTCCTGCTCGCTGTAGACGAGGCCGACCGTGTGCAGCTCCATCAGCTCACGTGCGTAGTTCTCGTTGGGGTGGGCCTTGGTCGACGAGCGGTTGTCGAGGTAGGTCAGCATCGCCGGGTGCTTCATCGACGCCTTGAGCATGTCGGCGAACTTGCCGAACGCGTGCTTGCGGATGACCTGGACGTCGTAGTCCGAGCGGCTGTCCCACACCCCGCTGGAGGGCGCGGCGATGTGCAGGTGGTTGGCCCAGAACGCGACCGTGACCTCGAACAGCTGCCGGTTGCTCCACGCGGCGCGGGCCACGGCGGCCCGGCCCAGCTGCTTGAACGCGTCGTACGAGTTCTTGGCGATCGACGAGCGCACGGTCGCGATGCTCGCGTCGGCCAGCGGCAGCCGGGCCACCAGCTTGTCGCAGGCGGCGTCCTCGATCGCCGTGTGGTTGAGCTGCCGGTCGAGCCAGCCGGCCACGCCGAGCTTGGCCGCCTCGGCCAGCGTAGCGGGGGTCGGGCCGAACGTGGCCCGGCGCAGCAGGTGCGCGATCGGGTCGGCCGCGACCAGCCTGGCCGGGTCGAGGGCGGCCGGGGCGGCCGTCGCGGCGGGAGCGGCGACGGCGGTGCCCACGGCGGTGGCGACAGCGGTGGCGGCACCGGCGGCGAGAAGCGTGCGTCGGGTCGTCATGCCAGATCCTTCGACCTGTCCGGGCCGGTCCGTCGCGGCTGCAACCGTGACTAACGGACCCGCAATCCGCTCGCACCCGTACCGCCGGGGCGAAGTCGGACGTACGCTCACCGGTGTGGATCAGGCTGAATCGGTTCGGACCCCCGCCTCCTGGGTCGTCGTCGGTCTCGACAACGGCGGCACCTGCAACAACGCCACGGTGCTGGACGCCACGGGGCGATATCTGGTCGACAATCTGGTCGAGAATCCGAGCCTGGTCACCGACGGTCCGGAATCGGCGATCGAGCAGCTGGCCGACGCCTTCCACAACATCCTCGAGCTGACCAGCACGCCGCTGACCCTGGTCCGCGCGGTCGGGCTCGACACGCCCGGCCCGGCCAGCGCCAAGGGCGTCATCTCGTCCAAGGGCGCGACGAACTTCAGCATGGTGTCGTGGCACGGCTTCGACATCCGCAGCGCGCTCGAGGCCCGCATCGGCCTGCCCGTCTTCTATCTGAACGACGCCAACGCGGCCGCGCTCTACGCGCACCACCAGCTCTTCGGGGCCGAGGCGATGACCAAGTCGTCGGTCGCGGCGATCGTCGGCACCGGCCTGGGCGGCGGGGTGGTCTCCGACGGCAAGGTCGTCAGCGGCGCGGCCGGCATGGCGGGCGAGCTCGGCCACGTGCAGATCCCGCTGCACGGCGTGCTCGAGGTCGGTCAGCCGGTGCCCGAGTGCAACTGCGGGTTCACCGGCGACGTCGAGAGCATCGCCTCGCTGACCGGCATCAAGAAAAACCTGCTGCCGTACTGGCTGACCCGGTTCCCCGACCACCCGCTCGCCGCGCTGCCGCTGCCGCAGGCGGCCAAGCAACTGCGGTCGTACGGGGAAAAGGAGGACCCGCTGGCGCTGGCGGTGTTCGGGCAGCAGGCCAAGGCGATCGGCAAGCTCTTCACCATCGCCGCCAATTTCACCGACCCCGACGCCTATCTGCTGGGCGGCGGCGTCGTCGAGGCCTCGCCGAAGTTCCGGCAGTGGTTCCTCAACACGGTCCGCGAGAGCACCGAGCTGCGCGCCGAGCAGCAGGCCGCCGCGACCTTCGCCCTGGTCGCCGACCTCGACATGGCCGGCGCACGCGGCGCCGCCGTAGCCGCCCTCGAGGCTGTCCAGTCCGTCTGACCACCGCTCGTCGATAAGCCGCCCCGGCCGAGTCCGAGGCGGCTTTTCGACACCTGTGTTTCGCACTATCGACATATGTAGATATCGACGATCTTCTTCAGTAACGTCGACCTCGCCGTCTTCGGCCGGGGGGCCGTCGACGAGCTGAAGGGGGAATTTGATGCGACGAAGCATCGCGACCGTCTCCGTGGCGGTTCTCGGCCTCGCGTTGATCACGCCAGGGGCCGCGCAGGCGGGACCGCACGCGCTCGCGCCGTCCGCGCCGTCCGGCGACAAACTGAGCCCGGCCGACAAAGCTTCGCTCGAAGCCGGCGTGGGTATCGCGCCCAAGGCGCCGTACGGGTCCAAGCCGAAGGGCCCGAACCCGTACCTGGCCGAGGTGGCCGATCCGGCCAAGGTGGACTACTCGGGCTGGGCCAACTACATGAAGACCCAGTCCAAGGCCAAGGCCGCCGCGCGCGACAAGGCAGCCGGCGTGAAGGCGCAGGCGGCGGTCAAGCCCGCGGTCGCGGTCGACGAGGACGAGTTGCCGGGCACCTCCGGCGGCAACGACGTCCCGGTCAACGCTCAGCGGATCAACGGCTACGGCACCGGCGCCGACCAGTTCCCGAACATCCGGATCCTGGGCAGCCTGGACAACGAGGTCGTCAGCACCCCGACCGTCGCCCCGGCGCCCGAGGACAACGGCTCGATCCCGCTGGCCGGCCCGACCGGGATCGGCGTCGGCACCCAGAGCGGCGCGGCCATCAGCTCGCAGATCGGCGACGGCCCGCACGGGCGGCAGACCGGCGACGGCAGCAACGACTTCGACTTCTACAAGCTCAGCGCGCCGGCCGGCAAGGTGCTGACCATCTCGACGGCGACCCCGACCGGGCCGCTGGACACCGTCCTGCAGCTGTTCGCGCCGGACGGCACCCTGCTCGCGGTCAACGACGACTTCTCGGGCATCGACAGCCGGATCGTCTACCGGGTGACCACGGCCGGCGACTTCTACCTGGCAGTCGCCGCGTACGGCGGCCTGCCCGCCGACCCGTTCGACTCGGGCAGCGGCGGCGGCATCGGCGACCCGACCCCGCCCACCGAGGGCCCGTACAACCTGACCCTCACCTCGGGCGGGGTGGACGAGGACTTCTTCGCGGTCAAGCTGCGCGCCGGCGACGTCATCGGCGGTTCGGTGTCCGGTTCGGCGACCTACCTGACCGTCTACGACACCGTGCCGCGCGAGGTGCACGGCTCGCGTCAGGACGTGTCGTACATCTACCCGGTCGACTCGCCGCTGCCCGCGGGTGGCAACGCCGTCACCGACTACGTCGCGACGAAGGCCGGCTGGCACTACGTGGGTGTCGCCAGTGGTTCCGGCGCCTACCAGATCACGGTCGAGGCGTACCGCCCGGTGCTTCAGGGCGCGAAGCCGCAGCAGACGCTGTATCTGGACTTCGACGGCGCCCGGGTGAACACCGGGGTCTTCGGCGGGGGCGGCAACCGTGACCTCACGGCGCTGCCCGCGTTCCTGACGAGCTGGGGCCTGACCCGGGCCGACGAGGACGCGCTGATCGACCTGGTGGTCGCCGGTGTCACCGAGAACATCAAGCACGACCTGGAGGAGAGCGGCCTCAACCCGAAGTTCAAGGTCAAGGTCACCAACAGCAAGGACAACGCCGACACCTGGGGCAAGGCGAACGTCAGCCGGGTCGTGGTCGGCGGCACCATCGAGGAGTCCGGCGTCGACACGATCGGCATCGCGCAGAGCATCGACCCCGGTAACTTCGAGACCGAGGAGACCGCCCTGGTGCTGCTGGACGTGCTGAGCTCGCCCGCGGGTTCGACGCCGGCGTCGCTCAACACGTACCTGACCAGCGACAGTGACCGGCTGAAGTTCGTCGCGCAGGCCCTGGCCAATGTGATCTCGCACGAGGCCGGCCACTTCTTCGGCGACTTCCACACCGACAACCAGGACGCGCTGCCCAACCTGATGGACGCGGGCGGCGCCGGCTTCGGCACGCTCTTCGGCGTCGGACCGGACGGCGTCGGCGGCACCGCGGACGACATCGACGTCGACTTCGGTGAGAGCCTGTTCCTGCCCGCCGAGGGCTTCGTCGGCACCGAGGACACCCTCGGGCGCATCGTCTTCGGCCTGACCAGCTAGGTCAGCGAGGAGCGCGTTGCCGCGCGGGCGAGTTCGGCCTTCGGGCGATGTCGGCGAAGCCGCCATCGTTCGCAGGCCGAACTCGTTCGCGTCCAGCGGCGCACGCGCGATCGAGCGAATCAGGTCAGCACACGCGCGACCGAGCGCAGGCGCTCGGCCTCAGTCCTTCAGGGCCGTTTCCACGTCGGGGAACAGGGCCAGGTATTCGGTCAGGCCCAGCGTGTCGAACAGCCGGCGCAGGAAGCCCGACGGCCCGGCCAGCCGCACCCAGCCGTCGCGTTCGGTGGCACGACCGTGCGCGGTGACCAGAACGCCGACACCCATCGAGTCGCAGAAGTCGAGCCCGGCCACGTCCACCACGACCCGGGGAGCGGGCCGGTCGACGAGGCGGGCGAGATTCGCCTTGAGAACGGGCGCGGTGTCGATGTCGAGGGAACCTCGCAGCACCAGCACGGCCGTGTTCGGCGGGTGGTGCGCGACCGAGACCTGCATGGCGGTGTCGCTTTCGGTGGATATCTGCGGGGGGCGGGTGGTGCTGAATCGATCGAAGGGACGGGGGTCGGTGGCCCCCAGCCTAGGCGAGCCGGGCCACGATGGCCGAATCCGCTACTGAGCGGTAAGTTTTCCCGATGAGCATCAAACCGGGTGACGTCGTCGACGATTTCGAGCTTCCCGACCAGGACGGCACGCCGCGCCGGCTGAGCGCGCTGCTCGCCGACGGCCCGGTGGTGCTGTTCTTCTATCCGGCCGCCATGAGCAGTGGCTGCACGGCCGAGGCCTGCAACTTCCGCGACCTGGCGGCCGAGTTCCGCGAGGCCGGCGCTCAACGGGTCGGCATCAGCCGCGACCCGGTCGAGAAGCAGAAGCAGTTCTCGGACAAGCACGGCTTCGACTACCCGTTGCTCAGCGACCCGGACTACACCGTCGCGTCGGCGCTCGGTGTCAAGCGCAAGCTGCCGCTGGGCCCGCTCACCTCGAAGCGGATGACCTTCGTGATCGACACCGACCGCACGGTGCTGGACGTGATCCACGCCGAAATGAACATGGACGACCACGCTGAGCTTGCTTTGGCGTCGCTCCGCTCGCCGAGAACTTCGCCCTGAGGGGTCGATGCCGAGGACACCGAAAACGGCCTCGGCTACGCCTAGCCGTTTTCGGCGCCCTCGACATCGACGGGCGAAGTTCGAGGTAGTTGCTCTTGACGCCTAGATGCTGTTCTTCCAGGCGCGGCCGCTGCGGCCGATCAGGCGGTCGGCGTCGGCGGGACCCCACGAGGCGGCCTCGTAGGTCGGGATCGGCGAGTTGTCCGAGGCCCAGTGCTCGATGATCGGGTCGACGATCCGCCACGAGTGCTCGACCTCGTCGCTGCGGATGAACAGCGTCGGGTCGCCGAGCAGCGCGTCGAGCAGCAGACGCTCGTACGCCTCGGGGGATTCCTCGGCGAACGTCTGCTCGTACGAGAAGTCCATCGACGCGGTGCGCACCCGGAACGAGTGGCCCGGCACCTTGGCCCCGAAGCGCAGCGAGATGCCCTCGTTGGGCTGGATGCGCAGGATCAGCGCGTCGGCCTCGAGCCCGGTCAGCTGGTCCTGCGGGATGGGCAGGTGCGGCGGCCGCTGGAACTGCAGGGCCACCTCGGTCACCCGGGCCGGCAGGCGCTTTCCCGTACGCACATAGAACGGCACACCGGCCCAGCGCCAGTTGTCGACGTTGAGCCGCATGGCCGCGTACGTCTCGGTCCGCGACAGCGGGTCGACGCCCACCTCTTCGCGGTAGCCGGCCATCAGGTCGTCCCGGGTGCCGCCGCGCGTGTACTGCCCGCGGACGGCCAGGTCGGCGATGTCGCGGTTGGTGGGCAGCCGGATCGCCTGCAGCAGCTTCACCTTCTCGTTGCGCAGACCCTCGGCCTCGAACGACGCCGGCGGCTCCATGAGCGCGAGCGCGAGAACCTGCAGCACGTGGTTCTGCACGATGTCGCGCATGGCGCCCGCGTGCTCGTAGAAGCCGCCGCGGGTGCCGACGCCGAGAGTCTCGGCCACCGTGATCTGCACGTGGTCGACCCAGGAACGGTCCCAGATGGGCTGGAAGATCGAGTTGGCGAAGCGCAGCGCGAGCACGTTCTGCACGGTGTCTTTGCCGAGGTAGTGGTCGATCCGGAACACCTGGGACTCGTCGAACGAGCCGTGCACGACGGCGTCGAGCTCGCGGGCGCTGGGCAGGTCGCGGCCGTACGGCTTCTCGATCACCAGCCGCGCGAAGGAGCCCTCGCGCGGGTGGTTGAGACCGGCGCCGGCCAGCCCGTTGATCACCGGCTCGAACGCCTCGGCCGGGGTGGACAGGTAGAACAGGCGGTTGCCGGCAGTGCCCCGCTCGGCGTCGAGCCCGTCGAGGGTCTCGGCCAGCCGCTTGTACGTGTCGGGGTCGTCGTAGCCGCCCGAGACGTACCGGATTCCGCCCTGGAGCTGCGATTTGTCGAGCAGGCTGCGGCCGCCGAGCGCGCTGTCCGCGAACTGCTCGTCGCCCATCGGGGTGCGGGCTACGCCGACCAGGGCGAACTGGCTGGGCAGGCGATTGTGCCGGGCGAGGCTCTCCACGGCCGGGAGGAGCTTGCGCCGGGTCAGGTCGCCCGAGGCGCCGAAGATCACCAGCGTGGCGGGTGGGGCGCTGCGCTCCTGAATGAGCTGAGGGGCGTTGTCCATGGTTATTACGTGTCCTCCGACCGTTGGGACCGTCCGGCAAAACTCTACGCAGGGCCGAGCCGGAAAGGTTCACTTCCATCCCCGGATGCGACCCGGGATACACCGGCAAAAGTGGCAAACTGGGGTGTATCGCTGTGCGCACCCTAGGGGGACCCGTGAAGTATCGGCTCGTGACCCGTAGCGACTTCGACGGCTTGGTCTGCGCCGTGCTGCTGCGCCACCTCGACATGATCGGTGACATCAAGTTCGTCCACCCCAAGGACGTGCAGGACGGGGAGGTCGAGGTGACCGAGAACGACATCCTCACGAACCTGCCGTACGCGCCGGGGGCGTACATGGTCTTCGACCACCACCACTCCGAGACGCTGCGCAACGAGGGCAATCTCAGCAACCACGTCATCGACGCCGACGCGCCCTCCGCGGCCCGGGTGATCTACGAGTACTACGGGGGCCGGGAGCGCTTCCCCGAGGTCTCCAACGGCCTCATGTACGCGGTCGACCAGGCCGACTCGGCCGATTACGCCCTCGACGACATCCTCGACCCCCAGGGCTGGACCCTGCTGAACTTCCTGATGGACAGCCGTACCGGGCTGGGGCGTTTCCGCGATTTCCGGATCTCCAACTACCAGCTGATGATGCAGCTCATCGACGCTTGCATTCAGCACAACGACGTCCGCGAGATCCTCTCCCAGCCCGACGTGGCCGAGCGGGCGGAGCTGTACCGGGCGCAGCACGATCTCTTCGTCGAGCAGCTGAAGCGGGTCAGTCGCGTCGACGGCGACGTCGTCGTGGTCGACCTGCGCGAGGAAGAGGTGATCCACGCCGGGAACCGCTTCATGGTGTACGCGATGTTCCCCGAGGCGCGGGTCTCGGTCCACGTGATCTGGGGGCGGCAGAAGCTGAACACCGTTTTCGCCTGCGGAAAATCGATCCTCGACCGCACCTCGCCGGTGGATGTGGGCGAGGTGATGCTGCGCTACGGCGGGGGCGGTCACATCGCGGCCGGCACCTGCCAGGTGCCGCACGATCAAGCTGAACGGGTTGAGCGGGAGATCGTCGACGCGCTGCGCTCACCCCGGCCGGTGTCGGTGTAGGCGGACGGTGTCGGCGGAGATACTCGAGGGGCGGAAGAAGTGAATCCTCCGCCCCTCGTCCGCGGGTCACGCGCCATGCCCAATGGCTCCACCCGCACGTCGTGCGCCGCGCCCCACGCGCGCCATCACGACGGTGTCCCGCGTCCACCATCGCGGGAGTCCTGTCAGCCCTTGTAGGCCCACTTGCTGTTGCCGTTGCCCGCGGTCACGGGCTCTTTCTCCTCAGCCGCGGGTTCGTCGGCGGTCTCGTCGTCGGCCGGCTCGGGCTCCTCGGCGCGGTGCCGGTTGCGCAGCATCATCACCAGGCCGCCGGCCAGCGCCAGGGCGGCGACGACCCAGCCCGCGTACGACCAGATCGAGGAGCCGCGGTCGGCCTCCTCGATGGCCTGCTTGAACAGCTGCTCCTCGCCGCTGGCGGCCGACCCGCCGGTGGCGCCGCCGTGCGAGTGGGCCGCTGCGGCCAGGCCGCCGGTGGGGTCCGGGGTCAGCTTCAACGCGGCCGGGGGCATCGCCGGGCCGGGCTTGCCGTCGGCGTAGGTGGTGGCAACGTCCAACTGGACGGTGCTCAGCTGCGGCAGCGGGCCGACAGCCACCGTGAGATCGGCGCTCTTGCCGGGAGCCAGGTCCTTGCCGGGCATGGCGAGCCAGGTGATCGACGCGGCGACCTCGGTCGTCTCGTTGTCGCCGTGCAGCGTTTTCAGCGGCGTCGAGATCGTCCGCATCTTGATGCTCGGCGCCCAGTCCTCGACCGACAGCGGATAGGCCTCGGCCAGGGGCGTGTCGTCGCGGAACTTGAGCGTGATCCGGCGAACCGGTGCGGCGCCGTCGTTCGTGACGCGCAGGGTCACGTTCTGCCCGCTGCCCTGGTAGGCCGTCGTCGGCGACACGACCGTCGCGTCGGCCAGGGCCGGTGTGGCGACGAGCGCGCCGAGGACGGCTGCGGCTACCGGGATGCCCGCGCGGCGGGCCAGCTGAGAGTGCCTCACGGGGGGTAGTTCGGATCACAAGCGGCAAAGGTTCAAAGCCCCGCGGAAATCTTTCCGGCCGGTTGCCGGATGATGGCGGGATGCGTGACGTGCCGATCGACGGCGACATGATCAGACTCGGACAGTTCCTCAAGCTGGCCGACCTCATCGACACGGGCGGCGAGGGCAAGGTCCTCATCGCGTCCGGGGACGTTTCGGTCAACGGCGAGGTGGACACCCGTCGCGGACGCCAGTTGCACCCCGGCGATGTCGTCGAGGTTCTCGGCAACCAGGCCCGGGTCGTTGCCGATTAGGACGGTCGCCGCCGGATCATCGATGCCCGTATGTCCCACCCACCGTGACGAATGGTTGACATCCTGTCGATCTCAGGCATGTACTGAGGCCCGGATGTTACCGGCGTCACAGCATGGGTAGTGCCGCTGGACCAGCAAGCCTCGCTGGGGAGGCCCCATGTCACGCAGGCACATGCGCGCCGCGCTCGCCGCCGCCACCGCACTCGTGCTCACCCTCACCGGGTGCGCCGGCTGGGGCGGCGGGCCGGGGGGTGGCGGACCGAACAGCATCAACGTCCTGATGGTCAACAACCCGCAGATGATCGATCTGCAGCGGCTCACCGCGGACAACTTCACCAGACAGACCGGCATCAACGTCAACTTCACGGTGCTGCCGGAGAACGACGTCCGGGACAAGATCAGCCAGGAGTTCTCCAGCCAGGCCGGGCAGTACGACGTCGCCTCGCTCAGCAACTTCGAGATCCCCATCTACGCCAAGTCGAAGTGGATCGCGCCGCTGGACGACTACGTCGCCGCCGATCAGCAGTTCGACCAGGGCGACATCCTCGCCCCGATGACCCAGTCGCTGACCGCCGACGACGGCAAGCTCTACGGCGAGCCGTTCTACGGTGAGTCGTCGTTCCTGATGTACCGCAAGGACGTGCTGGAGTCGAACAACGTCCGGATGCCCGAGAAGCCCACCTGGCAGCAGGTCGCCGACATCGCCGCCCAGGTCGACAACAAACAGCCCGGCATGCGCGGCATCTGCCTGCGCGGACAGCCCGGCTGGGGCCAGATCTTCGCGCCGCTCACCACGGTCGTGAACACCTTCGGCGGCACCTGGTTCGAGCAGGACTGGACGCCCAAGGTGGACGGCCCGGAGTTCACCGAGGCCACCAAGTTCTACGTCGACCTGGTGCGTTCGCACGGCGAGAACGGCGCCCCGCAGGCCGGCTTCACCGAGTGCCTGAACAACCTCATCCAGGGCAACGTGGCGATGTGGTACGACGCGACCAGCGCCGCGGGCTCGCTCGAGGCCGACGACTCGCCGGTCAAGGGCAAGATCGGGTACGCCCCGGCGCCCGTCGTGAAGACCGACAGCTCGGGCTGGCTGTACGCGTGGTCCTGGAGCATCCAGCAGGCCAGCGACAACAAGGACAACGCCTGGAAGTTCATCTCGTGGGCGTCCAGCAAGCAGTACGAGGAGCTGGTCGGCCAGCAGGTCGGCTGGTCCAGCGTGCCGGCCGGCAAGCGGGCCTCGACGTACGAGAACGAGGACTACCTCAGTGTCGCGTCGTCGTTCGCCGAGCCCACCCGGGCCGCGATCGAGGCCGCCGACCCGCGCGACCCCGGCGTGCAGCCCCGGCCTGCCATCGGCATCCAGTTCATCGACATCCCCGAGTTCACCGACCTCGGCACCCAGGTGTCGCAGTACGTGAGCTCGGCGATCGCCGGCCAGATGAGCGTCGACGAAGCCCTGGAACGCGGCCAGCGCCTGGCCGAGGACGTCGCCGAGCGCTACCAGTCCCGCGAGGAGGGCTAGGCATGACTGACTGCACCGGAGTCAGCGAAGCGCCTGTAGGGCCAGGAAGGCATGCCACGGGAGGCCCAGGATGACATCGGTCGCCGAACAGGCCGGGACGCAGACTGACGCTCCCCAACCGGCGCCGGGAGCCGCCCGGCGGGCATCCGCCTGGGCCCGCCGCGCCCCGCTGCTGCCCGCGCTCATCTTCATGATCGTGGTGACCCAACTGCCCTTCCTGGCCACCCTGGTCATCTCGTTCATGGACTGGAACGCTTACTACCCTTCCGAGCGCGGCTTCGCCGGGTTCGACAACTTCGTGCGGGTCTTCACCGACGTCAACATGCGCGACGCGGTGTGGACGACGATCCTGCTCACCGCGGGCGTCGTGCTGATCAGCCTCGTTCTCGGGCTCGGGATCGCTCTTCTGCTCGACCGCAAGTTCCGCGGCCGCGGCGCGGTGCGCACCATGATGATCGCGCCGTTCCTGGTCGTGCCGGTGGCCGCGGCGCTGATCTGGAAGCACGCCCTCTACAACCCCGAATACGGCCTGTTCAACGGCGCGCTCACCTGGATCTGGGGCCTGTTCGGCTCGGACAACCCGCCGCAGCCCGACTGGATCAGCAACATGCCGCTGTGGGCGGTGATCTTCTCGCTGGTCTGGCAGTGGACGCCGTTCATGATGCTGATCCTGCTGGCCGGTCTGCAGGGCCGCCCGCTCGACGTGATCGAGGCGGCGCGCATCGACGGCGCCAACAACTGGCAGATCTTCCGCAGCATGACGCTGCCGCACCTGCGGCAGTACCTCGAACTGGGCGCGCTGCTCGGCTCGATCTACATCGTGCAGAACTTCGACGCGGTCTTCACGATCACGTCCGGCGGCCTCGGCACGGCGAACCTGCCGTACACGATCTACCAGATCTTCTATCAGGCCCACGACTACGGGCGGGCGTCCGCGGCCGCCGTGGTGGTCGTGATCGGCACCATCATCATCGCGACGTTCGCCCTGCGTACGGTCTCGTCGCTCTTCAAGCAGGAGGCCGGCCGATGAGCATCACCGACACCGCACCGGTTCCGGCCGCCCACGACGAACGCGGCCGCCCGGTCAAGAAGCGCCGCGAGGGCGCGAACGTCTGGCTGTCCCTGCTCGCCTGGATCGTCGGCATCCTGTTCGTGCTGCCCGTCGTCTGGATGGTCCTGACCTCGTTCCACTCCGAGGCCAACGCGGCCACCAACCCGCCCTCGGTCTTCGCCCCGCTGACCCTGGAGGGCTACCGCGAGTTCTTCTCCGGAGGCGCCAGCCCGTGGCCGCCGCTGCTCAACTCGTTGACCGCGAGCGTCATCTCGACCCTGATCGTGCTGCTGCTGTCGCTGCCCGCCGCCTACGCGCTGAGCATCAAGCCGGTCAAGAAGTGGACCGACGTCCTGTTCTTCTTCCTGTCCACCAAGATGCTCCCGGTCGTGGCGGGCCTGCTGCCGTTGTACCTGTTCGCCCAGAACACCGGCCTGCTCGACAACATCTGGCTGCTCATCCTCTTCTACACCTCGATGAACCTGCCCATCGCCGTGTGGATGATGCGCTCGTTCCTGTCCGAGGTGCCCGTCGAGATGCTCGAGGCCGCCCAGATGGACGGGGCCAACCTGACCAAGACCCTGCGCTCGGTCATCGCTCCCGTCGTCACCCCCGGCATCGCCGCCACCGCGCTGATCTGCTTCATCTTCAGCTGGAACGAGCTCCTGTTCGCCCGCGTGCTCACGGCCACGGTCGCGGAGACGGCCCCCGTCTTCCTGACCAGCTTCGTCACCAGCCAGGGCCTGTTCCTGGCCCAGCTCTGCGCGGCCGCCTTCGTGGTCAGCCTGCCCGTCCTGGTCGCCGGTTTCGCCGCCCAGGACAAGCTGGTGCAGGGGCTGTCCCTGGGCTCGGTGAAGTAAGAGCGTCAACTCCGCCCCCGATGAAAGGTGGCCGGTCCATTGCCGGGACCGGCCACCCATCTGTTCCCAGGGGCCTCAGCCGACGATCGCGAGGGCGTAGCCGACGGTCGGGATGGCGAAGAACAGGGACAGGACGGCCAGGCGGGGGATCGAGGGTCGGCGGGTCAGGATCGCGTACGCGGTGAGCAGCACGGGGATCGTCACGAGCTGACCGGTCAGGGTCGAGCGGGGGACGACCACGTCGGCGGCGGCGCAGGCCACGCAGAGCACCAGCGCGGCGGCCCACAGCGTGAGGCCGGTGACGTAAGCGGCGCGGGCTCCGAAGCGTACGGCGAAGGTGTTGTCACCGGCGCCCTCGTCGGCCGGCAGGTCGGTGACCGTGGTCGGCACGTAGAGGGCGGCCGCGAAGAGCAGGCCGATCAGGCCGAACTGCCAGGGGAAGTCCCACGGGTCGCGGGTGATCGACCAGCCCGCGGCCGGGGAGACGACG
The DNA here is from genome assembly GCF_019710575.1 of Paractinoplanes polyasparticus. GTDB lineage: Bacteria > Actinomycetota > Actinomycetes > Mycobacteriales > Micromonosporaceae > Actinoplanes > Actinoplanes polyasparticus. The sequence continues at coordinate 46,549 of NZ_JAHWFK010000033.1, read as the reverse complement.
CCGACGACCAGCGCGTTCACGGTGACGTCCCAGCCCGGGCGGGTCTTCAGGCGTAGTGGGGGAGCGCTGTACGCCCAGCCCAGCAGCAGCACGCCGGCCACGCCCAGTACGAACAGCGGGCCTACCAACAGCGCCGCGACCAGGCACGCCAGGGCGATCCGGCGGTACCAGGACCGCAGCGTGGTTTCGTTGACGGCTCCGGTGACCAGGGGCGCTGTCGCCTTGCGGGGGTTGGCGCGGTCGCTGGCCAGGTCGTGGAGGTCGTTCTGAGCGAGCACGGCGCCCCAGACCAGCGGGCCCAGCACCAGCAACGCGACCAGCGCGCGGGGCAGGTCGGCGGGGAGCCATCGCCCGTCGGCCAGCACCGTGCCCAGATAGGCGGGCACCCACGACACGGGCCAGAACCAGGGCCGCGACACGGCGACCACGAGGGTGGCGGCTGTCATGACCGGATCCTCGGCCCTGGCCGCTGACAGGGCGCTGAGAACATGACCCCATGAGGGATCGCTTGGAACGGACGGCGTCGCTGCTCGGGCAGAAACGGGACCGGGTGGTGGTGGCCGCGATCGCCGGGGACACCGTGGAGATCGCCGGCGACGCGGACGCGGTTTACGAGATCGGCTCGCTCACCAAGGTGTTCACGGCGCTGGCCCTGAGCCGCCTGACCCTCGACGGGGTCGTCGGGCTCGACGAGCCGCTGGCCGATCTGCTTCCGTCCGCGCCGCCCCGGATCCGGCTCCAAGAGTTGGCCACGCACACGTCCGGGCTGCCCCGCCTGCCGACGGGCATGCTGCTGCCGGCGCTGCTCAACCCCGGACAGCCCGACCCGTACGCCCGTTGTGATGCCGGCTTCCTCGAGGCGGCCCTCCGGCGTACGCGATTGAAGGCCCCTCGCTTCCGCTACTCGAACTTCGGCGCCGGGCTGCTCGGTCTGGCCCTGTCCCGGCGGACCGGCCTCGGGTACGACGACCTGCTGCGGCCGCCCGGCCTGAAGTCCACCGGTTTCAGCGTGACGCCGATCCAGGGGCACAACGCTCGTGGCAAGCCCGTACCGCCGTGGCACCTGGCCGACCTGGCCGGGGCCGGCGGGCTGCGCTCGACCGCCGCCGACCTGGTGACGTTCCTGCGCGCCCAGCTCGCCGCCGAGGACGAGGCCATCCGGTTCGCCCGCTCGGTGCGGCACGACATCAACCCGTACGCGTGGGTGCATCTCGGCTGGATGGGCCGGCGCCTCCCCGGCGGTCGTGAGCAGCTGTGGCACAACGGCGGCACCGGCGGCTTCTGCTCGTTCGCGGGCCTGGAACCGGCGCGCGGCGTGGCCGTGGTGGCGCTGACCAACACGGCCCGCCTGATGGACCGCCCCGCCCTCGAACTGCTCACCGCGATGGGGGAAGACTGAGTAACGTGCGCATCGTGCAGATCCGGCAGTTCACCGAGTCCGACTGGCCCCAGGTGTGGGAGATCGTCCGGTCCGTGGTCCGTGCGGCCGACACGTTCACCTACGACCCGGCGATGACCGAACGCGAAGCCCGCGCGACCTGGCTCGAGTCCCCTCCGGGCGAGACGGTGGTCGCCCTCGACGGCGACGAGGTGCTGGGCACGGCCAAGGTCGGAACGAACAAGCCCGGCCCCGGCGCCCACGTGGCCACGGCCAGCTTCATGGTCGCGCCCGTCAGCCGAGGCCGCGGCGTCGGCACCGCGCTGCTGCGCTACGCGCTCGAATGGGCCCGCCGCAACAAGTACGCGGGCATGCAGTTCAACGCCGTCGCCGAGTCCAACCGGACAGCCGTCAACCTCTACCTCCGCGAGGGCTTCACCATCGTCGGCACCGTCCCCGGCGCCTTCGCCCACCCCATCCAGGGCCGCGTGGGCCTGCACATCATGTACGCCCACCTGTCCCACTGAAATGACCGCGCTCTACCGCTACGGCCGCACCCTCGCTTAGCCCGGGGCTACGGACCACGGGGTGGCCACGCGGTTTCCGGGGCGCGAGGCCAGTGGGTGGCGGGCGACGGTGATCTCAGGGCATCGGTGGGTGTCCGTGGGGGAACGGAGCCGGAACCGTGAGCGTGTTGCTGGTGGGGCCGCGCGAGGGAAGCGCGGGCGAGGCGGAGGAGTTTGTCGCGGTGCGGCCGCGGCTCATGGCGTTGGCCCTGCGGGTGCTGGGGGATCCGGGGGAGGCGCAGGACGTGGTGCAGGAAGCGTGGCTGCGCTGGCGGCGCGAGGACCGGTCGGGGGTTGTCAACGCGCCCGCCTTCCTGGCGACCACGACGACGCGGCTGGCGATCAACGTCGCGCAGTCGGCGCGGAAGCGGCGGGAGACGGCGGCCGGGCCGTGGCTGCCCGAGCCGGTCGACCGGGGGGACGACCCGGCGGTGACGGTCGAGCGGCACGACGCGCTCGACGGCGCGGTGCGGCTGATGCTGCAGAAGATGACTGCGGCCGAGCGGGCGGCCTACCTGCTGCGCAAGGCTTTCGACTATCCGTACCAGCGGATCGCCGAGATCCTGGGGGTCAGCGGGGACAGCGCGCGGCAGCTGGTGCGGCGGGCGCACGAGGGGCTGGGCTCCGACCGGCAGCGGCCGGTCGACGAGGCCGAGCATCGCCTGCTCGTCCGGGTCGTGCTGGCTGCGGCGCGTACGGGGAATCTGGCCGAGCTGGAACGGCTGCTCGGACCGTAGTGGCCGGGCCGCGGATTCCGCGACGGAAGGCCGCGTACCGCGGCGCTGCCCGAAAGCAGCGCCGCGGCGCAGGTCGCACTGTGGCGCTGCCCGAAAGCAGCGCCGCGGCGCAGGTCGCACTGTGGCGCTGCCCGAAAGCAGCGCCGCGGCGCAGGTCACGCGCTTATGGGAAGCGGGTCACTGCACGCCGAGGAGATCGACCACGAAGATCAGGGTCTCGTTCGGCTTGATCACGCCGGGGGCGCCCTGAGCGCCGTAGCCCAGGTGCGGCGGGATGGTCAGCTTGCGGCGGCCGCCGACCTTCATGCCCACCACACCCTGGTCCCAGCCGCCGATGACCCGGCCGCCGCCGAGCGGGAAGGCGAAGGGCTCGCCACGGTTGTAGGAGGCGTCGAACTCGCGACCGGTCGAGTGCGCCACGCCCACGTAGTGCACGCTGACGTTCTGGCCGGGCGTCGCCTCGGGCCCCTCGCCGACGGTGATGTCCTCGATCACCAGGTCGGCCGGGGGCGCGCCCTCGATCGGACCGACGTCGGGCTTGTCCATGGGAACTCCATTCGTTGACTTCTCGAGCCCCGCCATGCAATCACACGGCTCGTCACACCCGGTGGCGGACGTGCTGAACGACTCACGCGAGTTATCCGTATTGCACGGACGTGAGGATTCATCGTCTGGCCGCGGCGGCACTGGCAGTGACCGCCGCCGCCGCGCTCGCGCCGGCCCGGGCCGAGGCGCACGGATCTCCGACCACGCCGATCAGCCGCACTACGGCGTGCGCGTCGGGCGGTCAGGAGACGGACAGCGCGGCGTGCGAGGCGGCTCGGAAGGCCAACGGCCGTAGCTTCGGTACGTTCGACAACCTGCGCATCGCCGGCGTGAACGGCAAGGATCGCCAGGTCGTGCCGGACGGGAAGCTGTGCAGCGGCGGCCTGGCCGCGTTCCGGGGCCTCGACCTGCCCCGCAACGACTTCCCGGCCACCAAGGTCACGGCGGGCCGGACCCTGACGATCCGCTACCGGGCGACCATCCCGCACGCCGGCGAGTTCCGGGTCTTCCTGACCAAGCCCTCGTACGACCCCAGCCGGCGCCTCACCTGGGCCGACCTCGGCAGCAAGCCGCTCGTGGCGGTCACCGACCCCGCGCTCGAGGACGGCGCGTACGAGTTGAAGGCGAAGCTCCCGCAGCGGGCCGGCCGCCACCTCCTCTACATCGTGTGGGAGACGTCGAGCACGCCCGACACCTACTACTCGTGCTCGGATCTGTCCTTTCCGGCGGCCGGAACACCGGCGGCCGGAAAACCGGCGGTCGTGACCAAAGCTGCAAAGCGTCCGAAAACGAAGACCACGACGAGCGCGGCCCCCGCGATCGTCAAGGCGACCTCGAAGCCCTCCGCGGTGACGACCTCGCCGGCGCCGGCGCCGCAAGCCATCCAACCGGTGAGTGACAACAGCCAGGTCACGCTGGGTCATTGGATTGTCGCCGGAGCCCTGGTTGTGGGCTTCGGCGCAGCGGCCTGGGCAGGCCTCGGCGGAATTCTTCGCAGACGACGCGAAAACCGTTGAACCGCAACGGTTCGCGCCTCGTACTGATGGGCGTCGACATCGCAAGCAGGTCCGTTTCTCCCCCCAAGGAAACACGAAAGGCCGAGCAATGAGGCGAGTTCGTTACGGTCACCAAGGAGTGAACCGCCGTCGCGTCCTGGCGATCGCCGCCACGGCGGGTGTCGGTGTCTCGGTGGCCGGCGTGGCCGGTCTGAGCCTGGCCGGCGAGTCCGCGGAAGCCCCCAAGGGCGCCGGGCCGCTGGTGTTGTCGCTGCGCGATGCCGAGAAGGGCACGTTCGACGTCTTCGTCGGCGGCTCCAAGAGCACGCTCACCGACAAGAAGCTCGCCGCCAAGCTGCTCAAGTCGGCACAGGGCTGAGGGAGAGAACCATGTCATCACATCGTGAAGCTCCCGAGATCAGCAAGGATCCGGTGGCCGACAGCTCCGACCTGTACGCGTTCGTCAGCCCGGACGACCCGGACACCGTGACGATCATCGCGAACTACGTGCCGCTCCAGCTCCCGTCGAGCGGCCCGAACTTCTTCGAGTTCGGCGACGACGTCCTCTACGAGATCCACATCGACTCGAACGGCGACGCCCGGCCCGATCTGACCTACCAGTTCCGGTTCCGCACGGAACTGCGCAACGAGAAGACGTTCCTCTACAACACCGGGCCGATCGACGCGCTGGACAGCGAGAACTGGAACCGGCGCCAATTCTTCTCGGTGACCAAGGTCGACGCGTACGGCAAGAGCACCGTACTGGCCAAGAAGTTGCCCTGCCCGCCGTGCAACGTCGGCAAGCTCTCGATCCCGGACTACGACGGTCTCGCCGCCGACGCGGTGGCCAAGCTGAAGACGGGTGAGAAGGTCTTCGCCGGCCAGCGCGCCGACGCGTTCTTCGTCGACCTGGGCGCCATCTTCGACCTGGGCACGCTGCGCCCCTTCCAGGACAAGCACCTGGTCGGGCAGACGCTGTTCAACTACGCGGGCAAGGCGGTCAACGCGACCGACAAGCTCAACGTGCACAGCATCGCGATCCAGGTGCCGCTCTCGGCCGTACGCCGGGACGGCAAGAAGAAGGTGCGCGGGCGCGATCCCGAAGCCGTGATCGGCGTGTGGACGTCCGCCAGCCGGCGCCAGGTGCAGGTGCGCAACGGCGACAAGAAGAACGACGACGTCGTGGTCGGGCCCCAGGTGCAGGTCTCCCGCCTCGGCAACCCACTGTTCAACGAGGTCATCGTGCCGATGGCCGAGAAGGACAAGTGGAACAGCCTGCCCCCGGCCGAGGACAAGCGGTTCGCCCAGTTCGTCGAGAAGCCCGAGCTGCAGACCCTGCTGCCGGTGCTCTACCCCGGGCTGTTCGACAAGCTGGCCGCCCGCGACAAGAAGGACAAGCCGCGCGCCGACCTGGTGGCGATCCTGCTCACCGGCATCCCGGACGGGATCATCGAGAACTTCCAGAACAACACCGGCGAGGTGCAGGCCGACATGCTGCGCCTCAACACCGCCGTGCCGCCCGCGAAGGAGCCGAGCAAGTTCGGCATCCTCGGCGGCGACCTGGCCGGCTTCCCGAACGGGCGGCGCATCGCCGACGACGTGGTGTCGATCTCGATCCGGGCCATCGCGGGCGTGACCCTGCCGCTGGTCGAGAAGGACTTCGAGCCGGACGCCGCGGCGGCGCTGGTCGAGCAGGGCCTCAGCATCAAGGACGCGAGCGCCGGGCTGCTCAAGAAGTTCCCGTACCTGGGCACCCCGTTCGACGGATTCGGCAACCCCTCATGACTGCCCGTCCAACCACCCCGGCCACCGCCCCTGAAAGGGACTGAAGGCTGCCATGTCGCACACACACGAGCACGCCGACCACAGCTGGCACAGCATGACCCCGTCCGGCCAGGGCACGGTCATGCTGAACATCGGCGCCGGGATCGGTGCGCTGATCATCAACACCCCGGGCGGCATGCACGGCCGGGAGATCGAGGTCAGCCCGGTCGAAGATCCTTCCCGCCGTACGCACGCGGCAGTGCGCGCCCGCTACGTGTGGGGCGGCGTGTGCTTCAGCGTGGTGCTCGACAGCCTGCCCGAGGGCCGCTACACCGTCTGGGACAACCCGGTCACGCCGATGGGCGAGGTCGACGTGCCGGGCGGGGCGGTCGCGGAATTCACCTGGCCGGTGGCTTCCCTCGTGGCGTAGACGTCGCCCGGGTCTAGGGTGGACGCCATGGTCGGCGTCCCTCTGACGACTCGTCCGGGCAGTCCCGGCGCAGACGCACCCGTCCACTTGTCTCTGAGCACGACCGATGTGGACGAGGCACGCGCCTTCTGCCGCCGCATGTTCTACGGCCCGCTGCGGGTGGACCCGGTCGGTGACCGCACCGGGTTCGCCTTCCGCGGCGATGTGGTGTCGCTCGGCCCGATCACAGTCGGCGAGATCAGCTACGGCAGCGACATCCACGTCACCATCGCCGACCTCGAGACGTCCTACCACGTCCTGGCGTCGCTGTCCGGCGTGCTCCGGTCGCGGCACCGGGGCACAGCGGTGCTGGCCGACCAGACCCGGGCCGCGGTCTACCGCCCGGTCGGCGACATCGAGCTCGACTGGCCGGGCGCCTGCCGGCTGCTGAGCGTCAAGGTCGAACGGGCCGCCCTCGAGCGTGAGCTGGACGCGGCCCTCGACCAGCAGATCGTCAGCCCGCTGCTGCTGGGCGACAGCTTCAACCGGCTCGAGGCGCCCGGGCGTACGTGGGTGTCGCTGGTGCGGTTGTTCTTCGGGGAACTGATGCGGGGGCAGGGCCTGGCCGCGCAGCCGCGGATGGCCGGCCGCTGGCGCGACATGGTGGTCAGCGGCCTGGCGCTGACGGTCGAGCATCCGTACGGCGAAGAGCCGGCCGGCATGCGGGGCCCCAACCGCCCGCGGACGGTCAAGCGCACGCTGGACGCCATGCATGCCGAGCCGTGGCGCCCGTTCACCGCCACCGACCTGGCCGGGATCGCCGGCGTCGGCGTGCGGGTGCTGCAGGAGTCGTTCCGCCAGCACGTGGGCATGTCGCCGCTGACCTACCTGCGGCGATTACGGCTCGACGGGGTGCACGCCGAACTGTCGCGTTCGGACCCGTGGCAGGTGAACGTGTCCGAGGTGGCCTATCGCTGGGGATTCACCCACCTCGGACGGTTCGCCGGCGCCTACCGGGACAGATACGGTGTCTCTCCGTCCCAGACCCTGCGTGAACGGCGCTGACCGCTACCCCTGAACCGGAATCAGAGCTCTACTTTCTGGCCCTTGCCGATCACGACGACCCCGTTGTCCGAGACCGTGTAGAGCTTGCGGTCGCGATCGAGGTCGACGCCGATCTGGGCGCCCTCGGGCACGATGACGTTCTTGTCGAGGATCGCGTTGCGGATGACCGCGCGCCGGCCCACCTTCACGCCTTCCATCAGCACCGAACCCTCGACGTGGGCCCACGAGTTGACCCGCACGTTGGGCGAGATCACCGAACGTTCGACGAGCGCGCCCGACACCACGACCCCGGGCGAGATCATCGACTCGATGGAGCGGCCCTGGCGGTCGTCGAAGCCGTGCACGAACTTGGCCGGCGGCCACGAGCCGTAGTTCGTGAAGATCGGCCAGTCGTGGTTGTAGAGGTTGAAGATCGGCTCGGTGGCGATGAGGTCCATGTGGGCCTCGTAGAACGAGTCGAGCGTTCCCACGTCGCGCCAGTAGCCACGGTCGCGGTCGCTGCTGCCCGGCACCAGGTTGTCGCGGAAGTCGTAGACGTTGGCCTCGCCCCGCTCGACGAGCATGGGGATGATGTTGCCGCCCATGTCGTGCTTGCTGTCGGGGTCCTGCGCGTCCTTGGTGACCGCCTCGCACAGCGCCCGCGTGGTGAAGATGTAGTTGCCCATCGACGCGTAGATCTCGTCGGGGGCGTCGGGCAGGCCGTCGACCTCTTTCGGCTTCTCGCGGAAGGCCTTGATGCGCTTGCCGTCCTCGGCCACGTCGATGACGCCGAACTGGTCGGACATCGACTTGGGCTGCCGGATGCCGGCCACCGTGACCGCGGCGCCGGAGTCGATGTGGTCCTGGACCATCTGCTTCGGGTCCATGCGGTAGATGTGGTCGGCGCCGAACACGATCACGTAGTCGGGCGACTCGTCGTTGATCAGGTTGAGGCTCTGGTAGATGGCGTCGGCCGAGCCGGCGAACCACCGCGGGCCCAGCCGCTGCTGCGCGGGCACCGGCGTGACGTAGTTGCCGAGCAGGGTCGACATGCGCCACGTCTTGGAGATGTGGCGGTCGAGCGAATGGGATTTGTACTGGGTCAGGACGACCATCTTGAGATAGCCGCCGTTGGCAAGATTCGACAGCACGAAGTCGATCATGCGGTAGATGCCGCCGAACGGGACGCCGGGCTTTGCCCGGTCAGCCGTCAGGGGCATCAGGCGCTTACCCTCACCACCGGCCAGAACGATCGCAAGCACCTTGACAGCCATGGAAGGACGCTAACTTTCCGCCAGCCGGAGCGCCAGCCGAAGAAGGGAACTCGCCGTGGTCATCGCGGCGACGGCCAGGTTATCTGATCTTGCGTCCCGAGCGCGAGGGAAGTCTCCTTCCCGATGCGAGGGAAGCGCCTGCTCCCCGAGGGCGCGGGAAGGGTTCAAGGTTTAGGCTGCGGGCGTGACCGAGAGACTGCGCGTGGACCTCATCAGCCGGGAATACCCGCCGGAGGTGTACGGCGGCGCCGGGGTGCACCTGGAATACCTCACCCGCGACCTCCGCGCCCTGGCCGACGTGCGCGTGCACTGCTTCGGCGCGCCGCGCGACGAGCCCGGCGTCACCGCCTATCCGGAACCGGCCGAGCTGGCCGGGGCCAACGCCGCGCTGCGCACCATGGGTGTCGACCTCGAGATCGCGGCCGGCGCCGAGGGCACCGACATCGTGCACAGCCACACCTGGTACGCCAACTTCGCCGGGCACACGGCCAAGCTTCTGTACGGGGTTCCGCACGTCGTCACCACGCACAGCCTCGAGCCGCTGCGGCCGTGGAAGGCCGAGCAGCTCGGCGGCGGTTACGCGCTGTCGTCGTTCTGCGAGCGGGTCGCGATCGAGAACGCCGACGCGGTCATCGCCGTGTCCGGCGGCATGAAGCGGGACGTGCTGACCGCGTACCCGTCGGTCGACCCCGACAAGATCCAGGTCGTCTACAACGGCATCGACACCGAGCTCTACGCGCCCAACCACGGCACTGACGTCATCGAGCGCCTCGGCATCGACCTGAACCGGCCCAGCGTGGTCTTCGTCGGCCGCATCACGCGTCAGAAGGGCCTGCCCTACCTGCTCCGGGCCTGCCGCACGCTGCCCCCCGAGACCCAGATCGTGCTGCTCGCGGGCGCGCCCGACACCAAAGAGATCGCGGCCGAGGTCGAGGCGCTGGCCGACGAGCTGCGCGCCGCCCGCGACGAGCACGGCGTCATCTGGGTGCAGGAGATGCTGCCCAAGCACGAGGTCATCCAGGTGCTCACGCACGCCACCGTCTTCATCTGCCCGTCCATCTACGAGCCCATGGGCATCGTCAACCTCGAGGCGATGGCCTGCGAGACGGCGGTCGTGGCCACGGCCACCGGCGGCATCCCCGAGGTGGTGGCCGACGGCGAGACTGGCCTGCTGGTGCCGATCGAGCAGGTCCAGGACGGCACGGGCACCCCGGTCGACCCCGACAAGTTCGTCGCCGACCTCGCGGCGGGCATGACCGAGCTGATCCAGGACCCGGCTCGCGCCCGCGAGATGGGCCTGGCCGGTCGCCGCCGCGCGGTCGAGAAGTTCAGCTGGTCGCGGATCGCCGAGGAGACGATGGCGGTCTACCGCTCCGTACTCTGAGAATGTCCTCGGCCACGGCCCGGCCGCTCAGCCAGGCGGTCTGCACGCGCGGGCGGCCGAAGACATCGCCGCACAGATAGACGTTCCCGCTGCGGGCGAAGTCGCCCGGCAGTGGGCGCGGTTGGGCGTACGGCCACAGGCGGTACGCCGTTTCCGGCGCCTCCTCGATGCCGAGCACCCCGTTGACGGCCGTCACCATGGCGTCGCGCGACCCGCCACGACCCACCCGCGGTCTCCCGCCTCGCGTGAGCCCGCTTTGCGTGAGCCCGCCGTGCGTGAGCCCGCCGTGCGTGAGCCCGCCTTGCGTGAGCCCGCCTTGCGTGAGACGAGACGTCTCGTCTCGCGTGAGATCGGAGGCCTCGTCGCGCGCGAATTGCGCCGTCGAATGGGCTACCAGCACGGGCGCCCGGTCGCCGCGCCGGTCACCGTCGTCGCAGATCGTGGCGACCGCGGGGTGGTCGTTGACGAACATGCCGTGGAAGTCGTCCCATGAGCGGCGGGGATAGGTCAGCACCGCCGTCAGAACCGGGTCCCACGACTGGTCGCGGGCCGCCGGCAGGTCGGCGATCCTCAGCGCCTCCGGACCGGGCATGGCCAGCACCACGTACTCGGCCTCGGGCAGCTCGGTGACCTCGGTGCCGTAGGTGATGTCGAGCCCGGCGGCCAGGCTGTGCGCCAGGCTGCGCAGGCCCGCCGGCGCCGACCAGCGCATCGGGCCCGGGCCGTGCTGCCCGCGGAACGTGTCGGTCCACGGCCGGGCGAGACCCTCGATGCGCCAACTCTGCAGCCGGCCCTGGAACGAAGGGTCGTCGGCGGTCACATAGGCGGCGCCGATGTCGGCGAACCGGCCGTCGAGAGACACGCTGGCGAGGCGTCCTCCCGGTTCGTCGCTGCGCTCCAGCACCCGCGCCGGCACCCCGGCGTCGCCCAGTTCGCGAGCGCAGGCCAACCCGGCGATCCCCGCTCCCACCACGACGACCGTCACCCGGACGACTCTACGACCGCAGGTCATGATCCGGGCGCTCTCCGGGCGACGCGCGGCAGGATGGCTTCTCCGGTGGTGGGTCCGGGCTTTCCCGGCGACGCGCGGCGCGACGCTTCCATGGCGACGCGCGGGGCGACGCTTCCACGGCGACGCGGAGTCCAGGACTTCCCTGGTCGTGGTGCGGGGCAACGGTGATTCTTGGTGCCGGGGCATCTACGGTGATTCGTGGTGATCGGGGCGGCAAGGCACACTGGTCCCCATGCTCCGCGTCCCTCGCCCGTCCGTACGGGTGACTGTCGTCGTTGTTTCGGTGTTCTTCGCGACCGCGGTCCTCGGCGTAGGCCTGCTGCGGGCGGCCAACTATCGGCCCGGCGCGACCGCCGGTGCGTCTTGGCCGTCGGCGTCGGCGTCGCCGTCAGCGGCGCCCGGCGTCGAGGGCCGGTGCGGCACGGCGCCGACCAAGGCCGTCCGTCAGCTGCGGGGCATGTGGCTGACCACGGTCAACAACATCGACTTCCCGAGCCGGCGGGGGCTGACCCAGGCCCAGGTCAAGGCGGAATACCAGCGCTGGCTCGGCCTGGCCGTGGCCCAGCGCCACAACGCGGTCTTCGTGCATGTGCGGCCCAGCGGCGACGCGTTCTGGCCGTCGGCGTACGCACCCTGGTCGGAATGGCTGACCGGCAAGCGTGACGGCAGGTCGCCCGGGTGGGATCCGCTCGACTACATGGTCCGCGAGGCCCACGCCCGCAACCTCGAGTTTCACGCCTGGTTCAACCCCTACCGCGGCACCCAGCCCGGCCCGGCCGGGCCCGGCGCCGACTTCGCCAAGCTCGCGCCCAACCACCCGCTGCTGAAGCACCGCGACTGGGCCATCTCGTATCCGTCGGGCCGGAACGGCCGGCTCTACTTCGACCCCGGCATCCCCGAGGCGCGCAAGTTCGTCGAGGACGCGATGCTCGAAGCGGTGCGCAAGTACGACATCGACGGCGTGCACTTCGACGACTTCTTCTACCCCTACCCGCAGGCCGGCCAGGACTTCCCGGACGACGCCAGTTTCGCCCGTCACGGCGCCGGCAAGTCGCGGGCCCAGTGGCGGCGCGACAATGTGGACACACTGGTCCGCGAGATGCAGGAACGGATCCGGCAGCTCAAGCCGTGGGTCAAGTTCGGGATCAGCCCGTTCGGCATCTGGCGCAACAAAACCAGCGACCCGGCCGGCTCCGAGAGCAAGGGCCTCGAGGCGTACGACGCCATCTATGCCGACACCCGCAAGTGGGTGCAGCGGGGCTGGGTCGACTACATCGTGCCCCAGCTCTACTGGCATCTGGGCTTCGACAAGGCCGACTACACCAAGCTGTTGCCGTGGTGGACGGCGCTCACCAAGGGCACGGACGTGCAGCTCTACATCGGGATGGCCGACTACCGGATCGGCGAGGACGGCGCGTGGAGCGACCCGGGCCAGCTCGACCGGCAGATGACGCTGAACGAGAAGAGCGGCGGCGTCCAGGGGCAGGTGCACTTCAGCGCCAAGCAGATCCGCGCCGACCGCCTGGGCGCCGTGACGAAGTACAAGAACAAGCACTACGCGTCGCCGGCGCTGGTGCCCCGGATGGCCCGGCTGCCCGCCGCCCCGCCCGCGGCGCCTCGCCTGGTCGCGGCGGCCCGCTCCGGCGCGGCGATGAAGTTCGAGGCGTCCGCGTCCGGCGCCACCAGCTGGGCGCTCTACCGGGTCAGCGGCGCCTCCGCGGCGCTGGTGGCCACGGGCCGGGCCGGCTCCGAGGTCATCGACCCGGCGGCGCCCGCCGGGCCGGCCACCTACTGCCTCAGCGGACTCGACCGCTCGGGCAACGAAGGCCTGGTCAGCCTGCCGCTGGCCGCCTCCTGACCGCCTCCTGACCGCCTCCTGACCGCCTCCTGACGGCTCCTGACCGCCTCCTCAGGCTGAGTCGGCGCCGCTCGACGACCGGCGTCGGCGTGCGAAATCCTCTCGAGGAGGCGGCGCGCGTCAGCCGGGGATCTCAGCTTCGGCCAGCTTCCAGAGGCGGTCGGCGGCGGCCGGGTCGACGGACCACTCGGCCACGCCGGCCATCGGCTCGGGGCCGCCCGGCACGACCTCGGCCTCCTGGTTGTCCTGGTCGAAGTAGCGGCCGGTGACCCCGGCCAGCAGCGGGGACGCGGCCAGCATGACCTCGGCGGCGGCCCCCTGCTCCGGGGTCTTGTAGCCGTCGGGGTGGATCAGGTTGCCGTCCTCGTCCATCGCGCCCAGCACCCGCATGGTCGCCCGGTCGATGTGGCGCTGCAGGTTGGTGTGGATGCTGCCGGGCGCGAGGGCGTTGGCCGAGACGGCGCCGAGATGCCGGCTGATGCCCACCGCGAGCAGGACTACCGCGGATTTCGACTGGCTGTAGGCCGTCCACGGGTCGTACGGGCGCCGCTCGAAGTGCGGGTCGTCGAGGTCGACGCCGGCGCGGAGCTGGGCCCCGGAACTCACCAGGACCACGCGAGCGCCCGGCGTGTAGTGCTCGCGCAGACCGGTGATCAGTGCGAAGTGGCCGAGGAAGTTGGTCGCGAGCTGCAGCTCCCAGCCGTTGGCGGCCGTGCGGCGCTCCGGCACGGCCATGATGCCGGCGTTGGCGATGACCGCGTCGACCGGCCCCCTCCAGCCGGCGGTGTAGGCGCGGACCGAGTCGAGGTCGGCCAGGTCGAGCTCGCTGCGGGTCGGGGTTACGACCTCGGCGCCCGCGTCCCGCAGCGCGTCCGCGGCGGCGCGGCCGAGCCCCGAACCGCCCCCGGTGATCAGCATGCGCCGACCGGTCAGGTCGATTCCGGCGAGCACCTCGGCGGCGGTGGACCGGGCGGTGAACGGTGTGTGGATCCTTGTCATGGCTACCACTGTGCGGCGGCCCATGTGGATGCTGAATGGTTCAGGGTCCAAGATAGTTGCGTGAGAGTCCAGACGGATCCGCTCGACGATGTCCTCGCCCTCGTCGGCGCCACCAGCAGCCTGTCGGCGGGCCTGGTGGCCGGCGGGGAGTGGGCGGTGGCCTTCGAGCCGCCTCCGGCGGTCAAGTTCAATGCCGTACGCCGGGGGAGCTGCCTGCTGCTGGCCGACGGCAAGGTCTTCGAGCTGCGGCCCGGCGACTGCTTCCTGCTGACCCGCCCGGTGGCGTTCACGCTGGCCAGTGGCCCGGACGTGCGCCCCGAACCGGCACGGCCGCTCTTCGTGGCGGCCGGCGAGGACGGCACAGCCCGGGCCGGCCAGGGCGACGACGTGTTCCTCATCGGCGGCCGGTTCGGCTTCGGCGAGCGTGCCCAGGAACTGCTGCTCGACGCGCTGCCCCCGGTCGTGCACGTGCCCGGGGCCAGCACGGCGGCGGCCGCGGTGCGGTGGGCGCTGGAACAGATCGACGCCGAACTGCGTGACCGTCCACCCGCATCGACCCTGCTCACCGAACACCTCGCTCTGGTCATGCTGATCCACCTGCTGCGCTTGCACCTCGCGGCCGCGCCCCCGGCCGGGGGCTGGCTGGCCGGCCTGGCCGACCCGGTGGTCGGCGCCGCCCTGCAGGCGATGCACGGCAAGCCCGCGTACGCCTGGACGGTGGCCGACCTGGCCGCGGTGGCCGCCGTGTCGCGCTCGACCCTGGCCGCCCGCTTCAAACAGGTTGTCGGGCAGGGCCCGCTCGACTACCTGACCGGGTGGCGCATCGAACTGGCCGCGGCCCGCCTGCGCCACGGCGACCACACCGTGGCCGCGATCGCCCGCGAGGTCGGTTACGGCTCGGAAAGCGCTCTGAGCACAGCCTTCAAGCGCGTGACCGGCCAGTCGCCCCGCGCCTACCGAGCCACCCGCCCCACCTGAGGCCTGTGCCGATCGTGTGGCCCGCCACGCCGCGGCACCCGTCAGCCGTTGGGGCGCGTTTCCATCGCCTGGAGCGACCAGTTGTTGCCGTCGGGGTCGCGGAAGTAGACGAAGTTGCCCCAGGCCTGCTTGTCGACGTCGCTGGCCTCGACGCCCGCCTCGACCAGGCGGGCGCGGGCGGCCTCGGCATCCGCCACGACGCATTGGATCTCTTGCGTGCCGGGCGTCTTCTCGGTGATGCCCTCGCCGATGACTATGGAGCACGCCGAGCCCGGCGGCGTGAGTTGCACGAATCGCAGGCCCGGCTGCACGCGATGGTCGTGGTCGGCGTTGAAGCCCACGCGTTCGTAGAAGGCCTTCGCGCGGTCGACGTCGGTGACGGGCACGGGGATGAGCTCAATCTTCATGTCCATGGCCTCACGGTAGGCCGTGGGTACGACACTTCCCGGGGTCGTCGAGCGGGGTTCCGGGCCGCAGTGGCGCTCCGGTCGGGCGGTGCGCACGTGACGGCGTACGGGAAGGATTGCGATCCTGGTCAGTGGAGGTGGGCGCCGAAGGCTCCGGCCGAGCGGTCGTCGCCGTCGATGGCCTCGGTGATCTGGCGGCCCAGCAGATCCGGGCCGATCACGCTTCCACCGGGGCTGACCGCGTCGACCAGGTCGGGCAGGATCGCAGCCAGCTGCCAGGCCACGGCGGCCGCGCTCCCACCGGCGAACGAGGCCAGGTCGCCGAGCGGGCCCTCGCCGACGGTCAGGCGCACCTGGTCGACGGTCATCGGCTGGTTGTGCGAACGATCGGAGAGCCAGCTGCCGTACTGCTCGGGAGTGGTCGTCTCGGCCAGCCGCAGCACGACGGCATGCAGGTGGGCGGGGCCGGCCGGATGAGTTCCGGTGTGCGCGAGGCCGAAGAGCAGGTCCCGCACCTCGGGCGCGTCGAGCAACGTGGACAGTTTGGCGATATCGGGCATCACCGGTCTCCCTCCGCACGGCTGTGACCACTCAGACCGCGGGGCGGAACAGTTTGTGACAGCCGGCCTCAGTGCTCGCCGCCGAGCGGCCTCGTCACAGTTCCGGTGGCTGTCCGGTCTTGCCGGACGAAGCAGGCCATCGGAGGAGGAAGGCGGTCGCGATGCGTACCAGTCGGCTCGAGGCGTTCAGTGACGGCGTGCTCGCCATCATCATCACCATCATGGTGCTGGAGTTGAAGATCCCGGAGAGTCACGACCTGTCCGGCCTCCTGCACGACACCGGCGACGGGTTGCTGACCTATCTGCTGAGCTTCGTCTGGATCGGCATCTACTGGGTCAACCACCACCACATGTTCCACCTCGTGCGGCGGGTCGGGGGCGGCGTGCTGTGGGCCAACCTGGCGCTGCTGTTCACGCTCTCGCTGCTCCCGTTCACCACGGCCTGGATGGACGAGTCGGGCTTCGCGCGTACGCCGGTCGTCGTCTACGGACTCAACCTGACCGCCGCGGCACTCGCCTACCTCGTCCTGCAGAAGCTGATCATCCAGCAGCAGGGACCGGAGTCGCCGCTGCGGCAGGCCGTGGGCGGCGACCTCAAGGGCAAGATCTCGCCGTTCTTCTACCTGGCCGGCATCCTCACCGCGGTGCTGGTCGACCGGGCCGCGATCGCCGTGGCGTTCTTCGCCGCCTGCGCCCTGCTGTGGTTCCTCCCGGACCGCCGCATCGACCGCGTGGTCCGGGAACTGGAGCCGGTGGACTAGTGCGGTGTCCACGAACGTTGGCCGGTTTGGGTCCGGCTTGGTTGTGGATCCTCGTTCACCGTAGTGAGCGATGACTCCCCACCGGTGGTGGGGCGGTGAAAGTTAGTGGCCACCGCACTCGGTCCTGTTTCGGAATGGGAGCCGGCCGCGCCGAGGCCCAGACGACGCCTGGACCGCACCGCGACTCGACCCCCATTCCGAAACAGGAGCTAACTTCTGCGCGTGCCGCGGGGCGCGGTCAGTGTGGGGCGGCAGCCCTGGCGGGCCGGAACGGACTCAGTCCGTTCCGGCCCGCGATCGATTCCGTCGTCCCCCGCGACGTCGTCGCGGCCGAAATCGAACGGCTCCCCGAGAGGAGTCATCGGTTTCCCTTGAACTGCGCGCAGCCCTTCTCGTCGGGCAGCAGCGGCCGGAAGGTGATCAGGTATTTCGCACCGTCGGCGGTCCACGGGGTCAGCTGATTGGCCTTCTTGGCCGCGGTCAGCACCTTGTTGGCGTCGGCGCCGCTCACCACCACGCAGCCGATCTTGAAAGCGGGGTTGAGGTAGTCGCCGGGCAGGGCCGGGCCCGGCCAGGCGATCTCGGGCTGGGCCGGCTGGTCGGCGCCCTGCTTGACGTACGGGCGGGCCAGCACGGCCAGCGACTCGGCCGTATAGGGGCCGGTCGCGCTCGGGTCGCCGCCCGCCGCGAGATCGGTGAGCTTGTCGACGTAGGCGGCCAGCTTGGCCCGGGCCGCCTCCTGCGGTGCGGTGAGCATCGGGTCGTCGGCCTGGGCCTCGTTGAGCGCCTCGACCGCGACCGACTGGGCGCCCTGGGCGGTGTTGACGGTGACCCGGGTGGTGGGCGCGTCGGCCACATTGGGGCGTCCGAAGTCGGTGCCCGGGCGTACGCCGGCGTCGGTCGCCTCTTTCAGCAGCTGCTGAACCTTGTCGGGGCCGATCTTGACCACCTGGAGGTTGGGCAGCGCGGGCCCGGGATAGATGGCGGGCACCGGGCCCTCGGTGATCACGCGACCGTCGGCGTAGATGCTGATCGCCGGCAGGGTGCCGACCGTGCGGTCCGGCGGCACGAAGCCACCGGACGATTCCACCCGTACGACAAGTTCGTCTCCGCCCTGGGGGTAGGGGGAGGCGCTCTCCCGGGAGTCCGGCGCGCCCGCGCCGGTGGCGCTGGGCTGCGCGCATGCGGCGAGCAGGAACAGGGGAACGGCGGCGGCCATCAGGGTGCCGCGGAGACGAGTCATGCCCCTTCAGACGATTTTGGGTCGTCTGCGGTTCCGGCTCCGGGTGGAATTTCGTCCTTCCCGGCCTTCGCATTGCAGTCGTATTGCCAACCGGGTAGCATGCATTGCAGTCGTATTGTTTCCGGGAGGGCCGATGCCAATCTTTGACCTGCACGACGTCTCGGCCGGTGCGGTCGACCGGGTCGGTGGCAAGGCCGCGGCCCTGGGCGAGTTGCTCCGCGCCGGCGAGCGGGTGCCGTCCGGCTTCTGCCTCACCGCCGAGGCCGGCCCCCTGCCCGAAGGCGAGATCATTGCGGCGTACGAGCGGTTGGGCGGGGGAGTGGTGGCCGTGCGATCGAGCGCCACCGTCGAGGACGCTCCCGACGCCAGCTACGCCGGCATGTTCGACACGGTTCTCGACGTCCACGGTCCCGAGGCCCTGCTCGCCGCGATCGAGACGTGCCGCGCGTCCGCGTCCAACGCCCGGGCGAAGGCCTACGGGAAGGGCGACATCCGCATGGGCGTCGTCGTCCAGCGCATGATCGCTGCCGATCGGGCGGGCGTGCTGTTCACCGCGAACCCCCTGACCGGGCGCCGCACCGAGATGCTGGTGGAATCGGCCGAGGGCAACGGCTCCACGGTCGTCGACGGCCGGCACGATGTGGATCGCCGGCTGGTCGGGCCCGACGACCCGTTGTGGACCGTGGGGCAGCGGCTCCAGGCGCTCTTCGGCTCGCCGCAAGATGTCGAATGGGCGATCGACGAGCACGGCGAGCTGTGGATCCTCCAGTCCCGGCCGATCACCACCCTGTTCCCGTCGCCCCCGCCGGCCGACGGCCCGCCCCGGGTCTACCTGGAATTCGGGCACGTCCAGGGCATGCTGCAGCCGGTCACGCCGATGGGCATGAACTCCCTCCAAGAGCTGATCAAGGCGATGCTGGCGCCGCTCGGGCTGAGGGTCGAGATCGTCGACATCGGCGGCCGGCTCTACGGCGACCTCAGCGACCTCGTCCGCGACCCGGTCGCCCGGCGGCGGCTGGTCCCGCTCATGGCGGTCGACTTCGGCCCGCGCGCCCAGGCCGTGATGCGCCACGTGCTCGACGACCCGCAGTTCGTGCCCCGGAAGGGCCCGCGGAAGAAGCGGGACGGCGGCCTGCCGCCGATCGGCCGGGCCGTTCGCGGCATCCTCGGCGCCCTGGCCAAACCCGACCGGGCCCGCGCCCGCCTCGACGAGGCGGTCGAGCGCATCCGCCTCTCCTCGCGCAGTGACGTCGGCACCCCGACCACCGAGGAAAGACTGAGGCTCGTGCGCGAGCACGACCAGAGCGACAGCCCCGACGCGATCATCTGGCCCATCGTGGCCGGCATGCTGGCCAGTGCCCTTCCGCCGCGCCTGCTGGGCGACGTCGCGCGGCCGGGCGAGATCCACGCCGTGCTGGGCGGCATGCCGCACAACGTGACGATCGAGATGGATCTGGCTCTCTGGCGCCTCGCCCGGGACGCCGGCAGCCTCGACGACATCGACCTCGGCGCTTTCCTCGACAGATACGGGCATCGCGCGGCGGCCGAGGTCGATCTCGGTGTCCCGCGCTGGTCGGAAGACCCGGCCCCGGTGCGGGCGGCTCTGGCCAACCTCCTGCGGGTCACCGACCCCGAGCAGGCGCCCGACCGCCGCTTCGCCCGCGCCGCCGAACGAGCCGAGGCCACGCTGCTCGACCTGGGCGCGCGGGCCCGGCGGCGCCGTCCGGTGCGCGGCCGGCTGGCGATCTTCCTGCTGGGCCGGGCCCGGCGGCTGGCCGGTCTGCGCGAGACCGGCAAGTTCGCGGGCCTCTACCGGCTGGCCGAGATGCGCCACCACCTGCTGGCCGTCGGCGCCGATCTGACGGCGGCGGGTGTCCTGTCCCGCCCCGACGACATCATGTTCCTGACCCTCGACGAGGCCGACAACGCGGCGCGGATCGCCCGCAAGCTCCGGGCCGACGACGCCTTCGAAGGTGATCGGAGCAGCGGCCATCGGCAGTTGATCGCCGACCGTCGTGCCGAGTACGACCGCGAGTCGCGGCGCCGATCGGTGCCCGTGGCGCTGCTCTCCGACGGCACCGACATCGAGGCTGTCCTGCCCAGTGCGGAGGATCCCGGCGCGCTCCGAGGTGTGGGGGCGTCGGCCGGCCGCGCGACCGGGCCGGTCCGCGTCGTGCACGATCCGGCCACCGCCCGCCTCGAACCCGGCGAGGTGCTGGTCACCTCGACGACCGACCCGGGCTGGACGCCGCTGTTCCTGACCGCCTCGGCGCTCGTCACCGAGACCGGCGCCGTCATGGCTCACGGGCCCACGGTCGCCCGCGAGTACGGCATCCCGGCCGTCATCTGCGTGCCCGGCGCCACCCGCCACCTCCGCACCGGCCAGATCGTCACCGTCGACGCCGCGGCCGGCACCGTGACCGTCGTCAGCGACGTCGCCGCCGACGCGGCAGCCCCGGTCGAACCCGGCCCCGGCAACGCGGCGAGCGCTGCCGCGCCCGTCGAGCTTGACTACGGCAACGCGGCGAGCGGTGCCGCCGCCGTCGGGCCGGGCATCGGTGACGAGGCGGGCGACGCCGGCACTGTGGTGAAGGGATCGTCATGAGCGTTCTGCGGCGCGCTGCCGCGGCTGAGGCCGCCACCTGGCGCAATCTGGCCCTCTGGGCGAGCCGGCGGCCGGTCGAGCTGCACGGGGGTGAGTCCTTCGGGTATCTCGGGGTGGTCAAGCCGATCCTGGGCGTCTTCCTCGGCCTGTCGGTCGTGGAGATCCCGGTGCTCGACCTGATCATCAAACACGTGATCCCGTGGGGGCCGGCCCGCCTGATCATGCTGGTGATCAGCGTGTGGAGCCTGCTGTGGATGCTCGGGTTTCTCGGCGGCCTGACCCGCAACCCGCACCTGGTGGTGGCCGAGGGGCTGCGCATCCGGATGGGGCCGGGCATCGACATCACCGTGCCGTGGGCCGACGTCGCCTCGGTCAGCAAGCGCTACCGGTCGTTGCCGTCCAGCAAGGCGGTGCAGCACGAGGACGGCGCGCTGCACATCGTGGTCGGCAGCCAGACCAGCATCGACGTGCGCCTGCGGCGGCCGCTGACATTTGAGCTGCCCCGCGGAAGCAGCGAACCGGTCGATGAGGTACGTCTGTACGCCGACGACTCGGACGGCCTGGTGCGGTCCGCCCGGGCCCACCTCGAGGCGTACGCGGAGTGACATCATGCCCAAAAAGGTCGATCATGACGAGCGCCGCCGGCTCATCGCCGACGCGCTGATGCGGGTGGCCGCCGAGCAGGGCCTGGAAGCGGTCAGCCTGCGGCACGTGGCGGCGGCCGCGGGTGTCTCGGCCGGGATGGTGCAGCATTACTTCCGCACCAAGGACGAGATGATGTCGTTCGCCCTGTCCGCGGTGAGTGAGCGCAGCGAGGCCCGGGTCCAGGCCGCGGTGGGCGCGCTCGGCGCCGACCCGCCGCCCCGGCAGCTGCTGCGCACGATGATCGCCGCGCTGCTGCCGCTCGACGAGGCGACCCGCGCGGACGGCCGGGTCGCGCTGGCGTTCCTGGCCTACACGGCGGTGCGTCCGGCGGCGTCGGCCGAGCTGCACCCCACCACGGCCGAGTTCGTCCACTTCATCGCGAGTCAACTGCCGAGCGGCGAGCCACACCAGGCGGCCGGGCTGCTGGCGCTGATGGAGGGTTTGGGCGTCTACCTCCTCGGCGGTCAATACGAAGCCGAACAGGCGCTGGACGCCTTGGATGCGCAGCTCGACCTGCTGTTCGGGCCGGTCCCGGGCGGTCGGGCCGGTACATCGGGCTGGGAGGTCCGCACCGGCTTCGCGTCCGGCGGCGCGCCGCTGGTCGAAGTCGGGGAGGAGTCCGAGGGGGTGGAGCGGGCATAGCTGCTGGTCGCTGTCGGTGGCGGCGCGCCCGCTGGTGGAGGGCGAGGGGAGCGGGCATTCGCTGATAGAACAGGGCGGCGGCATGGAAACGGCCTCGCGGCCGGTTTCCGGCGGAGCGGTGCAGGGTCAGTGCTTTACGGCTCGGGTGAAGCGGGTGCGGTAGACCGACGCGCTCAGGCCGTAGTGGGACTTGAAGCGGCGGGCGAAGTAGTTCTGGTCGGGCCAGCCCACGGACTCGCCTATGCGGTTGATGGGCTGGTCGGTGTGGAGGAGGCGGGCGGCGGCCAGTTCCACGCGGAAGCGGGAGAGGTAGGCCATGGGAGGCAGGCCCGTGGCGGCCTTGAACAGGCGGACCAGGTAGCCGGGGGCCAGGTGGAGTTCGGCGGCCAGCTCGGTCAGGGTCCAGCTGTGGGCGGGGCGGTCCTCCATCTTGTGCATGGCGTCGAGGACTGCGGGGTGGATGCCGGCTGAGCCTCCGGTGATCTGGTCGGTTTCGGCCACGACGCGGGCCAGGCCGCTGAGGAACAGCGTCAGGCGGCCCACCAGGTCGCCTCGGTAGTCGCCCGGGGGCAGGGTGCGCAGTTTCTGCAGGCCGTCCAGATGTTCCAGGCAGCCGGTCAGGGCGTCGTCGTGCAGGCGGGTGTGCAGGATTCCGCGGCGCTGGCCGGCGTACGGGCCCGTCCAGAGAAGGTGGCCCAGCTGCGGGTCCTGCCTTGTCCAGGCCAGTTCGCGCTGGAGCAGCTCGGTCGAGAAGCAGCAGTTGTAAAGATCGAGGCGGCGGCAGTTCTCGTAGCCGTGCCAGACCCCGGGGCGCAGCAGGATGGCGTCGCCCACTTGCAGCTCGCGGCGGCCGGCCAGACTGTGGTGGACGCCGGCGCCGGACATGACCACGGCGATCTCGACGAAGCTGTGCGTGTGCACGGGATGAGTGTCCTCGTGCAGGTAGTGGCCGGCGTACGCCACCGACCCGTCGATGAAGTGCAGCAGCGTCCGGGTGTTCTCGACCGGCGGGTCTTCGGTCATGCCCCACCGTAGGCCCCAGGTGAATTTCGTGCTACCTCCGGTTCATCACGGGCTATGTCGTGGGCCACATCGACCCAGAGGATCGGGTCACGGCGAAACGTTCTCGCCACGAAAACGAAACATCAGATCGTCTTCCCGTCGCGGCGGTTCTTGAATCGTTTCACCGACGTCAGGCGATACGCAACGCCCGCACAGGAGTGACATGCCGGACATCGCCCCGCCCACCGCCCTTCGCTTCGAGCACCAGCCCGCCCCTGTGCTCGGCCTCGGCACCGCCACCCCGCGCCTCTCGTGGCAGGTGCCGGCCGCCCCGGACGCCTACACCCAGACCCGCTACGAAATCGAGATCACCCGCACCGGCCGTCCCGCAGGCCAGGAGGGCAGCGAGCGCGGCGCTGAGGCTGGGGACATCGCCGGGAGCGAGCGCGGCGCCGAGGCTGGGGACATCGCCGGGAGCGGGCACAGCGCCGAGGCGGTCGACAGTGGGCGCGAGGCGCGGGTGTTCGCGGTCGCGTCGGGCGAGCAGGTGCTGGTGCCGTGGCCGGGAGCGCCGCTCGCGTCGCGGGAGGCTGCGACCGTACGCGTGCGGGTCGGGGACGCGCAGAGCTGGAGCGACTGGAGCGAAGCGGCGACGGTGGAGACCGGGCTGCTGGAGCGGGGCGACTGGACTGCCCGTTTCGTGAGCCCGCGCGAGATCGGGGCCTGGGGCAGCCCGTCGCCGATTCTCACCGGCACGATCGAGTTGCCGGCCGGCGTCGTCAAGGGCCGGCTGTACGCCACCGCGCACGGGCTCTACGAGGCGAAGCTCAACGGCACGCGGGTCGGGGACGAGCAGCTCGCGCCGGGATGGACCGCCTACCAGCATCGGCTGCGCTACCAGTCGCACGACGTCACGGCGCTGCTGACCGACGGCGTCAACCGGCTCGAGGTGCAGCTCGGCAACGGGTGGTTCCGCGGCTTCCTGGGCTTCCGCAATCAGCACAGCCTCTACGGCGACCGCCTGGCGCTGCTCGCCCAGCTCGAGGTCGAGACGGCCGACGGCCGGGTGCTCACGCTCGCCACCGACGGCTCCTGGACAGCCCGCGAGGGCGCCGTCGTCAGCGACGACATCTACAACGGTCAGCGCACCGATCTGCGCCGTGAGCCGGGGCCCGAGTCCGCGGTCGACGTGCTCGACGCCGATCTCGGCCTGCTTGTCGCGCCCGACGGCCCGCCCGTCCGCGTCACCGACGTGCTGCCGGCCGTCGAGGTCGTCACCTCGCCGTCGGGCCGGACGCTCGTCGACTTCGGCCAGAACCTGGTCGGCTGGGTCCGGCTCACCGTCCGGGGCGGACAGGAGGGCGACGTCATCCGGCTGCGGCACGCCGAGGTGCTCGAGGACGGCGAGCTGGGCGTACGACCGCTGCGCGAGGCCAAGGCCACCGACGAGTGGATTCTGAGGAACGCCGACGAGGTCGTTCTCGAACCGGGTCTGACGTTCCACGGATTCCGGTACGCCGAGGTCACCGGCGTCGAGAATCTGCAGCGTGAGGACATCGTGGCCGTCGTCGTCGGCTCCGGCCTGCGGCGCACCGGCTGGTTCTCCTCGTCGCACGAGCTGCTCGACCGCTTCCACGAGAACGTCGTCTGGGGCATGCGGGGCAACTTCGTCGACGTGCCGACCGACTGCCCGCAGCGCGACGAGCGCCTCGGCTGGACCGGTGACATCCAGGTCTTCTCACCGACCGCGTCGTTCCTGTTCGACTCGGCCGGCTTCCTCACCAGCTGGCTGGCCGACCTGGCCGCCGAGCAGCAGAAGGACGGCTCGGTGCCGCACGTCGTCCCGGACGTGATCCGCCAGCCCGGCCCGGCCGCCGCGGCCTGGGGCGACGCTGCCGCGATCGTGCCCTGGGTGGTCTATCAGCGCACCGGCGACGCGGGCCTGATCGAGCGTCAGCTGCCCAGCATGCGAGCCTGGGTCGACCGGATCGCCGGGCTCGCGGGCGACGGCCTGCTCTGGGCGGGCGGCTTCCAGTTCGGCGACTGGCTCGACCCGGCCGCCCCGCCCGAGGACCCGTTCCGGGCCAAGGCCGACCCGGATGTGGTCGCCACCGCCCACCTGGCCCGCTCGGCCGAGATCGTGGCCCGGGCCGCCGAGGCGGTCGGGGACGGCGACGTGGCCCGCGAGTACGGCGAACTCGCCGAGCGGGTGCGGGCCGCCTTCGCCCGCGAGTACGTGACCGACGGCGGCCGGGTGCTCAGTGACGCTCCTACCGCGTACGCCCTCGCTTTGCAGTGGGCCCTGCTGCCCACTGCCGGGCAGCGCAAGCTCGCGGGGGAGCGGCTGGCCGACCTGGTTCGCGCGGCCGGGTTCCGGATCAGCACCGGCTTCGTCGGCACCCCGCTGATGACCGACGCGCTGGCCGACGCCGGGCAGCCCGAACTGGCGTACCGGCTGCTGTTGCAGACCGGCGTGCCGAGCTGGCTCTACCCGGTGACGATGGGCGCGACCACGGTCTGGGAGCGCTGGGACAGCATGCTCCCGGACGGCTCGATCAACCCGGGCCAGATGACGTCGTTCAACCACTACGCGCTCGGGGCGGTGGCGGACTGGCTGCACCGGCGTGTGGCCGGCCTGGCGCCCGGCGAACCCGGTTACCGCCGGATCGACGTGCGTCCCCAGCCCGACCGGCGGCTCACCCATGCCGCCGCGAAGCACCTCACTCCGTACGGCGAGGCCTCGGTGTCCTGGCGTCGCGACGGCGGTGAGCTGCGGCTCGAGGTGGTGGTGCCGGTCGGTGCGACCGCCTCGGTGCTCCTGCCCGGGTGGAGCGAGCCGGTCGACGTACGGCATGGCCGGCACGACTGGGCGGTCGAGGACCCGTACGCCTCCGAAGCCGGTCTGCCCGCCGAGCCGTGCATCCGGCAGCTGATGGACCACGCACCCACCTGGGACAAGCTCGTCGCCACGGCGCGCGAGGCGGGCGTCGCGACCGGCGAGGCCGACCTGGCCGACCGGCTAGCGCGCTACCTGGACGCGCCCGCGACCGGCTTCGCCGACGCCGCCACCGCGCACGGCTTCATTCCCGGCGGCGACCAGCTCGCCGCCCGGCTGACCGCACTTCTCTCCCCCTCTTCCGATCAGTAAAAGCAAGGGAGTCCCTCCATGACACGACGCCACACACCACACCGCATAGCGCTCGCCGTGTTCTCCGCCGGCACCCTGGCCCTCGGCGCGTGCAGCGCCGGCAGCTTGGGCAGCAGCGACGACGAAGGCGGCGGCGGCAAGGTCGCCCTGTCGTTCCTGACCGACAACCAGCCCGAGACGGTCAAGATGGCGGAGGGCCTGGCCAAGGACTTCACGGCCAAGAATCCCGACATCACGGTGAACGTCGAGACGCGGCCGCAGGGCACCGAGGGCGACAACATCGTCAAGACCCGGCTCTCGACCGGCGACATGACCGACATGTTCATGTACAACTCGGGCTCGCTGATGCAGGCGCTGGCGCCGCAGAAGAACCTCACCCCGGTGGACGACTTCGCCGGTCAGCTCGACGAGAACTTCAAGAAGGCGGTCGGCTCGGACGGCAAGATCTACGGCGTGCCGTTCGGCAACTACATGGCCGGCGCGATCCTGTACAACAAGGAGGTGTACGACAAGAACGGGCTGAAGGTCCCGACGACCTGGGACGAGTTCCAGGCCAACAACGCCAAGCTCAAGGCGGCCGGCGTCGACCCGGTCATCCAGACCTACGGCGAGACGTGGACCTCGCAGCTGTTCATTCTCGGTGACTACCACAACGTCGAGGCGGCCAGCCCGGGCTGGGCCGAGCAGTACACCAAGAACCAGGCCAAGTACGCGACGACGCCCGCCGCCAAGGCCGGCTTCGACCACCTGCAGCAGGTGCACGACGCCGGGTACGTGAACAAGGACTTCGCCTCGGCCAAGCTCACCGACGGCCTGAACAAGCTGGCCAAGGGACAGGGCGCGCAGTACCCGATCCTGTCGGCCATGGTCAGCCAGCTCATCGCCGACAACCCCGGCAGCGAGAACAAAATCGGCCTGTTCGCCATCCCGGGCGCCGACGCCGCCAAGAACGGCCTGACCGTGTGGGCGCCGAACGGCCTCTACATCCCGACCAGCACCACCGGTGACAAGTTGGCGGCGGCCAAGAAGTTCCTCGGCTTCGTGGCCAGCCCCGACGGCTGCGCCTCGATGGGCAAGGCGACCACCCCGACCGGCCCGTACGCGGTCACCGGCTGCGAGCTGCCCGACTCGGTGCCGCAGGCCGTCAAGGACATGCAGACCTACATCGACAAGCAGGGCGCCTCCAGCCTGGCCCTGGAGTTCCTGTCCCCGGTCAAGGGCCCGGCGCTCGAGCAGATCTGCGTCGAGGTCGGCTCCGGCATCCGCAAGGCCGACGCCGCCGCCAAGCTCTACGACGAGGACGTGAAGAAGCAGGCTCAGCAGCTGGGACTCGAGGGTTGGTAAGCGTGGAGGCCCGGCCGCGCACCAGCGTGGCCGGGCCGGCCCCCGCCGCCGGGCGCAAGCGGAGCCCGTACCCCTCCTGGTTCTACCTGCCGGCCGCCATCGTGTACGCGGTGCTGTTCCTGGTGCCGACCGTGACGTCGTTCTACTTCAGCCTGACCCGCTGGAGCATCTTCGACTCCCAGTTCATCGGGTTCGACAACTACGTCACGTTCTTCCGGGAGCCGGCGCTGGTCTCCGGCCTGTGGCACACCGTGGTCTACGCGGTGATCACCTCGGGGCTCAAGGTCGTGCTCGGGCTGGGCCTGGCCGTGCTGCTCACCTCGCAGATCATCGGCCGCGGCTACCTGCGCTCGGTGGTGTTCTTCCCGGTCCTGGTCAGCACGATCGGCGTCGGCCTGACCTTCACGATCCTCCTCGACCCGGAGGAGGGGCTGGTCAACGAGTCGCTGGCGCTGATCGGCATCCAGGGGCCGGGCTGGCTCACCGACCCCAGCTTCGCCCTGGTGTCGGTCGCCCTGGTCGATGTGTGGAAGGGCGTCGGCCTGGCCACGCTCATCTACATCGCCGGCATCGTCTCGATCCCGCAGGAGTACTTCGAGGCGGCTCGCGTCGACGGCGCCACCGCCTGGCAGAACTTCCGGAAGATCGTGCTGCCGCTGGCCCGCCCGGCGACGTTCACGGTCATCTTGCTGTCGCTGATCGGCGGCCTGCGCTCGTTCGACCTGATCTGGGCCATGACCCGCGGCGGCCCCGGCTTCACGTCCGACGTGATCGCCTCGGTGATCTACAAGCAGTACCAGGCCGGCTTCTACGGCCTGTCGACGGCCGGCAACGTGGTGCTGTTCCTGCTGGTGACGGCGATCATCTTCCCGCTGTCGCGGTACCTGAACTCCAAGGAGGTGGACCTGTGACCGCAGCCGTCGAGGTGCGCCGGAAGCCGCGCAAGAACCTCGTGCTCAGCGTGGTGGCGATCCTGCTGTCCGTCGTGGTCTTCCTGGTGCCGTTCGCGTTCATTGTGCTGACCGCGGTGAAGAGCCGGCAGGAGGCCTCGCGGCTCGACTTCTCGTGGCCCAGTCAATTTCATCTGGTGCAGAACTTCGTGGACGTGGTGCAGGCCCGCGACTACATGCTGATCATCGCCTTCATCAACAGCACGATCCTCACCGTGGCCTCGGTGGCGATCCTGGTGGTGCTGTCGGCGATGGTGGCCTTCGTGCTGCAGCGCCGCCGCACCCGGTGGACCGGCCTGGTCAACTTCCTGGTCCTCTCGGGTCTGATCATTCCGCCGGCCGTCGTGCCGACGATCTGGGTGCTGCAGAAGCTGGGGCTCTTCCGGACGATGCCCGGGCTCATCCTGATCGAGGTCGCGTTCGGCCTGTCGTTCTGCATCCTGCTGTTCCGGGCGTTCATCGCCACGATCCCGCGCGAGCTCGACGAGGCGGCGATCATCGACGGCGCCGGGCCGATGCGGCTGTTCTTCCGGGTGATCCTGCCGCTGCTGCGATCGGTGATCATCACGGTCGTCGTCGTGCAGTCGGTGACGGTCTTCAACGACTTCGTCAACCCGCTGTACTTCCTGCCGGGCGACCAGAACGCCACGGTGCAGCTGACGCTCTACAACTTCTCGAGCGCCTATTCGACCCAGTACAACCTGCTCTTCATGGACATTCTGTTGATCACGATCCCGCCTCTGATCATGTTCCTGTTCTTCAACAAGCGCATCGTCGCCGGCATGACGGCGGGCGCGGTGAAGGGGTAGGGGAGAGACTGGGGGTCGCGCTGTTGCCTCAGCGCGGCCCCCTCTTCGCGCGGAGGTCTGCATGCTCGTGTCCCGTCTTCACGCCGCCGGCGACGTGCGGCTGCACGACGAACCCGTACCGTCCGGCGACGGCACCCTGGTCGAGGTGACCTCGGTCGGGATCTGCGGGTCCGATCTGCACTGGTTCACCGAGGGTGGGATCGGCGACGCCGTGCCGGCGAAACCGCTGGTGCTGGGGCACGAGATGGCCGGCGTCATCCGGGGCGGGCCGGACGACGGCGTACGGGTGGCGATCGACCCGGCCATCCCGTGCCATCACTGCGAGCCGTGCCTGTCCGGGTGGCCCAACCTGTGCCTGAACGTCGTCTTCGCCGGGCACAAGGCAACCGACGGCGGCCTGCGCCAATACCTGACCTGGCCGGCCGACCGGCTGTTCCGGCTGCCCGACTCGCTCTCCGACGACGACGGCGCGATGCTGGAGCCGCTGGGGGTGGCGCTGCACGCGTACGACCTGGGGCACGTCCGGATGGCTTCCTCGGTAGCCGTCGTCGGGTGCGGCCCGATCGGCCTGCTGCTGGTGCAACTCGCCTTCCGGGGCGGCGCGACCCAGGTGCTGGCCGCCGAACCGCTGCCGCACCGCCTGGCCGCAGCCACGCGGCTGGGCGCGGCGCCGATCGAGGCGGAGTCGGCGGCCGACGTGGTCTTCGAGGTCTCGGGCTCGCCGTCGGCGGTGGAGGCGGCGCTGCGGGTGGCCCGGCCGGGCGCCCGGGTCGTGCTGGTCGGCATCCCCGACGGGGACACGACCACGTTCAGCGCGTCGATCGCCCGCCGCAAGGGGCTGACGCTGGTCACGGCCCGCCGGATGGGCGAGGTCTATCCGCGGGCGATCGCGCTGGCCGCGCAGAAACTGGTCGACCTGAGGTCGGTGGTGACCGACATCTTCCCGCTCAGCGCGGTGTCCGACGCCCTCGGGACGGCGGCCGCCCGTACGGGCCTGAAGGTGGTTGTCCACCCCAACGGTTAATCCATTGTCCCGGCGGCGGGCCGGACCCTACCGTAGAGATCACCAACTGGTCGGGAAACAGGGGAGAAGGATGCTCTTTCTCATGTCGTGCGGTGGCGTGGCCGCCGCGCGCCCCGACCACATATCCGGGTGACGCCGTGGGCGCTTCCCGGACGTACGTCGACAGGGAGGTGACCCGGTGAGTGATGTGCTGGTGCTGAACGCCGATCTGGGGCCGCTGCACCGGGTGAGCCTGCGGCACGCCGTCCGCATGCTCGTGCGGCAGGTGGCCGAGGTGCACGAGGCCCGCCCCGACGGTGTCATCGGTGTCTGGCCGGTGCCGACCGTCGTCCGCCTGGTGACGTACGTCGTGACCCGCTGGCGCCACAGCCGGGGCCCGTCGTGGTCGCGCGCCGGCGTGCTCGCCCGCGACGGCCGGCGCTGCGCTTACTGCGGCCGCGCGGCCTCCACCATCGACCATGTGCTGCCCCGCTCGCGCGGCGGCGCCAACAGCTGGCTCAACACCGTGGCCGCCTGCTACGCGTGCAACCAGCGCAAGGGCAACCGCACCCCGGCCGAGGCCCGCATGCCGCTACGCGCCCACCCGGTCACCCCGACCTGGGTGTCGTTCGCCCATCACCGCTCCTGAGGCCCATCACCGCTCCTGAGGAACGAGGGCCAGGGTCGCCTCGGCGGCCTTGGCCCCCACCACCGGCCCGACGTACCGGGGCCCGTAGTGGTCGTATTTCTCGTGGTACGACCGGTCGATCGCGCCCGCGTCGGCCGCGCCGGCGTCCTCGAAGGTGACGTCGCGCTCGACGCCGCCCGCCCGCACCCGGCCCACGCCGGCGGTGACGGCCCGGCGGAACCACCCGTTCTCCGTCCCGTAGGCCGAGCG
Source organism: Paractinoplanes polyasparticus (assembly GCF_019710575.1). Classification (GTDB taxonomy): domain Bacteria; phylum Actinomycetota; class Actinomycetes; order Mycobacteriales; family Micromonosporaceae; genus Actinoplanes; species Actinoplanes polyasparticus. The sequence continues at coordinate 15,588 of NZ_JAHWFK010000033.1, read as the reverse complement.
CACGAAGAGCTGCTCCCCGCTGCGCACCACCCAGATCGTCACGTAGGGCCGCAGCGACCCGTCCGCGCGCCGCGACGCGATCTGCAGTTCGTCGGCGTCACCGATCGCCGTCAGTTCCTCGGTTGTCCAGGGCATGAGACCTCCTCGACGAGGGTCGACTCCGACTTCCGACGCTACGTCGCCGCCTGCCTCGAGCGTGTGTGGCGGTCATCTCGCGGAGGCAGGCCGACTCGGAACCACTGGCTATAGCTCCTGTCTATGGTGTGCGCGAGAAGAATAGTTCCGCCCTCGCTCGGCGGCCGACAGGCTCGACGCATGGATACGCATGTGCGGCTCGGTGTCGACATCGGGCGGGTCATCATCGACGGTGGTGGGCCGGGTGGGGGCGACACCCAGTTCTTCAGTGGAGACACGGCTCGGATGCTGGCTACTCCGGCCGTACCGGAGGCTTTGGAGACCTTGGCCCGGCTGGCGCCTCGCTTCGAGGAGGTGTGGCTGATCTCGAAGTGCGGCGAGCGGGTGCAGCGCAACACGTTGCAGTGGCTCGACCATCAGGAGTTCGCCGCCCGCACCGGGATCCCCCGCGGCAACGTGCGGTTCTGCCGGCGGCGGCCCGACAAGGCCGTCCACTGTGCGGAGCTGGGGATCACGCACTTCGTCGACGACAAGCTCGACGTGCATCAGGCCCTGCGCGGCATCGTGGGGCACCGCTACCTGTTCGGGCCGCAACGCTCGCCGGCTCCGGGCTGGTTGGTGCACACGCCGGCCTGGCGTGACGTGGAGCGGCATGTAACGGTTGACGTCATATGACGGTGAGCGTAGCGTTTCGCCTCATGCGGGAACCCACGTTCTTGATCCTGACCGCCCTGGCGGCGGAGCCGTCACACGGCTACGGCGTGATCCGGGCCGTCGAGGGGCTGTCCGAGGGTGAGGTCGTGCTGCGGCCCGGCACCCTCTACGGCGCGCTCGACCGGCTGACCGACGAGGGCCTGGTCGAGGTCGACCGTGAGGAACAGGTCGACGGCCGGCTGCGGCGCTACTACCGGCTCACCTCCGGCGGCGCGGCGGCGCTGGCCAAGGAGGCGACCCGGCTGCGGCGGCACGCCGACGCGGCCGAGCTTCGTCTGGGCGGCTTCGGCAACCCGGCGGTGGCCTCGTGAGCAGCCGGCTGCTGTGGGCGTACCCGAGCGATTTCCGCCGCCGCTACGGCGACGAGCTGCTGGCCACGATGGCCGAGGTGTCCGGCGGCCGGGCGCCGGGTCTCGCTGCCCGGGCGCACCTGGTCGCGGCCGGGGTGCGGCAGCGGTTCCGGGTTCCGTTGCGGCCGTGGGCGATCCTGGCCGCGGTGCTGGCCATGGTCGCGGTGGGGGCGGCCGGTGCGGCCGGGGGCCGGTGGCTGGGCTGGCAGACGGGGGCCGATGTGCCCTCGCGCGACGGGATGCGGGCGCTGACCGACTCGATGGGCGTCTACTGGCCTGAGCTCTACGACCAGCGCACGGCGATGGGTGGCCCCAGCGCGTGGGCGATCGCCAACGGGCCCGAGATCGACGACCGGGCGCGCGCGGCGCTCACCGCCGACGGGTGGCGGATCACGGCGTACACCACCGTCTCCAGCGCCATCCTCACCGATGTCTCCACCGAGCCGTTCGCCTCGGTGCCCGCGCGCAACGTCATGTTCGAGGCCGCGAAGGACGGCCTGGCGCTGCGGGGCGACTCCCTGACCGGGGCCGGGCGCACATCGCTGCGGGTCGACGTCGTGGCCGACGAGGCCTGGGCCGTGCGCCCGTTCACCGTGGGCGGGCTGGCGCTCGGCGCGCTGGTGGGGTGGCTGGTGGCGGTTGCGCTGATCTCCCGCGTACGGCGGGGTGACCGCTCCCACCGCCGGCTGGCCGCAGCCCGGACGGCAGTCGTGTTCACCGCGGGCGCCGTGCCGGTCTTCGAGCTCTACCGAGTGTTCGTGCGCACCCTGACCTACGACAGCGCCGCCGCCAACCCGACCTACGTGCTCGAGGGTCAGGCGCCCGCCGCCCTGCTGGTCGCCGGCACGAGCATCGCCCTGCTGGCGCTGGCCGCGCTCGTGCTCGTCGCTGATCGAGGCTCTCGCGGGGCCTCCGCGCCGGCTCCGAGCGCGGCTTGACCGGGCGATGTCGTACCCCCGTGCCATGCTCTGGCGGTGGTGGTCGACTTCGAAAGCGAGCTGTGGTTGTGGGAAGCGCGCAAGACCGAGAGCTGGACCTTCGTCAGCTTGCCGGTCGAGGCGTCCGACGAGATCCGCGACCGGACGGACGGGCTGCGCCGCGGGTTCGGCTCGGTGCGCGTCAAGGCGTCGATCGGCACCAGCCACTGGTTGACGTCGATCTTCCCCGGTGGTGGCGGCGCCTACGTCCTGCCGGTCAAGCGAGCGATCCGCACGGCGCAGAAGCTGGCGGTCGGTGACGTGGCCGCCGTGTCCGTCGAGCTGGTCGACCTGTGATGACGTCGGCCTGTGATGACGCAGTAGCCCCGGTGCACGCTGGCGCAGCGCACCGGGGCAGCTTGCGGCGGCCGCACTACCAGCGGCGGCGCTTCTTGTAGTGGCCGTGGTGACGATAGTGGCCGTGATGCTTGTAGTGGCCGTGGTGGCCGTAGGTGGGCGGCGGGCCGTACGCGCCGTGGCCGTAGCCGCCGGGCTGTTGGTAACCGTGATGGCCCCGCTTCTGCAGCTTCGACGCGATCAGCGACATCAGCAGTCTCTTGACGGAACCGCTCAAAGTGGCCTCCTCTACTGGTGACTACCACGGTAGGTGATTAAGTCCAGCACAGCCTGTGACCTGCCTGGCGGTTTGCTGAGACCGGGGCTACGGCACGCGGTATTCCTCGACCAGGCCGGTCAGGATGTCCCTCGTACGGTGCAGGTCCTTGATCTGTTTGTTCACCCGATCGAGCTCGGCCGTCAGGCGGTCGGCCAGCCACGGGGTGCGGATGGCCTCGTTGCTGATGCAAGGCAGCACGTCGTGAATGGCGGCGCTGTTCAGGCCGGCCGACAACAGCGACTGGATCAGCGAGACCCGCTCGACAGCCGTCGCCGGATAGTGCCGTTGCCCGCCGCCGCTGCGTGTGCTGGCCAGCAGGCCCTGTTCCTCGTAGTACCGCAGCGACCGGGCGCTGGCGCCGGTCGCCGCGGACAGATCGCCGATACGCATTCTCGAAAAGTGCTTGACCCTCACGCGGATGTCAAGTTTTACCGTGTCGGTATGACCACCACAACCGCCCTGATCGAGCCGGTCACCCTGGCCGGCCTGTCGCTGACCAGCCCGTTCGTCATGGCCCCGATGACGCGCGAGCACTCGCCGGGCGGCGTGCCGACATCGGAGGTCGCCGCCTACTACCGCCGCCGCGCCGCCAACGGCGTGGGCCTGATCATCACCGAGGGCGTGCTCGTCGATCACCCCAGCGCCGGCCACCAGCGCGACGTCCCGCGGCTCACCGAGGGCGCGGCCGAGGCCGGATGGCGCCACGTGACCGCCGAGGTGCACGCGGCCGGCGGCCGGATCGCCGCGCAGCTGTGGCATCTGGGCAGCCTCTTCGAAGGCGACGCGTGGACACCGCGGACGATGTCGGGCGGCGACTTCGACGCGCTGTCACGCGCGTACGCCGAAGCCGCGCGCGTCGCCGTGCGGGCCGGCTTCGACGCGATCGAGGTGCACGCCGCTCACGGCTACCTGCTCGACGAGTTCCTCTGGCCGGTGACCAACCCGGGCGGCCACCACCGCGACTTCCCGGCCCAGGTGGTGCGGGCCGTCCGGGCCGCGATCCCCGCGTGCATGCCGCTGATCGTCCGGTTCTCGCAGTTCAAGGAGCGCGACTACAGCGCCCGCATCGCCGAGACTCCGCACGAGCTGGGCACGATTCTCGAGGGCTTTCGGGCGGCGGGCGCCGACGTGCTGCACGCCTCGCAGCGCCGCTTCTGGGAGCCCGTGTTCGACGGGAGCGACCGGAACCTGGCCGGCTGGGCCAAGCACCTCACCGGCCTGCCGTCGATCACCGTCGGCGCGATCGGCCTCACCCGTGACTTCGCCCGCTCCGACCGGATGCGCGAGCTCCTCGACCGGCGGGCCCGCGGCGAGTACGACCTGATGGCGCTGGGCCGGGTGCTGCTGGGCAACCCGGCCTGGGTGAAGCTGGCCGAGGCGGGCCGCCTCGACGAGATCAACGACTACCGCAAGGAGGATGAGGAGCAGTACTCCTGAACTCCAGCGGGACCCCTGCTCGGCTTGGTGCAATTGTCGCCATGGGGGCAGAAACGCCGAGAGCGGCCGTACGTGCCTGGCGTGACGGCCTGGTCAACCTCGACGCCGCCAACCGGCTGCTGAACCACCGTCCGTCCGCGGCCGGCAGCCTGGTCATCACCGGCCCGGCCGCCCCGGACGTGGTCGCGGCCCTGCGCGAAGGGCGGGCGTACGGCTTCCTGCCGGCCGGCGCCGAGCCGGCGCCCGGGTGCCTGTTCCGCACCGGGCTGGCGCCGGTTCCGCTCGGCACGACCCTGCGCCGCCTGCTACGCCGGTCCCGGCAGGATTTCCTCGACCGGGGGGTGGTGACGCTGCACCTGGCGGTGGGGGCGCTGCACTGGCGGGGCGAGGAGGACACGCCGTACACCAGCCCGGTGTTGCTGTTGCCGGTCGAGCTGGTGGCGCGGGCGCCCGGGGAGGTGCCACAGCTGCGCCTCCGCGACGACGAAATGGTCGTGAATCCGGCGCTGATCCTGCGGTTGCGCCGGATGGGGATCAAAGTGCCCGGGCTCGCCGATGGGGATGCGCTGGGCGTGCGGGCGTATCTGGCGGAGCTGCGCTCGACGGTCAGCAACCTGGACTGGTCCGCGGACGAGAGCCTGGTTCTGTCGTGCTTCAGCTTCCACAAGGAGGCGATGTACCGCGATCTGCTCGACAACGAGTCGCGAATAGTGCGCCATCCGCTGGTGGTCGCGCTCGCCGGAGACCCGGGCGTGGCGCCGGTCGCGGAGCCGGGTGGAGCTGGTCGGGACGTCGCCGAAGTTGGCACGAATGCGGACGGCGATGCCTGTGGACAACGGGCTGATGGCGCTTTCGGTGGCGTAAAATCGGCCACCACCTCCCCCTCCCACAGTGGGCGGGTCGTGTCCAGTCCGGCCGACCCCGAGCTGCCGCTCGTTCTCGATGCGGATGCCACCCAGCGGGCCTGTGTGGAGGCGGCGGTCGCGGGGCGCAGCTTCGTGCTCGACGGGCCTCCCGGCACGGGGAAGTCCCAGACGATCGCGAACATGATCGGCTGCCTGATGCATGCGGGAAAGCGCGTCCTCTTCGTGTCGGAGAAGGCGGCCGCTCTCGAAGTCGTGCGTAACCGGCTGGCGGCGGTGGGACTCGATCCTTACCTGTTGGAGCTGCACAGCCACAAGGCGACCCGCAAAGAAGTGGCCCGCGCGCTGGCCGATTCGGTCGAGCCGCGACCCGGTGGAATCGCCGAGCCGGACGAGCTCACCGGCGGAGAGCCGTCCCCAGGGGCCGGGGCGTCCGTTGATCGGGCTCGCCTGGAGAACGTCAGGGCGCGCCTGGACGGCAATGCCCGGGCGATGAACGAGCGCCGCGAGCCGCTGGGCCGCACACTCCACGAGGCGCTGGGGGAGTGCGCCCGGCTGGGTGATCTGCCGGCCGCGCCGATGCCGCCGGCCGCGGTGGAGGGGCTTGACCCGGAGCGCCTGCGGCTGATCCTGGACGCCGCCGACGAGCTGGCCCGATGCCGCCGGGCGGCCGCCGACGACTTCGCCTGGCGGGATGTCGTGGCGACGCAACCGATGCACGACACGATTCACCGGGCCCGGGCGGCTCTGCGGGCGTTCGAAGAGGCGATCCGGCCGTACGAGGAAACAGCGGCGGCGTACGGCCTGAGTCTCCCGGCCGACGCCGGAGCGCTCGCCGCCCTGGTCACGCACGCGGCGAACCGGCCCGCCACGGTGCCCGACGAGTGGCTGACCGCGCCAACCCCGGATGCGATCGATCGCGCCGACGAGCAGCTCCGGAGTTTCGCCGACGCCGCTCGGCAGGTGCGGGAGGCGGCCGGCGTCGAGTGGGACGAGCTGCCCGAAGCGCACCCGCCCAACCTCGAGCAGTCCACCCTGACCGCCACCGCCGCTGAAGCCGCGGCCCGCCGTCACACCGTGGAGGCGGACGCCCTCGACGACATGCTGCCGGCGGCCGGTCCGCTCGCCGTCCGGCTCGGCCTGCCCGAGGTGACCACGTTCGCCGACCTGGGCCGGTTCGCCGCCGTCGCCGAGCTGGCGGCCCGCGCCAACCGGCCCGAGCCGTTCTGGTTCGGGCCCGGCGTGCTCACCGGGGTCGCCGAGGCGGCGGCCGTGCTGCGCCGGTGCGCCGAGGCGGTGGCCACGACCGGCGCCGAGTGCCGCCGGTGGTTCCTCGACGCGATCGTCGACCAGCCCGTGGAGCAGCTGGCCGACCGGCTCACCCATGAGCATCGTGGGCTGCGCAAGCTGCTGCCCGCGTACCGCCGGGACTGGGACGCCGTCGCCGGGTTCGCCCTGCCCACGGTGTCGCCGGCCGACGCCGTCGCGCACCTCGGCGCGGCCGTGGCCTGGCAGCGGGCGCTGCGGGAGCGGGCGGCGGCCGAACGGCAGTACGCCCCGCTGCTCGGCCGCTACCGGCGGGGCGAGCCGGCGGTCGAGGACGCCCTGCGGACCGCGGCCGACCTGATCCGGCTCAGCCCGCCCGGCGCCCTGCCCGCGGCGGCCGACCTGATCTGCCGTACGGCGTCCGATCCGGCCCTGGTGCGGCTGGCCCGGCAGGCCCGCATCGTCGCCGGGTGGGAACCGCCGACGGAGACTCTGAGCTCCGCCGCGGCCCGCCGGCGGGCCGCCATCGGGCCGCTCATCGAGGCGGCCGAGGCCCTCGACGCTTTCGACCGGGTGCTCGGGCGCCACGTCGATCTGGCCGAGGCCGCCCATCTGGCCCGGCTGCGCAGCACCGCCGTCTTCCACGCGACCGACGTCGGCGCCGACGCGATCGCCTGGGCGCGGGAAGCACGCGGGAAGCCTCTCATCGAGGGTGACGGGCGTGCGCTCACCGAGTGCGTCGGCGACTGGCAGAAGGCCCGCGATGCCGTGGCCGCGGCCTTCGCGTCGGCCCGCGAGATCGACGGCGACCTGCTGGCGCGGCTGCTCGACGACCCGCACGGGCAGCAGGAACGACTCGGGTACGAGCACGCGCGCAGCCTGCTCCCCGACGAGACCGCCGACTTCTGCCGGGACCTGCCGGCCGAGCAGATCCGGCCGGTGGTCGAGCGTGCTCTGTGGACAGCCTGGGTCGATGCCGTGCTGCGCGACGACGAGCGCCTGCGCCCGGTCGACGGCCTCGAGCGCGACCGTCTGGTCGAGGAGTTCCGCGTCCTGGACGCCGCCCTGGCCGTCGAGGCGCCCGCCGTCATCAGCGCCGCCGTCGAGGCCCGCCGGCTGGATCGCCCGGACGAGGTCGCCCTGCTGCGGCGCGAGGGCCGCAAGCAGAACCGCCACCTTCCCGTACGCGACCTGATCGGCCAGGCCCGCGAGACCGTCCAGGCCGCCAAGCCGTGTTTCCTCATGTCCCCGCTCGCGGTCAGCCAGTACCTGCCGCCCGACCTGACCTTCGACGTCGTCCTCTTCGACGAGGCGTCCCAGATCGCGCCGGCCGACGCGATCAACTGCGTCTACCGGGCCGATGCGATGATCGCGGCGGGCGACGACCGCCAGCTGCCGCCGACCTCCTTCTTCTCGACCCGGGCCGACCGCGACGACGGCACCGACGTCAACGACTTCCAGTCGGTGCTGGAGCTGGCCGAGGCCTGCGGCGCCTTCCCCGTCCTCGGCCTGGGCCGGCACTACCGCAGCCGGCACGAGGCGCTGATCGCCTTCGCCAACCACCGCTTCTACCAGGGCCGGCTGCTCACCTTCCCGAGCGCCGGCGCCGATCCGGAGGCCGGTGTCGAACTGGTGCCGGCGGCCGGCGTCTACCGCCGCGGCGGCGCCCGGGACAACCCGGTCGAGGCGGAGGCGGTGGCCGGGCGGATCATCTCGTGCCTGACCACCCGGCCCGACCTGTCGCTGGGCGTGGTCACGTTCTCGGTGGCGCAGGCGGAGGCGATCGAGGCGGCCGTCGAGCGGGCGGCGGCCCGCCATCCGGGGCTGGAACGATTACTCGACGGGGACCGGCTCACCGGCTTCTTCGTGAAGAGCCTCGAGTCGGTGCAGGGCGACGAGCGCGACGTGATGATCTTCTCGATCGGGTACGGCCGCGACGAGCAGGGACGGGTCAGCAGCAACTTCGGCGCCCTCAACCAGCCCAACGGCTGGCGGCGGCTCAACGTGGCGATCACCCGGGCCCGGCGCCGCGTCGAGATCATCTCGTCGATCCGGTCGCGCGACATCCCGGAGTCGGCCAACCCGGGCGTACGGCATCTCGCCGCCTACCTGGATTTCGCCGAGCGCGGCCTGGCCGCCGCCCCGGCCCCGGCCGCGGCCGCCGACCCGTTCGTGTCCTCAGTGCTCGAGACGGTGCGGTCGTGGGGGTACGAGGCGAACGCCGGCGTGGGCGGTCAGGGGTACCGGGTGGACATCGGCGTGCGGCACCCCACGCCGGGCCATGGCTACGTGCTCGGCATCGAGTGCGACGGCCCGTTCTACGGCTCGATGGGCGCGGCCCGCGACCGTGACCGGCTCAACGCTGCCGTGCTCACCGGGCTCGGCTGGCGGTTGCACCGCCTGTGGGGAACGGCGTGGCACCACGACCGGGCGGGTGAACAGGAGCGGTTGCGCAGGGCGATCACCGCAGCGATCGGGCCGCTGCCGAGCCGCCGCCCGGGTCTGCTGAGACTTCAACCGGTCGGCTGACCGACCGCTAAGGACCGACTTCGGTATTGACTCATTGCGACGGGGTGTCCAGCATATGTCGCGTGAAAGCAGGGAGCGCCCCGGCGCCGGCCGCGCCGGTCAACTGCGTCGCCTTCCGGGCCGACGGCCGGCGGCTGGCGAGTGGCACCCAGGCGGGAACGGTGGCCGTGTGGGAGACCAGCGACCCTGCCCGTCCCGTGACCCTGACCGAATTTGCCCATCGATCGGCCGTGCTGGCCGCGTCCTGGAACCCGGGCGCGTCCGATCTGCTGGCCACCGGCTCGGCCGACGGCACGGCCGCGGTGTGGCGGGTCGTCGACGACCGCCCGCCCCACCTCATGAAGGTCCTCGGCGGTCACCCGGCCGCGGTCACCGGCGTCTCGTGGATGCCCGACGGTCAGCATCTGCTCTGCCTGCTGGCCGACGGGCGGGCGGCCGTGTGGCAGGCGTTCGGGGAGACCTACCTGGGCGAGATCGACGACTGTGCGCGCCTCGACGTGAGCGCGAGCGGCCTGGTGGCCACCGTGGGCGCGAGCGGTTTCGTCGCCGTCCGCGACCTGGCTCAGGACAGATCCCCGCTGGCCGGCCGGGCCGCTCCCGCCGTCGAGGCCTGCGCGTGGTCGCCCGACTCGTCGACCCTGGCCCTGGCCCGCCGCGACGGCGCGATCGAGCTGCGCAACGCCCACCTCGACCCGATCCGCACCCTGCGCGCGGGCGACGCGCCGCTGCGCTCGGTCACCTGGTCGGCCGACGGCCGGCATGTGCTGGCGGGCGCGTACGACGGAGCGGTGTTCGCCGTCGACCCGTCGAGCCGGCCGGTGTGGCGGCTGACCGACCCGACGATCCGCACCTGCTCGCTCGCCGTGGGCGGGCCGGTGCTGGCCACGGCCACCTTCGCGACCCGGCCCTACCTGCTCGACGGCACCTCCGGCGTGCCGCTGACCTCCGGGCTGTCCCTGCCCGCGCTACCCGCGCCGACCCGGCCGTTCCGCAACGGCGTGCTGGCCGCCGAGGGGCGCGTCGTCACGGCCGGCCCGCCCGGCAACCGGTCGGTGGTCGTCGAGCACGACCTGCGCGTCGGCGCCATCGACGCGCTGGGCGACCGGGTCATCGCGTCGGCCGCCCACCAGGCTGTGCGGGTGGCCCGGCTCGACCCGGTGAGCTTCGAGGTGGAACGCGGCATCACGCTGCGCGCGCCCGAGCCCGTACGCACGGTGGCCCTGCTCGGCACGGCCGAGAGCACGGTCGTGGTCGCCGCGTCGTACGAGTTCCGGCTCTTCTCGTGGACTGTCGACTGGACCGGCCCGCCGGTCGGCCCGACGCTCGCCGGCGAGTTCGGCGCGGGGGTCGCGTCCCTGCAACGCCTCGACGAGCATCGCCTGACCGCCACCGACCACCGCGGCGGACTGGTCATCCTGGCCCTGGGCGCGGACGGCGCGCTCTCGAGCTGACCACTCGAACCGGGCTGACTACTCGAACCGGGCCGGGTCGCCCGCGCCCACGCGCAGGATCTCGGGCTCGCCCTCGGACAGGTCGACCACGGTCGTGGGCTCGACACCGCCCTCACCCGAGTCGACCACCGCGTCGACCACGTGGTCGAGCGTCTCCTTGATCTCCCAGCCCATCGTCATCGGCTCGTCCTGACCGGGCAGCAGCAGGGTGGTCGACAGCAGCGGCTCACCCAGCTCGGCCAGGATCGCCTGGGCCACGACGTGGCCGGGGATGCGCGCGCCGACGGTCTTCTTCTTCGGGTGCAGCAGCCGGCGCGGCACCTCCTTGGTGGCGGGCAGGATGAACGTGTACGGGCCCGGGGTCGCCGACTTCACCGCGCGGAAGGCCGCGTTGTTGATCTGCACGAACTGGCCCAGCTGGGCGAAGTCGCGGCACATCAGGGTGAAGTGGTGCCGGTCGTCCAGGTGCCGGATCTCGCGGATCCGGTCGAGGCCCGCCTTGCTGCCCATCCGGCACCCCAGCGCGAACAGCGAGTCGGTCGGGTAGGCGATCACCCCGTCGCCCCGGACGATGTCGACCACCTGACGGATGGAACGCGCCTGCGGGTTGTCCGGGTGCACGTCGAAGTACTTCGCCACCAGCGCAGCCTAGTGAGTCGGCTCTCCGAAGGCGTGGACAACCGCCGCCATGTCCGCCTCGGCGTGACCGGAGGCGGCGGCCGACGCGTACAGGTCGCGGCAGACGTCCAGCAGCGGCGACGTGATGCCGCGGCGGCGCGCGGACGACACGATCAGCTCGTTGTTCTTGAGCACGTCGTGGATCGCCGCCTGCACCGCGAAATCGCCGTCGACCAGCTTGCCGCCCTTGCCGCGGGAGACGGCGCTCGCCATCGGCCCGGCGTCGAGCACCTGCCGCAGCAGGTCCGCCTCCACCCCGTGTCCCTCGGCGAAGTGGAAGGCCTCGGCCAGACCGGTCACCATGCTGATCAGGAAGGTGTTGACCGACAGTTTCAGCAGCAGCGCGCCCGGCACGGGCCCGCACTCGAACACCTGGCGGCACAGGGGCGCGAGAATCGGGCGTACGCGGGAAAGGTCTTCCGGATCGCCGGCGATCATGGCGATGAGCTCGCCCGCCTCGGCCGGCCCGCGCGACCCGGAGACCGGCGCCTCGACGTACCGGCCGCCCGCGTCCCTGATCCGGGCGCCCAGCCCGGCCGAGTATTCCGGGCTCGTGGTGCCCATGTGGACGACCAGCGTCCCGCCGAGCTCCGCCGGCAGCAGACTGTCGATCGCCTGCTCGGTCGCCAGCATGAGAATCACGACTCCGGCCCGGCGGAACACCTCGCCCGGCTCGGTCACGCGGACGGCGCCCGGCGGCGTGTCCCCGCGGTCGGTACGACTCCAGACGACCAGCTCGACGCCGGCCTTCGCCAGGTTGGCCGCCATCGGCCGCCCCATCACGCCGAGCCCCAGAAACCCCACGGTCATGCGGCTACCGTAAAGCCGCCGCCCCGCCCGCGAGGCGGCCAATTCCTGCATCGTGGCTCAGAGCGTCGCGGTCAGCATTCGCACCTCGGCCGGCTCGAGCCGCAACCCGAACTCGGTGCGCAGCGCGGACGCGAAATCCTGGTCGCTCAGCGTCTCGCGCCGTGCGGGCCGCCCCGGCCGCTCGACGCTGTACTCGCGGCCGATCAGGCTGTGCACCGCGCCCGCGTTCTTGCGCATCACGATGCAGCGCTGGGTGAACGGCGACCGCGGGTTGGTCGACGTGTCGTAGTTGGCCACCTCGACGTCCACCGGGTACTGCGGCTCCTCGGTGAACGTCTGCACGGTGCGCCACGTGCTCTCGGCCCCCTCGCGCAGCCGCCACGCCCCGTCCGGCCCGACCACCAGCTCGTACTCCCAGGCTCCCTGCCGATGTCGCCGCCCGGCCGCGAGGGGGAGTGGTTCGAGCAGCCCGCTGCCGAAGCCCACGTCGGCCAGCCACACCTCGTCGCCGGCGGCCACCCGCAGCGTCATGTGCGAGCGCGGTCGCGGCTCCTCCAGCGGATCGCCGGTGCGGGCGAGCAGCCTGTCCACCCGGAAGCCGATCGCCTGCAGGACAGCGCCGAACAGGGTGGCGTGCTCGTAGCAGTAGCCGCCCCGGCCCCGGCGCACCAGCTTCTGTTCGACGGCGGCGAGGGTGACGTCGATCGGGCGGCCCAGCATCACGTCGAGATTCTCGAAGCGGATCGCGGCCACGTGCGCGCGGTGCAGGCGGGTCAGCGTCGCGGCATCCGGACGCACCGGCGCCGTCTCGCCGATGCGCTCGAGGTAGGCGTCGAGGTCGACCTCATCGGACCACATCGTCATTCTCCCAGCCGTACGGAGGGGGCCGGCCCGGTGCTGCGGCGGACGACCAGCTCGGTCGGCAGGGTGATCCGCCCCCGTTCCGCGCCCGGGTCGACCAGCATGCGTCCCATCAGAAAACCCTTCCGGTGTACGGGCTGACGCACCGTGGTGAGGCCGAGCTCGGCCGCCACCGGCTGGTCGTCGAACCCGGTGAGCGAGAGCCCGGCCCCCAGCCAGAGACCGCGTTCGCGAGCCACCCCGGCGACGGCCGCGGCCAGCACGTCGCTGTCGGCGGCGATGGCCGTCGGCCTCTCCGACCCGTGCAGCACAGCCCTGGCCGCCACCTGCCCCGCGAGCGCGGAGTTGCTGCCCCCGCTGATCACCCGTAGCCGGGTATCGGCCGGCAGCGACTCGCGCAGCCCGGTCAGGCGCAGCCGCGAGTACGGGAAGAGCGGCGTCTGTCCGGTCACCTCGACCACCCGCCCCGGCTCGTGCGGCGTGGCCACCAGGGCCACGATGTCCCGGTGCCCGAGCCCGGCCAGGTGCCGGCCCACATCCCGCCCGGCCTGCCGGTCGTCGATCACCACCGACGGCCCGGCGGCGGTCTCGTTCGAGCGCACCAGGGGGATGCCGCGCTCGGCCAGCACCCGGACGGCCGGGTGGTCGTCGTCGAGCCCGTCGGCCACCGCGCCGTCGATCATCGCGCGGTGCACCGCGTCGACCGACCGCCGCACCTCGTCGGGCGCCATGCCCGCGTTCACCTCGCCGAACGGGATGAACACCAGGCTCGTCCGGCTCGGCTCCAGCGCCTCGGCCAGCCCCGCGAGCATGGCCGTCACGTACGGGTCGGTGAACGCGTACGTCAGCCCGGTCGTGAAGATGACGCCGACGGCACCGGTCCGCCCGGTTCGCAACGAGCGACCCTTGGCGTCCGGCCCCGCGTAACCCAGTTCCCCGGCCACCGTCAGCACCCGCGCCCGGGCCTCGGCCGACACCCGGTCGGGCCGGCTGAACGCGTACGACACAGTGGCCGTCGACACCCCCGCCGCTTCCGCCACCGACCGTAGAGTCGGCTTCCGCGCGCCCATCGTTCCCCCCTCGTGTTAATCGATTAACACGATGCGCCTGGACCGGGAACCTGTCAAGCGGGTTGGATCGGGGCGTGACTCTCACCCATCGACTGGCGACGCCGGATGATCTCGGCGCGCTCCGGGCACTGGTCGACCTCGCGATCGCCGAGCTGCAGAAGGGATTTCTCACCGACGAGCAGATCCGCAGCAGCGCGGCCATCATGGGGCTCGACACCCAGCTGATCGACGACCGGACGTACTTCGTGATCGAGTCCGACGGCGTGCTCGCCGGGTGCGGCGGGTGGAGCCGGCGGGCCACGCTCTACGGCGGCGACCACTCCGCGACCCGCGACACCTCCCTGCTCGACCCCGCGAAGGACCCGGCCAAGGTGCGGGCCATGTACACCCACCCCGCCTTCACCCGGCGCGGGGTCGGCCGCCTGATCCTGGGCCTGTGCGAGCGGGCCGCCGCCGCCGAGGGCTACACCCGGCTCGAGTTGATGGCCACCCTGTCCGGCGAGCCGCTCTACCGCAGCTACGGCTTCCAGGAGGTGGAACGGATCGAGGACGGCCGAGGCGGCGCCCCGGTCCCCATCGTGCGGATGGTTCGCACCATCCGAAACGAGCCCGGCGTGCACAGTGGACCGTGAGATGCTGCGGTCATGCCCGTCTCGGTGAACCTGGACGCCCTGCTCGACGAGCCCTTCCGCGACCTGCCGCTGACCGACCTGGTCAACGCCCCCGTGGCCGCCCTCTCCGGCGTCAGCGACGAGGAGGCCGAGGGCCTGCGCCTGGCCTTCGGCATAGCCACCATCGGCGACCTGGCCGCCAACGACTTCGTCCGCGCCGCCACCGCCATCGCCGGCCTGGCCGCGGCAGCCCAGGCGCCGCCACCGCCGCAGTGACCCGCCGGCCGCCCGTCGTTCACGCCGGCGATGCCTTGGATCGCTACCGTCCGGCGCGTGGACGGATACTGGCTGTGGCACTGTCTCAACGCCGCCGTGCTCGCACTGGTGGCGATGGCAGTGAATGCCTTCACCGAACGTGCCGTGCGGAGTCCCGCTACGCTGTCGCCGTGACGGTGGTGGGGGACGGCGTACCGGATGATCACAGCCCCACGCCCGACCGGCTGATCGGCACCCCGGAAAGGGCGTCGGCCCACCAGGCGCTGGCGGAGCACCTGGTCGAGAAGAGGTTCGATCCGGCCGAGTACGAGCGGCGCCTGGAAGCCACGAACCTGGCCCGCACCCAGTCCGAGCTCCTGCAGGTCTTCGCCGACCTGCCCGTCCCGCACCCCGAGCTGCCGCCCGCCGTCGCGCCACCGGTCGCCGCCCCGGATGACGAGCCGCCGGCGGTCTTCTTCGCCGGCTGTCTGACCCTCGGCCTCGGCCTGCCGGTGGCGGTGGTGCTGGGTTTCGCGTACGGCATCTGGTGGTCTCTGGCCGTGCCGGTCGCCGTCACCGTCGCTATGGCCTACATCGAGTACTTGCGCACGCCCCGCCCGCCGCGGCAGGACGAGGCGTAGTCACTTCACGCCGCCATCAGGCGGCGCAGCATCGGGGCCAGGGCCAGCAGGGCGGCGCCGAGCACGATGGCGATCGCGCCCAGGACGCCGAAGTACAGCACCTCGTTGTCCTCGCTGTAGTAGCCGGCCAGGGTGCCGGACAGCGCCGTGCCCAGGGCGACCGACAGGAAGAACAGGGCACCATCTGGGTGCGGAAGGCTTCCGGCGCCAGCTTGGTGGCGAGCGACAACCCGACCGGGGAGAGCAGCAGCTCGGCGATCGTGAAGACGAGCAGGATGCCGGTCAGTCCCAGCAGCGGCACGCTCGCTGTTCCCGCGAACGGCA
>NZ_JAHWFK010000032.1 GCF_019710575.1 Paractinoplanes polyasparticus | reverse complement strand
GGAACAGCAGGAACAGCAGGAACAGCAGGAACAGCAGGAACAGCAGGAACAGCAGGAACAGCAGGAACAGCAGGAACAGCAGGAACGCTACCCCCATGACGGCGGTGCCGGCGGCGAACTTCACCGGGGTCGGGGGCTGGCGGTCATGCCGCGTCGCTTACTCGCAACCGTGGCGCCGAAAAGCGACCTGGACCATGCTGGAACCGTGGAAACTGAACTCTTCATCGGCGGTAAGTGGGTTCCCGCGTCGTCCGGGAACCGTTTCGACGTGCTCGACCCCGCGAGCGGCGAGGTGATCGCCTCGGTCGCGGACGGCGGTGAGAGCGACGCCGTCGCGGCGGTGGACGCGGCGGCGGAGGCCGGCCCGGCCTGGGCCGCCACCCCTCCCCGCGTACGGGGGGAAGCCCTGCGCCGGGCCTGGGAGCTGATGACCGAGCGGGCCGGCGAGCTGGCCGAGCTGATCAGCCTGGAGAACGGCAAGGCCCTGGTCGACGCCAAGGGCGAGGTGACGTACGCGGCCGAGTTCTTCCGCTGGTTCGCCGAGGAAGCTGTCCGCGGCGCCGGTGAGCTCGCGACCGCTCCCTCGGGCGCCAACCGCATCCTGGTCACGCGACAGCCGGTCGGCGTCTGTGTGCTGGTCACGCCGTGGAACTTCCCGGCCGCGATGGCCACCCGCAAGATCGGCCCGGCGCTGGCCGCCGGCTGCACGGTTGTGCTCAAGCCGGCCAGCGACACCCCGCTGACCGCCCTGGCCATGGCGGCGATCCTGGCCGAGGCCGGGGTGCCCTCGGGTGTCGTCAACGTGCTGCCGTCGCGCAGCTCGGGCAAGGTCGTCGGGCGGATGCTGAAGGACCCGCGGGTACGCAAGCTGTCGTTCACCGGCTCCACCGAGGTCGGCCGGCTGCTGCTCGCCCAGGCCGCCGAGGGCGTCGTGAACACGTCGATGGAGCTCGGCGGCAACGCGCCGTTCCTGGTCTTCGCGGACGCCGACCTGGACGCGGCCATCGAGGGCGCGATGATCGCCAAGATGCGCAACGGCGGCGAGGCCTGCACGGCGGCCAACCGGTTCTACGTCGAGGCGCCGGTCGCGGCCGACTTCTCGCAGCGGCTCGCCGCGCGCATGTCGCAGCTGCGGGTGGGTCCCGGCACCGAGGAATCGACGCAGGTCGGCCCGCTGGTCAACGAGGACACCGTGGCCAAGGTCGACTCGCTCGTCAAGGGCGCGCTCGAGGCGGGAGCCAAGGCCGAGACCGGTGGCAGCCGTCCCGACGGGGCCGGCTTCTACTACCCGCCGACGGTGCTGACCGGCGTCGCGCCCGACTCGGCCATCCTCCGGGAGGAGATCTTCGGCCCGGTCGCCCCGATCGTCACGTTCACCGGTGAGGACGAGGCCGTGCGGCTGGCCAACGACACCGAGTACGGGCTGGTGGCGTACGTCTACACCGGCGACCTGGCCCGCGGGCTGCGGGTCAGCGAGGCGATCGAGGCCGGCATGGTGGGCCTCAACCGGGGGCTGGTCAGCGACCCGGCCGCGCCGTTCGGCGGGGTGAAGCAGAGCGGCATCGGCCGGGAGGGCGGGCACGAGGGCCTGCTCGAATACCTGGAGTCGAAGTACATCGCCGTCAACTGGTGACGACCTTGTTCTCGCCCCGGGGTCCCTCGCTGCGCGAGCTGTGCGTGCAGGCGCTGTCGTCGGTCGAGCGCGGCTACGACCTGCTCGCCCCCAAGTTCGACCACACCCCGTTCCGTACGCCCGACAGCATCCTCGACGCCACGGCCGAGGCGCTGTCGGGCCTCGGCCCGTTCGACGCGGGACTGGACGTCTGCTGCGGCACCGGCGCCGGCATGTCAGTGCTCGCGTCCCGGTGTGAGCGGATCACCGGCGTCGACTTCAGCGCCGGCATGCTCGCGCAGGCCCGGGCGGCGCATCCGGGGGCCACCTTTGTGCGGGCCGACGCGCGGGCGCTCCCGTTCGCCGAGGGCTTCGACCTCGCCGTCTCCTTCGGCGCGCTGGGCCACTTCCTGCCGGCCGAGCGGCCCGCCCTCTTCGCGGGGGTGTGGCGCGCGCTGCGGCCGGGCGGGTTGTTCGCGCTGGCCGTCGGGGAGCCGCCGCCGGTGCTGTCGGTCTCGCACTGGGCCACGGTCGGCTTCGACCTGGCCATGCGGGTGCGGAACGCGGTGTGGCGCCCGCCGTTCGTCATGTACTACCGGGCCAGCCCGCTGCCCGCGGTCGTCGCCGACCTGACGGCGGCCGGCTTCACCGTGAGCACCGTTCCGGGACTCGTCCTGGCTCGCAGATCGGCCCACTCGGATCGCCCGTGATTGCTCTCCGGTTCGGGCCGATCGCCTCGTACCGTGGAGACGTGACGAGAGTTGATTTCTATTTCGATCCCGCCTGCCCGTTCGCCTGGATCAGTTCCCGCTGGATCCTCGAGGTCGAGAAGCAGCGCGACATCGATCTGCGCTTCCACGTGATGAGCCTGTACGTCCTGAACGAGGGCCGCGACCTGCCCGAGTGGTACCGCGACCTGGTCGACCGTTCCCTGGGCACGGTCCGGGTGGTCACCGCCGCCGCCCAGCAGCACGGCGACGGGGTGCTGCGCGACCTCTACACCGCCCTCGGCACCCGCATCCACAACCACGACAACAAGGACTTCGAGCAGGTCGTACGCGAGGCTCTGGCCGAGGTGGGCCTGCCGGCGAGCCTGGCCGAGGCGGCGGCGAGCACCGAGTACGACGAGGCGCTGCGCAAGAGCCACCACGAGGGCATGGACCCGGTCGGCGACGACGTCGGCACCCCGACCATCCACATCGACGGGGTCGCGTTCTTCGGCCCGGTGCTCAGCAGCATTCCGCGCGGCGACCAGGCAGCGAAGATCTTCGACGGCGCCGTCGCGCTGGCCGGCTACCCCGACTTCTTCGAGCTGAAGCGGACCCGCACCGGCGAGCTGAACTACAACTGACCTGCTCCGCCGGGTGGTGGGCGCCGTGGTGGCGACGATCGGACCCCTTCGCGCGGCCAGGTGAGGGATCCGGTCGTCCTTCCGTACAGATCCGGATCATCTGTTTCGCCGCCGGTCGGCGCGGGCCGGGCCGGCGGGTACCCTCGCCGACGAAGGTTGACCAGGCAAGATCGCCAGGTTGTGCACAGTCTGTGATGCCAGTGTGCTCACGGACGGGAAATGAACTATTTTTCTTCCCGGTGCCGTACCCCCTGTCGGGCGCGCCCGGTCTGCCTGATACTTGGTCGGCCCTTCGCCAGGGCCGGACAGGTCGAGTTTCATCGGAGAGGACGACCCACCAAATGCGCAAGAAACTGTTGGCTATCGCCGCCGTCGGCCTGATGGCGACGGCCACCATGACTGCGTGTGATGACTCCGGTGATTCGGGTGACACGGGTAGTGGCAGCGGCAACACCTCGTCGGGCAACGGCAAGGCCCGCGTCGGCGTGATCCTGCCCGACACCGAGAGCTCGGTCCGCTGGAAGAACGAGGACCCGAAGTACCTCAAGGCCGCGTTCGACGAGGCGAAGGTGCCGGTCGAGATCGTGAACGCCCAGGGCGACCGGGCCAAGTTCGTCCAGATCGGCGAGTCGATGATCAACAGTGGCGTCAAGGTGCTGATCATCGCCAACCTCGACTCGATCAGCGGCAAGGCGGTCCTCGAGAAGGCCCGGGCCAAGAAGATCCCGACGATCGACTACGACCGCCTCACCCTGAACGGCGGGGCCGACTACTACGTCAGCTTCGACAACAACAAGGTGGGCAGTCTCCAGGCGTACGGCCTGATCAAGTGCCTGGAGACCAAGGGCGTCCAGAACCCGGTCATCGCGCAGCTCAACGGTTCGCCGTCGGACAACAACGCCCACCTGTTCAAGGAGGGCTACGACGTGCCGCTGAACGAGAAGTACGACGCGGCCGAGTTCACCAAGGGCCCCGACCAGTGGGTGGAGGACTGGGACCCGGACAACGCCACCAAGATCTTCGAGCAGATGCTCTCGCAGGCGCCGAACATCCGCGGTGTGCTGGCGGCCAACGACGGCATCGGCGACGCCGTGATCAAGGTGCTGCGCAAGAAGAAGCTGAACGGCATCGTGCCGGTCACCGGGCAGGACGCGACCCTCGAGGGGCTGCAGAACCTGCTGACCGGTGAGCAGTGCATGACGGTCTACAAGGCCACCAAGCTCGAGGCGGTCAACGCGGCCAACCTCGCCGTCAAGCTCTTCAACAACGAGAAGCCGACGGTCTCGAACACCCTGAAGGACCCCGAGTCGGGCGCGTACGTGCCGTTCGTGAGCCTGCCGCCCGAGGCGATCACCCTCGAGAACATCAACAAGGTCGTCGCCGAGGACAAGTACATCCCGCAGGCCAGCCTGTGCAAGGGCAAGTACCTGGCGCTCTGCAAGCAGCACGAGGTCGGCACGTTCGTCAAGGCCGACGAGGACGAGGACAACTAGCCGGCGATCTGCTCCTGGCGCTCAGCGCCAGGAGCAGGTGACGTCCCGGTACGGCGGAGCGGCCACCGCGATCGCCTGGCCCCCGGTGAGGCTGCGCCGGATCGTCTCGCCGCGGTTCAGCGTCTTGCCCGCCCACGTCCAGCGGGTCTCGGTGGTCCGCGCGCCGACGATCGCGCCGGTGGCCGGATCCCGGTCGAAGACCGAGCCCGCCTCGACCAGCTCGGGGCGGCCGTCGTGGTTGACGTCCGAGCAGCCGAGGCCGGCCGTGCGGACCAGCGAGGACGCGGTGGCGAACTCCTTGTCGACCAGCACCAGGCCCGCTGCCTCGAGCGAGAGCAGCCGCAACGCCGTTCCGGTTCGGAGCACCACCTCCTCGCCCGTCTGACCGTCGAGGTCGAGCTCGCCCGCCGGAACCGGCTTCTCGTCCCGCCCGTACGGCAGCGCGAGGTCGAAGACCCGGCCGGCCGCGAGAACCGCCCGCGCCGTCCAGCTCCCGGCCCGCTGATAGACCAGCAGGGTGTCCGTCCGGCCGTCGCCGTCGAGGTCGGCCCGCGCCGAGCTGCGGCACCCGGCGTCGGCCGGGACGAACGCGCCGCCCAGGTCGGGCCGGCACTCGCCCGGTCCCATCGCGCCCACCCGCGTCGCCTCGTCCGACGGGAAGCCGCCGACCGGCAGGCCGTGGGTGAGTGACGTCCAGGTTCCGTCCAGGGCGATGCACAGCCGGTAGTCCCGGCCACCCGCGGCAGTCTGCCGCACGATGCCGACGTCCTCGGGCGGCAGGCCCAGATCGATCAGCCGGGCCGGATAGGTGAGCAGGTTGGGGTCGGCCAGGCCGTAGACGTAGCCGTCGCGGGCGGTCTCGTCGCACGGCCAGCGCAGCGGCGGCGTGGTGACCAGGGCGGCCACGGCTCCGGTGACCCGCCGGCCGGACAGCGTCGTGTTCGACCACACGAGGCCGGCCGGGGGCAACGCCTCCGGCAGGGCGTCCCGCAGCGCGGTCGCGTACAGCCTCTCCTGGGTCGCCACCACCGAGGCCGGAATGGCGCCCCCGGGCTCGTTGAGGGCCTTGCGGGGGATCACCGGGCTGCGCTCGGCGACGACGCGCCAGCCGGCGTCGTCGCCGTCGTCCCCGCGCCCGGCGACCACGGCGGGCAGGCCGCGGATCGCTGTCAGCACGGCCTGGTTCCTGCCGTCACGGTTCTGCCGGGCCAGCTTCTCGTCGGTGCCGGCCACCGCGCCGGGCAGGATCCGCTCGGTCGCCAGCGCCCCGGCCACGCACGCGAGCACCTGGTTCTCGCGGGTCAGGGCGGCCGCGGGCAGGGCGAGCACGCACCGTACGGCCTGCACCGTCACCGCGGCCGGGACGAACGCGCGGCTCATGACCTCGACGACGTACTCGGCGACGGTGACGTCGAGGCCGGTGCGGGTGACGAAGTCGATCGTGCGGTAGCTGCCCGGCAGCGACAGGTCGAGCGTGCCCTTGCCGGGCAGGAATGTGTGGTCGCGGTCGACCTCGGCCACCCCGCGCCAGACCGCGCCGGCCAGGCTCGGTCCGCCCGGCTGAGCGATCGTCATCGGCGGGTAGTCCCCGAGCTCGGCGAACTGGCCGGACGCGCGGTTGCTCGCCACCCGCAGCAGGGCCGGCCGGTCGGCAGCGCCCGCGGCCACGCACGTCTTCACGGCGCCGCCCTCGGCCCGGGCCGTCCAGCGGTCGGAGCGGGTGGTGCCGCACTCGGGGTCAGCGGCGTCGTACGCGCCGGCGCCCGCCGACAGGCCGGGCCCCGGGACCTTCGTCCGGCCGGCCGACAGGATCGAGAGGCGCCCGACGATCGTGGTGATCGTGCTGTTCGCCGGGTCGATCATGCCGCCCTGACCGCTCCACACCCCGTCCTCGCCGCGCGACACCACCGTGGTCAGCCCGTCGCCCACGGGTTCGCGCAGCGGGAGCCGGAGGGTGGCCGACGTCAGCAGGCGGGCGTCGCCGAGTTCGATGTCGACCGGCTCGGTGAGCCAGGTGAGCCCGTGCGGCGCCGCGATGCTGGGCCGGGGGACGACGCGGACCTGGGTGTCCTCGCTCAACGCGCCGGGAGCGAACCGCACGGAGACACCCTCGTCGGTGGTGACCGTGCCGCCGCGCGTCGCGCTGACCTGGACGGCCGTCACCGGCGAGCGGAGCGTCCACACAACGACGCCGCCGACCGCCAGCAGCACGGCCGCCACCACCGCGGCCAGGGCCACGCGCACGAATCTCCTCCTGGGTCCCGGGGGACCCACGGTAGGAAGAACGCTCAACTGCGGTGAACCTCCGGTCGGGCACGACCGTGCGCCTATTTGACGGCGAGCTCCCCCAGTTCGGACCAATCATCCTGATCAACGGTCTGACTCACGATCTTGGGAGTGGCTCGCAGGTACTGTGGCAGGTCCCGCTGGGCCTGCTGGAAGTGGGCCGACCCGACGTGGGCGGCGCCCGCGTCACCGTCCCGGAACGCCTCCACCAGCACGTACTCGGTCGGGTCGTCGAGGCTGCGGGACCAGTCGAACCACAGGCAGCCCTGCTCGCCCCGCGTCGCCGTGGTGAACGGGCCGGCGAGCTCGGGCCAGCGGTCCGCGAACTCGGGCCTGATCGGGAACTTGGCGGTAATGAAGATCATGTCGGGAGTCCCTTCGCGCGATCAGTCAACGGTCTTCCACCATCTCTATCAGGGCCGCAGGCTGGGGTGATGAACAAGGGCACCGGGGTTCTGCAGTCCGTCGAACGGGCCATGCGCGTGCTCGACCACATCGCCGCGGCGCCGGGCCCGGTGCGGGCCATCGGCTTCCATCAGGCCCCGCACGCCACTGCCTTCGGCAAACTGATGCTTGCCCGCCTGCCCGCCGACGACCGCGAGACCCTGCTCGAACACACCGGCACCCCGGCCGTCACCCCGGCCACCGTCACCGACCGGGGCCTGCTCGCCCGGCAGCTGAGGCAGGTGCGCGGCACCGGTCTGGCGGTCGAGGTCGACGAGTTCCAGGACGGCCTGAGCTGCATGGCCGCCCCGGTCACCGACGCCGCCGGGCGCTTCGTCGGCGCGGTCGCCGTCTCGATGCCGACCCGGCGGTTCCACGAGGACAGATGGTCGGTGGAGCGGGCCGTGCGGCTGGGCGCCGTGCGTGCCACACGGGCCATCGCCCTCACCACGGCCGCCCGCACCGGTTGCGCCAGGTAGCGCTTGCTCAGGGCACGAGGATGCCGCGTCCCTGTAGCCGGCCGGCTTCGAGGTCGTCCATCGCCTCGTTGACCGCGGCCAGCGGGTACTGCCGGGTGTGCAGCGTGGCCTTGCCCTGGGCGGCGAGCGTCATCAGCTCGTCGAGGTCGTTGTAGGAACCGACCAGGTTGCCGATGATGTTGCGCTCGGTCGAGATCAGATCGATCGTCGGGATGTTCACGGCGCCGCCGTAGCCGATCACGTAGTAGCTGCCGGCCCGCCGGGTCATCGTCAGGCCGAGCGCCTCGGCGCCCTGCTCACCGACGAAGTCGAGCACCACGTGGGCGCTGTCGGTCAGGTCGTCGCCGTTCGCCACGACCTCGTGGGCGCCCAGTTCGGTGGCGAGCTCGCGGGCCTTCGGGTTGGGGTCGATCACCACGACCCGGGCCGCGGTCATCGCGAGCAGGCACTGGATGCCGATGTGGCCGAGCCCGCCGGCTCCGATCACCACACAGGTCCGGCCCGGGTACAGCAGGGGCACGGCCTTCCGTACGGCGTGATAGGCGGTCAGCCCGGCGTCGGCGAGCGCGGCCACGGCCGCCGGTTCCAGGCCGTCCGCCAGTTTGACCACCGAGCGCGCGCTGGTCAGCAGGTAGTCGGCCATGCCGCCATCGGTGTCGATGCCCGGGAATCGGGAGTTCTCGCAGTGCACGTCGTCGCCGGAGCGGCACGCCCGGCACAGCCCGCAGGTCACCAGCGGGTGCAGGATGACCGCGTCGCCGGGCGACACGTTGGTGACCGCGCTGCCGACCTCGCGCACCCAGCCGGCGTTCTCGTGACCGATCGTGTACGGCAGTGGCACGCCGGACTTCCCGGCCCACTGCCCCTCGATGATGTGCAGGTCGGTGCGGCACAGTCCGGCCGCGCCGACCTGCACCAGCACGTCCAGCGGGCCGCTGATCCGCGGCTCCGGAACGTCGTCGATCGAGGGTCGCTTGCCATAGGAGTGAACACGGACAGCCTTCATCGGCCACGCCTCCTCAGTTCGGACGTGACGAGGATGCGCGGCCGGAGGCTCAGTGCGTAAGTTCGGGTTCAGATGATGACAACGGCGTTCCGGTCCGGTCGCCCGGCTCGTCGAGCTTGTGGCTGAGCCGGCTCGGCCACCACATCCAGCGGCCGACGTCGAGGTTGAGCGCGGTCACCAGCACCGAGCGGACGATCAGCGTGTCGAGCAGGACGCCGAACGCCACCGTGAACCCGATCTGGACGAAGGCGACCAGCGGCAGGCTGGCCAGCGCGGCGAACGTGCCGGCGAGCACGATGCCGGCCGACGTGATGACGCCGCCGGTCGCGGCCAGGCCGATCACGGCGCCGCGCCGGGTGCCGTGGGCCGCTGCCTCCTCCCGTACCCGGGTCATCAGGAAGATGTTGTAGTCGATGCCCAGGGCGACCAGGAACACGAAGACGAACAGCGGGAACGACGTGTCCTCGGCCGGGAAGTCGAGCAGGTGCCGGAAGACGAGCACGCTGACGCCCAGCGCCGCCGCGAAGGAGAGCACGACCGTGCCGATGAGGATCAGAGGCGCCACCACCGCCCGCAGCAACAGGCCGAGGATCACCAGCACGACCAGCAGGACGAGCGGAATGATGAGCCGGTTGTCGTGGTCGTTGGCCGTGTTGATGTCGAGCAGGATCGCCGAGCCGCCGCCGACCTTCGCGTCCGCGCCCGGGATGGCGTGCAGAGCGTCCCGGGCCCGCTCGACCGTCTGCTGCGCCGCCTTGCTGTCGGGCGCACTGGCCAGGGTGCCGTCGATGAGCGCCAGATTCCCGCGTACGACCGGTTCGGCGACCTCGCTGATGCCGGGCACCGCGGCCAGGCCCCGGCTGACCTCGGCCGCGCTCGCCGCGTTGGCGATCACCGTCACGGGCTGACCGCCGCCGGCCGGGAAGTGCCGGGCCAGGGCCTCTTCGGCGACCGTCGAGGGCTGCTCGGTGGTGAACTGGTCGGCCTGGCTGAGTCCGGTCGCGTTGAGTTGCAACAGCCCCAGCGCCATCGCGCCGAGCACGAGCGACGTGGTGATCCACACCCGCCGCGGACGGCGGGCGATGCGGCCGCCGAGCCGGGCCCACACGCCGGTGGCGGTGGGCTCGGGCGTGCCGAATCGGGGACGCACCGGCCAGAACAGCCAGCGGCCGAAGATGACCAGCAACGCCGGCAGCAGGGTGACCATCGCGGCCAGCCCGACCACGATGCCGAGCGCGGCGACCGGGCCCAGGCCGGCGGTCGAGTTGAGCTCGGCCAGGGTCAGGCAGGTCATGCCGATCGCCACGGTGGCCGCGCTCGCGATGATGGCCGGACCCGCGCGGTGCAGGGCGAACTGCATAGCCTCGTGTCTGTCCTCGTGGCGGCGCAGTTCCTCGCGATAGCGCGCGACCAGCAGCAGGGCATAGTCGGTGCCGGCGCCGAAGACGAGCACGGTGAGGATGCCCGCGCTCTGGGCGTTGACCGTCAGCCCGGCGTGCTTGGCCAGCAGATAGATCAGCGCCTGGGAGCCGGCCAGGGCCACGCCCGCGGTCAGGATCGGCAGCAGCCACAGCACCGGGCTGCGATACGTGATGAGCAGGATGATCGCGACGACGACGAGCGTCGTGTAGAGCAGGGTGCCGTCGATGCCGGCGAAGGCGCCGGCCGAGTCGGCCGCGACGGCGACCGGGCCGGCCAGGTAGACGTCGAGGCCGGCGGGCGCGCCCTCCTCGGCGGTGTTCTTGACACCCTCGGCGATGTCGGGCAGGGCCTCCCAGCCGTCGCTGTCGATCCGGATGGGGACGATGATCTCCAGGGCCGCCTTGTCGGGCGACTCGATCGGACCGGCGATCTGCCCGCTGACCCCCTCGGTGCCGGCCAGGGCCCGCGCGTCGTCGGCGGCCGCGGCACGGTCGGCGTCGGTGAGGCCGCCCGCACGCTCGTAGACGACGATGGCCGGCGCGATGTCGTCCGGCTGGAACTGCCGTTGCAGCTCGGCCACCTGGGTCGACTCGGCGCCGCCGGGCAGCCAGGCCGAGTTGTCGTTCTCCTGCACCTCGCCCAGCTTGCCGGCCAGCGGCCCGGCCAGGCCCAGCACGACGATCCACAACGCGAGCACGACCCACTTCGACCAGCGGCCGCAGACCAGCCTCGCCACCCCACCCGTAGCCATGCGTTCCCCCCGAAACGTGGTGTCAGACTGGCGGAGCGTAAGCCCGGACGCGAGGTCAGCTGAATCCTACTCAGGGTGATTTCAGGGTGACCCCTGACACGTTCCGTCCACAATGGCCGAGGATGGCAGGGAACGTCCCTTGGCCGCTCCGGTCGCGGCGGCCAAGGTCATTTCGGCATAATCCACTGGTGACCAATTGGGAATACGCGCGGCTCGAGTACCGCGCCGCCGGCACGCTCGGCGCCGACCGGTTCATGGACTGGACGGCCACCTTCCACCACCCCGGCGGCACCCTGCGCTGGGGCACCGACGAGCGCTTCGACGATCTGCGCCACCTCAACCGGGCCGGCGCGGCGGGCTGGCAGGCGTTCGACCGCGCCGCCATGCACGTCCACAACGAGCCCCACCGGCTGAGCAGCGTCACTTATTCGATGCGGCGGCCGGTGCCGTAAAGCTATCGTTCCTGCGTGAGCAGGGAGACCGGACGCAAGATGATCGCCTCGAACAAGAAGGCGCGGCACGACTACGCGATCCTCCGCACGTACGAGGCGGGTCTCGTGCTGGCCGGCACCGAGGTGAAGTCGCTGCGCGAGGGCCGCGCGTCGCTCGTCGACGCGTTCGCCGGCGAGCACGAGGGCGAGATCATGCTCTACGGGCTGCACATCGCGGAGTACGGCTACGGCAGCTGGACCAACCACGCGCCGCGCCGCACCCGCAAGCTCCTGCTGCACAAGTCCGAGATCCTGAAGATCCTGGCCCAGCTGCGCGACGGCAACGGGCTCACCCTGGTGCCGCTCTCGATGTACTTCAACGAGGGCTGGGCCAAGGTCGAGCTCGGGCTGGCGCGCGGTCTCAAGTCGTACGACAAGAGGCAGGTGCTGGCCGAGCGCGACGCCCGGAACGAGATCGCGCGCGAGATGGGCCGCCGGTTGAAGGGCCGGCCGGCTCGGTAGAGTGATCATGGTGGAATTCGGACTCGACACCTTCGGCGACGTCACCGTCGACGAACACGGCCAGAAGCTTCCGTACGCGCAGGTGATCCGCAACGTCGTCGAGCAGGCCGTGCTGGCCGAGCGGGTCGGCGTCGACGGGTTCGGCCTCGGCGAGCACCACCGCGACGACTTCGCGGTCTCCGCACCCGAGATCGTGCTCGCCGCCATCGCCGCCCGCACCGAGCGCATCCGGCTGGGCACCGCGGTCACCGTGCTCAGCTCCGACGACCCCGTGCGCGTCTTCGAGCGTTTCGCCACGCTCGACGCCGTCTCGCACGGCCGCGCCGAGATCATCCTGGGCCGGGGCTCGTTCACCGAGTCGTTCCCGCTGTTCGGCTTCGACCTGCACGACTACGAGCGGCTGTTCGAGGAGAAGGCCGACCTCATGGTCAAGCTGCTCGACGAGGGCCCGGTGAGCTGGGAAGGAACGGTCCGCCCGCCGCTGAACGGCCAACAGGTCTACCCGAAGACCGAGTCCGGGCGCATCCGCACCTGGATCGGCGTCGGCGGCAGCCCCGAGTCGGTGGTCCGGGCCGCGCGCCACGGCCTGCCGCTGGTCCTCGCGATCATCGGCGGCGAGCCGGTGCGCTTCGCCCCGTACGTGGAGCTCTACCAACGCGCCCTCGAGGAGTTCGAGCAGCCGTCGCAGCCGGTGGCCGCGCATTGCCCCGGATTCGTCGCCGAGACCGACGAGGAAGCGGTCGAGACGCTCTGGCCGCACGCCCGCACGATGCTCAACCGTATCGGCCGCGAACGGGGTTGGCCGCCGCTGAGCCGCGACCGCTTCGAGAACGACATCCGCGACGGCGCGTGGCATGTCGGCTCGCCCGAGACGGTGGCCCAGAAGGTCGCGCACACCATCAAGCACCTCGGCATCCAGCGCTTCGACCTGAAGTACAGCGCCGGCACCCTGCCGCACGACAAGATGCTGACCGCGATCGAGCTGTACGGCACGAAGGTCATTCCCCGCGTGAAGGAGCTCCTCGCCGAGGCATGATCGCGGCCCGCCGGTATCTTGGCGGCATGGCGTACGTCGATGTGCTGATCATTGCGGCGCTGAGGGAAGAGTTCGAAGCCGCACGGGCTGCGGCCGGTTCCGCATGGACTCCGCACGAGGCGGACGGCGGTGATCCGTACATTCGTGGCGATCACCGCTGCGCCGACGGACGGGTCCTGTCGGTTGCGCTGGCCCGGCCCGTCCGCATGGGCGGCCGCAGCGCCGGGCCGCTCGCGACCAGCCTGACCCGTGAACTGCGGCCGGGCTGTCTGGCGATGCCCGGGGTGTGCGCCGGCAACCCGTCCGTGGTGGCGCTGGGCGACGTGGTCGTCGCCGAAGTGGCGTACGAGCACGACGAGGGCAAGCAGACGCCGGCGGGCTTCACGCCCGATCACCGGCAGTACCGGCTGGACGCCGACTGGTTCCGGGCGGCGCAGGAATTCGACCCGGCCGGGCTGCCGAGCCACGGCGTGGCCACCGAGCAGGAGTCCCGGCTCTGGTTCCTCGAGCGGCTGATGGCCGGGCAGAATCCGAGGGAGCACCCGGCGCGCGGCCGCTACTTCCCGCCCGGCGCCTGGCCGGCCCGCCTGTCGGCGATGGAGTCGGAGGGACTGGTCGGATGGGCCCAGGACAGCCTGGCCCTCACGGAGCAGGGCCGGTCGGTCATCACCCGGGCGCTCTACGACGACGTGGACGGGCCCGGCACACTGCCGTACGCGGTGGTGGCCGGGCCGGTCGCCAGCGGCAGCGCCGTCATCGGTGACGGCGCGACCTGGTCCAGGCTGAAGGCGTCAGGTGTACGCACGGTGGCCGGCCTCGACATGGAGGCGGCCACCATCGCCACCGTGGCCGAGGCCCAGAAGGTGCCGCAGTGGCTGGTCGTCAAGGGCGTCGTGGACCACGCCGACGCCGACAAGGACGACCGCTACCGGCGGTTCGCCGCCCGGGCGTCCGCGGAGGTGCTGTTCGCCCTGCTCGATCGGCTCGCCGCCCGCGCCGAGCCGCGCCACGCTCCACCGGCGGGCGGGCACGTCGTCCATGCCCGCGACGTGCGCGGCCTGATGATCGGCGACGGCAACGTGCAACACAACACCTTCACCTGACGCTGCCTTCGCCTGGGCGCTGCCTTCGC
Source organism: Paractinoplanes polyasparticus (assembly GCF_019710575.1). GTDB lineage: Bacteria > Actinomycetota > Actinomycetes > Mycobacteriales > Micromonosporaceae > Actinoplanes > Actinoplanes polyasparticus. The sequence continues at coordinate 189,905 of NZ_JAHWFK010000032.1, read as the reverse complement.
CTGGGTGCTGCCTTCACGTGGGCGCCGCTTTCGCCTGGGCGCCGCTTTCGCCCGGGCGTCGGCTTCTTGCGGCGATTCGCACAAACCGGCGGGTCGGCGGGTCCGCCATCGGACTGCCGCACGGCGGTTCGGCGGTGTGTGCTGAGGTGATGAGCGAGCACACGTACGCCCTCCCGGCGGATGCCGCCGAGTTCTACGAGAGCACTTTCGTTCCCGCGCTGTTCGCCGGTCTGGCCCGTCGCCTGATCGAGGCGGTCGCGCCGGACGTCGAGGAGTCGATGCTGGACGTGGCCTGCGGCACCGGCGTCGTGGCGCGTGCCTCGACAGCCGGGCGGGTGACCGGGCTCGACCGCAATCCCGCGATGCTGGCGGTGGCCCGGCGCGCGCAGCCCGCCCTGAACTGGTGCGTGGGCGATGCCACAGCCCTGCCCTTCGCCGACAACGCGTTCGATGTGGTGGTGTCGCAGGCGGCATTGATGTACTTCGCCGACCGGGTGGCCGCGCTGCGCGAAATGACCCGGGTCGGCGGGCGACTGGGACTGCAGGTGCCGGGCCGGCTCGCAGCGAGCCCGGGCTACGTGGCCCTGGCCGAGCTGGTCGCCCGGCACGCCGTCCCGTCGGCGAGCGAGGTGATCGCGGGCTACTTCGCCGCCGGCGACCCCGACCGGCTGTCCGCACAGTGCGAGGAGGCAGGCTGGCAGATCGACCGCCTCACCACGTGGACGAGCGCCACCCGCCTGCCCACCATGGACGCGTTCATCAAGGCCGAGCTTCTTCCCCTGGCCGGCCACCTCGACGACGAGGCCCGCCGGCGCATCGTCGCCGACAGCCGGCTCGCCCTGGCGCCCTTCGTGACCCCGGAAGGCGAGGTAGCCGCGCCGCTCGAGATCCAGCTGGTGGTCGGCCGACGCCGATGAACTGGTCTGTGTTCCTAGGCGCTAACCCGGTCACGCCACCGGGCCGGCATGACCGTACGGCTGCCGTTCTCGAACTCGCCGACCACGCACGTCCAGTCACCCGACCCGAACGTGATCGGATGGGACCGAACCTGCGCCGGCGTCCCGCCCATGGTCCGGACGAGCGACTTCATGGCTTCGACGTGTTCCTCGAGGCCATGAAGTCGGAGCCTGCCCATGAAGACAAACGCTCACATCATCGGTGTGCAGATCGGCGAACAACCCGTCCCGGTCCGCTCCGTTCCACGCCCTGAAGTCGAGATCTGCCATGCCCTTCAGGTTTCGCGTGACCTCTCCGTCTCCTATGTCGACACTCCTCAAGCTCCGCCGTGACTCCACTGCCCGCCACGTCCCGGCGGCCCCGCGAAGCTCACGTTGGGCCTGGTCAGAGCCTTGCAGCCGGTGTCCATCCACACGGCGCCGGGGTGTAACGACGGCGTTGATCATCCGGTCGCGGCGGCCGTGCGACGACGTCGTCCGGGTCACGTCCGCGTGACACGCGTCAGGGTGCCGCGCCGCAGCTCGCATGATCGGGTCTGTCAGGTTGGAGACCTCTCTCCTCCTGGCGGCTTGACACGGAGAGGTGCCGTTCTTCTAACAGTCCCGCATGATCGGCACGCGGGCCTGCGGTGTCGCTTGCGCGGCCGGATCGCGTGATGCAGTCCAACATCGACCGCGACCCGGCCGGCGCCCCGACTCGGCGCCATCGGCGAAATGGGCCTGCTTCAGCTCGCGCGTTGGCGGCGTTGAGGCCGGTTCGGTTCGGGCGTTGGCGGCGATGTGGGCCGGGTTCGGCTCGCGCGTTGGCGGCGTTGCGGGTCGGGCTCGGCTCGCGCGTTGGCGGCGATGTAAGCCGGGTCGGCTCTCGCCTGGACGAAGTGCTGGAACGGTCCTTTCGTCTCGTGCGGCGGTGCGAGACGAGACGGTTCGTCTTGCTCGGGCGAGGTGAGACGAACCGTCTCGTCTCGGGTGGGTGGGTGGGTGGAACGGTCCGGTTTGCGTCCCGCGGCCCCGGCGAGACGAGACGGTTCGTCTCGTGTGTGCGTCGGGAGCCGGTCCGGACCGTCTCCTGTGAGCGTGACGGAGACGGTCCGGTTTGTCCGGCGTCGGAGCGATGGAACGCCTCGGTTGTTTGCGTGAAGGAGGCGGGGCTGTGCCGGGGCAGGCGGGTGGCTGGGACGTGGCTGCGGTCAGCCGAGGGCGGCGGAAAGAGCCGGGTACCAGCGGTTGGCGATCTTCGCGTTGCCGGCGTCGTTGGGGTGGACTCCGTCGTAGGTGTCGGTGGCGGGGACGAAGCCGGTGAACTGGTCGACGACTGTGATCGGGGAGGTGGCTGTCGAGAGGCCGGCGGCCCACGCCGGGATGGCCGCGTTCAGGTTGACCACGCGCTGGGCGCAGTCGGCGCAGTTCGAGGCGTTCATGGGGATGATCTGGGCGACCAGGATCTTCATGGCCGGGTTGGACGCTCGCATCTGGCCGACCATGCGGGTGAACGCGGCCAGGATCGTCGACGGGGGCAGGTTGTTCCAGACGTCGTTCGTGCCGAAGTGCATGAGGACGACGTCGGGGTCGGTGGCCGCGAGCCAGCCGACGAGCTGGTTCTGGTTGGCGACGTTCGTGGCGAGGAAGCCGCCGTGGCCCTCGTTCTCCCCGTCGTACGGGAAACCGCAGCCCTGGCCGGGCAGGGTGCCCACGAAGTCGACGCGGGTGGCGGGCAGTTTCTGCCAGAGCAGGGCCCGCCAGCAGCCGGGGGAGCCGGTGATCGAGTCACCCAGCGCCATGATCTTGACGGGTGAGCCGGCCGGCGGCGTGGTGGGAGGGGTCGTTGGGGGAGTGGTGGTCGGTGGTGTGGTGCTCGGCGGCGGGGGCGTGCTCGGCGTCGGGCCGTTGCACACGGCGCCGTTGAGGGCGAACGCTGTGGGGATCGGGTTGCTGCCGGTCGAGGAGCCGTTGAAGCCGAAGGACACCGTCCCGTTGGTCGCGAGCGCGCCGTTCCACGAGGCATTGCGTACGGTGACCGCCGCCCCGGACTGGGTTGCCGCGCCGTTCCAGAGCTGGGTGACCGTCTGGCCCGCACCGAACGAGAACGTCAGGGTCCACGCGGTCAGCGGGTCGCCGAGGTTGGTGATGTCGACGGCGGCGCCGAAGCCACCCGGCCAGGAACTCGAGACGGCGTAGCGGACCTGGCAGCCGGCGGCGGCTGAAGCCGGGCCCGCGGCGGCGACGGCGATGGACCCGGCCGCCAGAGCAGTCGCGGTAACGAGGACGGTCAACCTTCGTCTGGGCATCGGGCGCTCCAGCAGAGATCGATGACAGTGGATAGAGGGCACTATGACATGGGAGCGCTCCCAATCCAACCTTGACCGAAACGTCGCGATACTCCACCCTGGGAACGCTCCCATTCATGTCCCTCGATCTAAGGACCGCTCGTGGCCAGAAGAGGAAAGATCGCGGCCGTCCTCGCCGTCGTCACTGCCGGTGCGGGCGTCATGGTGGCGACCCGGGCCGATGCCGCCGCCGGCTGCCAGGTGCGCTACGCCGTCACGAACTCCTGGCCCGGGGGCTTCGGCGCCACCGTCGACGTCACCAACCTGGGCGACCCGCTCAACGGCTGGACGCTGGGCTTCGCCCTGCCCGGCGGTCAGACGATCACGTCGTTGTGGAACGGGGCGGTCACCCAGTCCGGTACGGCCGTGACGGTGCGCGACGCCGGCTGGAACGGCGCACTCGCCACGAACGGCACGGCCGGATTCGGCTTCAACGCCAACGGCGACGCCACCACACCGGGAACGTTCACTTTGAACGGCGTCGCGTGCACGGGAGCGACACAGCCGACCACGCCGCCGCCCACCACGACACCGCCGCCCCCGACCACGGCGCCACCGCCCACTACGCCGCCGCCGACCACGCCGCCGCCGACCACGACAGCGCCGGCCGACGGCAAGCAGCGCGAACGCCTCGACCGCGGCGTGATCAGCGTCCGTTCGGGCTCGGCCAACCTGGTCAGCTGGCGCTGGCTGGCCACCGACCCGGCCGGCGTCGGCTTCAACGTCTACCGCGGCGCCACCAAGGTCAACGGGTCGCCGCTGACGACCTCGACCAACTACCTGGACGCCGGCGCGGCCGCCAACGCCGCGTACACCGTACGCGCCGTACTGAATGGGGTTGAGCAGGCGGCCGAGGGCCCGTCCCTGACCTTCGGCAACGGTTATCTCGACGTCCCGATCCAGAATCCCAACAGCTCCCTGTACGCCGCGAACGACGCCTCCACCGGCGACCTCGACGGCGACGGCCGGCTCGACCTGGTGCTCAAGTGGGAGCCGTTGAACGCCAAGGACAACTCGCAGTCCGGCGTCACCGATCCGGTCTACGTCGACGCGTACAAACTCGACGGGACCCGGCTCTGGCGCGTCAACCTCGGCCGTAACATCCGGGCCGGGGCGCATTACACCCAGTTCCAGGTGTACGACTACGACGGCGACGGCCGGGCCGAGGTGGCCATGAAGACGGCCGATGCCACCGTGTCCGGCACCGGCCAGGTGATCGGCGCCTCGAGCGCCGACCACCGCAACTCCTCGGGCTACGTGCTCAGCGGCCCCGAATACCTGACGATGTTCGACGGCCGCACCGGCGCTGCGCTGTCCACGGTGAACTACGAGCCGGCCCGCGGCACGGTCAGCAACTGGGGCGACTCGTACGGCAACCGGGTCGACCGCTTCCTGGCCGGCACCGCCTACCTCGACGGCAGCCGGCCCAGCCTGATCATGGCGCGCGGCTATTACACCCGCAGCGTGATCGTCGCCTGGGACTTCCGCAACGGCGCGCTGACCCGTCGCTGGACGTTCGACAGCAACAGCTCGACCAACAGCGGCACCGCCGGACAGGGCAACCACCAGCTCTCGGTGGCCGACGTCGACCGGGACGGCCGCGACGAGATCGTGTACGGCTCCCTCGCGATCGACGACAACGGCGCGAAGCTCTGGAACACCGGGCACGGCCACGGCGACGCCCTGCACGTCGGTGATCTCGACCCGTCCCGTACCGGCCTCGAGGTCTTCAAGGTCGACGAGGACGCCAGCAAGCCGTCGTCGTGGTTCGCCGACGCCCGTACGGGCCAGATCCTGTGGAGCACCCCGGCTGCCGGCGACAACGGACGCGGCGTCTCGGCCGACATCTGGGCCGGCAGCCCCGGCGCGGAGAGCTGGTCGTCCGCGGTCGACGGCGTGCGTGGCCCGTCCGGCTCGGTGGTGTCGAGCCGCAAGCCGAGCTCGGCCAACTTCGTGATCTGGTGGGACCGCGACCCCCAGCGCGAACTGCTCGACCAGACCCGCATCGACAAGTACGACACATCGTCGGACACGCGCCTGCTCACCGCGAGCGGCGTCCACTCCAACAACGGCACCAAGGCAACCCCGTCCCTGAGCGGCGACCTGCTCGGCGACTGGCGCGAGGAGGTCATCTGGCCCACCGCCGACAACACCGCCCTGCGCATCTACTCCACCCCGATCCAGACCGACCGCCGCGTGCTCACGCTGCTGCACGACATCCAGTACCGCGAGGCCCTGGCCTGGCAGAACACCGCCTACAACCAGCCGCCCCACCCGAGCTTCGCCATCGGCTGACCCGTCGCGTGCCTGGTCCCGTCACAGCCCGCGGGACCGGGTGCGCGACTCCAGCCCGATCACCGGCAGCCCGAACGTCAAGGCGTGCCTCCCATTAAGGTTTGGACCATGATTCTGCGACACGTGACGGTCGACAGTTCCGAGCCGTACGAGCTGGCTCGCTTCTGGAGCGAGGTCACCGGCTGGCCACTGAGCGACGAGGACAAGCCCGGCGACGACGAGGTGCTGGTCGAGGCGCCGTCGCCGGTGCCCGGCCTGCTGTTCATCCGCGTGCCTGAGGCCAAGTCCGTGAAGAATCGCCTGCACATCGACTGGGTGCCCGACGAGCGCACCCGCGACGAGGAGGTCGACCGGCTCACCGCCCTGGGCGCCAAGCTCTTCGAGGACCACCGGACCCCCGACGGCATGGGCTGGGTGACCATGCAGGACCCCGAGGGCAACGAGTTCTGCATCGAACGCAGCACCATCGAACGCAACGCCTGAGCAGCGCCGGGCGCCGGCGTTCGGTCAGGGGCGCAGGGCGGCAGCGCCGAGGTTGCGGATCGAGGCGTCCAGGACCTGGGCGGTGTGGGCCATCGCCATCGTGGCGCCCTGGCGGTTGAGGGCGGCGGTCACCTGCATCATGCAGCCGGGGTTGGCCGTGACCAGCAGGTCGGCGCCGGTGGCGAGGACGTTGGCGGCCTTGCGGTCGCCGAGTTCGGCCGCGGGGACGGGGTTGAGGATGTTCCAGATGCCGGCCGAGCCGCAGCACAGCTCGGGGTCGGCGATCTCGCGCAGCCTCAGCTCGGGGATGCCGCGCAGCAGCGCTCGCGGCTGGGCGCGGATGCCCTGGGCGTGACCGAGGTGGCAGGCGTCGTGGTAGGCCACCGTCAGCGGCAGCGGGTGGCGCGGGGCGACCGGGCCCAGGGCGTCCAGCAGTTCGGCGAGGTCGCGCACCTTCGCGGCGAAGGCTGCGGCCCGCGCTTGGTACAAAGGGTCGTCGGCCAGCAGCTCGCCGTACTCCTTCAGCGAGGAGCCGCAGCCGGCCGCGTTGACCACGAAGTAGTCCATCCCGGTGTGCTCGAACGTGTCGATCAGGCGGCGGGCGAAGCCGAGCGCCTCCTCGCGGCGTCCGTTGTGGACGCTCAAGGCGCCGCAACAGCCCTGGCTGGGCGGGATCACGACCTCGCAGCCCTCCGCGGCGAGGATGCGTACGGTCGCGGAGTTGACCTCGGGGAAGAAGGCGCCCTGCACACATCCGGTCAGCATGCCGACGACCGCGCGCCGGGCGCCGCGGGCGGGTACCCGGCGTGGCGGGCGCGGGACCTTGTGCAGGCGCGGCGCGAGCGATTCGAGAGTGGTCAGCGTCGGACCCAGCCTCTCGAGCAGGCCGCTGCGAGCCACGAACCGCTGCAGACCCGATTTCTGGTACGCCCGCAGGGGGCCCCGCAGCAGGCGGAGCCGGCGCGGGTGCGGGAAGAGCGCGAAGATGGCCCGCCGCAGCAGGGCGTCGCCGCGGTCGCGGGTGAAGCGCCGCTCGACCTGGGCCCGCGTGTCCTCGATGAGGCGGTCGTACTGCACGCCCGAGGGGCACGCGGTCACACACGACATGCAGCCCAGGCACTTGTCGAAGTGTTCGACCATCGAACCGCTCAGCGGCTCCCCGTTGACGCCCTCGTTCATCAGATAGATGCGGCCGCGCGGCGAGTCGGCCTCGGCGCCCCACAACACGTATGTCGGGCAGGCCGGCAGACAGAAGCCGCAGTGCACACAGTCGGCGATCAGGTCGGCCCGGGGCGGATGATGATCGTCGAAGGCCGGCCCGTCATGAACCGGCCCGAGCACGTCACGCGGCGGCTCGCCGGTGCCCCAGGTCGCGTCGACCATCAGATGCCTCCCACGAAGCGTCCCGGCGCGAACCGGTGCTCCGGATCGAACTGATCCTTGATCCGGCGCATGACCGCCAGCCCCGGCACCGGACCCCACATGTCGAGGATGTCGCGCACCTCGGCCGGCGCGGTCAGCACGACGGCATGCCCGCCGCCGCGCACGCACTGGGCCCGCAGCCGTTCGACCTCGGTGATGTCGCGCGCCGCGGCATAGAGCACCCCGGCGCCGGCCGACCCGCGCAGCGCCGACCCCAGCCCGACCAGCGCCGGCACCTTCGAGAGCGGCACCGACAGCTTCATCCCGATCTCGTCGGCCGCCCACGGGTCGCGGCCCCACCACCCGGGCGCGGCCTCGCTCACCTCGCCGGCCAGCAACTTCTCGATCAGGGCCGACCTTTCCCGTACGCCGGCGGGCGTGCCCTCGAGCAGCACGGTCAGCTCGCCCGTGGCGGTGTCGAGCTCGATCGCGGTCGGCGCGACCTGCGCGGCGAGGATCGCGGGCACGGCCTGGGCCGGGGCGGTCGAGCGCACGTACACGGAAGCCGCCGGCCGCGGATGCAGGCGGAACACGCACTCGGTGATCAGCCCGAGCGTGCCGTACGACCCGGTGTAGAGCTTGCCGAGGTCGTAGCCGGCGACGTTCTTGACCACCTTGCCACCCGCCTTGGCCACCACCCCGTCGGGCCGGACGACCGTGATGCCGATCAGCAGGTCGCGTGCCGTGCCGTACTGCAGCCGCCGTGGGCCGCCGGCCGCGGTCGCCACCACCCCGCCGACCGTCGCCCCGGCCGCCGCGTCCAGTGCCAGCTGCTGGTCGCCGAGCGCGAGATCGTCGAGCGGGGTGCCCGCCCGGAGCACCGTGATCAGGTCGCCGGCCGCGTGCTCGACGACGCCGGCCAGCCGCCGCGTGTCGATGATCAGGTCGAGCGAGCGCGGGGGCGGGCCCCAGTGCACCTTGGTGCCGCCGCCCCGCACCACTACTGCCAGGCCCCGGGAAGCGGCCACCACCGCCGCCGCTTCGGCGGTCGAGCCGGGTGCGGCGACGAGGCGGGCCGGCACCCCGCCGACGTGGTCGTCCTCGCCGGCAGGCCGAGTCAGCTCATCGAGCGCGCCCATCAGCGGACCACAACCCGGAAAAGAGAGAAAGCGAGCGCACCCATCAGAAGACCTCCACGCCCGGGAACCGCGCGGCGATGTCGCCGCCCGGTCGCTCGCCGCACAGCCGCGGCGTGGGGAAGATCTTGCCGGGGTTGGCCAGGTGGGCCGGGTCGAACGCGCAGCGCACCAGCTGCATCGTGTCGAGGTCGTCGTCGCCGTACATGCGGGGCATGTATTTCGCCTTGTCCATGCCGACGCCGTGCTCGCCGGTGATCGAGCCGCCGTACTCGATGCAGAGGTCGATGATCGCGCCCGAGACCGTGTCGGCCCGCTCGGCCTCGCCGTCGACCCGGGCGTCGAACAGCACCAGCGGGTGCAGGTTGCCGTCGCCCGCGTGGAAGACGTTCGCCACTCGTACGCCGTGGGCGGAAGCCACCTCGCCGATGCGTCGCAGCACCTCGGGCAACGCCGTCCGCGGGATCACGCCGTCCTGCACGATGTAGTCGGGGCTGATGCGGCCAACGGCCGCGAAGGCGGATTTGCGGCCCCGCCAGAAGAGGGCCCGCTCGGCGTCGTCGGCCGCGATGCGGATCTCGAACGCACCCTCACCGCGACACAACGAAGTGACCTCGGTGAACTGGGCCTCGACCTCGGCCGACGGCCCGTCGAGCTCGACGATCAGCACGGCCGCCGCGCCCGGCGGATAGCCGCAGGCAACCGCCGCCTCGGCCGCCTCGATGGCGAGCGCGTCCATCATCTCGATCGCGGCCGGCACCACGCCCGCCGCGATGATCGCCGAGGTGGCCGCGCCGGCGGCGTCGATGCTGGGGAAGGCCGCGAGCAGCGTGCGCACCGATTCGGGCAACCTGGTCAGCCGCACGGTCACCTCGGTGGCGACGCCGAGGGTGCCCTCGGAGCCGACGAACGCGCCGATCAGGTCGTAGCCCGGCGGGTCGGGCGCCCGGCCGCCGAGCCGCACCAGGTCGCCGTCGGGGGTCACGATCTGCAGGCCGGTGACGTGGTTGGTGGTGAAGCCGTACTTGAGGCAGTGCGCGCCGCCCGAGTTCTCGGCGACGTTGCCGCCGATCGAGCAGATCTGCTGGCTGGAGGGGTCGGGCGCGTAGTAGTAGCCGTGCGGGGTGGCGGCCCGGGTGACCTGGAGGTTGATGACGCCGGGCTCGACCACGGCCCGCTCGTCGGCCGGCGCGATCTCGACGATGCGGCGCATCTGGGCCGTGACGATCAGGACGCCCTCAGCATGCGGCAGGGCGCCGCCGGACAGCCCGGTGCCCGAGCCGCGGGCGACGAACGGCACCCCGGCCTCGGCGCAGGCCCGGACCACGGTGGCGACCTGGCCGGCGGTGTGCGGCAGCACGACCAGAGCGGGGATGACCTTGTAGTGGGCGAGGCCGTCGCACTCGTAGGTGCGCAGTTCCTGCCGGTCGGTCACGACCTGCTCGGGGCCCAGGTCGGAACGCAGCCGCCGGGCGAGCGCGTCGATGTCTGCCATGCGACCCTCCTCGCCGTTCACCTCGGGGACAACCTATCCCGAGGGTCCGACATTCGTCACCGAGAGTCTTCCGCCCTGTGCCGGTGGGTAGTAGTTCCGGCATCGCCGCCGGCCCCGCTCACCGGTCTGGGAAGATGGCCCGATGTTCGTGACCGGAAGAGTCGCCCGACTGGCCGCGATGACGGTGTGTGCCCTGCTCACGGCGGCCGGCTGCTCGTCGGACGACGAGCCCTCGCCGGAGCCGACCGGGCTGATCGACGTCACCACGATGCGGGGCGCGCTGCTCCAGGCGGCCGAGATCGGGCCGGCCTGGCAACCGCCGGCCCAGACCCCCGACCCCACCAAGCTGGTGAGCATCTGCGGCGGCACGACAGCCGCCCCGAGCGTGCCGCCCGGCGGCGACGTGGTGGCGTCGTCCTTCGTGGACGAGGGACAGAAGGGCGCGCAGACGCTCGACCAGACAGCGCTGGTCTTCGGCGACGTGACGCTGGCGGCGGCCGCGCAGACGGCGTTGCGGGCCGTCGCCGACGGCTGTGAGCCCAAGCTGTCGGTGCCGGCCGCGGTCAACGACAACAAGGCGGAACCGGCGTACACCGAAACCGTCGAGATCAAAACGTTGGACGAGGGCGGGTGGAAGGGCTTCGTGGTGATCCGCCACAAGACGTACGACAAGGCCCACCCCGGCTCGGCGGACACCGCCGTCGCCGTCCTGAACAGCCGAAACGTCGTGTTGGTGGACCAGTACGCGCTCTACCGCCTCGGCGTCTCCAGCGCCGCCTCGAGCTTCGACGCCGACTGGCAGAAGCTCGTCGGCACCGTCGTGCAACGTGTCGGATAGCTGGGCGGGATAGACACGACGGCCTGCTGTCGTCTAATGTTCCGAGTGCGCCGTTGCGAGTTCTTCCCCCGTGGAATTCGCAGCGGCGTCTTACTGTGTCGATTCAATCTGTGCCGATTCAATCTCGGTGCCGGTCTACTCCGTGGTCACCGGCAGCACGTCGAAGCCTCTGATCGTCAGGCTGTTGCGCCGCTCGGCCCCGTCGGCCCGCCGCAACCTCGGAAGACGCTCGAGGAGCCGCGGGAAAGCGATCTGCGCCTCGAGCCGGGCCATCGGCGCCCCGAGGCAGTAGTGCATGCCCCCGCCGAACGAGAGCGACGCGTTGTCGGACCGGCGTAGATCGAGCCGGTCGGGGTCGGTGAATCGGCGGGGGTCGCGGTTGGCGGCGCCCGTGTACGCCACGATCCGCTGCCCCGGTTCCAGGCTCACTCCGGCGACAGCGGACGGCTCCAGCACCGTACGGTCGATGTTCTGCACCGGCGAGTCGAAGCGCAGCAGTTCCTCGACGGCGGCCGCCGGGTCGGCGAGCAGCGCATCCCGCTGCCCCGGGTGGTCGAGCAGCGCCGCCAGCCCGTTCGAGAGCAGGTTGGTGGTGGTCTCGAAGCCGGCCGCGAACAGCAGCCCGGCCATCGTCAGCAGCTCGTCGGAGGTGAGCCGGTCGCCCGCCTCCTCGTGTTCGACCATGGCACTCATCAGGTCGCCGCGCGGGTGGCGGCGCCGCTCGGCGGCCAGCTCGCCCAGATAGTCGCGGACGGCCTGGGCTGCCGGGTCGGCCTTCAGCAACACCTCGGGCGTGATCTCGTCGAGCACCGCCGACCAGTCCTGCACCAGATGCTGGAACTGCGCGCGGTCGGCCTCGGGCACGCCCAGGAGCTCGCTGATCACGTTGCAGGGCAGGGGAAAGGCGAACGCCGAGACGAAGTCGGCGGCGCCCGCGGCGGCCATCGCCTCGATCATGTCGTCGATCATGCGGGTGGTGGCCGGGCGCAGCTCCTGAACCCGGCGGCCGGTGAACCCGGAGCTGACCAGCCGCCGCAGCCGGGTGTGGTCGGGCGGGTTGATGCCGAGCAGGCTGGTGAAGTAGCCGTAGAGGGCCGGGTGCTCGGCCCAGTCGGCCAGGCCCAGGTGCGGCAGCAGCTCGACCGGCATCTTGCCGAGCTTGTGATCACGGGAGACGGACTGGCACTCGGCGAACCGGGTCACGATCAGGGTGCCGTCGGCGTCACGCAGCACGGGGCCCAGCTCACGGAGCCGCGCGTAGTGGCCGTAGGGGTCCTCGCGCCCCACCATGGTGGTGAGCTCGTCCAACAGGGCCGAAACTTCGCGACCTTCCACAATGCTCGCCACAGCTTGGACGATACAAGTTCGCGGCTGCGAGCAGTACAAGGCGACTTCGCACAGCCCTTGAGCAGCGGGATTCCGTGTTCTAGGCTTCATCGGGTCCGTCAACGTCAGTTTATGGCGCCGGCATCGGGGGATGTGCATGGACGAGAGGCTCGCGTCCCTGCTCATGGCGTCGTAGGCTGCGGGGTGACCAACGGGGAGGGGGGCGGGTGGGCGCCTTCTCCATCGCCGGCCGCTTGGACAGGTTGTTCAAACAGCTGCGGCCTGAGCCGAGTTACATGGCCGTGGCTGAGGCCGTCCGGTCCGAGCAGGGTGTGTCGATCTCGCACACCTACATCTGGCAGCTCCGCACCGGGCGGCGCGACAACCCGACGATCCAGCATCTGACCGCGCTGGCAACCTACTTCGGCGTGCCCGTCGCGTACTTCATCGACGACGACCACACGACCCGCATCGATGCGCAGCTCGACCTGCTGCGGACCATCCGCGACGCCGGGGTCACGGAGCTCGCCCTGCGGGCGGCCGACGTGTCGCCGCGCGGCCGGGACACGATCAGCGAGCTGATTCAGAGGGTGTGGGAGTCCGAGAAGGGGCTGCGAGACCGCGGCTCACCCGGCTGAGCCAGGCCACCTCGTCGGCCATCGCGGGGCCGACCGGCGCCCACGAGCCGGGCTCGGCCAGCGGGGTGCCGGCCGCACGGTGGCGCAGGGCGTCCACGATCGCGCTCGCCTCCTCGGCCGGCGACGAGCCGTGCGGCGGCGCGTACGGGCGAAGGGCCAGCATGCCGTCGCGGATCTCGATGACCCGGCGGTAGAGGCGCAGGTGCACGTCGTCGACGCCGGCCAGTTCGATCACCGCGCGGCGCGGGGTGAAAAGGATCACCTCGGGAAAGGCGTCGCGCATCGCCTTCCAGAGCGGGCGCAGCACGAGCAGGGAGCGATAGGCCTCGTACGCGGCGCGGGCCCGCCTCGTCGCCGGCACCAGCAGTCCGGCGATGGTCAGGATGAGCCCGCTCGTCTGCGCGGTGCGGCCGATCGGCTCGACGGTCGAGAAGGCGACGTCCGTGCCGAGGATGTGAGCCAGCACGAGGCTGCCCTTGACCGCCGCATAGCACGCCACCAGGGCGGTGCCGATCGATGTCACCCGCAGCCCGGCCCGGGGGAGCCCGGCCGGCGCCCCGCCGCTGATCTGCCAGAACAGCATCGAGGTGGTCACCAGCACGGTGCCCAGGTAGGCCTCGAGCACCACCCAGTACGCCGCGACGGCCCAGCCCTGCTCGGTGGCCAGCAGCTCGGCCTCGGTGTCGATGCCGTGGGCGACCAGGTCGAGGACACACAGGGCAACGACCACAACAACCAGCAGGGCCAGCTGTCTGGCGCGGACGCCGGTGTGGGTCACCAGCGCGATGAAGCGCAGCAGGAAGTAGGCCGAGGTGACGCCGAGCAGATGCGGCACGATCGGCACGTCGAGCTGGGCCGCGATCGGCGCGAACGACACCGTCTTGGCCAGCGCGATCGCGCACACGGCGGCCCACAGCGCGCGTTGCCGCTGGTCACGCCAGAGCGTCGGGATCCGGACGACGGTCGCGCCCCACAGCAGTGCCAGGAGCGCGACGTCGAGGATCATTCGAAGCCCAGCGCGTCCGCCACCCGGCCGAGCGTGGTGCACGGTCCGCGGGCGGAGCGGCCGCGGATCAGCGACGCCATCATCTCGGCCTCGCGTTCCTGCGCGTCGGTGTACGCGACCCGGCCCAGCATGCGCCGCACGGCGCCCGGCTCGAGGTCGGGGAAGAGCCGCGCGAGCGCCGCGTCGGCCCCCGAGTGTCCGCAGAGGATGTGCGACAACTCGTGCAGCACGATGTGCTCCGCGTGCAGCGGCGAGGTGCCGGGGTCGTAGAAGACGTGATCGGCCCGCTCGGTGCCGATCCACAGCCCGCAGGGCGCGTCGGCGGTGAGCCCGGGAACCGGCCGCCGGATCAGCGGGCGACCGCGGCGGGCGGCCACCTCGTCACAGAATTCGTCGAGGTCGAAGGGGTCGGGCACGCGCAGGCCCCGCAGCTTCGCCTCGCAACGCCGTCGCAGTCCCTCCACCGCGGCCACGCTACTCGACGGTCCCGCTGCGCGGAACTGCGCGGAGAAAGCGCTTACCGAACAGGGGGTGTCGAACACCTGTGGAATACCCCACGGGACTGTTAACTATTCGGTCAACCTCTGCATAGCCTTACGAACCTTGGGGCAGAAACCAGTTCGGCCGAGGAATCAAAACCGGAGGTGACTGGCGATGGCAAAGTTCGTCTACGACTTCGCCGAGGGGAACAAGGATCTCAAAGACCTTCTCGGGGGCAAGGGCGCCAATCTCGCGGAGATGACCAATCTCGGCCTGCCGGTTCCGGCCGGCTTCACCATCACCACCGAGGCCTGCCAGCGATTCCTGGCCGAGGGCTCGCATGTCGACGGTCTCGACGACGAGATCGACCGGCATCTGGCCGCGCTCGAGGCGGCGATGGGCCGCCGGCTCGGCGATCCGGCCGATCCGCTGCTGGTCAGCGTGCGGTCGGGCGCGAAGTTCTCGATGCCCGGCATGATGGAGACCGTTCTCAACGTCGGTCTCAACGACGAGTCGGTGGCCGGGCTCTCGCGCCAGGCGGGGGGCAACGACCGTTTCGCCTGGGATTCGTACCGCCGGCTCATTCAGATGTACGGCAAGACCGTGTGCGACGTGCCGGGCGAGGAGTTCGAGGACGCGCTGCACAAGGCGAAACAGGCCAAGGGCGTCCGGGACGACGTGCAATTGGACGCCGACGATCTCAAATCGCTGGTCTCGGCGTACAAAAATGTCTTCGTGAAGCACGTCGGCCACGATTTCCCGCAGGATCCGCGGCAGCAGCTCGACCTCGCGATCGAGGCGGTTTTCCGATCCTGGAACGCCGACCGGGCCGTGCTCTACCGCCGGCAGGAACGCATCCCGGCCGACCTCGGCACCGCCGTCAACGTGGTGGCGATGGTGTTCGGCAATCTCGGGCCCGATTCCGGCACGGGCGTCGCGTTCACCCGCGACCCGGCCACCGGCGAGAGCGGCATCTACGGCGACTACCTGCAGAACGCGCAGGGCGAGGACGTCGTGGCGGGCATCCGGAACACGCTTCCCCTGGCCGACCTCGAGAAGATCGACAAGAAGTCGTACGACGAGTTGCTGCAGATCATGGCGACGCTCGAGGGGCATTATCACGACCTGTGCGACATCGAGTTCACGATCGAGCGCGGCAAGCTCTGGATGCTGCAGACCCGGGTCGGCAAGCGCACCGCGGCGGCGGCCTTCACGATCGCCGCGCAACTGGTCGAGGAGGGCATGATCGACCTCGACGAGGCGGTCACCCGGGTCAGCGGCGCCCAATTGGCCCAGCTCATGTTCCCGCGGTTCGACCTCGGCGGCGACCCGACGTCCCTGACTCGCGGCGTCGGCGCTTCGCCCGGCGCGGCGTACGGGGCGGTCGTCTTCACCTCGGCCCGGGCGGTCGAGCTGGCGGCGGCGGGGGAGAAGGTCATTCTCGTACGCCGGGAGACGAACCCCGACGACCTGCCCGGCATGATCGCGGCGCAGGGCATCCTCACCGCGCGCGGCGGCAAGACGTCGCACGCGGCCGTCGTGGCCCGCGGCATGGGCAAGACCTGTGTCTGCGGCGCGGATCAGATGGAGGTCGGCCGTGACCAGTTCACCGTGCACGGCGAGGTCGTGCGCGAGGGTGACGTGATCTCGATCGACGGCACGACCGGGCGGGTCTACCGGGGCGAGGTGCCGGTGCGGCCGTCCGAGGTGGTGCAGTACTTCGAGGGCGACCTCGACCCCGCCCTGGCCAACGAGCCGCTGGTCGCCGCCGTGCACCAGCTGATGACCCACGCCGACGAGCGGGCCCGGCTGCGGGTGCGGACGAACGCCGACACCGGTCCGGACGCGGCGCGCGCCCGGCGCTTCGGGGCGCACGGCATCGGTCTCTGCCGTACCGAGCACATGTTCCTGGGTGACCGGCGTGAGCTGGTCGAACGGCTGATCCTGGCCCACAACAAGACCGAACGCGACGACGCGCTGGCCGCGCTGCAGCCGTTGCAGCGGAACGACTTCCTGGAGATCTTCCGGGAGATGAACGGCCTGCCGGTCACCGTCCGGCTGATCGACCCGCCGCTGCACGAGTTCCTGCCGTCCCTGGAGGAGCTGGCGGTGCAGGTGGCGGTGGCCAAAGAGCGCGGCGAGGACTCCGAGGAGGCGGAGCGCGACGAGCGGATGCTGGCGGCCGTGCGGCGCATGCACGAGTCGAACCCGATGCTGGGTCTGCGCGGCGTACGCCTGGGCCTGGTCATCCCGGGTCTGTTCGCCATGCAGGTGCGGGCGATCGCCGAGGCCGCGGTCGCGCTGGCCGCCGAGGGCGGCCGGCCGCGACCCGAGATCATGGTCCCGCTGGTCGGGGCGGTGCAGGAGCTCGAGACCGTACGGGCCGAGGCCGAGAAGATCATCGCTGAGGTGGTCGGTGACTCGGGTGTCGAGGTGCTCATCGGCACGATGATCGAGGTGCCGCGGGCGGCGCTGACCGCCGGGCAGATCGCCGAGGCGGCCGAGTTCTTCTCGTTCGGCACGAACGACCTGACTCAGATGGCGTGGGGCTTCTCGCGTGACGACGTCGAGGGCGCGTTCTTCTGGCGCTACCTGGAACTGGGCATCTTCGGCATCTCGCCGTTCGAGTCGATCGACCGCGACGGCGTGGGGCGGCTGGTCCGGATCGCCGGCGAGGAGGGCCGGGCCACCCGCCCCGGCCTGAAGCTCGGCGTCTGCGGCGAGCACGGCGGCGACCCGGAGTCGGTGCACTTCTTCCACGAGGTCGGGCTCGACTACGTGTCGTGCTCGCCGTTCCGGGTGCCGATCGCCCGCCTCGAGGCGGGCCGGGCAGCAGTGGAGTCGGCCGGCTCCGACCACCGCTGACGGGACTCACGGCCCGCATTTCGTCGGCTTCGCCCGGGATGCGGGCCACTGTTCGGGTGCCGATCGGGCCGGAGGCTCATTTTTGTCGGAGGGCGGGTCTAGCGTCGAGGTCGTTCAGCAGTCGTTCCAGCAGCCAAGGGAGTCTGTGATGGCGTCTCAGCTCAACCCCTACCTGACCTTCGACGGCAACGCCCGCGAGGCCATGGAGTTCTACCACTCGATCCTCGGCGGCGAGCTCAGGGTCAATACGTTCGGCGAGTTCGGCGCGCCCGACCCGGCGATCGCCGACAAGGTCATGCACGCGATGCTGACCAGCGAGAAGGGTTACCTGCTGATGGCCTCCGACACGGCCCCCGGCATGCCCTTCAACCCGGGCAACACGATCACGGTCAGCCTGAGCGGCGACCCCGGCGAGGGCCTGGAAGAGGTCTGGGAGAAGCTGGCCGACGGCGGCACCGTGCAGTTGCCGTTCGAGAAGCAGATGTGGGGCGACCTCTACGGCCAGCTCACCGACAAGTTCGGCGTCCCCTGGATGATCGACGTCGTGGTCCCGCAGTGACGGCACACGGCCGGGCGCGACGGCGCCCGGCCGGCCGGCTGGTCAGCTGCCCTTGGACGCGGAGGGCTTGCAGAGGTTGGTCTTGGCGATGGCCACGATCTTCTGGCCCTTCTTGGCGTCGACCTGGAACATGTCGATCGCGTCGATGACGGTCTCGCTCGTCGTCATGCCGTTGGTGAAGTCGGTGCACAGGTTGTAGCCGTTGTCGAGCGCGGCCTTCTTGTCGGCGGTCAGCTTGGCGTCCACCGCCGTCAGCGCCGTGAGATATGTCTGTTCGTCGCCCTTGGGCAGGCCCGCCTCGGCCGCCTGCTTCTCCGCCTCGACGAAGGCCGCCTGGTCCGACTTGTCGTCCGAGCAGGCGCTCAGTGTCCCCAGCCCGGTCAGAGCGACCAGAACGGTGCCCACCACGGCAAGACGTGCCCCCACGTTGCGTCCCCCTCGTTCACGCCGAAGCGATCTTCACGCTCCGTACCGCAGGCACGGTACGGGGCTCGCGCCAGCCCCGGCCACCGACCTCCGGCCGACTTTCCCGGCCAACCGGCCAGCACCGGACAGACCGGCGGCCCAGGTCGGCCTGTCCGGCTCGCTGAGCCTGGTTCGTGGCGCTCGCCCGGCCGGGATCATTCGTAGTCGGGCGGCGGGGGCTCGTCGTCGTAGTCGGGCGGCTCCTCGTCGAAGACCATGGTGTGCGCGGGCTCGTCGTCGCCGAAGCGGGAGCCGACGCCGGGTTTGCGGGCGGGTGGCGCCGGCGGGGAGCCGTCGCCGGGTTTGCGGGCCGGCGGGGTGACGTCGCCTGAGCCGCCGTGCAGGGTGTCGAGCACCTGCTGGCCGAACTTGGTCAGCTTGCCCTGGCCCACGCCGCTGACCGTGCCCAGCTCGCTCAGGGTCTTCGGATTCAACGCGGCGATCGCCCGCAGGGTGGCGTCGTGGAAGATGACGTAGGCGGGCATGCCCTGTTCCTTGGCCACCGACGCCCGCCAGGCCCGCAGGCTCTCGAACGTCGAGGCGGCCGCGGGGGAGAGGTCGGCCGCGGGTGCCGCAGCGCCGGCCGCGGCCCGCTGCCGCGGCGCCTTGACCTTGGCCGGGGCCTCGCGGCGCATCATCACCTTGGTCTGGCCCCGCAGCACCTCGGCGCTGGCGTCGGTGAGGACCAGGGTGCTGTATTCGCCCTCGACGGCCAGCAACCCCTCGGCCAGCAGCTTGCGCACGACCCCGCGCCACTCGGCGTCGCGCAGCTCCTTGCCGATGCCGAACACCGACAGCTCGTGGTGGCGGAACCGCTGGACCTTGTCGGTCTCCTTGCCGAGCAGGATGTCGATGGACTGCCCGGCGCCGAACTTCTGCCCCCGCTCGCGCTGCAACCGCAGCACCGTCGACAACAGCTTCTGGGCCGGGACTGTGCCGTCCCACGATTCCGGTGGGACCAGGCAGGTGTCGCAGTTGCCGCAGTTCTCGCCGGCGGCGACCTGACCGAAATAGTTCAGCAGCTGCGACCGCCGGCACGTCACGGTCTCGCACAGCGCCAGCATGGCGTCGAGATGCCGGCCCGCGTTGCGGCGGTGGGCCAGGTCGCCGTCGGAGCCCTCGATCATCTTGCGCTGCTGCACGACGTCCTGCAGGCCGTAGGCCAGCCAGGCCGTCGACGGCAGCCCGTCGCGGCCGGCGCGGCCCGTCTCCTGGTAGTAACCCTCGACGGACTTCGGCAGGTCGAGGTGGGCCACGAAGCGGACGTCGGGCTTGTCGATGCCCATGCCGAAGGCGATCGTCGCCACCATGACCAGACCGTCCTCCCGGAGGAAGCGGGACTGGTTGGCCGCGCGCACGCGGTTGTCGAGCCCGGCGTGGTAGGGCAGCGCGTTGATCCCGTTCTGCTGCAGGAACTCGGCGGTGCGCTCGACCGACGCGCGTGACAGGCAGTAGACGATGCCCGCATCGCCCGGATGCTCGGTGCGCAGCAGCTCGAGGAGCTGCTTGCGGGGCTCGTTCTTCGGCACGATGCGGTATTGGATGTTGGGCCGGTCGAAGCTCGCCGTGAAGTGCCGGGCGTCGGTGAGCTGGAGCCGGGTGGCGATCTCGTCGCGGGTGGCCGACGTCGCGGTGGCCGTGAGCGCGATGCGCGGCACGTCGGGCCAGCGCTCGTGCAGCATCGACAGGCCCAGGTAGTCGGGCCGGAAGTCGTGGCCCCACTGCGACACGCAGTGCGCCTCGTCGATCGCGAAGAGCGAGATCTTGCCGCGGTCGAGCAGCCGCTGGGTGGCCGGGACGCCCAGCCCCTCGGGCGCCACGTAGAGCAGGTCGAGATCGCCGTTGACGAACTCGGCCTCGACCAGGCGGCGCTCGTCGTAGTCCTGCGCGGAGTTGATGAAGTTGGCCCGGACGCCGAGCGTTCTCAGCGCGTCGACCTGGTCCTGCATCAGGGCGATGAGCGGCGACACGACCACCCCGGTGCCCGGGCGCACCAGCGCCGGGATCTGGTAGCACAGCGACTTGCCCCCGCCGGTCGGCATGAGCACGAGCGCGTCGCCGCCGCCGGCCACGTGCTCGATGATCTCGTGTTGCTGCCCGCGGAAGGACGGGTAGCCGAAGACGCGGTTGAGGACGTCGACGGCGGCCGAATCGCCGACGGGAACCTGGGAAGCCGAAGTCACCCCGCGACAGTACAGAGAAACGCGACTCCCGTGCGAAGCCCTGTGGACAACGGCGAATTGTGGATAACCCGCAGGCGGTACGCCGGCCGGAGGAGGCTGTCAGCGTGCCGGCAGCAGGGCCACCAACGCCAGAATCACCTGTGCGGGCGTGCCCGGCGCGGCATCGAGCACGAGAGGAGCGTCCTGAGTCGCATGCTGACCCGCGATGTGGTGCAGCGCCGACACCCCGGCGCTCGACAGATGGGTGACCCCCGACAGGTCCACCGTCATCGGTATCGTGCCGCCCCGGCTGCGCCGCAGCAGTTCCCGCCGGGCGAGGGCCGCCGTCGACAGGTCGAGCGGCCCTTCCACCCGCACCCGGGTCTCGTCGCCGCCCGCCTGCTCGACGATCCGGAACGGGGGTTCGCCGTCCGCCGCCACCACCGGGCCCGCGGCCGAGAGGTCGAGCAGCCGGGCCGGCCGGCTCAGCGGCTTCGCCACCCGGGCCACCGTGCCCGTCGCGTCGTGGTCCACCTTGAGCATCGAGACCAGCTGGGCCGCCATAGCCAGCCCGCGTCCGCGGTTCACCTGCTGCTGCGGCTCCCGCCACTGGCCGCCGTCGGTGATCGAGACCAGCACCACCCCGGCCGGGTTCAGCGTCGCGTCGAGCGTGACGGTCGCCTCCGGCGCCGTGCCGGCGTGCTCGACGGCGTTGGCCAGCAGCTCGCCCACCGCGTGCTGCAGAGCGAATGCGTCCTCCGCGGTCGCGCCGATCTGCCCGAGCCACTCGCCCAGGCGCTGCCGGGCCGCCCGCAGCTCGCCCGGCTGCGCCGGCAGTTCGAGGGCGAGGTCGGCCACGACGGGAACGCGCTGAACCGCGAGCAGGGTGATGTCGTCGGTGTGCCCGGCGGCCCGCACCAGCAGTTCGACCGTCTGCGAGCAGACCCGTTCGACCGGGGTTGCCGCCGGGTCGTGCAGGGCCCGCCCGGCCGCGCTGTCGGCTGCCACCTGGGCCAGCTCGGCGGCGCTCGACGGGTGGTCGCGTCCGGGCCGCTCGAGAATCCCGTCGCTGTAGAGCAGCAGCAGGTCGCCGGGGCCGAGGTTGTCGTGGCGCACCGGGAAGGCGCCGCCCGTCCCCAGCGGCGCCCCGTCGGTCGGCGGCAGGTATCGCGTCGCGCCCGTCGGCCCGACCACCAGCGGCGCCGGGTGCCCGGCCGTGCAATAGGCGACCTCCCCGCTCACCGGGTCGAGCACGACCAGCGCCACCGTCGTCGCGTGCGCGGCCGGCACCCGGGCGGCGAAGCGGTCGGCCGCGGTCAGCGCCTCGACGATCCCGGCGCCCTCCTCGAGCCTGTCCTGCAAGACCGCGCGCAGCTGGCCCATCACGCCCGAGGCGGTGACCCCGTGCCCCACCACGTCGCCGACGATCAGCGCGATACGGCCGTCCCGCTGGGCGACCGCGTCGAACCAGTCGCCGCCCGCAGCCGTGTCGGCCTCCGCGACCAGATAGCTGGCCGCGAGCTGTGCCCCCGGCAGCACGGGCAGACCCGCCGGCAGCAGCTCACGCTGCAGGGCGGTGATCACCTCGCGGCTCTCGGCGTACCGCCGTTCCAGATGGGCCGTCCGTTCGGCGGCGGCCTGTCGCTGCCGCACCGCCTCGGTGACGTCGAAGCCGATCCCGATCACGCCGCGCCGCTCACCGCCGACGTTCCACGGCGTGATCGTGAAGTTCGCGAACATCTCGTGCACCGATCCGTCCGGCGCCGTGATGTGGGCCCGCCACTCCCGGCCGTTGATCGGCTCCCCGGTGCGGTAGACGTCGTGGTAGGCGTCGACGAACTGCTGCCCGGCCAGGTCGCTGAGCACCTCGCCGATGGGCCGGCCGCTGAACTCGCGGCCGGCCAGCAGCGAGCGGGTGGCCGCGCTGAGCGTCAGCACCCGCAGGTCGGGGCCCTCGCACACGGCGAGGATGAAGGGCACCTGGTCGACCGCGGCCAGCACCAGCGAGGGGTCGTCCACCATCAGCTCATCCTGCCCGACGCCGAGCCGTGACCGTCACTCGGCCAGGGGGAGCTCAATCGTGTGCGCCGTGTGCGAGGCCTTCGTGGCCAGGTAGCGCACGTTGGCGGCAGACATGTGCACCCCGGTCGGCACCCGCTGGTCGACCTCGATGCCGCACTTCTCCAGCTGGATCGCCTTGTCGGGGTTGTTGCTCAGCAGCCGGATCCGGTCGGCGCCCAAGGCGAGCAGCATCTGGGCGGCGGCGGTGTAGTCGCGCTCGTCCTCGCCCCGGCCCAGCGCCACGTTCGCCTCGTAGGTGTCCAGGCCGGCGTCCTGCAGGGCGTAGGCGTCGAGCTTGGCGTACAGGCCGATGCCGCGACCCTCCTGCCGCAGATAGAGCAGGAAGCCGCCCTGCTCGGCGATCCGCTCGACCGCCTCGCGCAGCTGCGGGCCACAGTCGCAGCGCTGGCTGCCGAAGACGTCGCCGGTCAGGCATTCGCTGTGCGGCCGCACCAGGGGCGCTCGGCCGCCCGCCGCCGATTTCTTCAGCGCGCGCTGCCAGTCGCCCAGCCCGAGGGCCAGATGCTCCTTGCCGTCGACGAGCCCGTCGAAGGTCATCACCCGCGCGGTCGTGGCGTAGCCGTCGCCGAAACGCAGTGGAACGGTCACCTGCTGCCGCAGCGTGGCTTCTAACATCGGTCCTCCTCGTTGGTTCCCCGTTGATCCGCTATACCCGCCGACGGAGTCACCGCACCGCAACAGACCGCGAACGTGCCAGTAATCGTGTCGCGGATTATCTTGGACGCAACTGTTCGACCCGGGTGACGATCGTCGCTCTACTGGAGGCGTCATCAGTGGTCCTGCGTCCTTACACCTTGCTGAGCTGCGGCATGTCGATCGACGGATATCTGGACGACGCGGCGCAGGAACGGCTGCTGCTTTCCAACGAAGCCGATTTCGACCGCGTTGATTCCGTCCGTAGCAGTTGTGACGCGATCCTCGTGGGCGCGGCGACCATCCGGCAGGACGATCCGCGCCTGCTGGTGCGCTCGGCCGAGCGCCGCGCGGCCCGGGTGGCCCGCGGCGAGCCGGCGAACCCGCTGAAGGTCACCGTGACCGGCCGGTGCGACATCGACCCCGCTGCACGGTTCTTCACCGTAGGGGACGTCGACAAGCTGGTGTACTGCGCCTCGTCGACGTGTGAGTCGGCCCGCGAGCGGCTCGGCGCGGTGGCCACCGTGATCGACGGCGGCGACCCTCTCGACCTGCACCGGGTGTCGGCCGACCTGGCCGGGCGC
Organism: Paractinoplanes polyasparticus; assembly: GCF_019710575.1. Lineage (GTDB taxonomy): Bacteria > Actinomycetota > Actinomycetes > Mycobacteriales > Micromonosporaceae > Actinoplanes > Actinoplanes polyasparticus. The sequence continues at coordinate 166,213 of NZ_JAHWFK010000032.1, read as the reverse complement.
GGTGTGCGCCGGCTGATGGTCGAGGGTGGCGGCTCCATGCACACCCAGTTCCTCACGGCCGGGCTGGCCGACGAGTTGCAGCTGGTGGTGGCGCCGTTCTTCGTGGGCGACTCGCGGGCGCCGCGCTTCGTCAGCGACGGCGACTTCCCGTGGGGGCCGGGCCGGCGCGCCACGCTGGCCGAGGTGCGCCAGATCGGCGACGTCGTCCTGCTGCGTTACGCCCTGTCCGACCGCTTCGACCCGAATTGACCGGCCGGGCGCCGGGAGGGGGAGAGGCGCCGGCCCTTGGTTGAGGGCCGGCGCTGAGGGAGAGCTGTTGAGCATGCGTCAGGCGCCGGCACGGACCAGTTCGCGGCCGACCGGCGCGGCCGGGACCAGCGCGGGCTCGGCCAGCAGGGGCTCGACCACCAGGGCCGGGCCGGCCGGGAGGCCGTAGGGCACCGGGGAGATCGGCGCGGCCAGGCGGACGGCGGCGGCGGTGCGCAGGCGGCTCAGGGCCCGGACGATCAGGACCGCTGCGCCCGGCAGGGCGGCGACGAAGGCGAAGACGCCGTACACCACCGCTGTGGTCAGGCCCTGGGTGGCGCTGAGGCCGGCCGCGCCGAACGCCCACGCCGTGACGGCCTCGCGCGGGCCCCAGCCGCCGATGTTCAGCGGCAGCGACATCGCCAGCAGGGCCAGCAGCATCAGGGGGATCAGGCGGGTCAGCGACGCCGCCGAGCCGGCCGCGCGGGCCGCGACCACGAACGTGGCCAGGTGGCCGAGCACCACGACGACCGAGGCCAGGGTCACGCCCGGCCAGTTGCGGCGGGCCAGCAGGCCGGTGCGGATCTCGGCCAGACCGGTGCGGATCCCGGCCGCCACCCGCGAGCCGCCCTGCCGCAGCCTGCGGAAGGCCAGCAGCAGGATCACGGCGGCCAGTGCCACGGCGAGCAGGACGGTCGCGACAACGAAGCCGTGCCGCTCGATCACGGTCAGGACGGGGGAGGGGACGGTCAGCAGCACAGTGACGGCGATGACGAGGAACACCAGCTGGCCGGCCGTGCGCTCGAGCACCACGGCCCGGACGCTCTTGGCGACGTCGCCCTCGTCGCGGCCGTGCTGAACGGCGCGGTCCACGTCGCCGAGCACCCCGCCCGGCAGCGCGGCGTTGAGGAACAGCGCCTTGTAGTAGTCGGCGATCGCCGCCGGGAACGAGAGCCGCAGACCGAGGCCGCGCGCCACCAGGCACCAGCGCCAGGCGCTGAAGACGGTGGTGGCGGCCCCGATGCCGAAGGCCAGGCCCAGGGCGGGGAGCGAGATCACCCGCAGGCCGTCGAGGAACGCGCCGGTGCCGAGCCGCCACAGCAGGAAGGCCAGGATCCCCACCCCACCCAGGATCCGTGCCCAAGCCCAGATTCGCCCCACGTCGCCGTTCCCTTCATGTAGCCCGTCTTTCCCCTAGTACGCCGGGGCGGGCACAAAGGGTTCAGCCGAAGGTCGCCAAAAGATCGACATGTCCGACCGAAGCGCTGGGCAACTGCTCCAGACGAGCGGCGAGGTAGCCGTCCCCGCCGACCTCCGGACGCTGCTCCTGAGCTGCGGAGACCCAGCCCCGCAGCCACTCCGCGGTCAGCTCCGGCAGCTGTGGCCCGAGCTGCCACGCGCTCGGCCGGGTGACGACCGTCGCGCCCGCCTTCTCGAAGGCCCGAGCCGCGTACGCCGGAGCGTCGGGCCCCAGCAGCCGGCGCCCGTCCACCACCCGTCGCTGGTGCTCGTCGAACGCCCCGGCCACCGCGGCGTCCTCGGGCCGGGCCGGATCGAGGCTGACCTCCCCGGCCACGGACAGCGTGAACAGGGCCGTGACCCGGGCCGAGGCCAGCGTGGCGACCAGCGAGTCGATCTCCGCCTCGGTCAGCAGGTCGAGCAGCGCCGAACACGTCACCAGGTCGGTGCCGTCCAGGTCGGCCGCGGTCAGCGCGGTCACGTCGCTGAGCGCGCCCTCGACGCTGACCTCGGGCAGCCGCACGTGCGAGGTGGCGTAGTGCAGCAGCTTCGGGTCGAGGTCGGCCAGGATCCAGTGCTGCGGTGTGGCCAGCCGGGGCGCCAGCCACCGCGCCATCGAACCGGTGCCGCAGCCCAGGTCACGGATCACGTGGACGGGCTTCGGCAGCATCTCCACCAGGTCGGCGGCGCGGGCCTGGGCGTCGGCGGGCTCGCGCAGGCCGAGCCACGACTCACTGAACTCTCCGGTCATTGGGGTTCTCCTGTGCAGATGGCGGACAGCAGGCGTGCGGTTCCGGCCCAGGTCGGGAGGGTTTCCCGCCGGGCCCGGGCGGCGGCGCGCAGGCTTTGGCGCAGCGCGTCGTCGGTGAGCCAGGCGCGGATCGCGGCGGACAGCGCGGCTCGGTCGTCAGGTGGGATCAGAATGCCGGGCAGCGTGCCGGGCTGCGTGACGCCGCCCACCGGGTCGCTGGGTGCTGCAGTGTCGAATGCTGTGGTGTCGGCCACTGTGCCGAGGGCTTCGGGCACGCCGCCGACGGCCGTGGCGATCACCGGCAGGCCGCGGGCGAGGGCCTCGGTCACCACCATCCCGTACGTCTCGGCCCGGGACGGCAAGATCAAAACATCGGAATTCCGGTACGCGCCATCGAGCTCAGCCGGGGGCAGTGCTCCCACGAATCGCAGCCGGCTGTCGTGGTGCGGGACGGGCCGGACCAGGGCTCCCGCGAACGTGCACTCCCAGTCGAGTTCCGCCAGGTCGTCCTGCAGGGCCGCGACCAGCAGGTCCTGCCCCTTGCGAGGGCTGACCGAGGCGACGCACAGCAGCCGCCGGCCGTCCGCCCGCGGTTCGGTCAGCTCGGCCCGGTCGACACCGGGCGGCGCGACCTCGACACGGGGCAGGCCGTGCATGGTCGCCACCCGCTCGGCCGCGGCCTCGCTGGTGGCGATGACGGTGGTGGCCAGGTGCAGAGACCGTCCCTCCTTCGCCCGTAGCTCCTCGGCGATTTCGGGGGCGAGCCCTGTCTCGTCGCTGAGCGGCAGATGCACGAGCACGATCAGGCGGAGCCGGAGGGCGTGCGGCGCGAGGATCTCCGGCACGCCACACCCGACCAGCCCGTCGACTAACACATCGGACTTATCCGGAATGTCGGCGAGGGCGGCCGAGAGGGCGCGGCGGGCCGCCGGCTCCGGGCTCGGCCAGGAACCGGGTACCGCGATCTCGTGCACATCGGGCAGCAGCGACAGCACCGCCCGGTCGTACCGATTGCCCCCGCTCGGCGCTGTGGGATCGTCGATGCCCCCCGGCAGCACCACCCACAGCGGCGAACTGCCGCGGGAGGCGTCACCGTCCGTAGTGGACGGGTCGCGCGCGCCGGCGTCGGGAGCGGGGGAGCCCGAGGTCACAGATCGCGCTCGTACGAGGCCCAGGCGATGTGGGACTCGTGCAGGGTGATCGTGAGGCCGGTCAGGCCGGCGGCGCCCGGGCCCAGGTCGCCCGCGGCGATCCTGGCCGCCAGGCGGTCGGCGATCACCTTGGCCAGGAACTCGGTGGACGTGTTGATGCCCAGGAAGTCGGGCTCGTCGTCGAGGTTGCGATAGCTCAGGCCGCCGCAGATCGCGTGCAGCTCCTGCGAGGCCAGGCCGATGTCGACCACGATGTTGTCGTCGTCCAGCTCGGGCCGGCGGAACGTCGCGTCCACCACGAAGGTCGCGCCGTGCAGCTTCTGGGCCGGGCCGAAGACCTCGCCGGAGAAGCTGTGGGCAATCATGATGTGGTCGCGGACGGTGATGCTGAACAAGGGCTACTCCTCGGGATGGTCGATCAGGTGGTCCTGGGGATAGTCGATCACGTGGCAGAGGGCGCGAAGGCTACCGTCGGCGAGGCGCGGCAACACCTCGGGCAGCTCCGCGAAGGGCGAGTGCCCGGTGACGAACGCGTCGAACCGTTCGTCCTTCAGCAGCTCGAGCGAGAGCGCCAGCCGATCGGCGTACGTGCGCCGGCGGCCGGGCACGATGCCGCCCACCTGACTGCCCCGGATGGTCAGCCGCCGGGAGTGGAAGAACTCACCCAGCGGCACGCTGACCTGCTTGTCCCCGTACCAGCTGAGCTCGACCACGGTGCCCTCGGCCGCCACCAGCTCGAGCGAGCGGGTCAGGCCGGCCGAGGTGGCGCTGGCGTGGATCACCAGGTCGCAGTCGCCGAGCGCCTCGTCGGGGGTGGCGAAGCCGGCGCCCAGGCGAGCGGCCAGATCGGCGCGCCCGGCATCGACGTCGACGAGCTGCAGCCGTACGCCGGGAAAGCGCGCGAGAATCGCCGCCGCGCACCCACCGACCATGCCCCCGCCCACGACCGCGACCCGGTCGCCCACCATCGGCCGCGCGTCCCAGAGGGCGTTGACGGCGGTCTCCACCGTTCCGGCCAACACGGCCCGCGAGGCGGGCACGTCGTCGGGCACCACAGTGACAGCGGTTTTCGGTGCGATAAAGCGGGATTGGTGGGTATAGAGACTGAAGACGGTGCGTCCGAGGAGTTCGGGCGGGCCGTGCTCGACCCGGCCGACGTTGAGGTAGCCGTATTTCACCGGGGCCGGGAAATCACCCTCCTGGAAGGGGGCTCGCATCGCCGACCACTGGCTCTCCGGCACCCGCCCGGAGAACACGAGGGTCTCGGTTCCCCTGCTCACGCCCGTGTGCAAGGTGCGGACGAGCACCTCGTCCGGGCCCGGCTCACCGAGCGTCACCGGGCGGATCTCGCCCCGCCCCGGCTCGGTGATCCAGAACGCGTACGCGTCACTCGACATGGTTGTTCCCTCCGCCCGCTGAACCGAACGCCGCCCGGGCGCGTGTTAAGCGCTGACGACGGCAACCATACGCGGCGGCCGATCTTGGACATGGAGGCCACGGTGACTTCAGTAACCGCACCCACCAGCGACTCCTCCCGGGCGCCGGTGGTCGGCCTGGCCGCCCAGCTCGGCCTGCTGGCACTCCTCGGCAGCACCCTCGGGCTCACCGCCACCGGCCTGATCGCCGGCGCCGCGTACGGCCTGGTGCTCTGCGGACTGCTCGGCGCCGGCCTCGACCGGGCCCGGATGCACCAGATCGGCGCCGCCAACGCGGTGACCCTCTCCCGCGCGATCCTGGTCGGCGGCGTGACCGCGATGGTCGTCACCTCGTTCGCCCACCCGGTCAGCACCCCCGCCCTGGTCGCGATCGCCGGGGTCGCCTTGGCCCTCGACGGCGTCGACGGCCAGGTGGCCCGCCGCACCGGCACCACGACGGCTCTGGGCGCCCGCTTCGACATGGAGGTCGACGCGTTCCTGATCCTGGTGCTCAGCGTCTACGCGGGCGACCGCTTCGGCTGGTGGTGGGTGGCGATCGGCGCCTTCCGGTACGCCTTCGTGGTCGCCGCCTGGGCGCTGCCGTGGCTCAACGCGGCGCTGCCCCCACGGTTCTCGCGCAAGGTCGTCGCCGCGCTCCAGGGCATCGTGCTCGCCCTGGTCACCGCCGACCTGCTGCCGGCCGCCCTGACCACGGTCGTCCTGACGGTGGCCCTGGCCTCGCTGACCTGGTCGTTCGGCCGCGACTCGATCTGGCTCTACCGCGCATCCCGCATCCGTGCGGCGGCTCGTGAGCGCTGGGCGGCACCGCACCGCCGCCCCGCACTCGTGCACTGAGCCGACCGCTTCCCGCGCCCGCCGCGCTTGGTTCCCGCGCGGCGGGCGCCCTCTGTCCCCAGCAACTTCGCCGCTCGGCCGGGCGGGTTTCGGTTGTGCGGGTCTCAGTGCATGCGGGTGATTTCGCCGCTCGGCCCCGCTGGGTTTCGGTTGTGCGGGGCTCAGTGCACGCGGGCGATGGCTCCGGGCGGCGGTGACGGCACTGCCGCGGGGTGCAGGATCGCGGCGATCGCTTCGACGCCGTCGACCAGGCGGGGGCCGGGGCGCACGATCAGACCGTCGGCGTCGAGTGCCCACACCTGGGCGCCGGGGAAGTGCGGGATCACGCGGCGGGCCTGCTCGATGGCGCCCTCCAGGTGGAAGCCGCACGGGGTGACCAGCACGATCTGCGGCGAGGGCGCGGCCAGTTCGGCAAAGGTGGTTTCGACCGAGCGCTTGCCGCCGCGTGCCGCCACCGGATCGCCACCCGCCGCGGTCACCAGGTCGGGCACCCAGTGGCCGGCGGTGAACGGCGGATCGACCCACTCGACGACCGTCACCCTCGGCCGGGCCCGCCCCGCCACGGCCTGGGCGACGCTCTCCAGACGAGCGCGCAGGCTGGTGATCAACTTCTCGGCGCGGTCCTGAACCGAGGCGGCCTCGCCCACCGCGCGGATCGTGCCGAACACCTCCTCCAAGGTGTACGGGTCGAGCGACACCACGTCGGCGCGGCACCCCAGGTGGTCGAGGGCGTCAGTGACGTGACCCGACGGCAGCGCACACACCCGGCACAGGTCCTGGGTGAGGATCAGATCGGGCGCGAGGCCGGCCAGCGCGTCGGCGTGGAGCGTGTAGAGGTCGCCGCCCTCGGCGAGGCGCCCCCGCACATACGCGTCGATCTGTCCCGGCGTCATCCCCCGCGTGTCCTTGCCACCCACCACGACGGCCTTCTCGACGCGGGCGGCCGGTGGCTCGTCGCACTCGAAGGTCACGCCGACCAGGTCGTCGCCCAGCCCAAGGGCGTAAACGATCTCGGTAGCCGACGGCAGCAACGAAACGAGGCGCATGCCCCCATCCTGCCCTGCTGCCGCGCGCCGCCTGCTCAGTGCTGCCCGCCGTCTGCGGTTGTTGCCCGCCGCCAGCGGCCTATCGCCCGCTCGGTGTTGCTGTCCCTGACTGCCGTTGTTGCTCGCCGCCGGCTTCCGCCCTGCTTGGTGCCGCTGCCCGCCGCCGACCGCTTACCGCCTGCTCGGTGCCGCTGGTGCCTGTTGACTGCCGCGACCGGCCGCCGCTGCTCGGTGCCGCCGCCGCCCGTTGCCGCCGCCGACCGCTTACCGCCTGCTCGGTGCCGCTGGTGCCTGTTGACTGCCGCGACCGGCCGCCGCCGCCCGCCGCTGGTCGTCTCCGTTCTTTCGCTGGGTGACGTGCGGGGCGGGTCGCCCGTACCGCGTGATGCTGGCCGGTGGCGGCATGGTGAGTGGTGGTGGGTCGGGGTGATGGGTCGGCCGAAAGTCGTAGGCGGGGGATGGGATCCGGTCCGGGGGCTGATGTTGTGGGGGCGGCTCTTGTCGATGCTGGTTCTACCGCGCCGAACAGCCAGGGGAGACAGGGATGACGACCGCACCGCTCGCTCATACGGACGTGATCGTCCTCGACTATCTGGCCGCGCTCTGGGCTCAGAGTGAGGATCTCGCGCCCGAGTTGCGCGATGACCTGATGACGACCGTGGCCGATTACATCTCGATGCGGCGCACCTCGCCGGCCTCGCCGATCGAGGACCCGGCTGAGATCGTGCGCCGGTTAGGGCCACCGGAAGCCCTCGTGGCGGCGGTGCGGCGTGGGCATCTGCCGCCGCACATCCGATTGCCCGCCCTGGTCCCGCCTCCCCCGCCGGCCGCCACCGGTGGGGGAGCGGCTGAATACACGGCCATCGGTCTGATCACGGCCGGGGCGTTCGTGCTGCCGGGCGTCGGGCCGGTGGCCGGGATGCTCATGGCCAGCGCCTCGCCGCACTGGACACCGGCCGAGAAGGCCGCCAGCTGGTTCCTGGTGCTGGGGTCGGGGGCGGCCTCGTTCGCGGCCGCCTTCTTCTTCGCGGTGGCCGGCGCAGGACAGGCCGCGGCGCTCTTCCTCTGCTACCTGATCGCGGTCGGCGGCTCGGTGCTCGCCGGCAAGCGATTGATGGACGGCCTACGCCGCTGAGGCCGAGCTGGCCCGGCTCTTGGTCGTCGGACGCATCGAGCGGACGAGCACGCCCGGTCCGCTTGCCGGAGGCGTTCGACGGTCGCGCAGGTCTGGCTCCGGTTGTCCGACGCGTTGGGCGGTCGTGCAGGTCTGGCTCCGGTTGTCCGACGCGTTGGACGGTCGTGCAGCTCTGGCTCCGGTTGTCCGACACGCTAGACGGTCGCCAGGTCCGGTTCCGGTTGTGGACGCGCCACACAGCCGAGCAGATCCGGCTCCGGTCGTCGGATGCGCCGACGACGGTGGGGTCACGCCGGCGGTTCCGTACGCCACTGTGCTGACGCCGTTTCGGTCGAGGTTTCGCGCGCAACAACCGCAGAGGAGTAGACCTCGGCGGGAATCTGAGGGCGGCGGTGGTCGGTGTCTGAGCATGTGGGCCACCAGGCGGGCCTCGTGTTCGGCCTGTTCCTGCGGGGTTGGTGACACATGGGCCGTCTTGCCTGGGTGCGTGGGTGCCGTGCGGGGCGCAGCCGTTCATGTTGACTGCATCAATATTGACGTCAACATTGATGGGTTAGGCGGGCTGTGTGCGGCGGCCGGCCTGGCCCATGATCTCGTCGATCACCTGGGCCCAGACTGCCGTGGGTGGGAACTCGTGCCCGACGCCCTCCAGCCAGACCAGTCGGGCGCCCGGGATCTCGGCGCACAGCGCCTCGGCGTGTGGCGGCGTGAAGAACGGGTCCAGCGTGCCGTGCAGGATCAGCGTGGGAGCGATTATGCCGTGCAGGCGGTCGCGGACCGGCGGGCCCTCCGCGCAGATGTAGTGGTTGGTCTGCGATGCGGTCATGTCGTGTGTGCGGTCGACGACGCGCTGGGCTAGCCGACGCAACTGCAGGATGTCGGCGGTGAACGGTCCACCCAGGCGTCGCGCCGACGACACCAGCCCGTCGATGGCGGACCGCCGGTCGGTCCAGTCCGTCGGCTTGTCCCCGGAATCGGACGCGTCGGCGTCGTCCGAGGGGAACGACAACTCGAAGGCCGGCGGGGACGTGCTCGTCGACATCAACGTCAGGGACAGCACGCGGTGCGGGCGGTCGACCGCGATGCGCTGCGCCAGCATGCCGCCGATGGACAGGCCGACCAGGTGGGCCCGGTGGACGCTGAGAGCGTCGAGCACACCGAGCGCGTCGTGGGCCAGGTCCACATCGGAGTAGGGCGGGTCGCCGGCCGGGAACGACGTCGACCGGCCGGTGTCCCGGTGGTCGTAGCGGATGACGAACCGGCCGCCGGCGGCCAGGCGGCGGCAGAACTCGTCGTCCCACCAGTCCATCGAGCTGGCCGCTCCTGCGATGAGGAGCAGGGCGGGGTCGCCGGGCTCGCCGAACGTCTCCACACACAGCTCGATGCCGTTGACCGGCATCATCGTCTCGGTCACCATCCGCTCATTGTCAAACATCACACTTGACGCGCGGGTTAAAACTCTGTGTGGCGACGTGGTTTGATGGTCACGTGCTGCCTGATTTGAGCGGGTATATGCCGCATCGAACCGTCCTTGACGCTCCCTTCGAGGGTATTCCCGTGCCGGGTTTGAAAGCCGACTTCTTCCGCCGGGCCGAGGGCGACCGGGTGGCGACCGTCGGCTGCTACTCGATCGGCGACCGCGAGCTGTTGATGGCGTGGGGCTATGTGGACGAGGACCACTGCCGGCACAACGCTGTGCGGGATCCCGACGGCGGCTGGCATGCACCTGCCGACGGCTGCCCGGACGTCGAACTCGTGCGCGACGGCCACACCGTGGTCGGTCTGGCCGTACGCGCACCGAACGGCGAGTGGATCAAAGCTTGACCGCCACGGCGGACGACGGCCGCGGGACGGCGAGTGAATCAGAGCGTGGCCGCCACGGCGGACGACGGCGGCCGGACCGCGAGTGGATCAAAGCTTGACCGCCACGGCGGACGACGGCCGCCGGGCGGCGAGTGGATCAAAGCTTGACCGCCACGGCGGACGACGGCCGCCGGACGGCGAGGGGGTCACGTGCCCTGAGTGCTGCAGCGGCCGCGCGGACGACGGCGGCCGGACGGCGAGGGGTCACGTGCCCTGAGTGCCGCAGCGGCCGCGCGAACGACGGCCGCCGGACGGCGAGGAGGTCAGGGGCCTTGACTGCCGCGGCGGCCGGGCGGACGACGTGCACCGGGCCGTGAGCGGATCGAAGCTTGACCGCCACGGCGGCCGCGCGGAGGCCGGCCGCCGGACGGCGAGGGGATCAGGGCTTGACTGCCACGGCGGTCGCGCGGGCCTGCCCGCGGACGACGCGCAGCGACACGCCGGTGAGGACGATGGCGATCGCGAACAGGGCCAGGTGCAGCCACGGGTTGGGGATCGGCACGAAGCCGATGATCGCGACGGGGATCTGCACGACGGCGATGAGGGCGGCCAGCCACCAGCGGCTGCCACCGCTCCACAGCAGCGCCGTCCAGACCGGGGCCGAGACGACGACCAGGGTGAGTCCGTCGAGCAGGGCGTGCAGCGCGGAGTGGTGGACGGCGTTGTGGGCGAAGGCCTGCGCGGGCGTGGCGATCCACAGACCGGCGAGGACGAGGGCGAGTACGGCGGCGGCACGACGCATGGGATCCTCCAGCGTGTTTGGACCGTTGCTCTGGGTCACCACGGTACGGACGTGACTTCAGCCCCGTAAAGCTTCACTCACGAAGTCCATCCCGGCGGGCAGGCAGCGCGACCAGTAGCCGAAGTTGTGCCGGCCCTCGGTGAAACTGCCCGCCGCGGGCGGTTCCGGAAGGGCCTTGGCCAGCGCCTGGACGTTGTCGAGGAGCCCGTCCTGGCGTCCGCACCACAGGCCCACCGGCGTGCCTCGCAACTGCCCGGCGGCGGTGAAGATCTCATCCCCGGGGCGTACGGCGGGGGAGAGCGCGACCACCGCGCGGGCGAACCCGGGGTAGGCCTCGGCGAGCAGCAACGCCCCGTACCCGCCCATGGACCAGCCGAGCAGGGCGACGCGCGACGGGTCGAAGCCGCGCTGCCGGCACCAGCGCGGGATCTCCTCGCGGACCATGCGTTGCGGGTCGTCGCCGCCGTCCGGGCGCCACCAGAGGCGGTCGCCGGTCGCGCCGGCCAGCACGAACGGGGGCTTTCCCCGCCGTACGGCGTCGGTCAGGAACCGGCCGAAGCCGAGCGCCGCGAAGTCGGCCGCCGTCTTCGAGCCGCCGTGCAGGATGATGCAGACCGGCAGGCCCCGTCCGGCGCCGTGACCCGCCGGCACTGCGGTGTAGAAGTCCACCAGCCGCCCCCGGGCGTCCGACTCGCGCCTTTCGAGCCGCTCGTCACCCACCGGGGCATGCGGGATGACCGGTTCCAGTTGGCCCGATCGGCTGCGGTATCCCACCATTCCGGCGACGCCGGCGGCGGTTGCTCCGAGGGCCAGGAATGTTCGTCGTCTCATCGTCACCCACAACGGCGATCGACCGCATTGCGTGACGTTCATACGCTTCCGGCGTGCGCAGAATCGGGGCGGTGCTGTTGGTGGTGGCGCTGCTGCTGGACGGGTTCGGGCCGGCCCGGCCGGCGTCGGCGCAGGGGTCGGTGGTGAGCCGGGTGCTCCAGCTGACGCGCGGCGCCGGCCGTCCCCTGCCGACCACGCTCTGGTACCCGTCGGCGCTCACCGGGCGTCACCCGATCATTCTCTTCAGCCATGGCCTGGGCGGGTTGCCGCAGCAGTTCGCGCCGCTTGTCGCCGGGTGGGCCGAAGCGGGCTACGTGGTGGCGGCGCCGGCCTATCCCCACACGAACGCGCGGGTGCGGGTCGACCGCCGGGACATCCCCCGCCAGCCGGCCGACGCGGCATTCGTCATCGAGGCGGTTCGGGCGCTGGACGGGATGCCCGGGGACGTGCTGGCCGGGCACCTCGACATCGGCCGGGTGGCCGCCGTCGGCTTCTCGGCCGGCGGCACCACGACGCTCGGCCTGTTCGGGCCGGGGCATCCGTCGTACCTGCGGGCCGGGGTCTCGATCAGTGGCCGGCGCCCGCCCGCCGAGTTCGGCGGTTCCGCCGCGCCGCTGCTGTTCCTGCACGGCGACCGCGACCGGGTCGTGCCGATCCGGGCCGGTCGCCAGGCGTACGCGCTGGCGCCGTTCCCCAAGCAGTTCGTGACGATCCCCGGCGCCCGTCACGGTGAGTTCCTGCGTCCCGGTGACGGGAAGTACCCACGAGCGGCCGGCCTGATTCTCGCCTTCCTCGCCACGAACGTCCCGGTCGCCTGATTCGCCGGACCTCAGGTGCTCTACCCGGAGTGACACTGGCGGCCATGATCCTCGTCCGTTCGGCCAGATGAGCACGCTCGGTAAAGATGACTAGGCTGCCGAGGTGCATGTTTCCCACGTGGTAGTGGCGGCGACGGTCACTCTCAGTGTTTCCGCCGTATGTTACTCACAGTTTGACACGAAGAAGGCCGAGCGGCAGGCGCGCACTGTCGCCGCCGAGGCCACGTGCCGCTCGGTCGACTCCGCGATCGTGGCCTATGTCGGCGTCCACGGCGACGCGCCGACGACGGTCGCCCAGATCGCCGGCTATCTGGACGGCGATATCACGGCGTACCGCATCGTCCGCGGCCGAGCCGCAGGCCCCGGCTGCACACCGGCCGCTCGCTGATCTTGACGCCGGGGTGCCACCGCCTCCCCCGCCCAAGGGACGGTGAAGTTAGTGCATTTCTTCAATGGCGCGGCGGTGGTTGTCCACAGGCGGGCGTTGACCGGATCGACGTCAAGCGCGTTGTCCACAGGGTCGGGCGGCCGTATGCCTTGACGGTTATATGCCGTGGGTGGCATGTTGGGGTCATGGACGCCTTGGCCGCGCTGGCCGAACCGACCCGGCGGCGCATCGTCGATGTGCTGCGGGTGCGCGAGTGCACCGTCTCCGAGTTGGTGGCCGCGGTCGGCATGAGCCAGCCCGCCGTCTCCAAGCATCTGCGGGTGCTGCGCGAGGCCGGGCTCGTCACCGCGCAGACCCGCGCCCAGCAGCGGGTCTACCGGCTCGAGCCGGGGCCGTTCCGGGAGCTCGACGCCTGGCTGGCGCCCTACCGCCGCATGTGGACGCACCACCTGGCGGAACTGGAACGTCACCTCGACCGCAAGGAGGAGTCATGACTCTGGACCTGGGCAGTGCCGGCGGCGCCCGCCTCGAAGGGCAGGGGGAACCGTGGACGCTCGTCTTCATCCGGGAGCTGCGGCAGCCGCCGGCTGTGGTGTGGGAGGCGCTGACCGACCCGGCCGAGCTCGACCAGTGGGCGCCGTTCAGCGCGGCCCGCAATCTCAATGAGCCCGGGGCGACCACGCTCACCATGGTGGACGGTGACGAGAAGCTCGACACCCCGGCCGAGATCCGGGTGGTGGAGCCGCCGGCTGTGCTGGAGTACTCGTGGGGTGCGGATCTGCTGCGGTGGGAGCTGGAGGCAGCCGGCAGCGGCACCCGGCTGACGCTGCGGCACACGCTGGTCGAGCCGTCCGACCACGCCTCGGTGGCCACCGGGTGGCACGTGTGCGTCGTTGTGCTGCAGCACCTGCTGGACGGCGATCCGCACGGCGTGGTCCGGGGCATGGCAGCCAAGCAGCACGGCTTCGACGAGCTGCGGGAGGAGTACGCGAAGGTCCTGATGCAACCTTCCTGAGGCCTCCGTTGTCCTGATGGGTGACGGGGGGAGACGGGATGGGGTTCGACGACTTCGTGCGAAGTCGATCGACGGGGTTGTTGCGGGTCGCGTACCTGCTCACCGGCGATCGGCACGCCGCCGAAGACCTGCTGCAGGAGGTGCTGGAGCAGATGTACGTGCGCTGGCGGCGTATCCACGGAGCCCCCGAGGCGTACGCCCGCCGGGCCCTCGTCAACCGGGCCACGAACCGCTGGCGGTCGCGTGCCCGCCGGCCCGAGACGCCGCTGGACGCGCACCACGAGCAGCCGGGGCCGGACCACGGCGAGGACGTGGCGGTGCGTTCGGCCGTGCTCGGCGCGCTGCGCGAACTGCCCGCGAAGCAACGGGCCGCGGTCGTGCTGCGTTATCTCGACGACCTTCCCGTGCACGAGGTCGCCGCCGCGCTCGGGTGCAGCGAGGGGACGGTCAAGAGCAACGCGTCCCGCGGGCTCGACCGGCTCCGGCAGGTGCTCGGGCCGTCCTCGATCCCGGAAGGGGTGGAGCTGTGACCGACACCGACATCCGGGACGTGCTCAACCGGGCCGCGGGCGACGTGAGCCCGGCGCCCGACCTGCTCGACCGGGTGCGCGCGGGCGGTCACCGCCGGCTGATCCGGCGGCGGGCGGCCATCGGCGGGGCGCTCGCCCTCGTCGCCGGCGCGGGGCTGGCTCCGCTGGCTCGGCGCAGTCGCGGCCCCGAGCCCGCCGACGACCGTGTCCGCGGGGACCTGGCGGGCGACCTCGAGCTGGTCCGGCGCGTCCGGAAGGCGTACGGGCCGGGAACGAAGGTCCGCTGGATCGGGCGCACCCCGGGCGGGCCGGTCGCCGCGGTCACCGGTCCGTCCGGGATGCGGGACGGGTACGACCTGCAGAGCTTCATCGAGGTCGTCGACGGGGAGCTGCAGACCGTCGAGAGCGCCGAGCTGGTGCCCGAGGGCACGGTGCAGCCCGGGGCCATGATCGCCGGGCCCGACCGCGACGTCCTCGTGGTGTTCACCGGCGGGAGCGACGTGATGTTCTCCGACAAGTTCCGAATCGACGCCGAAGGCCGGATCCAACGGACGTTCGAGCCGCTGTCCGAGGTCGACGGGGCCGTCGTCCGGCGGATCCCGGATCCGGGCCGGTTCGTTCCGTTCGCGTTGCGGTCGGGGGAGACGCCGGACAAGGTTTGGCTGGCCAACCTGAACGCCGTGGCCGACGACGGCAGCAACGCGCAGAACCTGATGCCGGAGCGGATCGACCACCTGCTGCCCGGCCGCGAGAAGGCCTGGGCGAACGAGCCGACCGGCTCCGAGAAGGACTGGTGGGACGTCGGCGCGCAGCAGGCCTACCTCGATCCGTACGGCTACCACAGCTGGACCGGCCCGACCCAGTGGCGGCTGAGCGGTGCGACGGCCGACGGGCGCCGCCTGGTGGTGCAGACTCTCGCGCTGGACGGCCGGGCCCGGGCCTTCTGGATGGCGGCTGGCGCGGGCGAGAAGCCCCGGGTCAACTATCTGGGCCGGCTCGAGGACGGCCTGTCCAGCGACGGCACCGACAGCATCGGCCAGACCTACCCGATTCTGCACGCCCGCCTGCCGCAGCAGCTGGGCGTGGCGGTGGCCGCGCTCAACTGCCAACTGCTCTACCGCGTACGGGACGGGGCCTGGCTGCCGGTTGCCGGGCAGGCCGCCGTGATCCCGGCCGCCGCCACCCATCTGGAGGTGCGCCCCCGGCAGGGCCGAGCGGTGCGCATCGCCCTGCCCTAGGTTTGTGGGACAGGTGAACGCTGGGAGGCCACGCATGGACGTCGTGATCGGGATCGACACCGGAACCACCGCCACCAAGGGGGTGGCCGCCGGGCCCGACGGCACGATCCGTGCGCTGACCAGCGTCCACTACCCGCTCGCGGTGCCCGGGCCGGGGCGGGCCGAGCTCGACCCGACCGCGCTGCGCGACGCCGCGGTCAAGGCGCTGGCCGACGTGGCCGAGGCCTGCCGCGCGAACGGCGACCGGGTGATCGCCATCGGGCTCAGCGCCTTCCTGCACGCGATCGTGCCGATGGACGGTGACGGCGCGCCGCTCGGGCCGCTGGTCACCTGGGCCGATGCCCGCGCCGGGGAACAGAGCGAGCGGATCGTGGCCGAGGGCCGGGGCAAGCGCCTGCAGGGGCGTACGGGAACGCCGGTCCACCCGATGTCGCCGCTGACCAAGCTGGCCTGGTGGCGCGACAACGACCCCGAGACCTTGCGCAAGACCCCGCGCTGGGGTGGCGTGAAGGAGCTCGTGCTGGCCGCGCTCGCCGACGCCCCGTACGCGGTGGATCTGTCGATCGCCAGCGGCACGGGGCTCTACGACATCCACGAGCGGCGGTGGGACCCGGAGGCGCTGGACATCGCGGGAGTGACCGCCGGGCAACTGGCCGAGGTGCTGCCGACGACCACCGTCCTCAAGCTGCGGCCCGGCATCGCCCGGGCGGCAGGGCTCGACCCGGCCACCCCGCTGGTCATCGGCGCGGCCGACGGACCCCTGGCCAACCTGGGCGTCGGAGCCACCCCGGCCGGGGTGGCGGCGGTCTCGCTGGGCACCAGCGGCGCGCTCCGGACGGTGGTCGACCGGCCCACAGCCGACCAGGCGGGGCGGCTGTTCTGCTACGCGCTCACCGAGGACCGCTGGGTGATCGGCGGGGCGGTCAACAACGCCGGCTCGGTGGTGCGCTGGGCCGGGCAGAGCTTCGCGGCCGGGTTCGAGCGGCCGGGCGCCGAGGGGGAGGACGCCGACGAACGCGACGCCGCCCTGCTCGTGGAGGCCCAGGGGGTGGCGGCCGGCAGCGACGGGCTGCTCTGCCTGCCGTACCTGCTCGGGGAACGTGCGCCCTGGTGGAAGCCCGGTCTGCGCGGCGCGTACCTGGGACTGCGTCGGGAACACGGGCGCGCCCACCTCGTCCGCTCGGCCGTCGAAGGTGTGTGCCAGCAACTTGCCCTCGTCCGGGACTCGTTCACGGCCGAGGGAATCGCGGTCACCGAGGTGCGGGCCACGGGCGGGGCGGTCGCGTCCGAGCTGTGGGTCGGCGTGCTCGCGGCCGCGCTCGACGTGCCGGTCGCGGTGGCCGAGACCCCGGAGGGCACCGCGCTCGGCGCCTGCCTGCTGGCCCGGCACGCCATCGGCGAGCTGCCCGACCTCGACGAGGCGGCGGCGCTCGTGCCGCTCGGCGAGCCGACCCACCCCGACCCGGCCAACGCCCAGCTGTACGCCCGGCTGCGGCCGCTCATCGAGTCGTCGGCGCTGGCCGTGCTCGACGTGGTGAAGGAACTCGACCGGATCGCCCCGCCCCCGCTGCCCACGACCGAGAAAGCCGTCAAGAGCTAGGGCTCACGTCACCCCGCGTTGACGGGGCGGGCGGGCGTGAGAAAGCATGGCGGGCGAGCGGTAGCGGAGGAACCCGGTGCGTAATCCGGGACGGTCCCGCCACTGTGACCGGGGAGCGACCCGCCACCAGAGGCCACGGCACCTACAGCCGGAAGGCGCGCGGGGAGCGACGATCCGGGAGTCAGGAGACTCCGGCCGCTCGTGACAACCGCCGCGCGGGCGTGGACACCCGCGCAGAGAGGGATCCCCGTGACGCCGTACCCGTTCTCGGCCGTGGTCGGCCTGGCCGACCTGCGCCTCGCCCTGCTGCTGACCGCCGTCTCGCCCGCTGTGGGCGGGGTGCTGGTGCGTGGCGAGAAGGGCACCGCCAAGAGCACCGTCGTGCGCGCCCTGGCCGCGCTGCTGCCCGAGGTGGCGGTGGTGCGCGGCTGCCGCTTCGCCTGTGACCCAGCGAAGATGGATCCGCTCTGCCCGGACGGCCCGCACGCCGCCGACAGTCCGGTGCAGTACCGGCCCGCGACGCTGGTGGAGCTGCCGGTCGGCGCGACCGAGGACAGGGTGGTGGGCACGCTGGATCTGCAGCGGGCGCTGGCCGACGGGGTCAAGGCGTACGAGCCGGGGCTGCTGGCGGCGGCGCACCGCGGCGTGCTCTACGTCGACGAGGTCAACCTGCTGCCCGACCACCTGGTCGACCTGCTGCTGGACGCGGCGGCGATGGGCCGGGCCCACGTCGAGCGGGACGGGGTGTCGGTCAAGCACGCGGCCCGGTTCCTGCTGGTCGGCACGATGAACCCGGAGGAGGGCGAGCCGCGGCCGCAGCTGGTCGACCGGTTCGGTCTGGTGGTCAATGTGTCCGCGCCGCGCGACGCCAAGGACAGGGCCGAGGTGGTGCGGCGGCGGCTGGCCTACGAGCTCGACCCGGACCGGTTCGCGGCGCGGTTCGAGGCCGATGAGCGGGAGCTGGCGGCCCGGATCGTGGCCGCCCGGGACCTGCTGCCGGCCGTCGTGCTGCCGGACCGGGAGCTCGACCGGATCGCCCTGGTCAGTCTCGCGTACGGGGTGGACGGGATGCGGGCGGACATCGTGGTGGCCCGCTGCGCGGTCGCCCTGGCGGCCTGGCACGGCCGCGAGCTGGTCACTGCCGATGACGTACGCGATGCCGCGCGCCTGGCGCTGCCGCACCGCCGCCGCAAGGATCCGCTCGACCCGCCCGGCACCGACGAGCAGCGCCTCGAGGAAGCTCTGAAGGAAGCGGACGCTCAGCTCGAGGAGGACGACCCGGACGACACCCCGCCCGCAGGCGGCCCCGAGGACGGTGGGCCGGACAGCAGCGGCCCGGACGGCGGTGGCCCGGACGGCGGCGACGTCGGGGGACCGATCGAGGGCGGCCCGCAAGGGACGCGCGGCTCCTCAGACGACGGCGCTTCTCCGACGTCCAGCTCCTCACCGCCCAGCCCTGAAACGACGGATGGATCGAGCGCGGACCAGCCGTCCGACGAGGACGGCGGGAGCGGCGGGAATCGGGTGGGCGGAGCGGCGGCGGTCGCGCCCGGGTCTGCCTATCGAACGAGGACGCTGAGCATCGCGCGTCGTGGGGAGGGCGGCCACGCCGGTCGTCGTTCGCTGTCGCTGTCGCGGCGTGGACGCGTTGTCGGCTCTCGCGTGCCGACCGGTCGGCTGGCCGGGGCGCCGCACCTGCCGGCCACCCTGCGCGCGGCTCTGCACCGTGCGGCCACCGAGCGGTCACGGATGGGCCAGGCGCACCGCGCGGGCGGTGCGCCTGGGAATGCGGTTTCGCGGCCGATGGTGCTGCCCCGGGATCTGCGGGAGGCGGTGCACGTCGGGCGCGAGTCGAATCTGGTGCTCTTCGTGGTCGACGCCTCGGGGTCGATGGCGGCCCGCAAGCGGATGACGGTGGTCAAGACGGCGGTGTTGTCGCTGTTGCGCGACGCCTATCAGCGGCGGGACCGGGTGGGGATGATCACCTTCCGGGGGCACGAGGCCGAGCAAGTGCTGCCGCCCACGTCCAGCCACGAGGTGGGGGTGCTCCGGTTGGCGAGTTTGCGCACGGGGGGCCGTACGCCATTGGCCGCAGGCCTCAGGACGGCCGCCGCGACCATCGCGACCGAGCGTCGCCGTGACCCGCGCCGGCGGCCGTTGCTGATCGTCGTCACCGACGGGCGGGCCACCAGCGGACCCGATCCGGCCACGGTGGCGCCGGCGCTCGCAGGCGTGTCCACTGTGGTGGTCGACTGCGAGTCCGGGCCGATCCGGCTGCGGCTCGCGGCCCGGCTCGCCGCCGCGCTCGACGCCGACCTGATGCCGCTGGAGAGCCTCGAGACGGGCCGGGCCGCCTGATGCCGCAGGGCAAAGTCACGTCCGTGCCGGATGACGGCCTCACGACCCGCCAGCGTCGTCGCCAGGCCCTGCTGGCCGTCCACACCGGACACGGCAAGGGCAAGTCGACCGCCGCCTTCGGGATGGCCCTGCGCGCCTGGAGCGCGGGCTGGCCGATCGGCGTCTTCCAGTTCGTCAAGTCGGAGAAGTGGCGGGTGGGCGAGGAATCCGCGCTCAAGGCGCTCGGCGCCACCGGGGGAGCGCCGGTCACCTGGCACAAGATGGGCGAGGGCTGGTCGTGGATCCAGCGCGCCGGCACCGAACGCGACCACGCGGCCGAGGCGGCTGAGGGCTGGGCCCAGATCAAGCGGGACCTGGCCGCCGAGACCCACCGGTTCTATGTGCTCGACGAGTTCACGTACCCGATGAAGTGGGGCTGGGTCGACGTGGACGAGGTCGTGGCCACGCTGGCCGAGCGGCCGGGCAACCAGCACGTCGTGATCACCGGCCGGGACGCGGCGCCGGCGCTGCTCGAGGCGGCCGACCTGGTCACCGAGATGACGAAGGTGAAGCACCCGATGGACGCCGGCCGCAAGGGGCAGCAGGGCATCGAATGGTGACCATGCCGCGGGTCGTCATCGGCGCGCCCGCCTCCGGACACGGCAAGACCACGGTGGCGACCGGACTGCTGGCCGCGTTCGCCCGGCGGGGGTTGCCGGTGGCGCCGTTCAAGGTCGGGCCGGACTACATCGACCCCGGCTATCACGCGCTCGCCGCCGGGCGGCCGGGCCGCAACCTCGATCCCGTGCTGGTGGGGGAGGACCTGATCGGGCCGCTGTTCGCCCACGGCTCGCAGGGCGCGTCGCTGGCCGTGATCGAGGGCGTGATGGGGCTGTACGACGGGCGTACCGGCGCCGGCGAGACCGGGTCGACGGCTCAGGTGGCCGGGCTGCTCGAGGCGCCGGTGATCCTGGTCGTCGACGCGGCGGCGCAGGGCCGGTCGATCGCCGCGCTGGTGCACGGGTTCCGCAGCTTCGGCAGCGTGCGGATGGCCGGCGTGATCCTGAACCGGGTCGGCTCCGACCGGCACGAGGCGATCCTGCGCGAGGCCTGCGAGGAGGTCGGCACGCCGGTGCTGGGCGCGCTGCGGCGGGCCGATGCCGTGGCCGCGCCGTCCCGCCACCTCGGCCTGGTGCCCGCGGCCGAGCGCCGCGCCGAGGCCCGCGAGTCGGTCGACGCCCTGGCCGCGCTGATCGAGTCGTCGGTCGACCTGGCCGAGGTCATGGCGATCGCCCGGTCGGCCCCGCCGCTCGACGCCGAGCCCTGGTCGCCGGTCGCCGCCGATCCGGCGCCCGGGCGGCCGGTGGTGGCGCTCGCGGGCGGGCCCGCCTTCTCGTTCGCGTACGCCGAGACAGCCGAGCTGCTGACCGGCGCGGGCGCCTCGGTCGTCACGGTCGATCCCCTGCGCGACGAAGCGTTGCCCGAGGGCACGCGCGGTCTCGTGGTCGGCGGGGGCTTTCCCGAGGTGTACGCGTCGGAGCTGAGCGCCAACGAGCCGCTGCGCAAGTCGGTGGCCGCCCTGGCCGCGTCGGGCGGGTCGATCGCGGCCGAGTGCGCCGGCCTGCTCTGGCTGTGCCACACCCTGGACGGCGCCCCGATGTGCGGGGTGATCGACGCCGAGGCCGCGATGACCCCGACCCTGACGCTCGGCTACCGCGACGCGGTGGCGCTGACGGACAGCCCGCTGGCCCCCGCCGGCACCCGGGTCACGGGTCACGAGTTCCACCGGACGACCGTGCATCCGCGTTCGGGCTTGTTGCTCTCCCCGGCCGGTGGCGCGGCCTGGGCCTGGCGCGGCGCCGACCCGGAGGGCTTCGCCACGGCGTCGATCCACGCGTCCTACCTGCACCTGCACTGGGCGGGTAACCCAGGCTTCGCGTCCCGGTTGGTCTCCGCGTTGTGACCGTCCCCGTAGATGCCGTCGCCTGATGGTCGTCGTCGGGGTTGGCGCCCGGGCGGGGGTGGCGGCCGCCGATCTGTGCGTGGCGGTGGACGCGGCCCTGTCGGCGGCGGGCCTGACCGTCGCCGACGTGACCGTGCTGGCCACCGCCGACCGCCGGGCCACCGAACCCGCCGTACAGGAAATGGCTCTTGACCGTGGCTGGCGCCTTCTCGCCCTGCGAGCCGCCGAGCTGGCCGGCCAGAACGTGCCGAACCCGAGCGGAGTCGTTGCCGCGGCGGTCGGCACGCCGAGTGTCGCCGAGGCCGCCGCCCTCCGTGCCGTCGGCCCGACCGGCTCGCTGATCCTGCCCAAGCAGAAGCACGCCGGGATCACCGTGGCGATCGCCCGCCTCGGGCCGCGAACGTGAGATTGGCCCGTTCCCTGATCGGGAGCCATCACTAGCGTCGATCCCATGGGCACAGCGGAGGTCAACGGAATCACGATCGGCTACGACGACTCCGGCGCGGGCCGGCCCCTGGTGCTGGTGCACGGGCATCCGTTCGACCGCTCGATGTGGGCCCCGCAGGTGGCGGCGCTGACCGGCTCGGGGTGGCGGGTGATCACAGCCGACCTGCGCGGCTACGGCACGACGACGGTCGTCGAGGGCAGCACGCCCCTGCCCGTGTTCGCCCGGGACGTCGCCGCCCTGCTCGACCACCTGAGTCTGGACGACGTGGTGCTGGGCGGCCTGTCGATGGGCGGCCAGATCGTCATGGAGTGCTACCGCCAGTTCCCGTCGCGGATCCGGGCCCTGCTGCTGGCCGACACCTTCCCCCGGGCCGACACTCCCGAGGCCCGGTCGCACCGGCGGGCGACAGCCGACCGCCTCGAGGCCGAGGGCATGACCGGCTAC
Source organism: Paractinoplanes polyasparticus (assembly GCF_019710575.1). Classification (GTDB taxonomy): domain Bacteria; phylum Actinomycetota; class Actinomycetes; order Mycobacteriales; family Micromonosporaceae; genus Actinoplanes; species Actinoplanes polyasparticus. The sequence goes on along the minus strand of NZ_JAHWFK010000032.1, from coordinate 144,158 downwards.
GCCGAACAGAACCTGGCCAAAATGATCGCCCCCTACAACGTCGAGGCGATGCCGGCCGTGGCCGGCCACGTGATGACGATGATGCTCGGCGCCCCTCCGGCCGGGGCTGCCGCCGCGCTGCGGGGCCGGGCCGAACGCCCCGACTACCGCGATCTGCTGACCGGGGTCACCGTTGCCACCCTGATCGTCGTGGGCCGGGACGACGAGTTCACCCCCGTGGCCGACGCCGAACAGATGCACGCCCTGATCCCCGGTTCGGCCCTGGCGGTGATCGAAGGCGCCGGCCACCTCCCCAACCTCGAGCAGCCGGTCGCCTTCAACAAAGCCCTCGACACGTTCCTGGCCGGCCTCTGACCCGCCGCTCCGGAGGGATGAACCAGGCCCCGCTTCAGTGGTCCTTCGGCAGGTCGGCCGGGGCGGTGGCCCAGGTGGTGTTCGGGGTGGCGCCCAGGGTGAGGTCGAGGGTGCCGCCGGTCAGGGTGAAGGATTCGGAGAGCCAGGATTTCGTGAGTCGGGCTCCGTTGCCGTGTACGTGTTCTTCCAGTAGCCGCCGCGCGATCGGAGCTCCCGGCTTTCCCCGAAGGCGCCGAGCCGCTGGGCCCACATCGCCAGCGAGAAGTCGGCGAGCGAGTTCTCCAGGGTCTCGGCCGCTCCGCCCCAGCAGTGGCAGATGTCGTTGGCGGCGTATCGCAGGGCCAGGTACGTGTCGAGGGTGGCCCGCTGGCCGGTGCACTACCCGGGACAGCCGGCATCCGACAAGGCGTCCGGGTTCTGCACGGTCGCCTGCCGGTACAGCGAGTCGAAGGCGGCGCGGGCATCGAAGTTCCTGACGCCCATGGCGTACCAGGTGGCCAGGGTGGGCGCGGCCGGGTCGCCGGTCATCACAAGGGTCGGCGCGCCCAGGTGCAGCCATCTGTCCCAGACGCCGTTGTTCTGGGCGGCGAAGTCGGCCATCGATGTCGCCATGTCCCCGGCGACGTCCGGTCGCAGCAGCCCGAGCAGCTAAATCTGGGCCCGGTACTGGTCCCAGCCGGAGAACGTGCCGTAGACCGCCTTCTGCCCCGCGCGGACCCGGTGCACCCTCATGTGAAATCACCGACGCCGGGCCGGGTGCTGACCGCGAGGTCGGCCCGGACACCCGAGTCGAGGGTCACCGCATATCGCCCGGGGGTAGCGGTCTCCTGGGCGTGCGTGAACGTCGAGGCGTACTTGGCGTCCTTCGTGTCGGCGGTCGGGGAGAAGTCGACCGGCCCGGCGAACGGCAGGATCGGCACGTCCCCGGCGGCGCCCGGGGCGCAGGCGGCGCCGATCCCGGCCGCTGCGGCGGTGACAGAAGTCGAGTCGCTGATCGACGGCCGTTGTCTTGCGGAAACGGCGAGGACTCGTCGTGCCGGCTGACGCTCAGCCGGGGTAGGGCCACTCGTGCACGGGGAGGTTCTCGTGCATGAGGGGAAGGTAGCGCCGCAGCATCTCGTGCAGGGCGTCCTGGCGGTCGACGCCGTCGGCCTCCAGGGCGTGCAGGGTCCGCACCTGCCAGGCGGCGCCGTTGCGGTGGGTCAGGCAGCGCTGCTCGATGATGCCCAGCAACCGGTCGCGTTCGCCCTGCGAGACGCCCCACCGTTCGAGCCCCTGGCGGGCCATCGGCAGCAGGCGGCGCAGCACCAGCTCGGTGACCTGGATGTAGCCCAGACCGGGCCAGAACACCGTGGCGTCGATGCCGTGCCGCGCGCAGGTGTGGAAGTTCTCCTCGGCCGCGCTGAAGCTCATCTGCGTCCACAGCGGACGCTCGGCCTCGGCCAGGGTGCGGATCAGGCCGTAGTAGAAGGCGGCGTTGGCCATCGTGTCCACAACGGTCGGTCCGGCCGGCAGCACCCGGTTCTCGACCCGCAGGTGCGGACGGCCCTTGACGACGTCGTAGATCGGCCGGTTCCAGCGGTAGACGGTGCCGTTGTGCAGCCGCAGCTCGCTCAGCTCGGGCACCTCGCCCCGTTCCAGGATCTCGGCCGGGTCGAACTCGTCGCAGATCGGCAGCAGGGCCGGGAAGTAGCGGACGTTCTCCTCGAACAGGTCGAAGACGCTGGTGATCCAGCGTTCGCCGAACCACACCCGCGGGCGTACGCCCTGGGCCCGGATCTCCTCCGACCGGGTGTCGGTGGCCTGTTCGAACAGGGGGATGCGCGTCTCGCGCCACAGCTCCCGGCCGAACAGCAGGGGCGAGTTCGCGCCCAGGGCCACCTGAATGCCGGCGATGACCTGGGCCGCGTTCCAGTACGCGGCGAACTGGGCCGGACTGACCTGCAGGTGGAACTGGGTGCTGGTGCAGGCCGACTCGGGCGCGATCGTGTCGGTGGTGACGGCCAGCCGGTCGACCCCGTCGATCCGGATGTCGAGGTCCTCGCCGCGGGCCGCGAAGATCTGCTCGTTCAGCAACTTGTAGCGGGGATTGGCGGAGAGCGCGTCGTCGGTCATGTGCTCGCGCTTCAACGTCGGCAGGATCCCGATCATCACCGTGTGCGCGCCGACCGTACGGGAATGCTTCTCGGCGTTGTTGAGACTGGCCCGCAGCGTACGTTCCAGATCGGCGTTCTCGTCGCCTGCCAGGCGCCGCGGGGGCACATTGATCTCGATGTTGAACTGGCCGAGCTCGGTCTGGAAGTCGGGATCGGCGATCGCGCCCAGCACCTCGGAATTGCGCATCGCCGGGTCGCAGTTCTCGTCGACCAGGTTGAGCTCGATCTCCATGCCGGTCAGCGGCCGCTCGAAATCGAAGCGGGACTCGCGCAGCATGGCCGCGAACACATCCAGGCTGCGGCGGATCTTGTGCCGGTACCTGGCGCGGTCCTCACGGGTGAAGTTGGCCTGATCGACGTCCTCGCCCACGGCGCACCACCTCTCTGCACTTCCCTCACAGTCACACACGGCAGGCAGCCGCGCCAGGCGACACCAAAGCATGAGATCGCACCCGCTGTCCTTCTCCCACGGCATCGATCCGGTGGAGGGTGAGACCGGCGGGCACGTCCGATGCGGTACCCCTCCGCAGCGGATTTCATCCGGATCTGCACCCTCGGGAGGGCAAGATCTTGAACGTGCGACGGTTGCTGATCGGTGTCGTGGTGGCCTCGGTGCTGACCACGGTCCTGACGGTCACGTGGACGGCGCTCGGTCCGCTGCGGTCCGGTGCGCCGTCGCCGCAGGCGTCGGCTCAGGCCGCGCCGGCTTCGTCTCCCTCGCGGCCCTCCCTGGCGTCCTGGTCGACCGCGTGGTCGGCCGCGCCGTCGTCGGCGAGTCGGGCCAGGCTGCCCGGGCACACGGTGCGCAACGTGGTTCACACGACGATCGGCGGCCCGCGGGTGCGCGTCCGGCTCAGCAACCGGTTCGGCGTCGAGCCGGTGCGCTTCGGGCGGGTGACGGTGGCGCTCTCGGCCCACACCGGCGGCCGCCGCGACGGTTCCGCCGACCCCAGCGACGGTACGGCGGTTCCGGGCTCGATGCGGGAGGCGGCGTTCGGCGGCCGCGGCGAGGTGACCGTGCCACCGGGCGGCGACGTGCTCAGCGACGCGCTGCCGCTCGCCGTCCCGCCCGACGCCGACCTGCTCGTGAGCGTCTGGACCCCGCGCCGGCCGGCCGCCGCCACCCTGCACGCCGAGCCCAAGCAACGGTCGCTGGTCAGTCCCGGCCCGGCCGACCACGCGGGCGACGAGACCGCCGCCGCGTTCACCCGGGGCGTCTGGGCCTGGTTCTACGTGACCGCGGTCGAGGTGACCGGCGCACCCGGCACGATCGTGGCGTTCGGCGACTCGATCACGAACGGCGCCGCCTCCACCCCGGGCCGCAACCGGCGCTGGACCGACCTGCTGGCGGCCCGGCTGGCGGCAGCCCCCGACCCGGATTACGGCGTGGCCAACGCGGGCATCAGCGGCAACCGGATCCTGCTGGACGCGCGCTACCCGCGCTACCGGATCACCGCTGTGGCCGGCCGTTCCGGGCAGGCCCGCTTCGCCGAGGACGTGCTGGAACGCTCAGGCGCCCGCGCCGTGATCCTGCTGGCCGGCATCAACGACATCATGCAGGAGCCGCGCCAGACCGACCCCGCGCGGCTCGCGCTCGGACTGGCCGGGCTGGCGGCGCGCGCCCGGGCCGAGGGGCTGCGGGTCGTGGGGGGCACGATCACGCCGTGGCAGGGTTATCACTCGTACACGCCGGCCGCCGACCGGGTGCGCCAGCGCGTCAACGCGTGGATCCGCGCCGGGGGCGGTGGCGCCTTCGACGGCGTGGCCGATTTCGACCGCGCGCTGCGGGACCCGCTCCAGCCGCTGCGGCTGAACCCGCAGTACGACGGGGGCGACCACCTGCACCCGAACGACGACGGTATGCGGGCCCTCGCCGACGCGGTGCCGCTGGACGAGCTCTAACGCATCCAGAACGCCATGATCGCGGCAACGACCACGATGCCGAGCACGGCCTGGAGCAGCAGGGCCGGACCCAGGTGCGACCACATCGTCGGGATGCGCGGGGTCAGCGGCTGCATCGTGGTCAGGTTGACCACCCGCACGAGGCGCACGGGAAGCGCCGGGTCCTTCTGCGGGGTCGTGGTGACCTGCACGAGGTCGCCGCGCCGCAGGGCCGACTGGGGTAGCTGGCCGTGCATCTCGACCTCGTAGGTCTGGCCCAGGTCGTCGCGCAGCCGCACGGGCGTCACCAGGAACTCGGGGCCCTTCTTGAGTTCCTTGAAGCTGCGGCGGCTGGGCTTCATGCGCAGGGCCGCGCCGAGCATGTGGAACACGCTCGAGGCGAGAAAAACGGCCATGACCAGGGGCTGGCCGATGCGAACTTCCCGGGTGTACGAGGTCAGGAAGCCGGCGAAGCGACCGGTGATGATGGGTCCGACATGCCGGAGGATCTGCTCACGATGCAGGTCGAGGTCATCCATGGGGGCACCTCCTGAGGGATTCTCATATCGTACGGAGAGTCAAATGGCGAGCACCGTGAGTGAATACGTGAGCACGGTAGGCGGCGAAGATGAGCATCTTGCTCGTTTGCCACCTGCGTCGCCGAAATGCTGAAAACCGCGCGAATCGCCACCGATCGGCGGTCAACTGGTTCGGTGTCGGCGAGGCGCTCGCCTCGCAGCGGAGTTTGGGGGCGGCTGACGTGGCATCGACGAGGGCCTTCGTGGATCCGGACAGCATCCTGGCCCGTACGGCGCGCGAGGTGCTGGAGGCGCACGCCGGTGGACACGGCCCCGGCGAGGGGCTGACCGTGTGCCCGGCCTGCGGCGAGCGCCTGCCCTGCGCCGCCGGTCAGGCCGCGGCCGAGGTCGTGGTGGCAGCCGGCCTGGCCGAGCAGTCCGGACTGGTGGCCGCGTCCCGGCGTGGTCTGGGGGAGCCGTACGGCGAGGCGGCCCCGCTGCCACCGCTCGGCCCGCCCACAACCTTCGGCTCCGCGGACGACTACGGGCCGTCGACCGCGTTCGGCTCGGCCGACGACTACGCGCCGGTGACCGCGTTCGGTTCCGCCGACGTCTTCGAGGCGCCGGACGCCTCCGGATCCGCGTTCGCGTCGGCCGCCGGCCCGCGGTCGCCCACTGCGTTCGGATCGCCCATCGTGATGACTTCCGACGACGAGCCGGCGCGGTCCGAGTACGTGGCCCGCCGCGCCGCGCCCGACGACGACAGCCCGTCGACCGGTTCCGGCTATCGGGAGGCCCGGCACGAGACGCCGGTCGGCATCTCGTTCGTCGCGCCCGTAGTCGCGCTGCCATCCGACCAGGGCTCAGCGTCGACGCGGCTGCCTGGGGACGACGCGGCGATGTCGTCGGAACCCGGCCCGCCGTCCGTAGTGCGACTGACGCCCGACTCGGTGTCCGAGGTGCAGCCCGGGCGAGGGTCCGCCGAGCCGTCCGACCGTGTTTCGCTGCCTGCGCTGCTGCCGCAGAACGGATCGCCCGTCATACCGCCGGAGCATCGCCTGACGTCTTTGACGCCGCCCGAAGCTGTGCCCGCGCCGGTGGACCTGGCCCAGGAGAGCGGGCTGCGCTCCTCCGCCGAGGATCCGAGCGGGCCCCGCCGGGCGATGAGCTTCCGCACCAGCCCGGCGGAGGAGCTGCCCGAGACCGGCCCGCCTTCCCTTCAGCACGACGCCCCGGCCACGGGCAGCGCGCGAACCGTCGGGCCGGTCGATGACTCCGGCCCGGCGGGGAACACTCCGGCCGCGCCGGCTGCCGGACCGGTGGCTGATGTCGGCTCGGCTGCGAGCGCGCCGGCTGCGCCCACTGCCGGGCCGGTGGTTGGTGCCGGCGCAGGTGGAAGCGCGTCGGCTGCGGGGGCTCCCGGGGCGACAACTGACGCCGGCTCTGCCGGTAGTGCGTGGGCTGCTGGGCCGGTAGTTGCTGCCGGTTCCGCCGACAGCCCGCCGGCCGCGTGGGCTCCCGGGTCGCAGGCTGGGGTTCCCCCGGTCGGCGGCATGCCGGACACCGGGCCGGACACCGCCGCTCACCCCACCGGGATGACGCCGGCGGCGCCCGTTGCCGAGGAGGCCCCGGCTCAGCGCAAGCCGGCCGCGTCGCCCCTCCCGCCGAACTGGCACCAGACCCGGCCGCTCGACGCCCCCAAGTTCGTCCCGGCCCGCCCCGTCGCCCCACGAGCGCCCGGCATGCCCGGCGGCCCGGCCACGCCGCCGTCCGAGGTCGCCGGTCGGCCCCAGTCGCCGGCCCGGCCGTTCGCCGGTCCGCCCCGGCCCACCCCGGCGGCCGGACCGAGGACGCCCGAGCCGGTTGCCGAGGCGATGACGCCGCGACCGGTCGCCGACCCGCCCGTTCCGCAGCCCGCGATGCCGCAGCCCGTCGCGGCCCGCGAAACGACTCACCCTGCTGCTCCCGCGGGCGAGGAGCTCTCGGGCCTCGGCGCTCACCTCGGGGCTCCGGCCCCGGCCCCGCCTGCTCCGGAGAGCGAGGCGTCCGGCCTGTCCGGCATGTCCTCCGGCCAGGAACCGTCCGGCCTCTCGCGGACCGGCGCAGTCCCCGGCGCGCCGGGCGGCTTCACCGCGCCGGGCGGTCAGGCCGCGCCCGGCATGCCGGCGGGCGCACCCGGCGACCCGGCTGCAGGCGGATCGGCGGCCGACGGTCACGAGCCGTCCGGTCTCGGGCAGGCTCCCGGATACTCCGGGCAGGCGCCGGCCGCTCATCCCAGCCCGGCCGGTCCGGCCGGGGAGGAGCCGTCCGGCCTGCCCGGACGCCCCGCCCAGGCCCCAGCCGTACTCCCCGGCCTGGGTAACGCCTCCGCCCATTTCGGCGCCACCACGCCCGAGCAGAACTCGGCGCCCCGCGCGGCGATGATGAATCCGGGCCGCTCACCGCTCGAGGCTCCCGGTGCGGGCCAGGCGAATCGCCCGCCGGCGGCCGGTCAGCAGACCACCCCGCCCCAGGCGGCCAACGCGGGTCCCGCTGAAGCCGGTCCGCGCCCGTCCCGGCCCAAGCTCGAGGCGCCCAACATGGGCCAGCTCAACAAGCCGCTCAACGACAAGGATCGCCCCGATCGGTGAATTTTGAGAATGACATCCCGACATGTTTGAGCGCCGGTCGAACAGGGCAGTACGGTCGGCGAAGGGCGGTCAGGGTCATGAACCCGGGTCGCCCTGGTGCTTGTGGCGCTCTCCCAGGTCCGGGTCGGCGTCGCTGAAGGGAGAGCCGATGTCCGATCACGGCGCCTTGCAGGCCGCGCAGCGTCCGTGCGCGACGACCGCAGACGACGGGCTCGAGGATCTCGACGCTGCCGCGCTGGCCTATTCCGAGCGCTCCCTGCAGTCCGACCCGGCCGAGCGCGCCGCGCTGCGTGAGGGTCTGACCCGGCTCTGCCTGCCGTTCGCCGGGCGGCTGGCCCGGCGCTACCGCGGGCGCGGCGAGACCTTCGAGGACATCGAGCAGGTGGCGCGGCTCGGGCTGGTCAAGGCGATCGACCGCTACGACCCGGAGCGGGGCTCCTTCACCGCGTACGCCGTCATCACCATCTCGGGCGAGATCAAGCGCCACTTCCGCGACAAGACGTGGGGCGTCCACGTGCCGCGGCGGGTGCAGGATCTCAGCCTCGAGGTCGGGCACGCCACCATGGTTCTGACCAGCATCCTCTCGCGTACGCCGACCGCCGCCGAGATCGCCGGGCGGCTGGGCGTCCCCGTCGCCGCCGTGCTGGAGGCGCAGGAGTCGTCGGCCGGCTATTCGCCGTCGTCGCTCAACGCGCCGGTCGGCGGGAGCGACGGCGCCGTCGAGTTCGGCGAGCTGATCGGCGGCCTCGACAGCGACCTGGAACTGGTCGACGACAAGGTCACCGTGGGCGACCTGTTGCTTCGCCTGCCGCCCCGGGAGCGCCGCATGCTGGCGATGCGCTTCTACGGCAACCGCACCCAGGCCGAGATCGCCACCGAGCTGGGCATCTCCCAGATGCACGTTTCGCGCCTGCTCAGCCGGGCGCTGTCCTGGCTGCGCGAGGCGATGCTGAGCGACACCCCGCCGCGCTGGGAGGGCCCCGAGGGCCGCTTCGAGCGTCACCCCATGGTGGTCGAGGCGGTGCGCGAGGACGACGTGGTGGTCGCCCGGGTCCGCGGCGAGGTCGACCGGGACACCGCCGAGCGCATGCGGATCGGCCTGCGCCACGCCATCGGCCTGGCCGGGAACGACCCGGTCGTGGTCGACCTGTCCGGGGTGCCGCTGCTGGATGCGGCCGGTGTGGCCGTCCTGATCGACGCGGCGTCGGCTGCCGCCGTGGCCGAGGTCCCGCTGACTCTCACCCGGGCCCAGCCCTACGTGGCCAGCATCCTGTCCGTGACCGGCCTGGCGCGCCTGCTCGACAACTGACCCGCCCGGCGGGTCAGGGGCGGCGCAGGCTGGCCCACACCACTTTGCCGTCAGCGGAGGGCAGGCAACCCCAGGCGTGCGCGGTCGCGTCGACCAGCAACAGCCCGCGGCCGCGCCGGGCGTCCAACGGCACCTCTCCCGGCGGCTTCACCTCCACCGGAGAGCCGTCCCGCACCGCGACAGTGAGATAGCGCGGCCGCAATGACAGCCGCAGGGTCATCATCGTGTGCACGTGGTCGACGACGTTGCTGACCAGCTCGTTGGCGATCAGGCTGGCCGGCCCGGCCAGACCCGGCAGGTCCCAGCGCAGGCAGGCGTCGGTGGCCAGGTCGCGGGCGTGCCGGGCGGCGCCGCGTACCGGCAGCAGCTCGTCGGAGACCGACACCCGGCCGGTTTCCGGAATCGTGGCCAGCTGCACCCGCGCGGCGTCCAAGCTGTCGACGATGCTCAGCTGGTGGAAGACGGGCTGGGCGAAGAGCTCACGGGTGGGCGGCGCGAGGCCGTAGAGCAGAACGGGGGTGCCGGGCCAGCGCGCCGCCTGCCGGGCGACGGCGTTGAAAACCGTGAGCGCCAGCGGCTCGACGACGTCGAGCGCGGTGAGGTCCAGCAGCAGTGCGGGGGGCTGTTCGGCGAGCGATTTGAGCAGGTTCACGTGCAGCGACGGAACGTCGACCAGGCTCAGCGAACCGCCGACGGAGCCGATCAGGCCGCCGTTGTCGGCACTGACCTCGTACGTGATGGGCATTCGCACCGCCCCTTTCGCTTCCCTCGCGCCCGGCCCGCTTACCCGCTCACCAAGCCGGCAAACAGATGGGTCAGACCGGCTCCGCTGCGCCGGTCTCGGTCACCCCGGCTTCCATCACGATGATCGCTCCGTCGGACCGGGCGCCACCCTCGCGGTGCTGCAGCGGCGTGCACGCCACCCGCACCGAGATCGTGCGCCCGCGCCGGTTGACCGCGTCGACCAGCAGCTCCGAGCCTCTCGCGTCGGGACCGAGCGCGGCCCGCAGGATCGGCTGCAGGTGTTCGATCGGCAGGCCGACGTCGAGGTTGAGGAAGTGCTGGCCGATCACCTCGCCGGCGCGCAGGCCCCACAGGTCTTCGGCCCGGCGGTTCCACATGCGGATTTGCAGGTCGGGGTCGACCACCGCGACGCCCGCCTCCATGCTGGTCAGCACCGTCTCGAGGAAGTCGTTGGCCTCGTCGAGCTGGGTGCTCGAGATGCGCAGCTGGTCGTTGATGCTCTGGAGCTCGTCGTTGGTCGACTGGAGCTCCTCGTTCATCGTCTCGAGTTCCTCGTTGGTGGACTGGAGCTCCTCGTTCGTCGTCTCCAGCTCCTCGACAGTCGACTGCAGTTCCTCGTTGGTCGTCTCGAGTTCCTCGTTGGTCGACTGCAGTTCCTCGTACGCGGCCTCGAGTTGCTGGTTGGCCTGTTCGAGCTCGTCCTTGAGCCGCCGGGCCGCGGTCACGTCATGGAAGATGATGTTGACACCGAGCAGGCTGCCGTCGCCGCCCACGAGGGGGCTGATCTGCACCTCGACATTGAGCCGGTCGCCGCCGTGCGGGATGTCGATGTCGGCGATGCGCATCGTCCGTCGTTCCAGCTGCACCTGTTCGATGTAGCGGCGCAGCTCGACCGGGCGGTACGACAGCTCGAGGTCGCGGAACGGCCGGCCGATGTCGCGCGACGACACCCCGAACAACTTCTCGAGCTGCCGGTTCGAGAGCGCGACCAGTCCGTCGGAGGTGAGGGACAGCTGCGCCAGCGGGCTCGACGCGAACGCCTCGTTGCGCAGCTCGTCGAGCCCGGTCGTCGGCGGCTCGTCGGGCGGCGGTGTGTCGGCGAAGGCCACGCCGGGGCGGGAGTAGAGGCGGGGGACCCGGCGGAAGACCCGGCGCTTGAGGTCGATCGGCGTGAACAGGTGGGTGTGGCTGAGCAGCATCTCGGCCTTGCCGAGGAAGAGGACGCCCTCGTCGCGCAGCGCGAAGTGGAACCGGCCGAGGATCGTGGCCTGGGTCTCGGCGTTCAGGTACATCAGCGTGTTGCGGCAGGTCAGCAGGTCGATGCGGGAGATCGGCGCGTCCTGCACGAGGTCGTTGCGGCCGAAGATGACCGACCGGCGCATGTCTTTGCGGAACGCGAACCGCCCGTTCGACGGCTCGAAGTAGCGCTCGGCGAGTTCGAGCGGCACGGCCTCCAGCTCGCGTTCACCGTACGTCGCCTGGCGCGCCTCGTTGAGCTGTTCCTCGTCGACGTCGGTGGCGTAGATCTTGACCCGGTCCTTGAAGGCCTCGAAACCGAGCAGTTCGGAGAGCGCCATGGCCAGGGTGTAGGCCTCTTCGCCGGACGCGCAGCCCGCGCACCAGACCCGGATCGGCGAGCCGGTCGGCTTGGCCGCGATCATCGGCCCGAGCACGTCCTTGCTCAGGTACTCCCAGGCCTCGGGGTCGCGGAAGAAACCCGTGACGTTGATCAGGATGGTGTTGAACAGCGCGGTGAACTCGCCCGGGTGGACCTGCAGGTAGTCCGCGTACTCCTGGTAGTCGGCGATGTCGACCTGGTTCATCCGCCGGTTGACCCGGCGGATGAGGCTCGACCGCTTGTAGCCGGTGAAGTCGAAGCCACGCGCCTCTTTGAGATACGCGAGGAGCGCTTCGAATTCCGGGTCGGTCGGCTGCACAGGCAGACGCTATCCCACCTGGTGGCGTGCCGCCGCCGGCGGTTCGCCAGGGGTCAGAAGGCGTCCGCGCACATCCGGGTCCAGACGACCTTGCCGTCGGTCACCGGCAGCACACCCCAGGCGTCGGTCAGGTCGCGCACGAGTCGCAGGCCGCGGCCACCCGGGTCGGACAGGCCCGCGTCGCTGGGCTTGGGCATCCGCCGGCTGTGGTCCCGCACGGTCATGCCCAGCCGGCCGCCCTGCAGCGGCCGCAGGGTGAAGTCCATGGTGGTGTGCGCGTGCCGCACGACGTTGGCGACCAGTTCCGTGGCGATCAGCGTCGCGGTCGCGGTCAGCCCGGATCGCTGCCAGGCCGCGCAGGCCTGGGTGACCAGGTGGCGCACCTGGCGGCAGGCGTCGGGCACGGGCCGCATCCGCACCCGGATGCGCGGCGGGACGGTCTCGGCGCGGGCCGACGCCACCGCGGCCGCGAAGTCGTCGGCGTACCGCAGCCCCGCGCAGTCGGGCGCGTCCGTGATCATCGCCAGGGTCCGCCGGTCGGCGCCGCACAGCACGACCGGCACGTCCGGCCACTCGTGGGCCTCGCACACGGTCGCGCTCAGCGCGGACAGCCCCACCGGGTCCCCGATGCGCAGCCCGGCCACGTCGAGCAGCAGCACCGTCGGCTGCTCGGCCAGGCGAAGTCGCACGGCCTGCTGGAGCGCGTCCCCGGTGACCTGATCGAGGGTGCCGCGGACGCGCAGCGCGGCCACCGGGAAGCCCCGTTCCGGCCGGCACACGAGCTGACTCGGCACCCTGCCTCCTTCACTACACGATCTGCCGGCTCAACGTGCCCGGCCGGACACCGACACAAACGCGTCGAGCCCCGGCAGTCGTGACCAACCACTCAGGGAAATGAAGTACCGTTGCGCGCCATGGGTGTGTCGCAGCGGCTGAAGAGCCGGTTCCGCAAGTTTTTGCAGCGTCCGGGCACGACGGTCGACCTCGCGCCGTTCAGTAAGCGTCTGCCGGCCATCGACGCGCGTGAGGAAGCGCTGCGCGAGCTGGACGACGAGGCGCTGACCGCGGCGGCCGGCGAGGCGTCCGACTTCACCGAGATCTGCGCCGTCGGTCGGGAGGCGGCCCAGCGGGCCCTCGAGCAGCGGCCGTACGACGTCCAGCTGCTGGGCGCGATGGCCCTGCTCTCGGGCAAGGTCGCCGAGATGGCCACCGGTGAGGGCAAGACGCTCACCGCGGTCGTCGCCGCCTACGGGCACGTCCGCCTGGGTAACGGCCCGGTGCACGTCCTGACCGTCAACGACTATCTGGCCCGCCGCGACGCCGAGTGGATGCAGCCGGTCTACAAGCTGCTCGGCCTCAGCGTCGGCTGGGTCACCGAGACGTCGACCCACGAGGAGCGCCGCGAGGCCTACCTGGCCGACGTCACGTACGTCTCGGTCAGCGAGGCCGGCTTCGACTACCTGCGCGACCAGCTGGTCACCGACGTGGAAGACCGGGTGCAGCGCGAGCTGGCCACGGCGATCGTCGACGAGGCCGACTCGATCCTGATCGACGAGGCCCGCGTGCCGATGGTGCTGGCCGGCAGCATCGCCACCGAGGCCGACCCGGTGCACGACGCGGCCGAGCTGGTGCGCGAGCTCAAGGCGGGCAAGGACTACGAGGTGGCCGAGGACGGCCGCAGCGTGGCCTTCACCGAGGCCGGGCTCAAGAAGATGGAGGAGCAGCTCGGCATCGACCTCTACGCCGACGACCAGGTGCAGCAGCTGTCCGCGGTCAACGTGGCCCTGCACGCCGAGGCCCTGCTGCGGCGCGACGTCGACTACATCGTGCGCAACGGCTCGGTCGAGCTGATCGACGAGATGCGCGGCCGGGTCGCCCAGCGGCGGCGCTGGCCCGACGGCCTGCAGGCCGCCGTGGAGGCGAAGGAGGGCCTGACCGCCACCGCCGAGGGCGAGGTCCTCGACACGATCACCGTGCAGGCCTACATCGCGCTCTACAAGACGGTCTGCGGCATGACCGCCACCGCGGTCCACGTCGGCGAGCAGCTGCGCGAATACTTCAAGCTCGAGGTCGCGGTCATCCCGTCGAACGCCGAGAACATCCGCGACGACGAGCCCGACCGCATCTACTCGGCGCACGAGACGCGCGACGAGGCGCTGGTCGAGGAAATCAAGATCGCGCACGAGAAGGGCCGCCCGGTGCTCGTGGGCACCCTCGACGTGAAGGCGTCCGAGCTGCTGGCCAAGCAGCTGGCCGCGGTCGGCGTGCCGTCGAACGTGCTGAACGCCAAGAACGACGCCGAGGAGGCCCGGATCATCGCCGAGGCCGGCGCGCTGGCCGCGGTGACCGTCTCGACCCAGATGGCCGGCCGCGGCGTCGACATCCGCCTCGGCGGCAGTGACGAGGCCGACCGGGACGCGGTGGTCGAGCTCGGCGGCCTCTACGTCATCGGCGCGGGTCGCCACGACAGCCGCCGCGTCGACGACCAGCTGCGCGGCCGGGCCGGTCGCCAGGGCGACCCCGGTGGCTCGGTCTTCTTCGTCAGCCTCGAGGACGAGCTGGTCACCCGGCACGCCGGCGACATCCTGCCCGCCTCGCCGCGGATGGACATGGACGGCGTCGTCCACGACGAGCAGGTCGACTACGCGGTCGAGCACGCTCAGCGGGTGGCCGAGGGCGTCAACCACGAGATCCACCGCAACACCTGGCGCTACAGCGTGGTGATCGAGCAGCAGCGGGTGGCGATGGCCGAGCGCCGCGAGCGTCTCCTCACCTCCGAGGTCGCCGCGATCATGCTGCTGGAGCGGTCGCCCGAGAAGGCCAAGGAACTCGACGAGGACGTGCTGTCCGACGCGGCCCGGGCCATCGCGCTGTTCCACCTCGACCGGCTGTGGGTCGAGCACCTGGCCGAGCTGTCCGAGGTGCGTGAGGGCGTGCACCTGCGTGCGCTGGGCAAGCTCGACCCGCTCGACGAGTTCCACCGGGCCGCCGTGCCGGCGTTCCAGAAGGTGCTGCTCGAGATCGAGAAGCGGACCATCGAGACCTTCGAGGAGACCGACTTCAGCGAGGGCTGGGAGCCCGACCGCGCCAAGATCGTCCGGCCCAGCGCCACGTGGACGTACCTCGTGCACGACAACCCGTTCGGTTCGGAACTCGATCGGCTCATCGCCGCCGTCGGTCGCCGGCTGGTCGGCCGGAGCGAGTAACAAAGGGCAACTGTCGTCCGGGCGTTCCTTCGGGAACGCCCGGATTCTTTTTGCACCGGCAACGAAGAATCGTGTGTCTCTCGTCTCAGAATGCCGCCGTGATCGCGTCGTGATAGGGGCCCCGAGCAGCGGAAACGCTCCCCGCGGCTCATATGAACAGCGCGCCATGCGTTCGGCAACGCGTAATCAGTCTGACAGAATCTGTTACCGGAATGCATTTTCCGCGGTGGAACGATTTTCCCACAGTGTGGTTGACGGGTTGACCCCGCAACTCCGCTGGCGGAAATATCATCCGCGGCTTTACGGAGGGTGATCGGACGTATTCGATTACCGACACGCCTATTCAGGTGCGCCAGCTTTCAGGGGGATCAACTAAATGCCGGCCAGTGCGCTTTCACCACGGCTCGCCCGACATGCCACCGGCCCGGGCCGTGGCTCCGCCGCCGCCCGTCGCCCGTCGGAACCCGCCCTGACCGTCACGGTCGCCATCCCGCTGACCGGTGACTCCATCTCGCCGCAGGCCCACAAGCTCATCGAGGCCGTCCGCGAGCTGGTCGAGGTCAGCCACGGCACGGTCACCATGGAGGCTGCCGCCGCGCCGGGCGAGATGTTCGCGGGCGACGCGGCCGCGGGCGACCTGGCGCCGCGCGAAGCCGACCTGGCTGCCGGTCCCGAGGTGCGGCTGCTCACCGGCACCCGTCAGGTGATCGTCGACGGTCAGCCGCTGCCGCTGACCCGCCTCGAGTTCGATCTGCTGCTCTTCCTGGCCGAGCGCCCGCGCCGTGTCTTCACCCGCGCGCAGCTGCTGACCGGAGTCTGGGGCTACGACCACACCGGCGAGCGCACCGTCGACGTGCACGTGCGGCGCCTGCGCCTCAAGCTCGGCGGCACGGCGCCACTGATCACCACCGTCTACGGTGTCGGCTACCGCCTCTCCGACGACGCCCACGTCGTGATCAAGCCCAACGAGTAACGTCGACGGGTGCGTGTCCGCCCCATCTCCACCGACGTCCTCGTCGAGGAGCTCGCCGATCTGCTGACAAGTCGGGAATCCGACAGTTACCTCCGGGTCGCCTTCGACGGCGCCCCGGCGGCCGGCCCGGGGGAGCTGGCCGACGCCCTGGTCGGCCCGCTGCGGGCCCGGGGCCGTCCCGCCATGCGGATAGACACCGCCGACTTCCTGCGACCCGCGTCACTGCGCCTGGAGTTCGGCCGCAACGACCCGGACTCGTACTACCAGGGTTGGTTCGACGAGGCCGGGCTGGCCCGCGAGGTACTCGATCCGGCCGGTCCCGGCGGCTCCGGGCGGGTGCTCGCCCGGCTCTGGGACGCCACCGCCGACCGAGCCGCCCGCGAGTCCTACACCGAGCTTTCGGCGGGCACGATTCTGCTGGTCAGCGGCCCCCTCCTGCTCGGTGGCGGGCTTGCCTTCGACGTCACGGTGCACCTGGAGATGTCGGCCGCCGCGCTGCTCCGCCGGACCCCCGCCGAGGACGCCTGGACGCTGCCCGCTTTCAGCCGGTACGCCGAGGAGGTCGGGCCCGCCTCGTTCGCCGACGTGGTCCTGCGCGTCGATGATCCACGTCGTCCGGCGATGGTCCTCGAACGTTCATGAAGCGAGTCTGTAGCGGAACCCACCACTGACAGTTATGCTCCGGTTACTTTTTCAGCGGAGGCCCCGTTTGGGATCTTCGGCGGTGGGTATCAGGCGGCACCACGGTGCGTTGGCGTCGGCTTCGGGGGCACCACCGGCAGGGGCAGAGGAAGGGCAGGGAGCGCATGCTCGTCAATCAAGCGGTCATCACGGGCAAGAGTGCCGCGAAGGGGCGTACGCCGGAGGAGATCGACCAGATCCGGGCCGTCCTGCGCAGCCGGTTCAACGACCTGAACAGCGAGTACGAGGCGGCTGTGGCCGAGAACCAGCAGCTCCGGCTGGTCGAGATCGGCGACTCCGCCGGCGACGACCAGGCCGACAGCGGCTCCAAGACGGCCGAGCGCGACGCGGCGACCTCGCTGCTGCGCACTCTGCTCGACCGGCGCACCCAGGCTGAGCACGCCATGGCGCGTCTCGACGAGGGCTCGTACGGCAACTGCGAGGCCTGCCACAACCCGATCCCGTGGGAGCGGCTCGAGATCTTCCCGTCCGCCACCACGTGCGTCAACTGCAAGCAGAACCGCGAGCGCCGAGCCGGCTGATCCGCCCGCCACCCCGAGACGTCCGGGTCCGCCGCCGGTGTGCGGCGGACCCGCCGTATCGGGGTTAGCGTGCAATACATGGGCACGATCGACGTGGGCACGGCGTCCTGGACCGACAAGACCCTGCTCGACTCGGGCTGGTACCCGGCAAGCGCCGACAACCCCGAGAAGCGGCTGGCCTACTACGCCCGGCAGTACCGGGTGGTCGAGGTCGACTCGACGTACTACGGCCCGCCCGCCGAGCAGACGACCAGGCTCTGGGCCGAGCGGACGCCGGCCGGCTTCACGTTCAACATCAAGGCGTTCAGCCTGCTGACCGGCCACCCGACCCGGGTGTCGGCGATCTACAAGGATCTGCGGCCCGAGACCGACAAGAAGAACGTCTACCCCGGCGACCTGCCCGCGCAGGCGTACGAGGAGGTCTGGAGCCGTTTCCTGGCGGCGCTCGACCCGCTCGCCGAGGCCGGGAAGCTCGGCGCGGTCCTCTTCCAGTTCCCGCCGTGGTTCGGCATCCGCCGCTCCAACAAGGACTACGTGCTCGAGGTGGCCGCCCGGTGCAAGCCGATCGTCGGAGTCTTCGAGTTCCGCAACGCCTCCTGGTTCGACGGCGCCAACCAGACCGAGACGCTCGACTTCCTGCGCGCCCACAAGCTCAGCTTCGTGGGCGTCGACATGCCGCAGGGCCACAAGTCGTCGGTGCCGCCCGTGCTGGCCGCCACCTCGGGCCTGGCCGTGGTGCGTTTCCACGGCCACAGCGACAAGTGGACGAGCAAGGACATCCACGAGAAGTTCGGGTACGAGTACTCGCGCCGCGAGCTGTCCGAGTGGGCGCCGCGCCTGCGCGCGCTGGCCGACGACGCCGACACGACGCACGTACTTTTCAACAACTGCTACCGGGATTACGCCCAGCGCAACGCGACCGAGATGATCGAGCTGCTAGAGGGTGTCGAAGGGGACTGACGCGTAGGCCTCGCCCAGCAGCTCGGCCAGTTTGTCGCCGGCCGAGTAGGTCAGGTCGTCGATCGAGGCGATCTCCTGCCGGACGCTGCGCGAGTTGACGGCGACCGCCGCGGTGAAGTCCAGCAGTTCCGACATGGGCACCGGGCGCATCGTCCACGGCACGCCCCGCATGGTCAGCGCGATCTGCAACAGCACCATGGTGACGCCCCGCAGCATGGGCGCCTGCGGCCAGATCACCTGATCGCCGTTGAAGAACGCGACGTTCCAGACCGTGCCCTCGCGCACCAGCCGGTCGGGGCCGACCGACAGCGCGTCGTCGTAGCCGGCCGACCGGGCCAGCCGCTGCGCGCGGAACAGGCTCATCGTGGCGGAGTGCTTGTGCTCGGGCCACTCGCGCCGGAAGTCGGGGTCGATGCGCACCCGCAGCGGCGGGGCCGGCTCGTCGGAGGCGGGCTCGGACACGGCCACCACCACGTCGGGCGGGCCGGCCGGGTCGGCGCCGGGCACGTAGGACACCCGTACCGAGGCGTCCCGGGCGTCGCCCAGCGCCCGCAGGATCAGCTCGCGCAGCCGGTGCTCGTCATCGAGCTCGGCCCGCCAGCCGAAGAACTCCTCGTTGGCGTCGGCCAGGCGGGCGAAGTGCAGCCCCAGGCCGCGGACGGACCTGTCGCGGACCTGCATCGACGTGAAGTGGCCGTAGTTGACCGAGGCGAGCCGGTGAATCTCGGCGAGGTCGGGCGTCCGGCCGTTCAGCTCGATGTTGCGCACGGTCTCACCTTAAGGCGGGGCACCCGGGTGATCGCCAGGCCCCGCCGCTCGGCGGCGCCCGCCAGCACGCCGGCGTCGATGACCGCCGCGCCGCCGGGGTCGTTGTTGAAGAACACGAAAGCATCCCGTACGCAGGCCAGACGCTCCACCCACGACCGGAGCGCAGCCCGTCCGTAGCGGGGCCACGGTCGCGCCCGCCCCTCGTGCAGCCGCAGGTAGACGAAGTCGGCGGTGTCCCACTGGGGAGTGACGGGCCGGCTCAGCCGGTCGGCCCAGCACAGCGCCGCCCCGTGCTTCGCGAGCAGCCGCCGGCAGTCCTCGGTCCACCACGTGTCGTGCCGGGGCTCCACCGCGACCCGGACGCCGGCCGGGAACAGGCTCAGCGTCTCGTCGAGCGCGCCCAGGTCGGCCTTCAGGTTCGGCGGCAGCTGCAGCAGCACCGGCCCCAGCTTGTCGCCGAGCGCGGTCGCCCGCTCGAAGAACCGGGCCACCGGCTCCTGCGGCTCCTTCAGGCGCTTGATGTGGGTCAGGTAGCGGCTCATCTTCACCGCCACACAGAAGTCGTCCGGGGTGCGCTGCCGCCACTGCTCGAAGGTCGAGCGCTCCGGCAGCCGGTAGAACGCGTTGTTGACCTCCACGGTCGCGAAGCGTTCGGCGTAGTGCTCCAGCCACAGCCGCTGGGGCAGCCCGTCCGGATACAGGTAGCCGGTGTCGTCCCCGCCCCGCTCCGGCCGCCAGTCGCGGTACTGCCAGCCCGACGTCCCGATCCGCAGCATCCCCCCGGGATACCCCGGTCACACCGGGTTAGACCGGTTGATCACCGGGTACCACGCGGTCGCTGTCCTCCACCGAAGAAGGAGTTTCCATGTCTCTGAGCGACAACGA
The DNA here is from genome assembly GCF_019710575.1 of Paractinoplanes polyasparticus. GTDB lineage: Bacteria > Actinomycetota > Actinomycetes > Mycobacteriales > Micromonosporaceae > Actinoplanes > Actinoplanes polyasparticus. The sequence continues at coordinate 124,614 of NZ_JAHWFK010000032.1, read as the reverse complement.
CATCACCTCGACCTCGGGCCCCGGCGCCGGCGAGGGTCCGGCCGACGGTGGCGCGAACCCGGGTGGGCACGACGGCGGCGCCGACGGCAGCGCGGGCGAGGGCCCGGCCGACGGCGGCGCGAACCCGCAGGGCCACGACGGCGGAGCGGACGGCAGCGCGGGCGAGGGCCCGGCTGACGGTGGCGCGAACCCGGGTGGGACCGACGGCGGCGCCGACGGCACCGCGTCCTGACAATGCCCGGCACGACGAACGAGGCGCCGGGCGGGAACCGCCCGGCGCTGTCCCGTGCTGTGGCCGTGGAGCCCGGCAAGTTCGCCGCCGCGTACTGGGGCAAGGCGCCGCTGCTGTCCCGCGCCGGCGAGCTGGCCGGGTCCGACGGCTTCGCCGACCTTCTCTCCCCGGACGCCGTCGACGAGCTGCTGAGCCGCCGCGGCCTGCGCACCCCGTTCCTGCGGGTCGCCCAGCAGGGCAAGGTGCTGCCGGCCGAGCGCTTCACCGGCGGTGGCGGGGCGGGCGCCGAGATCACCGACCAGGTTCTCGACGACCAGGTCATGCATCTGTACGCCCAGGGCGCGACCCTCGTGCTGCAGGGCCTGCACCGCCTCTGGCCGCCCCTGATCGACTACAGCCGCCGCCTAGGCGCCGAGCTGCGCCGCCCGTTGCAGGTCAACGCGTACCTGACCCCGCCCGGCAGCCAGGGCTTCAGCACCCACTACGACACCCACGACGTCTTCGTGCTGCAGGTCGACGGCACCAAGCGCTGGCGCCTGCACGCGCCCGTCCTTCCCGACCCGCTCGAGAAGCAGGCGTGGGGCGGCCGGGCCGACGAGGTGTCGGCGACCGCGCAGGGCGAGCCCGACCTGGACGTGGTGCTCGCCCCGGGCGACGCACTCTACCTGCCCCGCGGCTGGCTGCACTCGGCCGAGGCGCTGGGCGCCCGCTCGCTGCACCTGACGATCGGGGTGCGGGCCCTCACCCGCTACGCGCTGGTCGAGGAGCTGCTGACCTTGGCCGCGGACGACGCCCGGCTGCGGGCCACCCTGCCCTACGCGGTGGACGTGGCCGACCCCGACGCGATCGAGCCCGAGCTGACCGAGACCGTCGAGGCCCTGCGCGACTGGCTGACCACCGTGGAGCCGGCCGAGGTGGCCGCCCGCCTGCGTGCCCGCGACTGGCCGTCGGCCCGTCCCGAGCCGGTCAGCCCGCTGGCCCAGCTCGACTTCGCGGCCGGCCTCGACGCCGGCGACGAGATCCGCGTCCGCGAAGGCCTGCGCTGGAGTCTGGCTGACGACGGCCCCGAACACGTCGTGCTGCGCCTGGTCGGCCGCACGATACGTTTCCCGTCCTACTGTGCCCCGGCCCTGCGTGTCGCGCTGGCCGGCGAGCCGCTACCGGTCGGCGACCTGCCCCTCGACGACGACGCCGACCGCCTGGTGCTGGCCCGCCGTCTGCTCAACGAGGCCCTGGTCGTCCCGGCGCGCTAGACGGTGCGCAGGGCGGCGACCAGCACGCCGGCCGTGACCAGGCCGGTGATCAGCACGGTGGCGACCGTCGTGGCGTCCAGCCCGCTGCCACGGCGGTCGGCCACCCGCTTGGCGGCCACAACGGCCAGCACCGGGCAGGCCAGCAGGGCCAGCAGGGCCAGCACGGGCAGCGCGTCCTGCCAGGTGCCGTCCTTGGTGGTGTCGCCGGCCTGGCGCAGCACGTGGTTGAGGATCGCTCCGGCCACGCCGCCCAGGAAGCCGAAGACCGTGAACAACAGCTTCACGCCGCCGGTGATGGGCCGGGCCGGCGCGGTGTACTTCACCTTCGTGGCCACCTCGTCGAGGTAGTCCGCGGCGTCCCGGTCGCTGCGCTGGCGGGGGATCGAGGCGGGCGGCATCATCCGCCCGTAGCGCTCGGCGACCGGCCCGACCTTGTGCACGTACTCCGACCAGAGCCCGGCCGCGCGGGCGTCGACCTCTTCGACCGTGCGCTGGGCGGCCGCGACGGCTCGCTTCGCCTCCTGGACGGCCTGCCCCGCCTCCTCGACCGCCTGGTCGGCCGCGGCGAGCCGGCCGTCGTGCCAGCGGACGGCCTCGGCCCGCTGGGCGGCCGCCTCGTCGTCCAGAGTGGTCAGCCGCCGCAGCACGCTGCGGTAGTCGGCGGTGGCGAAGTCAGCCGGTTGCAGTCCACTCTCGTTCATCAGGTCACTCCGTACGGAATGATGACCGCGGCCCCGCGGTGCACCGAGCGGTCGAAGTGCAGGGCCCGCCACGGCCGTGGATACCAGGTCGGCGTGTTCGTGCCCGGATAGAACGGGGCCAGCTCGCTGCCGTGCACGTCCAGCGCCACCCACGAGCCGATCGGGTCGGTGCGCGACGCCGGGCCGCCCAGCGCCTCGCGCAGCAGGGCCGCGCCCCGCCACCAGCCCAGCACGTGGATACGCCGTTCCGGCCCCTGCCGCAGGATCGTCCGCAGCTGGTCGGCCGCGCTCTTGCCCCCGGGCAGCCCGTCGGCCGCATAGATCAGCAGGAAGTGCGGACGGTCGGCCGGCCACGACGCCTCCGACTCGGCCGCGGCGTCCTCGAGCACCCAGTCGGCGTTGTCGTGCTCGTACCAGCCGCAGTCGGGCAGCTGGGCGCAGAGCGCGGCCGCGGCGGGCCGGGCGTCGGGGTCGAGGCACAGGATCGAGTAGCGGGCGCCCTCGGGCGGGAACTGCGCGGCCAGCGACAGCGCGGCCGTGGCGAGCACCGCGCACGCCTCCTCGGTGCGGGTGCCCAGCACGGCCAGGTTGCGCCCGGGGGCGCGGCGCAACACCGTACGCGCCGAGCGGGCCTCCACATCGATCGTCTCGCCCAGCAGCACCACCGGGGCCGGCATCTGTTCCGCCGGCGCCAGCCGCCGGAAGTCGGGGCTGTCGGCCAGTCGCGGCACGACGTCACCGTCGAACAACCGCGGCGGCTGGTCGTCCGGCCGCCGCCGCCACAGCCGGTGCTGCAACGCGTTCCACCGCTCCCGGTCGCCGGCCGCCGGCACCCGGACGACCCGGTTGGCCTCGACCGCGCCCGAGTCGGCGTTGACCACCGCGTGATAGCGGGGCAGCGACTCCGCCGCCGTGTTCTGCTCGGCCAGCACCCGGCGGGCCCGGGGCAGCGCGATGCGCAGTGAGAACTGCGCGACCAGGGCCGGCCGCCCCCACAGGGCCTCGATGCCGGACACGTCCTGGCTGGCCAGGATCATGTGGATGCCCTGCGAGCGGCCCCGGCGGGCGAGGTCTTCGAGCAGGTCGACGGCTTCCTTCTCGACCGCGTCGCGGCCCGAGAGCAGCACCTGGAACTCGTCGATGACGGCGACGATCCGGGGCCACGAGCCCTCCGGGTCCTCGGCGCGCAGCTCGGCCAGGTTGGTCACCTCGTACCGTTTGGCCGCGTCGGCCCGGCGGCGCAGCTCTTCGCCCAGGAAGCGCAGCAGCGCCAGCCCGAACTCGCGGTCGGTGTTGACGTTGACGCCGACCAGCCGCACGTGCGGCAGCCAGGTCTGGTCGCGGCGGCCCGGCGCGAACCGGGCGAACGACACGCCCTCCTTGAAGTCGAGCAGGTAGAAGGCCAGTTCGGCGGGGGAGTAGCGGGCGGCCAGCGCGCCCATCCAGGCGTAGATGAGGTTGGTCTTGCCCGTGCCCGAGGGCCCGGCGATCAGGGCGTGCGGCGGATAGTCCGACAAGGTCACCGGCACGGGTACGCCCAGGGGGCTGTCGCCGAGCGGCGCGGTCAGCCCGGCGGCCGAGTTCTCCTGCCATTCCACCTGCGGCAACAGGCTGTCGAGGGCCACCGGCGCGGGGCCGGCGGCGACGGCCTCGGCGATCCGGCGACAGGTCGCGGCGACCACCGGCTGCGGCGGGCCCCCGTCCAGCCGTACGGGCAGAGCCCCGGCACTGCTCATGTGGGCCCGGTCGCCCGGGGCAGCCGTGATGAACTCGACGCCCTCGGTGGCCGGCACCGGCAACCCCTGGATCACCAGGTGGACGCCGCAGGCCGCGCCGGTGCGCAGCAGCCGCTGAAGTTGCGCCTGCTCGGCCCGGCTGAGGTCCCCGGCACCGAGCAGCACGGCGATGCGCCACGGCTCGGGACGCCGGTGGGTGGCGACGTTCAGCTCGCGCAGCGACGTGTACTCGCCCGCCAGCACCGTCTCGTTGATCCGGCGCACCTGGCCGGTGAGGTCGTCGAGCAGCGAGCCCAGCCCGCCCGGCCCGACGAAGGTGAGCACGTTGACCGGGGCCAGCGAGGCGAACCGGGCCAGCCCGCCGCCGAGGTGCTCGGGGTCGTACCCGATGATCTGCACCCCGCCCGGCGGCGCCGTGCCGAGCGCCCGCAGCAGCAGCCCGGCCACCACCTCGTCGCCGGCCGCACGGTCACCACGCACCACCACGTGACCGCGGTCGAGCAGCGGCACCAGGGCCGGCACGTCCTCGGGGTGCGGCAGCAGCAGCCGGCCGATCCGCAGCTCGGCCGCCCGGTCGAGCGGAGTGGGCTGCCAGTCGTCCCAGGGGTCGCCGGCCGCGCCCGGTGCCGCTCGGTCGGCCGCGGCCGCAGCGGCCTCGGCGTATGCCGCGAGGTCGGTCTTGTGTTGCTGGTCGATCTCGGCCAGGCGCGTGTCGCGGGCCGCGGCCACCTTGTGCCGGCGCGCCTCGGCCGCCTCGGTGACCCGGCGCAGGCGGTCGACGGCACGGGTGTAGCCGGCGCGTGCCGCGTCGAGGGCGGTGGATGCCGCACCGAGCGCGTGCGACAGCCCGGCTCGGATGTCCATCACCTGCTGCGAGGTCGAGTCAGGCATGGCGGGGCCCGTCGGCAGTCGTGATCAGGGACCTCATCGCTGGTCGGGAGCCTCGGTGGGGCGGCGCACCGGGTCGGGCGCGGACGCGTCGAGCGTGCCGGCGTCGCGTCCGAGGCGTGCCAGCAGCACGCCGGTGAGCACGCCGGCGGTGACCGCGCTGTCGGCCGGATGGGTCGCCGGGGTGTTCGGCGCGCCCTGGGTGGGGACCCGGCAGATGCGGGCGATCAACGTTTCCAGGACGGCCGGGGAGGTGCCCGGCAGCAGCGACTTGACCCGGCCCTCGGCCGCCGAGCGCAGGCGGGGAACATCCTCGGGCCGGGGCTCGTGGCCGAGCAGGTCGGCGGCGAGGCGGCTCAGCACCGGCGAGCTGACCGCCGAGAGAGCCAGGCCGGTCGAGGCGTTCACCCCGTGCAGTTCCCGCCCGAGACGGGCCCGGTCGCCGGCTCGTACGCCCGAGGCGACGCGCCGCAGCAACTCGGCGGTGTCCGGGCCCTTCTCGCCGTCGCGCTGCTCGGGCGCCGGTTCCCCGGTCAGCTGGGCGACGCGCTTCTGCCACCACGGACCCAGCTGCTCGGGCGGGGGAGGGGCCTCCGCCTCCTCCGGCTGGGCCCGGTCGGGCTGCTCGAGGCCGGCCTTCCAGTCCCGGTCGGGCGGTGCGGCGGCGTCCCCGGTCAGGCCGATGCTCGCCAGGTAGCGGGCGATCGAATCCTGCGCCAGGCGCAACGCGGCGGCGGCCCGCTCGGCGTGCTCGGTGGCGTTGCCCAGCTGCGGCACGCCGACCGGGTCGACCGAGGTCTCGCGCACCCACATCAGCAGCTCGGTGGCGCTGCGCAGCTTCTCGAGCGCGACGGTGAGCTGACCGGTGGGCAGTTCCTCCGAGGTCGCGCGGAGCTGGGCGCCGAGGTCCTGGATCAGTGACATCTCGTCAGAGCTGCGCCGTGTAGGTCTGCGCCTGATCGATCGCCTGCAGCGTCGCGCTCAGGCAGTCCTCGAGCGACTGGTCGGCCTGCGACAGCGAGGCGTGCGCGGTGCTCACCGCGTCGTTCCCGCTGCCGTCGAGCGCGGCGGCCAGGCTCTGCTGCGCCTCGCCCAGTTTCTCGCGGGCGGCCTGGATGGCCTGCTGGCCCTCGGAGACCTGCTGCAGCGCAGCGTCCACAGCCGCTTTGACCTCAGCGACACTCGCCACCGCCGTTGTGCCTCCTGCTAAGTGGAACCCGACTCTTCACGCCAGACTACTGCCAGCCCTTTTCCGGCTGTTCGGGCCGCCCCGGCTTCGACGGCTCGATCGTCCCTATTGGAAAGCGGTCATACCCGTACCGATCAGCGCCGGCCCGCAGGTCCGGGATCCGACCGCTGACTGAACAGGAATGAATCCTGAGAGTTACTGCCCACTGGTCCCGAGCGGAACCGTAAGCCCAGCTCAAGAGCGATCTTTTCACCCCTCCGAGCGCTGGTCGCCGGGCGCGGGCCGCGGGCGGGCACGCATGTGGACGGTGGCGGCCATGGCGGCGATGGCCGGCAGGGCGATCAGCGGGGCGAAGGCGAAGCCGGTGCGGACGCCCGCGTCGGTCAGGGGGCCGGCGGCGGCCGCGCCCAGGGCGCTGCCGACGCTGAACGCGGTCATGATCCAGGCGAAGGCCTCGACGGCCGTGCCGGGCGGGGCCAGGCGGTCGGCGTTGAGGAAGACCGCGGTGAGCAGCGGGGGCAGCATGACGCCGCTGAGGATCAGCAGGGCGGTCATGGCCCCGGTGCCGGGGACCAGCAGCAGCGGCAGGTAGCCGGCGGCGAACAGGGCGGCCAGCACCGGCAGCCGGCGCGGGGTGCCGGGGGTCGCCCGGGTGTAGAGCAGGCCGCCGGCCAGAGCGCCGGCGGCCTGGGCGGCCAGCAGCCAGCCGGTCAGCGAGCGGTCGCCGGCGGTCTCGGCGTAGCCGGTCAGCACCACCGGGATGCTGCCGACGGCGGCGCCCGCGAAGGCCACGCCGGCGACCATGACGGCCAGCCTGCGTTCGCGCAGCGGGCCCAGCCAGTGGCGGTGGGCGCGGGTTCCGCGCCACTGCCGTACGGCCGGGGCGCGCACGAAAGCGACCACGCCGGCCAGTTGGAAGAGGGCGGCGGCATAGAGGCCCGCGGACGGTCCGCCGACGGCCACGGCGGCCAGGGTGACCAGTGGCCCGGCCACGAAGATGACCTCTTGCAGGGCGATGTCCAGGGCGTACGCGGCGTGCACGGTGTTCGGTGGCACGAGAGCCGGCCAGAGGGCGCGCAGGCAGGCCTCGAGCGGCGGCGTGCCCAGCCCGGCCAGCGCTGCGCCCAGGCCGATCACCAGCGGGCGGCCGGGAGCGAGCGAGACGATCACGTAGCCGACGGCCGACACGACGGCCGAGCCGTAGAGAATCGGCGGCTGTCGCCGTCGGTCGACCGCGCGGGCCAGGACGGGCGCCCCGATCGCCATCCCGGCGGTGAAGACGGCGACTAGCGCCGCCGCCACGACGAGGCTGACCGACTCGCGGGCGAAGAGCAGCAGGGCCAGCGGCGAGGCGCCCAGCGGGAGGCGGCCGATCTGGCTGGCGGTGAGGACGAGAGGCACGTACGGCTGGCGCAGGACGGCGCGCGCACCGGCGCGCTCCACGGAGGGTGCGGACATGACGGTTCACTCCGGAGATCGAGAGGCCGACCGGCTGCGGCGGGTCGTCGCCGGCAGCCGGGAATGCCGCCCCGAAAGGGCGGTCGGGATGCCGCCCGGAAAGGCGGCGGGCGCAGCGGGCGTTCAGGCGGCGCGGGCGGAAGCCCACGGGGGCCAGAGCGGCGGAGGCGCCCAGAGCGGCAGATCGCGGAGTGAACGAGCGGGGGCGAAGTCGCGGCGCTCGTGATCGTCACCGTACAGCGGCAGCGCGGGGGTGATCCAGCTCCCAGCGGGAGCCCAGAAACGGGTCACCGAGCGTGCGATCACGCTCACATCCTAGCGGCGCGGGACGCTTGTGGGGCCCCTCACTTCGGCCCCGAATGCGGTGACCCGGTCGCGCAGCCCACGGTCGGCGGTGATCACCACGACCCGCCGGCCGGGCGCCGAGTCGCGCACCAGCTCGGCGATCGTGTCGTCGCCCGAGCCCTCGGACCGGACGACCGCGATGCCGTTGCCGGACTGCTCGATATTCCTGGCCTTACCCTCGACGACCAGCGCGATCTCGATCGGGGCGGCAAGATCGGGTAGACCGGTGGCGAGCACCGGCGCCAGGGCGTCGCGCAGGCGGACGGCCGCCCCGGCGCGGTCGCGCCACCACCCGTCGGGCACCGATCCGACGACGTTGGCCCCGTCGACGATCACCAGAGGTACGGTCATGAAGTTGAGCGTACTCGAGTCAACTTTTCGCGGAAATCGGGAATGGAGGGCCGGCACACAGCGCTGATACGGGGCGTGCGAGGTGGGTACGAGCTCGCCACGGACGAAGGCTACGTAAAGAAGAGAAGAGAAGACGTATGAGCATCGGACCGATCGGACCGACTGGTCCCGGCCAGTGGGACGACTTCTTCGCGCGCTTCTTCGGTGCGGCGGACCCGCGCCGTTCGGCGCGCATCGACATCACGAAGTACATGAGTGGCGACGCCCGTGAGGTTCTCTCCGGCGCCGCCCGCCGCGCGGCCGAGCTGGCCGACCCCGACCGGCCGATCGCCGATCTGGACACCGACCACCTGCTGTGGTCCGTGCTCCAGCTGGAGCCGATGAAGCAGACTGTGCGCCGCGCCGGCGCCGATCCCGAGTCGCTGCTCGCCGCCCTCGGCCGCCCGGCCGGGGTTCGCGAGGAGCTGCCGGCCCAGGTCGCGCTGACCCCCGCCGCGAAGCGCGCGCTGCTCGACAGCCTGCAGCTCTCGCGGGCGCTGGGCTCGTCGTACGTCGGTCCCGAGCACATCCTGATGGCGCTCGGCCTCAACCCCGACTCCGCGGCCGGACGCCTGCTCGCCGGCAAGCTCGACCCGCAGGCGCTGCAGCAGCAGGGCTCGCAGGAGCCGGGTCCCGGCCGGGGCGGCCCGGGTGGCCGTGGCGGCAACACCGGAAGCGGCAACACCCCCACCCTCGAGCAGTACGGTGTGGACCTCACCGAGCTCGCCCGCCGCGGCGAGATCGACCCGGTGATCGGCCGCGCCGACGAGATCGAGCAGGCCGTCGAGATCCTGTCCCGGCGCACCAAGAACAACCCGGTGCTGATCGGTGAGGCCGGCGTCGGCAAGACCGCGATCGTCGAGGGCCTGGCCCAGCGCATCGTGGACGGTGACGTGCCGCTGACCCTGGAGGGCAAGCGGGTCATCCAGCTCGACCTGGCCGGCCTGGTCGCGGGCACCCGCTACCGCGGCGACTTCGAGGAGCGCCTGCGCAAGGTCATCGACGAGATCCAGAACGAGGGCGACGGCCTGATCGTCTTCCTCGACGAGATCCACACCCTGGTCGGCGCCGGTGGTGGCGGGGGCGACGGCGGCGGCATGGACGCGAGCAACATGCTCAAGCCGGCGCTGGCCCGCGGTCAGCTGCGGGTGGTCGGCGCGACCACGCTCGACGAGTACCGCAAGTACATCGAGAAGGACGCCGCTCTGGCCCGGCGCTTCCAGCCGGTGCTGGTGGGCGAGCCCTCGGTCGAGGACACGGTGGCGATCCTGCGCGGCCTGCGCGACAACTACGAGGCGCACCACCAGGTGCGGATCACCGACGAGGCGCTCGACGCCGCGGCGGAGCTGTCCGACCGCTACATCACCGACCGGTTCCTGCCCGACAAGGCGATCGACCTGATCGACCAGGCCGGGGCGCGGGTGCGGCTGCGGGTCAAGACGCCCGACGCCGGCGTGCGCGAGCGTGAGCGCCGGCTGGACGAGCTCTCCCGCGACCGTGACCAGGCGGTGGCGGCCGAGAACTACGAGAAGGCCTCGGCCCTGCGCGACGAGATCAACCAGCTCAAGGCCGAGATCGAGCAGGGCGGTGCCGACGACGGCGGCGTGCCCAACGTGACCGAGGCGGACATTGCCGAGGTCGTGTCGCGGGCCACCGGCATCCCGGTCGCGCAGCTCACCGAGGAGGAGCGCGAGCGTCTGCTGCGCCTGGAGACGCACCTGCACGAGCGGGTCGTCGGCCAGGACGACGCGGTCGAGGCTGTGGCCGAGGCGGTGCGCCGCTCGCGTGCCGGCCTGGGCGACCCGGACCGTCCCGTGGGCAGCTTCCTGTTCCTGGGCCCGACCGGTGTCGGCAAGACCGAGCTGGCCCGTTCGCTGGCCGGGGCGCTGTTCGGCGACTCGGACCGGATGATCCGGCTCGACATGAGCGAGTTCCAGGAGCGGCACACCGTGTCGCGGCTGGTCGGGGCGCCTCCCGGCTACGTGGGCTACGACGAGGCGGGACAGCTGACCGAGGCGGTTCGCCGCCGCCCGTACAGCGTGGTGCTGCTCGACGAGATCGAGAAGGCCCACCCGGACGTGTTCAACATCCTGCTGCAGGTGCTGGACGACGGCCGGCTGACCGACAGCCAGGGCCACACGGTGAGCTTCAAGAACACCGTGCTGATCATGACCAGCAACATCGGCTCCGACCTGATCAACGGCACCCGCCGCAGCGTCGGCTTCGGTGCAGCCGGTGGCCCCTCGCCCGACGAGGAGCTGCGTGAGCGGCTGGACCGGCGGCTCAAGGAGCAGCTGCGGCCCGAGTTCATCAACCGGATCGACGAGATCATCGTTTTCCGGCAGCTCGAGCAGGAGCAGGTCCGTCAGATCACCGAGCTGATGCTCGACGAGACGCGGCGCCGGCTGCACAACCAGGACGTCACCCTGGAGATCACCACGGCGGCGGTCGACTGGCTGGCCGAGAAGGGCTTCCAGCCCGAGTTCGGCGCCCGTCCGCTGCGCCGGGTCATCCAGCGCGAGCTGGACAACCGGCTGTCGACCATGCTGCTCGGCGCCGACCTGGCGCCCGGCCGGACGGTCAAGGTGGACGCGGTCGACGGCAAGCTGACCTTCCAGGTCGCCTCGCCCGTCAACGCCTGACGATCCACCGAGGAAAGGGCCCGGCATCGCGCCGGGCCCTTTTCTACTTCTCCTGCGCTGCCGTCAGGCTGCGGACCACGCCCAGGTGCGGGTGGTCGGTCATCCAGTCGACGAAGTCGGGGTTGCGCGCCACGACCTCCTGGTAGGCCTCCTGCGCCATCTCCATGAGCTTGCCGGCGCCGAGGGAGGCGGGCGAGTCGGGATGCCAGCCCAGCACCAGCCGCCAGCGCAGCGGTGCGCCCCGCAACGGCCGGGACGTCAGTCCCCGCGGCGGCCGGAACGTGCCCTGGCAGAGCGCGAGCGCCATCCCCGACTCGACCATGTCTATGCAGCCGCGCACGTCGCTCTCGAGCATGCGCCGCGGCGTGAACCCGGCCCGCGCGCAGGCCGCGGCGAAACAGTCGCCGAAGCACCCGTCGCCCGTCGAGGCCACCCACGACTCCGAGGCCAGCTCGGCCAGATCGACGTCGGCCTCCTTCGCGCCCGGGTGGTCGTCGGGCATCAGCACGCAGATGCCGTCGACCGCGATGGTCTGCCAGACCAGGCCGTAGTCGGCGGACGGGATGGCGTCGCCGCACACGCCCACCTGGGCGTAGTCGAGCTTGCCGGCCAGCACCATGTTGGCCAGGTCGTCGACGTAGTACGACGCGTGGGTGGTGATCTGGGCATCGGGCTGGGCCAGCGACAGCCGGGACACCATGCCACCGATGATCGGGCCGCCCAGCGCGCCGATCCGGTAACGGCTCATGGTGTCGGCCCCGGTCGCGCCGGCCATCCGGGCCGCCTCGTCCTGCAGGCCCTTCATCGCCGGCAGCAGCACCCGGGCCCGGGCGAGCACGAGCTCGCCCAGCGCCGTGGGCCGGGCGCCGCGACGGTCCCGCTCGAACAGCGGGCCGCCCAGGGTGCGTTCGATGCGCTGCAGCTGCGCGGTCAGGGCCGGCTGGGCCAGCCCGAGCTGCGATGCCGCCTTGGTGACGCTGCCGGTCTCCGCGATGGCGCAGACCACCTTGAGATGCCGGAGCTCCAGGTTCATAACGTGACGTTAGGACCAAGAAGACATCGAAGGCTAGCCCTATGGCGCGGTGAAACATCCCGCACTTGTGACAAATGGGTTAACCAATCCGGTGTAATGCCTACAAATCCTTGGCGTACGTTGTCCGGCGGGTGACGGCATCGCGCAGTTTGTCCACAACGGCCACGGCCGGATCCACCACTTTGTTCCATGGTGGCGTCGACGGTGTGCCGGGGTGGGGGCGGGTCGGCGCCGCCTCCTCGGCCGTCTCGAACCGGTTGCCGACCCGGATCAGGTCCTCGATCGGCACCATCTGCACGAGCACGGGCAGGAGCTCCTCCGCGTCCGCGTCCACGTGACGGCGTACAGCCGCAGCGACCTCCCGCACACGCTCGGCCGACAGGTTCTTCTGCAGTTGTTGCAGGGTGATCAACAGCTCGCGGTCCTCGGCCAGCTCGCGCTCGGTCAGCTCCTCGCCGCCGGGCACGGTCCGCCGCACGGCGGGGTAGAGATACTGCTCCTCGGCGCTCAGGTGGCGGGACAGCTCGGCGATCAGCACGTCGGCCAGTCTCTTGTCGGCCGGCGCGGCCAGCAGGCGGTCGCACAGCTCGAGCAGCTCGCGGTGCTCCTCGGTGATCACGTCGACCACGTTGCGGCCGGTGGTCTCGCCGCCCATCGGCGGCAGCGGGGGAAGATTCAAGGAAGACACGGCGGCCGCATTACCCGGGGTGGCGCTCCGGATAAACCCCGCCTCTTCGGCCAGCCTTTGATCTGACTGAAGACCTGACACATCCTCCTGGTAAGAAGGGCGGATGGAGACCACCGCCGCCGACGAGGTCGTTGGCATCTGCCGCGACCTGCTGCGCATCGACACCACCAACACCGGCGACCCGCGCACCACTGTCGGTGAGCGCGTCGCGGCCGAGTACGTCGCCGGCAAGCTCGGCGAGGCCGGCATCGACGTCGAGCTGCACGAGTCGGCGCCCAAGCGGGCCAACCTGATCGCCCGCATCCCCGGGGCCGACCGCAGCCGCGGCGCGCTGCTGGTGCACGGCCACCTCGACGTGGTTCCGGCCGACGCCGGCGAATGGTCGGTCGACCCTTTCTCGGGGGAGGAGAAGGACGGCTACCTCTGGGGTCGTGGCGCGATCGACATGAAGGACTTCGACGCGATGATGCTCGCGGTGGTCCGCGACTGGGCCCGGACGGGCTACGTGCCCCCGCGCGACATCGTGCTCTGCTACACCGCCGACGAGGAAGCCGGCATGCAGTACGGCTCGCAGTGGCTGGTCGACAACCACCGCGAGAAGTTCGAGGGATGCACCGAGGCCGTCGGCGAGGTCGGCGGCTACTCCTACACGGTGAACGACGACCTGCGCCTCTATCTGGTCCAGACCGCCGAGAAGGGCCTCGACTGGCTGCGCCTGCACGCCACCGGCCGCCCCGGGCACGGCTCGTTCATCCACGACGACAACGCGGTCACCAACCTGGCCGACGCGGTCGCCCGGGTCGGCCACCACCGCTTCCCGACCGTGGTGACGCCGACCGTGCGAACCTTCCTCGAGCAGGTCGGGGACGCGCTGCAGATCGACATCGACCCGGCCGAGCCCGAGCTGGCGATCGCCAAGCTGGGCCCGATCGCCAACCTGATCGGCGCCACCATCCGCAACACGGCCAACCCGACCCGCCTCGAGGCCGGCTACAAGGACAACGTGATCCCCGGCCGCGCCTCGGCCACCATCGACTGCCGCACGCTGCCCGGCGAGGCCGATCAGTTCCTGGCCACCCTGCGCGAGCTGATCGGGCCCGACATCGAGATCGAGCACGTCCACCAGCAGCCCGCCGTCGAGACGTCGTTCGACGGCGCGCTGGTCGACGCGATGGGGGCCGCGCTGCGCGCCGAGGATCCGGGAGCGCGTACCGTGCCCTACCTGATGTCCGGCGGCACCGACGCCAAGGCGTTCGCGACCCTCGGCATCCGGTGCTTCGGGTTCGCCCCGCTGCGGCTTCCCGCTGACCTGAACTTCGCCTCGTTGTTCCACGGCATCGACGAGCGGGTCCCGGTCGAGGGGCTAAAGTTCGGCGTGCGCGTGCTCGACCGTCTGCTCCGGAACAGCTGACCTGTTGGAAGGATCCATACCGATGACCGACCAGAACCAGGAGCTCGACGCCGCCCTCGAACGGGTGATCGAGGCCTCCCGGGCGCACCTCGCGGCGGTCAAGGCGGCCGAGGGCCGTGTTGACGACGACGGTGTGTGGCAGGCGTACGTCGACCTGAACAACGCCTCCTTCGCGTACGACGAGAAGCTGCTCGACGCGTTCGGCGAGGTGACGCCGTGGGACGTGGAGTCGATCGACCCCAACGAGGCCGACCAGCGCTTCGGCCTGGGCGTCGAGGGCCTCGACGGCGCCGGTTCGGGTGACCCCTACCCGCAGGTGCTCTCGGTGCGCCAGCGCCGCGACTACCGGGTGCCCAGCGTGTCCGCCCTGCTGCGCCGGGCCGAGGACGCCCGCCGTTCCTCCGTGCCCGAGGACGAGGACGCCGGCCCGGTCGAGAGCGTGGGCGAGGCCGTGCTCGAACTGCTGCAGGCCGGTGACGGATCGCTCTCGTCGCTCGACGTGCCCGAGCTGGAGCCGCTGGACGGCCTGCTCACCGTCAGCGAGATCGCCGAGCCGCTCGACCTCGAGGAGTTCGAGGACTCCGACGGCGACGGCCCGTTCGCGCCCAAGCAGGGCGACCTGCTGGTCGGTCGTCTCGACGAGCACCCGTTCCTGCCCGACGAGGACGACCACGACCACGCCGGGCACCACCACTGAGTGGCGCCCTGAGGTGTGCGAAGGGCCCGTCCGCACGGACGGGCCCTTCTCAGTAGCTCAACCCGGGCTGCGGGCTGGGCTGCACACGACGGCGGAGCATCACCTTGCGGCTGCCGTCCCGGAAGAGCTGGACGCGGGCCAGCTCCCACCCCGAGAACTCCGCCTGAATGGCGAGCTGCGCCGCGGCGGTCAACCGATCGACGTTCGAGGGCAACCGCAGCGGCGCGTATTCGTAGTCCATGGGGTCTAATATGCTCCCGTTTCCGCCCTGGGCACCAGTCCCGCGCCGCGGTCTCCCCGACCGCAGTTAGCGCAGGCCGGACGCCGCCGGAGGTGGTACGCGAGGGCGGCCGCGCCGAGCGCCAGGCTCCAGAACGGCCAGGCCAGCACGGGCGCCACCATCAGCCCGTCCTCGGTCACCTTGCCCCAGAAACCGGGCTCGGCGTAGAGGGCCACCGAGGCCGACATCACAAAGATCGACACCAGCGTGGCGGGCACGGTCGCGAGCTTGATCGGGACCCGCTTCCCGGCCAGGCCGGGCATCCAGCGCGGGAACACCTCGCCCCACCGCTGCACCAGCCCGAGCGTGAGGACGGCGCCGGCCACGGCGAACGCCCCGAGCCCGGCGCCCGCCCAGACCATGCCGGTCTCCTGCATCTCGCGCAGGAACGCGGACGGGATGCCCAGCGGGATACCGGCCGCCCAGGCCAGGCGCACTGCCGCGTACGCGACCGGGATGACCACCGCCACGCCCACCGCCCAACGCCCCCACCGCGCGGCCGACTCCCGAGTCCACCGCTGGGAACGGCCGTCGCGTCCGCAGTCCTCGCAGGCCCCGGTCGTGCCGAAGTGCCAGCGTACGGCGGCCCGGGCCAGCAGCAGCCCGCCGGCCACGGCGAAGGCCTGGTTGGCCAGGGTCCACGTGAAGACCGTGGCGTAGTCGACCGGGGGCCAGCCGAACGGGAAGCCGATGATCAGCATGGGCAGGTAGCCGGCCACGGTCAGCAGCCGGGTGTCGGGCAGCACCACGAGCAGGGCGGCGGCCACCACCCCGACGTACGTGAGCAGGACGATCCGCAGCGGCCGGGGTGCCGACCGGCGGCCGCTCATGACCAGCAGGGCCACCGCCGTCAGCAGCAGGATCCCGGCGAACAGGGGAGCGCCGAGCTCCGGGTCGAGCGCCCGCAGCGGGCTGGTCTGCATGTTGGGCCGGCCCGGACCGTACGGGAAACCGCTGCCGGTCACGGTCCAGACCAGCGCGACCGTGCCGTAGAGGGCGGCCCAGCCGGCCGCCAGTTTCTGTGCCGTGTTCGTCATGCTTCGACGATCTCGATGTTTCCGGCGGGCCGGATCCCGGCCGCGGGGGAGCCTGCTCCCTCCCTAGGGGGAGATGAACCCCGAGCGGTACGCGATGACGACCGCCTGCGTCCGGTCGCGCACCCCCAGCTTGCCGAGCACGCTGCCGACATGCGTCTTGATCGTCTCGACGCCGAGCACCAGCCGGCCCGCGATCTCGGCGTTGGACAGGCCCTCGGCCATCAGCACCAGCACCTCGGCCTCGCGGTCGGTGAGCCGCGGGCCGGGCAGGCGGCCACCGGACGGGCGGTGGTGAGCGGCCGCCAGCCGGCGTACGGCGGCGGGGAACAACAGCGAGTCGCCCCGGGCGACCAGGCGCACGGCCTCGGCGATCCGTTCCGGGCGGGCCCGCTTGAGCAGGAAGCCGCTGGCCCCGGCGGCCAGGGCCTCGTACACGTACTCGTCGTTCTCGAAGGTGGTCAGCACGAGCACCCGGGGCGGGTCGTCGAGCCGGTCGAGCAGCAGGCGGGTCGCCTGGAGCCCGTCGATGCGGGGCATGCGCACGTCCATCAGGACGACGTCGGGCCGCAGTTCGATCACCCGGGGCACCACCTCGTCGCCGTCCGCGGCCTCGCCCACGACCGTGACGTCGGCCTCGGCGCTCAGGACCGCGCGCAGCCCGGCCCGGATCAGGTCGTCGTCGTCCACGATCAGCACCCGGGTCATGGGTCACCTCCGCTCGGCAGCCGGGCCACGACCCGCCACACACCGTCGTCCGCTCCGGCCTGCAGACTTCCGCCGAGCAGCCGTACGCGTTCCCGCATGCCGACCAGACCCCGGCCACCTTTATCGGTGTGCGGGGGACCGATCCTGTTGGAGACTTCGATGACCAACTCGTCGGGGGCGGTGATCCGGAGCCGGGCCCGGCCCTCGCCGTGCTTGGCCGCGTTGGTCAGACTCTCCTGCACGATCCGGTACGCCTCCCGCGAGATCGGCTCGGGCACGTCGACCTCGTCGACGACGCTGTCGACCTCGGCGGTGAGCAGCCGGTCGAGATCCCGCAGGGTCGGCGCCTCGGCGTCGCGCAGCAGACCCAGCACGGCGTCGAGCTCTTCCAGGGCCGTACGGCCGAGTTCTTCGATGTTCGCCAGGGCCTGCAGCGCGAAGGCGGGGTCGCTGTCGAAGACCGTACGGGCCGCGCCGGACTGGATCGTGACCGCGGTCAACGCGTGGCCCACCGAGTCGTGCAGCTCGCGGGCGAGGCGGTTGCGCTCGGCGAGCCTGCGCTCCTGCGCCTCCAGATGGGCGACGCGCTCGGCCGGCGACGGCCCGAGCAGCACCGGGGCCATGGTGGCGGCCAGCGAGCCCAGCCCGGCCGTCGCGTAGAGGGTGGCGACCAGCAGCGCGAGGCCGACGGCGACGCCCGGCACCGGGCCGAGCAGCCTCTCCTGCCCCACGATCGACAGCACGGCGAGGGGCAGCGCGATCAGCACCGCCGCGCCGATCACAGCGCCGGTCAGCAGGTGCAGCCCGAACCAGAGGGCTGCCCGCAGGCGGCTCTCGCGAGCCAGCGGCCGGGCGCGGTCGTGGCCGGGCAGGTCGACACCGAGCAGCGCCCGGGCGGCGGCGATCTCGAGCTCCCGGGTGCCGCCCAGGAACGGCGGGACGGCCCCGACGGCCGCGGCGACCAGGCCGGTGGCGATCAGGCCCGGAAGGTCCTCGCCGTCCCCGGCGAACATGCCGACGATCAAGGCCGCGATCAGGGCGTACGGCGTGAGGACGACCGCACCGAGGAGCAGGAAGACGGCCCGCCGATAGGTGGTGGCGCTGATCAGCGGTCGCAGCATTCAGCCTTCGCCGTCCGGATAGCCGACACCCTCGCGCTCGGGGTAGCCGACGTCGATCGCCGAGACGTCGTCGAGCGCGTTGGCGATCTCGGCCGGCAGGGTCAGATCCTCGCTCTGCAGGGCGCCCTGCAGCTGCCCGGCCGTGCGGGCGCCCAGGATCGGCGCGGCCACCCCGGGCCGGTCGCGGATCCAGGCCAGCGCGACCTCGACCGGGGACACGCCCAGCCCTGCGGCGGCCGTGACGACCGCCTGGACGATGCTGGAGCTGCGCGGCTCGAGGTAGGTCTGCACGAACGGGGCCAGATGCTCGGTGGCGGCGCGCGAGTCGAGCGGGCGGCCGTTGCGGTACTTGCCGGTCAGCACGCCCCGGCCCAGCGGCGACCAGGCCAGCACGCCGAAGCCGAGCGCGGCCGAGGCGGGCAGCAGCTCGCGCTCGATGCCCCGCTCGAGCAGCGAGTACTCCATCTGCGCGGCCACGATGGGCGCCCGGCCGGGGTACGCCGACTGCCAGGTCGAGGCCCGGGCGGCCTGCCACGCCGCGAAGTTGGAGACACCCACATAGCGCACCCGGCCGCTGTTCACCGCGTGGTCGAGGGCGCCGAGGGTCTCGTCGAGCGGGGTCATCGGGTCGTTGCCGTGCACCTGCCACAGGTCGACGTAGTCGGTGCCGAGCCGGCGCAGCGACGCGTCGAGCGAGCGCAGCAGGTTGCCGCGCGAGCCGTCCCGGCGGCGGAAACCGTGCGGGGTGAGACCGGCCTTGGTGGCGATCACCACTTCGTCGCGGGGCACCAGATGGTCGAGCAGCGAGCCGATGACGTCTTCCGCGTCGCCGTCGCCGTACACGTCGGCCGTGTCGAGCAGCGTGCCGCCGGCCTCCAGGAACAGCTTGAGCTGCGCCGCCGCGTCGTCGGGGTCGGTGTCCCGGCCCCAGGTCATGGTGCCGAGAGCGAGCCGGGAAACCGCCAGCCCGCTTCGGCCGAGCGGTCGTTGCAGCATGAGTGAACCTTATTCAGCAAGCGCACATAGCGAAATGCCCGCGTCCGCGTCAACCCCGTCGGTAACCGGACCGAAATCGCTCAGGGCGCGGTCAGTAGTCTTCAGGTGACGTTGTTCATGGGCGGAGGGGGACATCGTGCGGCTCGGGCTGAATCTCGGTTATCAGGCGGCGTGGACCACGCCCGCCGACCATCTGGCGATGGCGCAGGAGGCGGACCGGCTCGGCTATGCCGTGGTGTGGTCGGCCGAGGCGTACGGGTCGGACTCGGTGAGCATGCTGGCCTGGATCGCCGGCCAGACCCAGCAGATCGACCTGGGCGCGGCGGTGATGCAGATTCCCGCGCGTACGCCGGCGATGACCGCGATGACGGCGGCCACCATCGACACGTTGTCGGGCGGCCGGTTCCGCCTCGGCCTGGGCGTCTCCGGCCCGCAGGTCTCCGAGGGCTGGCACGGCGTGCGCTTCGCCAAGCCGCTGTCGCGCACCCGCGAGTACGTCGAGATCGTGAAGATGGCGATCGCCCGGCAGCCGGTGTCGTACCAGGGTGAGCACCACACGCTCCCGCTTCCCGACGGCCCCGGCAAGGCGCTGCGGCTGGGCTTCCACCCGCCGCGCGACGCCGTGCCGATCTACCTGGCCGCCGTCGGCCCCAAGAACCTCGAGCTGGCCGGCGAGATCGCCGACGGCTGGCTGGCCATCTTCTTCGCGCCCGACGCGGCCGGCGAATACCTGCAGCACATCGAGCGCGGCCGGGCCAAGCACGGCCTCGGGTTGACCGGTTTCGACGTGGCGCCCAGCGTGCCCGTGGTCCTCGGCGACAACGTGGCCTGGTGCGCCGACGTCATCCGGCCCTACGCGGCGCTCTACGTGGGCGGCATGGGCAGCCGGGAGCAGAACTTCTACAACCAGCTGGCCGTACGCATGGGTTACGCCGACGAGGCGGCCCGGGTGCAGGATCTCTACCTCAGCGGCAAGAAGGCCGAGGCGGCCGAGGCCGTGCCGCAGGACTTCATCGAGCGCACCTCGATCCTGGGCAACAAGATCCAGGTCAAGGAACGGATCAAGCAGTACGCCGCGGCCGGTGTCGGCACCCTTTCGATCAGCCCGTACGTCGGCGATCTGAAGAGCGGCATCGACACCCTGCGGATCGTCGCCGAGGCGTACGAAGAGTCCGGCGTGGCCGAGTAGTGGCCACCGTCCTGCTGTTGCGCCACGGGCGTACGACGGCCAACGCCACCGGCGAGCTGGCCGGCCGCCGTCCGGTGGAACTCGACGACACCGGCCGCGCCCAGGCCGGGCGGGCCGGCGAGCGACTTCGTGCGCTGCCGCTGGCCCGGGTCGTGACCAGCCCGCTCGTCCGCTGCCGCACCACCGTCGAGCTGGCCCTGCCCGGCAGCACGCCGGTGGTCGACGAGGGTCTGACCGAGTGCGGCTACGGCGACTGGGAGGGCCGCCCGCTCAAGGAGTTGTCCAAGGAGCCGCTCTGGCCGGTCGTCCAGCAGCACCCCAGCGCGGCCGTCTTCCCCAACGGCGAGGCGATGGCCGCGATGTCGGCCCGCGCGATCGCCGCGATCCGGCGCTGGGACGCGTCCGTCTCGGCGGAGTTCGGGCCCGACGCCCTGTGGCTCGCGTGCAGCCACGGTGATGTGATCAAGGCCATCGTGGCCGACGCGATGGGCCTGCACCTCGACCAGTTCCAGCGGATCGTGGCCGATCCGGCCTCGATCAGCGTCATCCGCTACACGCCGACCCGGCCCTTTGTCGTACGGCTGAACGACACCGCCGACCTGCAGTCGCTCATCCCGCCGCCGTCGGCCGACGCCGAGCGCTCCGACGCCGCGGTCGGCGGCGGAGCGGGCGGCGGGGTCTGACTGCACTGTGTGACCGGCGTGTTACCGCAGGCTGGTGTGCGTTGCGCCCTCGGCGAACCCGGCCGTCCGGGACGCGCGAGCCCTACCCTTCGCGGATAGGGTTGTTCGCATGACCCACCAGGTGCACTCGTTCGAGCCGCCGGAGCGGTTCGTCGCCGGGACGGTGGGCGAGCCCGGCGACCGGACCTTCTTCCTCCAGGCCCGCGGTGGCGGCCGGGTGGTCAGCGTCGCGCTCGAAAAGGTCCAGGTGTCGCTGCTCGCCGAGAAGCTCGAGGAACTGCTCGTCGAGGCCAACAAACGCTTCGGTGTCTCGCTGCCCGAGGCGCCCGTGCTGACCGTGCACGACAACGAGCCGCTCGACACCCCGGTCGACGAGGAGTTCCGCGTCGGCACGCTGGGCCTGGCCTTCGACGTCGACACGAGCACCGTCGTCATCGAGGCCATCGAGGCCGGCGAGACCGAGGTCGAGATCGAGCTGGGCGCCGAGGACGACGACGACGTCCCCGTGACCGACGACGACGAGGACGACGCCGACGACGAGCCCGACGACGACCTCGACCGGCTCCGGGTGCGGCTGACCCCCGAGGCGACGCGCGCGTTCATCGATCGTGCCCGCCGGGTGGTGGCGGCCGGTCGCCCGCCGTGCCCGCTCTGCGGCCAGCCGCTCGACCCGGCCGGCCACCTCTGCCCCCGGCACAACGGCTACCACCGGTGACCACCGAGCCCGCCGCGGCGCTGGCCGAGGCTGATGCCCTCGAACTGCTCAGCCGCGGCCGGCTCGAGATCGAGGGCCGGCTGGTCGACGCCTCGAACACCACGTTGCGGGCCGAGATCACCCTCGACGGGCTGACCCGCCGCTGCGTCTACAAGCCGGTGCAGGGCGAGCGCCCGCTGTGGGACTTCCCCGACGGCACCCTGGCCGGGCGTGAGGTGTCGGCCTATCTGGTGTCCCGGGCGACGGGGTGGGATGTCGTCCCGCCCACGATCCTGCGGGACGGCCCGCTCGGCGTCGGCGCGCTGCAGCTGTGGATCGACGAGCCCGCGACGGCCGAGTCGCTGATCGGCTTCGTGCCGGCCTACGACGTGCCCGAGGGATGGCTGGCGGTGGCCAACGCGCGCGACGAGGACGGGGACGCGTACGCCCTGGCCCACGCCGACGACCAGCGCCTGGCCCGCCTGGCCGTGTTCGACGCGGTGATCAACAACGCCGACCGCAAGGGCGGTCACGTGCTCTACCCGGCCACCGGCTCGGTGCACGGCGTCGACCACGGCGTGAGCTTCCACGTCGAGAACAAGCTGCGTACGGTCCTCTGGGGCTGGACCGGCAAGCCGCTGATCCCCGAGGCCGCCGAGGTGCTGCCGGCACTGCTCGCGCAGCTCGACGGCGAGCTCGGGGAGGCGCTGGAGGAGCACCTGACGATCACCGAGGTGCAACAGGTGCGGCTGCGGGCCAAGCGCCTGCTGCGCCGCAGCCGGTTCCCCGATCCGCCGCAGGACTGGCCCGCGATCCCCTGGCCACCTGTGTAGTTTTGTTCACGCCGCCGGGCTTGCGTGACCACTGCTGGATAATGTTCTGAGCATGGATTCATGGACCGGGCACGACGTGCCGACCCTGCCGGGAACGGCACCGTTGCCGCGCCTCTACGACTCGGCCCGCCGCGAGGTCGCTGTTTCTGATCCCGGCTCCAGGGCGACGATGTACGTCTGCGGCATCACGCCCTACGACGCCACCCATCTGGGCCACGCCGCCACGATGATCACCTTCGACCTGGTGAACCGGGCCTGGCGCGACGCCGGTCTCGACGTCGACTACGTGCAGAACGTGACCGACATCGACGATCCGCTGCTCGAGCGCGCGTCCCGCGACGGGGAGGACTGGATCGTGCTCGGCATGCGCGAGACGGCCCTGTTCCGCGAGGACATGGAGGCCCTGCGGATCATCCCGCCGGCCCACTACGTCGGCGCGGTCGAGTCGATCCCGGCCATCGTCTCGCACGTGGCCGATCTGATCGAGGCCGGCGCTGCGTACACGCTCGACGACGGCACCGGCGACGTCTACTACTCGGTCGCCGCGGCGCCCCGGTTCGGCTACGAGTCCAACCTCGCGCGCGACGAGATGATCGCGTTGTCGCGCGAGCGTGGCGGTGACCCCGACCGCGAGGGCAAGCGCGACCCGCTCGATCCGCTGCTGTGGCGCGGCGCCCGCGACGGCGAACCGGCCTGGGACGGCGGCGACCTCGGTCCCGGCCGCCCCGGGTGGCACATCGAGTGCACGACGATCGCCCTCGACCGGCTGGGCGAGACGATCGACGTGCAGGGCGGCGGCAACGACCTGCTCTACCCCCACCACGAGTGCTCTGCCGCGCACGCCGAGACGCTGACCGGCCGGGCGCCGTTCGCGCGGCACTACGTGCACGCCGGCATGATCGGCCTCGACGGCGAGAAGATGTCGAAGTCCAAGGGCAACCTGGTTTTCGTGTCCCGCCTGCGGGGCGACGGGGTCGACCCGATGGCCGTGCGCCTGGGGTTGCTGTCGAGCCACTACCGCGGCGACCGCGAGTGGACCGACGAGGTGCTCAAGACGGGCGAGGAGAGGCTGGCCCGCTGGCGGTCGGCGGCGGCTGCGCCGGCCGGCCCGTCGGGGGAGGGGCTGGTGGCCGCGGTGCGCGAGGCCCTGAGCAGCGATCTCGACTCGCCCGCGGCGCTCGCCGTGGTCGACGCCTGGGCCGAGGCGGCGCTGGCCGGCGCGGGTGAGGACGACCAGGCGCCCGAGTTGATGGCGCGGACGGTCGACGCCCTGCTCGGCGTCCGTCTCTGATCGGTGCTGCGGCCGGGCGCTCTCTTCGGGGAGTGCCCGGCTTCCTGCTGTTCGGGCGCGGCTCGCCCCGCGAGGACTTTAGACGCTTGATCAGGGTTACTGGGCGGTTCGGGAACATTCCATGCGGTTGGCTGGACTCAACCGAAATAAGCCACAATTCGGTCACGATTCCGCCAGACTTTCCCTGGTCCTGAAATCGTCCGAAAGGAAATACCATGCGTCGTCCGGTCCTCTACATCGCCGGCCTCATGCTCGCCACCGGCGCCAGCTTCGCCTTCGCGGGCACCGCCAGCGCCGCCGTCTCGCACGACGGCCAGGCGTCGGCTGTCGCCCACCACCCGTTCGGCGGCGACTACGACTACGACCTCGACTACCGTTCGTACCGGAGCTCGAGCTACGACCTCGACTACCGCTACTCGGACAACAACGACGAGTACAACCAGTTCGCCCTGCTGAACGTGCTCAGCCCCAACGGCCAGGGCAACTCCGGCCTGAACCTGGGCCTCCTCGGCCGCTAAGCACCACCGAAGACCCGAGGCGCCCTTCGCACAGGGCACCTCGGGTCTTCTGTATTTCCGGTCTTCGGTCGCCGACCGCCGTGACACCCGGCCCGCCCGCCGCGACCGGCCGTTCAGGCGAGGGCCAGGCCCGGGTCCGGGTCGGGGGCCGGCACGGGGGCCGGGATCTTGTACTCCTCGGTGAGGGTGGTCATCGGGCCGGGCCAGGTCGCCTGGGCCACCTCGATGGGCTTGCGGGTCTCGTCGAAGGCCACGTGCAGCAGGTGCAGCACCGGGGTGTCGGGGCGGATCTGGAGGATCTCGGCCTCCTCGCGGCTGGGCTGCCGGGCGCTGATCGTGTCGGTCGCCGAGGCGTAACGCTTGCCGAGCACCTCCTCGGCCTCCTGATAGAGCGGCCGCCCGAACGCCTCGGCCCGTTCGAGCGAGGTGCCGCTGACGTCGGTCACCCGGAACCACGAGGCGCCGACCTCCACCGCGGCGTCGTCGGCGCGCACGATGTGCCGGCGGACGAGCATCTCGGTGCCGTCGCGCACGCCGAACGCGTCGGCCACCTCCGGCGGTGCGGCCTCACGCCGTACGGAAACCAGTTGCTGCCGATACCGGGCGGCGAGGTCGGCGTGATACCCCCGGTGCGCGCCGTACCGCCCGCGCGAGAGCCGGTTCAGGCGGCGCCGCGTGCCCCGGACGTATGTGCCGGAGCCCGGCTTGGTGATCAGGATGCCCTCGACCCGCAGCTGGTCGACGGTCCGCTGCACGGTCTGCTTGGCGACGCCGAACATCTCAGCCATTGCGGGAATGCTCGGCAGGCGTTCCCCCGGCTGCCAGTCCCCGCGCCGGATGCGTTCCTTGAGCTGACTAGCGATCTGCCGATGCGGAAACTCCGCCGCCCCCGGATTGATCGTCATGCCGACCCCCTAGACCCTAGGTTCCTAGGATGCCTTACGCGCTGTGTCGCAGCTCGCAGCGACACGCCCCAACGAACGCCGCGCGCGATGGCTGGAGTGGCCGACAAGCCCAGCGCGTCCGGTTTCTGATCTTCAACGAGCGGCACGCGAGCAGCGCTGTGATGCCTTGCTTCTGGACGAGTCCGCTCGCGTTTCGTGCACCGGCCGGGACGGCCCGTTACGCGTTCAGCGGGCCCCGTCGGCCCGCGGCTCGGCGGCCTGGCGTGGGGTCAGGCGGATCACGGGGAGTTCGCGGTCGGTCTTCTTCTGGTATTGCGCGAACCGGGCCGAGCTGGACGTGATGCCGCGCCAGGCCGACTCGCGATCGGCGCCGGTCAGTTGCTCGGCGGTCACCGGGATCGCGCCGTTGGCGAGCTCGATGCGTACCTGGTCGGGGTGGGCGGCGAGGTTGTGGAACCAGGCGGGGTTGCCGGCCGCGCCCGCCGCGGACGCGACGATCAGCCAGCTGTCGGGGCCGCGGTCGCCGGGGAAGTAGGTGACCGGGTTCTGGCGCTCGGCACCGCTCTTGCGGCCGATGGTGGTCAGCACGAGGGTGCTCGACCCGGCGCCCTTGCCGCTTCGGATGCGGCGCATCATCAACCGATTCATCCACGCCAGCAGGCGGCCGCCGGGCTGCCGTGCGCCGCGTGTGCCCCGACGGGTCTCGAACGCCATGTCTGCTCCCTCGCCAATAAAGTTCATGCTGTGAACCAAAGTAGTTCACGGCGTGAACTTGAGCAAGGCTTACGATGTCGGCGTGGACAACCACGGGTTCGGCAACGCGCTGGTCGCGCTCTCGATCGTGATTCAGCGGCGGTTCGTGCAGATCTGCGGCGACCACGACCTCACGCCCGCCCAGGGGCAGCTGCTGTGCAGCGTCAAAGACCGGCCCCGGCGCATGGCCGAGCTGGCCGCGGCGATGGGCATGGCGAAGAACGCGCTCAGCCAGCTGGTCGACCGCACGGAGCGCCGCGGCCTGGTTCAGCGGGAAAGCCCCGGCAGCGACCGGCGCGTGATCACGCTCTACGCGACGGCCGAGGGCAAGCTGATCGCCGACGCGCTCTACGTCGACATCGCCGAGCGTCTGCCCGACATCGCCGGCGACCTCAGCCCCGACGACCAGCAGGTCTTCCGGCAGCTCGCCACCGCGATAGCCGCCGCGCGCCTGCCCAACTGCCCGGCCTGCTGACAACCGGCCTCAACTGCCCGGCCTGCTGGCAAACTGCCCGGCCTGCTGGCAAGCGGCGCGGCCTGCTGGCAAACTGCCCGGCCTGCTGGCAAGCGGCCCGGCCTGCTGGCAAGCGGCCCGGCCTGAGGGGTCCGTTACCAGGAGCCGGCTGTGGGACCCGCGGAACCGCCGCGGCGGCGCAGGTACTTCTCGAACTCGCTGGCGATCTCGTCGCCGGTCAGCGGCTGGATTCCCTCGTCGCCGACCCGCTCCTCGAGTTCGCGGACGTATTCACCCAGCTCGGCGTCCTGCTCGGCCGCGGCGCGGACGCGCTTCTCCCACTCGTCGGCCTCTTCCGCCAGGTCGGCCAGCGGGACGGGCAGGTCGAGCACGTCCTCCAGGCGGCTCAGCAGGGCCAGCGTCGCCTTGGGGCAGGGCGGGTTGTTGGCGTAGTGCGGCACGTGCACCCAGAACGACAACGCGTCGAGGTCGGCGCGGCCGGCCGCCTCGTGCAGCACGCCGACGATGCCGGTCGGGCCGTCGTAGCGGGTGGGGACCACCTTGTATTTGTCCTGCGCCTCGCGGTCGTTGGCCGAGCCGCTGATCGGCAGCGGGCGGGTGTAGGGCACGTCGGCCAGCAGGGCGCCCAGCAGCACGATCCGGTTGACCTCGAGGCTGTGGCAGACCTCGAGCACCTGCTCGCAGAAGGTGCGCCACCGCATGCTGGGCTCGATGCCGCGGATCAGCACGACGTCGCGGTCGGCGCCGGGCGGGCTGGCCACGGTGAAGCGGGTGGTCGGCCACTCGATCTTGCGCGTCTCGCCCTCGGCCATGGTGATCGTCGGACGGCTGACCTGGAAGTCGTAGAAGTCCTCGGGGTCGATGGTGGAGATCTCGCGCGCCTGCCACACCTGCTCGAGGTGTTCCACGGCCGCGGTCGATGCGTCCGCCGCGTCGTTCCAGCCCTCGAAGGCGGCGATCGCCACGGGGGAGCGGAGCACCGGGAGGCCGTCGAACTCAGTCATGGGTAACAGCCTACGTGCGGCCGTGCGGCGCCACCCGTCGGCCGCGCCGCGCCGCGTACACCGCGGGCGCGAGCACGGCTGCGCAGCGCAGGTTGCGGTAGTGGCCCTCGTGATCCAGCCCGTAGCCGACGATCAGGCCCTCGCCGACATCGAAACCGACGTACGTGGGGGTGCCGGCCTCGACGTGGGCGGTCTCCGGCTTGCGCAGCAGGGCGCACACCGTGATCGAGGCCGGTTCGCGCTGGGCCAGGTTGGCGATCAGCCACGACATGGTCAGGCCGGTGTCGATGACCCCGTCGACGATCACGACGTCGCGCCCGGTGATGTCGATGTCGAGGTCCTTGAGCAACCGCACGGAGCCGGACGCGCGGTTGCCGGTGCTGTACGACTTGGCGGCCATCCAGCCGATCTCGACCTGTGCGGGGTAGGCGCGGGCCAGATCGACCGTGAAGGTGGCCGCCCCGCCGAGCACGCCCACGAGCACCGGCGTACGGGAACCGAAGCGCTCGTGCAGTTCGGCGGCGAGCTCGCCGACCCGGGTGAGAATCTGTTCCTCGGTCAGAATCACGCTCTCCAGGTCGTCCGCGACATGACTGGCGTCCACAGGCTTGGCTCCGTCCGTTTTGTAGCCGACGTCCTTTGCGGGGTGTTCAACTTCTAGTAAGGTCCGCGCGGTTGATCGTTCACGTTTTCGGTAAAAAGCAGGAGTTCCTGGATGACTCAGCGGTTCCCACTTGAAGTGATCCGCGATCGCACGTACAAGCAGCGGGACGCTTGGTGGACCGTCGGCCTGGTCGACCCGCTCGCCTCCCGCCTGGTCTGGCTGGTCTCGCCGTGGCGTGCGGTGACGCCCAACCGGCTGACCGTTCTGGCCTTCGTCGTCGGTCTCGGCAGCGCCTACTCGTTCTGGCGTGCCGACTACCCGTGGCTGCTGCTCGGGGCCCTGCTGTTCCACCTCAGCTTCGTCCTGGACTGCATGGACGGCAAGATCGCGCGCCTGAACGGGACGGGTTCGGCCTTCGGGTCATGGCTCGACTACGTGTTCGACCGCCTGCGGGTGGCCGCGTGCGCGGTCGGCCTGTTCGGCGGGCAGTACGTGGCGACGGACAACCGGACCTACCTCTGGGTCGGCGGCGTGGTCGTCTTCCTCGACATGTTCCGCTACCTCAACGCGCTTCAGATGGGCAAGGTGCGCGCCGACCTCAACCAGGGCACGGTCGTCATGACCGACGAGGACGCGCCGTCCGGCCCGGTGGTCGTCGCCGAGGCCACCGGCAACGAGTCCGCGGTGTGGCGCCTGCGCAACTTCCTGGTGCGGCACCGGATCCGTCCGCACCTGTTCAGCGGCATCGAGTTCATGATGTTCGTGTTCATCCTCGGTCCCGTCGTCCAGCAGATCATCGCGGTCGCGATCCTGTCGTCGGTGCTCATGGTGGCGTTCGAGCTGCTGCTGATCTACCGCCTCTACGCGTACACCCGGGCCAAGGCGCGCCGGCCCGAGGAGCAGCGCGTGGCGGTGCCCGCCTAAAGGACGCCGTCCATCACGGTCACTTCCGGCAGGGCGGCGAAACCGGTCCGGGTGTAGAGCTCGATGGCCCGTACGTTGTCGGTCTCGGTCTGCAGTGAGAGGCGGTGCGCGCCGCTGGCGCGCGCCTCCTCCGCGACCGCGGTCAGCAGCGCCCGCGCGACCCCGCGGCGCCGGGCCGCCGGCCTCACGTAGAGGTCACGCACCAGCCACACCGTGCGGAGAGTGAGCGCGGCGGGCACTACCGCGACGGTGCAGATGCCGTCCGCCTCGCCGGCCAGATACACGCGGGCGCGGGCCGACTCGATCTGTTCGCGCAGCCACGCGCCCACGGCTTCGGGGGCCGGGTTGGCGCCGTAGTGCTGGCGGTACTGGTCGAGCAGGCCGGCCGCGGCGTCGATGTCACCCAGGCTGTCCAAGCGCGTGACGGTCACCCCCTCATAATTGCCCACAGTCACCACCAATCAGGGCATAATCCCATCGTGACGCACATCGACGAGGTGCTCGGACCCGACGACGACACGGTGACGTTCTTCCAGCCCCGCGCGATGGCCTTCGTCACGATGCTATGGGTCGTAGCCGCCGTCTGGATCACGTCGCTCGGCCTGTTCACCCTGCTCCGGCTGGCCGCCGGCGACACTCCCACGGCCGGCGACCTGGTCCTGTACATCGAACTGGCCCTGATCGTCCCCGTGGTGGTGACCGCGCTGATCCTGCTGACTGTCTGGAACCGCCTCGGCTGGCTGCACAGCTCGATGCGCGGCCTCGACTTCGCCGCCACCGGCCGCCGTCCCGTGCACATTCCGTGGGCCGGCATCGGCGAGGTGGCGCTGCGTTACCGCGGCCCCTTCACCGAACTGCTCATCACCCCGGTCGACGACGACTTCGCCGAACCCCTGCACGGCACCGGCCGCCCCCCGCGCACCCGCCGCCGCAACGGTCAGGTGGTCTATCTCGTCGATGTGGGCCTGATGTCGCCCGCGCCCGAGGTGCTGCTGGCCGAACTGCACCGCAGGTTGCCCGCCAAGGTCTAGCTCGTATCCAAGATCAAGTTCAAGGGCCGGCTGTCGTGGCGGGGTGGTGGGTACGGACCGCAACTCACGTCGAGGGCCCGGGCGAGCCGAGCTGGGCGCCGGCGCGCCCATGACGCTCGGCCCACCCGGGCGGCCTGAGTGAGCGGTTGCGCCCAACAGCAAACCCGATTTCGCGCGGCCTCCCGAAGGCAACTCACGATCGAGCCGGCCTGTGGACGAACCGCTGTGGGGTCATCACACCTGTGGACGGCGTGCCCGGCCCTGCTTGACAAACGCGTAGCTTCAGCCCGTTCCCCTGGGTGGGCGGGGGAGGCGGTGGCACCCCGGGCAAGATCGAAGCTGGTCGCATGGTCAGGGGTGCTTGACCGGGGTGGGGGCGGCGGCGAGGCTGGCGGCATGGGGGCGCAGATTCACTCCGTGCCGGCGGTGGTCTCGGAGGAGCCGTGCGAGGTTGCGGTTCGGGCCGTGCCGGGGTGGCTCCGGCCGTACGTCGTCGGGCTGTCCGGGTTTCGGTCGGGGTTGGGGCGGCCCGTCGCTCATCTGGTGCTGCCGCTTGCCTCCACGACGGTGATCGTCGACTTCGGATCGCCGTCGGGGCTGGTGTCCGGGGCTCGGGAGGCGGCTACGACCCGTGGTGACACGTGGTGGGGACACGGCGTCAGCTTCGGGCTCACGCCGTTGGGGGTGGGGGTGCTGTTCGGAGTGCCCATGCGGGAGCTCGGCGGTGGCGCAGTCGGTCTGGCCGATTTGCTGGGGCCCGCCGCCACGGAGCTGCCAGGGCTGCTGGGTGCGGCTCCGGGATGGAAGCAGTGCTTCGACCTTCTGGAGGCGGTGCTCAGCTCCGCGATTCTCCAGGCGGAGCTCGCGGACACCGGGCGCCGGCGGGCGAACGGACTCGCCCCGGTGGCCACGTCGACGTCGGCCGGGCGAGACATCGCGGCGATCGGGACCCGCATGGTTCGCGGCCCTGCCGTGCGGCCGGATCCGGCGGTGACGGAGGCCTGGTGGCGGCTTCAGCGGGGCGACTGCCCGCGGATCGGGGTGCTCGCGGACGAGTTGGGGGTCGGCCGGCGGCGGCTGGAGCGGGGGTTCCGGCAACACATCGGGATGTCGCCCGCCAAGGTGGCGCGAATCACGCGCTTCCAGCGGGTGGTGGGCCGGTTCGGGGCGGGTGCGGCGCCGGCGGAGGCCGCGGCCGGGAGCGGTCTGGCCGACCAGTCGCATCTGGCCCGCGAAACCCGCGCGCTGGCCGGGATGACGCCGTCCGCGCTGGCCGCCCATCTGCGGACGCCGCCGGTCGTGGTGTCGCAATCTTCCAAGACGGGCGGGGCGAAACGGGCCTAGCGTGCCGGCATGACGCTGACGGGCAGAACCGCGCTGGTGACCGGGGGATCACGGGGTATCGGGCGGGCGATCGTCGAAGAGCTGGCCGCAGCCGGGGCCCGGGTCGTCTTCACCTACCGGCAGGACGAGGCAGCAGCCGCCGAGGTCGTCGCCGAGGTGCCCGGCACGACGGCCGTGCGGGCCGACCAGGAAGACCTGGGCACGCTGGACGCGATGTTCGACCCGGTCCGCGACGGCCTCGACATCCTGGTCAGCAACGCGGGCATCGCCACCGCGGCGCCGATCGACCGGCTCACGCCGGCAGAGTTCGACCGGGTCTTCGCGGTGAACACGAAGTTTCCGCTGTTCGCCGTCCGGGAGGCGGCGCCGCTGCTGCGCGACGGCGGCCGGGTCGTCACCATCTCGACGCTCAACACTGCCTGGCAGGCGCCGGGCCTCGCCCTCTACTGCGCCAGCAAGGCCGCTCTGGAGCAGATCACCGCGGTCGCGGCGCGCGAGCTCGGCCCGCGGGGGATCACCGTCAACGCGGTCTCGCCGGGCGCCACCGACACCGACCTGCTGCGCTCGGCCAACCCGCCGGAGGCGCTCGAGACCGCGGCGGCCATGACCGCCCTCGGGCGTCTCGGCCGGCCCGCCGACGTCGCCGCCGTGGTCGGCTTCCTCTGCTCGCCGCAGGGCGGCTGGGTGACCGGCCAGAACATCCGGGCCACCGGCGGTCTGATGATCTGACCCGGCGGCCCGGAGCCCGTGGCTAGATGATCGCGCGGATGACGACGATGCCGAAGAAGACGATGAGGAAGGCGACGTCGATCGCGGCCCCGCCGAGGCGCAGCGGCGGGATGACGCGGCGCACCGGGGCCAGGATCGGCTCGGTGACGGTGTAGACGCCCGACATGAGGCGCGCCCGGAAGCCGCCGGCCTGGGCGGGGCCGGCCAGCACGGTGCTCCAGTCGAGCAGGGCCCGTGCGACCAGCAACAGCTGCACGAGCAGGAGGACGAAGTCGACGAGAGCCAGAATCAAGGGGTACCTCCGGTACCGAAAGAAGTGACCCCTCTACTGTGCGTCGACCAACTGTGCGATCGCTGTGTGGTCTCTGCGAGGAGTCGGCGGACCATCTCGTGCATCGACCGCTGCTCGTCGTCGTTGAGGACTCCGTCCAGCATTTCGGCCACGGCGGCGTCATAGGTGACCGTGGCGGCGGCCAGGCTCGCCCGGCCGTGGGGAGTCAGGGCGATCAGGCTGGCCCGCCGGTCACCGGGGTCGGCGGCGCGGTCGATCAGCCCGGCCGCGCGCACCCGGTCGGCCAGCTTGCTGGCGCCTCCGACGGTGATGCGCAGCACGCCGGCCAGGTCGCCGATCCGCCGGGGTTCGCCGTCCTCGAGCGCCAGCAGCGTCTCGAAGGACGACAGCGGCAGGTCGTGCTCCCGCTTGAGGCGGGCGTCGACGTGGTCCCAGAGCATGATCTCGAGCCGGATGAGGTCGTTGAGCCATCGCACGCGCGGGGTCACCGGACCAGATTACCTTCCGCGGAATTAGATTCCATGGAATGTTGTTGACCGGGGCATGAGAGCCATCGTTCTGTCCGAGCCCGGTCCCGTCGAGAACCTCCGGATCACCGAGCGGCCCGTGCCCGTGCCGGGCCCGGGTGAGGTGCGCATCCGGGTCGAGGCCTTCGGCATCAACCGCTCCGATCTTCACCTGCGTCTCGGGTACGCCGAGGGCGCCCGGCTGCCCATCGTGCCCGGCATCGAGGCGGTCGGCGTGGTCGACGCCGCCCCGGGCAGTGATCTGGCGCCCGGGCAGCAGGTAGCCGCGATGATGGGCGGCATGGGGCGGACCTTCGACGGCGGCTACGCCGACTACACGGTGGTGCCGCGCGCCCAGGTCGTGCCGTTCCGGTCGGCGCTGCCCTGGCGGGTGCTCGGGGCCGTGCCGGAGACGCTGCAGACCGCGTACGGCGCCCTGACCACCGGCCTCGACCTGCGGGCCGGGCAGACGTTGCTGATCCGGGGCGGCACCTCGGCCCTGGGCTACGCCACTGCCGCGCTGGCCCGCGACCTCGGCGCCACCGTGCTGGCCACCACCCGCCGGCCCGCCCGCCTGGCCGAACTCGAGGCGAACGGCGTCGACCATCCGATCCTGGACGACGGCGCGGTCGCCGCCCGGGTCCGCGAACTCGTCCCGGACGGGGTGGACGCGGCCCTCGAACTGGTCGGCACTCCGACGCTGCCGGACACGCTGGCCGCGACCCGCGTGCACGGCACGGTGTGCTTCGCCGGGATGCTGAGCAACGAGTGGACGATCCCCGACTTCTATCCGATCGGGTACCTGCCGACCGGGGTACGACTCACGGCGTACAGCGGAAACGCGGCCGACCTGCCGGAGCCCGTGCTGCAGGATGCGCTCGACCGCCTGGCCGCCGGCGCCCTCACGCTGGGCCCGGTGACGGTCTATCCGTTCGAGCGCGTCCGTGACGCCCACCGCGACATCGAGCAGAACCGGATCAGCGGCAAGGCGGTCGTCATCACGGGTAGCGGAAAGTAGTCAAGCGTTCGACGTATGGCAATCTTCAGGGCCGGGGTCGATGATGGCGGGAGGTTGATACGACGAGGAGGCGCCCATGCCGGACGTGGTTGTCATCTCCGGCCACCCGAGTCCCGCCTCGCGGACGTTGCGGCTGGCCACCGCGCTGGGGGAACGGATCTCCCGGAGCCGGGGCGGCGGCGCGTTCGTCACGGTCGACGTGGCCGAGCTGGGACCGGGGCTGCTCACCCCGGACGACGGCGCCACCGGCGCGGCGCTCATGGAGGTGCAGGACGCCGCGTTGCTGATCGTGGCGACGCCGACCTATCGCGGCACGTTCTCCGGGGCGTTGAAGGTGCTGCTCGACCAGTTGCCGGCCAACGCTCTGGCCGGGGTGCTCGCCGTTCCGGTGGTCACGGCCGAGGTGCAGTCGCAGGCCGAGACGGCTGAGGCGTTCCTGGCCCGGCTCCTGCGCGAGCTGGGCGCGGACGTCGTCGACTTCGGACTGACCGCGACCGTGGCCGAACTGGCCGATCCGGCGGCGACCGCCGATCAGTACACGGCAGCGCTCATCGCTTGACACCGGTACGTTGACCCGATGCGCGAACGGGGCACGGTCTTCGGCGAGGTGGCGGACGAGTACGACCGGATCCGGCCGGGCTATCCGCCCGCGCTGGCCGAGGAGCTGCTGGCCGCGGCCGGTCCCGGTCCCGTCCTCGAGGTCGGCGCGGGCACCGGCAAGGCGACCCGCCTCTTCGCCCGTACCGGCGTGGACCTGACCTGCGTCGAGCCCGACGAGCGCATGGCCGACGTGCTGCGGCGCAACGTGCCGGGCGCCACGGTGATCACCAGCACCTTCGAGGACTGGCAACCCCCGTCCGCGTACGGGCTGATCGTGAGCGCCCAGGCCTGGCACTGGGTCGACCAGGACCGTCGTGCCGACCTGGCCTTCGATGCGCTCGCGCCGGGCGGTCTGTTCGCGCCGTTCTGGAACGTCTTCCTGGTCGCCGACCCGGGGCTGCACGCCGCCCTGGCCGAGGTCGACGCCCGCCACGGCCTGACCGATCAGACGGCCCATCGCCGGAGCGCCGCCGCCCAGCTTCCGCTCGGCCCGTTCGAGCAGGAGTGGTCGGAACTGAACCTGACCGACGGCCGCTTCACCGAGCTGCGCAGCCTGCGGTACGAGTCGGCCCTGTCGTACAGCTCGAAGCTCTACCGCGACTACCTGCTGTCGACCTCGCTCTACCGCCTGCTCGACCCGATCACGGCCGAGATCGCGCTGGACGACACGACCGCCGTCGTCGACGCGCACGGCGGCACGATCGACTTCGTCATCCACACCGACGTCGCGCTGGCTCGCCGGCCCTAGGTCGGAGCCAGCGTGTGGGTCCGGCCGAACGCCACCGCCACGCCCGGCGAGTACAGCACGCTGACCGGCGGATCGGACGGCTGAGGCAGTCCGGCCGCCCCGATGAGCGTGTCCGAGAGCGACAGCAGCTCGGCGCGGTGCAGCGGCCACGGCGGGTGCTCGTTGGCCAGATGGCGGGTGCGGCCCCAGGCCGTCGTGTGCAGGCCCCAGCGGGCGGTCAGGAAACATTCCAGCGGCGTCGGCTCGGCGATCGGGCCACCCACCCGGATCGCCATCGCGCTGCCGGCGGTGCGCGGGCCGGGCCAGCGGCGGCGCGACGAATAGGTCAGCACGTCGCCCGAGCGCGTGATCCGCATGCGCGCCCACATGTACGGCAGCCGAAGCGACACCCGGGCGGTCAACACCGGCAGCAGGCGCTCCGCTTCGAGAGACCGGAAGACCACCGCCCGGCGCCCCCGCGCATCGACGCTGTAGAGGCGCACGTTGGTCTCGGCGAACGTTCCCAGGTACGGCACCCCGGGCCCGGAGAGGAAGCCGACGCCCTCCATCCGGAAGCCGATCAACCCGACGTAGGTGACGCCGTCGAGGGTGTCGGGCACCGTGCCCGCCGGTAGCAGCGGGGCGACCACAGCCGGGTCGACCGGCCAGTGCAGGAACGCCAGGTCGGTCCAGCGCTGCACGAGCACGGACCGCCGCACCGGCCGCGGCGTGCTGACGGTGACCGCTTCG
This sequence comes from Paractinoplanes polyasparticus, assembly GCF_019710575.1. Classification (GTDB taxonomy): domain Bacteria; phylum Actinomycetota; class Actinomycetes; order Mycobacteriales; family Micromonosporaceae; genus Actinoplanes; species Actinoplanes polyasparticus. The sequence continues at coordinate 88,942 of NZ_JAHWFK010000032.1, read as the reverse complement.
GCGTTCAGCACACGACCTCACTGACGGCGTCGTCCGTGCGCCCCGCGAGCGATACGCGTCTCATGCCGCCGAAGTTACGCCTGCCCACGGGCGTCTGCCGGGACAGTGATGGAGTTAACCGCCGCGCGGTACCGGTCCCACGGGGGACAATGGGAGCGACGCTCACCTCGAACGACGGAGGCTCATCCTGAACGCGCGACGACCGGCCGCGGTGCTCTTCGACATGGACGGAACGCTGGTGGACAGCGAGAAGGTGTGGGAGATCGCCCTGCACGAGCTGGCCGTGCGGGCCGGGGGCACGCTCTCACCGGCCGCCCGGCACGCCATGATCGGCAGCAGCATGGCGAACAGCATGCAGATCTTCCGCGACGACCTCGGCCAGCCCGACCGTCCCGAGGCGCCCGACGTCGAGTGGCTGACGAGCCGGGTGTTCGAGCTGTTCGGCGCGGGCCTGGTGTGGCGTCCGGGCGCTCAGGCCCTGCTGCACGCTGTTCGATTCGCCGGCCTGCCCACCGCCCTGGTCACCTCGACCGGCCGCCGGCTGGTCGAGGTCGCCCTCGAGACGCTCGGCCGCGAGAACTTCGACGTCATCGTCTGCGGCGACGAGGTGGCGATGCCCAAGCCCGACCCCGAGCCCTACCGGGCCGCGGCCAAGCTGCTCGGCGTCCCCATCGAGGACTGCGTGGCCATCGAGGATTCCCCGACCGGTGTCTCCAGCGCGCTCGCCTCGGGCGCGGCGGTGCTCGCCGTCCCGTCCGAGCTGGAACTCCCGCCGACCGACGGGGTCCACCTCCGCACCTCGCTGGTGGGCGTGGACCCCGACTACCTGGCCGACCTGCTGATCCATCGCGGGCTGCTGGAGCCTTCCTAACCGTCGCCGCGACGGGGGTTGGGTGTCGGGCCCCGGCTGACGGGCCACTCCGGCGGGGCGAAACGGTCGGTGCGCTTGCGCAGTCCGGCGCGCAGGCGGCGGCGGACGGAGTTCTCGAGTCCGTAGCGGTTGTCAGGCAGCATCTCAGGCAACCTTCCTGTCGGTGGCGCGGTGCAGGTGGATGTCGCCGCTGGCGGTGCGGACGGTCAGTTCGACCGCCGGGCCGTCGGCAGCGGGCGGGGCGACGCCCTGCTGGGTCAGGTCGGTGATCGTCCGGCCGGATGCGGTGCTCACGTCGAGCCACACGCCGGCGCCGGCCTCGATGCCGACCTGGACGTCGCCCGAGGCGGTCTTGATCTCACTGCGGCCCTCGCGGAGGCGGCCGATCCGGACGTCGCCGGACGCGGTCGAGACCCGCAGCCGCCCGTCGACCGCGTCGAAGCGCATGTCGCCGCTCGCCGACTTCGCGCTGACGTCACCCGTGACGTCACCGACCCGGATGTCGCCGGACGCGGCGCCGATGCGCAGGGAGCCGCCGACGCGGCCGACGGACAGATCGCCGCTGGCGCTGTCGAGGGCGGCGTCCCCGGCGATCTCGTCGATCTGGACGTCGGCCGAGGCGACGTCGAGCTTGACCGTCTCCCAGGAGCCGGTGGCGGCGACGTCGGCCGAGGCGCTCTTGCCGGCGAGGGAGCTGCCGGCGGGCACGCGGACCGTGATGGCCAGCTTCGGCGTGCGCCGCAGCGACCACGAGACGGCGCCGCGCTCCCCGATGACCAGGGTGTCGCCCTCGAGCAGGACGGGCGTGCTCTCGGCGGCCTCGCGGCCGCTGTCCTTGCCGTCCATCGGTTCGACCGTGACCTGGATGTCGTCGCGGTCCTCGGCGTGGAGCCGGACCACGCCGTTGCGGGCGTGCAGGGCGACGGTGACGGGCTGAGGGTGCGGGAACTCGTACATGCGGGGTCTCCTTGAAAAAGGGCATGAGGGTAGGCAAACCCCTCACCGAGGGGCAGGGTCAAGGGGGAAGCGGCTCAGGCCTGGAAGTAGCCCGTCACGCGCTTGGGGTTGCGGCCACCGCCGCCGCCCGGGAAGGGCGGAGGCGGGAACGGCGGGGGCATGGGCGCGTTGACGGCCGCTGTCACCGCGCGCACCAGCCAGGCGTTGACCGAGATGCCCTCGGCGGCCGCGGTCTGCTCGACGTGGGTCTTGAGCGACTCGGGCATGCGCAGGGTGAGCCGGGTCAGGTCGCCGTCGGGCGGCACGGGCGCTGCCGGCGGGGCGGGCGGGGCCGGTGGCTGGGGCGGCTCGGGAGCGTGGTGGTTGACCACCAGGTCGGCGTCGCGACCGCGTAGGCGCACCTCGACGCTGGCGTCGGGCAGCCGGGTGGTGATCTCGGCCGCCGCGTCGGACAGCGCCTCGAGCAGCGCCAGGCGGGCGGACGATTCGAGTGAGTGCCCGAGCAGCTCGGCTGCCCGCGTGGTCTCCGGGCCGGCCGGCGCCGCGGCGGCCTTCAGGTCCGCCCGGAGCGTTTCGAGGTACGGCGTCAAGTCCATGACACCACTATGGCGTCACCTATGACGTCAGTCAAGAGCTGGCGTGCCGTCATCCTGACATCTCAGGGTCGACCCTGAGAAACCCCTGGGTGCTTCCCGTACCCGAATCTCCGCGTACGAGTACGCCGCTGGGCTGACGTCATCACGCTGTCACACCGAAACACTGGCCCCAGCAGAATCCAATTCCAGGGGGCTTGACAATGATCGGGACGAACGCGGCACGCGCCGACGATGTCTGGAAGGTCTACGGCAAGGAAGAGGCGCGTGTGGTGGCTCTGCGCGGGGTGAGCGCCAGCTTCGAGCGCGGAAAGTTCACGGCCATCATGGGCCCCTCCGGCAGCGGCAAGTCGACGCTGATGCACTGCCTGGCCGGCCTCGACACGGTGACCCGGGGCACGGTGCACATCGGCGGCACCGAGGTCACCGGCCTCGGCGACAAGGCGCTCACCCGGCTCCGGCGCGACCGCGTCGGCTTCATCTTCCAGCAGTTCAACCTGCTGCCGACCCTGACCGCGGCCGAGAACATCCGGCTGCCGCTCGACATCGCCGGCAAGAAGCCCGACCCGCAGTGGTGGGACACGGTGATCGGCACGGTCGGCCTGGGCGATCGGCTCGGGCACCGCCCCAGCCAGCTCTCCGGCGGCCAGCAGCAGCGGGTGGCGTGCGCGCGGGCGCTGATGAGCCGCCCCGACGTCATCTTCGCCGACGAGCCCACCGGCAACCTGGACTCCAAGGCCGGCGCCGAGATCCTGGCCTTCCTGCGCAGCAGCGTGCTCGAGCACGGCCAGACCATCGTCATGGTCACGCACGACCCGGTCGCCGCCAGCTACACCGACCGCGTGGTCTTCCTGGCCGACGGCGAGATCGTGGCCGAGCTCGAGAACCCGACCCCCGAGTCGGTGCTCGAGCAGATGAAGGCCGGGGAGGTGCTGGTCTGATGCTGCGCGCGACGCTGAAAAGCCTGCTCGCCCGCAAGCTGCGACTGGTGCTCTCCGGTCTGGCCGTGGTGCTGGGCGTCATGTTCGTCGCCGGCGCCTTCGTCACCACGGACACCCTGGGGCGCACGTTCGACAAGCTGTTCACCGAGGGCTACGCGACGACCGATGTGGCCGTCAAGGCGAAACCGAAGATCGCCGTGTCCGAGATGGACGGCGAGCAGGTCGAGACACCCCTGCCCGCGTCGGTCGTCGACACCGTGCGCCAGGTGCCCGGCGTGCGCCAGGCCACCGGAGTGGTGGCCACCGACGGCGCCCGGGTCATCGGCTCCGACGGCAAGGTCGTGACCAGCTACGGGCCGCCCCGCATCGGCATGAACTGGGTGGGCACCGACGACATCATGGAGATGCGCCAGGGCCGCGGTCCCGACAAGGACACCGAGATCGCGGTCAACGAGGCCGTCGCCAAGGCGGCCGGCATCAAGGTCGGCGACCGGGTGGGCGTGCTCACCCAGCTCCCCAAGAAGACGTTCACGCTGGTCGGCGTGTGGGGTTACACCGACAACCGGGACAGCATCGGTGGCGTCCAGGAGGTCGCCTTCACCACGCCGGTGGCCCAGCGCCTGATGCTGGGCGAGACCGGCGTCTTCACCCAGGTCACCGTGCGCACCGACGACGGCGTCGAGGCTTCCGGCGTACGGGACCGGATCGCGACCCGGATGGGCAGCGGCTACGACGTCAAGACCGGCGAGCAACTGGCCGCCGAGAGCTCCGCGCAGTTCAAGGAGGCGCTCGGGTTCTTCAACAACATCCTGCTCGGCTTCGCCGGTGTGGCCCTGTTCGTCGGCACGTTCCTGATCCTCAACACGTTCTCGATCATCGTGGCCCAGCGGACCCGCGAGCTGGCGCTGATGCGCGCGCTCGGCGCCGGCCGCCGCCAGGTGATCAACTCGGTGCTGATCGAGGCGCTCGTGATCGGCCTGATCGCGGCGGTGCTCGGCCTGGGCGCCGGCGTCGGGGTGGGCGCGTTGCTGGTCACGCTGTTCGGCTCGATGAGCGGCGGGCTCGACCCGGCCCCGGTGGGCGTGCCGCTCGCGGCGATCCTCAGCTCGCTGATCGTGGGCGTGGTGGTGACCGTGATCGCGGCGGTGCTGCCCGCGCTGCGCGCCTCGCGGATCTCACCGATCGCCGCCATGCAGGACGTCGCCACTCCCGACCGGCCGCTGACCAAGGTCACCATCACCGGCGCGGTCATCGGCGCGGCCGGCGCCACGATGCTCGGCGTCGGCCTGTACGGGACGAGCTCGTTGTGGCTCATCCTGGCCGGCGTGCTGGTCACGTTCATCGGGGTCGCCCTGCTCACGCCGCTGATCTCCAAGCCGGTCGTGTCCGGGCTGGGACGGTTGTTCTCGTGGTCGGTGCCGGGCCGGTTGGGCCGGCTCAACTCGGGGCGCAACCCGCGGCGTACGGCGATCACCGCGGCCGCCCTCATGGTCGGCATCGCTTTGGTCACCGGCGTGACGGTCGTGATGGACTCGGCCAAGTCGAGTCTCGTGGCGCAGGCCGAGAACACGGTCAAGGCCGAGATCGTGATCGGCGGCGACCAGAACGGGCCGCGCCCGCCCACCTTCGACGATGCGGTGCTGGCCCAGGCGACCGCAGTGCCCGGCGTGCGGTCGGCGGCCGGCGTCTGGAACGACCAGGCGCTCGTCAACGGCGAACGCACGTACATCAATGCCACCGACAACCTCGCCAAGCTGTCCGACGCGTTCGGGCAGACGACCCTGCCGGCCCTGAAGCCGGATCAGCTGGCGGTGAGCACCCAGGAGGTCGCCGAGCACGGCTGGGCCGTCGGCAGCGTGCTCAAGGTGCAGCTGCCGCGCGGGGAGGAGCGCAGTTACACGATCGTGGCGACCTACGACGAGGACGCGATGCCCGGCAGCTACCTGCTGCCGCTCGCCGCGACCCGGGACTTCGGCCTGACCCAGCCGATCCTCGGCTTCGTGCGGCTGGCCGACGGCGCCACCATGGCCCAGGTGCTGCCACAGGTCAAGGCGCTGGTGGCGGACAGCCCGGAGGTCAACGCGACCGACCGCAGCAGCTACATCAACCAGCAGGTGGGCATGTTCGACACGATCATCACGATGGTGCAGGTGCTGCTCGGCCTGGCGATCCTCATCGCGGTGCTGGGCGTGGTCAACACGCTCGCGCTCTCGGTGCTGGAACGCACCCGCGAACTGGGCCTGCTGCGCGCCGTCGGCCTGGGCCGGGCTCAGACGATGCGCATGGTGACGGTGGAGGCCGTGGTCATCTCGGTCTTCGGCGCCCTGCTCGGCGTGGTCGTCGGCGCCGGCCTGGGCTCGGCCGTGGTGCAGGCCCTGGACGGCGAGGGCATCACGGACCTGGTGCTGCCGTGGACCCAGATGGGCCTCTACCTGGTGCTGGCCGCCCTGGTCGGCATCCTGGCGGCGGTGCTGCCCGCGATCAAGGCAGCCCGCCTCAACGTCCTGGCCGCCATCGCCCACGACTGAGGCTTCGTGATCGATTCCGGCCCGTGGCCCCGAGGTCGCGGGCCGGAACCGATCAGGCGCCCGGCTTGACCAGGCCGGTCTCGTAGGCCAGCACCACGGCCTGGGTGCGGTCGCGCAGGCGGAGCTTGGTCAGGACGTGGCCGACGTGGGTCTTGATCGTCGTTTCGCTGACCTGCAGGGCGGCGGCGATCTCGGCGTTGGAGTGGCCGCGGGCCACGTGGACCAGGACCTCGCGTTCGCGATCGGTCAGGGCGTCCAGCTTGGACGCCGTGGTGGTCTCGGGAGCGGGCAGGGCCTCAGCCACGCGGACGAGGATGCGGTTGAGGACGGCCGGCGTGATCACGGCGCCGCCGGTGGCGATGGCGCGGACGGCCGCGACGAGCTCGTCGGCCGGGGCGTCCTTGCACAGGTAGCCGGCGGCCCCGGCGCCGATCGCGGCCAGCACGTCCTCGTCGGTGTCGTGGTCGGTCATGACCAGCACCCGCACCGGCAGGCCGGCCCGGGCGACGGCCCGCGCGACACCCAGACCGTCGATCCGGGGGAGGGTCAGGTCGGTGATCAGCACGTCCGGCGACAGCCGCCGGGCCAGCTCGACCGCCTCGCCGCCGTCACCCGTCTCGCCGGCCACCACGATCTCGCTGCCGCCCGGCGCCGCGGCGGTGAGCACGGCGCGCAGGCCCGAGCGTTGCATGGGGGCGGCGTCGGCCAGCAGGACGCGCAGTGGACGCGTCGTGCCGGTCGAGGATGCCGGGGTCACCGGAGTGCCGGCGGGCTGGTGCGGGGCATGGCGGCCACCCTAGGGGGTCAGGCCAGGCGGTCGTCGTCGACGGGGCCGGACTGGGGCTGCTCGGTGCGGGTGACGGGATAGGGCGGGGGCGTGCCGCCGAATTCGGGGCAGACCGCCTGGTGGCTGCACCAGCCGCACAGGCGGCTGCGCTTGGGCAGAAACGTCTGGTCGCGCTTGGCGCGCTCGATGGCCTGGGAGAGGGCGACCAGCGTGCGCTCGAAGCGTTCCAGCTCTTCGGCGTCGGGGCTGTAGTCGCAGATCTCGGTGTCTTTCAGGTAGACCAGGCGCAGCACGCGGGGGACGACGCCGCGGGTGCGCCACAGCACCAGCGCGTAGAACTTCAGCTGGAACAGGGCGCGGCCCTCGAAGGCCTCGCGCGGGGCGCCGCCGGTCTTGTAGTCGACCACGCGCAGGTCGCCGGCGGGGGAGACGTCGAGCCGGTCGATGTAGCCGCGGATCAGCAGCTCGTCGTCGACCAGGGTGGACACCAGGGTCTCGCGCTCGGCGGGCTCGAGGCGGCGCGGGTCCTCCAGCGCGAAATAGCCGGGCAGCAGCGCCTGGGCGCTGGCCAGGAAAGCCGCCAGCCGCGCCGGCGAAGCGGCCGAGGGGTCGACGCCGCCGGTCGCGTCGGCCTCGGCGTCAGCCGCCGCAGGATCGACGACGACGTTGCCGGGGGTGATCGGGTGGCCGGCGGGGTCGATCAAGGCGGGCGGCTCGGTGGCGGCGGCGAAGATCTCGGCCAGCTCGGGCTCGTCGGCGAGCAGACGCTGCCAGGACGGGGCGACCAGGGCGGCCGCGGCCTCGGGGGTGCGCTCGGCGGCGGGCAGGTCGAACAGCGCCTCGAGCACGGCGTGGACCAGCGTGCCGCGTACCTGGTCGGCGGTGGGCTGCTCGGGCAGGCGGTCGATCGTGCGGAAGCGGAACAGCAGCGGGCAGGTCTTGAAGTCGGCAGCGCGCGACGGTGACAGCGAGGGACCCGTGTGCGGGGCCGGGGAGTCAGCGGGCGAGACCGTCGGTGCTGTCATGGGGAAAAGGCTAGGGCAGGGGTACGACAAAACGTGCTCCGGGACTTCCCAGTTCGACTCCGTAGCATCAACGCCGTGAATGACAGCGCGGCGGGCAGCAACGGAGCGCGGCAGCGGGGCCGGACGGGACGCGCCGCGCGTCCGGTGGGCCGCGTGCTCGGCATCCCGGTCTTCGTCAACGGGTCGATGATCCTGCTCGCGGTGCTGGTCACGGTCGTCTACGGCAACTACGTACGGGGCCGGCTCGACCTGCCCGGCCCGGTCGCGTACCTGGTGGGCCTCGGTTTCGTGGTCTGCCTGCTCGGCTCGGTGCTGCTGCACGAGCTGGGGCACGCGCTCACCGCCCGCCGCTTCCGGATCGGCGTACGCGGAATCACCCTGGAACTGCTCGGCGGCTGGACCGAGATGGACCGCGACGCGCCCACCCCGCGGGTCGACGCGCTGGTCAGCCTGGCCGGCCCGGCCGTCAGCCTGTTCCTGGGCGGGATCGCCACGGCCGCGTTCCTCGTGCTTCCCGACCGGACGATGGCCGGCCAGATCGCGTTCCAGCTGGCCGCCAGCAACATCCTGGTGGCCCTGTTCAACGTGCTGCCGGGCCTGCCGCTCGACGGTGGCCGGGCCCTTCGCGCCGGCCTGTGGGCGATGCTCAAGGACCGCAACCGCGCCACCGAGGCGGCCGGCTGGGCGGGCCGCCTGATCGCGTTCGGCACCGGCATGACCGCGTTCTGGTTCTACCGCCTCGGCACGATCACCCTGCTCGGGCTGTTGTTCGTGCTGCTGGTCGTGTTCACCCTGTGGCAGGGGGCCGGCCAGTCGATCCGGCTGGCCCGGATGACCCGCCGATTCCCGCTGGTCGACCTCGGCCTGCTGGCCCGTCCGCTGCTCACCGTGCCGGCCGGCACCCCGCTCGGCGAGGCCCAGCGCCGCCGCTCGGAAGACCCGAGACCGAACGTGGTGCTCGCCGTGTCGGACTCGGCCGGTAATCTCACGGCACTGGTCGATCCGGTCGCCGCCGAGCGCGTCCCGGTCGACCGGCGCCCGTGGGTGGCGGTCGACAGCGTCTCCCGTTCGCGTGACGCCGTGCCCGCGCTGCCGCTGGGACTCAGCGGCGAACAGGTCGTCCGCGCGTTGCAGGCCCACCCGGCCGCGCAGTACGTCGTCACCTCGGGCGAGGATGTGGTGGGGGTTCTGCGGGTGGGTGACGTCGCCCAGGTGCTGGAACCCCGCCGCGCCGGCCCGCCCGTGAAGCAGAAAGAGAAGTAGTGACCATTTCGCCAGTCACCGCCGTCGTCGACGAGTCGCAGCCCGCCCATCGCGGGCCTTTCCGGGTGGGTGACCGCGTCCAGCTCACCGACCCCAAGGGTCGGATGCACACCATCGTGCTCGAACCGGGCAAGTCGTTCCACACCCACCGCGGCGCGCTCGAGCACGACGCCCTGATCGGCCTGCCGGACGGCAGCGTCGTCACCTCCACCGGCAGCACGGCCTATCTCGCGCTGCGCCCCCTGCTCAGCGACTACGTGCTCTCGATGCCCCGCGGCGCCCAGGTCATCTACCCCAAGGACGCGGCGCAGATCGTCGCGATGGGCGACATCTTCCCCGGCGCCAAGGTGCTCGAGGCCGGTGTCGGCTCGGGCGCGCTGAGCTGCTCCCTGCTGCGGGCGGTCGGCACGAGCGGGGAATTGCACTCGTACGAGCTGAGGGACGACTTCGCGGCGATCGCCCGCAAAAATGTCGAATCGTTCTTCGGCGGCCCGCACCCGGCCTGGCACCTGCACTCCGGCGACGTCGCGAGCAACCCCGAGACCGGTTTCGACCGGATCGTCCTCGACATGCTGACCCCGTGGGAGGCGCTCGACATGGTCGAGAAGGCGCTCGTGCCGGGCGGCGTGTTCATCGGCTACGTGGCCACCACGCCGCAGCTGTCCGAGCTGGTCGAGGCGCTGCGCGAACGCGGCGGCTGGACCGAGCCGCGGGCCTGGGAATCGCTGGTCCGCGACTGGCACGCCGAGGGCCTGGCCGTCCGGCCCGACCACCGCATGATCGCGCACACGGCGTTCCTGGTCTCGGCGCGCAAGCTCGCGCCCGGCGTCACCGCGCCGCCGCGCCGCCGCAAGCCCAGCAAGGGCGCCGAGGCGTACGCCCTCAAGCGGGCCGCCCAGGCCGCGCTGGCCGCCGCCGCGGAGCCCGCCGTGGAGCCCGCCGAGGACGCGCCGGACGACCGCTCACCGATCGAATGACGCCTCCTGGCTCGTGGATGTGACGCGGCGCTCAACGTTCGGGTAGCTTCCAGTTCGGCAGTGGCACGGCTCGGGGAGGATCGGGTGGGCGCGATGAGTTCTCCGCCGTTCGGCGGCAGCAACGAGATGCCGGCAGTCTTCCCCGACTGGTCGCCCTACCAGGATCTGGACTCCGCCGCCCGGGCCTACCTGCGCGATCCCGAGGTGGCGCTGGACGCCCTGTTCGGCGTGCTCCGCGGGGCCTCGGTGCTGTGCTTCACGCTCGAGCGCTTCGTCAACGAGGTCAACGGCGTCTGGCAGGAGGTCGTCATCTGCGACGGCAGTCGCCTCGTGCTCTGGCACGGTGAGGATGTGGCGCCCGGCGACGGCCCGGTCGGCTCGATGACCTCGTCGTTGCGGGTGGTGCCGCTGTCCACCGTCACCGAGGTGGGCTGCCGGCGGCGGCTGACCCGCACCTCGAACGGCCAGGCGCGGGTCGACAGCATCGACGTCTACCTGCTGCTGAGCTCCGTCGACGACGCCGTTCCGCCGCCCGGCATGGACGAGGGGGAGTCGCGGGCGACCATCCGCCACGACGCGCTGCGCTTCGGCAAGACCCTCGACGACGGCGGACCCGGACAGATCGCCCGGCTGGAGGAGTTCTCGCGCGTCGTGGCCTCGTTGGTGGGCCGGCCGACCCTGTAGGGCGCGACACACATTTCGCGCAGGTGACTTTTTTCGGCGCTCCGCCGATCCGCATCGACGTGGCTGAGACGAACATCGCCTTCCCGCGAAACGGCTCCGGCCCGGCCGCGCAAGGGTCTTGCGGTGGGGCGTCGGGGCCTCGTCACGGCGGTAAAGCCCCTGATCGGCCGCGATCTGCCGGCCGGCGGCCGCGGTGGGCGCGGACAACGTGTCCGTCCCGGAGCGGAACCCGCCCAACCGTACCGGAATGCACCGACAAACTCCTTGCGCACACCGGCCGAATGGATCAAGACTCGGTGACGAGGGTGTTGCATGGGTCGAAATCCGGTCCGCAGCGGCTAGTGTTATCCCAAGACGTTCGAGCCCCCGGGGAGGTGGGACGTGGCACGCAGCGACGAGGCGGACAACCGCGCCGCACGTTGGGAAAAAGAGGCCAACGATCTCTCCAGCCAGGTCGCGTTCCTTCAGGAGGAACTCGCCCTTGTTCGGCGGAAGTTGACCGAAAGCCCACGACACGTCCGGCAGCTCGAGGAACGGCTCGCGGCAACGCAGGCGCAGCTGGCCCGACTGACCGAGAACAACGACAGGCTCGTGGCGACCCTCAAGGAAGCCCGAGCTCAGATCGTCACTCTCAAGGAAGAGATTGACCGGCTCGCCCAGCCGCCCAGCGGTTACGGCGTATTCCTCACGGCACACGAGGACGGCACCGTCGATGTCTTCACCGGCGGTCGCAAGCTCCGCGTGGCGGTCTCCCCGTCCCTCGAGGTCGAGGAGCTCCAGCGCGGGCAGGAGGTGCTGCTCAACGACGCGCTCAACGTCGTCGACGCGTTCGGCTTCGAACGCAGCGGCGAGGTGGTGACGCTCAAGGAGGTCCTCGCGGGCCCCGACGGCCAGCGTGGCGACCGGGCACTGGTCGTCTCGCACGCCGACGAGGAACGCATCGTCCTCCTGGCCGACTCGCTCGAGATCAGCAAGCTGCGCGCCGGCGATTCGCTGATGATCGAGCCACGGTCGGCCTACGCCTACGAGCGCATCCCCAAGAGCGAGGTCGAGGAGCTCGTCCTCGAGGAGGTTCCCGACGTCGACTACACCGACATCGGCGGCCTGCACTCGCAGATCGAGCAGATCCGGGACGCGGTCGAGCTGCCGTTCCTGCACGCCGACCTGTTCCGGGAGCACCAGCTGCGCCCGCCCAAGGGCATCCTGCTCTACGGCCCGCCCGGCTGTGGCAAGACCCTGATCGCCAAGGCGGTCGCCAACTCGCTGGCGAAGAAGATCGCCGAGCGCCGCGGCGAGGAGAAGCACACCAGCTACTTCCTCAACATCAAGGGTCCTGAGCTGCTCAACAAGTACGTGGGTGAGACCGAGCGGCACATCCGCCTGGTCTTCCAGCGGGCTCGCGAGAAGGCCGGCGAGGGCACCCCGGTGATCGTGTTCTTCGACGAGATGGACTCGATCTTCCGCACCCGTGGCTCCGGTGTCTCCAGCGACGTCGAGAACACGATCGTTCCCCAGCTCCTCAGCGAGATCGACGGCGTCGAGGGCCTCGAGAACGTCATCGTGATCGGCGCCTCCAACCGGGAAGACATGATCGACCCGGCCATCCTGCGCCCCGGCCGTCTCGACGTGAAGATCAAGATCGAGCGTCCGGATGCCGAGGCGGCGAAGGACATCTTCGGCAAGTACATCCTGTCCGACCTGCCGCTGAGCACCGACGACCTGAACGAGCACGGCAACGACCGTGACATGACGGTCGCCGCCATGATCGAGGCAGTCGTGCTCCGGATGTACACGGAGACCGAGGAGAACCGCTTCCTCGAGGTCACCTACGCCAACGGTGACAAAGAGGTCCTGTACTTCAAGGACTTCAACTCCGGCGCGATGATCCAGAACATCGTCGACCGCGGCAAGAAGATGGCCATCAAGGAGTTCCTCACCTCCGGCAAGAAGGGGCTGCGCCTGCAGCACCTGCTCGACAGCTGTGTCGACGAGTTCCGCGAGAACGAAGACCTCCCCAACACCACCAACCCCGACGACTGGGCCCGCATCTCCGGCAAGAAGGGCGAGCGGATCGTCTACATCCGCACGCTCGTCTCCGGCGGCAAGGGCGCCGAGGCCGGCCGCTCCATCGAGACGGCCAGCAACACCGGTCAGTACCTGTAAGGCTCTGTAAGAGACGGTTGTCAGCGCGGGCCGGGGGTTTCCCCCGGCCCGCGCTTTCGTTGCACTGCGCATGAGACGCCTCGACTGGCTCGATGCTCTTCGGGGCCTGGCCGCGATCACCGTCGTGCTGTTCCACCTCAGCCCGCAGGTGATCGGCGACGACGCGCACCTGGCGGTCATGCGGCAGATCAACCTGGGCAAGTACGCGGTTCTGCTGTTCTTCGTGGTCAGCGGATACGTGATCCCGATGTCGCTGGAGCGCCACGGGTCGCTGCGGCGGTTCTGGATCGGGCGGCTCTGCCGCGTCTACCCGGCCTACCTGGTCACGATCGGCCTGTTCGCGCTGCTCGCCTCGGCCGGGCTGCTGCACTGGCAGGCATCGCTGCGGGCCGAGACCGGCGCCGGCGTGCTCGCGCACCTCACGATGATGCCCGACCTGGTCGGGGTGCGCGGCGTCGTGCGGGTGTTCTGGACGCTCTCCTACGAGATGGTGTTCTACCTCGTGGTGGCAGGGCTGTTCGCGTGGCGGGCGCACCGCCACAGCGCCTGGTACGCGGCTGCGCTGGGCCTCGTCGCGGGGCTGGCCGGGCCGTACCTGCCGGACGCGCTTCTCGGGAACTCCTGGTCCGATCGGCGCCTGCTGGCCGCCGTCCTGGTGCTGCTGGTCGGATTGACCTTGATCTTGCAGTTCCGCGGCTCGGCGGCGGGGGCGATCGGCATCGGGTTCGTGCTGCTGCCCGCCCTCAACGGGCACCCGAGCCCGGCCAGCACGGTCACCTCGTCGGGGCAGGGGCTGCTGCTGCTCGCCGTCATGTTCGCCGGGACGGTCGTCTATCGGTGGCAGCACGGGCAGACCGGGCGGGTCCCGGCCGTCGCGGCGCTCGCCGTCGTCGCATGTGCACTCGTCGCCGATCAGGGCTTCACCACGACGCTCGCCGTCATCGCGACATTCCTTTTGGCGTACGTTTTTCGCAAACGCGCGATGCCGCAGGTGCTCACCGGGCTCGGCCGGATCAGCTACTCGCTGTACCTGCTGCACGTCATGGTGCTGTTCATGATCCCGCGCGTCGTCCCGGATCTCGGGACGCAGGCGCTGCCGATCAGGGCCGCGTCCGGGGTGGCGTACGTGATCGTCATGCTTCTGCTGGCGGCGATCTCCTACCGCATGGTGGAACAGCCGGGCCAGGCGCTCGGACGCCGCCTGATCTCGAAGATCGACCCTGCTCTCTGCGCCCCCACCCAGCGTGCCGCGCCGCGCACCGGGCGGGGCGATAACACGCGTGAGAGCGTCTAGGCTCAATACATGAGCAACAGGGGCAACGTGGCGGGCGGGATGGTCGCATGAGCGTTCGACGAATTATGGGCACCGAGGTCGAGTACGGCATCAGCGTCCCCGGGCAGCCCGGCGCCAACCCGATGGTCACGTCGTCGCAGGTGGTCAACGCCTACGGGGCACGCCCCGAGCTCAACCGCAACGGACGCGCCCGCTGGGACTACGAGGAAGAGTCGCCGCTGCGCGACGCGCGCGGCTTCACCTACTCCGGCGCCGCCTACGACCCGGCCGACGCCCTCGCCGACGAAGACCTCGGCCTGGCCAACGTGATACTGACCAACGGCGCCCGCCTCTACGTCGACCACGCACACCCCGAATACAGCACGCCCGAGTGCACCAACCCGCTCGACATCGTCAAGTGGGACAAGGCCGGCGAGCGCGTGATGGCCGAGGCCTCCCGCCGCGCCGCCACCATCCCGGGCACCCATCGCATCCAGCTCTACAAGAACAACACCGACAACAAGGGCGCCTCGTACGGCTCCCACGAGAACTACCTGATGCGGCGCCAGACCCCGTTCGCCGACATCGTCGCCCACCTCACGCCGTTCTTCGTCACCCGGCAGATCTTCACCGGCGTCGGCCGCGTCGGCCTCGGCCAGGACGGCTCCGGCTCCGGCTTCCAGATGAGCTCCCGCGCCGACTTCTTCGAGGTCGAGGTCGGCCTCGAGACGACGCTCAAGCGGCCGATCATCAACACCCGCGACGAGCCGCACTCCGACGCCGACAAATACCGGCGCCTGCACGTCATCATCGGCGACGCCAACCTGTCCGAGATCGCCACCTACCTCAAGATGGGCACCACCTCGCTGGTGCTCAACATGATCGAGGAGAAGGTGTTCAGCGGCGACCTCGGCATCGCCGACCCGGTCAGCGAGCTCAAAGCGGTCAGCCACGACCCGTCGCTGCAGCACCTGATCCGGCTGCGCGACGGCCGCAAGCTCACGGCGCTCGACCTGCAGTGGGCCTACTACGAGCGGGCCCGCGAGTTCGTCGACCAGCGGGAAGGCGACGACACCGACGAGCAGACGAAGGACGTGCTCGACCGCTGGGAGGACATCCTCGACCGGCTCGGCCGCGACCCGATGGAATGCGCGGACACCCTCGACTGGGTGGCCAAGCTGCGGCTGCTCGAGGGCTACCGCGAGCGCGAGAACCTCGGCTGGTCCTCGCCCAAACTTCAGCTGGTCGACCTGCAGTACGCCGACGTCCGCCCCGAGAAGGGCCTCTACCACCGGCTGGTCGCGCGCGGCTCGATGAAGACGCTGCTCGAGCCGGACGACGTGCAGCGGGCCATGTCCGAGCCGCCGGAGGACACGCGGGCCTACTTCCGCGGCCGGTGCCTGGCCCAGTACGCGTCCGAAGTGGTCGCGGCCAGCTGGGACTCGGTCATCTTCGACGTCGGGCGCGAGTCGCTCGTCCGGGTGCCGATGATGGAGCCCGAGCGCGGGACGAAGAAGCACGTGGGCGCGCTGTTCGACAAGTGCGAGAGCGCGAAGGATCTCCTCGAAGTGATCACCAGTCGCTGAGTGGTTTTGTCACAACCACGAGGTAGGTTTTTCCCAACCCGATGTCACAGGCTTCGGGTGGCTGAGAAGGGGGACACCGATGGCAACTCGGGACACCGGCGGGCAGTCGCAGTCGGGCAAGGGCCGGCAGGACGAGGAAGTCCAGGACGCCACCGTCGAGGCCAACCCAGAGGTAGCGGAACGGCACGCCGAGATCACCGAAGACGTCGACGACCTGCTCGACGAAATTGACTCGGTCCTCGAAGAGAACGCCGAGGAATTCGTCAGGGGCTACGTCCAAAAAGGCGGAGAATAGACCTAGTTGTCCGTTTCTGGGCCGGCTAAGCCCAGAGCGAAAAAGACGCCGCGGTGAGCCGCGGGGATCTTGTGCGGCCGTCAGGTGCTCGTAGGCCTGACGGCCGTCGCTGTCAAGCCCAACACGTCGACCACGATCATCGCCTCGCCCCCGTGCCGCGGGATAAGGTTCGTCAACTGCACCGGCAGCTCTGGGGATGCCGGAGCAATCACGGAACTGAAAGGAACCACGTGGCAAAGGACTTTGATCCATCCGGGCGCATGCCGGATTACTTCACCAACGCGGGGACGTCCTCCTTCACGCAGTTCCTGAACCATGCGTCCCCGGAACTTCTACCGGGCCGGCGGCCGCTGCCGCCGGGGCTTTCCGCCGATATCGCACCCCACGCGACGACGATCGTCGCGATCGCCACCGCTGAGGGTGTCGTGATGGGTGGCGACCGGCGCGCGACGATGGGCAACCTCATTGCCAGCCGGGACATCGAGAAGGTGCATCCGGCCGACTCGTACTCGCTGATCGGCATCGCCGGGACGGCGGGTATCGGCATCGAGCTGATGCGGCTGTTCCAGGTCGAGCTGGAGCACTACGAGAAGATCGAGGGCACGATGCTCTCGACCGACGGCAAGGCGAACCGGCTGGCCGGCATGGTGCGGGGCAACCTGGGCGCGGCGATGCAGGGCCTGGCCGTGGTGCCGCTGTTCGCGGGCTACGACCTGTCGCCGGCCGACCCGGCCAAGGTGGGGCGCATCTTCAGCTTCGACGTGGCGGGCGGGCTCTACGAGGAGACCGGCTACGACGCGATCGGTTCGGGCTCGTTGTTCGCGAAGTCGGCTCTGAAGAAGAAGTACCGGGCGGGTCTGAGCACCGATGACGCGGTGCGGCTGGCGGTCGAGGCGCTCTACGACGCGGCCGACGACGACACCGCGACCGGCGGTCCCGACCTGACCCGCAAGATCTTCCCGGTGGTGATGTCGGCGACGGCGAACGGCACGCACCGTCTGACCGAGGCCGAGATCACCGCGGTGGCCGAGCAGGTCGTGGCCGGGCGCATGGAGAATCCGGGCGGCTGAGTCCGGTTGTTGGTAGCAGCCGAATTCACCAGGGACGAGAGGGAGTAGCCACCCGTGGCCATGCAGTTCTATGCATCACCCGAGCAGGTCCAGCGCGACCGTTCGGAGTACGCCCGTAAGGGCATCGCCCGCGGCCGTTCCGCCGTGGTGCTGACGTATGAGGGCGGCATCCTGCTGGTCGCCGAGAACATCACGACGCTGCGCAAGATCAGCGAGATCTACGACAAGATCGGGTTCGCCGCGGTCGGCCGGTACAACGAGTTCGAGAGCCTGCGCCGGGCCGGCATCCGGATGGCCGATGTGAACGGCTACAGCTACGACCGGCGGGACGTGACCGGGCGGTTCCTGGCCAACGCGTACACCCAGACGCTGGGCGCGATCTTCACGGAGACGCAGAAGCCGTACGAGGTGGAGATCTGCATCGCCCAGGTGGGCTCGTCGCCCGAGACCGACGAGCTCTACCGCATCACGTACGACGGCTCGGTCATGGACGAGCCGGGGTTCATGGCGATGGGCGGCCAGGCCGAGGCGATCTCGAACGTGCTGCGCGAGCGGCACGACGCGACGGCCGAGCTGCCGGCGGCGCTGGCACTCGCGGCGCAGGCGCTGGGCAGTGTGGGCGGCGAGAACGGTCAGACGCGCAAGCTCGACCAGAAGCAGCTCGAGGTCGCGGTGCTCGACCGGCGGCGTAAGGGCCGGGCGTTCCGGCGCATCCAGGGGCCGGCGCTGATCCAGCTGCTCGAGGGCTTGAAGGACGTGCTCGACAAGGACCTGGGCGGGGTGGATGCCGCTCCGCCGCCGCCTCCGGCCGCCGACAAGCCCACGGTGTCGGCTGCCGCCGAGGAGGACGCGGCCGACAAGCCAGAGGCCGAGCCGACCGACCCGGCCGCGCCGGCCGACGGCGTCAACGGCGACGGTTCCTGACGTGGACATGCCCCCGGTGGGTACACCGGGGGCATGACTGACACCGTTCGTACCGTCGCACTCGCTTCTTCCTGCGCTGCTTTCGTGGCCGTGCCGTGCCTGGGGGCGCTTCTCGGCCGGGGTGAGCAGACCCAGCGCTACGACACGGTGATCACTCCGCCCGGCTACGCGTTCGCGGTGTGGGCCCCGATCTTCGCCGGCTGCGCAGCCTCGACGGTGGCCCAGTGCCTGCCCGGCGGCCGACGCGATCCGATGAGCCGCCGGACGGGTTGGCCGCTGGCCGGCGCCTACGCGGCCAACGCGGCGTGGTCGCTGGCCGCGCAGACGGACCGGTTCGGCCTCACGCCGCTGTTGCTGCCGGTCGCTACCGCCTTCACCGCCGCGGCCTACGGCCGTGCGCAGCGCGTCGGCTCGACGTCGGCGCCGGCCACGGTGACGCCCGCGAGCACCGGCTTGCTGCTCGGCTGGACGGCCCTCGCCAGCACGGTCAACTTGGCGGCGGGCGCGGTGGCCGCCGGTGTGAACAAGAGCGATTCCCGCCTGGTCGCGGCCTCGACGGCAGCTGTCCTGCTCGCCTCGGCCGCGGTTGCCGGGGGAGTGGCGCGTTCGCGCCGGGGCGCGCTGCCGCTGGCTCTGGCGTCCGCGTGGGGCCTGGCCACAACCGCGCTGACGCGCAGCCGCCCTGCGGCAGTGCGCTGGGCCGCGGCTGCCGGCTCAGCGGCTATCGCGACCGCAGCCGGCCGCGCTTGAGCGTCGTGGCTGCATGTCGTGGTGCGTCAGATCGGGGGTAGCCGGCTGAGCGGCTATCGCGACCGCAGCCGGCCGCGTTTGAGCGTCGTGGCTGCATGTCGTGGTGCGTCAGATCGGGGGTAACCGGCTCGGCAGCCATCGCGACCGTGGCCGGCCATTAGCCGCGTTGAGTGTCGCAGCTGCGTGTTTTGTGGTGCGTCAGGGCGGGGGTAGCTGGTGCGGCGGTTTCCGGGATTGCGGCCGCCGTTAGCCGCGTTCGAGTGTCGCTGCTGCGTGTTGTGGTGGGTCAGGGCGCGGTAGCTGGTTCAGCAGTCCCGGATTGTGGCCGCTGCGGCAGCCTTGGAGCGTCGCTGCTGCGTGTTGTGGTGCGTCAGGTCGAGGCGGGCCGGCTCAGTGGTTCTCGCGGCCTGTAGCCACCACGGGTGTACATGTTGATTGTGTGTATCAATATGTACACATCGTCAATGTTGATACATGTCGTTGTGCCTGCGGGGTCCTACTGCAGCAGGGGGCGCCACGCGTCGGGGTTGTCCCGGTACCAGCGGACTGTGCTGTTGAGGCCGGAGGTGAACTCGACCCGGGGGCGCCAGCCCAGGTTCTGGCGGATCTTGTCGTCGTCCATGGCTCGGCGGGCGTCGTGGCCGGGAACGTCAGGGACGTACTCGATGGGGGTCGCGGGCGCGTCCAGTTCTTCCCGCAGCAGGGCGGCCAGGTCCTTGTGGGCCAGTTCCACGCTGCCGCCCACGTTGTAGGCCTCGCCGGGGCGGCCGTCGGTCAGGACCAGGGCCACGGCGCGGATCAGGTCGTAGACGTGCAGCCAGTCGCGGGTGTGGGTGCCGTCGCCTCGGAGGGTGGGCGTTCCGCCCGTGAGCAGGGTTGTCAGCAGGCGCGGGAGCAGCTTCTCGGGGTGCTGATGGCTGCCGTACGTGGAACTGGGTCTGACGATCGTGGCCGGGAGGCCGTGGGTGCGGTGGGCGGCCAGGACCAGCAGGTCGGCGGCGGCCTTGGTGGCAGCGCCGGGGGAGGTCGGCGACAGCGGTGCGCGCTCGGACCAGGCGCCGGTCGGGATCGAGCCGTACACCGCATCGGTTGATATGTGTACAAAACGGTCTGCGTCGTGGCGGCGAGCGGCTTCCAGCAGGACCTCAGTGCCCAGGACGTTCGACTTCACGTCGTGCTCGGCGGCGAAGTGGACGATCGCGTCGTGGCGGCGGACTACGACCTCGGCCAGGGCGGCGTCGGCCACGTCGCCGGGGACGAAGTCGAGCCGCTTGTCGTGGGCCACCGCGCCGAGGTTGGCGAAGTTTCCGACGTGCGCCAGCTTGTCGAGGACGGTGACCCGCGCGTCCTCGAGGCCCGGCAGGCCGCCGGCCAGCATCGCCCGCACGAAGTGCGAACCGATGAAGCCGGCGCCGCCGGTGACCAGAACGTTCATCCGTAACGACTCTACCGGCGTCGGGTGACTGCCAATGGATGGCTTATGCGGCTAGTGTTTCGTCATGGAACGGCGAATTTTCGGCCTCGAGACCGAGTACGGCGTCACGTGTACTTACCGGGGGCAGCGGCGGCTGTCTCCCGACGAGGTGGCCCGCTACCTGTTCCGCCGAGTGGTGTCCTGGGGACGCAGCAGCAACGTTTTTCTCCGTAACGGCGCCCGCCTCTACCTCGATGTCGGTTCCCACCCCGAGTACGCGACCCCCGAGTGCGACTCCGTGACCGATCTCGTCGCCCACGACCGGGCCGGCGAGCGGATCCTGGAGGGCCTGCTGGTCGATGCCGAGAAGCGGCTGCACGACGAGGGCATCGCGGGCGAGATCTACCTGTTCAAGAACAACACCGACTCCGCCGGCAACTCGTACGGCTGTCACGAGAACTACCTCGTGTCGCGCCACGGCGAGTTCGGCCGGCTCGCCGACGTCCTCATTCCGTTCCTCGTGACCCGTCAGCTGATCTGCGGCGCCGGCAAGGTGCTGCAGACTCCTCGTGGCGCCGTCTTCTGCCTGTCGCAGCGGGCCGAGCACATCTGGGAGGGCGTCTCCAGCGCGACGACCCGCTCCCGTCCGATCATCAACACGCGTGACGAGCCGCACGCCGACGCCGAGCGCTACCGCCGCCTGCACGTGATCGTCGGCGACTCCAACATGAACGAGGTGACCACGCTGCTCAAGGTGGGCAGCGCCGACATCGTGCTCCGCATGATCGAGGCCGGCGTGGTCATGCGCGACCTGTCGCTCGAGAACCCGATCCGCGCGATCCGCGAGGTCAGCCACGACATCACCGGCCGCCGGAAGATCCGCCTGGCCAACAACAAAGAGGTCAGCGCCCTCGAGATCCAGCAGGAGTACCTGGCCAAGGCGACCGAGTTCGTCGAGCGCCGCGGCGGCGACCCGACGGCCAAGCGGGTCGTCGAGCTGTGGGGCCGGGTGCTCAACGCGATCGAGAGCGGCGACCTCGACCCGGTCTCGCGCGAGATCGACTGGGTGTCGAAGTACAAGCTGATCGAGCGCTACCAGGCCAAGCACCAGATCCCGATGAGCCACCCGCGCATCGCCCAGCTCGACCTGGCCTACCACGACGTGCGCCGGGGCCGCGGCCTCTACGCGCTGATGGAGAAGCGCAAGCAGGTCGACCGCATCTCCAACGACCTCGAGATCTTCGAGGCCAAGGAGACGCCGCCGCAGACCACCCGGGCCCGCCTGCGGGGCGAGTTCATCCGCCACGCGCAGGAGAAGCGCCGCGACTTCACCGTCGACTGGGTGCACCTCAAGCTCAACGACCAGGCGCAGCGCACCGTGCTCTGCAAAGACCCGTTCCGCGCGTACGACGAGCGGGTGGAACGGTTGATCGCCAGCATGTGAGCTCAGGGGCGGGGGCTGCGGCTCCCGCCCCGGCGGTGAACCAGGCGTTAGGCTGGTCGGGTCATGGACGGGCCCGACCAGCAACCGCGTTCCCGGGCCGACCGTAAGCGCGACCGCATCCGCGCCGAGGTCCGCCGCAACCGTGAGGGCGGCCACCGCGTCCCGACGTGGGTGCTGGCCGCGATCCTCGGTGTGATTCTGCTCGGCTGGCTCGTTCTGGTGGTCACCTCGTAGGGCGTCGTCATCTCGCAGGGCACAGCGCGTCGTCGATGAGCGCTGCCACGGACGCCTTGCTGGGCCGGTTGGTGCCCCACGCCACCGACAGCGTCACCGAGTGCTGGGGTCCGGTGGCGAAGACCCACGCCGAGGTCCCGTACGCGTCGCCCATGTGCCCGTAGGCGGGGCCGCACCGCGTGTCGAGGAACTCCAGGCCGAGGCCCCGCGACGACGGCGGCGTCACTGTCTTCATGCGCCGCAGCAGCTCCGGCGGCAGCGTCGTGAGGAAGCGGTTGAGGTCGGACGCCGTCGAGACGGCCTCCCCGGCCGCGCCCATCACCGACGGGTTCATCTCGGTCACGTCGATCACGCCGCCGGCACCGTCCGGCACGTAGTTGCGCACGTGCGGCCCCCGGATCCGGACGTCGGTGCCGGGGAACGTCGACTTCTGCAGATGAAGCCGCCGCGATGCCTCCACGGCGTACGGGCGGCCGGTGACCCGCTCGATGAGCATGCCCAGGATGAGATAGCCGGTGCTCGTGTAGGCATAGCCGTCGCCCGGCGGGAACGTTGCCTCCTCCGCCATCGCGCGGGCGATCAACTCCTCCGGAGTCCACGTCTTCCAGCGCAGCGGCAGGAACGCGCTGGGCGGCCTGAGCGGCAGAGTCCGGGTCACGTCGTAGAGGCCGCTGGTGTGGTCGAGCAGCTGCCGCACCGTCACACCGGGCATCGTCGGCAGCCACCGGTCGACCTTGTCGTCGAGACCGATCTGCCGCTCCGCCACCAGCTGCATCACCACCGTGGCGATCAGCATCTTCGTCACGCTGCCGACCCGGAAACGCCCGCGCGGATCCACCCGCTCGTGCGTCCCGAACCGCGCGCTCCCACTGGTCAACCGGATGATCCGGCCGCCGTCCCGCACCTCGGCCAGCGCGCTGGCCGGCCCCTCGGCGACGATGGCGTCCAGATCCCGTTGCAGTGCGCTCGGGCCCGCCTGCGCTGGTGTGGCCACCGCGATCATGGCCAGGGCCGCGAGCCCGGCTACCAACGGTCGAAGAGACATGCCTGTGCTCCCTCCAGAGGCTGCCTCCTCAGCCTTCTCATCGGCTCCGGGCCCTGCCATCGGGCATCGCCCCCAGCCACCCCCTAGGTGTTCGCTCCGTGGCCGACCCGGCTATCGACAGCGGGGCTGTCCAAAAGCTGTGCTGTCGACAGTGGGGCTGTCCAGAGCTGGGGTTGTCCACAGCGGAGCTGTCCACACTTCGGCTGTCCACAGGCCGGCTCGTAGCCCAGCGCTTCGCGTAGGCCGCTCGTGTCTCGGCCTGCTGGTCTGCGGTGTGGCGGTTGGGGCGCCTCAGGAGGCGTCGCCGTGTGCCGATGGGGGAGGGGCGTCGCGTGTGCCGGTGGATCAGCCGGCGGCGGTCAGGACTTCGGCAATCTGGCGGGCGACCTCGGGACGGGCCAGCAGCTCGGTGAGGCGCTGAAGGTCCGGCGTCGGGGGCGGTGCTGCGGGCGGCGGCGCGGGTGTGGGCCGGGGTTCGTCGAGCTTCACAGCGATCTGGATGGGGGTGCCCAGACGGCGGCTCAGGGCCTCGGTGAGGGTGGCGCGCAGCCGGGACTCGATGACGTCGCGGGTGAAGGCGTCGGGCACGACTAACAGGGCCACGCCCTCGACGATGGCGTTGAGACGGGCCAGCCGCAGGTAGGACCGCTGCTGGGTGGAGGCGATCTGGCCGTCGAGGTCGCCCAGACTGGTCGCCCAGAGGTCGTCGAGCGAGGCGGGGGCGGAGGACTCCCGGCCGGCTGTGGTGAGCCCGGCTGCGGTGAGCCACTGGTCGACGGTAAGCCCGGCCGCTGCGGCCCGGGCGGCGAAGAGGTCGTAATCGGCTGGGTTGATGTCCACCTTCGGCATCGCCCCATCCAAGCCCCCGCCCGGCCCGACACGCGAGTCCCCCGGCAGTCGACACGCCCGTGGCGGAAACTGCTGGCGTAGGTCAGCAGGCTCACCGGTCGACGAAGAGCTTTGGCCCGCCGAGGGAGGCCGGCGACTCGGGGTCGGCGTGGAACTGCGGGCTGCTGACGGACCGAACTCACGTCGAGGAGCCGGGCACGGCAAGCAGGGGCGATCGCCGCGAGCCTGGCCCGGGCCGGGTGAATCGGATCGTCAGTCCGGGAATCGGGTGGCCAGGGCGATGTCGTGGAAGCGGGTGATCGCGGCGATTCGGTCGCCGGCCACCGTCAGGACGCCGATGCCGGCCGGGCCCTCGGGGAAGGCGGCCTTGAACGCGGGCTGAGTGTTGGCGCGCGTGGGTCGGAGCGTCAGGCTCCGGCCGTCGGCGTGCGCCATGCCGGCCCGGAGGAAGCCGGCGACGGCGTCACGCCCGTGATATTCGTGCGGGGCGGGCGGCATGCTGAGCCAGGCGTCGTCGGTGAGCAGAGCGACCACAGCGTCGACGTCGCCGGCCGTGAATGCCTCCGCGAAGCGGCGCGCCACAGCGTCCTCGACGCACCGGGCACGCGACCGGGCGGGGTCGACCACGTCGTTTGCGGTTCGGTGGGCGGCCGCCGTCGCGCAGGGCGTTGAGGCAGCGGTTGGTGGCTATCCGGTAGAGCCACGTGCGGAGCGACGACCGGCCCTCGAAACCGGGCAGGCCGCGCCAGGCGGCGAGCATCGTCTCTTGCAGCAGGTCTTCGGCGTCGGTCAGGGAGCCGAGCATCCGGTAGCAATGCAGCAGCAGTTTTCGCTCGTGCGGCGCCGTCAAGGTGCGGACGGCGTCGCCGTCACCGCGGCGGGCCCGGTCCAGCGTGGCCTTGTCCACCGGGTCCAGGTCGCGGCTGTTCCACGCCGTCCGCGACGGCAGAATCGTCCGCAGCCGCTTCCTCTTCGACCGCGCCCCGTTCGAAGCCGCCCGCCGCCGGGCGGCTTGAACTTCCGGGACTGCTCGAAGCACCGGGCAGGAGTGCCATGTCGTGGTGGGTCAGGACTGCCCGGGCGCCGGGCCGGCCAGCCCGATCAGGTTGCCCTCGGGGTCGGTGAAATGGGCCACCACGAGGTCGGTGCCGGGCGAGCGGACCGGGCCCATCACTCGCCGGCCGCCCAGGCTTTCGGCCTTGGCCAGGGCGGCCGCCACGTCCGGCACGCCCACGTAGAAGACCGTCTTCGGCTGGTAGCCGTCCCCGCCGCCGATGCCGCCGGGGATGGTCTCGCCCTCGGTGAATCCGTAGTTGCCGGCCTCGGAGACGGGCTCGGCCACGGGGCCGCCGGTGGCGAACTGCCAGCCGAAGAGCTCTCCGTAGTAGCCGCGCAGGGCGGCCGGGTCGGTTCCGATGATCTCGAAGTGCACCACTGGCTGGGCCATGCGGTCATTCTGCCGGTCGTGCGCACCCTCGGGCGAGTCGCCGGCCCGGGCGCCGCCGGGCTCGCGCGGACGAATTCGGGACCGGCGGTCAGATCGGGAGCTCGCGCAGAGGGTTGCCGCCGTCGATGAACAGGCGGGCGCCGGGACGGGTGGCTCGGGCCAGGCGCTCCATGACGCGTACGCCCAGGGCGGGGTGGCGGCCGTCGAGCGCCCCGACGCGGACGGCGAAGACCAGGTCGTACGGCTGCTCGCCCGGTTCGAGGACGAAGTCCTCGGCTGCCACGTGCCGGATGCCGAGGCGGCCGGACGCGATCTCCGCGGCTGAGCCCGCGGTGGCCTGGGCGACGGCGGTCGCCGAGCGGTCGATGGCCAGGATGTGGCCCGTGGCGAGGCGGGCGGCGACCAGCCGCGCGGCGACGCCGGGGCCGCAGCCGATCTCGAGGACGCGGAGGTCCGGTTCCAGGGGCAGGGCTTCGACTACGGCGAGCAGGCGGGACGAAGCGGGCACGGCCCCACGGTAGCGGTCAGGGGCGGGTGGCTCGTTCGTGCTGCAGTTCGGCGTCGATGGCGTCGGGGGCGCCGCCGAACTCGTCGGCTACTTCGCCCTCCACCGCGGCGGGGGCGCCGGAAGCCAGGCGCCGGTCGGCCTCGGTCAGCGTGCGGTGGCTGGTGGCCAGCACCAGGACGCCCAGCAGGACGGCTACCGCGCCGGCCACGAAGGGGACGTGGATGTTCCAGCGGTCGACCATCTTGCCGGCCACGAACGGGGCCAGGCCGCCGCCGATGAAGCGGACGAAGCCGTACGTGGCCGAGGCGATCGGGCGTTCCACGGGGGAGACCAGCATGACCGCCTGGGTGGTCAGCGTGTTGTTGATGCCGACCATCGCGCCGGAGAGGACGACACACACGATCAGCGCCCAGCGCACGTCGGTGAACAGTCCGATCAGGAGCAGCAGCACGGCGAAGGCGCCCAGGGCCCCGTACAGCGAAGGCGCTGTTCCGAATCTGGCCTGCAGTCGCGGGGCGCCGGTGATGGAGAAGACGGCTACCAGCAGACCCCAGCCGAAGAAGACGAAGCCGAGCTGGATCGCCGACAGCTCCATCGGGTAGGGCGCGTAGCCGAGCATCGTGAAGAAGCCCCAGTTGTAGAGCAACGCGGTCACGCACATCGTCAGCAGCGAGCGGTGCCGCAGGGCCAGCAACGGCTCGGCCAGGCTGATCCGGCGCGGCGGCGGGGGAGTCCGGTCGAGCAGCGTCACCGTGGCGATGAGCGCGATCGCCATCAGGGCGGCGACGCCGAAGAACGGGCCGCGCCAGCTGATGTCGCCGAGCAGGCCGCCGATCAGGGGGCCGGCGGCGATGCCGAGGCCCAGCGCCGCCTCGTAGAGGACGATCGCGCCGGCGAAGCCGCCCGTGGCCGAGGCGACGATGACCGCCAGCGAGGTGGCGATGAACAGGGCGTTGCCCAGGCCCCAGCCGGCCCGGAAGCCGACGATGCCGCCGATCGAGCCGGACAGGCCGGCCAGCGCCGAGAACACGACGATGACGGCCAGGCCGGTGATCAGGGTGCGCTTGGGGCCGATCCGGCTGGAGACCCAGTTGACGCCGAGCATGGCGATCGCGGTGACGACCAGGTAGCTGGTGAACAGCAGGCTGACCTGGCTCGGGCTCGCGTGCAGCTGCGAGGACAAGGCGGGCAGGATCGGGTCGACCAGGCCGATGCCCATGAAGCTGACGACGCAGGCGAACGCTACCGCGTACACGGCCTTGGGTTGGTGGCGGAGAGAAGCAGGCACGCCAGGATCATAAGTGCCTTATGCATCCTGACGCAAAGCGGTGAGACGTACGAGACTGGCCGGATGGACATCATCGATCCGGCTGTCAGCGACTACCTGCTCGAGCACTGCACCCCGGCCGACGACGTGCTGCGGGACCTCGCGGCCGAGACCCGCGACGCGTTCCCCGACGCCGCCGGCATGCAGATCTCGCACGACGAGGGTGAGCTGCTCACCATGCTGGTGCGGCTCACCGGCGCTCGGCTCGCGGTCGAGGTGGGCGTGTTCACCGGCTATTCGTCGATCTGCGTCGCGCGCGGGCTGCCCAAGGACGGACGCCTGATCGCGTGCGACGTCTCCGAGGAGTTCACCGACGTCGCCCGGCGGTACTGGGCACGGGCGGGGGTCGACGACCTGATCGAGCTGAACCTGGGTCCGGCCCTGGAGGCCCTGCGGGCGCTGGACCGCGACCCGGTGGTCGACTTCGCGTTCGTCGACGCCGACAAGATCAGCTACCCGAAGTACTACGACGAGCTCGTGCCGCGGCTGCGCCCGGGCGGCCTCATGGTGATCGACAACGTGCTGCGTGCCGGGCGGGTCCTGCATCCCGAGCACGAGTGGGACGTGGCCGTCAGCGACCTCAACGACCGGATCGTGACGGACGACCGGGTCGAGTCGGTCATGCTTCCCGTACGGGACGGGGTGACGCTGGTCCGCAAGCGGTAGCAACCGGATCGCACCCGCGAACGTCCCGGCTTCTCCCCGGCCGGGGTTGTGCTGGACGGATGCCGATCGTCTTCGCGGTGACCGTGGCTCTGGCCATTGCCGTCTACCAGTTCCTGCCCGACGATCCGTGGCTGGTGGGCGGCTGGCAGATGGCCATCGGCTACGCCGGGGTGGCGGCGGTGCTGGCCGGCGCGCGCCGCCTGCCCCGGCGCGACCGGTTGCCCTGGTGGCTGTTCGCGGCCGGCCTGGGCGCGAACGTCACCGGCATCGGCGTCTCGGTCGTCTGCACCGAGCTCTGGCAGCTGGTCGACCTGCCGACGCCGTCCGACCCGCTGTTCCTGTTGCTCTACCCGTTCTGCGCGGCCGGCATCGCCGTGCTGATCCGCCGCCGCGAGACCGGCCGCGACTGGACCGCGATGATCGACGCGACCACGGTCACCACCGGCTTCGGCCTGCTGGCCTGGGTCTACGTGATTGCGCCGTCGGCCCAGGGCGGCAAGATCACGATGCTGGGCGAGGCGACGCAGTCCGCGTATCCGATCGGCGACCTCGTCATGATCGCGATGATGACCCGGCTGCTGCGCGGCGGCGGCACCCGCGGCGCGCCGTTCTGGCTGCTCACCGCGTCGCTGGGGGCCTTCCTGGTCGGCGACACGGCCTGGGTGGTCGTGGGCAACCTGATCGACCAGGGTTACCCCGTCGAGGACATCGTCTGGGTCAACCGGGCCCTCTCGTCGATCTTCCTCGTCGCGTTCTCGCTGTTCGGCGTGGCGGCGCTGCATCGCGACGCGCGGACGCTGGGCGCGCCCGCCGGCCCGGCGGTGGCACGGCTGGGTCGCGTCCACCTGGCCTTGCTGACCCTGGCCTCGCTGGTGGCGCCGGCCCTGCTCGCGGTGCAGCTGGCCCACGGCGCCGTGACCGACGGGATGGCCATCGTGGTCGCCTCGTTCGCACTCTTCCTGCTGGTCGTCACGCGGATGGCGCAGCTCGTGCGGCAGGTCGAGCGGCAGGCCCAGCAGGTGCGCGAGCTGGCCCGGCGCGACGAGCTGACCGGGCTGCCCAACCGGCGGGCCTGGAACGACGAGCTGCCCCGGGCCCTCGAGATCGCGCGCCGCGACGGGCGTCCGGTCAGCGTCGCCGTGCTCGACCTCGACCTGTTCAAGCAGTTCAACGACGCCTACGGCCACCCGGCGGGGGATCGGCTGCTCAAGGCCTCGGCCACGGCCTGGCACGGCGAGCTCCGTACGGTGGACACCCTGGCCCGCTACGGCGGCGAGGAGTTCGTGGTGCTGCTGCCCGGCGCGTCCGGGGAGGAGGCGCGTGACGTCCTGCGGCGGGCGCTGGCGGCCACCCCGCTGGGTCAGACGTTCTCGGCCGGCATCGCGGTCTGGGACGAGGCGGAGACGTCGGACCAGCTCATCGAGCGGGCCGACGCTGCGCTCTACCAGGCCAAGAACGCCGGCCGCAATCAGATCAGGGCGGCAGCGAACCGGCCCGCGGCGGCCGCGGCAAGGAAGTAGGCGTAGTCCTGGTCGAGCTTGCGGCCCATCGTCGACAGCGGCGCCGGGCTCGCGCGCAGCGCCTCGTCGAGACCGTCGACCGGCACGCGCGGCAGGCGGTGCCTCGCCGCCAGCGGCGCGAGCGCCGCGTCGATCTCGACGGCCAGGTGGGGGTCGAGGCCTTCGGGCACGGGCAGGTCGGCGGGGAGCAGGGCCACTTTTCCGTACGCGGTGAGGCTGTGATGCGACACGCCGCGATGCCGGGGCCGTCCGTCGCCCGTCGAGATCCGCAACGAGCCGACCGGCCGCCCGCCCAGGGTGCCCGTGGCATTGACCGCCTCGCCCAGCGCCACCCCGGAGAACCCCCAGGTCGTGCCCGTGCCGAGGTTGCCCGGCCCCTGCGTGACGACCGTGACGTCGGCGCGCAGCACGTGCCGCGCCGCCAGCAGGCCGGTGTGCACGGTGCTCGCCTCGAGGTCGCCGCCGAACGCCTGCCCGGTGGTCACCGTGCCCACCAGGTGGTCGCGCAGCCCGTCCAGGGTGCGTGAGAACCACGCCGGCAGCGCCCCGCCGTCGGTCATGACGTACGCGATCCGGGCCCGCGGCCGGTCGAAGCGGACGGCGGCGACGATGGCCGGCAGTGCCGAGTGCAGGTCGGCCAGGACCACCGGCATGCCGTCGAGCGAAGTGGCCGCGGCCATCACCTCGCGGTGCGGCGAGGCCTCCTCGTCGACGCCGAGCCCGATCGCCTGCAGCGGCGTGTAGCGGGCCTTGACGAGGTGGCCCGAGTCGCGGTTGGCGCCGTCGTCGGGCGGATCGGCCGGCAGCCGGTCGGGCAGCGCCACCACCAGCGCGTAGCCCCCGGTGCCGAGGCCCATGACCAGCGCCCCGACGTTGAGCAGCACGCGGTCGCCCGGCTCGGGCTCGCCGGTGAGCGCGGGGTAGGCGAGCGCCTTCAGGGGCCCGTCGCCGGTCGCGACGTCGAGCTCGACCGCGCCGTGCCACCGGCGCCGGATCGCCTGGACTGTTCCGGACCGCCACCGCACCATGGCCGGAACCCTATTCGACGCCGCCGTCGACGTGGTTGCGGCCCGCCGTGCCGCGCGTCGGGTCGAGGAAGACGTACCGGATGCCTGGGTAGCGGGCCCGCAGGCGGCGCTCGGCCTCGTCGCTGGCCGCCTCGATCTCGCCCCCGCGGACGTCGTCCCGGAAGTCGACCTTGGCCGCGACCAGGATGTCGCCCGGGCCGAGCTGCATGGTCAGCAGCGTCGGCACGGCCACCACGATGGGGATCGAGGCGAGGTCGGCGGCGATCTGGTTGTGCACCCGGCGCGGCACCGCCCGGCCCACGAGCAGCGAGGCGTTGCTCTGAGCGAGGACCGCGGCCACTCCGAAGAGCAGCAGGCCGATCGCGATCGAGGCGATGCCGTCCCACATGCCGTTGCCGGTGAGCTCGGTCAGCACCAGGCCGGCGCCCGCCAGGATCAGGCCGATCAGGGCGGCCGAGTCCTCGAAGTAGACGGCCTTGACGGTGGTGTCCGGGGTCAGCCGCAGGAAGCGCGACCGGGTGACGCCCCAGCGCCGCGACGCGCCCGTGACCTGGCGCCGGGCGCGCAGGAACGAGGTGCCCTCGGCGACGAACGAGACGGCCAGCACGAGGTACGACCAACCGAAGTCGCCGGTCTCCTCCCCGCGCACGATCGTCTCGATGCCGTGGTAGATCGAGAAGCCGGCGCCACCGACGAAGGTGAACACCGCGGCGATGAACGCCCAGACGAAGCTCTCCTTGCCGTACCCGAACGGGTGTTCCTCGTCGGCCGGGGTGGCGCCGCGCCGCAGGGCGACGAAGAGGAACACCTCGGTGATGGTGTCGGCGAGGGAGTGCGCCGACTCGGACACCATGGCCGCCGAGCCGGAGACCATGCCGGCGACCAGCTTGGCGACGGCGATGGCCAGGTTGGCCAGGCCGGCCACGATGACCGTGCCCACACTCTCGTTCTCCGGTGCTTCGGACTCATCGGACGAATCGCCCATCGGGAGGGGTCCGGCGGCGGCCAGACCGACCGGGAGCTGCTCTTCCGGGGTTTCAGCGGTGCTCACCCGGGCCTACCTTTCCGCTGCGCTCCCGCGGGAAACCGCCCGGGCGTAGCGCGTACGTCACGTCGGCGTCCACCCTGCTAGCGTTGCCAATCGTGTCGCGCACCCGCACCGAGCGCCTGGTGAACCTGGTGATCTGCCTTCTGTCGACGCGTCGGTTCCTGACCGCCGCGCAGATCGCCGCGACGGTGCCCGGCTACGAGCACGACCCGGAGGACCCGCGCGACCACGAAGCCTTCCAGCGCAAGTTCGAGCGCGACAAGGCCGAGCTGCGCGACCTGGGCGTTCCGCTCGAGACGGGTACGGCGAGCGTCTTCGATCAGGAACCGGGCTACCGCATCGCACACCGCGAGTACGCGCTGCCGGCCATCCGGCTCGAGCCCGACGAGGCTGCCGCGGTGGGCATCGCGGCCCGGCTCTGGCAGCACGCCGGCCTGGCCGCGGCCGCGTCGTCCGGCCTGGCCAAGCTGCGCGCGGCCGGGGTCGAGGTCGATCCCCAGGCCACCCTCGGGGTCGAGCCGGTGGTCACCGTCGACCCGGCGTTCGGGCCGCTCACCAGCGCCGCCCGCGACCGCCGGGCGGTCAGCTTCAGCTACCGGGTGCCCGAGGTCGACGACCCGGCCACCCGCCGGCTCGAGCCGTGGGGCGTGGTCTGCTGGCAGGGCCGGTGGTACGTGGTGGGTCACGACCGCGACCGGGACGCGACCCGGTGCTTCCGGCTGTCGCGCATCGTCGGCGCGGTCAAGGCGCTGGGCCGGCCGGGCGCGTTCAACCCGCCCGAGAACGAAGACCTGATCAGCCACGTCGCCAAGTGGTCGGGGCCGGTGCCGCACAACGGCCGGGCCACCGTCACCGTGCGGCCGGGCCGGGCGGCCGGGCTGCGGCGCTGGGCCACCGACGCGCGGCCGGGCCCGGACGGGGACACGCTGACGATCCCGTACTCGGACGCCGAGCGGCTGGCCGCGACGATCGTCGGCTACGGGCCGGACGTGCGGGCCGAGGGGCCGCCGGAGGTCCGGGAGGCCGTGATCCAGCTGCTCAAGGAGGTCGTGGCGCGACACGAGGTGGCGGCATGACGGGCCCGCGGCAGAGCGCCGACCGGCTCGGACGGCTGCTCCTGCTCGTCCCGTACCTGCTGGCCCGGCCCGGCATCCTGGTGGCCGAGGCGGCCGCCGACCTGGGCGTCAGCGAGCGCCAGCTCCGGGAGGACCTGGAACTGCTGTGGGTGTGCGGCCTGCCCGGCTACGGCCCGGGCGACCTGATCGACATGGCGCTCGACGGCGACCGGGTCACGATCAGTCACGACGCCGGCATCGACCGGCCGCTGCGCCTCACCCAGGACGAGGCGCTGGCCCTGGTGGTGGCCCTGCGGATGCTGGCCGAGACGCCGGGCACCGGCCACCGCGACGTCATCGAACGCGCCCTCGCCAAGATCGAGAACGCGGCCGGCGACCTGGCCGGCGCGCCGGTGGCGGTCAGGCTGCCGGCCAACAGCAAGCGCGTCGACAACGTGCGGACGGCGGTCGAGAGCGGGCACGCGCTGCGGATGACCTATTACACGGCCGCCCGCGACGAGACGACCGAGCGCGTCGTCGACCCGATGCGGGTGCTCATGGTGGGCGGCAAGGCCTACCTGGAGGCGTGGTGCCGGCGGGCCGAGGCGACCCGGCTGTTCCGGATCGACCGCATCGACGACTTCGCCGAGCTCGACGAGCCGTCCCGCCCGCCGGCCGACGCGGTGCCGCACGACGTCAGCGACGGGGTCTTCCGCCCCACCCCGGACCTGCAGCTGGTCACCCTGCGGGTGGGCCGCGGCAGCCGCTGGATCACCGAGTACTACCCGGTGGAGGAGGTGCGCCGGTCCGGCGACGAGTGGGTGGTGACCATGCGGGTCACCGACCTGGGCTGGGCGCAGCGGCTGCTGCTGGGGCTCGGGCCCGACGTCACCGTGCTCGGCCCGCCGGAGCTGCTGGACCGGATCCGCGAACAGGCCACGGCGGCGCTCGACCAGTACAGCACCCCCGGCCGGTAGGGTGGCCCGGTGCTGATGTGGATCTGGATCGCCGTGGTCGTGGTCGCCGTGATCATCATGGGGGCGGCCGGTGTGCGGCTGCTCGGCCGGCTCGACGGGCTGCGCCGCGCGGCCGTACGGCTGCAGAGACGGCAGGCCGAGGCCGCG
This sequence comes from Paractinoplanes polyasparticus, assembly GCF_019710575.1. Classification (GTDB taxonomy): domain Bacteria; phylum Actinomycetota; class Actinomycetes; order Mycobacteriales; family Micromonosporaceae; genus Actinoplanes; species Actinoplanes polyasparticus. The sequence goes on along the minus strand of NZ_JAHWFK010000032.1, from coordinate 55,546 downwards.
AAACTGCAGGAGGCCGCGCTCGAGCTCCAGCAGACCGTTCTCGCGGTGCAGCAGCGCGCCGAACTGATCCAGGAGCACGCGATCCTCAAGAGGGGCTGACTGCGGCGTTCCTTCCCCGTTGTCCAAGGATTTGGGCGATGGTGGCAAACCGACGAGGGTCCGTGGTCCGCATCACCAGATTTGACACGTACGATGGACCCCGCACACCTGATCCGACCGACTGGAGTTAACCCATGGGCGCCCTCAAGCCATGGCACATCATCGTTTTTGTGGTCGTCCTCGTGCTGCTTTTCGGCGCGAAGCGGCTGCCGGACGCGGCGCGGTCGCTGGGCCGGTCGCTGCGGATCATCAAGGCCGAGACCAAGGGCCTGGTCGACGACGACAACAACGTCGCTGAGAAGGCCGAGCCGCAGGTCGCGCGTCAGCCGCTGCAGGGCGACGTCTATCCGCCGCAGGGCTACCAGCAGGCGCCGCCGCCGCAGGGTTACCAGCAGGCTCCGCCGCCGCCGGCCCAGCCGTACGTGGACCCGGTGCAGCAGCGCACCAACGACCGCTGATCCGCGGGCATGAAGCTAGCCCTTGGCCGTCAGGGGCCCAGCAAGTTCCAGCAGGCTTCCGACGGCTCCATGACGCTGATCGACCATGTCCGCGAACTCCGTAATCGGCTGTTCGTAGCGTCGCTCGGCCTGATCGCCGGGTTGATCGTCGGCTTCATCGTGTCGCAGTGGGTGTTCCACCTGCTCGAGGCGCCGTACTGCGACCTGCCGTCGTCGATGGCCACCCGCGCCGACGGCACGCAGTACTGCGACTGGGTCGTCCTGAACGTCACCGACACCCTGATCCTGCGCCTCAAGATCGCGCTCTGGGTCGGTCTGATCGTCGGCTCACCCGTGTGGCTCTACCAGTTGTGGGCGTTCGTCGCGCCGGGCCTGCACCGGCACGAGCGCAAGTGGGCGTACGTCTTCGTGGCCATCGCCGCTCCGCTCTTCGCCGGCGGCGGCATCCTGGCCTACTTCGTGGTCGGCCACAGCCTGGCGTTCATCATGGAGTCCGGCGTCCTCGGCGAAGCCACGAAACTCGAGGTCTCGGGCTACATCGGGTTCGTGACCAACATGATCCTGATCTTCGGCGCGGCCTTCGAGTTCCCGCTGATCCTGCTCATGCTCAACTTCACCGGCGTCGTGTCGGCGAAGAAGCTGCTGAGCTGGTGGCGGATCGTGGTCTTCCTGTCGTTCGCGTTCGCCGCGATCGCCACCCCCGACCCCGGCCCGTTCGGCATGATTCTGCTGGCGCTCTGCATGGTCGTGCTCTATCTGATCGCGACCGGTGTGGCCGCGCTCAACGACAAGCGCAAGGGCCGCGGCAAAGAGATCTACGCCGAGCTCGACGACGACCAGATATCGCCGCTCGAGGACGACCGGGTGCCGATCGGCGCGTCCGACCCGATCGAGGCGCCGAGCCCGATCGAGGCGCCCGCGCCCGTCGCGCGGCCCCGTTCGCTCGAGGGACGCTTCGACGACATGACCTAGGTCACGGTCCGGGCAGTATGCTGCCCGGCTGTGACGAGCTATGAGATCGCGGTGCTGGCCAACCCCACAGCGGGGCGCGGCCGGCACCGCGATCTGCTGTCCGGGGTCCTGCGCCGGCTGGGCGATTCCGGGCGTACGGTCCGGTTGCTGACCGCCCACAGCGGCGCCGAGGCGGAGCAGGCGTGCCGGGCCGCCGTCGACGGGGGTGTCACGGCCGTCGTGGCCGTCGGCGGCGACGGCACGATCCACCGCGCGTTGCAGGGGGTGGCCGAGCGGCCGGTGGGGTTCGGCGTCGTCCCGGCGGGCACCGGCAACGACTTCGCGGCCGGCATCGGCATGCCGTCCGACCCGCTGCGGGCCGCCGACGTCGTCGCCGCGGCGCTCGCCGAGGGGCGCCACGTGCCGATCGACCTGGCCCGGGTCGTGTCCCGCGCACCGGATGAGTCACCGGACGGGCCCCGGCCGCGATGGTTCGGGGCGGTGCTCGCCGGTGGCTTCGACGCGCTCGTGAACGAGCGGGCCAACCGGATGCGCTGGCCGCGCGGGCCCCGGCGCTACGACCTGGCGATCCTGCTCGAGCTGGCCCGGCTCAAGCCGCGCAAGTACGCGCTCGAACTCGACGGCGAGGACCACAGCTTCGAGGGCATGCTGGTGGCGGTGGGCAACTGCGCCAGCTACGGCGGCGGCATGCGGATCCTGCCCGACGCCGACCCCACCGACGGGCTGCTCGACGTGGTGGTCGCGACGCCGTTCGGGCGGGCGGGCCTGGCCCGGCTCAAGCCCCGGCTGCGGCGGGGCACGCACGTCACCGACCGGCGGGTTACCGTCTTCCGGGCCCGGCACGTGCGATTGCGCTCGGACGGGATCGTCGCCTACGCCGACGGGGAGCGCCTCGGCCCCCTCGACCTCGACCTGACGTGTGCGCCGGGTGCGGTTCGGTTGCTCCGCTGAGTTCTTCATCAGATCCTCAGGAACCGGCCGATCGGGAGGGGCATGCAGATCAACTCGCTCGGCTCGCTGGTCACCTCCGCCTACGACACCGCCCGCTCGAACCTGCGGAGCATGGCCGAGGCCGCCACCGAGCAGCGCACCCCCGAGGTGACGCCCGCCCTGGCTCAGGCGCCGGAGCCGGCCGCCCCCGTCAATGAGGTCCCCCAGCAGGTTCCCGGCCAGCGGCAGGGCGTCAACCTCGACTCGTACGCCTAATTGGCTCTTTCCCGGCTCGTAAGGTCGGCAGCAATCTAATTCCATCTATGCCCGCGAGGCTGCGGGCATGGCACTCTCAAGAAGATCGCTTCTGCTGAGCTCGGCCGCCGCCGGTGTCGCGGGCGCCGTGACCACCTGGCCCCTGGCAGCCTCGGCGGCACCGTACCGGGGCCCGCTGCAGGCCGACCCGTTCACGCTCGGCGTCGCGTCGGGCGATCCGGAACCGGACGGGTTCGTGCTCTGGACCCGCCTCGCCCCCACCCCGCTGGCCGACGACGGCCTCGGCGGCATGCCGTCACGGGTCGTGCCGGTGACCTGGGAACTCGCCGCCGACGAGCGTTTCCGCACGATCGTCCGGCGCGGCGTGACCGCGGCCCGGCCGGAGTCGGCGCACGCCGTGCACGTCGAACTGCACCACCTGCTGCCCGGACGGGAGTACTTCTACCGTTTCCGCGCCGAGCGCTACGTCTCGCCCGTGGGCCGGACGCGAACCGCCCCGCCGCTGTGGGCGACGGGCGGCACGCTGGCCATGTCGTTCGCCTCCTGCTCGCAGTACGAGCACGGCTACTTCACCGCCTACCGCCACCTGGCCGCCGACGAACCGGACCTGATCCTGCACCTGGGCGACTACCAGTACGAGTACCAGGCCGGCGTCTACACCATCCCCGGCGGCAACCCGCGCGACCACGCCGGGCCCGAGACCGTCACGCTGGCCAACTACCGTCAGCGGCACGCGCAGTACAAGACGGATGCCGATCTGCAGGCCGCGCACGCCGTCGCGCCCTGGGCCGTGGTGTTCGACGATCACGAGATCGAGAACAACTGGGCCGACGAGGTGCCCGAGGCGCCCGACCCGAACTTCCCGGCCCGGCGCGCGGCCGCGTTCCAGGCCTACTACGAGAACATGCCGCTGCGTCGCACCTCCATCCCACGCGGCCTCGACATGCAGCTCTACCGGCGGCTGCGCTGGGGCCGGCTGGCCACCTTCCACATGCTCGACACCCGCCAGTACCGCGACGACCAGGGTTGCGGCGACGGCTACAAGGACTGCCCGGCCGCCTCCGACCCGGCCCGTTCGATCACCGGCGAGCAGCAGGAGAAGTGGCTGCTCGACGGGTTCCGCCGCTCGTCGGCCCGCTGGGACGTGCTGGGCCAGCAGGTGTTCTTCGGTCAGCGCGACAACAACTCGGGACCACAGGTCGTGACCAGCATGGACTCGTGGGACGGCTACGCCGCCTCGCGGGACCGGATCACCCGGGGCTGGGTCGACGCCGGCGTGCGCAACCCGGTCGTGCTGACCGGGGACGTGCACGCGCACTGGGCCGACGAGCTCAAGCTGGACTACGCCGACCCGACGTCGCGGACGGTGGGGACCGAGCTGGTCTGCTCCTCGATCACCTCGACCGGCAACGGGACCGACGTCGCCTCCGGGCAGCACCCGTGGGCGGCCTGGAACCCGCACCTGCGCTTCTACAACAACCAGCGGGGGTACGTCCGTACGCGGATCACCCCGGGCAGCCTGACCGCCGACTTCCGCGTGGTGCCGTTCGTGACCACGCCCGGCGCGCCGGTGCACACCCGGGCCACGTTCGTCATCGAGGACCGGGTGGCCGGCCTGCAGCAGACGGCCGACAACCCCACCCCGTCGGCGCTGCGCACGGCCTCTGACCTGGGCGCGGAGACCGTACGGCAGGAAACCGAACGCCCCTGACGGCTCACGAGCCGACCGGGACGCCGGTGCGGGCGGCGCGCTCCAGCCCCCAGTCGTAGAGCGCCTGCAGCACCGGCGTCAGGCTCCGGCCCTCGTCGGTCAGCCGGTATTCCACATGCGGTGGCACGGTCTCGAGGTCGTCGCGGGCCACCAGCCCGTCGGCCTCGAGCTCGCGCAGCCGCTGGGTGAGCATCTTGTCGCTGATCCCCGGCATCCGCCGGCGCAGCTCGCCGTAGCGGTGCACGCCCTCCTTGAGGCGGGCCAGGATCACCACCCGCCACTTGCCCCCGACCACGTCGACGGTGAGCTCGACCGGGCAGTGGTAACGCTTCGTCATCGTCGTCTCCGCGGGTCACGCACCGGAAAGTGCGTACTTGATCGGGGGCGGCCGCCGATGGTGGGCTTTCCCCGTGGCTGACGAGTACACCAGCAAAGGCGCGGCGCCGCCGACCCTCTACGAGTGGGCCGGCGGCCAGAAGGCGCTGCAAGCCCTGTGCGAAGCGTTCTACCGGCGGGTTGTCGTCGACGATCTGCTGTCGGCGCTGTTCGCCGGAATGCATCCGGACCATCCGCGCTACGTGGCCCTCTGGCTGGGCGAAGTGTTCGGCGGGCCCGCCGCCTACACCGCCGGGCGCGGCGGCTACGGGGCCATGCTGCGGCATCACCTCGGCAAGGGGATCACCGAGCCCCAGCGGCGGCGCTGGGTCAATCTGATGATGGACGCCGCCGACGAGGTGAGCCTGCCGGACGACCCGGAGTTCCGGGCCGCGTTCGCGGGCTACCTGGAATGGGGCACCCGGCTCGCCCGGGAGAACTCGCAACCCGGCGCCGACCCGGTGCGCGACGCGCCGGTGCCGCACTGGGGCTGGGGCGTGGCCCCGCCGTATCTAGGGCGCATCTGATCCGCCCTAGGCTGAACAGCCGGTCAGGGCCAGGGTGGCGCCCAAACCGTTGGGGCGGCCGGGCTCAGCAGCCGGGAGCACCAGCGCGGCGCAGCCGGCACGGACCGCGCCGGCGTCGGCCGGGGTGTCGCCGACCATGAGCGTGCGCTCGGGGTCGGCGCCCAGCATGCCGCAGGCGCGCAGGAAGATGGCCGGGTCGGGCTTGGTGCGGCCGAGCTCGTAGCTCAGGGCGTACGCGTCGATCAGCGCCGTCATGCCCCAGGCGTCGAACAGCGGGCGGATGTCGAAGCCGATGTTGCTGACCACCGCCACCTTGATGCCGGCGTCGTGCAACGTACGCAGGGTGGGCTCCGTGTCCGGGTAGGGCAGCCAGCCGTCCGGGGCGAGCAGCCGGTCGTACAGGGCGTCGGCCAGGCCCTCGACGTCGGTCGAGACCGTCGCGGCCAGCCCGGTGTAGGCGGCGCGGTGGCTCTGGGCGTACAGGTCGCGGTCGGCCCAGTGCTCGGCCAGACCGGGCGGCACCCGGTGGGGCAGCGGGCCACCGGCCCGCCCGGCGGTGACCAGACGGTCGGCCAGCACCGTGGCCTTGCCCCGGTCGAGCTCGCGCCCGCACGTCGCGGCGGCCGCCAGAACCCAGGTCACCGGGTCTTCCACCTGGGCCAACGTGCCGTGGAAATCGAACAGCACGGCGTCGACCTGACGGTGCGGCCGATGGGGAGGGTGATCGGTCGATGCAACATCCGGCACGGATGCACCATACCGACCGTGCCCGTGCCCTCTGTTGTCACACCCACGACCTACGCTTGTGGTCATGACGAGTCCCGCCGAAAGATATGCAGCGTCCAAGCGGCGGGCGGCCCGGGTGGCCGAGTTTCCGGCGCTCGCGGATTTCATGCTCGACGTCGGCTTCGACCTCGACGATTTCCAGCGTTCCGCCTGTGAATCGCTCGAACGGGGCAGCGGCGTGCTCGTGTGCGCCCCCACCGGCGCCGGCAAGACGGTGGTCGGCGAGTTCGCGGTCCACCTCGCTCTGCGCGCCGGCGAGCGCAAGTGCTTCTACACGACGCCGATCAAGGCGCTCTCCAACCAGAAGTACCACGACCTGGTCGAGCGCTACGGGCCCGACCAGGTCGGCCTGCTGACCGGCGACAACGCCATCAACGGCGACGCGCCCGTGATCGTGATGACCACCGAGGTGCTGCGCAACATGCTCTACGCGGGCTCGCCCGCGCTCAAGAACCTGGCCTACGTCGTGATGGACGAGGTGCACTACCTGGCCGACCGGTTCCGCGGCGCGGTCTGGGAAGAGGTGATCATCCACCTCCCGTCCTCGGTGACCCTGGTGTCGCTGTCGGCCACGGTCAGCAACTACGAGGAGTTCGCCGACTGGCTGGTCACCGTGCGGGGCGAGACCGAGGTCGTCGTCAGTGAGCACCGTCCCGTCCCGCTCTGGCAGCACATGCTGGTCGGCCGCCGCATGTTCGACCTGTTCCACGACGCCGACGCGGCCCGGAAGCACGACGTGCACCCCGAGTTGCTGCGCTACACGCGCGAGATGCAGCGCCGGCTCGAGATGACCGACCGGTCGTACGGGCCGGGTCGCGGCGGCCGGTCGAAGCGCTGGCAGCCCCCGCCCCGGGCCGAGGTCGTCGACCGGCTCGAACGCGCCAACCTGCTGCCGGCCATCCTGTTCATCTTCAGCCGGGCCGGGTGCGACGCCGCCGTGCAGCAGTGCCTCAGCGCCGGGCTGCGGCTCACCAGCGCCGAGGAACGGGCCGCGATCCGCACCATCGCCGAGGCCAAGGTGGCTTCCATCCCGCGCGAAGACCTGTCGGTCCTGGGCTACTGGGAATGGCTCGACGGTCTCGAGCGGGGCATCGCGGCCCACCACGCCGGCATGCTGCCCGCCTTCAAGGAGGCGGTCGAGGAATGCTTCGTCCAGGGCCTGGTCAAGGCGGTCTTCGCCACCGAGACGCTGGCCCTGGGCATCAACATGCCGGCCCGCTGCGTGGTGCTCGAACGGCTGGTCAAGTTCAACGGCGAGGCCCACGTCGACCTCACACCCGGCGAATACACGCAGCTCACGGGCCGGGCCGGCCGCCGCGGCATCGATGTCGAGGGGCACGCCGTGGTGCTCTGGAGCCCCGAGGTCGACCCGCGCCTCGTCGCCGGCCTGGCCTCCACCCGCACCTACCCGCTGCGGTCCTCGTTCCGCCCGTCCTACAACATGGCGGTCAACCTCGTCGGCTCCGTCGGCGCCGACCAGGCCCGCGAGCTGCTCGAGTCGTCGTTCGCCCAGTTCCAGGCCGACCGCTCGGTGGTCGGCCTGGCCCGCCAGGTGCAGCGCAACGTCGAGACCATGGAGTCCTACGCCAACGACGAGGCCTGCCACCACGGCGACTTCGACGAGTACTTCGCGATCCGGATCGCGATCGCCGACCGGGAACGCGCCAACGCCCGGCAGGGGGTGGCGCAGCGGCGGGCGGCGGTGGTGACGTCGCTCGAGCGGCTGCGGGTCGGCGACGTCATCCGGGTGGCGCAGGGCCGCCGCGCCGGGCTGGCCGTGGTGCTCGAGGCCCCCAGCGGCGGATTCGGCGAGCCCCGCCCGCTGGTGCTCACGCAGGACAGGTGGGCCGGCCGGGTCAGCCCGGCCGACTTCGCGGGCGAGGCCGAGGTGCTCGAGCGCGTCCGCGTGCCCAAGCATTTCAATCCGCGCTCGCCCGCCGCCCGCCGCGACCTGGCCGCCCAGATCAGCGCCACCGGGCACGACCGGCACGGCAACGGCCGGCGCCGCTCGCGCGGCGGCACCGGCGAGGACCCCGAGATCGCGCTGCTCAAGGTGCAGATGCGGCAGCACCCGTGCCACGCCTGCCCCGAGCGGGAAGACCACGCCCGCTGGGCCGAGCGGCGGCACCGGCTGCTGCGTGACACCGACGCGCTGCGCGAAAAGGTGGCCGGGCGCACCAGCTCGCTGGCCCGCACGTTCGACCAGGTCTGCGCGGTGCTGGCCGAGCGCGGCTACCTCACCGAGGCCGGCGAGGTCACCGAGCCGGGCCGCATGCTGGGCCGCATCTGGTCCGAGGCCGACCTGCTGGTGGCCGAGTGCCTGCGCCACGGCGTGTGGGACGGTCTGGCCCCCGACGAGCTGGCCGCCGCGGTGTCCATGGTCCTCTACGAGTCGCGCCGCGAGACCGACGACCGCGCCTCGGTGCCCAAGGGCGCGATCACCGAGGCCGTCGACGCCTGCGGCAAGCTGTGGGGCGAGATCGCCGGCGACGAGTCCGACCACGGGCTCACCCTGACCCGTGAGCCCGACCCCGGTTTCGTGTGGCCGATGTACCGCTGGGCGCGGGGCGAGCCGCTGGCCAAGGTGCTGGCGAGCGGGCACAACTACGACGCCGACATGCCCGCGGGCGACTTCGTCCGCTGGGCGCGCCAGGTGCTCGACCTGCTGGGTCAGCTGCGCGAGGCGTCGGCCGCCTCCGAGAGCCTGCGCGACACGGCCCGCAAGGCGATCACCGCGATCAACCGGGGGGTGCTCGCCTACCACGCCGGGCTCTGACGGTCCTCGCCTCGCTGCGGGGTTGTCGAAAGCGGGTGCGCTCATTCGTGTAGGTGCTGAATGAGTAGCCACGAGGAGGAGCGATGAAGCAGTACCTGCTGAGCATCTACCAGCCCGACGGGGATCCGCCGCCGCCCGCAGTGCTCGAGCCCGTCATGGCTGAGCTGGGAAAGCTGAACGACGAGATGAAGGCCGCGGGGGCCTGGGTGTTCGCCGTGGGGCTGCACCCGCCGTCGACGGCGACCGTCGTCCGCGACCGGGACGGGGACGCGGTGCTCACCGACGGCCCGTTCACCGAGGGCAAGGAACATCTGGGCGGCTTCACCGTCATCCGGGCGGCCGACCTCGACGAGGCGCTGAGCTGGGGTGCCCGGGTGGCAGCGGTGCTGGCGCCGCTGGCGATCGAGGTCCGTCCGATCGCGTGACCGAGAACGGGATCGAGCAGGTCTACCGGGCGGAGTACGGCCGGGCGGTGGCCGTCCTCATCCGGCACTTCGGCGACATCGACCTCGCCGAGGAGGCCGTGCAGGAGGCGTTCGCCGTGGCCGTGCCCCGCTGGACCGAGGACGGCGTTCCGCCCAGCCCGGCCGGCTGGATCATCACGACGGCCCGGAACCGGGCGGTCGACCGGCTGCGCCGCGAATCGACCCGGAGCGGCCGGGAGGCGGCGGCAGTGCGGGAATGGGCGGCCGGGGTCGCCGTTTCGGCCGAGTCCGAGGCGTTGGCCGGCGGTGGGGCGACGGGAAAGCGGGTCGAGGACATGGCGGACGACCAATTGCGGCTCATCTTCACCTGCTGTCACCCCGCACTGGCGCCGGCGGCACGGGTGGCGCTGACGTTGCGGCTGCTGGGCGGGCTCACCACGGGCGAGATCGCGCGGGCGTTCCTGGTGCCGGAGGCAACCATGGGACAGCGGCTGTCGCGGGCCAAGGGCAAGATCCGGGACGCGCGCATCCCGTACCGCGTGCCCCACGACGAGGACCTGCCGGACCGGCTCGGCGCGGTGCTGGCGGTGCTCTATCTGATCTTCAACGAGGGGTACGCGGCGAGCTCGGGGCCGGGGCTGACCCGGGACGACCTCGCGGGTGAGGCGATCCGGCTGACCCGCCTGCTGGTGGCGCTGATGCCCGACGAGCCCGAGGCGCGCGGTCTGCTCGCCCTGATGCTGCTGATCGAGGCCCGGCGGCCCGCCCGGACGACCGCCGAGGGTGACCTGGTGGTGCTGGCGGATCAGGACCGTACGCTCTGGAACCGCGAGCACATCACCGAGGGTCAGGCGCTGCTGCGGGACTGCCTGCGGCGCGGCCGGCCCGGGACGTACCAGTTGCAGGCGACGATCAACGCCGTGCACGCCGACGCGGCCGACGCGGCCGCGACGGACTGGCCGCAGATCCTCCAGATCTACGACCACCTGACGGCTGTCGCGGGCGGGCCGGTCGTGGCGTTGCACCGGGCGGTCGCGGTGGCCGAGGTGCACGGGCCGGCCCTGGCGCTGGCCGTCGTCGACGGTCTCGAGGGGCTGGAACGCCACCACGTGTGGCACACGGTCCGAGCCGACCTGTTGCGGCGGCTCGGCCGGAAGGAAGCGGCCGTGGCGGCGTACGGGAAAGCCGCGGAACTGACGGCGAACCCGGCCGAGCGCCGATACCTCGAGCGGCGCGCGGCCGGCTTCTAGTGTCCTGCCGACCCTGAGGCGGCCGGGACGGTGACGGGGCTTTCGGTCCAGCGGAGGCCGGTGCCGAGGGTGGCGATCAGGGCCGAGCCGGCGACGGCGGCGGCGAAGAACAGGATCGCGGTGGCCGGGCCGCGCCAGGCGAGGATCGTGCCCGCGAGCAGCGGAGCCAGGGCGGCCAGTGAGGTCGCGGCGACCATGATGACGCTGATGACGCGGCCCTGAAGGCGGTCGGGGGTGATCGCGGCCTGGTAGCCGAAGAGGGCGGCGTTTGCCGCCGGGCCGAGGAAGACGGTCAGCCCCAGCGGGACGGCGGCGGCGATGCTCGACGGAAGCAGCGCGGCGGTGGCCAGTAGGGCGGCGGCGGTCCAGCACAGCGTGCGGACCAGGGGCACCAGTCGCAGGCGGCGCTGGATGGCGGGCGCGGCGAACGCGCCGAGCAGGCCTCCGGCGGCGACGACGGTCTCGGTCAGGCCGATGACGGCCGGGGTGGTGCCGTGGCGTTGCAGGGCGACGATCACCGTGAAGATGACGCCGGTGATGGCGAAGTTCAGCGGCGCGGCGACCAGCATGAGCGTACGCAGGAACGGATGCGTCAGCACGAACCGGAGGCCTTCGGTCAGGGCGGCGCCGTACCCCTGGGGTTCCTCCTCGCGCGGCGCCTGCAACGGCTTGCGGATGAACAGGACCGCCACGATCGACACGAGATACGACAGGAAGTTGGCGGCGAACGGCACGGCGTGGCCCAGGCTGAACAGCAGGCCGCCCAGGGGAGGCCCGGCCAGCGCGGTGCCGTACGAGCGCGCCTCGTTGCGGGCGACCGCGTCCGGCAGTTGCCCGATCGGCACGATGCTGCGCAAGGACGCGTCCTCGGCTGTGGAGAAGACCGCGCTCGCGCCGGCGTCGACGACCGCGACCACCAGGATCAGCTCGAGCCCGGCGCGGTCGGTGATGACACAGAATGTCAGGACGGCGAAAACGAGCAGGCGTACGGCGTCGCAAGCGATCAGCGCGTGGCGGCGGTCCACCCGGTCGACCAGGACGCCGGCGGGCAGCCGCAGCAGCAGACGCGCCGCCTGTGTGGCCGTGCCGACCAGGCCCGCGCTGACCGGCGAGCCGGTTTTCACCAGCACGAGCAGTGAGAGCGCGAGGGAGGCGATGCCGTCGCCCAGATCGGACAGCGACTGCGAACCCCAGAGCAGGTTGAACTCGCGGTTGCGCCACAGGCTGGTCATCGCCGGCCGCGCCGGGGATAGGCGTGCAGGACGACGACAACCGTCTCGGCGCCCGGCTCGGGGGCGTCGGCCTCGCGGATCGCCTCGACGATCCGCTCGCGGAGGCGCTGGAGGCCGGCCGGGGTCGTGCGGATGACGTAGTCGGAGGTCGCGGCGGCGTCGAGCCACTCCGTGCTCCAGCGCTGGTGCGCGGCTTCCGCGTGGAACTGGTCGATCACCTGGTCGTAGACGGCGCGGGAGGCCCGGTTCGCGGCGGCAAGGTCCTCGGCGTCGGTGTCGTCCGCCCACAGGGTCGACTCGTGGGCGGCCTTCCACCATCGTTCGCGGCCGTGCGTGCCTCGCCCCTGTTCGGGCGCCTCGATGACGAAGCCGTGCCGGGCCAGGAGGCGCAGGTGGTGGCTGGTCTGACCGGAGTCGGTGCCGAGGCGGCGGGCCAGGATCGCCGAGGTGGCCGGGCCGTCGAGCCGCAGCGAGCCGACGATGTGCATGCGGAGGGGGTGAGCCATCGCCCGCATCATGGCGGCGTCGGTCAGCACCACCTCGGACTTCTCGGCCCTGGATTCGTCTGCCATGCCAGGGACGCTAGGCGGGGGTGTTCCCGGCCTGCAAGGGTCCTATGCATAGGTCCTCTGCACCGGACGCTGCCCCTAAGAATAATTAATCAGCTCCCGGCCAAAAGAACAAGGCTTGTTTTTTGCGGGCAAAACGGGCACCTTGGGGGCCGTGGAATGGACGCTCGAGGGAACTGTGCGGAATGCGTTGTGGATCTGTGGCGGACAATGGGCCGGGAAGACCACGGTCGCGGGAATTCTCGTCGACCGGCTCGGCGTGACGCATTATCACTACGATTTTCATGCGGCACGGGGGCACGAGGACAGGCGCGTTGCCGCCCGGGCCCGGCGCGGCGAATACCACGGCGAGACGGACTGGGAATCGGTCTGGATCGGGCCGACGCCGGCCGAGATGGCGGCCACCGTGCTGGCCGACTTCCCGGAACGGTTCCAGTGGGTGCTCGACGATCTGCGGGGCATCGTCTCGCCCCGGCCGGTTCTGGTCGACGGCTGGGGTTGCCGGCCGGAACTGGTCGCGGCGGTCACCGATCCGGCCCGGATGGTGGTGATGGTGCCGACGGACGAATGGCGGCTGAAGCAGGCGGCCCGGCTGCCCCGGGCGATGGCCGTCGGGCATCAGGTGAGCGACCCGGAGCTGGCCTCCCGCAACCGGATCGAGCGGGACCGGCTGCTGGCCCTGGACGCGGTCGAAAGGGCGCGCGAATGGGATGTCCCGGTGATCGAGGTGGACGGAACGCGCCCGGCCGAGGCGATCGCCGACGAGGTGGCAAACCATTTCCGCCCGTTCCTGGCCGCCGTCTAGGCTCGCGTCCATGGGGGAGATCATCGTGCGCGAGGCGGGGCCGGCCGACCGCGAGACCGTCGTCTCGCTGCTGACCGGATCGTGGGGCACCACAGTGGTCGTCGCGCACGAGGTCCGCTACGACGCGGCCACCCTGCCGGCCCTGCTCGCCTGGTGCGACGGCGGCCCCGTCGGTCTGCTCACGTACACGATCGCCCCCGGCGGCCTCGAGGTGGTCACGATCGACGCCGTGGTGCCGCACGCCGGCATCGGCACCGTGCTGCTGGCGGCCGCCGCCGAGAAGGCGTGGGCGGCCGGAGCGGAGCGGCTCTGGCTCGTCACCACGAACGACAACCTGGACGCGCTTCGCTTCTATCAGCGTCGCGGGCTGCGCCTGGTCGCCGTCCACTCCGGAGCGGTCGACCGGGCGCGGGCGCTCAAACCGGCGATCCCGCTCGTCGGCGCGCACGGCATCGAGATCCACGACGAGCTGGTGCTGGAACTGACCCGATGACGTATCAGATGACCGCAGGCGAGGCCGTCCGGCTCGTGCAGGTGTTCGGGAAGCACGGCGTGGACGTGTGCGTCGGCGGCGGCTGGGGAGTGGACGCCCTCCTGGGACAGCAGACCCGGGACCATGCCGATCTGGATGTCTGGCTGCCGGCCGGGCAATTCGAGAACGCCATGGAGGCGCTGGTCTCGGCGGGCGTCGACCGCATTCACCCCTGGCCGGGGGACAAGCCGTGGAACTTCGTGGTGCACGACGGCGGGCGTCGCCGGATGGATCTGCACATTTATGAGACGCGGGCCGACGGAACCATTCATTACGGCTCGGCGGTGGCCGGGGAATCGTTTCCGGCGGCGGCCCTGGACGGCTCGGGAATCATCGCCGGGGTGACCGTGCGCTGCGAGGCGCCCGAATGGTCGGTGCGATGGCACACCGGTTATGCGCCGCGGGTGAAGGACAGGCATGACGTGCCGTTGGTGTGTGCGCGGTTCGGAATTGCGGTGCCCGCGGCCTACCAGACGTCGCCGTTGCGGTAGTCGCAGGCGAGGGTGCCGGTGCGGTCCAGCGCGGGACCCCCGGGAACCGGGCGGACGAAGGTGCTGTCGTCGTCCTCGGCGGTGAACGTCAGTCCCTCGGGGGCCAGCACGGCTGTGCGGCCGAGCCAGGGCAGCCAGCCGCGGGCTACGTACAGGCCGCGGCCGGAAGCCGAGGCGGAGAGCGCGCCGAGGTCGTACGCCCGGTCGATGACGGTCTCGGCGGCGCTCATGACCGCGGCGGCGAAGCCCTGGCCGCGCCGGTCGGGGTGGACGGCGACCGCCTCGACGTAGCCGCAGCGGTAGGCGCGGCCGCCGTGCAGAAAACTGCGTTGGACGACGGCGGCGTGCGCGATGAGCGTGCCTTGCTCCTCGACCAGAAAGTGCAGGCCGCCCAACGCGTGATCGAAGTCGTCGTCGTCGAAGCTGCCCAGGAAGGCCAGGTCCATCAGGTGGCGGATGCCGGCCCGCTGGTCGATCGACAGGCTGGCTGTCGGCATGGTGCTGGTCACGTCGCACCGTACCGTAGGCGTTTGTGAGAGAGATTCGGCTCGCCGCCCGGCCTGACGGGTGGCCCACGGACGACACCTTCGAGATCGCCGACGTGCCGATGCCCACGGCCGGTCCGGGACAGGTGCTGATCCGCAACGTCTACATGTCGGTCGACCCGTACATGCGCGGGCGCATGAACGACGCGAAGTCGTACGTGCCACCGTTCCAGCTCGGGGCGCCGCTCGAGGGCGGGGCGGTCGGCGAAGTGGTGGCCTCGGAGTCACCGGACGTGCCGGTCGGGGCGTTCGTGGTGCACGGGCTGGGCTGGCGGGAGTACTCGGTGACCGAGGCGGCCCGCGTGCGGGTGGTCGACCCGGCGGCGGCCGACCTGTCGGCGTACCTCGGCGTGCTGGGGTTGACCGGCTTCACGGCGTACGTCGGTCTGCTCGACATCGCCCAGTTCAAGCCGGGCGAGACGGTCTTCGTGTCGGGGGCGGCGGGAGCGGTCGGCAGCGTGGTGGGGCAGATCGCCAAGCTGCGCGGGGCGAAACGGGTGATCGGCAGCGCCGGCTCGGCCGAGAAGGTGAGCCACCTCGTGGACGACCTCGGCTTCGACGCCGCCTTCAACTACCGCGATTCCCCCGTACGCAAGCAGTTGCGCCAGGCCGCGCCGGACGGCATCGACGTGTACTTCGACAACGTCGGCGGCGACCACCTGGAGGCGGCGATCGGTTCGCTCACCAAGTACGGGCGGGTGGCGATGTGCGGTGCGGTCGGCGCGTACAACGAGACGTCGGCCCCGGCCGCGCCGCGCAACCTGGCGCTGGCGATCGGCAAGGAGCTCAACCTGCGCGGCTTCATCGTGAGCAACCACAACCGGCGGATGCCCGACTTCCTGGCCGAGGTCGGCCCGTGGGTGCGCGAGGGTCGTCTGCAGGCGCGCGAGACGATCGTCGACGGCCTGGAGAATGCGCCGGCCGCCTTCATCGGCCTGCTCCGGGGCGAGAACACGGGCAAGATGCTGGTCCGGCTGAGCTGATCCGCCGGGCCGGGGGCTCGTCGTGCCCGCCCGTTTACAGCTGTGGCCCGGGCCGGTGAGCGGGCCGGGCCTACGATGCGACCGTGACGACTCCCTCCGCGCATGCTCGTTCGCAGTACGCGTCGACCACCGGCAACCTGGCCGCTCGGATCGCGATCTACGACTACCGCACGAATCCGCAGGACTGGTATTCGTGGGTTGGGGAGCGGTTGCCCCGTGAGGGCCGGGTGGTCGAGGTGGGTGCGGGCACGGGAGCGTTGTGGAACCGGATTCAGGCGCCGACGGGTCTGACTCTGGTCGATTTCTCGCCGGCCATGTGCGAGGGGCTGCGGGCGGTGGCGGGGGCGCATGTAGTGCGGGGGAGTGCCATGGAGCTACCGTTCGCGCGCGGCAGTTTCGACGGTCTCATCGCCAACCACATGCTCTACCACCTCGATGACCCGGAGGTCGGGCTGCGAGAGTTCGCTCGGGTGCTGCGCGGTGGCGGGCGGCTGGCGGTCTCGGTTAACGGCCGCGATCACCTGGCCGAGATCGACGCGCTGCTACCGAAGAAGCGGTCGGTGCTCAACGGCGTCTCGGCCGAGAACATCGGCTCGTACGTCAGCCGCCACTTCGGCGATGTCGTGGTCGAGCGGTATCCGTGCGAGCTGGCGATCCCGGACGCCGAGCCGGTGCTCCGGTACCTCGCCAGCCGGAACCCGGCCGCCCTGACCGCTGAGGTCATGGCGAGCATCCGCGAGGTCGTTGCGGTGAAGGTAGCTGCTGAGGGTGCCTTCCACGTACGCCAGCACGCCGTCCTGGTGACGGCCACCGCCAGCTGATCGAACTGCCCGTCATACGTCCATCCACAACGAGGTTCTCCCACCGGCCCTGTTGACGGCGGGTGTGTCGACAGCGGGCCTGTCTGCACCGGCCCTGTCGCCAGCGGGCCCATTGACAGCAAGCCTGTCGACCGCGGCCTGTCCACGGCGCGAGCAGTTGTGGGCGTGGGTCAGCTGTTGTGGGGGCGGCGGGCCACGATGATCGCGTGGGTGGACGGCCAGTCGAGCGGGGCTCCCTGGTCGTCGGCCAGGGACGCGGTGGGGGCGATCCGGTTGTCGATCACCCAGTCGTTGCGCAGGGGGTGGGAGGCGGGGTCGATGTCGAAGCCGGCTTCCGTGAGCAGCGTGCGCCAGTCGTCGAAGTCGAGGCCGCAGAACTGCTCCTGGGTTTCCGACAGCCAGTTGTCGGTGTAGTCCTTGCGGGTCAGGAAGTCCATGGCCTGGCCCAGGGCGATCCGCACGACGCCTTCGCCGGTGGATTCGTACTCGAAGGGGAAGGCGAAGTCGACCGCGAACTGAGCGAGTCGGGCGCGCGTCGACAGTTCGCTCACGTAGGCGGCGACTTCGGCTGACGGCAGCGCGGCCAGATCCGTACGGGGCTCGGCCGGGTTGACGCCGTCGTCGGTCCGCAGTGTGAGCCGGACCGGGCGGAGGCGGTCGCCGGGGCCGCAGACGTCGCTGTTGATCCAGACGCCGCCGGGGGCGGTGTGGTCGTGGATGCGGCGGGCGAAGGCCAGCAGGGAGTCGCGGCGGTTGCCGTACGACCAGATCTCGTGGGTGAGCGCGAACGTCAGCGTCGTGTCCACCGAGCGGTCCGGCAACACCGCGCCGCCGAGCACATTGCGCTGGTAGAAGTAGACGTTGGCGTTGCGGAAGACACCCTGCGCCTTCTTGTGCACACATTCCTGGTACAGGTGCCGGGCCACCTCGACGCCGATCAGGTCGCTCTCGTGCAGCGCGTCGTCGCGGTCGGCCAGTTCGAGCACGGCCCCGGCGCCGCAGCCGATGTCGACGATGCGTCCCGGCTGCACGTACTGGCGCACGGCGGTCCATTTCCGGGCGGCGGCGTCGGCGAACGCTTCCACGTACGTCCGGTAGTCGCGCGTCGCGGTCAGGCCGCCCTCATCGCCGACGACCGGATCGTTGACCACGGACTGCACGGTTTCGCTCAGGCGATAGCGATCGAACACGTCGATCGTGCTCGAATGCGCGAGCTTGCGCCACGACTCGTCGCCGGCGGCCAGCCGCAGCAGCACGTCCCACGGACGTTCCGGCACCGCGTCCAGGGCCGGGTCGGCCTCGACCGGCGCGATGCGAAAACCGAGTTCCTCGTACAACGCCGCCACCTGCGGCGTCGAACAGGCGACAACGGTGTCCGCCGGCGTGAGCTCGAGTCCGGTCGCCACGGTGACGGTCTTGAGCGTGACCTGAGCGAACTGGTCGGTCGGCGCCGTGTCGAACACCGGCACGACGACCGACCGCAGGCCGGTCACCACGCTGAACCGCTCGATCGCCGCTTCGCGCCGGTGGTAGGGCACGGGGTTGCGCTTGGTGTTGTCGTGGTTGGCCGAGGTCACCGCCCACACGATGGTTCCCGCGCCGTCGTCCACGAGCCGCTGCAGATAGTCGGCCTGGAACTGGGTCAGCAGGTGGTGCCGCCCGGGAAAGAGCACGTAGCGAGCCGTCGTCACGGTTGATGATCTTAGCCGCGCCCGGCGTGACGGCCCTCGTCACTTCGGTGGACCACCGCTGTGATGGCCTCAGGTGAGGAGGTCGCTGATCTGGTCGCGTTGCGAGGGGTCGGCCAGGGCAGCGCCGAGAGCGGCGACGCGGGCGCCGGCGTCGAGGAAGACGGGGGCGGTGGCGACGGAAAGTCCGCCGGTAGCTACGAAGTTGACGTCGGGGAACGGGCCCAGCAGGCCGGAGATCCAGGCCGGTCCGAGGGCGGCGGCGGGGAAGGCCTTGAGCCAGCGGCAGCCGGCCAGCCAGGCCCGCTGCACCTCGGTGGCTGAGCCCACGCCGGGCAGGTGCGGGATTCCGGCTGCCTCGCTGGCGGCGAGCACGTCCAAGTCGAGTCCGGGCGCGACGGTGTACTGCGCTCCCGCCTCTGCTGCCGCCCGGACCTGGTCGGCGGTGATGACCGTGCCCGCGCCGACCCGCAGGCCTCGCTCGTGGGCCGCGCCGTCCGCCGCGCGCAGCGATGCGACGGCCTCGGGCTCGGCGATCGGGATCTCGAGGACGCTCACTCCCGCGTCCCACAACGCCCCCGCGACGCTGATCGTCTCGCGCGGTGACAGGCCGCGCAGGATCGCCATGACCCGCCGGCCGGCGAAGATTTCGTCAAAGCTCACAGCGTCTCCTCGAGATTCGCGATGTCACCGATGATGCGAGAGCAGCCCCGGCAACGCCACCACCAGGCGGGCCTGATCGGTGTTCCCGCCATCCTCGGTGTCGGTCTCATCGTTCTGGCGGTCAGGCGCGCCCGGCGGTAGTCGCGGGCCGGCTGCCGGTACTGGGAGTCCCGTCGTCATCTGATGCGCTCATCACGTCGGTGAGAGGTACGGACTGGCATGGCCTGATCGATTGCTATCAATTCCAGCCGGTGGTGGGCTGAGGGCACCATCCCCCGACCCGGAGGTCGTTCATGAGACGACGACGCACCACCGCGGCCGCACTCGCCGTCGCTGTGCTGGGCGCCATCCTCGCCGGCATGCCGGCCGACGCCGCGCCGACGGCGAGCGCCGAACCGGCCCAGTACGAGATTCACGACGTACGCCAGCAAGGCCAGCGCAACGTGATCGCCCGCACCGGCGTGGCCATCGACAGCGTCGAGCACGCCGTTGTCACCGTCACCGCTACCCCGGCCGAGGTGCGGGCGTTGCAGCGGCAGGGCTTCACCGTGCAGCCCGTGCTGAGCACGTTCGACTTCCCGCCGTCGGACGCGCCCTACCACAACTACAGCGAGCTGATCACCGAGGTGAACCAGATCGTCGCGGCCAACCCGTCGATCGCGAGCAAGCGCACGATCGGGCGGACCTACGAGGGCCGCGACATCGTGGCCGTGAAGATCTCGGACAACGTCGGCGCCGACGAGAGCGAGCCCGAGATCCTGTACGACGCCAATCACCACGCTCGCGAGCACCTCACGGTCGAGATGGCGATCTATCTGCTGCACCTGTTCACCGACAACTACGCGAGCGACACCCGGGTCCGCAACGTCGTGAACAGCCGCGAGATCTGGGTCATCCCGTCGGTCAACCCGGACGGTTCCGAGTACGACGTCGCGACCGGCAGCTACCGTTCGTGGCGCAAGAACCGGCAGCCCAACAGCGGCTCGTCGAACATCGGCACCGACCTGAACCGCAACTACGGCTACCGCTGGGGTTGCTGCGGCGGTTCGTCGGGCAGCACCTCGTCGGCGACCTACCGCGGGCCGTCGGCCTTCTCCGCGCCCGAGACCCGCGCCGTCCGCGACTTCGTCAACGGCCGGGTAGTGGGCGGCAAGCAGCAGATCCGCGCGGCCATGGACTTCCACAGCTACTCCGAGCTCGTGCTCTGGCCCTTCGGTCACACCACGGCGAACACCACCACCGGCATGACCACGGACGACTACAACACGTTCGCCACATTCGGCCGTCAGATGGCCGCGACCAATGGTTACACCGCCGAGCAGTCGTCCGACCTGTACATCACCGACGGTGACTCGCTCGACTGGCTGTGGGGGACGCACAAGATCTTCGCGTACACGTTCGAGCTGTACCCGCGGTCGGCGTCGGGCGGCGGCTTCTATCCGCCGGCCAGCGTGATCACGCGCGAGACCACGCGCAACCGTGAGGCGGCGCTGCTGCTGGCCGAGGTGGCGGACTGTCCGTACAAGGTGATCGGCAAGCAGTCCACGTACTGCTGATCCGCCGGCGGGAGCGTCGCCCGGCGACGCTCCCGCCCCCCGTTCAGTCGAGGCAGAACTCGTTGCCCTCGGGGTCGTTCATCACGATGAAGCCGTGGCTCATCGGCGGAGCGGGCTCGGAACGACTCACCCGCTTGCCGCCCAGCGCCACCAGCCGGTCGCATTCCTTCTCGAGGGCGGCCATCCGCTCGTCGCCCTCGAGGCCGGGCGCATTCCGCACGTCCAGGTGCACCCGGTTCTTCGCGACCTTGTCCTCCGGCACCTGCTGGAAGAAGATGCGGGGGCCGTCGCCGTCCGGGTCCTCGATGGCCGAGGCCTGGTTGCGGGCCTCGGGTGGCACACCGCGCTTCTCGAGGAAGACTTCCCACGCGGCCAGCGGATCCTCGCCCGTCGCGAGCGTGACCCCGGGCGGCCCGGGATGCACGTAGCCCAGTACGTCCCGCCAGAACGACGACAGCTTCGCGGGATCCCGGGCGTCGAAGGTGACTTGGATGTGACGGCTCATCGGCCGGCTCCTCTCACATAGAGGTCGCGCAGCAGGCAGACCTCGGACAGATGATGAATCAGCTCGCGGTGGATGTGCAGCACCAGCGCGGCCATCGGCAGTTCGGGGTACGGCTCCTTGGCGCCGCACGGCTCGGCCAGGCCGTCCTCGCCCAGGCTGCGAACGCCTTCCAGCCACACGGCCAGCTGCTCCTCCAATTGAGACAGGGCCTCCGCCGCGGTCCCGGCATAAGACCATTTCTCGTACGACACCTGGGGCGTCCCGAAGTGGGCGGCGTTCCGCATCGCGAGCACCCCCACGACCACGTGCCCCAGCCGCCAGGCGATCGTGGTGAACGGGGGCGGGGTCGGCTCGGGGAAGGCGAAGTCGATACCACCGGGCTCGTCCGGCCGCACGCTCCACGCCTCCGGCACCGGTGACCAGAAGTATTCGTCGTCGGTCAGCCCGTCGAGCCGCGCCCGCAACTGGTTGTCCCAGTGCCAGGTCCACTGCTCCCGCAGCGTCTCGTTCCAGTTGACGTCCATGAGCACACCCTGACACGGAACGAGGACAGGATCGGTCCGCTATGTCTGCGACACTGGGATCTGTGGACGACCGGGGCACGACCGAGCGGGTGCTGGCCCTGCTCGGCCTGCTCCAGCAGCGACGGGTGTGGACCGGGCCCGAACTGGCCGACCGGCTCGGTGTCACCACCCGCACCGTGCGGCGCGACGTCGAGCGGTTGCGCACCCTCGGCTACCCGGTGCACGCCGGTCAGGGCGTCGGCGGCGGCTACCAGCTCGGCGCGGGCCAGGCCCTGCCACCGCTGCTGCTCGACGACGAGGAGGCCATCGCCACCGCGGTCGCGCTCCTGGCCGGCGCGGAGGGCGGGGACGCGGCCCTGAGCGCCCTGACCAAGCTCGACCGGGTGCTGCCGGTCCGGCTCCGCCACGAGGTGCAGGCGCTGGCCGGCGCGGTCGAGTCGTTCGGGGGCGGCCGTCCGCCGGTCGACTCCGAGGTGCTGATGACGCTGGCCCGCGCCTGCCGCGACGGGGTCGAAGCGGGGTTCACCTACAAGGGCGGGTGGCGCCGGGTCGAGCCCTACCGCCTGGTCGCCTCCGACCGGCGGTGGTACCTGCTCGCGTACGACCTGGAACGCGACGACTGGCGTACCTTCCGCCTCGACCGGATGAGCGATGTCGCCGCCCGCACCTGGCGCTTCCGCCCGCGCGAGGCCCCGGACGCCGCCGCGTACGTGCAGGAAAGCATTTCCAGCCGGGTGTACCGGCACCAGGCCCGGTTCCTGGTGCGCGCGCCCTTCGAGACCGTCCGCGCGCAGATTCCCGCCTCGGCCGCGCTCGTGCGGGAGCGCGACGGCGGCAGCGAGGTCGTCAGCGGCGCCGGCAGCCTCGACTTCGTCCTCCTGCACATCGTGTTGCTCGGGCACGATTTCGAGGTGCTCGACCCGCCCGAACTGCGCGAGCGCTGCCGCGTCCTGGCCGACCGGTTGCGCCGCGCCGGAATCGCCGGGTCCTGACGAGCGGTTTCCGGCGCATGATGGGCCCATGACCGATGACGTTCAGTGGCAGCCCGTCGACGAGAACTGGCAACGAGGGCTGGCGATCGTGGCCCACCCCGACGATCTGGAATTCGGCGCCGCGGCAGCCGTCGCGCGGTGGACCGGGCAGGGCAAGGACATGGTGTACGTGCTGCTCACCAGCGGCGAGGCGGGCATCGACGCCATGGACCCGGACGAGGCGGGCCCGGTGCGCGAGGTGGAGCAGCGGGCGTCCGCGGAAATCGTGGGCGTGAAACAGGTGGAGTTCCTGGGCCTGCCCGACGGCGTGATCGAGTACGGCGTGACGCTGCGAAGCGTCCTGGCCCGGGTGATCCGCGTGCACCGCCCGGAAATCGTGATCACCAACAACTTCCGTGACAGCTGGGACCCGGACGGCGCCGCGCTCAACATGGCCGACCACATCGCCACCGGCAGGGCCGTGCTCGACGCGGTGCGCGACGCGGCCAATCGCTGGGTGTTCCGCGAACAGATCGACGAGGGCCTGGAGAAGTGGGGCGGCGTCCGCCAGGTCTGGGCGGCCGGCTCCCCACAGGCGAAGCACGGTGTGGACACGACCGCCACGTTCGACCTCGGCGTGCGCTCACTCGAGGCGCACGCGGCCTATCTGCGCGGGCTCGGTTCGGGCGACTTCGACGCCGAGGAGTTTCTCGAGGGCTTCGCCCGGCAGGCCGGCAGCAAGATGGGCACGAAGTACGCGAGCGGCTTCGAGGTCTTCCGCTTCGACCTCTACTGAGCGGTGACGATGCAACGGGCCGCCGCACGATCGAATCGGCGGGCAGGTGGCTGCCGGATCGGCTCTCGGCGGCGGGCCGCTGTGGGATCGGCTCTCGGCGGCGGGCCGCTGGGGCATGGGCCCTCGGTCAGTTCGAGGACGCGGTGTATGTCAGTTCGAGGACGAACCACTCACCCGGCTCGGTCAGTGTCAGCGGCCCGCCCGGGTGGAACGAGACGCCACCGTCGGCGCCCGGATCCAGCGCCGCCACGACGTGCGGAAGGTCGGCCAGGTCGAGCTTGCGGCCCTCGTCCACGGTGACCGTCCACACCTTGACGTGCGGGTGGTCGATCACCGGCAGGCGGCCGTCGGCCAGTTCCGGCCCCGGCCGCTCGCCCTCGACGCTCCGGTCGCCCGGCCCCACGTCCACCGGGGACGGCAGGTTCTCGCCGAGGTCCTTCAACTCCACGAGCCGGTTCTGATAGAAGCGGCCCCCGATGTTGGTGAGCCGGTGCACGGGCGACAGCGGACGATAGACCGAGCCGCCGCGGTACTCGTTGAGGAAGCGCGGCTCACTGCCGTCCAACCAGTCCATGCGCGCCTTCGAGCCGGCCAGGCTCAGAACGACGTAGGGGTTGTGGTGCAGGTGCCAGGGGTGGGTCTCCCCGGCTTCCAAGGACACGTCCCACACCCGTACGACCGGGTTGTCCAGCAGCACCGTCTGACCGACGTCGTCGAGGACAACTTCCTCACCGGCGGGCGAGTGCACAATCTGACCCTTCACGGGCACCACCACACCATCCGGACCCTCCGCTGTCAAAGCGGCGACGACGGCAGGATGCCAGGTGTGGCGCACTCCTGACCGGGCGCTGCAGGATCTCAAGCGTTTTCGAACGCGTGTCGGGCGCCCGGCATGCTCGCGGCGCATCCGATCGGAAACGGTTTCGAGGGGCAGATGAAGGCGCCGGCCGAGGCGCGCGCCCTGCTGCAGCGGACGTAACGGGAACGCTTCGTGCCGCACGACGCGGTCGGGCGTCAGCGGGCGGCCTGTTGCACGGCGTCGAAGGCGTCGGTCAGCAGATGGCTGAGGGGGATCTGGCCGCGCGATCTGGTCCAGATCTCGCCGGCGGCGTCGAGGCAGGCGACGGCGCTGGCGATCACGGCCGCGGCCTGGAGGTCACCGGAGGCGGCGCCGAGGCGGCGCTTCACCTCGGGGAGCAGGTCGGACTGCCACTGCAGATGCTTCTCGAGGCTGCGGGACCGGAGCGACGGGACGTCGTACATCATCTCGGAGATCTTGAGGAGACGCTCGCGGTCGCCGCCGTCGTCGTCGATCAGCAGCAGCACGTTGAGCAGTGCTGTCCACACCGGCTCGTCGTCGGGGCGCGCCTCGAGGGCTTCCAGGGCGAGCTTGCCCTCGTCGGCCAGGTGGACCAGGACGATGTCTTCCTTCGTGCCGAAGTAGCGGAACAGCGATCGCCGCGAGATGCCGGCCGCCGTGGCGATGTCATCGAAAGTCGTCACCTCGAAACCGCGCTCCAGGAACAGGTCCATGGCGATCGCGCTGATCTCGCCGATCGCCGCCTGCCGGGTGCGGTTCCACATCCCCTCGTTGACCATCCGAGCAGTATAGGCGAGCAGTGACTAGTTGACACTCAGTGCCAACCAGGCCTACCGTGCCAGCATGAAGCCGATCGAGTACCGCAACCAGACCGTCCTCGTCACGGGGGCCAGTTCAGGCATCGGCGCTGCCTTCGCCCGGGGTCTCGCCGCCCGCGGGGCTGACGTTGTGCTGGTCGCCCGCCGGCGCGACCGGCTCGAAGCGCTCGCCGCGTCGCTGCACGGGGTCCGGACGCATGTGATCTTGCTCGACTTGAGCACGCCCGGAGTCGGCGCCGCGCTCGACGAAGAGCTGAGCCGCCGCGGCATCGACATCACCAGCGTCGTCAACAACGCCGGCTTCGCGACCCACGGCGCCTTCCACGAGGAGGACCCGGAGCGCCTGCGCCAGGAGATCGCGGTCGACGTGACGAGCGTCGTCGACATCAGCCGTACGTTCATCGAGCGCCTCCGTCACCGGGGCGACGGCTTCCTGATCAACGTGGCGAGCATGGCGGCCTATCAGGGCAACCCGACGATGGCCGTCTACGGCGCGACCAAGGCGTTCGTGCTCAGCTTCACCGAGGCGCTCTGGTACGAGTCGCGCGGCACCGGCCTGCGCGTGCTCGCCCTGTCACCGGGTGCCACCGAGACCGAGTTCTTCGACGTCGCGGGCGGCACCGCGGACGGTGGCAGTCGTCGGATGACCGCCGAGCAGGTGGTCGAGACCGCTTTTGAAGCGCTGTCCCGCCGCAAGGCGCAGCCCGGCGTCATCGCCGGCCGGGCCAACCGTTTCCTGGCAGCGGCCGGCCGCATCCTGCTCACCCGCCGGCAGAGCACGGCGATGATCGGCGTTCTCATGCGGCGTACGGCAGCATGAGACCCATGGGTGAGGTGGCCGACTACATCGGGGGCGTCGACGAGCCGGCCCGCGCCATGCTGGAACGGCTGCGGAAGCGGGTGGTCGAGCTCGTGCCGGAGGCCGAAGAGGGCACGAGCTACGGCATGGCGGCGCACCGTTACCGCGGAAAGCCGCTGATCAGCGTCGTGGCGGCCAAGCACGGATACTCGGTCTTCCCGTTCAGCGCCGAGGTGGTGGCCGCGGTCGTCGCCGACCTCGACGGCTACCGCTCGACCAAGGGCGGCATCAAGCTCAGCGACGCGCGGCCGCTGCCCGACGAGGCCTTCGACGGCCTGGTGCGGCGGCGGCGCGAAGAGATCGACGCCTCGGCGCGGCGCTGATCAGAGATCGACGCCTCGGCGCGGCGCTGATCAGGGGACGTCGCCTCGGCTCCGTGCTGATCAGAGGTCGTCGCAGGTGTTGCGGACGTCGACGACCAGCTGGTTGACCCGGCCGATGTCGAATGTGACGACCGCCTGCTGCACCTGCTGGGCCTGGGTGGCGAGGGCGCGGTACTTCGCGTCCCGCTGGCCGGCGGCCTGGGCCAGCGCGATGGCCCCGCCGAGCTGATAGGTGTTCTCCTCGGTGACGGTCTCCTGCTTCCAGTCGTCGGGCACGCGCTGGAAGACCCCACACGCTGCCGCGGCGTCCTCGGCCGCGTCGTCGTCGCTGCCACCGCCGCCGACGAACGAGCTGGCCGCCCAGAGAATCCCGACGACGAGCGCGCCGACCACCGCCCCCGCGGCGCCCCCGACCAGCCACGCCCGGGACGGCTTCGCTGCTCCGCCGCCGTTCTGAACCTGCTGTCCACCCGCACCGGTGGCGGGGCCGGGCTGGAACGGGTCGCCGGCCGTTGGCGCCTGCCCCGCCGGGAACGGGTCGCCGGCCGTTGGCGCCTGGCTCGCCTGGAACGGGTCGCCTGGAGCTGGGCCGGGCCGGAACGAGTCGCCGCCTGTTGGTGGCTGGCTCGCTGGGAACGGGTCGCCTGCCGTTGACGCTTGGCTCGCGTGGAACGGGTCGCCGGCCGTTGGTGGCTGGCTCGCCGGGAACGATTCGCCGGCCGTTGGTGCCTGGCCCGCTTGAAATGGGTCGCCTGGCGCTGGTCCGCGCTGGAATGGATCGCCTGCTGTCGGAGCCTCGCTGGGCTGGAACGGATTGCCGGCTGTCGGCGTCGGGCCGGTGGTGAACGGTTCGTTCGCTCTCGGGGCTGGGCCGGGCTGGGATGGCGCCGGACCGGGCTGAGGTGACTCGTTTGCTGTGGGAGCCGTGCTGGGCTGAAAAGTTTCGCCCGCGGGCGCGGGGTCGGGTGGGGATGGCGACTCGCCGGCTGCCGGCTCCGCGTCCGGCCCGGGCGGGGGCGTCGGGCGCTGGAGGGGCTCGGGCGGCTGCGGCGTCGTCATGGCGGAAGAATCCCACATCGCCCGGATCCTGATCAGTGCGGCGTCGGAATCCGATTCAGATAAGTTGTTGATTCATCTTCCACTGAATACAGCAGGCGCTGTACTGTCGGCCGCATGCAGACAGTCGCCCATGGCCAGGTGCTCGCGCGATTCGGTCACGCGTTGTCCGATCCGACCCGGGCGCGGCTGCTGCTGGCCCTGCGCGACGCCCCCGGTTACCCGGCGGAGCTGGCCGACCTGCTCGGCGTCACGCGGCAGAATCTGTCCAACCATCTGTCCTGTCTGCGCGGTTGCGGCCTGGTCGTCGCCGTGCCCGAGGGCCGCCGCACCCGTTACGAGCTGGCCGACAGCCGCCTGCGACACGCCCTGGGCGACCTGCTCGGCCTGGTCCTGGCGGTCGACCCGGCCGCCTGCCCCGACAGCGAAACCCAGGGCTGCTGCTGACAAGCGGCCAATTCGGTCGGGCAGCGAGACGAAAGGCTGCTGATGGTCGGCCGATTCGGTCTTGGCTGCGCGTGGCGGCGACGGCGAGGCGAAGGGATCCTGCTGATGGCGGGCTGGTTCGGTGTGGTTCTGGCCATGGGGACAGCGAGATGAGTCGCCGTCCCGGCGTCGCCGGTGAGATGAAGGGTGGTTGCTGATGGTTCTCCAGCTCGGTCCGAGCCCGTCGCGGCGTGCCGTTCTGGCCGGCCGGATCCGCCTGCTGGTCGGCATCACGATCGCCTACAACGTCATCGAGGCTGTCGTCGCGATCACCGCCGGCACCGTCGCCAACTCCACCGCGCTGATCGGTTTCGGCCTCGACTCCGTCATCGAGGTCTCCTCGGCGGCGGCCGTCGCGTGGCAGTTCAGCGGCCGTGACCCCGAGGCCCGCGAGAAGGCGGCGCTGCGCGTCATCGCACTGTCGTTCTTCGCGCTGGCCGCCTACGTCACCTTCGAGTCCGTACGCACCCTGCTCACCGGCTCCGAGGCCGGGCACTCGACGGTCGGCCTGCTCCTGGCCGCCGTCTCGCTGGCTGTCATGCCCGGCCTCTCCTATGCGCAGCGCCGAGCCGGCCGCGAGCTGGGCTCCCGCACCGCCGTCGCCGACTCGAAGCAGACCCTGCTCTGCACCTACCTGTCCGCAGTCCTGCTGATCGGCCTGGCCCTCAACAGCGTGCTCGGCTGGAGCTGGGCCGACCCGGTCGCCGCCCTGATCATCGCCGCCGTCGCGGTCAAGGAAGGCCGGGAGGCCTGGCGCGGCGACACCTGCTGCACCCCACCGATCGCCGGCGGCAAGACCGAACCGATCGCCGGCGGAAAGGCCGAACCGATCGCCGGCGGAAGGACCGAACCGATCGCCCGCGGAAACAACGAGGAACCCACTGGTTGCGCCGACGGCTGCTGCACGGCGGACTGAGCGAGAGCTGCCGCACCCGGCTCGCGTGAGAGCGCAGGCGGGGCTGCCCGAAGGCCGCGCCCGTCCACCGTGGTGACGAGCGGCCGAGGTCAGGAACGGTGCGGAGATGCCGCCAGCAGGCGATCCAGGGCGGTGCTGAGCGCGGCCCGGTCGGCTGCCGGCAGGGCGGCGGCCAGTTCCTCGTCCAGCTCGGCGGCCACCTCGGTCGCCGACGCGAGCAGCCGCAGCCCCTTTTCGGTCAGGCGGAGGCTCTGCCGGCGGCGGTCGGCCGGGTCGCGTACGCGCTGAATCGCACCCCGCTCCTCGAGGTGATCAGCCAGCAGCACCACCAGGCTGGGCGCCACGCCGAGCAGGCCGGCCAGTTCCATCTGGGACCCGGCGGCCCGCAACCGCAGGATGCACAGCAGCGCCACATGCTTCGGCTTCAGCTCGAGGCTCGCCAGCCGCGACGCGTACAGCGCATCCTGCGCGACCCCGAGCAGACCGAGGCGGAACGAGACCGTCCCCATCGGAGTGATCGCCCTCTCGGTTGCCATGGGTTCACGATAACCACGCCGAATCATTCATGCGCTGCACGGCCGGGCCGGCAGTGAGACGTCCGTTACGCCGAGCCCCATTCCCGCAGCCGGGGGGCAGTCTGAGGGGAACCAGCACGACGAAGGGAAACCCATGACCCGCACGACTCCTCTGGGCGCCGTCATCCGCGGCCTCGTCGCCGGCACGGTCGGCACCCTCGCCATGGACGCGCTGCTCTTCTGGCGATACAAGCGCGGCGGCGGCCAGGACGGCTTCCTCGCCTGGGAGTTCTCGTCAACCGTGCGGACCTGGGACGACGCGCCCGCGCCGGCCCAGGTCGGACGCCGCCTGTACGAGGGCCTCTTCCAGCGCAAACTCCCCGACAGCCAGGCCGCGCTGGTCAACAACATCACGCACTGGGGCTACGGAATCCTCAACGGCGCCGCCTACGGAGTGCTGGCCGGCTCGCTGCCGAAACCGCGCGTCACCTACGGCCCGCCCTTCGGCGCCGGCGTCTGGCTCACCGGCTACGCGGTGCTCCCGCCCGCGGGCCTCTACAAGCCCATTTACGAGTACGACCGGGTGACGCTGGCCAAAGACCTCAGCGCTCACCTCGTCTACGGAACCACCACCGCCGCGACCTTCGCCACCCTGAGCCCGCGTTCCTAGCGGACGCGGCGGTACTCGACCTCGGGGCGCCCCGGCCCGCCGTAGCGGGGGCTCCGCGCGACCTGCCCGGCCTCGGCCAGATGCTCCAGGTAGCGCCGCGCGGTGACCCGGGAGGCGCCCATCCGCGCGGCCACCTCGGCCGCCGACAGCCCGGTCGCCTCGGCGGCGCCGCGCAGCACGCCGAGCACCAGGTCGAGCGTGCCCTGGTCGAGTCCCTTGGGCAGCGAGTCGGGGGAGGCTCCGCGCAGCGCCGCGAACGCGCGGTCGATCTCGTGCTGTGCCGCGACCGGTTCCACGCCGAGCATGTGGGCCCGGTACCGGGCGTACCCCAGCAGCTTCTCCCGGAAGGTGGCGAACGTGAACGGCTTGAGCAGGTAGTGCGTGACGCCCAGCGAGACCGCCGAACGCACCACCGCCAGGTCCCGCGCCGACGTCACGACCAGCACGTCGGTGCTGATCCCGGCCGCGCGCAGGGCCCGGGTCAGCTCGAGCCCGTTCATGTCGGGCAGGTTCAGGTCGAGCAGCACCAGGTCGACCGGTGTCGTGCGCAGCGTGGCCATCGCCCGCTGCGCCGTGTGCGCGACGGCGGCCACCTCGAAGCCCTCGACCCTTCCCGCGTACGCGGCGTGGGCCTCAGCCAGAAGCGGCTCGTCCTCCACAACGAGCACCCGGATGGCGCTCACGCGGTCTCCGGCGCTGCGGGAAGCGAGTGAGCTGCGGAAAGCGGGCGCACCGGCAGCCGTACGGTGATCAGCGCGCCCCCACCCCCGGCCCCCGCCAGGTCGATGCTGCCGCCGTGCCGGTCCACCACCTGCTTGACCAGCGCCAGGCCGAGCCCGCGACCCTCGGCCTTGGTCGACCAGCCCCGCTGGAACGCGTCGGCTGACGACAGCCCGGGCCCGGTGTCGCCCACCCGCACGAGGACAGCTCCGTCCCGTTCGACCACCAGCACTGTCACCTCCCTCGGCGGCTCGGTGCCGGCCACCGCCTCCAGCGCGTTGTCGACCAGGTTGCCGACCACGGTGAGCAGATCACGGCTGGGCAGCGGGGTGCTGCCGAGCCGGGAAGCATCGTCCACCACCAGTTGCACGCCGCGCTCGGCGGCCTGGGCCGACTTGCCCAGCAGCAGGGCGGCCAGCGCGGGCTCGCTGAGCGCGCCCACCACCTGATCGGTCAGCTGCTGCGCCACCTCGAGCTCGGCCGTGGCCAGGCGCACGGCCTCGTCGGTGCGGCCCAGTTCGACCATGGTGAGCACGGTGTGCAGCCGGTTGGCGGACTCGTGGGCCTGCGCGCGCAGCGCCTCGGTCAGGCCGCGGACGGAGTCGAGCTCGCCGGCCAGCGCGCGCAACTCGGTGTGGTCGCGCAGCGTCAGCACCGTGCCGACGGTCTGTCCCTCCGAGCGGATCACCCGCTGGTTCGCGACCAGGATGCGGTCGCCGGCCAGCACCGGCTCGTCCTCGACCGTTGTCTTCGAGGCGAGCAGCTCGCTGATCTCGGGCGGCAGGTCGCCGTCGCCCAGCAGCCGCCGGCCCTCGTCGTTGACCAGCGTCACCTGCCCGGAGCGGTCGGCCACGACCAGACCCTCGCGCACCGAGTGGAGCACCGCGTCGTGATACTCGTACATCCGGGTCATCTCGGCCGGTCCCAGGCCGTGCGTCTGGCGTCGCAGCCGACGGCTGAGCAGCCACGACCCGGCCGCCGCAAGCAGCAGCGCCAGCGCCGTCGGGATGGCCACAGCGGGCGTGCGGCTCAGCAGTTTCTGGTTGATCGCGTGGGTCCTGATGCCGACCGACACGAGCGCGATCACCCGGCCGCTGTCGTCCCGCACCGGCACCACCGTGCGCACGGATTCACCGAGAGTGCCGACGCTCTTCTCGATCACCGTGCCGCCGTCGAGCGCGTCCTGGATCGTCCCGATGAACCGCCGGCCGATCAGCTGCGGATTGGTGTGCGTGTACCGGGTGCGGTCGGTCGCCATCACCACGATGAAGTCGGTGCCGGTGGCCAGGCGGACGCTTTCGGCGTACGGCTGCAGCACCTCGGACGGATCGGGGCCGCGCACCGCTTCGATGACCAGAGGATTGTGGGCGATCGCCTGGGCGATGCCGGTGACCTGGTCGATGGCCGCCTGCTCGGTGTCGTCGCGGGCCAGCAGCACCGCTCCGGCCGTGCCGATCGCGACCAGGGCCGTCACCACCAGCGCCTGGAGCACGAAGAGCTGGCGCGCGATGCTCCACCGTCTTGCTAAAGGCATGTTTCGGTTCCGGTTCCCGGCAGTAAACAGAATGAACGCAATGTCGCCCTCGAGCTGAGACGCAGGACACAGTCTGCTCCATGGAGACCCAGAGCCCCACCCCGCGGGTCAGGCGGGACAGAACGCACTACCTCTACCTGGCGGTCATCGCGGCGGTCGTGGCCGGCATCGTGCTCGGCCTCGTGGTTCCGGATGTCGCCAAGGAGCTCAAGCCGATCGGCACCGGCTTCGTCAACCTGATCAAGATGATGATCGCCCCGGTCATCTTCTGCACCATCGTGCTGGGCGTCGGCTCGATCCGGCAGGCGGCCAAGGTCGGCCGCGTCGGTGGTCTGGCCCTCGGCTACTTCCTGGTCATGTCGACCGTGGCCCTCGCGATCGGCCTCGTGGTCGGCAACATCATCCACCCCGGCGCCGGGCTGCACCTCGACCCGGACGCGGCGGCGGCCGGTCAGAAGGCGGCGGGCGGCGCGGCCGACGAGAGCCTGGCCGATTTCATCCTCGGCATCATCCCCAACAGCCTGCTGTCGTCGCTGACCGACGGTGAGGTCCTGGAGACGCTGCTCGTGGCGCTGCTGGTCGGCTTCGCGGTGCAGGGCATGGGCCGCCGGGGCGAGCCGGTGCTGCGAGCCATCACGACCATCCAGCGACTGGTCTTCAAGATCCTCGCCATGATCATGTGGCTGGCCCCGATCGGCGCGTTCGGCGCGATCGCGGCGGTGGTCGGCGAGACCGGGGTGGACGCGCTCAAGAGCCTCGCGCAGATCATGCTCGGCTTCTACGTCACCTGCGCGATCTTCGTCTTCGTCATCCTCGCGGTGATCCTCTGGCTGGTCGCCCGGATGAACATCTTCTCGCTGCTCAAGTACCTGGGCCGCGAGTTCCTGCTGATCCTGTCGACCTCGTCGTCGGAGTCGGCGCTGCCCCGGCTGATCGCCAAGATGGAGCACCTCGGCGTCAGCAAGCCGGTCGTCGGCATCACCGTCCCGACCGGCTACTCCTTCAACCTCGACGGCACGGCCATCTATCTGACCATGGCCTCGCTGTTCATCGCCGAGGCGCTGGACCAGCCGCTGAACATCGGCGAGCAGATCTCGCTGCTGGTGTTCATGATCATCGCTTCCAAGGGCGCGGCCGGCATCACCGGCGCCGGCCTGGCCACGCTGGCCGGCGGCCTGCAGAGCCACCGCCCCGAACTGGTCGACGGCGTCGGCCTGATCGTGGGCATCGACCGGTTCATGTCCGAGGCCCGGGCGCTGACCAACTTCGCCGGCAACGCGGTCGCCACCGTCCTGGTCGGCACCTGGACCAACGAGATCGACCGCGACAAGACCCGCGCGGTGCTGACCGGCGAGGACCCGTTCGACGAGGCCACCATGCTCGACGATCCGCATTCGGACGATGACGCTCCGCCTCCGCCCGCCGACACCGCGCTCGAACCAGCGCCGGCCGGGAAGGCCTGACCCAGCGGGTCAACCCTCCGGCGCTCCCCGCGGCCCGGCCCACTCCGTCCCCACGGAGTCGGCCGGGCCGCTCCCTTTCGGGGTTGTTCGGCTTGAGTAGCATGTCCGGGTGCTGTCCCCGGGAACCATGCTCAACGACCGTTATCGCTTGACCCAGCGGATCGCCGCCGGTGGCATGGGTGAGGTCTGGCGGGGCGAGGACCTCATGCTCCACCGGCCGATCGCCGTCAAGACGATCCTGCCCGCCCTGATGGCCGACCGCGAGTTCCTGCAGCGGTTCCGCACCGAGGCCCGCATGATGGCCGCGCTGCGCCACCCCGGCATCGTGCAGGTGTACGACTACGGCGAGAACGCCCAGGTCGGGGGGAACCGCACCGACTACCTGGTGATGGAGTTCATCGAGGGCATCTCGCTGGCCAAGCGCATCGAGCAGGCGGGCCGGCTCAGCCCGGGCGAGACGATGACGATCGTGGCCCAGGTGGCCGACGCGCTGCAGGTCGCCCACGAGGCGGGCATCGTGCACCGCGACGTCAAGCCGGCCAACCTGCTGG
Source organism: Paractinoplanes polyasparticus (assembly GCF_019710575.1). Lineage (GTDB taxonomy): Bacteria > Actinomycetota > Actinomycetes > Mycobacteriales > Micromonosporaceae > Actinoplanes > Actinoplanes polyasparticus. Next base: position 21,549 of record NZ_JAHWFK010000032.1, on the reverse strand, counting down.
TCCGCCGCAACGGCGCGATCGTGCTGGTCGACTTCGGGGTCGCCCGCTCCGCCGCCGGGGCCGGGCTGACCGGCACCAACGTGGTGCTCGGCTCGGTCAACTACATGGCCCCCGAGCAGGCCGAGGCCAAGAAGATCGGCCCGCAGACCGACGTGTACGCCCTCGGCGCCGTCGCCTACTGCTGCCTCACCGGCCGCCCGCCCTACGTCGGTGACAACCCGCTGCAGGTCATGTCCCAGCTGGTGTACGGCGATCTGCCGACCCTGCCCGCCGACGTGCCGCCGCCGGTGGCCGCCCTGGTGCTGCGCGCCCTGGCCAAGGAGCCGTCGCAGCGTTTCTCGAGCGCGGCCGAGATGGCCACCGTGGCTCGTTCCCCGGGCCGCCCGCCGAACACCCAGGCGACCCGCTTCCAGGGCCCGACGAACACCCAGGCCACCCGCCCGTACGGCCAGCCCGGCCCGGCCACCTCGGGCCGCATGCCCGCTCCGGCGGTGCCGCCGCGCGGCTACCAGAACACCGGCTCCGCCCGGCCGGTGTCGCCCGGCTACCAGAACACGGGATCGGCCCGCCCGGTGTCGTCCGGTGGCTACCAGGCCGGTCGCGCCTCGGCCGGGGTGCCGCCGCAAGCCGGCTACGGCACGTCCTCGGGCCGGATGCCCGCTGCCGGGGCGGTGGCGATCCCGCTGCCGGGCGCCGGCGTGGCCGACTCCGACCGCGGTTTCGGTCCGGGTCCGGGCTCCGGCTCGTCCGCCGGTCGCAACCGTCGCCGCAACATCGTCCTGGCGTCGGCCATCGCCGCGGTCGTGGTGGGCGTGGGCGGCATCGGGGTGGCCTTCGCCATGTCCGACAGCGCGGGCGAGGACACGTCGTCGAACGGGGTGATCGCCGGCGACACCAGCCCGTCGACCAAGCCGCCCAAGACCCGCAAGCCCGCCTCGACCCCGCGCACGAAGAACCCGGCGCCGGAACCGACCGAGACCACGGAATCCCCGGAACCGGAGCCGAGCGAGACCGAGACCGAGAACCCGATCACCGCCGAGGCGCTCTGCGGCGACGACTTCCAGGAGGTCGACCAGGGCAAGGTGCGCGACGGCGACGGCCAGGAGGTCGGGCAGGTCCTCCTGCTCTCGCTGAACGAGGGCGAGCAGGTCTGCACGGTCACGCTTCGCAGCGTCAGCAACGGCAAGAAGATCTCCATGTCGGCCTACGCCGAGGTCGACGGGCAGCCGCGGGCCAGCGACCGGCGCAAGGACGAGTTCTCCGCGGGCGGCGCCAAGGCGGGCCCGGTGGCGGACGGCTCGTGCGTCAAGTGGGGCGGCGTCATCGACGGCTCCGCCTACGACGGCCGCTACTGCGCCGACTGACCCGATGGACTGGATCACGCCGGTCGGCAGCGGGGTGGTGGCGGTGGCCGGCCTGCTCTTCGGCTGGGCCACGAGCGTACGCAGCCAGCGGCAGACCGCCGAGCTCGCGCGCGAGAGCAACCGGCACGCCGAGGCGCTGGCCGAACTGACCGGCGACCAGGGCCGCCGGCTGGAGGAACTGCGCCACATCCAGGCCGGGGCCGACCGCCGCGACCGCCGGCTCGAGGATTCGTACGTCGAGATCGCGACGACGGTGGTGCGGGTCAGCACAGCCGGCGCGGACGACGAGGACCTGGTGCGCGCCCGTGTGCTGGTCGGACTGTTCGCCGAGCCCGCCGTGCGCGAGGCGTTCGAGGCGTGGCTCGACCGCCACGAGAAGCTCCGGTACGCGCTGAGCAAGCAGTCCGAGGCGGGCGAGGAACCCACCGCGAGCACGCGCGACATCCACAGCCCGCGCGACATGTGGCGCCGGCAGGCCACCGACGCCCGGCTGAAGGAGGTCGACGCCCGCGAGCGCCTCATGACGGCGATGGCAGCCCACCTCGAGCGCGCCTGACGATCCGGTGGTCGCAGGTCAGGCCGGCCTCGTACCCGCGGGCGTGCGAAGAATGATGTCCACGGCGTCGCGGACGGCGTCGATCTCGGGGTGCAGGGCGGCCAGCGCTTCCACCGCCGTGTTGAGGTCGCCCAGGCGGGCCTGATCTTCCACGTGGCCGCAGGCGTCGGCGGCGGAGGCGGCGCCGATGTTGGCCATGATGCCTTTCAGTTGGTGGGCCTCGTTGCGCAGGGTGGGGGCGTCGTCGAGGGCCAGGGCCTGGCTCATCTTCTCGATGTGGCCGGGGATGCGGTCGATCATCTTGCGGAGCAGGCCCTCGATGACGGGGGCGCTGTGGGCCGGGTCGGGGCCGCGTAGCTGGTCCAGGCGGGCCTCGATCTGGGCGAGCACGCCGGAGCCGCCGGCAGCCGCGGGGACGGCCCACTTGGCCAGGGCGGCGGCCACCTGGGCCGGCACCAGGGGCTTGGCTATGTGCTCGTCCATGCCCGCGGCCAGGCAGCGGGCCCGGTCCTCGGCCAGGGCGCTGGCGGTCAGGGCGATGACCGGCACGTGGCGGCCCGGGCCCTCCTGGCGGCGGATCTCGGCCGTGGCGGCGAAGCCGTCCATCTCGGGCATCAGGCAGTCCATGAAGATGAGCTGGTAGTCGCGGGCGGCGGCCATCCGCACCGCTTCGCGGCCGTTCACGGCGACGTCGGCGCTGTAGCCCACGTTGGCCAGGATGCCGAGGGCCACCGTGCGGTTGATCTCGTTGTCCTCGACCAGCAGCACGTGGCCCCGGCCGGCGGCAGGCAGCGACGGCGTCTCGGCCGGGGACTCGGCCACGTCCAGGACGCCGACCAGGGCGTCGTACAGCTGGGACTGGCGCAGTGGCTTGGTGAAGGCGGCCGACACCGCCTGCGGGTCGGGTTCGGACGGCAGGGCCGTGGGGTCGTTCGTGAGCAGGATGGTCTTCGGCACGGGCGTGCCCTCGGGGGCCGCGGTGCTCAGGCCGGCCGTGTGCACGTCCTGGATGACCAGGTCGATGGGGCGGCCGGTGGCGGCGGCGTCGCGCAGGATCTGGTACGCGGCCTCGCTGCTCTCGACGCCGGTCGCCTGCATCGACCAGGCTGCCAGCTGGTCGGCCAGCACGGCCCGGTCGGTCTCGTCCTCGTCGACGATCACCACCCGCAGGCCGTCGAGGGCGTGGCTGGACGCGACGTCGACGCCGGCGCGGGCGGGCCGCAACCTCACCGTGAACCAGAACGTGCTGCCCTGGCCGGGCTCGCTCTGCACGCCGATGGCGCCGCCCATCAGCTCGACCAGGTCGCGCGAGATGGCCAGCCCCAGCCCGGTGCCGCCGAACCGCCGGGTCGTGCCCGCGTCGGCCTGGGTGAACGGCTCGAACAGCTTCTCCTGCTCGCGGTGGTCGATGCCGATGCCGGTGTCGCGCACCTCGAACCGAACGGGAATGCCGTCGGGGCCCGCCTGCAGGCCGGCGTCGGGAGTGACGGTGATGGAGACATTGCCGTACGCGGTGAACTTGATGGCGTTGCCGGCGAGGTTCAGCAGCACCTGGCGCAGCTTGGCCGCGTCCCCGCTGACCGTCTCGGGCAGGCGCGGGTCGCACGCGCCGGTGATCGTGACCGTGTGGGCCGTGCCGGGCGGCGCGACCAGGGCGACCACGTCGTCGACGAGGTGGCGCAGCTGGAAGTTGGTGTCGTCCAGCAGCACCTTGCCCGCCTCCAGCTTCGAGAAGTCGAGCACGTCGTTGATGACCGACAGCAACGCCGAACCGGCCGTGCTGATCCCTTCCACGTATCGTCGTTGCTGATCGTCGAGGGTGGATCCGAGCAGCAGGCTGGTCAGGCCGATGACCCCGTTCATCGGCGTGCGGATCTCGTGGCTCATCGAGGCCAGGAACTGTGACTTGAGCCGGGCCGTCTCGATGGCCTGGTCGCGGGCCTCGGCCAGCGCCTGCTCGGTCTCGAGACGGGCGCTGATGTCGCGGGCGAAGGCGTGCAGGTGCGCGCAGCCGTCGTGCCGGATGCGCCACATGGTCAGCTCGATCGGCAGTTCCCGGCCGTCGTGGTGCCGGGCGAGCATCTCGGTCGGCCGGTCGAGCAGCCAGTCCCACCGGCCCTCGAGGAATCGCCCCAGGGCCTGGCTGTACCGGGCCGGCAACACGGTGTCGGCGACGTTGCGTCCGACGATCTGCTCGCGGGGCCACCCGAAGACCTGCTCGGCCTGCCGGTTCCACTCCGTGATGACGCCGTCGGCATCCATCGAGAAGAACGGGTCGGCCGCCGCCGACATGATCATCTCGAGTTGTTCGCGCTCGACCCGCAGCCGGTTCTCGGCCTTGACGCGGGCGGTGATGTCGTGGGCCACCGTGGAGGCCCCGATGATCCGGTCCTCGTCGTCGCGCATCGGAGCCATGCTCAGCGAGACCTCGATGATCCGGCCGTCCTTGCGCATCCGCCGGGTCTCGTGCTGAGGTATCGTCTCGCCCCGGGTCACCCGGGCCAGCAGGTGCTTCTCCTCGTCGAGCCGGTCGGGCGGCAGCAGCCGGGTGACATCGTGCCCGATCATCTCGGCCGCGGTGTAGCCGTAGAGCCGTTCGGCGCCGGAGTTCCAGGTCTGGATCGTGCCGTCGAGGGCCTTGCTGACGATCGCGTCGTTCGACGACTCGACGATCGCGGCCAGGCGCGCGTTCGTGTGCCCCTGCATGCGGCGTGCGGAGACGTCCTGGATCGCCGCCAGCACCATCGTCTTGCCCTCGGCCTGCACGGGGGAGAGGCTGACGTCGACCGGGAACTCGGTGCCGTCCTTGCGCTGGGCGGTCAGCAGCATGCCCTCGCCCATCGGCCGGGCCGACGGGCTGGCGAAGTATCGGTTGCGATGCTGTACGTGGACCTTGCGGCTGGCCCCGGGCACCAGCGTCTCGATCGCCGCGCCCACCATCTCGTCGCGCCGGTAGCGGAAAAGTTCCACCGCGCGGCCGTTCGCGTGCACGATCCGGCCGTCGCCGCTGACGCAGACCATCGCCTCGGGCGACGCGTCGAGCAGGCTGCGGAACTTGCCCTCGGCCAGGCGCAGCTGGGTCACGTCGACGCCGGCGCCGAAGATCGCGTACGGGCGGCCGCGCCCGTCGCGCAGCGCGTGCAGGGTGGTCACGAACCAGCGGCCGTCCAGCTCCTCCTCGTACGCGACCGGGCCGTTGCCGCCGAGCACGTCCGTGTCGTGCCGGTGGATCTCGGCCATCCGGTCCGGCGAGTGCATCTCGTGGTCGAAGCGCCCGGCCGCGCCGGTGATCCCGTGCAGCCGCTCGTAGGCGGGGCTGACGACCCGGTAGCGCCCGTCGAGCGTCTTGACGAAGGCCGGCGCGGCTGTCTCCTCGAGGATGGCCGCGAGGTGGATGTACCGCTCGAGGCGCCGGCGGTCGTGGCGGCGGACGAGGCGGCGCCAGGCCCAGACCAGGCTCCCCGTGGCGACGACCGCGGTCGCGACATGTCGACTACTCACGGTGAATAACCGTACAAGGGATCTTTCATGCTTTAGTCTTATAGCGGACATGAGCAGATGAGGAGCCGCCGGTGGCGACGGTGATGGTCGTCGACGATGTGGCCGCGAACCGCGACATCGTCCGTATGCTGCTCGGCTACCGCGGGCACGAGGTGATCGAGGCCCACGACGGCGCCGACGCGCTGCGGCTGGCCCACGAGCACCATCCCGACGTGGTCGTCTCCGACGTGCTGATGCCCGGGATCGACGGGCTCGAGCTCGTGCACCGGCTGCGCACCGACGACGACGAGGTCGCTGCCCAGGCGCCGGTGATCTTCTACACGGCCAACTACCTCGAACCCGAGACCCGGCCCATCGCCGAGGCGTGCGGGGTCAGCCAGGTCGTGCTGCGCTCCCAGGATCCGCACGAGCTGCTCGACGCGGTCGACGCGGCGCTGGCCGGCGGCCCGGTCTCGATCGACGTGGTTCCGCCCGACGACTTCGCGCAGGCCCACGTGCAGGCGGTCAACGCCAAGCTGATCGAGAAGGTGCGCGCGCTGCACCACACGGAGCGCCGCTTCGAGGCGATGGCCGTGGCCTCACCGGTCGGCATCGCGCTGGTCGACGCGGACGGGGAGGCAGACTACATCAACCCCCGGCTGGCCGAGATCATGCGTACGCCGATCGCCGGCCTGCTCGGGCGCGGCTGGCTGGCCTGCCTGGACGTTCCGGCCCGCCGCGACGCCCTCGACCTGCTGCGCGGGAACGCGACCGAGCGCCGGTTCACCCACCGCGTCGACTTCGGCGACGGCACGGTGCGCAGTCTGCGGCTCCAGCTGCGGCACATCCAGGACGACGACGCCGAACTGGCCGGCGGCGTGCTCATGGTCGACGACGTCTCCGACGTGATCGCGGCCGAGGAACGACTGCGCGACGAGACCCAGCAGCGCCAGGACGACGCCCGCCGCCGCGACGCGGAACGGCTCGACAGCCTGCGGCGGATGGCCGGCGGGGCCGCGCACGACTTCAACAACATCCTCGGCGCGATCCTCGGATACACCTCGCTGGCCATCGAATCGATCAACGACTTCTCGGAGTCGTTGCCGGCCGGGCTGTCGGATTCGTTGCTGGCCGACCTCGACCAGGTGGTCAAGGGGGGCGAGCGGGCCAAGGCGCTCACCCAGCAGCTGCTCGCCTTCGGCCGGCGCGAGATCACCCAGCCGGCGACCTTCGACGTCAACACGCTGCTGCGGGAGATGCTGGAGGCTCTGCATGATGCCGCCGGCGAGGCTACGGTCGTGCTGAAGCTGGCCCCCGGCCCGGCCGACGTGCGGGCCGATCCCCGCCAGATCGGCCAGGTGCTGGTCAACCTGGTCACGAACGCGGCCGACGCGATGCCGGGCGGCGGCACGATCAGCATCGCCACCTCGGCCGGGGCCGAGGGCGGCACGGCGGTGACGGTCACCGACACCGGCCGCGGGATGCCGGCCGACGTGCTGAACCGGGCGTTCGAGCCGTTCTTCACCACGAAGCGGTCGACCGGGACGGCCGGGCTGGGCCTGTCGACAGCCCACGGCATCGTCAGTCAGGCCGGTGGCCAGCTGATGCTGGACTCGGTCCCGGGCGAGGGCACAACCGCGACGATCACCCTTCCCGGCGTACGGGACCAGGCCGCACCCCCCGCTCCGCAGCCCGCAGCCCCCGCGCCGCCCGGCGGCGTCTCGGAGTCGTCCGGAGGCGAGACGCTGCTGCTGGTCGACGACGAGGCCGACCTGCGCGAGGTGACCGCCCGCTTCCTGGACGGCGCCGGCTACCGCGTGCTGTCGGCGGCCGACGCGGTCGAGGCGCTGAGCCTGCTCGACCGCCACCACGACCCGATCGCCGCCATGATCACCGACGTCGTGATGCCCGGCATGAACGGCCGCCAGCTGGCCCGGGCGGCCAAGCAACGCCGCCCCGACCTGCGGGTGGTCTTCGTGTCCGGTTTCGCCGAGGCGCTGATCGACGAGGCCGGCAACAACCTCGAACCCGACTCGATGATCGTCGCCAAGCCCTACACCCGGGACCAGCTGCTGGCCGGCGTCCAGTCGGTGCTCCGCCAGTCCTGAGCCCCGCGAAGGCCGCCCGATGAGGCTCGCGAAGGCCGCCCCCTCGCCTCGGCTACCGCTGACCGGCCGGGCAGAATCGCCGGATGGACCCGCTGACCGACGCCCGCGACCTGGTGCTGGACCGTTTCCCGGAGGCGACGTGGGCCCTGCTAACCGGCAGTGTGCTGGGTCCGGCCCGGACGCCCGGCTCCGACCTGGACATCATGGTGCTGCGGGACGAGGCGCCCCACTTCCGCGAGAGCCTGCGCTTTCGCGGCTGGCCGGTCGAGTTGTTCGTCAACACCCCGGCCACGCTGGCGGCGTTCCTGGCCGACGACCTGGCCGCCCGCAAGCCGAGCACCCACCGCATGCTCGCCACCGGCGTCCCGCTGCTGGGCGATCCCAGCGAGGTGACCGGGCAGTGCGCGCAGATCCTGGCCGCCGGCCCGCCCGGGCTGACCATGGCCGAACGCGATCGCCTGCGTTACGGACTGACCGACCTGCTCGACGACCACCACCACGCCACCGACCCCGGCGAACGCGTGGTGATTGCCGCCGCTCTGTGGACGGAGACGGCCCGTGCCGCCCTGGCGTTCGCGGGCTGGTGGCTCAGCAGCGGCAAGTGGTTGCTGCGCGAGCTGCGTCAGCAGGATCCCGTTCTCGCGGCTCGTTGGCTGGCGGCCCGTGACGACCCCGCCGAGCTGGCCCGTGAGGTTCTCGAGCGAGCCGGCGGTCCCCTTTTCGACGGCTATCGGGCCTGAACAACCGACCGGCTATCAACGTGAACCGTGCCGGCAACGCGACGCGGTGATGCTGGGGCGGTGAGGAAATTGATGACCGCCCTTGTGTCCGCCGCCCTCGTCGCCGGGAGTGTCGTCGCGCCGACCGGTGCCGCGGCCGGGCCGGCGTTCGCGGTGAGCGTCAAACCCGCTTCGGCGTACGGCAAGAGCCTGACCGTAACCGTGCGGGCTACCAGCCGGCCGCGCACCCCGGTCACGATCCGGGTCACCGCCGGCGGCGCGACGCTGGCCAGGTCGGTCACCACCAACGCCTGGGGTGTGGCCACCTGGTCGTTGGTCGGGCTCGGCAACGGCACCGCGTCGGCCGCCGTCGCGGCCACCCGCACCGCCCGGGCCGCCTCCGCGTCGGCCCGCTTCACCACGGCGGGCGCAGCCGTCGTCAAGCTCACCGGCTACACCCGGGTCAGCAACGGCGTCGCGCGCTACCGGTCGCTCGACGCGGTGCGCGCGGCCATGCAGATCTTCCCCAAGCGCGCCGGCAAGGTCACCGTCAGCCTGCAGCACCGCAGCGGCAACACCTGGGTCACCGACCAGAACGCCACGTTCGCGACGTTCGCCACCGGCGGCGCCTGGGCCGGACTGTCCCAGGGCAACCGCGGGATGACCTACCGGTACGTGGTGCGGGCGGCCGGCGATGCGGCGGCTGCCACCTCGCCCAACGTGACCACCGCGTCCTTCATGGTCGATTGACGCCCGTACGGGGTGTGGTCTTGAGGATGTCGGCGTAGCGTCAGGCCTCGGCACGCCCGAGGAGGTCACGATGACTGCGGTCGAACCGAAGCCTCTCGAACCGAAGCCTGTCGTCACCCGGCCCTGGCCCGTCCGTCCCCAGGTCCGGGGCTCGGCCCTGGCCCGCGTCATCCGCACCACGGACGCCAAACAGATCGGCCTGATGTACCTCACGACCTCGTTCGTCTTCTTCCTCCTCGGCGGCGTCATGGCGCTGCTGATGCGCGGTGAGCTGGCCCGGCCCGGCATGCAGTTCCTGTCGCCCGAGCAGTACAACCAGCTGTTCACGATGCACGGCACGGTCATGCTGCTGCTGTTCGCGACGCCGATCGTGTTCGCGTTCGCCAACTTCGTGGTGCCGCTGCAGATCGGCGCGCCCGACGTGGCGTTCCCGCGGCTGAACGCGTTCGCCTACTGGCTCTATCTGTTCGGCGGCACGCTGGTCGTGGCCGGGTTCTTCGTGCCGGGCGGCGCGGCCGACTTCGGCTGGACGGCGTACGCGCCCCTGAGCGACTCGATCCACTCGCCGGGGGTCGGGGGCAACATGTGGGTGGTCGGGCTCGCGATCAGCGGGCTCGGCACCATCCTGGGCGCCGTCAACATGATCACCACGGTGCTCACGCTGCGCGCCCCCGGCATGACCATGTTCCGGATGCCCATCTTCACGTGGAACATCCTGGTCACCAGCCTGCTGGTCATCCTGGTGTTCCCGTTCCTGGCGGCCGCGCTGCTGGTGCTGGCGGCCGACCGCACGCTCGGCGCTCAGGTCTTCGCGCCCGAGACCGGCGGCCCGATGCTGTGGCAGCACCTGTTCTGGTTCTTCGGCCACCCCGAGGTGTACGTGGTGGCGTTGCCCTTCTTCGGCATCATCACCGAGGTCATTCCGGTGTTCAGCCGCAAGCCGGTCTTCGGCTACAAGGGACTGGTCTCGGCGACGCTGCTGATCGCGGCCCTGTCGATGAGTGTCTGGGCGCACCACATGTTCGCCACGGGCCAGGTGCTGCTGCCGTTCTTCAGCCTGCTGAGCTATCTGATCGCCGTACCGACGGGAATGAAGTTCTTCGTCTGGATCGGCACGATGTGGCGGGGCCAGATCAGCCTCGAGACCCCCATGCTGTTCGCGGTCGGATTCCTGGTCACCTTCCTGCTCGGCGGCCTCACCGGCGTGCTGCTGGCCAGCCCGCCGGTCGATTTCCACGTGCACGACAGCTACTTCGTGGTGGCCCACTTCCATTACGTGCTCTTCGGCACCATCGTGTTCGCGGTCTTCGCCGGCGTCTATTTCTGGTTCCCCAAGATGTTCGGCCGCATGCTCGACGACCGGCTCGGCAAGGTGCATTTCTGGCTGACGTTCCTCGGCTTCCACGCCACGTTCCTGGTGCAGCACTGGCTCGGAGCCGAGGGCATGCCCCGGCGCTACGCCGACTACCTCGCCTCGGACGGCTTCACGTTCCTCAACACGTTCTCGACGCTCGGCTCGTTCGTGCTGGGCGCGTCCACACTGCCGTTCCTCTACAACGTGTGGAAGTCGTACCGAGTCGGTCAGCTGGTCACAGTGGACGATCCCTGGGGGCACGGGAACTCGCTGGAGTGGGCGACCTCGTCCCCGCCGCCGCTGCGCAACTTCGACCGGATGCCGCGCATCCGGTCCGAGCGGCCCGCCTTCGACGCGAAGTTCCCGCAGCTCGCCGCCGGATCGCAGTCGGAATCGGGGCCGCCCGAGGGTGGCGCCCGGCCGCTGACGCCGGAATCCCATGGGGGAGCGACCTACCAGGAGGACCGCGAGGACTGAGCCTTTCGGCCGTCCCCGTCGACTTAAGTCGGCAGCGACGGGCGGGTCGCCGGCCGCAGACTCGGGGCATGGGGCGACCACAGGTGGCGGTGCGGGCCGGGATCGTTTTCGCTGCGGCCACGGCGATCTGGCTGGGGATCTACTGGGCCGGTGAGGCGTTTTTCGGTACGGACGACTACGACCGCGGGCGGCACGTGTTCTCGGCAGTGGCGGCTACCGCGCTGGCCGTCCCGATGGTGGTGGTGGCGTGGCGCTACCTCGACCGGGTGCCCTGGAGCGGGCTTCGACGGGCTTCCCCTCGTACGGTGGGAAGGCTCTTGGCAGCCGGCGCGGCGGGCTACCTGATTCCCGCCGCGGTGGCCGTCACGGTCTTCGTCGCGGTCGGCCTGGTGTCGATCGACGTGCGCGGCTCGGTGCTTCCGGTGCTGGGCCTGATCGTGCTCGTGTTCCTCTACGAGGCGCTGCCCGAGGAACTCGTCTTCCGCGGCTACCTCTTCCGGAACCTGGCCGCGGCCATGCCGACCTGGGCCGTCGTGGTCGTGCAAGCGGCGCTGTTCACCCTTTTCGGTGTGCTGATCGGTGCGGCCGGCAGCGTCGACCGGGTCGTCACCTTCTTCGGGTTCGCGATCGTCCAGGGGCTGCTCCGGGCGATCACCGACACGCTGTGGGTGCCGATCGGCTTCCACCTGGCCTTCCAGACCGCCGAGCAGATGGTGGGGCCGGACTGGGCGATCTTCGTCGTCGACGATCTCGCGCTGCTGCAGAATGTCGTGCTCGGGCTGATCCCGCTGGCCCTCGGCGTTTTGACGGTTCAGCTGCTCGGGAAGCGCGCACGGCGACCCGCGGTTATGAGTTGATCTCGGGTTAGGTTAGCCTCACCTCATGAGTGGGGACGTGGCGCTCGCCGGGAGCGACCTGACGCTGGCCTACGACGGTCGTACCGTCGTGCACGGAGCCGGCCTGCGGCTGCGCGCCGGGGAAGTGGTGGCGCTGGTCGGGCCGAACGGGTCGGGCAAGTCGACGCTGCTGCGCTCGCTGGCGCGCCTGCACGCGCCGCAGTCGGGCACCGTGACGCTGGACGGCGAGGGCGACGCCTTCGCCCTGCGGCCGAAGGACTTCGCCCGGCGGGTCACGCTCCTCACCCAGTCCCGGCCCACCCCCGGGGGCGTACGGGTGAGAGACGTCGTCGCCTACGGCCGGCATCCCTACCGGGGCCGCTTCGGCGCCGGCGACGCCGAGGGCCCGGCCCACGTCGACAAGGCGATGCGGCTGACCGGGGTCGACGCCATGGCCGAGCGAGCCGTCGACGAACTGTCCGGCGGTGAGCTCCAGCGGGTCTGGCTGGCGACCTGTCTGGCCCAGGACACCGGCGTCGTGCTGCTCGACGAGCCCACCACCTTCCTCGACCTGCGCTACCAGGTCGAGATCCTCGACATCGTGCGCGAGCTGGCCGACGACCACCGGGTCGCGGTGGGCGTCGTGCTGCACGACCTCGACCAGGCCGCGGCCGTCGCCGACCAGGTCGTCCTCATGCACGCCGGCGTCGTGCGGGCGACCGGCACGCCGGCCGACGTGCTCTCGGCCGAGCTGCTCAGCGAGGTCTACGGACTGCGCATCGAGGTGTCCGTCGGCGACGACGGCCATCTCCACACGCGCCCGATCGGCCGGCACACCAGCCGGCCCGTAACCATCTGAAAGGTATTTGTGATGGCGCTTACCCGCCGGGCTTTCGCCGCTGCCCTGACCGTCATGGTTCTCGCCGCCTGCGGCACCACCGAAGATCCGGCCGACGAGGCCGGCGCCGGATCGGCCGCCCCCTCGAGCGGGCCGGTCGACCTCACCGACGAGCGCGGCCCGCTGCACCTCGACGCGCCCGCCAAGGCTGTCGTCTCCCTCGAGTGGGGCCTCACCGAGAACCTGGTGGCGCTGGGCGTGAAGCCGGTCGGCCAGGCCGACGTCAAGGGCTACAACGCCTGGGACAAGAGCGCCCCGATCGACGCCGGCACGCCCGACGTCGGCACCCGCGGCGAACCCAGCCTCGACGCGATCGCCGCGCTCAAGCCCGACCTGGTCGTCACCACCAGCGACCTGCCGGCCAACGTCATCGAGCAGATCGCCAAGACCACCAAGGTCCTCACCCTGCGCGGCTCGGACGGCGCCGACCCGATCGGCTACATGCGCAAGACGGTGACCACGCTCGCGCAGGCCACCGGCACCCAGGCCCAGGGCGAGGAGCTGCTCACCGGCTTCGACGCCAAGATCACCGCGGGCAAGGACGCGCTGGCCAAGGCGGGTAAGGCGGGCGCTCCGTTCGTCATGACCGACGGCTGGGTCGAGTCCGGCAACGTGTCGCTGCGCATGTACACGCCGAACTCGTTCTTCGGCGGCATCGCCCAGGAGCTGGGCCTGGAGAACCAGTGGACCAGCGGCGGTGACAAGGACTACGGCCTCGCGCAGACCGACGTCGAGGGCCTCACGAAGATCACGAAGGCCCAGACGACGTTCGTCTACGTGGCCAACGACGCCGACGGCGGCGACTTCACCGACGCGCTGAAGAGCAACGCGGTCTGGAAGCAGCTCCCGTTCGTCAAGGAATCCAAGGTCAAGCGCATCCCGGACGGCATCTGGATGTTCGGCGGCCCGGCTTCGGCCGGCGCCTTCGTCGACGCGCTCACCGCCGCACTGAGCGCGTGACCACCACCACCCTTCCTGCGGCTGAGGTCAAGAGCTCCACAACGTACGGGGTCGTAGCGGTCTTCGCCGGTGCGGCCGCGCTGTTGCTCGTGTTGTCGGCGGTGCACCTCACGCAGGGCACCGCCGCACTGAGCGTCGCCGAGCTGGCGCGGGCCATCCTGCCCGGCTCGGAAGCGGACGACGCGCGGTCGCAGGCGGTGGCCGTGCTCGTGGCCAGCCGCCTGCCCCGCTTGTTCGCCGCACTGCTGGTCGGCCTCGCGGTCGGCATCTCGGGCGCGGTGCTGCAGTCGGTGGCCCGCAACCCGCTGGCCTCGCCCGACACCCTGGCCGTCAACGCCGGGGCGTACGTGTCGGTGGTCGCCGTCGCCGCGTTCGGCATCTCCCTGCCGTTCTTCGCCGGCGGCGCCGTCGCCTTCGTGGGCGGCCTGCTCGCCTCGGGTCTCGTGCTGCTCGTCTCGCGGGGTGGCGCGGCCGGCCCGACCCGGCTCGTGCTGGCCGGCTCGGCCGTGGCGCTGGCCCTGAACGCGCTGACGACCGTGCTGCTGATGCTGTTCCAGCAGAACACGATCGGCCTGTTCGCGTGGGGGAGCGGCACCACCGTCCAGTCCGGAACCCAGAACGTCACCCTGGCCGCGCCCGTCGTGGCCGTCGGCGTGCTGGCCACCATGCTGCTCGCCCACCGGCTCGACGTGCTCGGCCTGGGTGACGACTCGGCCCGCGTGCTGGGCGTCGACGTCCGCCGGACCCGGGTGCTGTCGATCGGCTGCGCGGTGCTGCTCGCCGCGACCGGCGTCGTCGTGGCCGGCCCGATCGGCTTCGTCGGCCTGTGCGCGCCGGTCATCGCCCGGCTGGCCGCCCGCCGCGTGCCCGGCCTGGGCGCCCACGTGCTGCTGCTGCCGTTCGCCGGCCTGGCCGGAGCGCTGGTCGTGGTCGCGGCCGACGTGGTGCTGCGCCTGGCCATCCCGTCGTCGCTGGCCATCTCGGTGCCCACCGGCGTGGTCACCACCCTGGCCGGCGCGCTCCTGCTCGTGTGGCTGGCCCGCCGCCTGCGCGACGGCGGCCCGGCGGCGGCTCCGGCGCGCGGCGCCAACGGCTCGGTGCGCACTGGCGCCTGGGTGATCGCGGTCGGGATCGTGCTCGGCGTCGCCGTCGTCGCCGCGTTCGTGACGGCGCTGCTGCTGGGCGACCGCCTGATCCTGCTCGGCGACGTCATGAACTGGCTCAACGGGACGGCCGGGCGCCAGGTCAGCTTCGTGCTCGACCAGCGCTGGCCGCGGGTGCTGGCCGCCCTGCTGGGCGGGGCCGCGCTGGCCCTGGCCGGAGCGATCGTCCAGGCCGTGGCCCGCAATCCGCTCGCCGAGCCCAGCCTGCTGGGTGTCACCCCCGGCGCCTCCGTGGGCGCCGTGCTGGTAGTGCTGCTGTTTCCCGGCGTCGGCGGCTGGCCCGTCATGGGCGCGGCGACGCTGTTCGCGCTGGCGACGTTCGCGCTGGTCCACCACCTGGCCGCGAGCCGGGGCCTGTCGTCCGACCGGATCGTCCTGGTCGGCGTGGGCGTGAGCGCCGCCGCCACCGCGGTGACGACGCTCGTGGTGGTCGTCGTCTCCCCGTGGAACGTGGGCGTGGCCCTGACCTGGCTGGCCGGTTCCACGTACGGCCGCACCCTGAGCCAGGTCGTTCCCGTGCTGCTCATGCTGACCGTGGCCCTGCCGCTGACCCTCGCCGGCAGCCGCACGCTCGACCTGGTCGCGCTGGACGAGGACGTGCCCCGCCTGTTGGGCGTGCCTCTCAACCGTGCCCGCTTGGCGTTCCTGGCCCTGGCCGCGGTGTTGACGGCCGCCGCCGCGACGGCGGTGGGCGCGCTCGCCTTCGTGGGCCTGGTGGCGCCACACGCGGCCCGGGCCCTGGTCGGCGCCTCACACGCCCGGATGGTGCCGGTGTCGGTCGGTCTGGGCGCCCTGCTGGTCTGCGTGGCCGACACCCTCGGGCGTACGGTCATCGCCCCCAACCAGCTGGCGGCGGGCCTGGTCACGGCCCTGATCGGCGCCCCCTACTTCGTCTGGCTCCTCTGGCGCAGCCGCGCCGCGTGACCGCGGGGTTCGCCGGCCCTCTCCTGCCGCTGCCCTGCGTCGTGGTGCTCGTGGGAAGGTGTCCGTGCGGTGGTGCTCGCGGGGCGGGGCTTGCGCCGCCCTGCTTGCGCTGATGTGGCTGTGCTGATCCCGCTCATCCAGTCAGCTCAAGCGGCCCGGCCGGAGGCCGGCGCCAACCCGGCCGCCAGGTGGGCGGCCCAGCTTTCGGCACGTTTCTGCTCGCCCTCCACCAACGGGCCGGCGGTGCCGGTGACCAGGAAGCTCTCCGGCGGGCAGGCCGGTCGTGCGCCCAGCCGGCGGAGGCGGCGGTCGGCCTTGCGCGCGGCCGAGCCGCTGAACGGCCGCCCGACCCGCGTGTCGAAGGCGACGCAAGCCAACCCGGCCCGGACCCCTTCAACGGCATCCAGATACTCCCGCAGGCCGGTCGTGGCGGCTCGCGTCGAGCCCTGCCTCACCGCGTCCTGCCGCGTGGCGGCCCGGCTCAACCCGAACGCGTGCGTGGGCGCTCCCACGACCAGCAGATCAACCCCGGCGACGGACGGTGTCTCGCCCACCTCGGCCACCGTGACCTCGTACTCGTCGGTGAGCCCGGCCGCTACCGCCCGCGCGATGGCCTCGGTGTTGCCGAACAGGGATTCGTAGACGATCAGCGCTCTCATGCCTCCACGGTCGCCTTCGCCGCGGCGTCCCGTCAGGGCCGTTGGTCCCGCGCTGATCGGGCCTTACCACTCGACAGCGCAGCTGACCTCGGATCCGTGGGCGTCGGCATGAGCGGCGATCACCTGGGCGCAGGCGTCGGCGGGAGCGACCGGGTGGGTGGGCTCGGGGCCCGTGACCAGCAGGAGAAGCGCCGCGTACCACACCAAGGACCACCGATTACGCACAGGTCGGGATCGTAGGGCAGCCCACGGGCTGATGGTCGACCAGGCTGACCGTCGAGCCGGCTGGCCGTCTGCGCGGGCGACGGTCGACGTGGATGACGGTCTCCGCAGGGTGGCTGTCTGCGCGGGCGACGGTCGAGCTGGACGACGGTCTGCGCAGGTGGCCGTCTGCGTGGGTGACGGTCGACGCGGGTGACGGTCGACGTGGGTGACGGTCTGCGTGGGTGACGGTCGAGGTGGGCGACGGTCTGCGCGGGTGACGGTCTGCGTGAACGACAGTTGAGATGACCGACGGTCGGCGGGGCCCACGGTTTCAGCGGCTGCGGAACGCCGGGATGCGGACGATTAGGACATCCGGTCGGCGTGTCGGTGGGCCGGGGGTGACAAGCGGTGGCGGAGGTGGGATGCTCTTGCCTGTTCTCCTATCGAAATGGTAGGCACGATAGGCGCACCCAGCATTCGTCCCCCACATGCGCCTGGACTGGAGCGACCATGAGAAAGCTGATCCTCCTAGCCCTCGTCGGCCTCGGAGCGCAACTTGTCGACGGCAGCCTCGGCATGGCGTACGGCGTCACGTCGACGACGCTGCTGCTGGCCATCGGCACGAACCCGGCCGCGGCCTCGGCCACGGTGCACCTGGCCGAGATCGGCACCACGCTCGTCTCCGGTGTCTCGCACTGGAAGTTCGGCAACGTCGACTGGAAGGTCGTCTTCCGGATCGGTGTGCCGGGTGCGGTCGGCGCGTTCGCGGGCGCTACGTTCCTGTCCGGGCTGTCCACCGAGACCGCGGCCCCGCTCATGGCACTGATCCTGTTGGCGCTCGGTCTGTACGTCTTCATCCGCTTCACCACGATGGGCCTGCCCAAGGGTCGCCTGGGCCTGCCGCTGCGCAAGCGGTTCCTGGCACCGCTGGGTGTGGTGGCCGGCTTCGTCGACTCGACCGGTGGCGGCGGCTGGGGGCCGGTCGGGACCCCGGCCATCCTGGCCAGCGGCCGCCTGGAGCCGCGCAAGACGATCGGCTCGATCGACACCAGCGAGTTCCTGGTGGCGGTGGCCGCGAGCCTGGGCTTCCTGTTCGGGCTCGGCTCCGAGAACATCGACTTCACCTGGGTGGCCGCGCTGCTGATCGGTGGCGTGATCGCCGCCCCGATCGCCGCCTGGCTGGTCCGCCACATTCCGCCGCGCGTGCTCGGTGCTGCGGTCGGCGGCGTCATCATCCTCACCAACAGCCGCACCCTGCTCCGCTCGGACTGGATCGACGCGTCGGACGGTGTCCGCTACAGCATCTACGCCGTCATCTACGTCGTCTGGGCGGCCGCGCTGGTCTACTCGTTCAGCCAGCACCGCAAGAACGCCGCGGAGGAGCGCCGCATCGTCGAGGAGGCGGAGGCCCGTACGGCCGAACAGGGTCGCCGCGAGCCCGAGCCCGCCTGACCAAGACTCCGGCCAGCGCGTTCAGCACCACTTCAATGAGCCGGCGTCACCGGGCGCCGGAGTCAGGTGGTGGCCCGGCGACTACCCCAGCCGGCCAGAAGCATGCCCGCCACTGCCACCACGGCGGTCTGGCGGCTGGCCGCCGCCGGAGGTCTGGAGGAGGCGACGATCCGCCGGGTCGCTGCCGACGCCGGCGTGCCCGCGCGGCAGCTCCAGTACTACTTCGGCACCCGCGAGGAGCTGCTACTCGGCGCGCTCGACCTGCTCAACGCCGACGGCGAGGCGGAGGCCCAAGCGCGGGTCGCCGCGCTGGGCGATGCTGCGGGCCCCCGCGACATTCTGCGGAGCGTCCTGCTCGAATTCCTGCCGCTCGACGAGAACCGCCGGCAGCGGCACCTGGTGCACGCGGCTTATTTCGTACGCTTCCTGGCCGACGACACGCTGCGCGAGCGCATACCAGTTGGACCGGATCTTCCCGGCGACACCCTGAGGTCCGGCGGGGCCTACCGTTGGCAATCATGATGAACGAACTGGCTCAGCGGATCGCTGAGGCCCTCAACGAAGCGCTCGACCAGCGTGTCGCCACGGACTACTACGTGGGGCACGTCGAGCGGGGGCTGGCCGCGGGCGGGCCGGACGAGCCGATCATCGCGCTCACGGTGGACGAGGTGTCCCGGATCGCCGCACGAGCCGCCCGGGACGACGCTTCCGCCGCGCGGGCGGCCGGGCACGACGCTCAGGTCGCGACGGCGGCCAGGGACAACGGCTCCGCCGCGCGGGCGGCCGGGCACGACGCTCAGGTCGCGACGGCGGCCACGGACAACGGTTCCGCCGCGATGGCGGGCGGGGACGATCAGAAGGAGTGACCACGTGCCGACGGAAACGCTGCGGGGGCGCCGCCGGGAGCTGGCCGAGCTCGATCGCCTGCTGGCCGACGTGCGCGGCGGTCGGAGCCGGGTCCTGGTGCTGCGGGGCGAGGCCGGCGCCGGCAAGACGGCCCTGCTCGACCATCTGAGCAGCGCCGCGCCGGGTCCGACGGCCCGCGCGGCCGGTGTCGAGTCGGAGACCGAGATCGCGTACGCGGGTCTGCAGCAGCTCTGCTCGCCGCTGATGGACCACCTCGACCGGCTGCCCGAGCCGCAGCGCGAGGCGATGGCGGTCGGGTTCGGGCTGGCCTCGGGCCCGGCGCCGGACGCGCTGCTCGTCGGCCTGGCCGTGCTGAGCCTGTTCGCCGAGGCCGCGTCGGACGAGCCGCTGGTCTGTGTGGTCGACGACGCGCAGTGGCTCGACCGCATGTCCGAGGTGATCCTCACGTTCGTGGCCCGCCGTCTCGACGCCGAGTCGGTCGCGCTCGTGTTCGCCGCGCGCAGCCCCGGCGACGAGCGGTTGCTGACCGGGCTGCCCGAGATGCGGGTGGCCGGCCTGCCCGACGCCGACGCGCGCGCCCTGCTCGAGACGGTGCTGCCGGGCCCGATCGACGAGCGCGTGCGCGACCGGATCGTCGCCGAGACGCAGGGCAACCCGCTGGCGCTGCTCGAGCTGCCGCGCGGCCTGACCCCGGCCGAGCTGGCCTTCGGCTTCGGCGGTCCCGGTCCGGGCCCGGTGGCGGGCCGCCTCGACCAGGACTTCCGGCGCCGCATCGCCGAGCTGCCGCCCGAGACGCGGACGCTGCTGGTGGCGGCCGCCCTCGAACCGGTCGGCGACGTGCCGCTGCTGTGGCGCGCCCTGGAACGCCTCGGTGTGCCGCCCGGCGCCGCGGGGCCGGCCGAGGTGGCCGGGCTGATCGAGATCGGCGCCCGGGTCCGGTTCCGTCATCCCCTCGTACGGTCGGCGAGCTGGCGGTCGACCGATGCCGCCGGCCTGCGGGTCGTTCACCGCGCGCTGGCCGACGTCCTCGACCCGCACCAGGAGCCGGACCGCCGCGCCTGGCACCTCGCCCACGCCGCCGCCGGCCCCGACGCGGCGGTCGCCGACGAGCTCGAACGCTCGGCCGACCGCGCGCTGAGCCGGGGCGGCCGGGCGGCAGCGGCTGCCTTCCTCGAACGCGCGGCCGAGCTCAGCCCCGACCCCAAGCCCCGCGCCACCCGGACGCTGGCCGCCGCGCGGGCGCATTTCCTGGCCGGCGCGCCCGCCCGCGTGCCCGAGCTGCTGGCCGCGGCCGAGATCGGCCCGCTCGACCCGCTCGGTCAGGCCGGGGTCGAACGGCTGCGAGCCCAGGTCGCGTTCTGGCTCAATCACGGCCGCGACGCTGCACGGGCGCTGGTAGCCGCGGCCCGCCGACTCGAGGAACTGGATCTGCCGGCCGCCCGCGAGACGTACCTGTCGGCGCTGGGCGCGGCCCTGCACACCGGCCGGCTGGGTGACGGCGATGCCCGGCTGGTGGCCGAGGCGGCCCGCGTCGTCGCACCGGGCGACGACCCGGCCGGCCTGCTCCTGACCGGGCTGACCACCTGGGTGCTCGACGGCTTCGCGGCCTCGGTCGAGCCGCTGACCCGGGCGTTGGCCGCGCTCGACGCCCGGGAGAACCTCGGCCTGGTCTGGATCGGCGTGCCGGTCGCCCACGAGCTGTTCGACGACCAGGCCTGGAACCGGCTCACCGCGCAGGCCGCCGGCTTCGCGCGCGAGACCGGCGTGCTCTCGATGCTGCCCGCGATGCTCACGTTCCGGGCCGGCGCCCTCGTGCTGGCCGGCCGGCTGGACGAGGCGTCCGAGCTGGTCGGCGAGGCGGACACGCTGGGGCGGGCCACCGGCCTGGTGGCGCAGCCGTCCGCCCCGCTCAATCTGCTCGCCTATCGAGGTGCGGAACGGCCGGCGCTGGATGTGATGGAGCCGGCCGAGCGGGACGCCCGGTCCCGGGCCGAGGGGCGGCTGCTCGCTCTCGCCGGCCACAACAAAGCGGTGCTCTACAACGGTCTCGCCCGCTATCCGGAGGCGCTGCACGTGGCCCGGCAGACCATCGCGTACGAGGACCTGGGTTTCTGGCACTGGGGTCTCATCGAGTTGATCGAGGCGGCCGCGCGGTCGGGTTCGACGGCGGAGGCGGCCGGGGCCGCCGAGCGGCTGCGGGAGCGGACGGGCCCGGCCGGGACGAACTGGGCGACCGGCATCCAGGCCCTGGCCGACGCACTGGCCGGGCCGGCCCCGGGCACCGAGAGGAACTTCCGCAAGGCGATCGAGCTGCTGCCGGCGGATCGGCTCAGCGTGATGGTGGCGCGGGCGCGCTTGCTGTTCGGCGAATGGCTGCGTCGCGAGAACAGGCGCGCCGAGGCTCGCAGCGAATTGCGAATCGCGTACGAGTCCTTCTTGTCGATGGGCGCGGCGGGCTTCGCCGAGCGGGCCGGACGCGAGCTGACCGCGACCGGCGAGACCGTTCGCAAGCGGGGCACGTCGGCCCGCGAGGAGCTGACGCCGCAGGAATCGCAGATCGCCCGCCTGGCCGTGGCCGGCCGCACCAACCCGGAAATCGGCGCGGTGCTGTTCCTGAGCCCCCGCACCGTGGAATGGCACCTGCGCAAGGTCTTCGCCAAGCTGGGCATCACATCCCGCCGCGAGCTGGCCGGAGCCCTCGCCTAGCTTGAGTTTTAACCCGTGCGGCGGGGTCGAGGGGTGGTCGTGGGCTTCTTGGATTGTGTGTCGCTCTGAGGT
>NZ_JAHWFK010000031.1 GCF_019710575.1 Paractinoplanes polyasparticus | reverse complement strand
TGGCCCCGATCACCTGGAGCGGCGACGGCTGGCCGGTCCTGCAGACCGTCAACGGACGGTGGGGAGCCACCTATCCGCGGCCCAACCTGCCGTGGCGGCCGGTGGCCCCGATGACCGGCAACGACACCTTCACCGGCACCACGCTCGGGCCGCAGTACGAATGGAACCACAACCCGGACACGTCCAAGTTCAGCGTCGGCAACGGTTTGCGGCTGTCGACCGCTACCGTCACCAACGACCTGTACAACGCTCGCAACACCCTGACCCGGCGCATACAGGGTCCGTCCTCGACGGCGACCGTGCAGCTCGACTACTCGGCGATGGCCAACGGCGACCGGGCCGGCCTGGCCATGCTGCGCGACCAGTCGGCGTGGATCGGCATCCGCAAGGACAACGGCGTCACCCGGGTCTCGATGACCAACGGCCTCACCATGTCCACCAACGGCTGGGGTACGACCGGGACAGGCGTCGAACAAGCCGGGGCGCCTGTCAGCGGCGGGCGGATCTGGCTGCGGGTCAGCGCGGACATCCGGCCCGGCTCCGGCCGCACCGCGACGTTCTCGTACAGCACCAACGGCAGCACGTTCACCAGCCTGGGACCGCCGTTCACGCTCAACAACAACTGGCAGTTCTTCATGGGCTATCGCTTCGGCCTGTTCGACTACGCCACCCAGGCGCTGGGCGGTTCGGTCACGGTCAACCAGTTCGCCGTCAGCACCCCCTGATCAGGAGCGCTCATGAAACGCAGAAGAAGTGCCGCGGTAGCCTGCGCCGCCGGCGTGCTGCTGGCGTCGGCCGCGGTCGCCGTGGCTCTTCCGGCCGGAGCCGCCGCCGCGGGCTGCTCGGTCCGGTACGCCGTGTCGTCGCAGTGGCAGGGCGGCTTCGGCGCCGACGTCGCCCTGACCAACCTCGGCGATCCCCTCACCGGGTGGACACTGACCTGGTCGTACGGCGCCGGGCAGACCGTCACGCAGGCCTGGAACGCGACGGTGACCCAGAGCGGGTCGGCCGTCACCGCCCGGAACGTCAGCCACAACGGCACAGTGGCCACCGGTGGCACGGCGTCGTTCGGCTTCAACGGCTCGTGGACCGGCAGCAACCCGGTCCCGACCGCCTTCGCCGTCAACGGGGTCGCCTGCACCGGCGGCACGACGCCGACCACACCGCCCACCACACCGCCGACCACGCCACCGGCCGCGACGCCGGACATCACGGTGAACACGGCCACCCGGTATCAGACGGTGGACGGATTCGGGGCGGCGACGCCGATCTGGGGCGGCGCCTGGTCCACGGCCGAGACGCAGACGCTGGTCGGGACGGGCGCCGGCCAGCTCGGCCTGTCCATCGTGCGGACCGGGATCTCGCCGGTCTCGAGCGAGTGGCCGGCTCAGGTGAACGCGTTGAAGACCGCCAAGTCGTACGGCTCGGGAGTCAAGATTCTGGGATCGCCGTGGACGGCGCCCGCGGCCTGGAAGACGAACAACAGCCGGGTCAACGGAGGCAAGCTGAGAACCGACTACTACGACGACTACGCCGGCCATCTCAACAGCTACGTCCAGTACATGCGCGGCCAGGGCGTGCCGATCGACGTCACCTCGGTGCAGAACGAGCCGGACTGGCACCCCGACTACGACTCGATGGACTGGAGCGGCACCGAGCTGCGCGACTTCCTCCGTACGCAGGGCGCCAAGGTACAGAACACCAAGCTGATGGTGGCCGAGGCGGTGAATCTGAACTACGGCTACACCGACCCGACACTCAACGATGCGAGCGCCCGCAACGCCATCGGCTACATCGGCGGGCACCTGTACGGCACGGAGGACTCGGGCCGGCTCAAGCCGTACACCCTGGCCGAGCAGAACAACAAGCCGGTGTGGATGACCGAATGGAACTTCCACGAGGCCGACGGCAACGGCTCGAACATCTGGGGCAACCCCGGCAACCAAGCCGTCTGGAACGAGACGCTCGACGACGTCATGCGCACGGTGCACAAGTCGATGGAGTCGAACTGGAACGCCTACATCTGGTGGTACGGCAAGCGGTACTACTCGTTCATCGGTGACGGCGAGGCGGCTTACGGCACCACCGCCGGGGCTCCGCTCAAGCGGGGGTACGCCTTCTCCCAGTACGCCAAGTACGTCCGTCCCGGCTATCAACGGGTCGCCCTGACGAAGAGCTCCAAGGCGAGTCCGCTCGAGGTCACCGCCTATCAGGGCGGCGGGAAGATCACGCTGGTCGTCCTCAACCGGTCGGCCGCCGCCGTCAGCAACGCCGTGCTCCAGGCGCCACAGAACATCACCCGGGCCGAGCACTTCCTGACCTCGCAGAGCGCCAACGCGGCCGGTCAGCCGGTCGGCGTGAACGGCGGGCAGGTCACCGTGAGCCTCCCCGCCCGCAGCATCTCCACCGTCGTTCTCACCCTCTGACGTCCCCCACCAGGAGGAAACATGAAACAGCACAAGAAACGCGCCGGCCTGGCCGCGGCCGGCATCGCGGCCCTGGCCTCAGCCGGAGCACTCGTGGCGCTGCCCGCGAACGCCGCGGCCGCCGGTTGTTCGGTGGACTACACCGTGTCGTCGCAGTGGCAGGGCGGCTTCGGCGCCGCCGTGTCCGTCACGAACCTGGGCGACGCGCTCAACGGCTGGACGCTGACGTGGTCGTTCGGCGCCGGGCAGACCGTGACCCAGGCCTGGAACACGTCGCTGACGCAGAGCGGATCGGCGGTGACCGCCAGAAACGCGAGCTACAACGGGGCGCTTCCGGCCAACGGCACGGTCTCGTTCGGGTTCAACGGCTCCAACCCGGGCAGCAACCCCGTCCCGACCAGCTTCGCGCTCAACGGCGTGGCGTGCACGGGCAGCACGACTCCGACCACCCCACCGACCACGCCGCCGACGACTCCGCCCACCACGCCGCCGACGACTCCGCCCACCACCACGCCGCCGCCGGCCACCTGCTCGCTGCCGTCGTCGTACCGGTGGAGCTCGACCGGGCAACTGGCGACGCCGAGATCCGGCTGGGTGTCCCTGAAGGACTTCACCGTCGCTCCCTACAACGGACAGCAACTGGTCTACGCGACCACCCACGACACCGGCACCCGCTGGGGCTCGATGAACTTCGGCCTGTTCAGCAACTACTCGCAGATGGGCTCGGCCAGCCAGAACGCGATGAACTCGGCCACCGTCGCACCGTCACTGTTCTACTTCGCCCCCAAGAACATCTGGGTCCTTGCCTACCAGTGGGGCGGACCCGCGTTCTCCTACCGCACCTCGAACGACCCGACCAACCCCAACGGCTGGTCCGCCGCGCAGACCCTGTTCACCGGCAGCATCACCGGATCCGGCACCGGACCCATCGACCAGGCCCTGATCGGTGACGGCACCAACATGTACCTGTTCTTCGCCGGTGACAACGGCAAGATCTACCGAGCCAGCATGCCGATCGGTAACTTCCCCGGCAACTTCGGCTCGTCCTACACCACGATCATGAGTGACACCACCAACAACCTGTTCGAGGCACCCCAGGTCTACAAGGTCCAGGGCCAGAACCAGTACCTGATGATCGTCGAGGCCATCGGCGCCAACGGCCGCTACTTCCGGTCCTTCACCGCTACCAGCCTGGGCGGCTCGTGGACACCCCAGGCCGCCACGGAGAGCAACCCGTTCGCGGGCAAGGCCAACAGCGGCGCCACCTGGACCAACGACATCAGCCACGGCGAGCTGCTGCGCACCAGCGCCGACCAGACCATGACCATCGACCCGTGCAACCTGCAACTGCTCTACCAGGGCCGCTCCCCCAGCTCGGGCGGCGACTACGGTCTTCTGCCCTACCGGCCGGGCCTGCTGACCCGGCAACGCTGACCCACCGACGCCGCTGACCCACCGACGCCGCTGTCCGCCGCTCGCACGGCGGGCAGCGGCGTGTGTCATGGAGCCCTCCCACGACCGGCCACTTTTCGCATTCCGGATCTCGGTCTTCTGACCTTGCGAAAGTCCAGCGGTTGCCCGGGCACCCAGCACGGCGGGAGGCTCGAAGACGTCCACGTGACAGCTTCCCCGCCGGCGCGTCCCGCGCACTCGCGGGCTGTGTACGGCCGGGAGGGACATGACCATGCATGTGCCGCGCACGCCGCACGCCGGGCTGAGCCGCCGCCGTCTGCTGGGCGGGCTGGCGGCCGCGGCCGGCGCCGGCGTCCTGTCCGGATGCTCCTCCGACGTGCTCAGCGGGCTGACTGCCTCGCGGGAGGAGGCCGGAACGCTGGCCTACTGGAACCTGTTCGGCGGCGGTGACGGCGTCCGGATGCAGCAGATGCTCGACACCTATCAGCGCGACCACGCACAGGTCGCGCTGAGCGCGACCACCCTCGCCTGGGGCAACCCCTATTACACCAAGCTGTCGCTGGCGACGATCGGCGACAAGCCGCCGGACGTCGCGATCTCCCATCTGACCCGGATGAAGAACATGGTCGAGGCCGGCCTGCTGCAGGAGCTCGACCCGGCCGCCCTGGCCCGGCACGGCCTGGCCGCCGACCGGTTCACCCCGCGGACGTGGGAGGCCGGTCTCGTCGACGGCCGGGCCTACAGCATTCCGCTGGACACCCACCCGTTCGTCATGTTCTACAACACCGACGTCTGTGAGAAGGCCGGTCTGCTCGGCGCGGACGGCGCCCTGACCCCGCTGGACAGCCCCGAAGCCTTCACCGACGCGATGCGCCGGGCCAAGCAGGTCACCGGGGCGTACGGCGGGGTGGTGGCCTCGATCAGCGAGACCTCCACGCCGTGGCGGATCTTCCAGTCGCTCTACTCCCAGCTCGGCGGTCAGGTGATCAGCGACCAGGGCCGGGAGGTCGTCATCGACGACGCCAAGGCGACCGAGGTGCTGACGTTCCTGCGCTCGCTGACCAGCGACGGCCTGTTCCCGGCGGTGGCCGACTACCAGGGCTCGATCGCGATGTTCGCCGAGGGACAGGCCGGGTTCTACTTCCAGGGCGAGTGGGAGATCTCCACCTTCCAGACGGCGAAGACGCCCTTCTCCATGACCCTGTTCCCCCATCTCTACCGCGAGGGCCCGTACGCCGTGCAGGCCGACTCGCACACCTTCGTGCTGCCCCGGCATCCCGACACCAGCCCGGAACGCCTCGACCGGGCGCTCGAGTTCGTCGCCTCGATGCTCGATCAGAGCCGGACCTGGGCCGAGGGCGGCCATGTCCCGAGCTACCGGCCGTTCCTCGAGAGCGCCGAGTTCCGCGATCTCAAGCCCCAGTCCAACTACGCCGCTGCCGCCGAGGCGGCCGCCTACGACGCCGAGGGATGGTATTCCGGTTCCGGCTCGAACTTCGAGATCGTGACCGGATCGGCCATCGGCGCAGTCATCGCCGGCCAGTCCACACCGGCCACGGCAGTGGGCCGGATGCGGTCGGCGCTGCGCGATCTGGCCCGCACGCCGTCGCCGATCTGATCCTCTCGAGGAGGTCGCTGGTGTCCACCGAGACCGTCACCCCCGCTGCCCGGCCGGTGCAGCCGCCGGAACCTTCCACGGCGCGACCGCCCGGGCAGGGCCGAGCGGCGACCGGCTTCCTTCTCCCGTTCGGGCTGCTCTACCTGGCGTTCATTCTCGGCCCGGCGGTGTACGGGCTGATCATGAGCTTCTTCGACGCCAGCCTGGTGCGGCCCGGCCTGGGCGGGTTCGCCGGGTTCGGCAACTACACCGAGGCGTTGCAGAGCGCCGACTTCTGGTCGTCGCTGTGGCACACCCTGTGGTTCACGATCCTGACCACCCCGCCGCTCATCGTGCTGGCGTTCGTCTTCGCGCTGCTGGCCGACCGGGTGAGCCGCGGCCGGTGGTTCTTCCGGCTGGCCTTCTTCGCGCCCTTCATCCTGCCGTCGGCCGTCGTCGCGCTGATCTGGATCTTCATGTACACGCCCGAACTGGGTCTGCTCGAGGTCGGGCTGGCCAAGATCGGCGTCACCGCCCCGGCCTGGCTCGGCGATCCCACCTGGGCCATGCCGTCGCTGGCGGTCACCACCATCTGGTGGACGCTCGGCTTCAACTTCATCCTCTACCTGGCCGGGCTGCAGGAGATCCCCCGCGACCTGTACGAGGCGTCGGCGATCGACGGCGCGGGCCCCTGGCAGCAGATCCGCCGCATCACCATCCCCATGCTCGGGCGCACGACCACGCTGGTGGCCGTCCTGCAGGTGATCGCGTCGCTGAAGGTCTTCGACCAGATGTACCTGATGACCACCGGCGGCCCGGACTTCGCCACCCGTTCGGTCCTGCAGTACGTCTACGACCAGGGCTTCACCAACTTCCGGCTCGGCTACGCCGCAGCTGTCTCGATGCTGTTCTTCCTCGTCGTGCTGGCCGTCTCGGCCGTGTGGTTCACGATCGTCCGGCGCCAGGAGAAGGAGGTCTGACGTGGCCCACTCGACGCTCGCCGCACCGGAGGCGGAGACCGCGCAGAGCCGCGGCGTCACCCAGGCCAAGATCGATCAGCGGCACCGGCTGTTCAACCGGATCTGTCTCGGTGTGCTGATCGCCTTCGCGCTGCTGTGGCTGGTGCCGCTGGCCTGGGCGGTGGACACCGCGCTCAAGCCCAACGCCGAGACGACCCGTACGACGTGGCTGATCGACGATCCGACGTTCGCCGCGTTCGGGCGGGTGCTGTCGGACACGCCGATCCTCAACTGGTTCGGCGCCAGCCTGATCACCTCGACGCTGACCGCCGTGGGCACGGTCGTGACGGCCAGCCTGGCCGGCTTCGCCCTGTCCCGGATGAGGTTCCGCTACCGCAACCTCGTCTTCTGGGCCATCCTGGCCGGCATCATGATCCCCGGCCAGGTGCTGATCGTGCCCCAGTTCCGCGAGATGGACGCGCTGGGTCTGCTCAACACGTACTGGGCCGTGAGCCTGCCGCAGATCCCGACCGCCGTCGCCATCTTCATCTTCAAGCAGTTCTTCGACGGGCTGCCCCGCGACCTCGAGGAGGCGGCCCGCATCGACGGGGCCGGCTGGTTCCGCATCTACCGCGGGGTGGTGATGCCGCTGGCCCGCCCGGCAGTGGCCGCGGTCGCCATCTTCACGTTCGTCACCTCGTGGAACGAGCTGCTGTGGCCGCTGCTGGTGCTGACCAACCCGGACCTGATGACCATGCCGGTCGGGCTGGCCACCGTGCAGGGCGCCTTCGGCATCCGGTACGCCGACACCATGGCCTCGACCGTGCTGGGCGCCATCCCGCTGGTCGCCGTCTTCCTGCTGTTCCAGCGTCACATCGTCCAAGGCATCGCCGGGACCGGGCTGAAGGGCTGAGCCACTTGCTTGCCGCCTCTCTCATCGTCGACCCCGCCTTCCGCGTCGGCGCCGTGGACCCGCGCATCTACGGCTCGTTCGTGGAGCATCTGGGTCGCTGCGTCTACACCGGCATCTACGAGCCCGGGCACCCGACGGCCGACGCCGACGGCTTCCGGCAGGACGTGCTGGAGCTGGTCCGCGGGCTCGACGTGCCGATCGTGCGCTACCCGGGGGGCAACTTCGTGTCGGCCTACAACTGGGAGGACGGCGTCGGCCCGGCCGCCGATCGGCCGACGCGCATCGACCTGGCCTGGCGTTCCATCGAGACCAACCAGGTCGGCGTGGACGAGTTCCAGCGCTGGGCCGGGCGGGCCGGGGCCGAGACGATGATGGCGGTCAACCTGGGCACCCGCGGCATCGACGAGGCCCGCGCCTTCGTCGAATACTGCAACCACCCGTCGGGCACCGCCTGGTCGGACCGGCGGCGGGCGAACGGCGCGAGCGACCCGTACGGGATCAAGGTCTGGTGTCTGGGCAACGAGATGGACGGGCCCTGGCAGATCGGGCACAAGACGGCGTTCGACTACGGCCGGCTCGCGGCCGAGGCCGGCAAGGCGATGCGGCTGGTCGACCCCGGCATCGAGCTGGTCGTCTCGGGCAGCTCGCACAGCCGGATGCCGACCTTCGGCACGTGGGAGCGGGTCGCGCTCACCGAGGCGTACGACGTGGTCGACCACATCTCCATGCACAGCTACTACCAGCAGCACGGCGACGACCGGGACAGCTTCCTGGCGTCGGCCGTGGACACCGACCGGTTCATCGACGCCGTCGTGGCCACCGCCGACCACGTACGGGCCGTCGGCCGCCACTCCAAGCGGCTGACCATCGCGTTCGACGAATGGAACGTCTGGTATCAGAGCCGCTTCGCGGGCGAGGAGAACCTGCCCATCGCCGAGGCGCCGGCACTGATCGAGGACGTCTACTCGGTCACCGACGCCGTGGTCGTCGGCAACCTGCTGATCAGCCTGCTGCGGCACGCCGACCGGGTCAAGATCGGCTGTCAGGCTCAGCTGGTCAACGTGATCGCGCCCATCATGACAGCCAAGGGCGGACCGGCGTGGCGGCAGAGCATCTATCACCCGTACGCCCTGACGTCACGCTACGGCCGGGGCACGGTGCTGCGGCCGGAGGCGAAGTCACCGTCGCACGAGACGGCCGCCCACGGCGAAGTGCCGCTGCTGGACGCGGTGGCCGTGCTGCAGGACGACGACCGGTCGGTGGCGCTGTTCGCGGTCAACCGTGACCAGCACGAGCCGATGACCCTCGACGTGGACGTACGCTCCCTGCCCCACCTGGTCACCGGCGAGCACATCGCCATCGCCGACGACGACCCGGACGCGGTCAACGACCGGGACCACCCCGAGCGCGTCGCCCCGCGCCGGCTGGCCGATCCGAAGGTCGACGGCGGCCGCCTCCAGCTGGTTCTGCCGGCCCTGTCCTGGAACCTGATCCGGTTGACCGAGCCCGGTTGAGGCGGGCCCCGGGGACGGGGGATCGAACCACCGTCAGCCGGCCAGCTCGATGTCGCTCACCGCCCAGCCCTGCCGGCGGCTCAGCCGGCGGGCGGTGGCGACGACGGCGCCGACGTGCGGCGGCGCGTCATGAGCCCGCCACAGCAACGACCACGGATAGCGCGGGGTGGGCTGCACGAGCGGACGCCATCGGACGCCGGCCAGCGGGCCGGCCGACTGCGGCGCGACCATGACGCAGAGACCGTCGGCGACCAGGTCGGCGCCGGCGCGCAACCCCTGCACGCTGCCCCGGAAGCTCTCGGGGAAGAAGCCCGCCGAGCGGCACAGCTCGGTGAGGAACCGCCGGAACTCCGGCGCCTGCGACTCGTCGGGCAGGAGAAGGCGTTCAGCGGCCAGCCGCGCCACCGGCACCGCCGTGAGACGGGCGAGTCGGTGCCCCTCGGGCACGAGCACCCCGAGGGCATCGAGCCGGAACACCTCGGTGGCGATCTCCGCCGGCACGTCCGAGGCCCGGCCGACCCCGATGTCGAGGCGCCCCTCGATCAGGTCGCGGCGCTGGTCGGGCAGCCCGGCGTGGACGATGTGCACCTCGACGGCGGGGTGGCGGGTCATCAGCTCGTGCAGCACGGGACGGACCGCGGCGTACCCCTCGTCGAGCACGCCGATGCGCAGGATGTGCCCTGTCCCGGCAGCGTCCTGGACGGCGCCGGCGGCCCGTTCGACCTGGGCGAGGATCTGACGAGCGTCGGCCAGGAACCGCTCGCCCGCCGCGGTGAGCTCCACGCGGCGGGTGTTGCGCGAGACGAGCGGCACGCCCAGCGCCCGCTCGAGGCGTTGCACCTGCTGGCTGAGGGCCGACTGCACGATGTGTTCCCGGGCCGCGGCCCGGCCGAAGTGCAGTTCCTCGGCCAGCGTGACGAAATAACGCAACTGCCGCAGCTCGACCCGGGAGAGGCTGTTCACGTCCGGGGACAACGGCGCCACCACATCCCCACCCATCATGTGAGCGCTAACGTGACGTTTCGTGGATGTTACCGCCCCTCAGGGTGAAGTCAAGGCGTCCTCCGCGCGCCACGTTCGACGTCACGGACGGACGCGCAGCGTCGCGGTGCAAGCAAGCCGGCCGCCGAGCCATGGCCTCACTTCCGGCCGGGCTTCTTCGGGGGCTTGGGTTCAGCCCCCTTCTTCGGCCCGGGCGCGTGTTTCGCCTTCGGCGCCTTCACGTGCGGCTGGCTCTTGACCGCGGAGCCGGTCCGCTCCCGCTTCGCGGCCACCGCTTGAACGGCGCGCTGCGGCGTGGACGTCGACGGCCGGGCCTTCGGTGCGGTGGCGGACGGTGCGGGGGCGGACGGTGCGGTGACCGCCTCGGCCTGGGTCGGCTTCGCCGGACCGTCGTCGGCCCACCAGGCGCCGCCGGCGAGCATCAGCCCGGCGGCCACACCGGCGCCGATCAGCACGGCCCGGCTCGGGCGGCGGGTCCTCGCGGCGGGCAGGGGCACCGTGGGCGCGGCCACGCTGCGCATCAAAGCCGAGGAGGGCAGGCCGGCGAGTTCGCCGAGCACCTCGGCCACCTCGATCGCGCTGGGCCGGTCGGCGGGCTTCTTGGCCAGGCAACGCGACACGAGCCGGGCGGCCGCGGGTGGCAGTCCGGGGATCAGGGGCAGCGGCGCCGGTTTCGCGTAGACGTGCGCCCGCACCATCTGGGTGACGGTCGACGCCTGCCACGGCATCCGGCCGGCCAGCGCGAGATACATCAGCAGGCCGAGGGCGTACACGTCGGTCGCGGGGCGGACCGGCCCACCCTCGATGCGCTCGGGGGCGAGATAGGCGGGCGTGCCCAGCAGCTCACCGTCGCCCCCGTCGAACGCGCCGACCGCGGCCGAGATGCCGAAGTCGACCAGCTTCACTCCCCCGCTGGTCACCATGACGTTCGCCGGCTTGACGTCACGGTGCACGATGCCGTCGGCGTGGGCGGCCGCGAGCGCCGCCGCGACCTGCGCGCCGACCAGCGTCACCACCTTCCACGGGAGCCGACCGCCGGTCAGCATGTCGGCCAGGGTCCGGCCGTCCACCAGCTCCATCACGACGTACGACAACGAGCGGCCGCCGTCGTCGAACTCGCCGTAGTCGTAGACGCCGACGACGTTCGGGTGCCGCAGCCGCGCGACCGCCCGGGCCTCGTCGCGGATCTGGCGCTGCCGGTCCGGGTCGCCGGCCAGCTGGACGGAGAGCACCTTCACCGCCACCTCGCGGCCCAGCACGTCGTCGTCGGCCCGCCGGACGACCGACATCCCACCCTGGCCCAGCACCTCACGGAGCCGGTAGCGCCCGGCGATCAATTGCCCATCATCCACGGGCCGATTGTTTCCTCCGGGGGCCGGGACAAACCTCGGTCGCCCCGGAATCCATCGACGGCGTCCGCCCCCCTCACCGGTCCGGGATGCGCGCGGGAACCATCGACGCAGGCCGGCCCCCGTGCCCGGCCCGGGAACACCTGCGACAGCACGAGCGGGCTGGGCTCGGTGTCGAAGCGGAAGCCGTCGCGCTTGTGGACGGCCCGCTTGCCCCTGCCTCGCCACAGTGCTCGAAACCGTCACCGAGCAGCGGCGCCGACGAGGACATGTCCCCGTCGGCGCCGCGGTGCGGCGTTTCGGTGTCGTGCGGTCAGGCCGGGGTGCAGGTGGCCGCGGGCACGCTGTTGGCGCCGGTCGACGTCCCGAGGAATCCGAAGGTGGTCGACGCCCCCGCACCCAGGCTGCCGTTCCAGCTCTCGTTGGCGACGGTCTGCGCGTTGCCGTTCGGGGTGTTGCGGCCGCCCCACAGCTGGGTGATCCGCTGGCCGTCGGCGAACGTCCAGCCGACCCGCCACCCGGACACCGCCGCGGCGCCGGCTGTCACCGTGACCTCGGCCTGGAAGCCACCCTGCCACTGACCGGTGACCCGGTATACGGCGGTGCACCCGCCGGGCTCGGCCGGCGGCGTGGTCGGTGGCGTGGTCGGTGGCGTGGTCGGTGGAGTAGTGGACGGCGGCGGCGAGGACGGCGTCGTGCTGGGCAGCTGCGAGAAGAACTTCCAGACCTCCCCGCCGACCCAGGTGCGGGCGCCGCTGGGCGAGGTGGAGCCGTCCACCGGCTCGGGGGTGTGGTCGCCGTCGAACGCCGCCCAGACCACCGGGTACCCGGCGCGGCAACCCGCGTAAGCGGTGACGATGTGCGTCAGGCTGCCCCGGGCCGGCTCCGGCGGATTCTGCGCCGTGCACCCGTTGTTGCGGACGAAGGTGTCCCGGATGGACCGGCCGAGCGAGATGTTGAGCACGCTGTCGTAGGTGCCGTGGATGCCGAGATAGGCGACCGGCTGGGTGCCCGGGCTGCAGCCGCTGAGGTTGGCGCCGGACAGCACCGCGACCGCGCGGAAGACCGCCGGCCGGGCGCAGGCGACGGCGTAGCTCATCGAACCGCCGTAACTCCAGCCGAGGGCGAACCGCTGCGTGGTGTCGACGCACAGGTCCCCGTCGATCAACGCGGTCAGGTTGTCGACCAGGGTCAGGTCACGGTTGCCGGTGTTGGCCCAGCCGTTGTCGATGCCCTGCGGCGCGACCAGGATCGCCGAATTGTTCGACTGCCCCTGGAGGCCGTAGTAGCCGGCGCCGGCCACGTTCGCCGCCGTTCCGTTCAGCCAGTGGAAGGCGAAGATCAGCTTGTACGGCTTGTTGCGGTCGTAGTTGTCGGGGACACGCAAGATGTAGGTGCGGTTCTGACCGCCGCTGGAGATGGTCCGGGTGCCGCTGGTCAGCGTCGGCGCCTTGCCGCACCCGGCGGTGAGCGCCGCGCCGGCCGGCGCCGCGGTCACCACGGCGAGGGCCGCGGCCGTGGCCAGCAGGACAGCGGCGGCACCGGCCAGCCTTCGGATCGACATCGTTGTTCCTCGATTCCGGTGACAGTTCGCGGAAAGTGCCAGGAACGTTACGGGAGCGCTCCCAGAGTTTCAAGAATGTAAATGTCGATAGCCGCGAACACCCGTCCCAGCCTGCATTTCCGGCCCGCCCTCAATGCGCATAACAGGTTTTCAGCAAGAAGTTTTAGCACTATCCGCGCGTGCCAAAAGTTCCGGTCGGCAGCTACGGGCAGCGTCGATCCGGTTCGCGATCGACAGGCGCCGCGTCGAGTGCGACGGCATCTCGATCAGGCTGAACCAGCTGTTCAGCGTCCGCAGCAGCGACCACAGGACCGCAGCCCAGCCGTCAGCAACTTCCGGAAACTTTCCGGAAGCTGTTGTTTCGGCGGTGTTACCCATGTCAACATGACCCGAAATCGAAGCCCGTCGTTCTCAGGTCCCGGCCGCGCGACCCACCATTCCCCGCGCCTTTACGGGAATTGCCCCGGCCGCGCGGGATGCTCCATGCCCGGAACGCGGACGAAAGAAGGGATACCCCTGTGGCAGTTCTTTCTCCCCCCGGCGCCGCCGGCCCCGCACGACGTCGATCGCTGCGGCTGCGGCTGCTGATCAGCGGCGCTGTCGCGGCCGTCACGGCCGCAGGCGTGGTCATGGTGATGCCGAACGCGAGCGCCGCCGAGAGCACGCTCGGCGCCGCGGCCGCCCAGTCGGGCCGGTACTTCGGCACGGCCATCGCGGCGAGCCGGCTCAGCAACTCGACGTACACCACCATCGCCGCGCGCGAGTTCAACATGATCACGGCCGAGAACGAGATGAAGCCGGACGCCCTGCAGCCCAACCGGGGCCAGTTCAACTTCAGCTCCGGCGACCAGATCTACAACTGGGCGACCCAGCGCGGCCTCAAGGTGCGGGGCCACACGCTGGCCTGGCACGCCCAGCAGCCCGGCTGGATGCAGAGCCTCAACGGCAGCAGCCTGCGCCAGGCGATGATCGATCACATCAACGGCGTGCTGGCCCACTACAAGGGCAAGATCGGCGCCTGGGACGTGGTCAACGAGGCGTTCAACGAGGACGGCAGCCGGCGGTCGTCCAACCTGCAGGGCACCGGCAACGACTGGATCGAGGTCGCGTTCCGCACGGCACGCGCCGCCGACCCGGCGGTCAAGCTCTGCTACAACGACTACAACATCGAGAACTGGTCCTACGGCAAGACGCAGGGCGTCTACAACATGATCCGGGACTTCAAGTCCCGGGGCGTGCCGATCGACTGCGTGGGGCTGCAGACCCACTTCACCGGCGGCAGCTCGCTGCCCGGCAACTTCCAGACCACGCTGTCGAACTTCGCGGCCCTCGGGGTCGATGTGGCGCTGACCGAGGTCGACGTCACCAACTCGTCGACCACCCAGTACGCCGGGCTCACCCAGGCCTGTCTCAACGTGCCCCGCTGCATCGGCATCACGGTGTGGGGCGTCCGCGACAGCGACTCGTGGCGGGCCAGTGAGAACCCGCTGCTGTTCGACGGCAACGGCAACAAGAAGGCCGCGTACACCTCGGTGCTCAACGCCCTCAACTCGGCCGGCCCGAGCAACCCCACCACGCCCCCGCCGACCACCACTCCCCCGCCGACGACCACGCCCCCGCCCACCGGTGACGGAACGCGGATCCTGGGCGCCCAGTCGGGTCGCTGCATCGATGTGCCGGGCGCGACGCAGACCAACGGCACGCGGGTTCAGCTCTACGACTGCAACGGCCAGGCTCAGCAGAGGTGGACGCTCAGCTCGAGCAGGCAGCTGACCGTGTACGGCTCGCGGTGCCTGGACGCCGCCGGCTCCGGCAACGGCTCGGCCGTGCAGATCTACGCCTGCAACGGTCAGACCAACCAGCAGTGGAACGTCAACTCCAACGGAACCATCACCGGCGTCCAGTCCGGACGGTGCCTGGACGTGTGGGGCACCGGCAACGGCCAGCAGGTCCAGATCTACGACTGCAACGGCCAGGCCCAGCAGCGGTTCAGCCTGAGCTGAGCCGGTTCGCGGTGAAGCAGTGCGGCGGCAGCACAGGCCCCGCACTGCTTCACCGCGCCCGTTTGCGACCCGAGCCGACTTATCGCTCCGTCCTCCGGAAGTTTCGGGCTATGGTCTGACCGAAGTGCTGATCCGCCCACCGCTCTTGAGAATTGCGGGGCCTCTTGAGTGCCTTGAGCTGCAGGCGAAGCCGACGGCGCGGCCGGGTGCCATCCCGGAATTTCCGCAATGTTTCCGTAAGTTGTTGACAAGCCCCGGCGCTGCGGGACACGATTCCGCAATGACGGCCCTCAATGGACGTCATCCCCGCCACGACGGTCCACCGGTCCACGGTGGCGCTCAGCGTCGTCACCGGCTTCCCGACGTGGTTTGTGCCCACGGGGCTGCTCCCCGTCAGCCCCTCGCCTAGGAGGACACACACAGATGACCGCAGAATCCGCCCGTCCCCAACGCCCCCGGCGGGGCCGCCTCCGGCTGCTGCTCGGCACCGCGTGCGCCGCCGTCCTGGCCGCCGGCGGCACCATGGTCGCCGCACCCAACGCGTACGCCGAGGCCGACCGGACCCTCACGTCGAACCTCACCGGCACGCACAACGGCTACTACTTCTCGTTCTGGAAGGACAGCGGCAACGCCAGCATGACGCTGCGCGCCGACGGCCGGTACACCAGCAGCTGGGACCGCAGCACCAACAACTGGGTCGGCGGCAAGGGGTGGGCCACCGGCAACCGCCGCACGGTGACCTACTCCGGCAGCTACAACCCGGGCAACAACAACACCTACCTCGCCCTGTACGGCTGGACCCGCAACCCGCTCATCGAGTACTACGTCGTCGAGAACTTCGGCAGCTACAACCCGAGCAGCGGCGCCACCCGCATGGGCACCGTCACCACGGACGGCGGCACCTACGACATCCTGCGCAGCCAGCGGGTCAACGCGCCCTCGATCGACGGCAACCAGACCTTCTACCAGTTCTGGAGCGTCCGGCAGCAGAAGCGCAGCTCCGGCACCATCACCACGGCCAACCACTTCGACGCCTGGGCCCGCGCCGGACTCAACCTCGGCACCAACCACAGCTACCAGGTGATGGCCACCGAGGGCTACCAGAGCCAGGGCAGCTCCGACATCACCGTCCGCGAGGGCACCGGCGGGGGCACCACCAACCCGACCACTCCCCCGCCGAACAACGGCAGCAACTGCACCGCGGTGCTCTCGGCCGGTCAGCAGTACGGTGACCGGTTCAACCTCAACGTCTCGGTGCAGAACACCAGCAACTGGACCGTCGGGCTCTCCCTCAACGGCGGTCAGAGCATCCAGAACAGCTGGAACGCCGCTGTCTCCGGCACCACCGGAACAGTCACCGCACGACCGAACGGCAACGGCAACAACTTCGGCGTGACCATCATGGCCAACGGCAACTGGACCTGGCCCACGGTCACCTGCCGGACCAGCTGATTTGAGGATCTTCCGTGGCGCGGCGGTGACGGCCGCCGCGCCACCTCCAAGGGGAAGGGTTGTCATGACGATCGCCAAGGCCGCTGCCTCC
The DNA here is from genome assembly GCF_019710575.1 of Paractinoplanes polyasparticus. GTDB lineage: Bacteria > Actinomycetota > Actinomycetes > Mycobacteriales > Micromonosporaceae > Actinoplanes > Actinoplanes polyasparticus. The sequence goes on along the minus strand of NZ_JAHWFK010000031.1, from coordinate 352,159 downwards.
TCCGTCGGTGACGGCGGGACCGACCACTGGATGATCCGGAACCCGGTGCTGCCCGGGTTCCACCCGGACCCGTCGATCGTGCGGGTCGGCGCCGACTACTACATCGCCACGTCGACGTTCGAGTGGTACCCGGGTGTCCGGGTGCACCACTCGACCGACCTCGTTCACTGGCAGCCGCTCGGCGGCGCGCTGACCGAGCGGCGGCTGCTCGACCTCGCCGGCGCCGCCGACTCCTGCGGCATCTGGGCGCCCAATCTGACGTACGCCCATGGGTTGTTCCATCTGCTCTACACCGACGTGGCCACGTTCGCGGGCGGCTACTGGGACCCGCAGAACTATCTGGTCACCGCGCCCAGCATGGCCGGCCCGTGGTCGGACCCGGTGGTTCTGCACGGCCGCGGCTTCGACTCCTCGCTGTTCCACGACGAGGACGGCGCCACCTGGATGCTCTCGATGCGCGCCGACTGGCGACCGGGCCGCAACCGCTTCGCCGGCATCGAGATCCAGCGGTACGACCACGACGAGCGCCGGCTGACGGGTCCGGCCCGGCTCATCTTCGAAGGCACCGACGCCGGTCTCACCGAGGCGCCCAACATCTATCGCAAGGACGGCTGGTACTACCTGGTCACCGCGGAGGGCGGCACCAGCTGGACGCACCAGGTCACCGTCGCCCGGTCCCGGCACCTGTTCGGCGAGTACGAAGTGGACCCCGGGGGCCCGTTGCTGACCTCGTCCGGACGTCCGGATCTGTCCCTGCAGAAGGCCGGTCACGGCAGCCTCGTGCAGACCCCGGCCGGCGAGTGGTACCTGGCGCACCTGGTGGCCCGGCCCTACGCGCCGACCGGCCGCTGCGTTCTCGGCCGGGAAGCCGCCCTGCAGAGGGTCGACTGGGCGCCCGACGCCTGGCCCCGCATCCACGACGGCGTGCCGGCCGAGCGGGTCCCGGCCCCGGCCGGCGTCGTCATCACCACCCGGCCGCCGTCCTCCGAGCAGGTCGAGGACGACCACTTCGACGCGCCCGTGCTCGGCCCCAACTGGTCGACCCTGCGCCGCCCGGCCACCCCGGACTGGATCGACCTGTCCGCCCGCCCGTCCCACCTGCGGATCCACGGCGGCCAGTCACCGATGGCCCGGCACCGCCCGAGCCTGGTGGCCCGCCGGGTGACGGCCCAGCGGTGCACCTTCGAGGCGACGTGCGAGTTCGAGCCCGGCAACGCCCGCCAGCTGGCCGGAGTCACGGCGTACTACAACTCCCGCAACTGGTACTACCTGCACTGGACGGCCGACGACGACGGCACACCGGTGCTCGATCTGCTCGTCTGCGACAGCGGGCACGTCACCACCGCGCCCGGCCTGCGGACCGTGGTCGACGGTGTGCCCCGGATCGGTCTGCGCATCCGCCTGGACGGCCCGGCCCTGACCTTCGCGTACACGACGAACCCGGGCCCGGCGCCGGTCTGGTACGACCTCGGCCGCACCTTCGACGCCACGACCCTGTCCGACGAGTACGCCGCCACGATCGTCCCCGGTGAGCCCGAGGCGTGGGGCTTCACCGGCGCCTTCGTCGGGCTCTGGGTGCAGGACCTGGGCGCCGAGGGTGGCTACGCCGACTTCGACCGGGCCGCCTACCGCGCGGAGTGAAACACGGGGACCGACTCAAAGGGCGCCGCTCACGGTGACGAACGAGTGGGCCGGCAGGTGTGCCCGCAGCCGCCCGCCGGCCACCGTCACGCCGTCGTACGGGCGTGGCGTGACGGCCGAGGGAGCCTGCGGGGTGTTGTGGTCCTGCAGCGCCCCGGACGTGAGGATCAGCGCCTCGACCGTCTCGACGGCGCCGCCCCGCAGCTCGATCTCGACGTGGGCGGCCGCGTCGGCGTCGAGGTTGGACAGGGAGACCAGCAGCCGCCCGTCCTTGCGGCTGGCCGACATCGAGACGGTGGTCAGCGTGGCGTCGCCGACCCGGCGCGACGGCGGGGCGGTGCGGAAGTCGACCCGCAGCGACGTCGCGTCCTGATGACCGCGGTTCATCCGGAACACGTGATAGGTCGGGGTCAGCACCATGGCCTGCGAGTCCGGGTCGGTCAGGATCATCGCCTGCAGCACGTTCACCGTCTGCGCGATGTTGGCCATCACGAGGCGGCCGGCGTGCCGGTGGAACACGTCGAAGTGCGTCCCGGCCACGAGCGCGTCGCGCAGGGTGTTCTGCTGGTAGAGGAAGCCCGGGTTGGTGCCGGGCTCCACGTCGAACCACGTGCCCCACTCGTCCAGCACCAGACCGACCGACCGGCCCGGGTCGTAACAGTCCATCACCGCCGCGTGCCCGCTCAGGATCTCGTCGATGCGGGCCGCGGACACCATCGTCGTGTAGTACTCGTCGGTGTCGAACGCGGTCGCCGATCCCTTCTGCTCCCAGGTGGGGCCGGTCAGCGTGTAGTAGTGCACGGACAGCGCGTGGTAGGCCGTGCTCTCGATGTGCCGGCAACCGAGCTGCCCGAGCTGCTTCATCAGCGTCTCGGTCCAGGCGTAGTCGGCGCTGTTGGCCCCGGCGGCGATCTTGTAGAGCTTGTTGTCGCCGTAGTCGCGGCAGTAGGTGCCGTAGCGGCGGGCCTCCTGCGCGTAGTGCTCGGCGGTCATGTTGCCGCCGCATCCCCACGCCTCGTTGCCCAGCCCCCAGAACCGCACCGGCCAAGGCTCGTCGCGCCCGTTGGCCTGGCGCAACCGGGCCATCGGCGAGTCACCGGCGCGGGTCAGGTACTCCACCCATTCGCTCATCTCGCGGACCGTGCCGGAGCCGACGTTGCCGGCGATGTACGGTTCCGCGCCGAGCATCTCGCACAGCGCCATGAACTCGTGCGTGCCGAAGTGGTTGTTCTCCTCGACCCCGCCCCAGTGGGTGTTGACCATGACGGGCCGCTGCTCCTTGGGCCCGACGCCGTCACGCCAGTGGTACTCGTCGGCGAAGCAGCCGCCGGGCCAGCGCAGGTTCGGGATGTTCAGCTCGCGCAGGGCGTCGACGACGTCGAGGCGGAGGCCGCGCTCGTGCGGGATGCCGGAGTCCTCGCCGACGTAGAACCCGCCGTAGACACAGCGGCCCAGGTGCTCGGCGAAGTGCCCGTAGAGGTGCCGGCTGATCCGAGGTCCGTCGAGGTCGACGTTGAGCACAGCTTCGATGGCCATTCAGGAGCCTTCCAGTCTTCAGGAGAACGTCAGTGCCGGGCGCGGTGACGCCGCCGCATGCCCGGCCCAGCTCGGTGGACTGCGCCGATGTAACTTCCAATTCTCTGCGAAACGTTTCAGTTGGCTGTCGTACCGGCGCTTCGAGAGTTGCACGTTAACAACAACTTCCACCTCATGGTGGCGAATATCTTGACATGCACATTGCTCACTTCATAGCTTGGCTTCACATTCCGGAAACACTCCGAAACTTTCGGTTCCGAGAGGTGACTTCATGGCGCCTAGAAGATTTCTGGCCGCGGCTGCCGTCGTGGCGATGAGCACGATGGGCCTGGCCGCCTGCAGTGGCGGCGACGACGACGGGGGCGGCTCCGACTCCGGCGGCAACGTCGAGATGACGCTCTGGCACAACTCCACCACCGGCCCCGGCAAGGCGTTCTGGGACAAGGCGGTGGCCGACTTCCAGACCGCCAATCCGACCGTCAAGATCAAGATCCAGTCGATCCAGAACGAGGATCTGGACGGCAAGCTGCAGACCTCGCTGAACTCCGGTTCCGCGCCCGACCTCTTCCTGCAGCGCGGCGGCGGCAAGATGGCCGCGATGGTCGAGGCGGGTCAGCTCAAGGACATCACCGGCGACATCACCGACGCGACCAAGCAGGCGGTGGGCGACGCCGCACTGGGCACCGGCCAGGTCGACGGCAAGACGTACTCCGTGCCGGTCTCGATCCTCCCGGGCGGTTTCTGGTACAGCAAGGACACCTTCAAGAAGGCCGGTGTGACCGCCGCACCGACCACCATGGAGGAGCTCACCGCGGCGGCGAGCAAGCTCAAGGCCAACGGGACGCCGATCGCGCTCGGCGCCAAGGACGCCTGGCCGGCCGCTCACTGGTACTACTTCTTCGCCCTGCGCGCCTGCAGCCAGGCCTCACTCGACGCCGCGGCCAAGGACAAGAACTTCGGCGACCCCTGCTGGACCAAGGCCGGCGAGGACCTCAAGGCCTTCGCCGACACCAAGCCCTTCAACGACGGCTTCCTGACCACCTCGGCCCAGCAGGGCGCGGGCAGCTCGGCCGGCCTGATCGCCAACGGCAAGGCGGGCATGGAACTGATGGGCTCCTGGGACCCGGGCGTCATCGCCGGTCTGACCAAGGACAAGAAGCCCCTGCCCGACCTGGGCTTCTTCCCCTTCCCGGCGGTTCCCGGTGGCCAGGGCGACCCGGCCGCGATCATGGGCGGCGCCGACGGCTACTCCTGCTCGGCCGAGGCGCCCAAGGAGTGCGCCGACTTCCTCAACTACCTGCTGACCAAGCCCGTGCAGGAGGCCTACTACAAGGCCTTCAACTCGCTGCCGGTCAGCAAGGAGGCGCAAGGGGCGGTCACCGAGGACTACCTGAAGGCCGTGCTCGACGCCTACAACAAGGCGCCGTACGTCTCTCAGTGGCTCGACACCGTCTACGGCCAGAACGTGGGTAACGCACTCAACATCGGCGTCGTGAACCTGCTCGCCGGCAAGGGCGACGTGGCCGGGATCGTCAAGTCCGTGAACGACGCGGCCAAGAAGGGCTGAGAAAGCGTGGCGCTCACTCACGAGGCGCCGGGCGATCGTGTGCGCGACGGAGGCGGCGTTCAGGCGCCGCCCCCGTTGCGCCCCCGCCGGCGCGGCATCGGCTGGGCCCAGCGGCTCGAGATCGCGGCGCTGTCCGGGCCGGCGATCCTGGTCTTCGTCGGCTTCGTGATCTTCCCGGTGCTGATGGCCGCGTACTACGGCTTCTACCGGTGGAAGGGATTCGGGGTACCGACCAACTTCGTCGGGCTCGACAACTACGTCACCATCCTGCAGGACAGCTCGTTCCACGATGCGCTGTGGCACAACGGCCAGATCCTCATGCTGTCGCTGGTGCTGCAGGGCCCGGTCGCGGTACTCCTCGCTCTGCTGCTCAACCGGCGGATGCGGGGTCAGTCCGTCATCCGGGTGCTCATCTTCGTCCCGTACGTGATCTCCGAGGTCATCGTCGGAACGGCCTGGGCCCTGATCCTGCAGACCAACGGCGCCGCGAACGACGTGCTCAGATCCCTCGGTCTCGGCGGAGTCGTCCAGGACTGGCTGGCCAACCCGAAACTGGCCATCTGGTCGTTGATGTTCATCCTGACCTGGAAGTACGTCGGGTTCGCAGTGATCCTGTTCCTGGCCGGGATGCAGAACATCCCCGACGAGCTGAGCGAGGCGGCCGCGGTCGACGGCGCCTCCTTCTGGCAGACCCAGCGGCGCATCACCCTGCCGCTGCTCGCGCCGACCATCCGGATCTGGGCGTTCCTGTCGATCATCGGCTCGCTGCAGCTGTTCGACCTCGTCTACATCATCTGGGGTCAGTACGTCGCCTCGACGGCCGGCACCTCGACCATGGCGACCTACATGGTCACCGAGGGCCGCAACGCGGGCAACTACGGCTACGGCAACGCCGTGGCGGTAGTGCTCTTCATCATCTCCATGGTCATCGCGCTGATCTACCAGCGTTTCGTTCTGCGCCGGGACACCGAGGGCGCACTCACCGAAGGGCGGTAGGAATGGCCGCGACCAGAGATTCCGGGCGCAACCTGACTGTCTACCTCGCCGCCCTGATGCTGATCGGCCTCATGCTCGGGCCGGTCATCTACATCATCGTCGGCGGGTTCCGGACCAACTCGCAGATCACCGTCGACCCGGCCGGCCTGCCCGACCCGTGGGTGTTCGAGAACTACAGCGACATCCTGGCCAGCCAGAACTTCTGGCGCCAAGTCGGCAACTCGACGATCGTCGCGGTCATCACCACCGTCGCCGTGGTCGGCCTGGGTGTCATGGCCAGCTACGTCCTGGCCCGCTACAAATTCCGCGGCCGCGGGGCGATGTACGCGCTGTTCGCCGCCGGGCTCATGTTCCCGGCCACGGTCGCCATCACGCCCCTCTACATCCTGATCAAGAACCTGGGCCTGGTGAACACGCTGCCCGGCGTGATCCTGCCGCAGATCGCGTTCGGCCTGCCGGTCACGATCATCATCCTGGTGCCGTTCCTGCAGGCCATCCCCAAGGAGATCGAGGAGGCCGCCGCCATCGACCGCTGCAGCCGGCTCGGCTTCTTCTGGCGGATGGTGCTGCCGCTGTCGGTCCCCGGGCTGATCACCACCGGGATCCTGGCCTTCGTCGGCAGCTGGAACAGCTACCTGCTGCCGCTGTTCATCCTCAACGACCAGGACACCTTCACCCTGCCGCTGGGGGTGCAGGCCTTCGCCTCGCAGTACTCGGTCGACACGGCCAGGGTGCTCGCGTTCACCTCGCTGTCCATGATTCCGGCGCTGGTGTTCTTCAGCCTGTTCGAACGCCGCATCGTCGGCGGTCTCACCGGTGCGGTGAAGGGCTGACACCGGCCGCGCCGGGTCGTGAACCGGACGGGGCCTGCGGCCGGCCCCAGAGGTAGCCCTGTCCGAAGGGCACACCGATCTCCTGCAGCGCGTCACGCTCGGCGGGGGTCTCGACGCCCTCGGCGAGCAGCGCGGCGCCGATCTCGCCGGCGAAGCCGACCAGGGACCGGGCCAGCGCCCGGCGCACCGGGTCCTGGTGGACGCCGCGGACCAGAGAGATGTCGAGCTTGATGGTGTCCGGGCGCAGCTGCAGGATGTGGTTGAGGCTGGCGAACCCGGCTCCGGCGTCGTCGACGACGACCTGGATCCCGGCCGCTCGCAACGGCGCCAGGTGGGCGTTGAGCTCGTCGTAGTCGCCGACCGGGGTGTGCTCGGTGAGCTCCACCCCGATCCGGCGGCCGGCGTGGGGCAGCAGCAGGTCGCGAGCGGCCGACGTGCTCACCGCCTCGGGCGACAGGTTGATCCCGAGCCACATCTCGGCGGGCAACGCGTCACGCAGGCGCAGGGCGTGTTCGAGGGCGAGCAGCTCGAGATCGATGCTGAGCCCGCACACGGCGGCCGCGGCGAACGCCCGGTCCGGGGTGGCGAAGGTCGCCGGCTCGAAACGGGACAGCGCCTCGAACGCGACCGTGGCCCCGTCGGCCAGGCGGACGACCGGTTGCACCACGGTCCGCACGGCGCTCGTGCGCAGGATGTCGCGGACGACGGCCTCGGCCTGCCGGGTCTCCCGGGTCGCGAGGGTGGCGGCGCTGCCCAGGTGGTCGCCGATCAGGTCGGCGAGCATGCTCATGTAGCGGGCCGCGGGGATGTCGAGATCCGGGTCGGCGCTGCGACTGAGGCAGCACAGCATGCCGGCCACGTTGCCGTCGGCGTCACGCCAGGGCGCGCCGACATAGGAGCCGATGTTGAGCTCCCGGGTCACGTCGAGCTCGCGGGTGACCGGGTGGCGGCGCGCATCGGTGATGAGGGCCGGGAGTGTGCCGGCGACGACCCGCGCGCAGAAGGAGCCGGCCAGTTCGGTGCCCTCCCCGACGGTGACGTTCATGCCGGTCGTCAGGCCGGTGGCCGCGGTGATCACCTGCTGTCCCCCGGAGAACCGCGACAGCCAGGCCACCTCCATGCCGAGGTACGTGCGGGCCAGGTCGAGCAGCCGTTCGATCTGCGGGTCACCGGAACCGTCAGCACCCGCGGCCGGCGACCCGGCGGCACTCGTCGCCGTGGACATGGTCACGATCGTTGCCCTTCCTCCGACCGGTCCACCGCCGGCCCTACCTGGCTCTGATCGGCCACCGCCGCCCACTCTTGAGTTGTCCCGCCTGCTCGGGGCCGGACACCCGGGCGTCGTACGCGGGGATGGCGGCGAGTGCGGCGGCAGCGATCACGCAGACCGCGGCGGTCGTGAGGAACACGCTGCCGTAGCCGTCACTGGTGGTGTGCAGGACGGCAGCGCCGAGAGGGGCGGCGGCTTTGGCGACGGTCATGGGGACGACAAGGACGCCGGCGATGGTGGCGTAGCGGCGGGTGTCGTAGCGCTCGGCGAGCACCACGGGTTTGGCGATGCTGCCGACGCCGAAGCCGAGCCCGAAGCCGACCACTGCGGCCACGGCGGGGATCGCGTCGCGGCCGGTCACGGCCAGAGCGGCGGCTGCGATTGCCTGGAGGGCGAAGATGGCGGCGACCACGGTGGTGGTCCGGAACCGGCGCTGCAGCCCCGTGGTTACCAGCCGGCCGGTGACCGAGAGGATGCCGAACAGTCCGGCGACCGTCGCGGCGAAGCCGGCAGGATGGCCCCAGCTGATGAGCGCGGCGACCAGGTGCACGCCGACGGTGGCGATGGCGGCGGTGTGGGCGGTGAAGCTCGCGGCGAGGAGCCAGAATCCGCGGTCGGTGAGCACGGCCTTGAGCCGTACGGGTGGCAGGCGCCCCTCGGATGAGGCTCGTGCTGATCGTTCGGCGAGTGGCCGTGGAGCGGAACGCAGCACGATCGCGTGCAGCGGGATGGTGAGCAGCGCGTGGATGACGGCCAGGACGAGCAGTGCGGTGCGCCAGTCGTGGTGCTCGACGAGCCAGCCGGTCAGCGGCATGAAGATGGTGCTGGCGAATCCGGCGACCACGGTGAGAACGAGCAGGGCCGACGACCGTCGCGCCGGGGTGTGCCAGGCGATGATGACGGCGAAGGCCGCCTCGTAGAGGCAGGCGGCCGCGGCGATGCCGATCCCGATCTGCACCGCGTACAGCTCCCCGAGGCTGCCGACCTGCGACCAGGCGACGAGCAGCAGCGTGCCGGCGAGGGAACCGGCCGTCATCAGCGCCCGGCCGCCGTGCCGATCGAGCCACCGGCCGACGGGCACGGCGAGGGCGGCCGAAGCGAGAACCGAGGCGGTGAAGCTACCGGTGACGGCGGTGGTGGAGGCGCCCAGGTCGGCGGCCAGGGGGACCAGGAGGACGGCGAACGCGTAGTAGAGCGCGCCGTAGCCGACGGTCTGGGTGACCGCCAGCGCGGCGACGATCGCTTTCGCCCGGGCAGAGTCGAGTTCCTGGTGGCTGCCGGCGTTCCGGCCGGCAACCACCGCGCGGCCGTCGGTCACGGGTCAGTTGCAGCAGCCGCCGCCCTGGTCGGTCCCGGACGGCCCGGTGATCACCGCGAGCGGGGTGCGCACCAGCCCGCCGGAGATTCCGGCCGGCTCGGGCGCGGCGGCCGGCGTGCCGCAGCAGCCGGGACCGGCGCCGTCGATCGTGTCGCTGTCGAGGGGAACGTTGCTGCTGCACACGCCGGTCTCGGGCAGGTCGAGCCGGACGTCGCGGGCCGCCTCCCAGTCCCCGGCCAGGGCGGCGACGACCGAACGCGCCTGCTCGTAGCCCGTAGCCAGAAGGAAGGTCGGGGCGCGGCCGTACGACTTGACGCCGATGGCGTGGTAGCCGGCCTCGGGGTGGGTCAGCTCGTCGATGCCGTGTGGCGGGACGGTGCCGCAGGAGTGCTCGTTCGGGTCGATCAGCGGGGCGAGGGCGCGGGTGGAGCCCATGATCGGGTCGAGGTCGAGGCGGAGCTCCGAGACGATGCCGTGGTCGGGGCGGAACCCGGTGGCCGACACGATCCGGTCGGCGGTGACCGTGCGCGTGCCGTCGGAGACCTCCACGCCGTCCGGTCCGGGGGTGACGGCTTGGACGCTGAAGCCGGTGAGGACCGTGATGGCCCCGGACTCGACGTGCTCGCGCAGGCGGCTGCCGAGCGCGCCCCGGGCGGGCAGCGCGTCGGCGGATCCGCCGCCGTAGGTGCGCGTGGGCGAGGCGGCCCGGATGGCCCAGGTGACCGTGGTGCCGGGCGCCTGTCCGGCCAGCTCGGCCAGCGCCAGCAAGGTGTTGGCGGCGGAGTGCCCGGCGCCGACGACCAGGACGCGGCGGCCGGCGAAGCGCTCCCGGTCGCGGCCGAGAACGTCGGGCAGCGCGCTCTCGACGTACGCGGCCGCGCCGGCCTCGCCGTGTGCGGGGATCCCGGATGCGCCCAGGACGTTCGGCGTGCCCCAGGTGCCGGACGCGTCGATGACCGCGCGGGCGAGCACGTCCCCGCCGTCGGCCAGCCGGATCAGGTACGGCGTCTCGGCGCGACCGGTGCTGCGGAGGCGGTCGAGGCCGAGCCGGGTGACCGCGACCACCCGGGCGCCGTAGCGCACGTGCTGCTTGAGCGCGGGCAGGTCGGCCAGGGGCTGCAGGTAGTCGTCGGCGAGCTGGGCGCCGGTGGGCAGCCTGCTGTCGTCGGGCCGCACCCAGCCGGCGTCGGTGAGCAGGCGGGCCGCGGCGGCGTCGATGTTGTACCGCCACGGCGAGAACAGCCGCACGTGCCCCCATTCGCGCACGGCCGCGGCTGCGCTGTCGCCGGCTTCGAGGACGGTGAAGGGAATGCCGCGGCCGGCCAGGTGAGCGGCGGCGGCCAGGCCTACGGGGCCGGCGCCGATGACGGCGACCGGCAGCCGGTCGAGTCGGGTGGTCATGTGGGAGCTCCTGTCGTGGCGGGCTGGTCACTCACGGGTCGTCCGCCGGCCCGGCGGACGACCGGGGGCCTCGGACGCGAGACGGATTCGATGCTTGTCGAACTTGACGTTTGTCGAATCCGAGGCTTGCATGCGGTTTCGACATCTGTCAAGGTCGAGGAATGTCGAAATCAGCCGCGACCGCCGCCGTCATCGACCCGGACGCGACGGCGTGCTGCGCGCCCCTGGCCGCGAGCCGGATCCCGCCGGAGGCGGCAGGCGCACTGTCGCAGGCCTTCAAGGCCCTCGGCGATCCGATCCGACTGCAGCTGATGTCGATGATCGCCTCCGCGGCCGGTGGCGAGATCTGCGTCTGCGACCTCACCCCGGCGTTCGATCTGTCCGGGCCGACCATCTCGCACCACCTGAAGGTGCTCAAGGAGTCCGGCCTGGTGACCGCCGAGCGCCGGGCCAGCTGGGTCTACTACCGCGCCCAGCCGGCGCTGATGCGGCAGCTGTCGGCGCTGCTCGACATCGACGCCTGAGCCGCCGGCAACTGAGACACCGCACGTCCCGCTTGACTGCCGGACGATAGCTCATCAATTATTGACTCAATGTCTGATGAGTCTTCATCTCTGCGGGCGCGGGCGCGCGTCCACGCCGCACTGGGCGATCCGGCGCGTCTGGCGATAGTCGACGCCCTCACGCTCGGCGATGCCGCACCGGGCGAGATCGGCCAGGCGCTCGGCCTGCCGACCAACCTGGTCGCCCATCACCTGAAGGTGCTGCGGGAGGCCGGGCTGATCGCCCGCAGCCGGTCCGAGGGCGACCGGCGCCGCACGTACGTGCGCCTGCAGCCGCATGTTCTCGCCTCCCTGTCCCCGCCACCTTTGCCGCGGGTCGAGCGCGTGGTGTTCGTGTGCACGCACAACTCGGCCCGCTCGCAGCTGGCCGCCGCCCTGTGGCACAGGAGGATCGGCGGCGCTGTGGCCTCTGCCGGCACGAAGCCGGCGGCCCGGGTCCACCCGCGCGCGGTCAAGGTCGCGCATCGTCACGGCCTCGAGCTCGATCCGGCCGGCACCACAGGCCACCACGCTGTCGCCCGGCGATGTGGGGCTTCAACTGCTGCCGAACTCGATCGCGACGGCGCTCGCGCTCGGCGCCCTGATTTTGACCTTCGGTCCCGTCTCCGGAGCGCACTTCAACCCCGTCGTGTCCGCCGCCGACTGGTTTCTGGGGCGCCGCGCCGGAACCGGCCTGTCCGGCACTGATCTGGCCGGATACATCGTCGCGCAGACGGCCGGGGCGATTGCCGGTTCGGTGCTGGCCAACCTGATGTTCGACCTGGCGCCGGTGACGTTCTCGGCCCAGGAGCGCTCGGCCGGCCACCTGTGGCTCGGCGAGGTCGTCGCCACCGCCGGGTTGGTGCTGCTCATCTTCGCCGTCGTCCGGTCCGGCGGCGCCGCGGTCGCTCCCGCCGCCGTCGGACTGGTTCACCTCGTCCACCAGCTTCGCCAACCCGGCCGTCACCGTCGGGCGCGCCTTCACCGACACGTTCGCCGGCATCGAACCGGCTTCCGTGCCCGGCTTCGTCATCGCCCAGATCGTCGGCCTGCTCGCCGGGGCCGGCCTGCTGCTCGCCCTGTATCCCGACGCCGGACGAACCGCCGGCGACGTCGTCGCCGGGCACAACACTGCTACCCGAAGGATCGACACATGAGTGACAAGCCCAGCGTCCTGTTCGTCTGCGTCCACAACGCCGGCCGCTCCCAGATGGCCGCCGGCTGGCTGCGCCACCTCGCCGGCGACGCCGTGGAAGTCCGCTCCGCCGGCTCAGCCCCCGCCGAGACCGTCAACCCGGCCGCCGTCGAGGCCATGCGCGAGGCCGGCATCGACATCACCGCCCAGAAGCCCAAGGTCCTCGAGTACGAGGTCGCGCAGGACTCCGACGTCATCATCACCATGGGCTGCGGCGACGCCTGCCCGGTCTTCCCCGGAAAGCGCTACGAGGACTGGAAACTGGACGACCCGGCCGGGCTCGGCGTGGCCGCCGTTCGCCCGATCCACGACGACCTGGAACGCCGCGTACGCGCTCTCCTCGACCGGCTCGGCATCCCGGCGGCACAGAACTGAGGCGACGCTTCGGGGGAAGGAGCAGGCCCGGGCATCACGCGACAGGGTGTCACCACCGCCATCCGTGCGTCGACGGGTGCCCACACGGGGACGCTTCGGAAGCCGGGTCAGCTGTCGATCAGCTGGGTGGCCGGGTCGTGCGCCGGACGACAGGCGGCGATGGCCTCGGGCGGCATCGGGCGGCCGTAGAAGTAGCCCTGGGCGTAGCGGTAGCCGAGCTCGTACAGCCGGGCGGCCTGCTCGGCGGTCTCGACGCCCTCGGCGACAGCACGGAGCCGCATGCCGTCACAGATGCTGATCAGGGCGGCCACCACCACCGCCTGCGGGCCGTCGGCGGTCACGTCGTCGACGAACGACTTGTCGACCTTCAGGACGTCGGCCGGGCACGTACGCAGCAGTCCCAGCGAGGAATGGCCGGTGCCGAAGTCGTCCAGCGCGATCTTGACGCCCAGGGCGGCGATGGACTTCAGCTCGTCGAGCGCCGTGCCGCCGTCGAACACCGCGGTCTCGGTGACCTCGACGGTGAGGACGTGCGGCGGCAGGCCCGTACGCCGGAGCACGGCGGCGACCTCACCGGCGAACCCAGCTTCGCGCAGCTGTCGTGCGGAGACGTTCACGCTGACCGAACCGGGTGCGGCGGCGCCCATCGCCTGCTGCCACCGGATGGCCTGCCGGCACGCCTGCTCGAGGATCCAGGCGCCCAGCGGCACGATCAGACCGGTGCGCTCGGCGGCGGGGATGAACACCGCGGGCCCGATCGGACCGCGCTCCGGGTGGGTCCAGCGCACCAGTGCCTCGACCGCGGCCAGCTCACCGCCCGGCATCGCGACGATCGGCTGGTAGAGCAGGTGCAACTGGTCGGTGTCGAGCGCGCTGCGCAGGTCGGCGGCGAGCCGGGACTGCTCGGCGGTGCGCTGGTCCATCCGGTCGTCGAAGACCACGTGCCGGCCCTTGCCCTGTCCCTTGGCCTCGTACATCGCGACGTCGGCCCGGCGGATCAACTCGCTCGCGGTGTCGCCGGCGCGGGCCTCGGCCAGCCCCACGCTCGCCTCGACGACCAACTCGTGAGCGGCGGCCGGCAGCGGCCGGCGCAGGCCGGCGGCGATCGCCGCGAGGGCGGCGCAATGCCCGCCCCGCAGCAGGACGGCGTACTCGTCGCCGCCCAGCCGGGCCAGCACGGCGCCGGCCGGCAGCTGGGCGGCGATCCGATCTGCCACCGAGACGAGAAGCGCGTCGCCCACGGCGTGCCCGAGGTCGTCGTTGATGGCCTTGAAGTCGTCCAGGTCGATCAGGGCGACGCTCACGCCCGCCGGTCCTTCGGCCAGCGCGGCGTCGATCTCCGTGATCAGCACGGCGCGGTTGGCCAGACCGGTGAGGCTGTCGTGGCCGGCCTGGTGGGCGAGTTCCCGCTGGCGGGCGTCGAGGTCGTCGAGCAACCGGGCGTTGTCCCGCAGGGCGACGATCTGCCGGGTCGCGACCAGCAGCGTGACGGCGACCGCGCCGACCGCGACCGCCAGCAGGTCCGGCGCCCGGGTGACGGCGCCGGTCAGCAGCAGCGCGCCGGTGGCCAGCACCGCCGTGTACGGCAGCACGCTCGGCCGGCGCGACAGCGGCCGGGATGCGGGCCGACCGGCGCGGGTGGCCCGCAGCTGACGGTCGGCCGCCAGACAGACCAGCAGGCTCGTGGTCGGCAGCAGCACGTGCCCGGTGTTCAGGTAGGGGCGCTCGGCGAGCAGGGGCGCCATGGCGCCGCCGACGGCCCCGACCGCGCCGGTCAGCGTCAGGATGTAGAGGGCGCGACGATCGATCGGGCCGGTGCCGGTGAAGGAGACCTTGACGAAGGCCAGCATGCCGATGATCGCGGCGGTGCCGACGACCACCACCGAGGCCGTGCCCGCGGCGCTGCCGTCGGTCCAGCTCTCCCAGCGCGGCAGAACCAGGTACCAGCCGAAGACCAGGACGGTGACGACCATCGTCGCGACATCCAGCCCGAAGCGCGTCCACTCCATGCCGGTCCGCTGCGCGCCGGGGATGCGCAACAGGCCCAGCAGCATCAGCAGCAGACCCGCGATGTAGAGCATCGCCGTGAGACCGCCGATCTGCTGACCGGGCTGGTCGCCGCTGAAGTAGTCGCGGGCCGCGGCGGCCGAGGCCAGGCCCAGGCCGATCATGCCCGCCGAGACGTACCGCCAGAAGGTCCGCCCGGCGGCCCCGGCCCGCCAGGACGTGACGGCGGCGATCGGGACGGCGAACAGGAGCAGCATCCAGCCGGCCCACTGGGGTGTCGGGCGGAGCAGGCCGATCAGGAACCACACCCAGGCGACCGCGTCCACGGCGATGGCCGCGGTGAGCGTGCGGGTCAGCCGCCACGGGGGAACCGCCGGCGGGCCGAGGCACCCCGATTCGTCACCCCGCATGGCGGGCACTGTCCTGCTCTGCCGGGTCCATGCCGTGCGCTCTCAGGCCGGCCCGGCTGAATCCCGGCCGGGCCGGCGACGGCCTGTCCTCGCGGCTGTACGGGACGGTGACCACGAAGGCGGCGCCGCGCGGCTCGTTCGGCTGATAGGCGATCTCCAGACCGCTGGCCTCGGCCAGCTGCCGCACCAGATAGAGGCCGAGGCCCGTGCCGCTCGTGCTGACGGCAACCCCGGTCTCGGCGCGGGCGAACCGGTCGAACAGGCGCGGCACGAACGACACCGGCACGCCCTCGCCGTGGTCCGCCACCCGGATCTCGACATGGTCGGGGCGGTTGGCCACGGTCACCTCGATCGGAGGTTCCCCATACTTGGTGGCGTTGCTCAGCAGGTTGCCGAGGATCAGCTCCAGGAGCTTGCGGTCGGCCCGCCCCCGGGTCTGATCCGGGGCGACGACCCGGACCGGTGTGCTTTCGCCGGCCTGGTGGGCGCTGACGACGCCGCGGACCACGTGGCAGAGGTCGAGGCTGACGGGCCGGGCCCGCATGGCGCCGGCGTCGAGCCGGGCGAGCGTGAGGACGTCGTTGACCAGCTCGCTCGCCCGGTGCCCGGCCGAGGTGATGCGCCGGACGTCGCTGTGCTTGTCACCCTCGGACGAATGGTCCCAGTCCTCGAGGAGCAGCTCGCCCAGCCCCACGATCTTGGTGAGAGGCTGCTGGACGTCGTGGCTGAGCATCGCGATGAAGTCGGCCAGGTGGGCGTTGGCCTCCTGGAGCTGCTGGGCGCGTTGCTCGAGTTCGGCCTCGCCGGCCAGCCGGGCCCGCTCCAGGGCGCGACGCTCGGTCATGTCGACGATCTGGGTGGCGAAGTGCGTCGGACGCCCGTCGCCATCGCGCAACAGGGCGCTCGTGGTCGCGGTCTCGCGGATGTGCCCGTCGGCGTGCACATACCGGACCTCTCGGCGGAAGCTGTCGGCGCGCTGTTCGAGGAAGGCGCGACCGTGGGCCCGGACCGCCTCGAGGTCGTCGGGGTGGATCATGTCGGTGAACCGGCGGCCGATCAGATCGGCCTCGGTGCGGCCGAACAGCCGGCAGGCCGCCGGGTTGACGCGGATGAACCGGCCGTGGCGGTCGGTGAGCGTCATGCCGATGGCCGAGTCGTCGAAGATCTTGCGGAACCGTTGCTCGCTGCTGGTCAGATCCTGGTGGCTGCGGCGAGCGCGGGCGATGGCCACGACGACCATCAGCCCGACCACGGCCGAGCCGATCAGCGCGGCCCGGCCGGCGATCTCGTTGTCGGCCTGGGCCGCGTACAGCACGTTCTCGCTGACGGTGGCCGACAGGTTCCACGGCGTGCCGGCGATGGGGGTGGACGAGTACCGCCACCACTGATCGCCGGCCCGGTAGCGACCGTGGTCGCCCTGCCGCACGGCCGCGGCGAGCGGCCCGTTCTCCTCGGCCAGCGTGCGGATGTCGGCGTCGAGCGGCCGGTTGGCGGCGACGATGCTGCCGGCCGAGTCGACCAGCTGAATCTGCGCCCCGGACAAGGACAGGGCGCTGGTCAGATAGGCCGACAGCGGTCCGTCGCGCACAGTTACCGCCCCGGAGAACACCCGCCGCCCCGACAGGGAGTCGAACGGCACGGCGAACGCGACCACCGGCACACCCCGGACTGCCGAACGCACGACGGGCGACACCGCCGGGCGGCCCTCGCGCAGCGCGGTGCGCAGATGGGCGTACCGCGACGTCAGGTCCGTGCCGATCACCGCCGGGTCGGACGGTCTCACCTGCAGGGCCCGCCCGCGACTATCGATCAGCACGGCGGCCGGGTAGCCGAAACCCGCGACTGCCTGGGCGAACTGGTCCGCCCCGACGGAAGCGCCGGTCAGGGAGGCGCGGGCCTGCACGGCCTCGCGCTCGATGAGGTCGGCGGTGTAGCTGGTGACGAAGTCCCGCATCAGCGACACGCGCAACTCGAAGCGCTGGGCCACCGCCTGGCGGCTGTCCCGCTGCTGCCACAGCAGCCCGGTCGTGGCGATCACGGCCAGCAGCAGCCAGATCAGCAACGGCAACGTCGCGGATCGCCAATAGCCGAGCGCACTGCGAGCAGACCGCACACTCCCCCGATCGGCACCGGACCGGAAAGGGCTGAGCGGTTCTGCGGGACGAGCCTACGGGCTCGCCGGCAGGCGCACCTCGAAGCGGCAACCACCGGCGACGTTACGGGCGTGCACCTGCCCGCCGTGCGCCTCGACCAGGCCCCGGACGATTGCCAGGCCGAGTCCGCCCCCGCCGGCGGCCCCGGGGGTGCGGGCGCGGGTGCCGCGGAAGGCGACGTCGAACACGCGCGCGAGGTCCTCGTCGGGGATGCCGCCGCAGCTGTCCGACACCGAGAACCACACCGTGCGGCCGTCCCGCCCGGCGTCGATCCGGACGGTCCCCTCGGCCGGGGTGTACCGCACCGAGTTGGTGAGCAGATTGTCGAGGATCCGGTTGAGCTCAGCTGGGCCCGCGGTCACCACGGGCCACTCGTGCTGCCCGGCCACGACCCGGATCCCCCGGCGGCCGGCCAACGGCGCGACCGCGGCCACGGCGTCGGACACCACGTCGGCCAGGGGCAGGTCGGCCGGGGCGAGGCGCAGCGCGCCGGCGTGGATCCGGGACAGCTCGAAGAGGTCGTCGACCAGGCCGCTCATCCGGTCGGTCTCGGCGCGGATCCGCTCGTGGTAGACGGCGACGGTGGCCCGGTCGGCAACGACGCCGTCCTGCAGGGCCTCGGTCATCGCCCGGAGCCCGGCGAGCGGCGTCCGCAGATCGTGCGAGACCCAGGCGACCAGATCGCGGCGGCCGGCCTCCATCCGCCTCTCCTGTTCCCGGGCCTGCGCCGCCCACATGGCCGCGGCGGCCAGCCGGCGCCCGAAGATCACCCCGACGGCCAGACTGACCACCGCCGAGGCGGCCACGGTGAGCAGGACGACCTGCATGTCGTGACGGGACAGGAACATGGCCCGCGCGACGGTGACCACCCCGGCCACGACCGCGGCCACGGTGATGGCCAGCAGCACGCACACGTGCACAGCGACGGACCGCCCGCGCAGCATCCGCAGCGCGATCGCCCCGAAGACGCCGACCACCCCGCCCGCGGCCAGCGAGTACAGGCCGATCAGCAGGATGTCACGCATGGCCGGCAGTCTCGTAGCGGTAGCCGACGCCCCACACGGTCAGCAGGCGCACCGGCGCGGCCGGGTCGGCCTCGATCTTCTCGCGCAGGCGGCGGACGTGGACCGTGACGGTCGACTGGTCGCCGAACTGCCAGCCCCACACCTGGTCGAGCAGTTGCGCCCGGGAGAAGGCCCGGCCCGGATGGCGCAGCAGGAACTCGAGCAGGTCGAACTCGCGCACCGTCAGCGCCAGCGGATGTCCGGCGAGTTCCGCGGTCCGCCGTCCGGTGTCAGCCGTCAGGTCGCCGTCGCGCAGCAACGCCGGGCCCGGTGGCGCCGCCGGTGCTGTCCGGCGCAACACCGACCGCACCCGCAGCACCAGCTCGCGCGGGCTGAACGGCTTGGTCACGTAGTCGTCCGCGCCCACCTCGAGACCGAGCACCCGGTCGCTCTCCTCCCCCAGCGCCGTCAACATGACGACCGGCAGGTCCGGCCGATCGCGCCGCAGCCGGCGGCACACCTCGAGCCCGTCGACACCGCCGAGCATCAGGTCGAGCACGACGAGGTCCGGGCGCTCGGCGTCGACGGCGGCCAGCGCGGCGAGGCCGTCGCCGACCAGCCGCACCCGGCAGCCGTCCTGTTCGAGGTAGCGGCGGACGACATCGCTGACGGTCGGGTCGTCGTCGACCACGAGAACCTGATGGGTCACGCTCGGAGGCTACCCAGGCGGGGGCGGCGGCCGCCGCCGGCGCCACCTTTCGATTCCCTTACGGCCGGCCACCGCGCTCACGGCGATCGCGGCCAGAACGAGACCCAGACCGGCGCCGTACGGCCGGGGCAGCACCGTCGGATTCCCCGCGTCCCGGCCGAAACCCCAGGCCAGGGGCAGGCCGACGATCAGGACGGCCACACCGGCCACGGCCGCCCAGCGCACGGTCGCCTGCCACGGCGGCGGGACGAGACGGCGGATCAACGCGCCGGCGGCCAGCACGATCGGCAGGAACAAGGCGTCGTGCAGGGCCAGGACGGCGACCAGGAACACCGCCACCCCCACCAGGTTCAGCGCCGCGTCGCCGACGGCGCCGGCCACGGCGTACGCCATGACCAGCGCGCCCACGACGACCAGGGCGCGCCTCACCGGGTTCTCCGCACGGTGATCCGCCCGACCCATTTGGTCTGCAGGACGCCGGGCCGGTTGGGGGCGATGATCCGCGCCGGAAAGCCGTGGTCGAGGTCGAGGGGCTCGCCGCCGAGACGCAGCGCGAGCAGGGTGAGGTCGTCGGCCAGATGCGGGCCGGGCAGCACGGACATGCGGTACCGCCCGGCCGCCTCCAGCGACTCGATCACGGCCTCGCAGCCGGCCGGATCGCCGCCGACAAGGGCGACCAGGTCACGCAGCCGCACCCCCGACCACGTGCCGGTCGCGCTCCAGCCCTCCACGCAGGCGATCGGCAGCGCCGCGGTGTGCTGCGGCATCGCGTCCAGGTCGGTCCGGCTCAAGGTGATGCTGCGCCCGAAACCGGCGAGGACGAGGCGGTACGCCGGGTCGAGAGCGGCCGGGCCGACGCCGGCGGCCGCGGCGGTCTTGTTCACCGGCAGCCCCTGCGGTCCCGTGCCGGGACGCCGGGGGGCCAGCACGCTCACCGCGGCCAGCGGCCGGACGGTCTGGCCGATCGTGGCCAGGGTGACGACGCCCGCGGCCGCGCCCACGGCGACGAGCACCTGCCGCCGCCCGATCCCGTCGGCGCCGGCCGGTGCGGGACGGCGCAGGGCGGCCCGGACCACAGGCAGTTGGACGCCGAGATGCACCAGGAGGGCGCCGACGGCGAGCCAGGCGATCCAGTAGTGCCCGGCCGTGAAGAAGAAGGGCATCGGGGCGTACCAGCGCGCGACGTTCAGCACCCCGGAGACCACCTGGAACAGGGCGGCGGCGACCAGGGCGGCGATCGCGAGCCGCTCGGCGGCGTGCCGGAGGCCGTGCAGCGGCGGCCGGACGAACAGCCGCGGGTAGACCGACCAGAGCTTGGCGCCGAGCAGGGGCACCGTGGCCAGCCCGGTCGCCACGTGCAGGCCCTGGGTGAACCGGTAGAGGCCGACCGGCCGGGACGGCCACCGGAACCAGAACGGCGGATGCTGGATGAAGTGGCTCAGCACGCCGGTCAGGAAGCAGACACCGAACGCCACCCCGAGCGCGATGCCGAGCACGGTGGTCAGCCGCACCGACCGCAGGGGCGATCGGAAATCGCCGGGCTCCGGGATCCGTTCCGCGATCCGCCTCAGGCCGGCGCCAAGGTCGCGAACCATCGGTCCTCCTCCGTCCAGGTCGTCCGGATGAACAGGCCGGCCGTGCCGGCCAGGGGCGCGAGGTCGTCGGCAGCCACCTGGGCCCAGCGCATCGGCGCGCCACCGCTGTGGTCGGTGCCGTCACCGTCGCCGTCGCCGTCGCCGTCGTGCAGGGTGGCCCGGCCATTCCAGCTGCGGGTGCCGGGCGGCTCGAGCTCGACGTGCAGCCGGCCGTGCGGCGCGAGCAGGTCGCGGCACCGGCGCAACAGGGCGGCCGGGTCACCGCCGATGCCGATGTTGCCGTCGGCCAGCAGCAGGTGCTCCCACCGCCCCTGTCCCGGAACCGGCGCGAAGGCGTCCCGGCACAGGGCGAGGGCTCCGCGTAGGCGGGCGAGCCGGACGGCCGTCGGGCTGACATCGATGCCCAGGGCCGGTCGTCCGCGCTCCAGCAGCGCCCCGGCGAGCCGGCCCGGGCCGCAGCCGACGTCCAGGGTCGCGCCGCGGCACCGGTCGAGCAGACCGCCGTCGCCGGGCCGGTGCGGGCGGCACCAGCTCGCGGCGTCGACCCGGTGCTCGCGCCCGCTCGGGTCCCGCAGAACGAGCGTGCCGTCCACGCCGGCGGCAGCCCGGGCCAGGACCCGGTCGTACAGGTCGAGGGCAACCTGCTCCCCCGGCGGGCACGCCACATTCGTGGGGTTCACGACCTCGCCCCGGCGAGCGCGACTGCGCTCACGGCCGTCACAGCGGGCCGGAGACAGGGGACGGCGTTCACGACGTGGCTCCGGTGGTCGCGACGGGCAGGAAACGCGCGACGGCGCGCGGGAAGCGGCCGGCGGCGGGGCAGAGCGCGGCCACCTCGACCGCGTCGGCGGCGGTGTCGACGTCGCGCAGGGACGGCAGCACCGCGGGCCGGAGGTCGCGACCACGCAGAGCGGCGAGCGTCAGCGCCCCGGTGTCCGGTGTGGACATCGGCACCCCCGGCAACACGCGGGCGTCGTCCGCGGCATGCAGTCCGAGCGCCCACCACCCGCCGTCCCGGGCCGGGCCCAGCACCGCCGGGGCGTCGGCCAGCGCCTCGGCCGCCTGCTGCACCAGTCTTTCGGTCAGCTGCGGGGTGTCCATCCCGATCAGCAGCGCCGGCACGCCGGGCAGGCTGGTGTCGGCGAACGCGTGCGCCAGCCGCTCCCCCAGCCCGGCGCCGCGCTGCGGCACCGACGACCAGCCTCGCGGCACCGGACAGGAGCCGTCCAGCACGAGCGTCCGCCGCACCAGCGGAACGCGACCGACGGTGGCCAGCGTGTCGGCCAGCGCGGCTTCGGCGATCGCTGCGGCCTCTTCCGGGGTGCACGGCGGGCAGAGCCGCGTCTTCACCCGTCCCGGCACCGGGGCCTTGGCCATCACGAGCACCTGGATCATCGGGCCAGCACCGCCCGCATGTCCTGGATCGCCCGCACGGTGCCCCGCACCGTGCCGGTCACCTTCGAGTGTGTCCCGGCGGCCCGGGGGCGGTAGGTGACGTCGAGCTCGCGGACCCGCCAGCCGGCCCCAGCCGCGGCGAGCAGCAGTTCGAGGGGGTAGCCGAAGCGGCGGTCCCGCAGGTCAAGGGCGAGCAGCGCGTCGTGCCGCGCCGCCCGCATCGGGGCGATGTCGTGCACGGGCAGGCCGGTGGCCCGGCGGACGCGGCGGGCGACGACCGCGTTGCCGGCGCGGGCGTGCACGGGCCAGGCCCGGATGCCGGTCGGCCGGCGGCGCCCGCACACCAGGTCGGCGTCGCCGTCGCGGACCGGGCCGGCCAGGCGGGGAAGCTCGGCCGGGTCGAACGAGCCGTCAGCGTCGAGCACGCACACCACGCCGTCGTCCGGGTCGGCGGCGAGGATCCCGGCGTGCACGGCGGCGCCGTAGCCCCGCTGGGGCACCTCGATCACCCGGGCCCCGTGCCGGCGGGCGACCTCGCGCGAGCCGTCGGTGGAGCCGTTGTCGGCCAGGATCGGCCGGTAGCCGGCCGGCATCCGGTCGAGCAGCCACCCCAGGGCCGCGGCCTCGTTCAGGCAGGGCAACACCACATCGGTCATGAGCTGGAAGTTAGCCGCGTTCCGGGCGGCTGGATCTTACGGAACGCGAACGCCGGGGCCAGTCCTTACGAACCACTGACGGATCCGTCGCCGGCGGTGCCGCGACCCCCGGACGGGCCCTACGGTCGCTGGCGTGACCCACATTCTCGTGACCGGCGGCGCCGGCTTCATCGGCTCGGCCGTCACCACAGCTCTGCTCGGCGCGGGCCACGACGTGTCCATCCTGGACTCCTTTCACCCGGCCGCGCACAGCACACCGCCGAAGGTTCCCACCGGGGTCGCCCTGCTGCATCGGGCCGACCTGCGCGACCGCGCCGCCGTCCAGGGCGCGCTGCGGGGCGTGGACGCGGTGGTGCACCAGGCCGCCCTGGTCGGGCTCGGCGCCGGCCCCGACGACCTGCCCGAGTACGTCGGTTGCAACGACCTCGGCACGGCGGTGCTGCTGGCCGCGATGGCCGCGTCGGGGATCCGGCGGCTGGTGCTGGCCAGTTCCATGGTGGTCTACGGCGAGGGCGCGTACCGCTGCGGGCGGCACGGCTCGGTACGGCCGGCGCCCCGGGATCCGGCCGACCTGACCGGGGGCCGGTTCGAGCCGCCCTGCCCGCGGTGCGGCGACCCGCTCACCTCCGAGCTGGTGGACGAGGATTCGCCGGTGGACCCGCGCAGCGTCTACGCCGCGACCAAGGTGGCCCAGGAACATCTGTGCGCGGTCTGGGCCCGTGAGCACGACGCCGCGGTGGCCGCCCTGCGCTACCACAACGTGTACGGGCCGAAGATGCCCCGGGACACCCTGTACAGCGGGGTGGCGGCGCTCTTCCGGTCGGCCCTGGAACAGGGCCGGGCCCCGCAGGTGTACGAGGACGGCGGCCAGCTGAGGGATTTCGTCCACGTCGGCGACGTCGCGGCGGCCAACGTGGCCGCCCTGGACGCCGGGCCGGGTTTCCGGGCGTACAACGTCGCCTCCGGCCGGCCCACCACCGTGGGCGCGATGGCCGGCGCGCTCGCGGACGCCTTCGGCGGGCCCGCGCCCCAGGTGACCGGCCGGTTCCGTCTCGGCGACGTCCGCCACGTGGTGGCCGCCCCGGACCGCGCGGCCGCCGAACTCGGCTTCCGGGCGACGGTGGCCCCGGCCACCGGTCTGCGGGAGTTCGCGTCCGCGCCACTACGCGGCTGACATGCCCACCGCCGCCGGGCCGGACGAGCCCGCCGCTGCCGGTCTGACCAACGGCGCCACCGCCCGGCCGGACATAGGTGCCACCACCCGGGCGCACATGGGGGCCACCGCATGGTTCAACGTGCGCGCCGCCGCACGGCTCAAGGTGCGCACTTTCAGGCGGTTCGATCTGGGCGCCGTCCGGCGGCCGGGGCTGTGGCGTGGGCCCTCGTCGCCGGGTGACCGGTGGGCTCTGGGCGCGGTCGTCGCCCTGGTGGCCGTCGCGGCGCTGGCCGGCGCCCTGCTCGGCTGGGCCGGGCGACCGGTGCACGCCCCGGCCGCTCCCCTCTTCGGACACGTGCTCCCGCACCTCGGGCCGGGCACCCCCGCCGCCGTGGCGGTCGCCCTGGCCGTGATCCGCTGGGGACCCGGCCTGGCCGAGCGCCTGCCCTGGCGGCGGATGCTGGCCGTCACGTGGGCCACCTCGGTGGCCTGGACCTTCGCGCTCGCGCTGGTCGACGGCTGGCAGCGCGGCCTGGCCGGCCGGCTGACCACCCAGTACGAGTACCTCGCCGAGGTCCCCGGCGTCACTGACACCGGGGCCGTGCTGCGCGGGTTCACCGACCGCATCGTCGAGGGCGGCCCCGATCCGTGGACCACGCATGTGGCCGGGCATCCCCCGGGCGCGCTGCTGGTGTTCGTCGGCCTCGACCGGCTCGGGCTGGGCGGCGGCGGATGGGCGGCGACCGTCTGCGTCCTGGCCGGAAGCCTGGCCAGCGTGGCGATTGCAATCACGCTGCGGACGCTGGGCCAGGAACGGGCGGCACGCATCGCGGCACCGTTCCTCGTGCTCTTCCCCGGCGCCGTCTGGACGGGCGCGTCCGCCGACGGGCTGTTCGCCGGGGCGGCGGCCGGCGCGTTCGCGCTGTTCGCCGTGGGCCTGTCCCGGCCGTCCCGAGTGGCGGCCGTGGCGGGTGGCGCCGGCCTCGCGGCGTGCGTCTATCTCTCGTACGGACTGGTGCTGCTCGCCCTACCCGCAGCCGCACTCATCGCGCTGAACCACAGGCGCCGGATTCGCACGGCGTCCGCCCCGGCGATCGCGTCACTCCGGCCCGCCCGGACGATCACGTCAGGCCCGTCCGGGCGGACGATCGCGTCAGCCCGACCCGATCCTGGCCGCAGCATCGCCTGGCCCGTTCTCGCGGCCGCCGTGGGCGCCGTCGCTGTCGTGGCGGTCATGACCCTGCTCGGCTTCCGGTGGTGGGAGGGCTATCACCTGGTACGGGTGCGCTATTACCAGGGGTTGGCCAGCGCCCGCCCGTACGCGTACTGGGTCTGGGCGAATCTGGCCGCCCTGGCCCTGTGCGCCGGACCGGCCGCGGCCGCGATCCTGCGCCGGGCCGCGGTCCGGATCCCGCGTTCCCCGGTGGCCGCGCTGGCTGTGGCGTGGGTTGCCGCCGCTCTGGCCGCCGACCTGTCCGGGCTGAGCAAGGCCGAGGTGGAGCGCATCTGGCTGCCGTTCGCTGTGTGGCTGCCGGCCGCGGCTGCCCTGCTGCCCCGCCCCGACCGCCGGTTCTGGCTGGTGGTGCAGGCCGCCACCGCGCTGCTGGTCAACCACATCGTGCTGACCGCCTGGTGACGGCGTCGCCCGCCCCTGGTGGGCCGCCAGGGAAAGAGACGACCGGACCTGAGCGGATGCCGGCCGCCCCGGATCCGAGCCACCACGAACAAGAGCACAGCGACCAAGGACAGACGCTGGTCGCCCCCGATCCGAGCCACCAGGAACGGGAGCGACCAGCAGCGCGGGCCACGGCCGGCGCCGGCCGGTCACGGGCGGCGGGAATTCCGGCCGCCCGCGACCGGCCTCAGTAGCCGTAGATCAGCTTGTAGGCCACCTCGGGCAGGAACTGTCCGGCGGAGGATCCTGCGCCGACGCCGCAGTTGCCGTCGGACTCGCCCGGCGTCTTGAGCCAGAGCAGCATCTCGGCGCCGCCGCCGAGCTGAGTCGGCGTCCCGATCCGGCGGCCGGCCGGGTTGCACCAGGCGCCGTTGGAGCCGTTGCCGTTGCGGCTGGTGTCGATCACGAAGGGCTTGCTGTATCCGTAGTTGCGCAGGGCGGAAGCGACCCGGTTGCCGTAGTTGGTGTTGTCGCCGGTGGGGAAGTAGTTCGACACGTTCAGCGCGAAGCCGCGGGCGTTGGCCGCGCCGGCCTGGTTGAGGCGCTGCGCCAT
Organism: Paractinoplanes polyasparticus; assembly: GCF_019710575.1. GTDB lineage: Bacteria > Actinomycetota > Actinomycetes > Mycobacteriales > Micromonosporaceae > Actinoplanes > Actinoplanes polyasparticus. The sequence continues at coordinate 326,172 of NZ_JAHWFK010000031.1, read as the reverse complement.
CGTGGTGGCGTCGACCCAGCCCGGGTTGCCCGCGTCGAGGTACGCCCAGGTGTTGGGCGCCTTGGAGCGGAACTGGCCGACAGCGCGCGAGAGCATGCCCACCCGGTCGTTGATCTGGGTCTGGTTCATGCAGCTGAAGTCGCCCAGCGAGTCGGGCTCGAGCACGACCACGGCGGGGCGGTTGCCGATGGACGAGGCGAAGGCGGCGATCCACGAGTCGTAGGCGGCGACGCTGCCGGCGCCCCCACCCGAGTGGCCACCACAGGCGTCACGGCCGGGGATGTTGTAGGCCACCAGGACGGGCAGCTTGTCGACCGCGTCCGCGGCCCCGACGTAGCTGCCGACCGTGCGGGAGATGTCGCCGCTCCAGTTGCCGAACCAGCTGGCCATCGGCCGCTGCGCGATCTGACTGCGGATGGCGCCGGCCCGGCCGTCGTTGGGGTTGGCGGCCACCCACGCCGCCGGGCTGGACTGGGGGTTCACATAGAACCCGCTGGTCTGGCTCACGGGGTCGGCGTGGGCGGCCGGGGCGCCGAGCAGGACGGCGGGCACCACCAGCGCCAGCGCGGCGGCGAACGTGCGGGGACGGAGCAGGCGTTTCATCGGCGGGTCTCCTCATGGGGGAAGGCGTGTGCGGTGACGTCGGGGCCGTCGACCGCCACGCTCGTACGAAATACTGGAAGCGCTCCCGGTTATAGGCATCCATGCAGGTCGATACAAATGCTCGGCATCCGCGCTGGGAAAGTCAAGAGTGTGCGCCGACTACGGGAAAATAGGCGCACCCCCAGCTCCGGAAATCTCCGAGAGCGCTTCCAGGCTCGGGACGACTCGTCGACACGTCGGCGGCGGTCGATATCATCGAGCCGCGCCGGAGTCCCCGGCGGACGGAAAGGACCCGGCAGCGAGATGGCAGCAGCGACACCGCGGCGGCAGCCCACTCTGGACGAGGTGGCCGAGCGGGCCGGAGTGTCCCGATCGGCCGCGTCGCGGGTCATCAACCAGGCTCCGCACGTCAGCCGGGCCACCCGCGAGGCCGTCGAGAGAGCCATCAAGGAGATGGGCTACCTGCCCAACCGCACGGCCCGCGCCCTGGCCACCCGGCAGACGGGCATCGTCGCCCTGGCGGTCTCCCACGACGATCCCGAGCTGTTCGCCGACCCGTTCTACGCCCAGATCATCGTCGGGGTGTCCTCGGTGCTCGAGGACACCGACCTGCACCTGCTGCTGTGCCTGGCGAGCTCGGGCCGGGGCCGGTCGCGGCTGACGAACCTGCTGCGCACCCGTGGTGTCGACGGCATCATGCTCATGGCCATGAGCGAGGACGACCCGCTGAACCGCATCGTGAGCCAGGCCGGGCTTCCCGCGGTGTACGGCGGCCGGCCGTCCCATTTCGAGCCGCAGTGGTACGTCGACTCGGACAACCTCGGCGGGGCCCGGCTCGCCACCGAGCATCTCGTCGGCCTGGGCCGCACCCGCATCGCCACCATCCGCGGTGTGCTCGGCAGCGAGGCCGGCGACGCCCGCTACCGGGGCTACCGCGAGGCGATGGTCATGGCCGGCCTGACCCCGCACGGCGTGGTCGAGGGCGACTTCACCGAGGCCGGCGGCGCCGCGGCGATGAGAACCCTGCTGGACAGCCACCCCGACCTCGACGCGGTGTTCACCGCCAGCGACAACATGGCGGCCGGGGCCCTGCGGGTGCTGACCGAGGCCGGCCGCTCGGTGCCGGGCGACGTGGCCGTGGTCGGCTTCGACAATCTGGGGATCGCCGAGCGGACCGACCCGCCCCTGACCACGGTCCACCAGTCGATCCAGGCCCTGGGCAAGGAGATGACCCGGATGCTGCTCGCCCTGATCGCCGGCCAGGACCGTACGTCCGTCATCCTGCCGACCCGGCTGGTGCTGCGCGGCTCGGCCTGATTCCGCCGGCCGGCTCTACGGGCCGGTGGCCAGCTCCACCAGCCGGTCGGCCACCACGGCGGCGGCGCGGGGGTCGAACAGGATGGAGTAGTGGTTGACGCCGGGCACGTGCTCGACGGCGATCCGGGCCGGGTCGAGGCCGGCTGCGGCGAGGCGGCTCTCGTCGTACAGGCCCGGCTTCTCGTTCTGCAGCCCCCGCTCGGCCCACATCAGCCGGGCCGGGGCGGGCAACCGGTGCACGGCCTCCACCGTTACCCGGTCGATGAGCGTGTCGGTGGCGTCGGCGCGGACAGCCTCGATCGCGCAGGACGAACGCAGGTGCGGAGGTGTGCCGGCCAGGTCGCGCCGGACGTAGGCGGCGACCGCCGGTGACCACCCGTCGTGCAGCGCCGGGTGCGCGCGGAAGAAGTCCAGGTAGGTCTGCTCGTCGGCGAACGTCATGTCCAGCCGCCGCATGGCCGGGCCGATGACGGCCAGCAGCACCTCGTCGATGTCGGCGGCCGGGGGCACGGTCAGGCCGACGCCGCTGTCGATCAGCAGCACGCCGGTGACGCGGCCGGGGTGGGCAGCGGCCGTCGCGGCAACCACGAAGCCGCCCATCGAGTGCCCGGCCAGCGCCACGCGCTCCAGCCCGAGATGGTCGGCCACGGCGATCAGGTCGGCGGCGTGCGCGGCCATGCCGTACGGGCCGGGCAACCCACTGCTGCGGGCCCGCCCGCGCAGGTCGGGGGCGACCAGCTGGACCCGGCCGGCGAGCGCCGCGGCGAGCGCCGCGAAGGACAGCGCGTTCGCGGTGATGCCGTGCGCGGCCAGCACCACCGGCCCGTCGCCGGGCCAGCGGCACACCCGCAGCCGGCCGCCGTCCACGTCGACGTCGAACTCGTCCATCAGTGGGCCGTCCAGCCGCCGTCGAGCGCGATCGAGGCGCCCGTGATGAGGTCGGCCGCGGGCGTGCAGAGGTACGCCACCAGCTCGGCCACCTCCTCCGGGGTGATCAGCCGCTTGATCGCCATACGGTCGAGCATGATTTTCTCGATCACCTCGGACTCATCGATGCCGTGGGCCGCAGCCTGGTCGGCGATCTGCTTCTCGACCAGCGCGGTGCGCACGAAGGCCGGGTTGACGCAGTTGGACGTGACGCCGCGACCGGCGCCCTCGAGCGCGACGGTCTTGGAGAGGCCCTCGAGACCGTGCTTGGCCGTCACGTAGGCCGACTTGTACGGCGAGGCGATCAGGCCGTGCACCGACGAGATGTTGACGACCCGGCCCCAGCCCCGGTCGTACATGTGCGGCAGCACCCGGCGTACCAGCCGGAACGGCGCCTCGACCATGACCCGTTGCAGGTAGGCGAAGCGCTCCGGCGGGAACTCGGGCAGCGGCGCGACGAACTGGAGCCCGGCGTTGTTGACCAGCACGTCGACGTCGGCCTCGAAGGTCTCGACAACCGAGCGATCGGACAGATCAGCCACCACGGCACGGCCGCCCACGGCGGCCGCCGCTGCCCCGGCTGCGGCACCGTCGATGTCGACGACCAGCACCTCGGCCCCGGCCGCGGCCAGCCGCGTGGCGCAGGCCAGCCCGATCCCGCCCCCGGCGCCGGTGACCAGCGCCTTCCGGCCGGTCAGGTCGAGCGCTACCACCCGCGTCGTCGTCATGATCCGAATCTAGCTCTCCTGTTCCGGGATGGGAGCCGGCCGGCCGGCTTCCGGCACGCTTCGACGGTCGCGCCCCGGGCCCGCCCGCCGATGTGTCAGGATCAGCCGATGCAGACCCGTGACATGCGTGTGCAGGCCCGTGGCATCACCCAGAACGTGCTCGTCGGCGGTCCGGCCGACGGGACGCCGGTGCTGCTGGTGCACGGCAACTGCTCGTCCGCCGACTTCTGGGCGCCGCTGGTCCGGCGGCTGCCCGACGGCGTTCGCGTCGTCGCTCCGGATCTGCGGGGCTACGGCCGCAGCGAGACCGCGCCGGTCGACGCGACCCGGGGTCTGCGCGACTTCGCCGACGACGTGGCCGCGCTGCTCGACGACCGTGAAGTGTTCCCGCGGGAGGGCCCGGTCGTGCTGGTCGCGCACTCGATGGGCGCCGGCGTGGCGATGCACCTGCTGGCCGACCACCCGGGCCGGTTCTCGGCCGTGCTGCTGGAGGCGCCGGTGAGCCCGTACGGCTTCGGCGGCACCCGCGACCTCGACGGGAACCCGACCACGGCCGACTTCGCGGGCACCGGGGGTGGCGCCGCCAACCCGGACTTCGTCGCTCGCATCCAGGCCGGCGACCGCAGCGCCGAGGCGCCGACCAGCCCGCTGTCCGTGCTGCGGTCGGCGTACGTGGCCGACCCGGCGTCCCTCGGCGCGGACGAGGAACTGCTGCTCGACACCGTGCTGAGCACCGCGATCGGCGACGACAACTACCCCGGCGACGCCAAGGCGGCGCCGAGCTGGCCCGGAATGGGGCCGGGCGACCGGGGCGTGCTCAACACCATGGCGCCCAACCACTTCAACGTGGCCGAGGCCCTCGTCGGCGCGGGCTCGAAGCCGCCGATCGTGTGGGTCCGCGGTGACCGGGACGCCATCGTCTCCGACACGTCCCTGTTCGACCTGGCCTATCTGGGCTCGATCGGCGCGGTGCCGGGCTGGCCCGGCGACGACGCCTGCCCGCCGCAGCCGATGGTCGGGCAGACCCGGGCCGTGCTGCAGCGGTACGCGGAGAACGGCGGCCGTTTCCGCGAGGTCGTCTACGAGAACTGCGGCCACTCGCCCCACATCGAACGCCCGGCCGAGGTGACCGGCGAGCTGGTCCAGCTCATCAGCACGGGTTCTTTATAGATTGATGTAAATAAATGCGTCGCCGCTCCCCGGAAGCCGAGCGGCGGTGGACAATCCTGACGCACGGTGTCAGCAACACCTGAGCGTCAGGGGTGAGTCATGTCGGTGCGCTGGGGCAAAATAGTGGCCGCGGGAACAGCCGCGGCCGTCACGGCCGGGGTGCTCGTGGTGGCGGGCGCGAGCCCGGCTGCCGCGGCCACCGTCTGCAACCGCTACTGCGACGGCCGCGATGCCGCCCTGGCCGGCGGCGACCGCACGCCGGTGAGCAGCACCCTGTACGGGCGCACCTTCGCCCTGCATCTCGACGACGCCGACTCGATGGGATGGGCCTCGCTGGCCGGCGGCCGGGCCGGCGACGAGGTGTGGCTGGACCGGTCGTTCGACGGCGGCCGCGGCTGGTCCTCCGGCAGCCGGCTGGGCGCCACCGCCGTGCCCGCCGGCGCCATCCAGACCCGCACCACGATGGTCAACGTCGACGACTGGGTGAACCGGGGCGTCGGCGCCCTGCGCGCGTGCGGCAAGGCCGGCGACCGGCCCGAGGTCGCCTGCACCGCGTGGGCCCGCAGCACGTGGAACGCGGCCGACCGCAGCCGGGCGGCGGCCACCGCGCTGATGATGCGCTACGACCAGAACACCGGCCTGTTCGACGGCAACGCCTGGTGGACCAGCGCCAACGCGCTGACCGCCCTGATCGGCAACATCCGCGTCTCGGGCATGGACAGCTACCGGTACGCGATCGCCACCACGTACGACAAGCAGATCACCAGCCGTCAGGGCCAGTTCCGCAACGAGTACCTGGACGACACGGGCTGGTGGGGGCTGGCCTGGGTGGCCGCCTACGACCTGACCGGCGACAGCCGCTATCTCAGCACGGCCCGCGCCGACGCCGACCACATGCACGCCTACTGGGACAACACCTGCGGCGGGGGCGTCTGGTGGAAGACCGACCGCAGCAGCAAGGTGGCCATCGCCAACAGCCTGTACATCCAACTCAACGCGGAACTGGCGCAGCGCCTGGCCGGTGACACCGTCTACCGCGACCGGGCCCGCACCGGCTGGTCCTGGTTCGCGGGCACCGGCATGCTGACCACGGGCAACATCGTGATCGACCGGATCAGCCTCGAGACCTGCCGCGGCACCAGCGGGCCGCTCACCTACAACTCCGGCGTGCTGATGAACGCGCTGGTGCAGCTGAACCGGGCCACCGGCGACGCGGCCGCGCTCGCCACGGCCCGGCGCATCGGCGACGCCTCGACCACGCACTCCGCCCTGAACAACGGCGGCATCCTGCGGGAACCGGGCGAGGGCGAGAGCTGCCAGGGCGACCAGCCGTCGTGGAAGGGCGAGTACGCGCGCGGGCTGGGTGTCCTCAACGACGCGCTGGGCGGGGTGTACGACGGGTACCTGCAGCGACAGGCCACGTCGGCCTTCACCCACAACCGCAACAGCCTCGACGAGTACGGCATCCACTGGGCCGGCCCCTTCGTTCCCAGCGCCCACGCCTGCCAGCACTCCGCGCTGGACCTGCTGAACGCCGCCGCCTGAGGCGGCCTCATCGCCGGTCCGGGCCGCTCCGCAGGCGTACGGCGATGGCGGGCTCGGTCCGGTCGATGAGTACGGCAGCCTGAGCCCGGGTGGCGGCGGCCGCCTCCTGATCGCCGCCGGCCTGCTGTGCGTCGCCCAGCGCCATGAGCGCACGGGCCTCGTTCACCAGGCTGCCGACCGACCGGAATTTCGCGGCGGCCTCCCCCAGAAGCCGGGCTGCACCCGCATGGTCGTGCCCGGCACTCGCCAATTCGGCCGAGGCGGTCAGCACATGGCCCTCGGCGAGCGCGTCGCGGGCAGCCACTGCCCGCTCCCGGGCCGCCACCAGCAACGAGGCCGCGGCCTCCGGCGCCTCCGGCCACAGCTCGGCCCGGACCTGCTCGACCAGGATGTGGGCCTCGCCGGAGGCATCGCCGGTCGCGCGGGCAACAGCGAGGGCGTCCCGGAGCACGCCGGCGGCCGATTCGCGGTCACCGACTTCCAGGTGGGCCTGACCGGTCCGGTACAGCACCTGGGCCAGCACCCTGGGCTTGTTGCTCGCCCGCGCGGCGTCGAGCGCCTCCGCCAGCAGCACCAACGCGGTGCCGGCCTCCCCGTGCAGCAGGTGGATCGCGGCCTGTATCTGGAGGATGTACGCGGCCTCGCCGTCGTGGCCGAGCGCCTGCGCCATCTCCAAGGCCGACGAGAACAAGCGCACGGCCGTGGCGGTCCGTCCGTACCGGTACGCCACGAAGGCCTGCGCCCGCAGCGCGACGGCGACTCCCGGCCGATCGTCGAGCTGCCGGAAGAGGGTCTCGGCCCGGGTGAGGTCGCGCAGGGCGGCGTCCTGGTCGTGCACGTCGGCCACATCCATCCGCAGGCTGAACAGCATCACGGCCTCACCCCGCCGGTCGCCGGCCCGCCGAGCGGTGTCGAGCGCGACGGTCAGCACGGACCGGGCGTCGTCGCGGTAGGCGCGCAGGCTCAGGAACGGCTGGACGGCCTCGGCCAGGCCATGACACTGTTCGGACAGCCCGGCCCGCGACGCCTGGTGGACGGCGGCGACGATGCCCGGGCGCTCCTGTTCCAGCCAGGCCGTCGGGTCCGCGGTCACGGCTTCCAGCAGCACCGGCGGTGGCGACCAGGCCTGGGCTCGGCCCTGGTCGGACAACACCTCGCCCGCCATCTGCGGCCCGGTGGCGGCGCGGGTCAGCGCCAGCACGGCGTCCAGCATGCGGATCAGAGCGGCCTCGGCCTCGCCCGGCGACTCGTCGGCAGCCAGCCGCTGCCGGGCGAAACCCCGGACCAGGTCGTGGAAGCGGTACTGGGTGAGCAGGCCGTGACCGGGCAGGATCGGCTGGACGAGTTGCGCGTCGACCAGCTCGTCCAGCGCCTCCTGGGCCGTGTCGAGCGACACGCCGAGCAGAGCCGCCGCTGTCCAGCCCGAGTAGACATGCGCGTCCAGGACAGCCAGCAGCCGGAACAACCGGCGGGCGGGCGCGCTGAGCGCATCGTGGTTGAGGCTGATGCTGGCCCCGATCGCCATCCCCCCGTGGACGAGCTCGTCGAGCCGGCGTTCCTCGTCCGTCAGTCGCACAGCCATCTGCCGCACGGTCCAATGCGGACGCAACGCCAGCCGTGCCCCGGCGATACGCAGCGCCAGAGGCAGGTACCCGCACTGTTCGGCCAGGGTGCGGGCGACGGCGGCCTCCTGACCGACCCGGTCACCGCCGACCACCCGGCCCAGCAGCTCGATCGACTGTTCCGGGGAGAACCGGCCCAGCTCGAGCACGGTGGCCGCGGCGAGTCCGGCCAACCGGCGCCGGCTGGTGACCAGGACCGCGCACGACGTGCTGCCCGGCAGCAGCGGCAGCACGTCCTGCTCGCTCCCGACGTCGTCGAGCACGATCAGCACCCGGCGGTCGGCCAGCAGGCTGCGGAACAGCGCCGCCCGGTCGTCGACGGCGCCCGGGATGTCATTGCCGTGCACACCGAGCATGCGCAGGAAGCGCTCGAGAATCGCCCCCGCGTCGACCGGACGCGGACCGCCGGCGTGCAGTCCGGCGAAGAGCTGACCGTCGGGAAACCGGTCGGTCAACCCGTGCGCGGCGTGCACGGCGAGGGTCGTCTTGCCCATCCCGGCCCGGCCCGCGATCGCGACGATCGGGACGGCCAGCCGGCCGCCGGCGGGCTGCCCGCCCAGCGCGCGCCGGATCGCGGTCAGGTCGGCGTCACGGCCGGTGAAGTCGGCGACGGTCGCCGGCAACGTCCTCGGGGCCCCCTTCAAGGGCGGGTCAGCGGGGGCATCCGCTGTCTGCCCGCGCAACACGTCCAGATAGGCGGCGGTGAGGGCGGGTGACGGGTCGGCGCCCAGTTCGTCGGCCAGGATCCGCCGCGCGTCGGCGTAGGCGGCCAGCGCCTCGGCCGGGCGTCCGGCCCGGGCCAGCGCGCTGACGAGCTGGGCGTGCAGCCGCTCGCGCAGTGGATGGGCGGCCACCAGCTCGAGCAGCTCGGGCACGAGTTGCCGGGCGTCACCGCACCGCAGGTCGGCGTCGATGCGGTCCGCCAGCGCGGTCATCCGGAGCTCCTCCAACCGGACGATGAGCGGCCCGGCGAACGACGCCGGGCCGACGTCGGCCAGGGCGGGCCCACGCCACAGACCGAGCGCCTCACGAAGCACGGCCGCCGCCCGGGCGCTCTCGCCGGAATCCAGAGCGCCGCGCCCGGCGCGGGCCAGCCGCTCGAACCGGTGAAGATCGACGTCGTCGGGGTCGCCCGCGTACCGGTAGCCGGCCGGGTCCGGCGACACGGCGTCGCCGACGAGCCCGCGCAGCCGGGCCACCTGCGAGCGCAGGGCGTTGACGGCGCCGTCCGGCGGCTGGTCCCCGTACACGCCGTCGATGAGCCGCTCGACCGGGACGGCCTGGCCGGCGTGGGCGAGCAGCAGGGCGAACAGCGCGCGCAGACGCGGGCCCCCGATCGGCACGATCCGGCCGTCGGCGGATCGCGCCAGGGCCGGGCCCAGGATGCCGAACCTCACCGGAGCGCTGACTGTCACCGCTGCATTGTCGCGACCGGTCGGGGCCCGTGCCCACCCCGTGCCCGGTTGGTGCTCGGCCCGTGCCGGACCGGCCGCATCGTGGGGACGGCTCCCCGAACTTGATCCTGAGGAGACGCACATGCGGCGTTCAGCCCGCCGATTCCCCGCGCTCGGCCCGATCGTGGGCGCCGGCGCCCTGCTGCACCTGCTCGTTCCGCTCGCCGCGGCGGCGAAGGTCACCGGGGCCGAGGCCCTGCGGTCGCCGATCGTGTGGCTGTGCCTGCATCTGCTCGGCTGGGTCGCCATCGGCGCCGTCCTGCTCGGGCGCCGCCACCACTCGGCCGACCAACTCCGCCTGAGCCAGGAGGCCGAGCAGCTCAACCGCAGCATCGCGCTGTATCGCGCCGCCATCGAGCGCCCTCTCGCGGGCCGCCCCGACGACGATCAGATCGGCGCGATCGTCGACCGGATCGACCACCTTCTCTCAGCCCTCCGCCCGGGCGACGGCTGAGTCGTCAGCTGTGCGACGACTCAGCCGGAACCCGTGCGAACCGGACAGCCAGGACAGCCGCCGTGCCGAGCAGACCGCTCAGTCCGACCACTGTCGCCGGGGGCAGTACGGCCTCCACGGCGCCACCGGCGGCCAGGAAGCCGAGGCCCTGGCTGACCACCAGGCCCGAGGCGGCCACCCCCATCGCTCGGCCGCGGAACTCGGGCGCCACCCGGCGTACGAGAACGTGGCCGACGTCGCCGGCCGGGCCGACGCGCTCGCCTACCTCGACAAGGTGCCGTCGCTCGCCGGTCGCGCCGAGCGGTCCGATCACCGCGGCCGGGTCGCCGGCCTCGAGTTCGGCGCCGGCCCAGGCCACGACCGCCAGCAGGCGTTCGGTGTCCCAGGCGGCACGCATCGAGGAGGCCCACTCGCCGGCCAGCCCGGCCAGCGTTTCGCCGCGCCACAGCCGGACGGCCTCACGCAGCAGCCCGGCGTCCCCGTCCGCCTGATCCACGAGCGCGGAACCGGAGCAGGTCGACGTGCTCCGCCGGAACGTCGAGCAGGTAGCCGCCGGACCGCCGGACCAGCGGGTCGCCGCCGCCGCGTCGCAACGCACCCCGTACCCGCGCCAGATGCGACTGCAACGCGTGCCGGGCCTTGGCCGGCACGGCCTCGCCCCACACGCGGTCGATCAGCGTCTCGGCGGTGACCACCCGGCCGGCCTCGCAGGCCAGCGCGGCCAGCACCGCGCGCTGGCGCGGTTCCCCGACCGGCAGCGGTCGTTCCCCGGCCCAGAGTTCCACCGGTCCCAGCAGACGCACCTCGAGCACAGCACTCCCGGCAAGATCGGACATCCATCAGCAACGATCCCACACGTCGAAGGCTGAGGCAGGCGCGATCCGGCCCGAGAGCACTTTTCACTTTTCCGCTGCGCATTGATGGACGCCAATAATCGCAAGGGTGCCCGGGGGGCCTTTACGCTTCGGCGGTGCCGTCGATCAGCTGGCCCTGCCGGTGCAGATGGCGTTCCAGAGCGGCATGGTAGTCCGCGGCGAATCGCGTGAGCTCTTCCATCTCCTGCAGGAGATCGTTGCGCCTGGTCACCAGCTGGGCCGCCGCCTCGTCATGCTGACGGTGAGCCTTCAGATCGATGTCGTCGGCCAGCCGCCGCGCTTCGTCCTGCGCGCGTTCGGCCTGCTCGCGCGCTTCGGCGAGCAACACGCGGGATTTCTCGTGAGCCTCGCGCAGGTAGTTGTCGGCTGTCCGCTGCGCCATTCCCAGCACCATTTCCGAGGGCGCCCCTTCGTCAACGGCCGGCGGGGCGGCGGCGACGGATCGGTAGGCCTCGTCGAGCTGACGCCGCGCGAGCCGGGCCCGATGCTCGGCCTGCTCGTACCCGCGGTGCGCCCGGTCGAGCGCGGCCGTCACCGCGGACAACTCTTCGGCGACGGCCCGGCCGGACATGTCCGGCCGGCGGGGCGGCGGCGCGGCGTCGAGCCGGCCACGCAGGGCGTCGTTCTCCTCCAGCAGCCTGATCATCTCGCGGGTGACGTCGTCGAGAAGCGAGTCGACCTCTTCCTCGTCGTAGCCACGCCGGCCCAGCGACGACTTCCCGAACTCCCGGTTGTGAATGTCGGCTGGTGTCAGAGGCATGGTGCTCCCGAGGGTGCGGTGAGGGGCGTGCGAAAACGCCGGAGCAAGGTCACTGTACGCGCTGTCCCGGTCGGTGGCACGAGGGCGGAGCGACGCAACCGGCAGTAGTCGCCTACGGGGCGGAGCGTGTTTCGACCTTGGTCAACGGTGCGAGCTGCACGGTCCAGGTCCGGGCGGTGCCGACGACCGCCATGGCCCGGCACAGCAGGTCGCAGCCCAGCTGCGGACTGCCCTCGGCGAAGCCCCGGTTGATCAGATTGATCGCCCTCGGGTGGTCGCCCGCGGCGAGCGCCTCCTCGAGACCGGCGACCAGAACCGCGGCGAGCGCGGCGTTGAAGCTGGTGGCCGCCTTCTCGCGGAGGGTCTTGACGGGCTGGCGGGCCGTGGGCGCGGTGAGCGTGTTGTTCGAGATCATGCAGGTTCTCCTGTGGTGTCGGTGGTGCTCGGGCAGGACCACTCGTCCGCCGCCGCTGCGTCGAAGTGGCTGACCGGTGACCGCGAAATCGGGGGAATTGCCGACGGGACGCTGCTGCGCTGTTCAGCCTGGGCAGGCTCCGCAGGAGGGCCGACCCTCCACTCTACGCGGCGGACCGGCCGGTCAAAATAACGAGAGCGCGTCAGAGAAGGGCTCGCAGAATTCTGTGTTACGGTGGCACAGTTGCAGTTTTGATTTCCTTGGACGTTCTCGGCGCCTGATGGGTTATCTGAAACCCGTCCAGGCGTTTTTTCGTTTTTCGTGTCGGTTTCGACGCGGGGTGATCAACGCGGCGGCATGCGGTTCCGCACCAAGCGGTCCCCGACACCCCTACTGGGAGCAGACTTGACTACAGGCACTGTGAAGTGGTTCAACGGCGACAAGGGCTTCGGCTTCATCAGCCAGGACGACGGCGGCGCCGACGTCTTCGCCCATTTCTCGGCGATCTCGGCCAGCGGTTTTCGCAGCCTCGACGAGAACCAGCGAGTGGAGTTCGACATCACTCAGGGCGCCAAGGGCCCCCAGGCCTCGAATATCCGCGTAATCTGATCCACGCTTCACCGCGGCGGCCCGACTGGTTCAGCGGGCCGCCGTGTAGCAAATTCTCATTGTTCATTTTTCCTCAGGTTCGTTTTCGTGATGGCCGTGCCCCACGGCCCGTGCCTTCTTAACGACGCGCCTTTCCAGGAAGGCACTGCCCGATAGTGACAGCCTCGTCACCGAACACCCCCGCCACCCGGCCCGCATCGGTCCCCGGCGGATTCAGCCACGATCGGCAGTCGGCCGACGCCGCGCCGCAGAGCGCCCCGGCCCACGATCACACGGCGACGTTCCTCGCACCGCCCTCGGCGGAGCAGAAGCCGCCCGCCGCCCGGGCATCCGACCGCGAGGGCAGCACCATGCAGACGCTGCGTCATCCCTTCGACGTCGCCGCACCACCCAGCACCAAGTAGGCGGATCAGCCGCCGAGGTATCTGAGGACGGCCAGGACCCGCCGGTTGTCGTCGTCCGACGGGGGCAGGCCGAGCTTGGTGAAGATGTTGTTGATGTACTTGCTGACCACCTTCTCGGTGATGAACAGCCGGCCCGCGATGGCCGCGTTCGAACGCCCCTCGGCGATGTGCTTGAGGACGTCCTGCTCCCGCGGGGTCAGGCCGGCGAGCCGTTCCCGGCGACCCAGCAACTGGGTGACGACCTCGGGGTCGAGGGCCGTTCCGCCCGCGGCCACCTGCTGCACCGCCTGAACGAACTGCTCGACGTCGGACACCCGTTCCTTGAGCAGATAGCCCACTCCCCCACCGCTGTCGGTCAGCAGTTCCCGGGCGTAGAGCGACTCGACGTGCTGCGAGAGCACCAGCACCGGGAGACCGGGAATCGCGGTACGGGCGGCGATGGCGGCCTTGAGCCCCTCGTCGGTGTGCGTGGGTGGCAGCCGCACGTCGATGATGGCCACGTCCGGGCGCTCGCGCAGCAGGGTCGGGAGCAGCGCGGGCCCGTTGTCGACGGCGGCGACGACCTCGAAGTCGAACGCCTCGAGCAGGCGGGTCAGCCCGTCGCGCAGCAACGTCAGATCTTCGGCGATGACAACGCGCACGGCACCTCCATGGTCACGACGGTCGGGCCGTTCGGCGGCGAAGAGATCGTCATCGTGCCATCGAAGGCGTTGAGGCGACGCTCGACACCGCGCAGACCCGTGCCGCGGGCAGCGTCGGCGCCGCCGACACCGTCGTCGCCGACATCGACCGCGAGCAGCCCCTCGACGTGACGGATGCGCACCCAGGCCGAGTGGGCCCGGCTGTGCCGGGCCATGTTGGTCAGAGCCTCGGCCACGGCGAAGTAGACGGCCGATTCGATCGGCGTCTCGAGCCGGCCGGGCAGCTGCGACGTGACCTCGATGGGCACCGGCATGTGCAGCGCGACCGCCTGTACGGCCCCCTCCAGGCCGCGCTCGGCGAGCACCGGCGGATGTATTCCCTGCACCAGGTGGCGCAGGTCGACGAGGGCGGCCGTGCTGGACGCGCGCGCCTCGGCCAGGAGCTTGAGCGCCGCGTCCGGATCGCGCCGGACGAGCCGTTCGGCCAGCCCGATCGTCATGCCGACCGACACCATCCGGGCCTGGGCGCCGTCGTGCAGGTCGCGCTCGATGCGGAGCAGTTCGGCGCTCTGCGCGTCGATCGTGTCGCTTCGGGTGGTGGTCAGGTGGGCGACCCGCAGCCGCAGTTCGGCGGCCGAGGTGGGCGCGAGGAACAGCCGGGCGAACAGCACATCGACCCGGCGCAGCAGTGGGGCCACGACGAGCCCGCCCGCGATGACGATCAGCCCCTGCGGGAGGGCCAGCCAGGCCTCGGCCAGGTTCGCGACCGGCCAGAACAAGCCGTACCCGAACCACACGTCACCCAGGAACAGCCACAGCGGGACCAGGAGGACCCCGGCCAGACCGTACGCCGGAATCGCCACCGTGATCAGGCCGAGCACCACACTGACCAACGCGCCCGGCAGCAGCCAGGACATGTCACGCCAGGTCGCGGGGTCCGTGATGATCCATCGCACCCATCGGCGGCCCCCCTGCTCGGCCCGGTCGGGCGAGGGCAGGTACGGCCGGCGGATGGGCACCCCGGCCAGCTCGCCGAGGCGCCGCTCGAGGTCGGCCCGCCACCGGACGACCACGGTGGTCACGTGGAGCAGATCGGCGCCGAGCACGGGCATCGGGCTGAGGACCAGACCGATCAACCACAGGGCGAGCACCGGCACGTTCAGCAACCCGAGACCGGTCGCGCACACGCCGTGCCCGATCGCACGAAGGCCGGTGCGCACACGAATCCGGAAGAGCATGACCCCATCATCCCGCGCCGCCGGTCGGCGGAGGACGGGCGGTGGCGACACCGCAGGAGTGCTGGCACCCCAATCGGAACTGGGGCCTGGCACTCCTGATCCGCCGGCCCGCAGCGACGACGATGGACCGATGACGGCTTCCACACTCCGGCGTCCCCCCGCCGCCGGCAGCGACTTCGCGGAACTCAACCGCCGGGTCAGCGCGCTCGACCTGATGCGGCGCCGCCCGGTCTACTACGTCCTGCGTCTGACGCTCGTCGGCCTGCTGGCCGCCGGCAGCTGGACCGCGTTCTTCCTCGTCGGCTCGTCCTGGTGGACGCTGGCGGTCGCGGCGGTGCTCGCCGTGGCGTTCGCCCAGCTGGCCCTGGTCGCGCACGATCTGGCCCACCGGCAGGTGTTCCGCACCAAGGGTCCCAGCGCGATCGCCGGCCGCATCGCCGGCAACCTCGGTGTCGGCATGAGTTACGGCTGGTGGATGGAGAAGCACACCCGCCACCACAACAACCCGAACCACGACGACCTCGACCCGGACGTGGCGCCCGAGGTGCTGATCTGGGCCAGCGAATCGGCGCTCGGCCGCCGCGGCCTGGCCGCCTTCGTCACCCGCCACCAGGCCGGCCTCTTCTTCCCGCTGCTGACCCTGCTCGGCCTCGACCTGAAGATCTCCAGCCTCAAGGCCATCCGAGCCGGCACCGTCAAACGCCCGGGCCTGGAGATCGGCCTGCTGATCGTCCACGCCGCGGCCTACTTCTCGGCGCTGTTCATCGTCCTCTCGCCGCTCCAGGCGCTGGCCTTCATGGTGGTTCACCAGGCGCTGTTCGGCGTCTATCTGGGCATGACGTTCGCGCCCAACCACAAGGGCATGCCGCACCCCACGGGCGATGAGGACTACCTGCGCAAGCAGGTCCTGACCTCCCGGAACGTCCGCGGCGGATGGTTCGTCGACGTCGCGCTGGGCGGCCTCAACTACCAGATCGAGCACCACCTGTTCCCGGCCATGCCGAGCGTGAACCTGCGCAAGGCGCAGCCGATCGTCCAGCAGTACTGCGCCGAGATCGGTGTCCCGTACGAGCAGACCGGCCTCATCGAGTCCTACCGGCAGGCCCTTCGCCACCTGCACGAGGTCGGAGCGCCGCTGCGGGAGGCCCGGTCGAGCCGCTGACCTCAGGGTCACCGGATCATGCCGGTCGGCCGGCCCGATCTGGTCGGTGGCCGGCACGCCCTGATCAGGTCATGCCGGCTTCCGCGCTTGACCCCGCCGTGGGAGGGCACATCTGAAGGATGACCGAGGTGACCAAGTCCCGTCCCCCGCCGCACACCGTCGAGTTGCGGCGCTGGTCGCTCGTACGCCCCGACGATCTGCGCTCGCTCCGGAGATCATTGGATCAGGTGCTCGCCGAGCTGGGGCCGACCGGCGACGAGGTGCTGGCAGAGGTCTTCGAGCGCATCGTGCTGGTCGCCACCGAGCTCGCCACGAACGCTCTGCAACACGGTCTTCCACCCACCACCGTCCGGCTCCTGCGCCACGACGACCGCTTGGTCCTCGACGTCGCCGACCACGACCGCCACCACGCCCCGGTCGACACCGCCGCCGCCCTGGCCGACCATCGGGGCCGCGGCCTGCCCATCGCCCGCGCCATGTCGCTGGATATCGGCTGGTACCCGGCCGGAGACGCCAAACACGTCTGGGCCTCGTTCGCCATCGAAACCGAACCGTAGGCGACGAACGGCCGGGCCCGTGCCGGATCGACCCGTCCGGGCCGGTGGCACCCGGCTATAGAGTGGAGCCGCCAGCTGTCTACGACGCCGGGGGACCGTGACATGACCGGTGGCGCTGGGCCCGCAACGGCATCGGCGAGTGGCGTGCGGCTGCGGCCGCCGCGTCATCCGGTCGATCGGCGCGCGGTCGGCTGGTGGGCGACCAACCTGGTGCTGCTGTTCGCCGCGCCGGTTGTGGTGCTGGTCGTGCTCGGCGTGCTGATCGCGCCCGCGCGGTTATGGCTGCTCGCCCCGGCCGCGGTCATCGCGGCGGCCGGCCTGGTCGCCGTGGTGGCACTCCCCCGCTGGTGGTTCCGGGTGCACCGGTGGGAGGTCACCGACATCGCCGTCTACACCCGTACGGGCTGGTTCTGGCAGGAATGGCGGGTGGCGCCGCTGTCCCGTATCCAGACCGTGGACACCCGGCGCGGCCCGGTGGAGCAGCGATTCGGGCTGGCCACCGTGGTCGTGACGACGGCGTCGGCCAAGGGGGCGGTGACCATGCCCGGCCTCGACCACGCCCGTGCCGAGGAGGTCGCCGAGCAGCTCACCGAGGCCACCCAGGCCGTTCCGGGTGATGCCACGTGAGCCCGGACTGGCGCCGGCTCGACCGGCGGGCCGTGCCGGTGGCCGCGATCTTCATGCTCGGCGTCGCGGTGGTGGCCGGCGTGCCGACGGCGGTCGGGCTGGCCGACATCTCCGTCGCGGTCGCGCTGGGCTGGGTGCTGCCCGGCGCGGTGGTGATCGTGGTGGCCGGAACGCTCGCGGAATGGCTGCGCCTGCGGTTCAGCCGGTATCGGATCGGTCCCGATCGCGTCGAGCTGCACACGGGAATGCTCATCCGGAATCGTCGCTCCCTGCAACGCGACCGGATCCGCACCGTCGATGTCACCGCCAATCCGTTGCTGCGAGTGTTCGGGCTGGTGTCGGTGCGGATAGGCACCGGCGAGCATGCCGAGAAGGGGACCGTGCGGCTGGGGCCGGTCACCCGGGCCACCGGCGACGAACTGCGTCGTACGCTGCTCGACCGATCCGCCGCCGCGGGCGCCGGCGGCACGCTCGCCGTGCTCGATCCCGCCTGGATCCGGTACGCGCCGTTGTCGTTCGTCGCGCCCCTGCTGGGTTTCTCCGCGGTCGGCGGCCTGCTCAACGTGGCCGACTGGTTCGGTCTGTCCGGCGGGCTCGTCGAGTGGACGATCGACCGGCTGAGCGGCCTGGGCGTGCTCGGGGGCATCGCCGTGCTGGTGGTGGCGGCGCTGGTGACCGGGGCGATCGGCGCGCTCGGGCTGTGGGCCGAGAGGTGGTGGGGCTATCGGCTCGAGCGCGAGCCGGGTGGCACTCTGCGGGTGCGGCGAGGGCTGCTGACCACCCGGTCCATCTCGGTCGAGGAGCAGCGGGTGCGGGGGGTCGAGGTCGTCGAGCCGCTCGGCAACCGGCTGGCCGGAGCGGCCCGGGTGGATGTCGTGGCCACCGGCATGGCGACCGGGGTGGAACAGGACAAGGCTCAGCACAGCACCCTGCTGCCGCCCGCGCCCGGAGCGCTGGCCCGGCGGGTCGCGGCCGACGTCGTACGCGAACCGGTCGCACCGACCGAGGCGGCCCACCTGTCGCCGCATCCCGTCGCGGCGCGCGGGCGCCGCCTGAGCTGGGCGCTGGGTGGTGTGCTGGCCGGCGAACTGCCGCTGATCGTGCTCGGCCTGCTCGTCACCGACGTGCTCCTGCACCTCGCGTGGATCACCGCGACGGTCGCCGTGCCGGTGGCCGTGGCCCTCGCCCTGGACGCCTACCGCAGCCTCGGCCACGGCATCCACGGCGAATACCTGGTGGCCCGCAGCGGCTCGGTCCGCCGCAGCACGGTCGCCCTCCAGCGTCGCGGCATCATCGGCTGGACGGTGCGCCAGTCACTGTTCCAGCGCCGGGCCGGGCTGATCACCGTCCGGGCGACCACGGCCGCGGGCTCCGGCGCCTACGCCATCCGGGACGTGGCCGCGGGCGCCGGCATCGACGTGGCCGACGCCGCGGTCCCCGGACTGCTGACCCCCTTTCTCGACCAGGGACGGACGACAGGGTGACGGGCACACGGACACACCGCATCCCGCTGGCCGATGCCGTCATCGGCGTTCGCGAATACCACGCGCCGTCGTCCGGGCCGTCGATCGTCTTCCTTCCCGCGCTGGGCGTTCCGATCGGCTACTACGAGCCCCTGTTCCAGGCCTGGGCACGCCACGTCATCGGTGTCGAGTGGCGCGGCATGCCCGAGAGCCGCGTCGGCGACCTGCGCCGGGCCCGGTTCGGCTACTCCGACCTGATCCGCGGCGACCTTCCGGCCGCGGTGCAGCTGGCCCGGGCCCTGGGCGCTCCGGACGTCGCGCTGGTGGGCCACAGCCTGGGCGGTCAGATCGCCCTGCTCGCCGCCGCCGGCGGAACCGTCCGCCCGGCCGCGGTCGTCGCGATCGCCACCGGCACCAGCGCTCCCCTGCACCTGCCGGCGCACCGGCGCTGGCAGCGACGGCTGGGCGTCGCTGTCGTGGGCGGCGTGTCCCGCGCGGCGGGTCACTGGCCCGGTCATCTGCTGCGATTCGGCGGCCGGCAGCCGCGGTCGATGATGCGCGACTGGGCGTACGAGGCCCGGCACGGCCGATACCACCTCGCCGGCGACCCCACCGACTACGAGGCGGCCCTGAGCGGCTCCCGGGTGCCGTCGCTGCTGCTCGCTCTGGACGGCGACCGGCTGATCCCGCCCGCGGCCGTCGCCCACCTGGCCCGCCGGGTGGGCGGACCGGTGGAACAGATCACCGTGCCCGCCACCGCGTCCGGAGGCTTCGACCACTTCACCTGGGCCCGCCGCAGCCCGCGCGCGATCATCGAGCCCGTCGAGACGTGGCTGAAACAGGCCTCAGGCCCCGTCGCTCAGGGCGGCGGCCAGCCGGCGGCGTGAGGTGATGGCCAGCTTCCGGAAGATCCGGGTCAGGTGGTATTCGACGGTGGACGTGCTGAGGAACAGCCGGGCGGCGATCTCGCTGTTGGTCGCGCCGGCCGCCGCCAGACCGGCGACCTGCCTCTCCTGCGCGGTCAGGCCGCTGTCGGAGCGCTCACTGCGGGGGCGGGGCCGCTCGCCCGTGGCCAGCAGTTCGGATCGCGCGCGGCCGGCGAAAGCGGCGGCGCCCATGCGCGTGAACATCTCGTGGGCGGTTCGCAGCTGGACCCGGGCGTCGGCCCGTCGCCGGCGCCGGCGCAACCACTCGCCGTACAGGAGGTGGCTGCGGGCCAGCTCGGTTCTGATCCGGGTGCGGCCGAGCAGCTCGGTCGATTCGCGATACAGCGCCTCGGCCTGATCGTCGTCCGCCATCAGGGCCCGGCAGCGGGCCAGCAGGCCCAGTCCCCATGCGGTGCCGCTGACCGGGGCCCGTTCGTCCATCCGCGCGAGGGCCGCCTTCGCCGCCTCGTGGTCTCCGCTCCGCACGCCCGCCTCGACGATCTCGTGCAGCGACCGGGTGGCCGCGCCCGGCCGATCACTGTCTAAAGTGCATCGTAGGTGGGCCAGTGCCTCGGGGTACCGGCCGAGACCGAGCTCGAGGACGGCCAGCGCGTTGCGGGCCAGGTCGTCGAGGTCGCCGGCGCGGGCCGCGATCGCCCGCGTCTCGGCCGCCCGCCCGCTCCAGGCCAGGAGCTCGATCCGCGAGGCGACACCGCTGTGGTGCTGCCCGACGACCGCGACCAGGCCGGACAGCTCGTCCTGGAGCGCCTCGGCGGCGGTGAAGCGACCCGCTCGCAGCTCCCAGGTGGCGCCGACCGCCAGGGCGGTCCGCAGCCTTCCCAGGGCTCCGCTCGCGCGGTCGTACGCCTCGAGCTTGATCCACGCCCGCCGGCCGGCCTCGTCGTCCCACAGGTCGTCGGCGGCGAGCAGGCCGGCCGCGGCGAGCGGCAGTCCGTCCTCGGCCGGCCCGCCCTCCGCGGCCAGGGCGGTCAGCGCGCCACGCAGCAGCGGCACGGCCGATCGGTAGTCGCCGGCGAGGCGGGTGGCGCAGCCGGTCAGAAACAGGTCCGCGTACGTCGACCGCGCCGCCTGCAGCGCCGGTGAAGCCAGCACCGCACGAGCCAGAGCCGGTGCGGTGGCCTGATCGCCGGCGATCAGGACGGCCTGCATCGCCTCGAACATCAGCTTCCGGGCCAGCGCGGCGTCCAGGCCGGCGATCGACGCGGCCGCCTGCAGCAGGATCCCGGGCGCAGCGGCATAGCGGCCGGCGTACATCTCGGCCGTTGCCCGGGCCTGACGGGCCAGCGCTCGCGGCACGGGCCGGTCCAGCCCGGGCTCGGCGCGGTCGAGCATCCGGGCCGCGGCGACCGGATCGCCGAGCACGAGGTGGGCGCGAGCTGCCGCGACCAGGCGCGAGCCCTGCGCGCGCGGATCGGGCGAGAGGTCCGCCGCCCGCGACAGGAAGGCGGCCTGCTCGGCATGGCCGCCGCGCGACCGGGCGCTTTCGGAGGCCTTCTCGAGCAGGGCGGCCACCTGTTCGTCGAGCCCGGCCGTGGCCTGCGCGCGATGCCACGCGTGGCGGTCGGCATCGAGCTCGGGGTCGTACACGGTGGCGAGGGCCGCGTGCACGAGCCGCCGGTCCGCCGCCTCGGCGCCCCGGTATACGGCCGAGCGGATCAGCGGATGCCGGAAATCCAGCGAGGCGGTCAGCACACCGGCCGACACTGCGAGGTCCACCCGGTCGGCGGCTATTCCCAGGTGCCCGGCGGCCCGCCACAGCAGGGAGGGGTTCGCGGGTGGCGCGGCGGCGACGAGCAACAGGATCGACCGGGTCTCGGCCGGAAGCGGCTGGATCTGGCGCAGGAAGTGCGTTTCGAGCAGCACGCCGACCGGCAGCGGCGCGGGCAACGGGACGGTGCCGGCCAGCTGCCCGGGCAACAGGGTGCGAGCGAGCTCGATCAGGGCCAGCGGGTTGCCGCCGGTGCCGGTGATGACGGCCGCGGCGACTGCGGCGTCGAGGTGACCGGAGACGACCGCCGACAACAGGCAGCGGGCGTCCTCCCCGGGAAGTCCGCCCAACACGAGCGCGGGCAGCCCGTCGACCGAGGGCCGGCCGTGCTGGCGGGTGGCGAACAGCAGCCCGAGGGCCTCGGCGTGCAGGCGGCGGGCGACGAAGGCGAGGGCGTCGGCCGACTCCCGGTCCAGCCACTGCGCGTCGTCGATCACGCAGAGCAGGGGTTGCGGCGCCGCGGCGCCGGCGAGCAGGGTCAGGGTGGCCATGCCCACGAGGTAGCGGTCGGCCGTGGCGCCGGCCGTGTGGCCGAACGCCGTACGCAGGGCATCGCGCTGAGGATCGGGCAGCGCGTCGATGCCGGACAGCCAGGGTCGCAGCAGGCGGTGCAGGGCCGCGTAGCCGAGGCACATCTCCGACTCGACCCCGGCGACCGGGACGACCCCGACGTCCGGGCAGCTCGCGGCCACCTGGTCGAGCAGGCTCGTCTTGCCGCTGCCGGGCTCGCCGACGACCACCAGCGTGCCGCTGTGCCCGTCCCGGACACCGGCCACCAGGCCGGCCAGGACGCGCTGCTCGTCGTGACGGCCGACGAACGGGACCGATCGGTCCGGCATCCCCATAGCGGCATCACCCCCCAGCTCTGCCTGGGCTCCAGGGGACCACCCGGGGCGGCTCCGGGACGCCAGGGAAAAACCCTAAATCCCGGACCCAGGGTCAGACGCCCTCGGCGCGCAGAGCGTCGGCGAGCAGCCGGCGCGACGAGATGCCGAGCTTGGCGTAGATGCGGGACAGGTGATACTCGACGGTCTTCTGGCTGACGTAGAGCTCGGCGGCGGCCTCCTGGTTGGTCCGCCCGTTCGCGATGACGTGCGCCACCGAGAGTTCGCGCTCGGTCAGCGTGAGCGGGCGGCCCGGGTAGCTCTCGGCGGCGGTCAGCCCGCCGGCCGCCAGGTCCTGTTCGCACCGCTCCAGGAAAGGCGCGGCCCGCAGCGCGGTGAAGCGACGGTGCGCCCGGGTGAGCCAGGTCGCCGCGTCGCGCCGGGACGCCGACCCGGTGGCCAGCAGATGCTTGCCGTACGCGTGTTCCAGCAGAGCCCGGTGGAGCGGCGCGACATCGGCGTCCACCTCGACCGTGAGAGCGTCACGATAGACCTCCACGGCATCGCGCGGACGGTTGCGGGCCTCGGCGAGCTGGCCGGTGAGCCGGGCCACGACGTCGCGCAGATAACCGCCGCTGTCATGTTCCGCCCGCAGGTCGTGCAGCACAGCCTCGGCGTCGTCGAGCTCGCCGATGCCGGTCAGCGCCTCGACGAGCAGCGACTGCTGCCACAGCCGGAAGGGCTGGTAACGCAGGCCGGACCGGCCCGTGTCGTCGAGCAGCGGCCCCAACGAGAGGCGCATGCCGGCGAAGTCGGCGCGGGCCTGCGCGACCGTCGCCGCGGCCAGGGACGAGTAGACGATGTCGGGCGGCGACCCGAAGGTCTGCACGATGCGGGAGAGTTCGTCCAGCCGGCGGCGCGCGCTGTCCCACTCCCCCCGGCCGGCGTCGACGCAGACGGCCGCGAACCGGGCCGCCGCGTCGAAGGCCAGCTGGTCCTGGGAGGCGGCGACGGCCTGGGCCCGGTCCGCCGCGGAGGCGCTCTCGTCCCATTCACCGGCGAGGTAGTGGACGACGGACTGCAGGGCCAGCGTCACGGGCCCGAGCCGGGAGTTCGCACCCTGCTGGTCGCGCAGGGCGACGGTCCGCAGATCGGCGCGCGCCGCGGGCAGCCGGCCCAGGAACAGCCGCATCACTCCCCGGGTGGCCAAGGTGTCGAGGTTGTCGTCGCGTACGTCGTGACTCTCCACCGGCAGATGCGTCAGCTCCGCCAGCGCCGCCCGGGGACCCTCGTGCCACATCTGCCCGGTCGCCAGCAGGGCGCGGGTGAGGTCGGTCGTCGCCGGGTCGAGGTCGCCGATCGCCAGCGTCCGGCGGGCGATCCGCACGGTCTCGGCGCCCCGGCCGCCGGCGATCGTGATCTGAGCCAGGAACAGGCTGGCCAGCGCGGCGACCCAGCCGGCGCCGGCTTCCTGCCAGGCCTGGTTCAGATGCGCCTCGGCGCTCGGGATCCGGCCCGTCATCATGTCCATGATTCCCAGGACGCAGCTGCGCAGCGGTCCCGGCGCGCAGTCCTCGACCTGCGGCCGGAGCGGCAGGACGGCGTCGGCCCGCAGGGTCAGCAGCGACTGAGCGCACGCGGTCAGCAGCCGCCGCTCACGATCGTCGCGGCCGGCCGACAGCGCCGAGGCCCACCGGAGGTGGGTGGCGGCGATGGCATTGCGCCCGCTCGCGGCCTCCGTCAGGCCGGATGCCTCGAGATCAGTGGCCAGGCCCTCGTCGGTGGAGGCCGCGGCGGCGACGCGGTGGGCCCAGCTCGCCGCCGTGCCCACGAGCCCGGCCGCGCCGGCATGCAGGGTGCGCCGCCGTTCGGGGCTGAGCGCGTCGTAGATCGCGTCGCGCTGCAGGGCGTGCACCAGGGCGACGGGGCTCTGCGGTTCGTTGGGCCACCACACGGCCAGGCCGGCCGTCAGAGCGGGACCGAGCGCCTGGGCCGGATCCGGCAGCGCGGCAAGCCGGCCGGCCGCCGACAGCGGCATCCGGGCGTCCAGGACGGCCATCGCCTCCAGCAATTCACGGGAGTCGCCGGGCAGACGGTCGAGCTGGGCGTTGATGGCGACCAGCAGCGAGCGCGGCACCGGCCAGCGGCGCAGGCCGTCGTCGCGCAGCACGTCCGCCGGCACCTCGGCCAGCACCGTCCGGAGGTGCAGCGGGTGGCCACGGGTGTAGGTGTGCAACCGTTCGCTCAGCCCCGGCGTCAGCGGGCCCTCGACCATGACCTGCGCGAGCCGCGCGACCTCGTCACCGGCCAGGCCGCCCAGATCGATCGTCGCCGTCCGGTCCGAGGATCGCAGCAACCGGTCCAGCGACTCGTCGGCGGAAACGCCGGCCGGGCGGGTGGCCAGGACCGTCAGGACGTGGTCGGACCACAGGCGGCGCAGGACGAAGCCCAGCGCCCGGGTCGACTGCCGGTCGGCCCAGTGCAGGTCGTCCACGATCATCGCGACCGGCCGGCCCGGCTGCTGCAACTCGCCCAGCAGGAGCAGCAACTGCCCGCCGATGACGTGCGGGCCCGTCCCGGCCGCGGGAGCGGTCAGCAACGGGAAGTCGTCGAGAGCGGCCCGGCCGGCACCGCGCGTCAATTGCCCGATCACGCCGTACGGGAGATCGATCTCGGACGAATCGGCCGTGGCCCGCAGGACGGTGAAGTCGTCGAGCGACGCCGAGAAACTGCGCAGCAGAGCGGTCTTGCCGATTCCGGCCTCGCCCTCGACGACGACCAGCCGCGAAGTTCCGCCTCGGACCTCGTCGGCGCACGTCCGCAACCGTTCGGACTCCGTCGCCCGGCCGACGAAAAGCGTCGCGGTCTCACCACTGGTCACGATCGCTCCTCGGTGCCCGGGCGGCTCGTCGACCTTAGGAATCCCGGGTTCGTCCGCGCAAGACGTACGCCGGGACTGTGGTCTTTCCCTGATTCGGAGAACCGGCCCGGGGTGCTGGGCTGACCCTCATGACGACACCGACACCCGTAGTCTTCATCCACGGCCTGTGGCTGCACGCCACCTCCTGGGATCCCTGGGTCGAGATGTTCAGCGCGCAGGGGTACGCACCGATCGCGCCCGGCTGGCCCGGCGATCCCGACACGGTGGCCGAGGCCCGCGAGACGCCCGAAAGCATCGCCGACCACGGCATCGACGACGTGGTCGAGCACTTCGCGCAGGTCATCCGTTCCCTGGACTCCGCGCCGATCCTCATCGGCCACTCCTTCGGCGGCATGATCGCGCAGAAGCTGCTCGGGCAGGATCTGGCCCGGGCGGCCGTCGCGATCGACGCCGCTCAGATCAAGGGCGTGCTGCCCCTGCCGCTGTCCGCGCTGCGAGCCACCCTCCCCGTCTTCAAGAACCCGGCCAACAAGCACCGCGCGGTGTCCCTGACCCCCGATCAGTTCCGGTTCGCGTTCGGCAACGCGATCCCGGAAGCCGAATCGGACGCGCTGTTCGAGAAGTGGACCATCCCGGCCCCCGGCAAGCCGCTGTTCGAGGCGGCCGCCGCGAACTTCGACCCGCACTCACCGGCCAAGGTCGACACGGCCAACCAGTCGCGCGGCCCGCTGCTGCTGATGACCGGAGGCAAGGACCACACGGTGCCGGAATCGGTTGTCCGGGCCACGCTCAAGCAGTACCGGCACTCCGAGGCCGTCACCGACATCACCGAGTTCCCCGACCGGGGCCACTCGCTGACGATCGACAGCGGCTGGCGTGAAGTCGCCGAGACCGCGCTGGTCTGGCTGCGAGGGCAGTCCCTCTGATGGACGCGGGAGTAGCCGGCAAGAGCGTGATCGTCACCGGCGCCAGCCGGGGCATCGGCCTGGCCGTCGCGGCCGCGTTCGCCCGCGAGGGCGCGTCGGTGGTGGCCGTCTCGAAGGGCGGATCGGCCGAGCTGAAGGAACTCGAGGAAACCGGCCGGGTGGTGGCTGTTCCGGCGGATCTCACCGATCCGCAGTCGCCGGACGCGGTGGTCGCGGCCGCGGTCGCCGCCTTCGGGGGCGTCGACGTCCTGGTCAACAACGTCGGCGCGGTCCGGCCCCGGATCGGCGGGTTCCTGTCGGTGACCGACGCCGACTGGGAGACGACGCTGGGGATCAACCTGCTGACCGCCGTGCGCATGACCCGGGCCGCGATTCCCCGGCTGGTCGAGCGCGGGGCGGCGAGCATCGTCACGGTCAGCTCGGTCAACGCCGTGCTGCCGGATCCGCTGGTGATCGACTACAGCGCGGCCAAGGCCGCGCTCGCCAGCCTCTGCAAGTCGTTGTCCAAGGAGTACGGGCCGGCCGGTCTGCGCGTGAACACGGTCAGTCCCGGTCCGGTCGCCACCGCGCTGTGGCTGGGGGACGGCGGAGTCGCCGCGACGGTCGCGAAGGCCACCGGCGGCGATCCGCACGCCGTCGCCGACCGGGCCGCGGGCGACTCCCTGACCGGGCGGTTCACCCGCCCCGAGGAGGTCGCCGACCTCGTGGTGTTCCTGGCCGGCGACCGGGCCGCCAACATCACCGGCTCCGACTTCGCGATCGACGGCGGGCTCGTCAGCACCCTCTGAGGGTTTCGTACACCGAGGGGCCCACCGCGGCCCCTCGGTCAGCCGGGCCAGGTCAGCATCGTGTGGTCGACGATCTCGTCGAGCGTGTCGCGGCCGACACCGTTCGCGGCCTGCACCGAGATGCCGAAGGCGACCGTCATGACGAAACGGGCGAGGCGCTTCGGCTTCGTGCCGCGCGGCAGGTCACCGTCCCTGACGGCACGGCGGAAACGCTGCTCGAGACGCGCGCCGGCCTGGTTGCGCCATTCGACGAGCACATCGTGCGCGGACCGGCATCCGTCGCTCGAGGGCAGGGCGCCCTGCACCGTCAGACACCCCGCGAAGTCGCCGGGAGACGTCGAGGTGCGGACGGCTCCCCGAAGAATCGCCTCGGTGGCCGCGCGCGCGGTCGGCTCGGCCAGCGCGCTCTCGATGTAGCGGGCCGGGCCGTCGGAGTAGCGCTGCAGGGCCTTGCGAAACAGCTCCTCCTTGTTGCCGAAGGCCGCGTACATGCTGGTCTTGGTGATGCCCATGGCGGTGGTCAGATCGGTCAGGCTCGCGCCCTCGTAACCCCGCTGCCAGAACACCCGCATGGCACGTTCCAGCGCCTCATCGGTGTCGAAGCCCCGGGGCCTGCCGATCGCTGTGCTGCGGGCGCCACTCATCCCGTCACGGTACCGACCGGTCCGCGCACGTGACGGTCGCCTCAGCTGCACCCACGGCCCGCCGGCCGGCTGCTAAGCTCTACGCCTTCCGTACCGGCCGGTACTTATCGCCCGTGGCCCGGCCCGCACCCCGGATGCGCGGGAAGGAGGCGACGTGGCCTGGAGCACCAGCGAGCTGGCGAGGCTCGCCGGCACGACGGTGAACACGATCCGCCACTATCACCGGTCCGGCCTGCTCGAGGAGCCCGATCGCCGCCACAACGGCTACAAGCAGTACGGGACGGCGGATCTCGTCCGCCTGCTGCGCATCCGGCGGCTCGTCGAGCTGGGCGTGCCGCTCACCCGGATCAAAGCCCTGACCGCGGACGGGGACGGCTCCCCCGAAGCGCTGCGCCAGGTCGACACCGAGCACGCGGCCGCCATCGAGCGGCTGGCCAAGGCCCGGGAGGACATCGCCGCCATCCTGCGGGAAAAGGCGCCGCCGGACTCGCCGCCGGGCTTCGAGTCCGTCGCGGCCCGCCTGTCCGAGGCCGATCGCTCCATCGTCCACGTATACGCGCAGGTCTACGACGAGAAGGCCCTGGCCGACCTGCAGCGCCTGCTGGCCGAGGACCACTCCGCGGCCGACGACGACTTCGACTCCCTGCCGGCCGACGCCGACGAGGCGACCCGTCAGAACCTGGCCGAGAAGTTCGCGCCGCAGATCGCGAAGACCCTGCGCGACTATCCCTGGATGAACAACAACCCGATGGGGCACGTGCTGGAGGGCAAATCCGTCACCCGGCAGACGTTCGACGACGCGATGCGGGAGCTCCACAACGAGGCTCAGTTCGACGTGCTGGTCCGAGCCAAGAAGCTGGCCCGCGAGCTGCTGAGCGCCCAGGACGAGTGACGCCCGCCCCGGCGCTTGTGCGAACGCCGGGGCGGGCGGGTCTGCGATCGACGAGGGTCAGGCTCGCGCCTTCTCCCACATCACGGTGTACGCCTCCGCTCCGCTGAGCAGATGCCGGCGCAGCAGGGTCGCGTCCGGGCCGGCCTGGTTGATCAGGTCGGTGATCCAGTCCGCGTACAGGCCGTACTGGGCCACGCCGTCGGTGTTGAGGTCGAACGTGCGGGAGCCGTAGACCTGCTTGGCCACCCGCGTGCCGTTGGTCGCCGTGAACGGATAGGTGAGCGGGCGGGCGCCGGCGTCCAGGCGCGGCGCCGCCTGGGTGCCCAGCCCGTTCACGTCGGTGCCCACGCCGTACCCGCTGATCTTCGAGCCGTTGGCCAGGCCCTTGTTGGCCCGCCATTCGTCGAGGAAGGTGGGCGTGTCCTGGCCGTCGCCGGTGGCCGAGAACGCATAGCCGGCGACGAAGCCGCCGACTCCGAGCAGCCGGTTCACCATCGACGGGTCGGACCAGCTGTGCACCGAGGCGACGCCCGGGTACGAAGCCTGCTCGGCCATGTCCAGCACGGCCGAGGCGGCCTTCACGCTCATGTGGTCGAGGTGAATGATCATGCCGCGGTCCATCATGCGCTCGACGAGATAGCGGCCGAGCTCGGTCAGGCCCCGGACGTTGCAGATCTTGCCGCTCGGGTACACCGGCAGGATCGCGCCGGCCGGCAGGCCGACCCCGAATTGCAGCAGCCGGGCGAAGTCGTCGCTGACCAGCGGCTGCTCGTTGTCGGAGGGCCCGGTGCAGGAGGTCGCCTGCCACCAGTGGCCGGTCGAGATCAGGTTGCCGACGTTGACCGCGGCGCCGGTGACCCCCTCGTCGAAGCGGGTGCCGCCGAACGCGTTGTCGAACTTGTGCACGGGATAGATTCCGCTGACGCCCATGCCCGCCAGCTCGTCGAGGCCGGCGTCGATCTGGGCCCGGGTGCACTGCGGCACGTCGTCGACCTCGCGGCAGCCGAAGATCTCGGAGTTCTCGACGCCGATGGTGACGGCCAGTTTGCCCTGGGCGGCGATCTGGCGTACCTGGGCCGGGGTGGTGGCCAGGCGGAACCAGCCCTTGCCGGGGCCGCCGCTCCGAGCGTCCACATAGTCCTGCATCTGGCGCAGATACGTGGCCTGGGCCCGAATCTGGTCCATCTCGTCGCAGGACGTGTGTTCCAGGGTCAGCCCGCAGATCACCCGGTTCGCGACCAGCAGCACGTTGAGCACCCGCTGCCCGGACTGCCAGGCACGTTCCAGGCTGCGGAAGTACGAGGCCTCGTGCAGCATCGTGTCGTGTTGCGGCCAGTCGCCGAAGGTGGGCCAGCCGTCCTCGGCCGAGTTGATCGGATCGGTGCCGGCGATGATCGCCTCGAGGAGGGCGCCCCAGCCGAGAGTGGCGTGCGAAGGACAGCCCTCGAGAGCGACCGGCGCGCCACCGGGCGCGTACGCGTCCCCGCAGTGCAGCGATCCGCCGAACGCCTCGGCCGCGGTGATGTGCGCGTGGGCGTCGATCCAGCCGACCATTTTGCCGTTGGCGTCCACGCCGGGGGCAGCGGTTCCGCTGACGCCGGTGGCGATGTCCGGGACGGCCGCGCACCCGTTCGCCGGCGCGAGTGCCACGGTGGAGCCGGCGTTGCCCGCGCCGAGCCCGCCGAGGTAGACGCCCAGCTGCTGGCCGGTCGCCGTGGACACGAAACGGTAGCGGCCGTCGGCCACGCTGACCGTCCAGTCGGCGCGGTCGCCGTACGCGTCACCGGCCCACACCCAGCCCAGGACGCTCTGGTAGGGCGGCTTGCCGGTGGAGTCCCGCAGCAGATAGCGGCCGAGCTGGGTGGCCTCGAACCGGAACGGCTCGGCACTCGACGCCGCGCCGGTGAAGCCGTAGCCGACCGAGGCGCGCTGGACGTATCCGCGCGACGCCGACCCGTCGTACACCTGGAGCGTCACGCACGCGCCCTCCAGGTCGTGGGCCGGGGCCCAGGCCGGAGCAGCGACGGCGGGCGCGGGAAGCCCTCCGACGAGCCCGAGCACCAGTAAGCCCGCGGCCAGCTTGCGCAGTCTCGCCATAGGAACCCCCTCGCTTGATCACCGTCCCGGCGAGTGTAAGAAAGGTCACACCTCATTCATAGATGTAAATGTGAAATTTTCTCTCAGACGTACGCTCGGCAGCCGACTGTGACCCGCATCGCGCACCTTGCCTCTGACGTCAACGTCAGGTTCTAACGTGGGGCGCATGCAGATCTCCGGAGCAGTAGCCCTCGTCACCGGGGCCAATCGCGGCCTCGGCAAGCACTTCGCCCAGCAGCTTCTCGTGCGCGGCGCCAAGGTGTACGCCACCGCCCGCCGGCCCGAGCTCGTCGACATCCCGGGCGCCACGGTGCTGCCGCTCGACATCACCGACCCGCAGTCGGTCACCGCCGCCGCGGACGCCGCGCCGGACGTCACCCTGCTGGTCAACAACGCCGGCGTCGACACGGTGACCGGCCTGGTCACCGGCGACCTCGACCGGATCCGGCTCGAGCTCGACACCCACTTCTGGGGCACGCTCGGCATGATCCGGGCCTTCGCGCCCCAGCTGGCCGGCGGGGCCATCCTCAATGTGCTGTCGGCGATGTCGTGGTTCAACTACCCGGGCCGCACCGCGTACGGCGTGGCCAAGGCCGCCGAGTGGAACCTCACCAACGGCGTACGGCTCGAGCTCGCCGACCAGAAGACGCTGGTCACCGCCCTGCACCTGGGCGCGGCCGACACCGACCTGAGCAGCGACTACGACGGCCCCAAGGGCGACCCGGCCGTGCTCGTCCGGGCCGGGCTCGACGGCCTCGAGCGGGGCAGCGTCGAGGTGGTCGCCGACCAGTGGACCGCTCACGTGAAAGCGTCCCTGGCCGGCGACCCCGCCGATTTCTACCGCTGAACGGCCGGTCCCGGCTCGAGGAACTCGACGCGGGTGGCCGTGAGCAGTGGGTTCTTCAGCTCGTGGAACCGCCGGACGTGCTCGGCGTTCTCGTGCGCCTCGAAGGCGTCGCGGTCCCTGTACACCTCGTAGAAGACCCGGGCCAGCGGCTCCCCGTCGACCACCGAGGTCGCGTAGACCAGCGTGCCCGGCTCCCGTTCGGCGATCTGCCGCACGGCCGAACCCGTCAGCTCGTCGAACCGGGCGGCGGCCGCCTCGTCCCGGCAGTCGAAGCGAACGACCAATGCGAACACGATGCCGCCCTCCCGGTGCTACTGAACTACGGCATGGTCAGCGTAGGCGGTGCCGGTGGACGCGGCCTTGGAATACAGCAGCACCGAGAGCTCGGCGGTGCCGGCCGGCGCGGCGGCGGCCACCCGCAACCATTGCCAGGCGTTGGTGGCGCCCGTGAAGTCGGCGGCCGTGCTCGAGATCAGGGCCCCCGACGCGTTGTAGAAACGAAGGTAGATCGAGGGCGTCCCGGACGCGACGAGCACCCGGGAAAGGCCGGTGTAGCGGACGCCGGGGGCAGCCGGCAGCCGTACGCTCTCCAGACCGGTGGCCGTCGTGGTGCTGGTGTCCACCAGCTTGGCCGAGGTGGTACCGGTCCAGGCGCGCTCGGTCGATGCGGTGTTGCCGCCCGCGCCCCACTGCGTCCAGCCGGCCAGCCCGTTCTCGAAGCCGTGGCCGGGCACCGTGACATCGGCTGTCCGGGCCACGCCGATCTGGTCGAAGTAGGCGGTGCCGGTGCGGGCCTGGCTGAAGTACAGCAGCGCGGAGACCTTGGTGGTGCCCGCCGGGGCCGTCATTGTGGCCGTCAGCGGGGTCCAGCGGCCGGCGGTTCCGGCAAAGCTGGTGGCGGCGCTGGACAGCACGTCGCCGCCGGCGTTCCAGAAGCGCACGTACAGGTCAGGCTGGCCGGCAGCCACGTTGACGCGGGCCGAGACGGTGTAGCTGACCCCGGCAACGGCGGGCTGCCCCGCGCTCTCCAAGCCGTTCGCGACGGTCGTACTGGCGTCCACGATCCGGCCCGACGCGACGCCCTCGTACGCGCGATCGGTCGAGACAGTGTTGCCGCCGGTGCCGAACTGGGTCCAGCCGGACAGGCCGCTCTCGAACCCGGCGTTGGTCAGCGGAATCCCGGGCGCCCGGGACAGTGCCACCTCATCGAAGTACGACGTGCCGGTCTTGGCCTGCGCCGAGTAGAGCAGCACGCTGACCTGCTCCGTACCGGCCGGCGCGGTCCCGGTGACCTGCAGCCGCTGCCACTGGCCGGCGGTGCCGGAATACGGCGTGTAGACGGCTGCGAGCTGGGTGCCGCTCGCGTCGAGGAAGCGGATGTAGAGGTCGGGGCTGCCGTTGGTGACGCCGGCATGGGCCGTGGCGGTGTAGCGGATGCCGGGCGCGGCCGGCATCCGGGTGCTTTCCACGCCGTCCGCGGCGGTCGTGCTGCTGTCCACGATCTTCACCGAGGTCGTCCCGGCGTAGGCGCGCTCGGTCGAGGCGGTGTTGCCGCCCGCGCCGAACTGGGACCAGCCGGACAGCCCGCTCTCGAAGCCGGTGTTGGGCGGGCTGACCACACCCGGGTACGGGTCGGCGGTGTTGCGTGCGATCCAGTCGGCCAGGGTGTCCACCCGCGTGCCGGTGCCGCCCCGGCGGGTCTCGGTCTCGCCGAGGCAACCGCCCTGCCAGGACGCGGCGTTGAGAGCGACCAGCTGGGCCGGGACGCCCGCGCGGAAAAGCGGCCCGCCCGCATCGCCCTTGCACGTCGCCGCGGTGGACCCGGTCGCGGGGGCGATGCCGATCGCGGCCGCGTCGACCGTGTCCACCGCGAAGTCGGCGGTGCTCAGCCGCTCCGGCACCCAGGTGGTGGCTGTGCGGCCGTATCCGGCGCTGCGCAACGTCTCGCCCGTCGCGGGCGGCGCGGTCGCGATCGCGACCGGAGCGATGTCGGTCACTGCCGCGTCCAGGCGGGCGAGCACGATGGCGCCGGCCGGGTGACGGACCAGGCCGGTGACCGCACGCACCCGGCCGGCGGAGCCGTCGGCGAGAGCGCTGCGCCCGATCGTGACCGTGGTGGGCTGATCCGGCCGGTCGGCGTCGCCGGGCCCGAAGCAGCCGGCCGCGGTGACCACCCAGGACGGCGCGACAAGGGATCCGGTGCAGGCGTAGTCGCCGCCCACGGCCACCTGGGCCACGAACGGGTAAGCGCCGGCAACCGCTTCGATTCCACCGGCGACGCCGTACGCCGGTGTGGCGATCAGGCCGGTCGACACGACGGCCAGCAGGCCCGCCTTCATTCTCGTGCGAGTACGCACAACTCTCCCCCATGCATAGAGACCGATGACTGGCTCAGTCCCGAGAAGGGTAGATGATCATGAATGCCCCGGGACGCTGCCGACGGGTGAACCCTTCATGAACGGCCGTCGATGTACTTTCGGGCAACCGTGCCAGTAATAATTTTCTCTACTGGATCCTCAGATGTAAAAAATTCGCGCGGTTTCATTGACTGCCGTCAACGGGCGCGGCGATGCTGAGCTCACTCCCCACCCCGAGGAGTCCCCTTCCCCCGAGGAGTCTGCTCTCGATGGCACCTGCCCTGATCAGCCGTACGATCCGCGCCGCCACCGCCGTCCTCGTCGCCGCCGGGCTCACCACAGCCGGCGTGGCCGCGGCCCTGCCCGCCAACGCCGCGGTGACCTGTGGCGTGCTGTTCGACGATTTCGCCTACAGCTCCGCCTCCGACCCGGCACTCGGCCAGCGCGGCTGGCACCTGCGCGCCAACGCGGGCGGCCCCGGTGTTCCCGGCGCCACCTGGTCGGCCGGCAACGTCTCGTTCCCTGTCGTCGACGGCCAGACGGTGGCCCGCCTCCAGGCCACCACGAACGGCACGGCCGGCGGCACGACGCACGCCGAGATGTCGCTGCCGGACCGGCGATTCTTCGAGGGCACCTACTTCGCCCGGATCAAGTTCGCCGACACGCCCGCCTCCGGTACCGACGGCGACATCGTCAACCAGACCTTCTACACGATCTCACCGCTGCGCTACGCGTTCGACCCGATCTACAGCGAGCTCGACTTCAGTGAGTACCTGCCCAACGGCGGCTGGGGCGAGAGCGGGCCGACCAACTTCCAGACCACCTGGTACACGTACCAGGCCGACCCGTGGGTGCAGGACCGCCAGTACAGCAAGCAGAACCGCAGCATCGCCGGCTGGCGCGACGTCATGGCGACCGTCGCCAACGGTGAGGTCCGCTACTACATCGACGGCCAGCTCGTCGGCACCCACGGCGGCAAGTTCTACCCCCGGCAGAACATGTCGATCGACTTCAACCAGTGGTTCATCGATCTGACCGGGCACACCGGCAGCGGCACCAGCGTCTGGCACGAGAACATCGACTACGTCTTCCACGCCAAGAAGCAGGTGCTCACGCCGGCCGAGGCGACCGCCCGGGTCGGCGCTCTCCGGTCGGCCGGCACGCGGCACACCGACAACGTGACCGCGGACAACACCTGCACGCCGGGCTCGACGGAGAACCCGCCGGCCACCACGAGCCGGATCGTCAGCAACTGGAACAACAAGTGCGTCGACGTGCCGAACGGGAACTTCGCCGACCGCCAGCGCGTCCAGGTGTGGGACTGCACCGACGGAACCAGTCAGAAGTGGGAATTCGTCAACGGCACCGTGCGCACCGGGAACAACAAGTGCCTGGACGTCGCCGACGCCGCCACCCACGACGGCGCCGCCGTCCAGATCTACACCTGCAACGGCACCGCCGCGCAGCAGTTCGTGCTGAGCGCCGCCGGCGATCTGGTCAACCCGCAGGCGAACAAGTGCGTGGACATCGCCGAGTGGCGGCCGGACAACGGCGCGCTCCTGCACCTGTGGACCTGCGTCGGCGGCGCCAACCAGAAGTGGCGCCGCGGCTGACCGGTCAGCAACCGAGCCGCCGGGTCGACAGGGCGAGATCGTCGATCCAGAGGTCGAACGCTTCCGGCGTGGACCCGTCCTGGTAGAGCTGCCAGCCGACCTTGACGGTGTCCACGACCGGGAGCACGAACGGGACGTCGTTGCCGCCGTGCTCCGTGGTCGACGCGGTCAGCTCGGGCCGGGCCACCCCGTCGATCCACACGGCCACCCGGTTGCCCGCCGCGTCGAGCGTCCACTCGAAACACTGCCAGGTGTCCTCGGTGACCGGAGCCGACTCGCGCCAGGTGGTCCAGTCGCCGGTGGGTCCGCCGTCGGCGCCCACACCCCAGAAGACACCTGGCACCGTGGGCGCGTACTGACCGCCGATCGGACGGACGACCTCCGAGCTGCCGCTGCCGGTGGCTTCGACGAGGGTGAAATGCGCCCAGTCGGGAGCGGTCGGGAACGCGTCCACGCGCAGCCGCATCCGGCCGAAGAAGCGGTTGCCGGGCGCGGCGAAGTCGTCGACACGCAGGAAGGCGCGCCCGTTGCCGACCGTGTGGACGTGCAGCACCTTGTTACCGCGGTGGCTCCGCTCCACGGTGAGCGTGCCCCCACTCGTGTCGATCCCCCACTTCAGGCTGGCAGCGCCGCCAGTCGGCAACTGCTGGAAGTCCTCGCAGAAGAGCATCGGTTGACGGCAGGCGCCGGGCCGGGCAGAGACGGCGCTCGCAGGGACCGCGCCCAGCATCAGGGTTGCGGTCAGAACGGCGAGAAGGTGACGCATCGCCCTGGACCATTTCGGCGCGGTGAAGCGGTGGGGAGTCATGGCTTCTCCAGGGGCCTTCGGGGACGGGGATCCCCGAAGGCTAGGAGGGCCGGAGATCCGTAGCAATGACGTTCGTCGATGCCCAGCTCACCCTATGGGAGCGCTCCCAAGAGGTGGGACGGCCGAGGGATGAGATGGATCGGGTTCGATTCGCGCCGGCTCAGGGCGCTGCGGCGGCGACGAATTCCTGATAGGCGGCCACGCCGTCCGGGTCGAGGTAGCTTCCGGGCGGACCGGACGTGGCGCCCAGATACCAGTTGTCCAGCTGCCAGTAGTTGACGATCCGGAAGTTGCGGGCGGTCAGCCACGTCTTGGAGGCCCGGATCGCCGGCCCTCGCGAGGCCCGCACACCCTGGTCGTCGTCGATCCCCCACTCGGCCAGGGCCAGGGGCCGCCCCTGCCCGCTGAAAGCGTTGTACCACCGGGTCATCCGGGGGTCGCTGCCCACGCTGACCGGGTTGTCCGGCTCGCTGCCGCGGGTGCTGGCCTGCCAGTAGAGGTCGAAGCCGTACGCGTCGGCAAACTGCGGCGGGACGATCCAGTCCTGGATCTCGCGGTCGCCCCCCGTGCCGTTGTTGGTGACGCCGGGCGAGCCCGGCCGCCACTGGTAGGACATGTGGACCGGCACCACGTCGATCGCGGAGTTCACCGCCTTGGCCACCTGATAGGCGTGCGTGAAGGCGCTGACGAACTGGGTGCCCGTCATGTCGTCCTCGGGCTCGTGGAAGTAGGTGAGCAGGCTGCCCGCGGGCATCGCGGTCGCGATGTTCTGGATCTCGGTGTCGCAGCCTCCGACGGCCACGACCGTCGGGGTGCACGAGGTCTTGAACGAATACCAGAGCGTGGCGCCGAAGGTGGTGTGGCAGGTGATCGCGTCCGCCGGCGGAACCTGGCCGGCCGAGGCGAACACCCGGCGCACACCCAGGTCGCCCAGGTGGGTTCGCTCGTCGAGGAAGCCGGCACACGTGTTCCCGCTGCCGACCGTGTCGTTCACGGAGGTGGTGGCGCCGACGGCCAGGGCCGGCAGGGCCGCCCGGACGGCCGGTACGGGCCCGGCTGCCGTCACGAGAATGACGACCAGCGCGGTGGCGCCCCATCGATTCAGGACTCGTATCATGCCGCCAAGGTAGGCTCACTCATTGATCGACCTGAATTGGTGAACCCGTGAGGTCGTGGGCTCACGCGCATTCGGGCAAGCGGACCGTAGGGTGTCGAGGTGAGCTGGGAGCCTGTGCGTGACGCCTATTCGACCATGTCCGAGCAGTACATCGCCCTGTTCGACGGCGACTGGCAGGCCCACGAGGACGACACGGCGCTGATCCGGGGCCATCTGGCCGGGCTGGACGGTCCGGTGCTCGACCTCGGCTGCGGCCCCGGCCACTGGACCGCCTACCTGCACGGGCTGGGCGCCGACGTGACCGGTGTCGACCTGGTTCCCGAGTTCCTCGACCACGCCCGGGCCAACTTCCCCGGTCCGCAGTTCCGGCTCGGCGCGATGACCGAGCTGGACGTCCCCGACCACTCGGTGGCCGGCGTCCTCTCGTGGTACTCGACCATCCACCTGCCGCCGGCGGACCTGGACCGGACGCTCGCCCGGTTCCGCCGGATGCTGGCTCCGTCGGGACGGCTGGTGATCGGCTTCTTCGACAGCGACGACGGGGTGGCCGCCTTCGACCACAAGGTCGTCACGGCGTACCGCTGGCCGGTGGCCGAGTTCTCCGCCCGCCTGGCCCAGGCGGGTTTCACCGAACTCGAGCGCCGGCAACAGCAGTTCCCGGAGCGCCCGGACCGCCGATACGCGGCCATCGCCGCCCGGGCAACGGAGGCTGATCGGCCTGTCCTCAACGGGACGCCGCGGTGACCGTCGTCGCCATGGTCAGTGGCAGCCGGCCGCACCGCTCGATGATCTCGTCCACCGGTCCGGTGACCGGGAGCCCGGACGTCCGGAGCGCCATCAGCTCTCTCGCGGCGCCGAGGTCGGGCACGTCGACGGCCATGAGGTGCGCGCCGTTGCGGACAGCCAGGTCCAGCTGCCGCTGCCGGCCGGTGACGAGCACCAGGCTGGTGGGAGAGCTCGGCACCAGCGACCGGATCCGCGCGGTGTCGCCGGCATTGTCGAGGACGACGAGCACTCGCTTGGCGACCGTGAGGCTGCGATAAGCCCCCACCCGCGCGGCCTGCGTGCCGGGGATGTCGGGCCGGCGCAACCCCAGCCCGTACAGCAGTGAACGCACCGGGTCCGGGTCGTCGCGCAGGTCGAGGTAGAGCTGTCCGTCGGTGAATTCATCGGCGACGAGGTGGGCGAACCGCAGGGCCAGGACCGACTTGCCCACCCCGCCGGGCCCGCTCATCGCGATGATCAGTGGGCCGGCGCGTCCCGGCTCGCGCAGCCCCGCGGCCAACCGGCTCAGCGTCGCCAGCTCGCCCGTGCGGCCGGCGAACAACGGCAGGTCCGGCGGCAGCTGCGCCGGATGGACGGCCGGGGACGGCGTTGCCGTCGGGCCGCTGCGAGCCAGCACCCCGAAGTAGGCGTTCTGCAGGTCCGGCCCCGGATCGATGCCCAGCTCGCCGGCAAGTCGCTCCCGGATCGCTCGGTACACGGCCAGCGCCTCGGCCGGACGGCCGGCGGCCGCGAGCATCGTCACCAGCGTCCCGTGGACGAGCTCGTTGAGCGGGTCGGTCTCGGCCGTGCGCCGGACCGCGTCCAGAAGGCGCGCCGGCTGCCGGAGCCGGATCGCGAGCTGAGCGGCGGTAACAACGGCGTCGACGAACTCGTTGTGCAGCCTCAGGAAGACGGTGCGGGCGGCCGTGGTGTCGGCCAGACCGGCACCGGCGACGCCGCTGCCGAGGCGCAGCGCCTCGGCGTACCGGTCGAGCGCCTCGTCGTGCTCGCCGTCGTGGCTGTGCGCCTGCGCCTCGCCGACGAGCTGCCGGAACCGGAGGAGGTCGAGGGTGTCGGGGCCGGCGACGAAACGGTACCCGTTGCCGTGCCGGGTCAGATAGGCGCCGCGGGCCCGGGGCGGCAGGCCCGGCTCGAGGAGCCGGCGCAGCTGCCCGACGTACTTGTGAATGATGTTGAGCGCGCTCGGCGGCGCGTCGAGGTCCCACAGCATCTCGGTGAGCGCCTGGACGCCGATCGGATGCCCCGCATTGGCCAGCAGCAGCGCCAGTAGGCACTGCTGCTGGTTGGGCCCCGCGTCGACCTCGGCGTCGCCGTGCCAGACACGCAGCGGGCCCAGTACCTGGAGGCGGGTTGTCATGGCCCGACCGTAGGCACGAGCGGCCCGGCCAGACTGCGTCAAATGACGTAACCTGGCCGGGCCGTCAGTCGCCCACGTGTTCGGCTGCGGCCAGAATCGCCTCCACGGTCACGTCCGGGTGCGACACCATCGAGACGTGCGAGCCCGCCACCTCGAAGGTCTTCGACCCGGCCCGCTCGGCCATCGAGCGCTGCGTGCCGGCCGGGATCACCAGGTCGTCGGAGCCGATGACGGCCCAGCTGGGCAGCGTGCGCCAGGCCGCCGTGGCCGAGGGCGTGGCGTTGGCGCTCAGGGTGATCGGGCGCTGGCCCGAGACGATCAGCCACCCGTCCGCCTCGGAGAGGTCCTGGGCGAAGAGCCGGAAGACGGTGTCCGGCTTGAGAAACGCCTCGGCGTCGCCCTCCGGGGCGCCCGGGTAGCCGGCGATGTCGAGGACCGTCGTCGGGTCCGGGACGTCCAGGGCCGAGCCGGATCCACCCAGGAGCTGGAAGATGCTCTCGCCCTCGGCGGGGATGAAAGCGTTGACGTAGACGAGCGCCCGCACGTCGCTCAGGCCGCCCGCGGCATTGCTGATGACCACGCCGCCGTACGAGTGACCGACCAGCACGACCGGTCCGGACGTGCGCTGCGAGACGAACGACGACAGGTACTCGGCGTCGGAGGCCACACCCCGCAACGGGTTGGGCGGCGCCAGCACGGTGAATCCCTGGCCGCGCAGCTGTGACGCCACCGCGTTCCAGCTCGAGGCGTCGGCCCACGCTCCGTGTACGAGGACGATGGAAGGCTTGCCCACTGTGTGTCTC
Organism: Paractinoplanes polyasparticus; assembly: GCF_019710575.1. Classification (GTDB taxonomy): domain Bacteria; phylum Actinomycetota; class Actinomycetes; order Mycobacteriales; family Micromonosporaceae; genus Actinoplanes; species Actinoplanes polyasparticus. The sequence goes on along the minus strand of NZ_JAHWFK010000031.1, from coordinate 286,146 downwards.
CTTGTCGACGACCGGTTGAGGTCACGACAGAGGTTGACCGGACCGACTGGAGAACCAGTGAACAGTCAGTGCACGGCCGCCCGGACGACGAGGCCGGACTGCGGCACGAGGACGACGCGCTCGTCCGTGTCGGCGGTCCACGCCTGAGCGATCCCGGCGAGCGACACGGCTCGGGCTCGCAACTCCGGCCCGATCCTCAGACGGAGCGCAGGTCGAGAACGTGACGCAGGAAGGACTGGGCGTTGCCGGTCGACCACGCCAGCACGCCGTTGCGATACCGGACGTCGCCGGCCTCCCGGCTGATCTGCACGGTGCGGTTGGTCGCGATGTCGTAGACCAGGAGCTCGTCGCGCCCCGACAGTTCCGATGCCGGAGTGACCTGAGCGAAGACCTCGAACCGGCCGAGCACCGCGACGTCGGTGATGACCGTGCGGGCCGTCTTCCGGGCGACCAGCCGGCGCTGCGTGCCGTCAGCCCGGACGACCTCGATCCTCGGGTAGCCGTCGTCGTCCAGCGAGACGGCCCGGCACCAGAGGGGGGTGCACGCGGTCTCACTGAGGCGGGTCCGCGGCAGGGGCCGCTCCTCGCCGGTGACAAGATTGCGCAGCCGGCCGGCGCCGGCGATGTCGGTCAGGCCGTCGACCATCCAGGGCCACGCCGTCAGGGCCCAGTTTCCCGGCACGGCGCGTTTCCCGACCGGGCCCCCGGTCAACGCCACCGACCGGATCTCGGTGCCGCCGCCGGGCGCCGCGGCCACCCAGTTGACGCGGCCCGGCGCGATGACCAGGTCGTACTGGGTCTGATAGAAGCGCGCGTCGCCGATGTCGGCGGTCAGCCGCCGCGCCGGCCGCCCGGTGCGCAGATCAGCGGTCCACAGCTGCTGCCCGGCGTCGGTGCTCTCGACCCACACCAGGTCGTCGCCGGCGACCGTCAGGCTGAGGAAGGACGGATTCCGGCTCACCGGTAGCCGCCGCAGCTCGCGGAGGGAGTCGCCGGGACCCCGGATCACCAGTCGCCGGTGCCGGCGGTCACGGGTCGGTGCCGACCCGACCGACGTCCGGATGTCGAGGAACAGGCCCGGGTCGAACGCCGTCCCGTCCGGCAGATCGGCCGGCAGTGTTCCCTTCTGCGCGTCCGGCCAGGCCTGCCCGGCAGTGGGCGGCGGCGGCGGTGGCGGTGCGGGCGACGGAGCCCAGATCAGCGCCCCGGACGCCGCCAGGGCCACGCCGAGCCCGGCGATCCGGCCCCTGTGCGCCTTCACGTCGGGACCATCCCATCGCCGTCGGGCCTTTACTACTGGTGCAGCCCGGTCAGGCTAGCCGAGCGGCGTCCTCGGCGGGACGGCCGAGGGCGAGGATGCGATCGGCCCGGGCCGCGTCCTCGTCGTCGTGACTGGCGATGACCACGGCGGCGCCCGCGGCGACCCGGGCGGTGAGCAGGTCGTGGACCCGGCGGCGGCTGCCGGCGTCGAGGGTGGCCGTGGGCTCGTCGAGGATGTAGACGTCGGCCTCCTGCACGAACGTCTGGGCGAGGAGTGTGCGCTGGCGCTGGCCGCCGGAGAGCTCGCGCAGGCGCCGCCGGGCGAGTTGGGCGATCCCGAGGCGTTCCATCATGTCGTCGACGGCCGCGCGGTCGGCCCGGGTGAGCCGCCCCAGCAGCCCCCGGGAGCTGAACCGTCCGATGCGGACACATTCGGCGACGGTGAGCGGTAGCGCGTCGATGTCGCCGGTGCGCTGAGGAAGCAGGGCCACGCGGGTGCCCGGGTCGCGGCGGACCACACCGACGGCCGGCCGTTCGACCCCGGCCAGCAGGTGCAGCAGGGTGCTCTTGCCGGAGCCGTTGGGGCCGGTCACTGCGAGCGTCGACGCGGACTCGGCGCGCAGGTTCACGTCTCGCAGGACGGGTGTGCCGGCGTACCGGAAACCCAAGTTCTCGGCGGTCAGCCGAACCTCACTCATACACAGTCCCTTATTAGTAATGGTTTTCAGTTTCATTATATGGTTCGACCATGTCGTCGTTGGTCGAGCCGTTCACCGTCTCGTTCGTCCTGCGTGCGCTGCTCGGCGGCGTGCTGCTGGCCGCGATCTGCGCCCTGGTCGGGGTCTGGGTGATCGCTCGCGGAATGACCTTCCTGGGCGAGGCCATGAGCCACGGCATGCTGCCGGGCGTCGCGATCGCCTCGATGCTGGGCGGCAACCTGGTCGTCGGCGCCGCGCTGAGCGCGCTGGCCATGGCCGGCGGTGTCAACGCTCTGCGCGACAGCCGCGACTTCGGTCGCGACACGAGCATCGGGCTGCTGTTCATCGGCATGCTCTCGGTGGGCGTCATCGCCGTCTCGCATTCACGCTCGTTCGCCACCGACCTGACCGCCTTCCTCTTCGGCGACGTGCTGGCCATCGATCGGAACGACCTCTGGCTGCTGGCCGGAGCCGGGGTCGCCGTGGCGGCGGTGTCGGCGGTGTTCCACCGCCCCTTCCTGGCGCTGACCTTCGACCCGCGCAAGGCCCGCACCCTTGGCCTGCGCCCGGGGCCCGCCAACGCCGCCATGACGATCCTGCTCACGGTCACGATGGCGGTCGCGTTCAGCGTGGTCGGCACGCTGCCGGCCTTCGGGATGCTCATCGCGCCGTCGGCCGCGGCGATGCTGATGGCCCGGCGGCTGCCGGCAGTGATGCTGGCCGGCTTCGCGATCGGCTCCACGGCCACCGTGACGGGACTGTGGATCTCCTGGTTCGCCGGGACGGCCGCCGGCGCCACGATCGCCGCCGTCGCCGTCTTGATCTTCTTCGCGATTCTCGGCGCCCGCCGCCTCGCGAACGGCCGGCTCGTCTCCGCCCGCACCCCCTCACCGGAAGGAACTTCGTGATCAGGAAACTCACCGGTGTCGCCGCGCTGAGCGTGGTGCTGGCCGGATCGGCCTGCGCCTCGGCCGGGGAGACCACCGAGCGACCGCACGGCTACGTCGCCGGCGCCGAGGAGCTGCCCGAAGCGCAGTCGACCCTCGCCTACGCGGCGCGCGGCTCACGGCAGCTGAATCTGCTCGACCTCGCCACCGAGCAGGACCGGCGGATCGACCTGTCGACAAGCGCCCACCACCTCACCGAGGACGGCCGGTTCCTCTATGTCGGCGACGGCGACCGGACGCTCGAAATCGTCGACGCCGGCGTCTGGACCGTCGACCACACCGACCACGTCCACTACTACCGCGCCCCGGCCCGGACGCTGGGCGCCGTGACACTCGGCGCTCCGGTCGCGACGGTTGCCGCCGCCGGGGCCCACACCGCGATCGGCACCACCGATGGACGCATCCGGGTTCTCGACCGCCGGAAGCTGCAGGAGGGCAGCATCGCCGAGACCACGACGATCGACTCCCGCAGTTCGACCGCCCTCGCCGTTCCGCATGCCGGACACCTGCTGGTCGCCGTGGGCGACGATCCGGGCCGGCCGGCTAATCGCATCGTGGCGATGGGCGCCGACGGCCGGGAAAGTGGCGCGCTGCAAACGCCCTGTCCGGCGCCACGCGGGTGGGCGGCGCTACGCGGCGGCACGGTCATCGCCTGCGAGAACTCGTTCGTACGCGTGAGAAGCGAGCGCGACCGGCTGACCGCCGAGGTGCTCGACTCTCCGGCCGGACCGATCGCGGAAGGGGACTTCGGTCACCGGCCCCGCAGCAACGAGACCGCCGTCGCGGGCCGCAACGGGATCTGGTCGGTGAACGCGGCCAAGGCCACCCTGCAGCACGTGCCTGCGGCCGGCCGCAACCTGAGGGCGGCCGCCTCCCCGGCCGACGGCAACACCGTGCTCACCCTCGACGCCGCCGGCACGCTGGCCAGTTTCGACCTCGGGACCGGCCGGCGGATCGCCGAGACTCCGCTGCGGGCCACAACCTTGACTCTCGACATCAGCCGGGCCTACCTGGCCGAGCCGGCGGCCCGGGTCATTCATGAGATCGACTATCACGACCAGCTTCGTACGGCTCGCACGCTTCGGGCGTCGCAGCGGCCGGACCTCACCGTGGAGGTGGGCCGGTGAGAAGACTCGTGACGGCCCTCGGAGCCGCGGCCGCCCTGCTGGTCGGCGGCGTCGCCTGCACGGCCGGGGACGAGGCCCGCATCGTCGTCACCACCAACATCCTCGGTGACGTGGTGCGTCAGATCACCGGCAGCCAGGCCACGGTCACCGTGCTGATGAAGCCGAACGCCGACCCCCACTCGTTCGCGATCTCGGCCCGCGAGGCGCACGCCATGCAGACCGCCGACCTGGTCGTCCACAACGGCCTCGGCCTCGAGGAAGGCGTGTCGCAGCACGTCGAAACGGCCGAGGCGGAGGGGGTGCCGACGGTCGAGGTGGGTCCACGGGTCGCGCCGATGGAGTACCGGGACGGCGACGCCGCGGGCGTGCCCGATCCGCACTTCTGGACCGACCCGGCCCGGGTGGGCACGGCCGTCGGGCTGCTCACCGACGAGATCGTGGCCCACGTCGGCGGTGTGGACGCCGCCGTCGTGCGAGCGCAGGCCGCGGCGTACGCGAGACAGGTGACCGAGCTGGACGCCGAGCTGACGGCGCGCTTCGCGCGGATCCCCGCCGAGCGCCGCGTGCTCGTCACCAACCATCACGTGTTCGGTTACCTCGCCGACCGGTACGACTTCGAGGTGGTCGGGACGATCCTGCCCAGCGGGACGACGCTGGCCTCGCCGAGCGCCTCCGACCTCTCGTCGCTGGCCGCCGCGATCCGGAAGCACCGCGTGCCCGCGATCTTCGCCGACACCGCCCAGCCCGCGCGGCTGGCCGAGGTCTTGGCGGCCGAGGCGGGCCTCTCCGTACGGGTGATCGGGCTGTACTCCGAATCGCTCAGCGAGGCCGGCGGTGAAGCGGCCGGCTACCTGACGATGATGCGCTTCAACGCCGACGCCATCGTCCGCGGTCTGTCCGGCTGAGCCTTTCTCCCATGAAACAACTAGGTAAGGAGAACAACGTGAACCGACGGTCCCTCCGCGGCTTCACCGTCCTGACTCTCGCCTCATTGGCCCTCGCGGCCTGCGGCAAGGAGACGGCGACCCAGCCCGCCGGCGCCGCTCCGGCTGTCAAGGAGCCACTGGCCATCACGTACGACGGCGGCATCTACGTTCTCGACGGCGAGTCCCTGAAGGTGGCGCACACCATCGCGCTGCCCGGCTTCAACCGGGTCAACCCGGCCGGCGACGACAGCACCGTCGTCGTCTCCACCGCCTCCGGCTTCCAGATGCTCGACGCCACCACCGGCCGGATGACCGGAGTCACCTATCCGGGCGACAAGCCCGGTCATGTCGTCCGGCACGGCGACCGCACCATCCTGTTCACCGACGGCACGGGCGAGGTCAACAGCTTCGACCCGAAGGACCTCGCCGCCGGCAAGCCGCAGGGCCGGCAGTACAAGACCGCCCAGCCGCACCACGGCGTAGCCGTCGAACTCGCCGACGGCACGATGATCGTCACCCTCGGCACCGAGGAGTCCCGATCGGGCGCGATCGCCGTCGACGCCGGCGGCAAGGAGGTCGCCCGCAACGAGCAGTGTCCCGGCGTGCACGGCGAGGCGGTGGCCAAGGGGGACGTCGTCGCGCTCGGCTGCGAGGACGGCGTACTGCTGTTCAAGAACGGCGCCTTCACCAAGGTGAAGAGCAACCGGGCCTACAGCCGCATCGGGAATCAGGCCGGCAGCGACGCCTCACCGATCCTGCTCGGCGACTACAAGATCGAACCGGACGCGGAACTCGAGGCGCCCGAGCAGTTCTCCCTCATCGACACGACCACCGACAAGATCACGGTGGTGCCGATGCCGAAGGACGTCAGCTACAGCTTCCGCTCGCTCAACCGCGGCCCCGCCGGCGAGGCGCTGATCCTCGGCACCGACGGCAAGCTGCACGTCGTCGACCCGGCCACGGCAAAGATCACCGATTCGTGGCCGGTGGTCGGCGCGTGGACGGAGCCGGTCGAGTGGCAGCAGCCGCGCCCGGCCCTCTTCGTTCGCGGCGACACCGCGTACGTCACCGAACCGGCCACCAGGAAGGTGCACCGGCTCGACCTCGCCACCGGCAAGGTCGTCGCCTCGGCCACCCTCGAGGCAGCTCCCAACGAGATCAGCGGAACGCTGACCGGCCGCTGAGGCCTTCCGGGTCTGTCGATCGAGGACGACGGTCACCTAGCCTCGGGATGGGCCGCGCGCGTACAGCGGCCCATCCAACGGGGAGGTACGTGTCATGAGGTTCTGGGATCTACGCAGGTACAGCGGAACAGGCGCGTCGGCCGGTCTGTTCGCGTTGCTTCTGGCCGCGTCGATCGTCCTGCTGAGCCCGTCGCCGGCGGCTGCCGCCGACACCGCGGGGCCCTACCACATCAAGTTCCGGCACTCCGGCAAGTGCATGGACAACTACCAGGGATCGTCCGCCGACTACAACATGATCCAGCAGTGGAGCTGCATCGGGGCGAACGGCAGCCAGAAATGGGTCTTCGTCTGGTGGGCCGGGGGTTCCGCCCACATCCGCAACCTGGACACCGGCAAGTGCCTGGCCAGCGCCGACCCCGGCGGTCCCAACGGCACCCGGGTCGTGCAGAGAACGTGCCAGCAGGTCTCGAGCCAGCTGTGGAGAGGCGAACTGGTCCGCGACGGCAACCCTGACTACTACCTGATGCATTCCTGGGGCTCGTCGCAGTGCATCGACATCCCGCACTCGTCCACGGCGAACGGCACCCCGCTGCAGCTGTGGGACTGCGTCGCGGGAAACCGGCAGCAGCATCTGACCTGGTACTGATCCGCCCGGCGGCCCGCCCGGGGCCGGTCCCGCAGGAGGCCGGCCCCGGTCCGGATCCGGGCGCTCGAACTCACGCCGGGCTTCCATGCGGGAGGCGGATGGCGTCGATGTCGCCGGCGAACAGGCCGGTCGGGTCGGCGCCGTGGCGGATGCGTTCCACCCGGATCCGGGTGTGGTCGTCGAGGGTGCGCTGGGGCTGGTCGAAGTGCTCGACGAAATTGGGGGCCGTGAATCCCGTCAGGAACGGCTCGACGGCCGACCGCACGGCCTTCAGATCCCGTACGGTGGCGTCCCCGGCCAGGCCGACCGCGTAGTAGAGCAGCGGCGCCGTGAAGCGGTCGAGCGCACCGCCGCCGGTCGGCGGGGCGGCGAAGGCGCCGCCGAGCTGGCGCGGTTCGAGGGCGAGCAGTCCGGACCCGGCGTTCAGGATGCGGGCCCAGCCGGGCTCGTCGATCTCGTGGAGGAGGGCGGAGTCCGATTGGAAGGGCACCGGCTGCGGCGGGTCGAGGTGGGTCAGGGGAAGTGCCTGCGGTGGGGCCGGCACCCACGTGTTTGCCACCGGCCGGGCAAGCGCTGTCAGCGGCGACAGCATGGTGTCCACGATGTGCTGAGCCGCGGGCACGTCCGCGGCGGACGGGGCGACGACAGCGCCGTCGAGGGCGAGCACACGCCGGCCGGCCAGGTAGGGCGGGAGGGACGGCAGCGGTGGCAGGGACAGCATGCGGAAGCTGGTGCTGATCTGCGGCGGGGCGGTCCGGGCCCACTCCTGCCAGACCGGCGCCAGCCGGGCCGCGTCGGCCGGGTCCCAGACCGCCATGCCGGTGACCACGCTGTGCATGGGCACCAGGTCGATCTCGGCCGCCACGACGACGCCGATCCCGCCGCCGCCACCGCGCAGCGCCCAGAGCAGATCCGGGCGGTTCGTGGCGCTCGTCTCGACGACCTCGCCGTCGGCCAGCACGACGGTCAGCGATCGCACCGAGTTCGCGGCGAGGCCGAAACGGCGGCCGTAGAAGCTGAGGCCGCCGCCGAGCAGTACCCGATGACGCCGACGGTGGAGGACGTCGCCCCACGTCCCGCCGGCGGGCACGCGGGCCGTCCGGGTGTCCGGGTCGATCCGGACCGGGCCGTCTATCAGCAGACGCAGCAGCGGGGAACCGGTCAGCGCCACCTCGAGGGCCGGGTAGTCGGCGTAGCGGTGGTGGTCACCGCCCGCGCGGAGGCGGGCCGGCAGGTCGGGATTGGCCAGTGCGGCGGTGCCGACCGTGATGACATCGGCCCGGTCCGCGTCGAGGTCGGCCACGCGCGTCTCGAGCGGAGCGCCCACGCGATTCAGGAGCAGCGCGCCGGGCCAGCTCCGGCGAAGTCGGCGCAGCAGTTCCTCGTCGCCGCCGTGGACCAGGTGAAGGTAGGCGAGGCCGACCGGTGCCAGGGTCGCGACCAGCGCCGGGTAGAGGTCGCGGGTGTCGTGTTCGTGTGGAGGCCCGGTGTCAGCAGGTAGCCCTGCCCGTCGGCCGAGGGCTGGGTGCCCTCCGTGATGATCAGAGCCGTCGACGCGCGCTGACGGTAGTACTCGCGGTTGAGATCGGTCGGGACGCCGTCCGCCCGCGATCGGTTACGGGTCATCGGCGCCATCGCCAGGCGGTGCGGGAGCTCGAGAGCACCGACCGCGGCGGGGTCCAGAGTGTCATGCGGTCCTCAATTCGTACGGGGGGAAGGGTCTCAGGCGGCCGGTGCGGTGATGACGACCTTGCCGTGCAGCTCGCCCGCGCCGGCCCGGGCGTGGACCGCCGGCAGGTCGGCCAGCGGGACGCGCCCGGCGACGTCGACGCGCAGCTCGCCCGCGTCGATCAGCGCCACCAGCTGCGACAGCTGGGCGGCGTCACTGCGCACGTACAGGTCGATGCCGCGTACGCCGCGCTGCTCGTCCGAGGGTGCGGGCATCCAGACCGTGGTGTTCACCACGACCCCGCCCGCCCGGACGAGGTTGACCAGGTCGGCCAGCCGGGCCGGCTCGATCGGCGCCAGGTTGAGCACCACGTCGACCGAGGTGGTCGCGGCCATGACATCGGTGTCGGTGTAGTCGACGACCTCGTCGGCCCCGGCCGCCTTGGCCCGGTCGACGCTGCGCGGGCCGGCCGCGGCGATCACGTACGCGCCGGCCCGCTTGGCCAGCTGCACGGCATAGCCGCCGACCGCCCCGCCCGCGCCGTTGACCAGCACGCGCTGCCCGGCGGTCAGCTTCGCGTGGTCGAACAGCGCCTGCCACGCGGTCAGTCCGACCACCGGCAGAGCGGCGGCATCGGTCAGCGCGATGCTCGTCGGCGCTGCCGCCAGCACCTCGGCCGGGGCCACGACGTACTCGGCGGCGGCGCCCGTACCCGCCATGGGCAGGAAGCCGATGACCCGGTCGCCGACCTGGAGCCCGGTCACGCCGTCGCCCAGCGCCTCGACCGTGCCGGAGACGTCGATGCCGGGAGTGTGCGGCAGCGTCACCGGGATCGGGCCCTGCATGAATCCGGCGCGGATGGTGCCGTCGACCCCGTTGAACGACGTCGCGGCCACCCGGATCAGAGCCTGCCCGGGGCCGGCGACGGGCTGCTCGACGTCCTCGTACCGCAGGACGCCCGGGTCGCCGTACTTGTGGAAACGCATTGCCTTCATGGGTGATCCCTCTTCCCGCTGATGTCATGTGCTTCGTTTTCGAAGCACATGGAGACCGTAACACGCTTCGATTTCGAAGCAATAGTTGTCGGTGTGACTCGGCCGACAGCCGAGCCGGCCGGCGTCGGTGTTCGACCCGTTCAGCGTGGCGCGAGGCGGGACCCGGTTGAAGGCCGCACTCATCCGGGGACAAGTTGTCCGGGTCGTGCCGCCGGCCGGGTCAGCCGCGGGCGGCGGTCAGGATCTGCAGCTTCTCGTGGCTCTCGGTTCCGGACGCCGCCGAGAAGACCAGCAGTTCCTGGCCCTGGTCGGGGTCCACCAGCCGCTGGCCGTACAACTCCAGCTCGCCCAGTTCGGGATGCCGGTAGCGCTTGAGGTCGAGGTGATGGTTGATGTCCACCTCGTGCCGCCCCCAGACCTCGGCGAACTCGGGGCTGACCGCCAGCAGCGCCGCGACGATCTCGCCGGCCCGGCCCTGAGGATCGGCCGTGTACGCCGCCCGCATATCCGAGGTGAAGACCCGCCCCCGCAGGTCGTGGTCCTCGGGGGGATAGATCTCGCGCTGCGCCGGGTCGGTGAACCACCGGTAGACCAGATAGCGCGAGAACCCGCTGAACCGGGTGTAGTCGCCGAACAGAGCCACCGCGGGGCGCGTCTGCAGCAGTGTCTCGCCGTACCGGGACATCACCAGCGCCGGCGTGTCCGCGAGGCGGTCGGCGATACGCCTCATGGCGGGGCTGACTTCCTCCTCGCCCCGCGCCCGCCGCGGCGCCGAATGCCCGCCGAGGGCGAACAGATGGTCCCGCTCGCTCAGGCTCAGTTGCAGCCCCCGGGCGAGCGCGCCCAGCATCTGCTCCGACGGCATCGGGCCGCGCTGCTGCTCGATCCGGCCGTAGTAGTCGGCCGACATGCCGGCCAGCGCCGCCACCTCTTCGCGCCGCAGCCCACCGGTGCGGCGTCGCGGTCCGCGCGGGAGCCCGACGTCCTCCGGCTGCAGCGCCTCACGTCGAGACCGCAGGAAATCCGCCAGCAGCGCCCGGTCCATGCCGTTCCACCCTTTCCGTACGACCGGTCAGCCGGCTCGCCCACGCCCGGCGCGAGGCTTGGCGGACCGGGGCGGGTTGGCGCGCATGTGGTCGCGGACCCGGCCCAGCACGGCGCTGAGGACGGGGAGGTCCCGGCCCTTCATCGGTTCGAACAGCAGCTGCCGTACGCGGTCGACGTGCCCCGGCAGCACGCGGGCCACCAGCTCCCGGCCGGCGTCGGTGACGCTCACGATGACGCTGCGCTCGTCGTCCGGCGACGGCGCACGGGTGATCAGGCCGCGCCTGTCGAGCAACCCGGCCTGATAGGTCAGCCCGCTGCGGCTGTAGACGACACCGTCGGCCAGATCGGTCATCCGCAGGCGGCCGTCGGGCGCGTCCACCAGCCGGGCCAGGATCTGGAACTGCACATAGCTGAGGTCACCGTCGGCCCGCAGGTGCTCGTCGACCGCGTACTGAAGAAGGCTGCTGACCTCCATCAGGGCGAAGTACGCGCCGAGCTGCTCGGCGTTCAGGCCAGGGGTCGGATCACTCACCGGGCCATTCTACTTGCTTCGAACTCAAAGCGTGCACCGCCGCCACCGGCCGACCGGTCCGATCTTGCCGGCCGGCCGGCTGAACCTGGCGGCGGCCGCGGGGATCCATCGATGCCGACCGGTAGCCTTCGCCGGACCCCCACCCCCGAAAGGTGCTCCTCGTCGTGCGCGCGTTGTTCGTGATCGTCGCCGCCGTGCTGGCCGGCTTTGTCATCAGTCCCCTGCTCCATGCCGACGCCGACTGCACGCCGGCGGCTGCGGCGCCGCCCTCCACACCGGACGGTGCGAGCTGGAGCGAGGAGCAACTCGCCAATGCGCGCACCATCATCACGATCGGCGCCGAGCGGCGGGTGCCGGCCGAGGGCCGGCTGATCGCGGTCGCCACCGCGCTGCAGGAGTCCAGCCTGCGCAACCTGAAGGGCGGCGACCGCGACTCCATCGGCCTGTTCCAGCAACGCCCCAGCCAGGGCTGGGGAACGCCCCGGCAACTGTCCGACCCGGCGTACCAGACCCACCGGTTCTACGACAAGCTGCTCCGCACCCGGGGCTGGCAGGAGATGCGCTACACCGAAGCCGCCCAGGCCGTGCAGGTGTCGGCCTACCCCGAGGCGTACGCGAAGCGGGTCCCCGCCGCCACCCGCATCATCGCCGAGCTGAGCGACCCGGCCCCGTGCTCGGCCGAGGCCCTGGCCCCGTAGGTGACGGGACGGCCCGCATCGGGTGTAATCACGGGCATGCCGCACGCACCGTCGTTGACCGACCTGATCGGCCGCTATCTGCCACCGGCCACCGAGGCGTGCCCGACCTTCACCGAGAACTCGCTCTTCGAGCCGATCATCGACGGCGTCACCTACTTCACCGAGCTGGCCGGACGGATGCAGGCGCTCGGTCCCGGCGACGCCGTCTACATCGCCGGCTACCAGGCCGACCCGCAGCTCGACCTCACCGGGCGCGCACCGGGCGAGGCCGGCTACCGGCCGTTCACCGATGTGCTCGCCGAGAAGGCCGCGGGCGGCACCGACGTGCGGATCGTGCTCAGCGCGGCCGAGTTCTCCGGCGGCGTGCCGTGGCTGCCGGTCGGGCCGTTCCGGGCCAACACGCTGGCCGCCCGGGTGATCCGGGCGTGGAAGCCATCGACGCGGGACGTCGCCACGCCGCCGCTGGAGGACCGGGTGCTGCTGGACTGGTCGGGCCCGGTGCTGGGCTCGAACCACCAGAAACTCGTGGTGTTCTGCCACGACGGCGTGCTCACCGCGTACGTCGGCGGTCTCGACCTCTCCCCCACCCGGTACGACCACTCGCCGCACCAGCGCCTGAAGCTCGGCACCCACCGCTGGGGCTGGCACGACGCGGCCGCGCGCCTGCACGGCCCGGCCGCCGGACGGGTCCGGGAGACGTTCCAGTTCCGCTGGCAGAACACCGCCGCACTGCCGCCGCGACCCATCGCCAAGAACCTGCCACCGGAGTATTTCCACCTGCCCAGCGGCGGGCTCACGTGGCTCAACCCGCTCGACCCGCCGCGCGACCTGCCGCCCGTGCCCGAGCAGCCGGAGCATCCGGCGGAGGGAACCGCGGTCCAGGTCGTGCGCTCCTACCGGCCGTGGCGTCTCTACGGCCACCGCGGGCTGCGCCGTCTGCGCCGGGCCAACGTCGTCCGGGCCGGCATCCAGGAGATCTACCACTCGATGACCACCGCGATCGGCGCCGCCGAGCGCTACATCTACCTCGAGGACCAGTACTTCCACGAGGCCCCCGGCGGCGATCCGCGGTTCCAGCTCTACGGCCGGCTGCGCGCCGCCGCCCGGCGTGGCGTCAAGATCATCCTGATCGGGTCCGGGCGGAAGGACCCGGCCGACGGCGGCGACAGCACCGTCCATCCGGTGATCACCCACGACCTGCGGTGGCGGGTGCTGGCCCGGCTACCGAAGGCCGCCCAGCGCAACGTGGTGATGTACCGAGTCGACAACCTGACCGTCCACACCAAGCTCATGCTCGTCGACGACGTGTTCGCCAGCATCGGCTCGGCCAACTTCTTCAGCCGTTCGATGGTCGGCACCGACAGCGAGATCACGTCCACCCTCGTCACCTCCGGGCCCCTGGTCCGCGACCTGCGCGCCAAGCTGTGGGCCGAGCACCTGCGGACGCCCCTGGCCGACCAGCTCAGCCCGGCCATGGCCGATCTCGACACCGCCCTGGGCATCTGGCGCCGCGAGTGGCTGCCGGACGGCCACCATCCGGACACCTGGCGCCGGCCCGGGCTGCCGGCCGGGTTCGCCCCGGCCGAATGGGCTCTGACCCCGGCTCGTTATTCCTCCGCAGTGTTGCGCCGGGAGACGCGAGGACGCCCGGGCTGACCGCGTCCCGTCACTTCAGCGCCCAGTTCGCCGGTGCGGCCGGCGGCGGTCCGGCTCGGCCTTCGTGACCACGGCCTTCTCCCAGAAGCTGCGGACCACGGGCACGACCTCCGAGACCGCCGGGATGCTCGGGCCGGTCTCCCGGGCGCCGATGCTGAGCGCCGGCGCCGACTTCTCCAGCGACCCGGCCATCCGGTCGATGTCGGTGATGATCGAGCCGGTCAGAACCAGCACCCCGGTGTCGTCCACCTGGTTACGCATCTTGTGCAGCGTCCGGCGTCGCGTCTCGCGCAGACCGTCCAGCAGATCCTCGAGGTCGTCCGCGTCCTGGGTGGGGTCGGCGTCCGGATCCGTTTCCAGCCGGGCGTGCGCGGCGAACGCCTCCGAAGCGGCCGTCAGCAGCGGCCCGATGTCATCCGGCACGCCGGGACTGTGCGGCGTCAGGGCGGCGTCGAACATCGTCCGGGCCACCGAGTTCACCTGGTGCACGCCGTGCTCGAGGACGCGATACGTGTGGTGCACCGGGGCCACCTCGGTGTGCGGCGTCGTGAGCGACCAGCGGGCCTGCCGGTCCAGGTCCTCCACCGCGTCGACCGCCTCGCCGAGCGTCTCACCGAGCTCGCGCGACCGCGCCAGCCACTGCGCCGCCTGGTCCCGGCCGTACCCACGAGCCGCACCGGTCCCGAGGTCGCCGAGCAGGCGGGCGATCTCGGTGGACAGGTGGGCCAGCTTGCAGTGCGCCCGCTCCAGCGGCGTCATCCCGCCGACGAGCGGCGACAGGATCATGCCGACCACGATGCCCAGCCCCGTCGCCCAGACCCGCTCCCAGACGAAGGCGCCGGTGACCGCGCTGCCGGCGACCAGGACGCCCAGCGAGGTCGCCGGCACGGTGACGGCGCCGTCGCCCAGCCGCAACAGCCGGCCGACGACGAGCCCGCACCCGGCGATCAGCGCGATCGACACCGGGCTCGGGCCGAACACGCCCCACACGCCCACGGCGAACCCGATACCGGCGGCGGTGCCGACCAGACGCTTCGTACCCTCCCGGACCGAGGCGTGCGAGCTCAGGTGCACCGACAGGATCGCCGAGATCGAGGCCGTGACCGCGCCCACCAGCTGCAGGGTCTCGGCTGCGGACCAGGCGATCCCGGCGGCGATCGCCGCCACCAGGATGGAGCGGGCGATGGCCGGGTCGGTCCGCTCGTACCAGCGGCGCGCCACGCGGCGCAGGCCGGGCGGCAGATGCGGTCGCACCTCGTCGTACAGGGCCCGGGCGACGGACTCGACGACCGGCTTGACCTTGCGGCGCAGCAGCACCACGATCACCGCGCAGAGCAGGAGGCTCGCGGCGACGATCGTGATCGGGTTCGCGGACTCGACGAGCGACTGGGGCAACGCTGTGGCTTCCTCTTCACGAGCGGTTGATCCGGTCGCCAAAAAGTATGCGCACCCGCGGCGGTTAATACCCCAAATGTGGTAATTGTGACGGAGGTTGCACCGTTGCTTCTCCCCTCACGTCCGTGCCTGCCGGGAGGCGGGCCGATCGGGCCGCCTCGTGCTGCGGGTAGCCGACGCGGAAGACCGCCAGCGGCGTCGCGCCCACCCGGCCGGCCAGGCGGGCCGCGGTGGCCGGGCAGTCCAGCAGCTGGCTGAGCGGATGGACGGCCAGCCCGAAGCGGGCCAGCCGGAGCCAGGTCCGCAACAGGCGCCGGCCCGCGTCCCGCGGATCGTCGCCCCGGCCGGTCAGGACGAGCACACTTCCGTCGTACCGCAGAAGGTTCTGCCCGCTCGCCGCGAGCAGGGCGGGCAGGCCGAGCCGCCGGGTCAGGGGGTAGGCGCGCAGCGCAGCCGACAGCACCCGCGCTTCGAGGCGGCTCAGTCCGAGCGCGCGGTCGGTCAGCCCGTCGCGGTGATAACGCGGGTCGCGCGGGTTCAGCCGCAGCCAGGCGCACAGCTCGCGCGCCACCGGCGGGCTGCCGAACATCCAGCGGTCGGCCTCGGCCAGATCGCCGGCCAGGGCGCGGCTGCGGACGTGCACGATCCCGGGCTCCAGACCGGCCAGGACGACCAGATCCAGGAGCCCGGGCTCGTACGGTCCCCGGTTCACCCGGCGCGCCTCGATGTCGGCGCGGTGGAAGATCGTGTCGTAGCGCTCCGCCGCCGGCACCAGCCGGATCCGCCGCGGATCGCTGAGGTCGCAGGCTACCGGCAGACCGGCGTCGGCCGCGACGATCAGACAGGTCTCGGCGAACGCGCCCAGCCCGAGCGCCAGGTCCCGGCCGGACGGATCCGAGCCGGGCAGCGACCGCTCCGGGTCGGCGCCGATGACGATCTCGTCATCGCGGTAGTCGATGGTCCAGGGCTGCGTGTTGTGCGCGCTCGGCGCCCGCCGGAACAACGCCTCGCGCTCCCGCAGGGCGGAAACCCACGTCATGCCGCACCTCGCTCGAAGAAGGTGTATCCGTGCAGGGGCCGGCCACCGGCCCGGCGGTAGGACGCGGCGGACGCGGCGTTGTCGCGCTCCACGAAGGTGCTGCGCAGCGTCCGGTATCCGCTCGCCTCGAGGTGGCGGTGCACTTCGCGGCTCAGCAGCGTCATGTAGCCCTGGCCCTGCGCGCCGGGAACGGTGCCCTTGACGACCAGCACCGCGTCCCGGCGGTAGCGCGACCGGGTGGCGAGCAGCCGCAGCTGCTCGACCGGGCCGAGCCGGCCGCCGGTGCGCATCAGGAACTCGGAGATGTCCGGGACGGCGACCACGAACGCCACCGGCCGGCCCGCCTTCTCCAGCCAGAGCAGCAGGCCCTCGTCGAGCAGGAAGGCCAGGCCGTCGGTCTGCTCGGCCAGCTGACCGGCGGAGATCTCGGTGTAGTAGCCGAGCCGGGCGAAGCTCGCGTTCAGCATCTCGCGCAGGATCGGCAGCTGGTGACGCAGCCCGCGGCGCGAACCGTGCCGGATCACCAGTCGCTCGGCGGCGATCCGGCTGTCGTCGAACGTGTAGGCGGCGGCCGAGCCCGCGACCTCCACGACCCAGGTGTCGGCCTGGAACCGGCGGGTGAAGCCGTGCCGCTCGTACAGGGACGGGTAGTAGGCCGGGTTCCACGCCGAGTCGACGAAACCGCGGTCCTCGAAGCCGCTGGTGATGACGCCGCCGGTCTGGTTCGGCAGCAACGCCACCGGGCCGAACAGGGCGCGCCCACCGGCATCGCGGGTCACGACGTCCACCAGCGTCGCGAACACGGCGTCGTCGTCGATGAATTCGGTGTGCCCGAAGAGCTGGCACGGGACGAACGCCTCGTCGCGGTGTGTGCTGGTCCGCCCGACGACCCGGCCCCGGCTGTCGCGCACCACGTACAGCTTCGCGGTCCGCGCGTGCCGGGCGATGACGGGCGCCGGCAGGGGAACGTAGAGGTCGCGGGGATGCAGTCGCAGCGGCAGCTCACAGAAGTCGCGGAGGTCGGCCCGGGTACGGACCGGAGTGGCCTTCACGAGCGGTGCACCGGCGGACCGGCGTCCTCGGTGGACAGTGGTGTCCACGTCGGCATGTGCGACAGGCTGCCGTCCTCGGCGCGCCACGAGCCGTTGCTGTAACCGTGCGGCTCGGCGGTGAACAGCCGGATGAAGCCGGCCGTCGCGTTGCCGGCGCCGGAGTCGGTGAGCCAGCACATCAGATCGCGATGGTGGCGGCTGCGGGCGAACTTGAGCATCGCGTCCTGGTCGCTGAAGAAGGCGATGGTGCCGATGGTGTACGGGAACTGGTAGTACACGGTGTGCCAGCGGTACCCGGCCATGCGCTTCATCTGCCGCACCATCGGGAACCAGGCGCGGATCGTGTGCAGCATGGCCAGCGGCCCGGAGTAGCGGGTGGCCCCGATGAACATGGCGGTCGCCCGGCCCTGCGGCGGGGCGGCGGTGAAGTCGGTGGTCCTCATGCGGCTGTCCCCTTGATGAGGTAGACGTTCTTGAGCTTGGCGGCCGCGCCGGCGAACGGGCCGGCGCCGTGCTCATGGACGGCGACCCGCAGGTCGGCAGCGGACGGGTCCTCGGCCAGCGACTCCGCGAAGTCCCGGCTCGACGCGGTCAGGTGGGCCAGCACCCCGGTCCGGCAGGTGTCGGTCAGCAGGTCGCGTCGCGCGGCCTCCAGGCGTACGCCGGAACGCAGTTGAAGGTGGACGGTGGGGCGGCTCTCGAGCCGGTCGTCCTGCACCAGCTCGAGGCAGAAACCCTCGAGCAGATGGGCGTACGGGTTTCCGTCGTACAGCCCGTACTCGATGTCCTGGGGGTAGATGTTGGCCCCCATGTACGAGATCGTGCTGTCCTTGCGCCCGAACAGGAACAGCAGCGGCAGGCGCATCCCGTCGACCCGCATCGCCGCCTGCGCCTCGGCCCGTGCCGCCGGATCGGCGATGGCGGCCAGCACCTCGGGCAGCGTGGCCAGCCGGCCCTCGTCGCCGATGTTGTAGCGCACCTTCGGATTCACCACGGAGGTCGAATTGATCGTGCAGAGGATCTCCGAGTCGGCGGTGGTCTCCAGGAACGTCTCGAGCGGGTTGTACTGGAACACCATCGGCAGCCGCTGCTCGTCCGGACCGAGCAGCTCGGCGCGGAACCCGGCGTCGGCGCGCAGCCGGCGACGGACCCAGACGGTGAGGTCGGTCTCGCCGGCCATGCCGATGGTGAGGTCGCTGGCGCCGTAGCCGGAGCGGACCTTCAGGAAGCGCTTCTCGAGATAGTCGCGCAGGGCCTCGGTCATCCCCTCGCCGCCGACGAGCCCGGAGATCCGGTACTCGGACCACGGGAACCGCTCGGCGTCGAGCTCGTCGAGCAGGCGCTTGAGAAAGGGCGGGTACGCGGTCACCACGTACTCGAAGTCGGGCCCGAAATGCCGCAGCGTGTCGATGATCTTGCGGATGTCCGGACCGGTGTTCTTCACCATGGCGATCCGCGACATCGCGATGCCGGTGTTCGTGCCGGTCGCCCACGCGCCCATCGAATAGGCGTTGATGACGAACCGCCGCTTCGCCGGAAAGATCATGGTGGCGTACGCGGCCAGGTTGCGGTGCACCGCCCGCAGTTCGGCCCGGCTCCGGACCCAGTTGAACGGCTGCCCCGACGACCCGGACGACTCGTCGACCACACTGCCCGCGATCTCGAGCCGCCCGTTGCGGCACCGCTCGTGCTCCGGATACGCCTGCACGTACGAGGCCTTCCCGGTGGGCGGGTAGCTCTCGAGGTCGAACCAGCGGAACTCCCACCCCTGGCGCCGGAGAAAGTCGCCGTAGGCGGGCACGTCGAGCGCCGCGAACTGACACGTCATCCAGGCGTTGAGCCGGGCGAAGCCGGCCATCCGCGGCCGGTAGTGGCGTGCCATGAGACGCCACACCGCCGGATGCGCCCGATAGAGCGCGTAGATGCCGCTCAGCGCGTAGCTGCCGAGCCGCAGCGTCCATTGCCGGAAGGTCGAGATCACGGGTATGACGCTAGGGATTCCGCACCCCGCGCCACTTCCCCGCGCCTACTCAACCCTTCTGAGTACGCGGCCTCAGTTCGCCCACACGGCCCGGAGCCGATCCTCTTCGACCGCCGCCTGCGCGCGCCCCGCCTCGGCGGCCGGTCGCCGCCGCGCCGGATCCAGGGGGTTGCCGCCGATGGCAGCGCGGGCGGCCGCATCCGGCGACACCACCACGCCGCGCACCCGCGGTCCCAGCGCCGCGAGCTGTGCCGCCGGCCGGCCCGATCGCCGTACCGACCTGGTCATCGGGGCCAGCACCACCACCTGTCGGCAGCCGGCGGCCAGATCGGCGTTGGCGATCGAACGGATCCCGCCGTCGATGTACCGCACTCCGCCGATCGTCACCGGCGGCCAGACCAGCGGCACCGCGCAACTGGCCGCGACGGCGTCGACCAGCGGCACCCCGCCGGCCGCGTCGAAACAGTGTTCCTTCCCGCTCACCGCCTCGACCGCGGTGATGAGCAGACGGGTCGCCGGCCAGCCGCTGTCGCCGATGCGCCGCTCGATCACGGCGCGTCGTTCCGCCTCGGGCACCGTGCGGGCACGCAGGGCCAGCCGTCCGAGCCAGGCCCGCCCCCGCGCCGGATCGCCCGGCCAGAGCCCGGCGACCACGAACTTGAGCAGATCGCCGAAGCCCATCCGCGCCGCGATCTCAGCACTTGCCCCGGCCAGCTGCGCCTCGTAGAGGTCCTCGAGCGGCACGCCGGACAGCACCTGGGCGGCCACCGACGAGCCGGCCGACGTCCCGACGAACAGCCCGGCATCGGTCAGGTCGACGCCCCGCTCGGCCAGGCCCCGCAGCAGTCCGATCTCCCAGGCGACGCCGGTGACGCCGCCTCCGCCCAGCACGAGCGCCTTGCCGTCGATACCCATGAGGGCATCCAAGCATCTCGCTGCCCGCTCCGGGCGCGGCGCCGGCCGGTCAGGGTTCCGGCGTCCGGGCCCCTTTCGGACGGTCGTGGTGGCGGCGGATCCGGGCCGCCTGCTCGGTGACCGCGTCGATCTGGGCGGCCAGCTCCGGATGTCCCGGAAGATGGGGCTGGGTGGCGGCGAGCAGGCCGGGCAGCGCCGAGGCGTCGTGGTCTCCCAGTGCCCCGTGCAACCGGCTGACGGTCTCGGTGGCCGCGTCATCGAGATCGGTGAGGCCCACGACCTGTCCGGCCAGCCGCCTCAGGTCGGCGGTGTTGTCGTTGGCCCATCGCGTGACAGCCCGGTGCGCGGCGCGGCGGTCGCGTTCGGCTTGGACCCGGGCGTCGCGCGTGGCCCCCGGCGCACCGGTGCCGGCGGACGTGCTGCGCAGGTAGCGACGCTCGGCGGCCTGCCGGCTGGCCACGCCCAGCGCCGGAGCGAGGCTCTGCCAGGAGACGCCGGCGGCCCGAGCGGCCGTGACGAGCTCCGGTTCGATGGCGGCCAGCTCGGACTGCGCCCACCGCAGCAGGCTCAGCGCGGCGAGCAGATCAGCCGGGCTCACCTCGTCGGCGGCCCGTCGGACCGACTCAGCCGTGCCGGCGAGCGCTGCCGTGACTGCTACGAGATCGCGCCCCGTGGTGACTGCCTCCGTCATGCCGCACCCTCCCGGCCGCGCCGTCATCGTTGCGACGACATTCCTCTTGTCATCGTTCCGATGACGTGGTACGAAAACAGTAACGCGCATTGACCCCGAGGTCGAGACTGCAGGAGGTGGCACGATGTTGATGCGCAGTGAACCCTTCACCGAGGTCAACCGGCTCGCCCAGCAGCTGTTCGGCGCCGCGCCGTCCGGCACCTGGTCCCGCCCGACGACGATGCCGGTCGACGCGATCCGCAACGGCGACGATTTTGTGATCGCTTTCGATCTGCCCGGCGTCCAGGCCGACGACATCGAAGTCGACGTGGAACGCAACGTCCTCACCGTGCGCGCCGAGCGCCGCCCCATCGACCTGGGCGAGCAGGCTGTGACGCAGTTGACCGAGCGCCCCCTCGGTGTGTTCTCCCGGCAGCTGTTCCTGGGAGACGCCCTCGACACCGAGCACATCGACGCCGCGTACGAGAACGGGGTTCTCGTACTGCGGATCCCGATCGCCGAGAAGGCCAAACCGCGCAAGGTCGCCGTGACGGCCGGTCAGACCGGGGAGCAGAAGGTCATCACCAGCTGACCTGGCGGCTCGTCAGCTTCTCGTCCGGATCAGACGACGGGTGGTGAAACATGATCGACAATCTCGAGGTGCAGGCCCGGACCGCGTTGTCCCCGGAGTGGGACCACGGGTTCGACGAGGCGTTCGCAGAGCTCGTCACCAGCGACCCCGACCTGGTTCAGGCGGAGTTCGACGACCTCATGGCCGCGTCGTGGCCCGGCCGATCCGGCCCCGCACAGCCACCGGAGCCGCCCGCACCCACCGCACGTTCGGCGCCGCCGCCCGGCACCTCATCGTCGGAGCCGACGGTGGCACGGCCGGACGAGGAGGCCACCGGCCACGTCACCGACGATCGACATACTCCACCGTGATCCGCGCGGGTCCGCCGGCTGGTTCAGCCGGCGGACCCCGCACGCGGGGCGGTTTATCGGTGTTCGTCCACGATGGCGGCCGCCACGGCCTGCAGCTGCGCGGCGTCCGGCGCGAAGCCGGCGGCGATGTCCGGGTGCAGGCCGTCCTTGGTTTCCACCAGCAGTTCCTGGGCCACCTGCTGAACGCTCTCGCCGGAGTAGCTGTCCTCGACGGTGTGCGTGGCCTGCTGCAGGGCCGAGGTGAGCTGCTGCTCCAACGGCTCCTGCAGTTTCTGCTCCACCGGGCCCAGGGACTCGCTGTCCAGGGTCACTCGCGGGTTGATCATCGTCGGCTCCAGCCAAGCGGTTCCAGTACGGCGGCGAGAACATGCCCGGAAGATCCAGCGCCCAATCGGCACTCGCGGAAGTTCACACTCACGGGCGGTTCCGGTGTCATTCGACGGTCAGAACGGGGGCGCGTCCTGGCCCATCAACGCCAGCGTGACGCCGTTCTTGCCCGTCTTCAGATTCTGGACGACCACCTTGCCGGTGCTGCCGTCGGGCAACTCCAAGGTGAAGGTCTTTCCGACGGCGTTCTTCGGAATGTTTCCGGGGCCGTTCGCAGGCCGGAAATCACCGGCCCACGGCGGAGTTCCGCCCTTGCGCCCGGGCTCGGTGAAGAGCGCTGCGGTGCCGGCCGTCCGGGTGCCGTCCGCGGAAAGAAGTGTCGAGGCGCTGCGAAAGGTAGCCATATGCCGCAAGGCTATCGCGCCGCGGCCCATTCGCAGCACAAGAGTCGCGTGTCAATATTCCGCCGCGGCGGAAGAACGCCGCCGCGAGCACGTCCCGCCCGCCGGCCCGCTCATCGACCGCAAGGTCATGTATGTGGTAAGCGTGGAGGATGCCTGACGCTCTGGTGGTACGCGGCGGCTGGGAAGGCCATCGGCCGGTCGAGGCCACCGACCTGTTCCTGCCGTTCCTGGCCGACAACGGATTCGAGGTGCGGGTCAGCGACTCGACGACCGTCTACGGCGATCGGGCCGTCATGGCCGCGACCGACCTGATCGTGCAGTGCGTGACCATGTCGTCGATCGAGCAGCGGGAGCTGGAGGGGCTGCGGGCCGCGGTGGCCGCCGGCACCGGCTTCACCGGCTGGCACGGGGGCATCGCCGACTCGTTCCGCGCCTCGTCGGACTATCTGCAGCTGGTCGGTGGCCAGTTCGCGACCCATCCCGGCAAGGATCCGGCCGCGCGGGTGGGCGACGAGACCGACAACTTCCTGACCCACTCGGTGGACATCACCGCGGCCGGCCGGGAGCATCCGATCACGGCCGGGCTCGACGACTTCGAGCTGACCACCGAGCAGTACTGGGTGCTGCACGACGACCTCATCGATGTCCTCGCCACCACCACCCACCCCGTCCAGCCGTGGCATCCGTGGCAGCGCCCGATCACGTCACCGGCCGTCTGGACCAGGCAGTGGGGTCAGGGCCGGATCGTCGTCACCACGCCCGGTCACAGCCTCGACGTCCTCCGGCACCCCGGCGTACGAACCGTGATCGAGAGGGGAATGCTGTGGGCGAGCCGCACCGCGTCGGGATCGTAGGCACCGGCTGGATCTCCGGCGCGTACCTCGAGACGCTGGGGAACCACCCGGCCGTGACCATCGCGGCGGTGGCCGACCTCGACGCCTCCCGTGCGGCCTCGGTCGCGGCCGGCATCCCCGGCTGCCGCGCCCTACGGGTCGACGACCTCCTGCGCGAGGACTCCATCGCCACGGTTCTCAACCTGACGATCCCGGCGGCGCACGCTTCGATCGCGCTGGGCGCCATCGCCAACAACAAGCAGGTGTACGGCGAGAAGCCGCTCGCCGCTGACATGCCCGCAGCCGTCTCGCTGCTGGAGCGAGCCGCCGCGTCCGGTGTCGAGGTCGGCTGTGCCCCCGACACCGTGCTGGGCACCGGTGTGCAGACCGCCCGGGCGGTCATCGACGCCGGTGTGATCGGGCAGCCGCTGTCCGCCGTCGCGGTGATGGCGACGCCCGGGCACGAACGCTGGCATCATCAGCCCGACTTCTACTACCGTCCCGGCGGCGGCCCGCTGCTCGACATGGGCCCGTACTACCTGACCGCCCTCGTCCACCTGCTCGGCCCGGTCGCCGCCGTCACCGGCGCCTCGTCCCGCCGGCGCGACACGCGCGTGATCGGCTCCGGTCCGCGGACGGGTGAGCGGATCCCGGTCTCGGTCGACACCCACGTGTCCGGGATCCTGCATCACACGAGCGGCGCCCTCTCCACGATCACCACCAGCTTCGACGCCGTCCGCACCACGGCCGCCCCGATCGAGGTGCACGGCGAGACCGGCACCCTCGCGGTGCCCGACCCCAACCTGTTCGCCGGCGACGTCCGCCTGTTCGAGCTGGGCGCCACCGAGTGGCGCAGTGTGCCCCCGTCCGCCGGGTACGCGGACGCGGCCCGGGGCATCGGCCTGCTCGACATGCTCACCACGACGTCGCCCCGGGCGAGCGGCGCGCTGGCCCTGCACGTCCTGGACGCCATGACGTCGCTGCTGCGGTCGGCTGAGGAGGGCCGCCGCATCGAGCTGACCACGACGACCGAACGGCCCGACCCCGTCCCCCTGGTTCCGGCCGCGACGTGGCGCCGCTCCCCCGCCTGACCGTTTCGCTCCCCGGGGCCGGCGCCCTGTTCACGGGCACCAATCCGAGGCTCGACCTGGTCGTGCGGTCCACCGGCGTCTACCGCAACGCCGCCATCGACCCCGCGAACGCCTGGAACCGCACGAGCGCGCCGGTCACGTTCGCCGAGGCCACCAGCGGCGCGAACGTCGAGACGTGGACGGTCTCCACGAGCGAGGACTACTGGGGAACGATCATCGATCAGGGCTGCTACGCGCCGAACACGTGGCGCCGGACCGTCCAGGTCCACTTCAACAGCCGGATCATGGACGGCTTCTCCGGCCACGAGCGCAAGCTCGTCGCCATCCACGAGCTCGGCCACACGGTCGGACTCGACCACACCACGATGGAGTGCGGCCGCCCCTCGGTCATGGCGCAGGGACGGGGCAAGTTCGGTTGCCCGGGCACCGCGCCGTGGGCGGACGACGTCCGAGGCGTCCAGAACATCTACTGAGGGGAGCGAGCCATGATTCGATCGAAACGCATGATTCTGCCGCTCGCGGCGGTCGCCGTCGCGGCGCTCGCCGGCTGCGCCCCGGCCGAGCCGGTGCCGATGGCCCACTTCGACGGTCCGGTCTACGCCTCCGTCGAGGAGATGGCGGACACCGCGGACACCGTCGTCAGCGGCACCGTGGAGGGCGTCCGCGCCAAGCTCCTGGAGAGCGCTCTGGTCCCGCAGCGGGCCGTCGCCGGCGCGCAGAGCATCCCCTTGGCGCTGTACGACGTCGACGTCGAGCGCCGCCTGCGCGGCGACTCGGCCGACCGCATCCTGGTCACACGCATCGATCAGGACAAGCTGCGAACCGACGGTGGCAGGCACGCCGCCGGGGTGAACGTCGCTTCCACCACGATGGGGCCTCACCCGCGGGCGGCGGCCGTGATCACCACGTTGTCGCGGTAGTGGCGGGTCTTCGGATCGAACGGCCCGCCGCAGGTGATCAGCGTGAGCCGGGCCGTTCCGTCGCGGGCGAAGTACTTGTCCAGCGGGATGGCCGTCTTGCGGTACCGCTCGCGGGCGATCACCTCGAAGACACGCTCCTTGCCACCCGGGCCGGTCAGGGTCACGGAGTCCCCGGCCTCGAGCGACCCCAGCCGGAAGAAGGCGCCCTTGCCCTCGGCCGCGCTGTCCACGTGCCCGGCCACGACGATGGATCCGGCCTTCGCCGAGAAGCCCGGCCCGTACCGGTACCAGCCCACCCGGTCGACGCTCGGCGGGACGGCGAACTCGCCGGTCGCGGCGTCGATGCCGACGGCGTCGACGGTCGCGTCGAGGTCGAGGGCGGGGATGCGAAGCCGGGCCGGCACGTCAGCGGCGGTGCTCTTCGGCGGCGCGCCGTCCTGGATCGCGACGGCGGCCGCGGCCGCCGTCGGCGGAGGCGGCGAGGACGCGGGAGTGGTGACGGCCGGGGCGCCGAAGTCGTCCGCCGGCTGCGACTGGCAGGCGACGGTGCCCGCGGTGACGGCCAGGGCCAGACCGAGCAGAACGAGGGTGAGGGCACGCCCCGGACGGGTCCGGGGCGTGCCGCGATGCGAGTTCATCGACGTCCGGTCACCAGCCGCGCGAGGCCGAACAGGGCCAGGAGGATGCCCACGGCGCCGGCGCCGTACAGCGGCAGGTTGCCGTTGCCGTTGCCGTCGGCGCGGCCGCCGTCGCCGCTGGGCACGCCGCCGGGCGCCGAGTGCAGCCCGGTGATCGACTGCGTCACGAGGTCGAGGGTCTCGTCCTCGGCCGAGCCGACCGCGTACACGATGGTCGCGGTGCCTTCCTTGAGGTCGAGGTCGGCCGGGCCGAGCACCCGGGTGTCGGTGCCGGCCAGCACGACGTCGGCCGAGACCGTACCCGCGTCCAGGTCGGCCTTGCCCTCCTTGCCGTTGGTCACGCCCTCGAAGACCGGCTCGCCGCCGGCCCGGATGTCCACGGCCGGGGCGGCCGCGGCGTGCCGCACGATGAGCCGGGTCTTGCCCGCCGCCAGCTTGGCGGTGTCGTTGACGAACGGGGTCAGCGCCGGCTCCCCCTCGGCGTTGAGGTGGGCGACCAGGCTGATGTTGGCGTCGCCCGGCACCTCGGCGTTGTCGACCTTGAGCAGGGCGCTGCCGATGGCGTCGCCGGGCTTGGTCAGGGCGATGTCGTACTCGCCGGCGGGCAGGCTCAGCGGGCCCGCGACCTTGCCGGGCTGGAAGTTCGGCACGGTCTTCTCGCCGTTGACGTAGACGTCGACGGCCTGTCCTGGGATGCCGTGCACGACCGTCACCTGCGAGTTGGCCTTGGCGTACGCCGGCGAGGTGGCCATCGCCCCGAGGCCGCCGAGGGCCAGCAGGGTCACCGCGCCGAAAGCAGCGGCACGGCGGAAGGGCAGAATGCGCATCGGATCTCCTGTGCGTGATCGTCGTTGATTCGGTACGCCCGGTCCTTCGTCGCGGCGTCGGCGGGCGGATGCAGCCGGATCAGAAAACTTTTGGGTGCATCCGCCAGGGGTCCGGGAAACGAACCATCGGTGGAACCCCTATGCGCGGGAAGGAGGTCGATGAGCTCCGACGACGAGCTCGCCGAGCGGTTACGCGCCGGCGACGAGACGGCTCTACGAGTGGCGTACGAGCGGCACGGATCAGCCGTGCTCTATCTGGCTCAGCGCCTGCTGGGTAACCGGGCCGACTCCGAGGACGTCACCCAGATGACATTCGTGGCCGCGTGGACCGGCCGGGACAGCTTCGATCCGCAACGCGGCACGATGCTGGGCTGGCTGCTCGGCATCGCGCGGCGCAAGGCCGTCGACCGCCTGCGGTCGGCGTCGCGGGAACAGCGGACGACCGAAACTGTTCAGGCCCAGCAGACGGCGCCGGACGCCGACGAGACACCGGAACGGATCGTCGACCGGCTCGTGGTCGCCGACGAGCTGGGCCGGTTGCCCGACGAACAGCGACGCACACTGGAACTGGCGTTCTTCGACGATCTCACTCATCCCCAGATAGCGACCGTCACCGGACTGCCACTGGGCACGGTCAAGAGCCATATCCGGCGTGGAATGGCCAACCTGCGACGCCGTTGGGAGGTGGACGGTGCAACATTTGGATCCCGATCGGCTGGTCCTTCTCGCGCTCTCTGAGGAGATCGAGGAGCTGAACGAGTCCGATCATCTGGCGCAGTGCGAGGGCTGCCGCCACGAGATACAAGCTCTGCGCCACGTCGCCGAGGTCGGCTCGCAGGCTCAGGACCTGCGCGAGCTGCCGCCCCCACCGGAGCATGTCTGGAAGGCCATCGAGGCCGGGATAGCCGGTTCGGCCGTGCCCGCCGCGCCGGCCGCACCGGTGATCGACATGGCGGAACGACGCGTACGGCGGGACCGTTCGCGGTCACGCTGGCTGATGCCCACCATTGCCGCGGCTGCGGCTGCGGTTCTCGCTGTGGCCGGCACGGTGGCCGTCGACCGTTTCGCCGGCCGGCAACAGGACGGGCCGGTGACGGCCCGGGCGACGCTGACGCCGTTGAAGGAGGTGCCGCCGACCGCGGGCGGTGACGTGCGGGTGCTGGCCAACGGGCAGCTGCGGGTCGACGTGCACAATCTGCCGCTGACCACGGGCTTCCACGAGGTGTGGCTGCTCGACCCGGACGACCCGGGCAAGATGGTGGCCGTCGGCAGCCTGACCGACCGGCCGGACGCGGTGCTGCCGGTGCCCCCGGGCACCGACCTCAACCGCTACCGCGTGGTCGACATCAGCGACGAGCCGCACGACGGCGACGTCACCCATTCGGGTCGCAGCCTGCTGCGCGGAACTCTCACCTCTTAGGTGCATCCAAACGGCGTGACCGGAGCGAAGGACGGGGTGGTGGCGACGCAGCCACCATCCCGTTTCCGGAAGGACGCACGTAGATGAGGATCACCCGAGCCGGCCGGCGCGCCGCCGCCGTCGCGACCGCCGCCATCGTCGCCTCCGCTCTCACCGCCGCCCCGGCCGCCGCGCACGGCAAGACCAAGCCGCTGGGCACGAAGTCGCTCGCCGCGGTGCTGACCGCTGACAAGAGCGGCTTCGACCACAAGGGCTACGACTACGACATCCTGACCGCCGCCGTGCTGGCGGTGCTCAAGGCCAAGCCGTCCAGCCCGGTCAAGGTGCTGGCCGACGGCAAGACCGCCGTCACCGCCTTCCTGCCCAACGACCGCGCCTTCCAGAAGCTGGTCGCCGACATCCAGAACTCGAAGCGGCTGCCCGGCGAGAAGGCGGCGTTCACCGCGGTCGCCGGACTCGGCATCAACACCGTCGAGTCGGTCCTGCTCTACCACGTCGTCCCGGGTGCCACGATCACCCGCAAGGCGGCCCTGAAGGCCGACGGGGCCAAGCTCAAGACGGCCGCCGGCTCGACGATCAAGGTCGACGTCTACGGCCACTGGCACAAACGGATCGCGCTGATCGACGCCGACCGCAGCGACCGCAACCCGCGGGTGATCCGCTTCGACCTCAACAAGGGCAACAAGCAGATCGCCCACGGCATCGACCGGGTGCTCCGCCCGATCAACCTGCCCTGACCGGGGCCGGCCGAAGCTGGCAGGAGGGGTGGGCGCGCACCGGCGCCCACCCCTCCGCTCGCGGCAGCCGGAAGGCTTCAGCGTTTGACCCCGGCCCGGCCAGGCCCGAGGGTAGTGAAATGGTTGCCGACGCGTTGTTCCCGGTCGAGCCGTGGCAGGTGCGCGAGCCCTCGCTGAGCATCGGCCGGCTCGCCCAGTCCGAATCCGTGTTCGCCCTGGCCAACGGTCACATCGGGCTCCGGGCCAACCTCGACGAGGGCGAGCCCCACGTCATCGCCGGCACCTACCTCAACTCGTTCTACGAACAGCGGCCGCTGCCCTACCCGGAAGGCGGCTACGGCTATCCGGAGCAGGGACAGACCGTCGTGAACGTCACCGACGGCAAGCTCATCCGGCTCCTGGTCGACGACGAGCCGTTCCATGTGGCGCACGGCCGGCTGATCGCCCACGAGCGGATCCTGGACCTGCGCGACGGCGTGCTCCGGCGGTCCGTCGACTGGGAGTCCCCGGCCGGGCGGCGGGTGCGGATCCGCAGCTCCCGTATGGTGTCGTTCACCCAGCGGGCGGTGGCCGCCGTCGCCTACGAGGTCGAGGCCGTCGGCCAACCAGTGCGGATCACCGTGCAGTCGGGTCTGGTGGCCAACGAGGAACAGCCCCACGACTCCTCCGACCCCCGCGTCGCGGCCGCGCTCGACCGCCCGCTCGAAGCGGTGGGGCAGGACACCGAGCAACACGGCGCGGTGCTGTTGCACCGCACCCGGGTCAGCCGGCTGCTGATGGGCGCCGGCATGGACCATGTCGTCGAGGCGCCCGGCGACTACGACGAGGAGACCGACGTCCGCGCGGACTGGGCCCGCACCACCGTCGTGACCGTCCTGCAGCCCGGCGAGAGCCTGCGCATCACCAAGTTCCTGGGCTACGCGTGGAGTTCCTCCCGCTCGCCGGAAGCCGTGCGCGACCAGGTGGCCGGCGCCCTGACCGGCGCGCGCTACGCGGGCTGGGAAGGCTTGGCGGCCGAGCAACGCGCGTACCTCGACGACTTCTGGGACGCCGCCGATGTCGAGGTCGACGGCGACCCGGTGCTCCAGCAGGCGGTCCGCTTCAGCCTGTTCCACGTGCTCCAGGCCGGTGCCCGTGCCGAACGGCGCGCCATCGGGGCCAAGGGGCTGACCGGACCCGGCTACGACGGCCACGCCTTCTGGGACACCGAGGGCTTCGTGCTGCCGCTGCTGACCTACATCGCCCCGCACGCCGCCGCCGACACGCTGCGCTGGCGGCACAGCATCCTCGGCCAGGCAAGGCACCGGGCCCGCACGCTGGGGCTGGCCGGCGCCGCCTTCCCGTGGCGCACGATCCACGGCGAGGAATGCTCGGCGTACTGGCCCGCCGGCACCGCGGCGCTGCATCTGAACGCGGTGATCGCCCGCGCCGTCGACCGCTACCGTCAGGTCACCGGCGACGACTCGCTGGACGAGGAGTGCGGCCTCGAGATCCTCGTCGAGACGGCCCGGCTGTGGGTGTCGTACGGCCACCACGACGACGCCGGCGTCTGGCACGTCGACGGCGTCACCGGCCCCGACGAGTACAGCGCGGTCGCCGACGACAACGTCTTCACCAACCTGATGGCGGCCCGCAACCTGCGCGCGGCCGTCGCCGGCTGTGCCCGGCGGCCGGCGTTGGCCGCCCGCCTGGGCGTACGGCCGGGCGAGACCGAAGCGTGGCAGGCAGCCGCCGATGCCGCGCACGTGCCGTACGACAAGCGGCTCGGCGTGCACCAGCAGTCCACCGGGTTCACCCGCTACGCCCCCTGGCCCTTCACCGGCGAGCACCCGGGCGAACCGCTGATGCTGCACGCGCCGTACTTCCAGCTCTACCGCCGTCAGGTGATCAAGCAGGCCGACCTGGTGCTGGCCATGCACTGGTTGCCCGAGGAGTTCACCGCCGAGCAGAAGGCCCGCAACGTCGACTACTACGAGCGCATCACGGTCCGCGACTCGTCCCTGTCCGCGTGCACCCAGGCTGTGATGTGCGCCGAGGTGGGCCACCTCGAACTGGCCCACGACTACGCCTCCGAAGCCGCCCTCGTCGACCTGCGCGACCTGCACGGCAACACCGGCCACGGACTGCATCTGGCCTCGCTCGCGGGCGCCTGGTCGGCCATTGTGGAGGGGTTCGGCGGCCTGCGTGAACGCGACGGGGTGCTCGCCCTGGACCCCCGGCTGCCCGAGGGGGTCACGGGCCTGCGGTTCCGGCTGCGGCACCACGGCCTGCGGCTGCTCGTCGAGGCCGGCCACCGGACCGTACGGGTGACGGTGCGCGACGGCGACGGCGCCCGGCTGCCGCTCCGGCTCTACGACGAGTCCCTCTCGGTAGCGGCCGGCGAACCGGTGGAGCGCGACGTCGTGCCGCTGAAGCCGTTGCTGCCGGCGCCTCAGCAGCCGCCCGGCTACGCACCCGAGCGGGCAGTGCCGGATCCTCGTCCGGCGACTCGATAGGTTGGCGGTCATGACGGACGTTCGGCTGGAACCGATGACCGAGGACGAGTACCGGCCGTGGCGGGCCGAGGCCGAGGCGCACTACGCGCAGAGTGTCGCCGCGTCGGGCCGGTCGGCGCAGGACGCGGCCCGCAACGCCGCCGACACCTACGCGAAGTTGCTTCCCGACGAGTTCGCCACCCCGCACCACCATTTCTGGTACGCCTACGACGGCGACCGCCGGGTCGGCTTCCTCTGGATCAAGGTCACCGACGACACCGCGTTCGTCTACAACGTCGCTGTCGAGCCCGGCCTGCGCCGCCAGGGCTACGGCCGCGCCATCATGCTGGCCGCCGAGCGCTGGTGCCACGGCAACGGGCTGACCCGGATCGGCCTGCACGTCTTCGCCCACAACACCGGCGCGCGGGCCCTCTACGAGCAGCTGGGCTTCACCGAAACCGGCCGCAATCTGGCCAAAGACCTGCTCCCCCAGTCCTGAGCCGTGGCAGTGCCCGACCTCCGGCCCGGGGCGGAGTTCCTCGACACGGCCCGTTTGATCCAGGAGCACGAACGCCGGCGGCTGGCGGCCCTGCTGACCGGCCCCCATGAGCTCGAACTGGTCGGGGGCAGCTCGCTGCCCGGCGCGCTCACCAAGGGAGACGTCGACCTCCATCTGCGCGTGCCCGGCGCCGCCTTCCCGGCGACGGTCGACGCTCTCCGGGCGGTCTACGTGGTGGTGCACCCGGAGATCTGGCAGGCGACCCTGGCCACGTTCGCCGTCGAGCACACCTCGCTGCCCACGGGTGTCGCGGTCACCCCCGCCGGGTCGGAGCACGATGTGCGCTTCACCCGCACCTGGCAGCGGCTCGCCGCGGAGCCCGCGCTGGTTACGGCGTACAACGAACTCAAGGTCCGCCATCGCGACGACCCGGCGGAGTACGAGCGCCGCAAGTCCGCCTTCTTCGATTCCCTGCAGGACGGCTGAAGACGGTCATCAGCAGCGTCTACACCCCCTCGGCGGCGCCACCGATCGCCTGGTGGGCCGCTCGCACCAGCACGTCGCGCAGGTAGATGTGCTCGGGGTCGTCGTCGTAGACGGGGTGCCACCACATCGCCTCGATCAGCGGGCCGGCGTCGAACGGGGGCGTCAGGGCGCGGACGCCGACGTTGAGCGGCAGCAAATCGATCAGCCGGCGCTGCAGCAGGGCGATGCGATCGCTGCCGGCGACCAGGGTGGGAACCACGAGGAAGCTCTCGACGACAACCTGGACCCGGGGTTCGATCCCCAGCATCCGCATCTGACGGGCGGCCGGCGTCGACGCCGTCGGGCCGTGATAGCTGACCACCCACGGCATGGTGCGCAGGTCGTCGACGGTGGGTGAACTCGCGGGCCGACGTGGCCGGGTCGAAGTCCGGCTGCGCCGTGAACACCCGCTCCGCGCTGGTCAACGCTGGTCCGGCGGGGCGCCGCGTTCTCGCTGGCACAGTCGTTCGACGCCAACGGCCCGCAGAACGGCTGGCGGCGGCGTACCAACCCGGTGCACACCATGCTGGACACCGGCCTCGACGCCGAGCGCGGACAGGGCTTCCCGCACGGACTGGGCGGCGCCGACGACGTCATCTTCATGCCGTTGCAGGCGTCGACCCAGTGGGACGGGCTGGGCCACATCTTCGACCACGGCCGGGCCTGGAACGGCCGCCGGGCCGGCGACGTGGTGACCAGCGAGGGCGACCGGGTCACCGGCATCGAGACCGCGGCCGCCCACCTGGCCGGGCGGGGCGTGCTGCTCGACGTCGGCCGGGCGGTGGGCGACGACGGCGAACTGCCCGACGGCTTCGCCATCACGGTCGAACACCTGGAGGCGACCATCGACGCGCAGGGGCCGAGCGCCCGGGTCGGCCGGGACGACCTGCTCTGCGTCCGCACCGGCCGGCTGGCCCGGGCCCGGCGGGACGGCTGGGGCGACTACGCGGGCGGCCCGGCGCCCGGCCTGTCGTTCACCACCGCCGACTGGCTGCACCGCAAGGAGATCGCCGGGATCGCCACCGACACGTGGGGGTTCGAGGTGCGCCCGAACGAGTTCGACGTCGCCTTCCAGCCGCTGCATCAGGTGTGCATCCCGCACATCGGACTGTTCCCGGGCGAGATGTGGGACCTGGACGCCCTCGCCGCCGACTGCGCAGCCGACGGCGTCTGGGAGTTCTTCCTCACCGCCGCCCCGCTGCCGGTGACCGGCGCCGTCGGCGCTCCGGTCAACCCGCTGGCCGTCAAGTGAAGGAGTCCTGACATGCCCGCTGTGGACAACGTGCTCGTCGTCGGCGCCGGCCTCGCGGGGTCGGCCACCGCCATCCGGCTGGCCGAGGCCGGGGTCGCCGTCGACCTGATCGAGGTCAGGCCCGAGGCCACCGCCCTCGGCTCGGGCATCACCCTGCAGGGCAACGCGCTGCGGGAGCTGGACCGCCTCGGCGTCTGGCCGGCGGCGCGGGAACGTGGCTTCTGCTTCGACGTCACCGGCATCCGGGCGCCGGACCCGCACGCGACGGTGGTCGCCGAGATCCCCGACGCGCGCACCGGCGGGCCTGACTACCCGGCAGGCCGGGGCCGCCGTCGACTGGCTGGCGACCCGCGACGACGTAGACGCCGCCCGGATCGGCATCGTCGGCTGGTCACTCGGCGGCTACTACGCCCCGCGCGCCGCCGCGTACGAGAAGCGCCTGGCTCTGTGCGTCGCCTGGGGCGCCAACCACAACTGGGGCGCCGTTCAACGCCGGCGCCTCGAACGTGAGGGTGAGCGCCCGGTCCCCCACTACTGGGAGCACGTGCTGTGGGTCTGGGGCCACACCGACCTCGACGAGTTCATCGACTTCGCCGACGGCGTCCACCTCGACGGCGTCGTCGGGAACATCACGGTGCCCTTCCTGATCGCCCACGGCGCGAACGATCGGCAGATCCCCCTGTCGTACGCCCACCGCTCGTACGACCAGGCAGTCAACTCCCCCAAGCGGGAGCTGCGCGTCTTCACCCCCGAGGAGGGCGCCACCGAGCACATCGGACTCGACCACCTGTCCCACGTCAGCACCTTCATCGCCGACTGGGTGGCCGACACCTTCGCCGAGATGAGCTGATCCGTCCTCACCGGAACGGGCTGATCCTCAGGGTGACGATCTCGAACGGACGCAGCTCGAGATCGATGCTGTCCCGCGAGTGCCAGGTCGACCGGCCCAGATCACGCTCGAGGAGATCGGTCGACCGGGCCACGGTGAAGCCGAAGTTCGGCTGCACGGTCGTCCGGGTCCGGGCTCCGGCCGCCTCGTACAGCCGGACGACGAGATCGCCCGACCGGTCCTCGGCGAGCTTGACCGCTTCCACCAGAACGGACGCCGCCGAGACGGTCACGACCGGCTCGACGACGTGCGCCGCGTCCTCGAGCGTGCGGACCGGGAGGTTGATCCGATAGCCGGCCGCGGCCGCGTCGAGGACGCCGGCCGCGAAACCGAGGGCGGTGCGCAGCACGTGCAGGCCCTGGTCCGCCTGCGGGTCCGGGTATTTCGGGCCGCGCAGCAGCGACTCGCGGACCAGCGTCGTGGTCCCGCCGTCGGCCCGGACGGTCCGGGTGACGTCGTGCCCGTAGGTGGACCCGTTGGCGACCACGGCGCCGAAGTCCGCCTCGGCGACGTGCACCCACCGGTGCGCCACGGTCTCGAAGCGGGCGTGGTCCCACGAGGTGTTGACGTACGCCGGCCGCAGGACGTGGCCGAACTGGATCTCCGACGCGGCCTGGTCGGCCCGCAGGTCGAGCGGGAAGGCGAGCTTGAGCAGCTTCTCCTGCTCGTGCCAGTCGACGGTCGTCTCGATCTGCAGCTCGGCGCCGCCCTCGGTCAGCCAGTACCGCTGCACGATCGACGACTTGCCGTAGGAGTGCGTCACCACCAGGGAACGGTCGACGATCTCGACGGCGTCCGGGGTGCGCAGTTCGGTCACCGACCGCTGATAGGAACGGTCGATGTCCCAGGCCTCGAACATGGCCGGGATGTCGCGGAAGATCTGGAGCGCCGATGCCGCCTCGCCCGGCGCGATCAGGTCCCGGCCGGTCCGCCCGTCGACGAAGGAGACCAGCCGGCCGTACGCGTCGAAACGCGCGACCACGCGGCCGTTGCCCAGCGCATAGCCGGAGCCCGACCGGACGGGCACGACGGCCGGATCCGCCACGAGAGAGCCGGCGCCCAGGGCGGTGACGGAGCCGGCGGTCACCGGGGCCGCGTTGAAGACGACGCTCTCCGTGCCGCGGCCGGCCAGGGCACGCTGGGCGGCCGCGATGATCCGCTCGAGCCGGACCGCGACCTGCCGGTAGTGCTCCTCGGCCTCGTCGTGCACCCAGGCGATGGCCGATCCCGGAAGGATGTCGTGGAACTGCTGCAGCAGCACCGTCTGCCAGATCGATTCGAGTTCCTCGTACGGGTAGCGGGCAAGCCCGCGGACCGCCGCGGTCGCGCTCCAGAGCTCGGCCTCGCGCAGGAGGTGCTCGCTGCGCCGGTTGCCCTGCTTGGTGCGGGCCTGACTCGTGTACGTCCCGCGGTGGCCCTCGAGGTACATCTCGCCGTACCAGACGGCCGGATCGGCCAGGGTCCGCTTGGCCTCGTCGAAGAACTGCGCCGGGGAACCGAGAGTGACGCGGGGCGCGCCCTCGAGGTCCCGGTTGCGGTGGGCCGCCGCCAGCATCTCCGGGGTGGGGCCACCCCCGCCGTCGGACCAGCCGAACAGGGTCAGCGACACGTTCGAGGCGCCGCGCTCGGCGTACTGCCGCTGCGCCTTGGCCAGGTCGCCGGCGCCGAGGTCGGAGCCGTAGGTGTCGTTGGGCGGAAAGTGCGTGAAGATCCGGCTGCCGTCGAGGCCCTCCCAGAGGAACGTGTGATGCGGCATCCGGTTGGTGTCGTTCCACGAGAGCTTCTGGGTCAGGAAACTGTTCGTCCCCGCGCCCCGGGCGATCTGCGGGAACGCCGCGGTGAAACCGAACGAGTCGGGCAGCCAGGCCTCGCGCGACAACACGCCGAACTCCCGGAGGAAGAAGTTCTGGCCGAGCAGGAACTGGCGGACGAGGGCCTCGCCGCCGGGCATGTTGGTGTCGCTCTCGACCCACATGCCGCCGACCGGAACGAACCGTCCCTCGTGGACCCGGGCCCGGATCCGTTCGAAGAGGGCGGGATAGAACTGCCTGACCCAGTCGAACTGCTGGGCGCTGGACGCGGCGAAGACGAAGTCGGGGTCGGCGTCCATCAGGGTGAGCACGTTCGAGAACGTGCGCGCGGCCTTGCGGACCGTCTCGCGGGCCGGCCACAACCAGGCCGAGTCGAGGTGGGCGTGGCCGACCGCGACGATCGAGTGGGCGCTGGGGTGGGCGGGTGCGGCGAGAACCTGCCTCAGCTCGGCGGCGGCCGCCGTCACCGTGTTCTCGATGTCGTCGGGGTCGAGAACGTCGCACATCCGCTCGAGCGCGTGCCGGACAGCGGCCCGGCGCGGCGAGGTGGCGTCGAGCTCCCGCATCAGGCCCATGAGTCCCGCGGCGTCCCGCAGCAGCGCGTCCACGGCGAGGTCGCGCTCGACCAGCGCGACCTGGCGGAGGGTGTAGATGGGCTCGGCGCCGGCGGTCGCCTTGTCGCCGAGGTGAACCACGTCGGACCGGCGTGGCGAGGCGAATCCGGACGGGAGGGGCGCTCCCCCGGCTGCCGGGGCGAGCGTCGTCGCGAAGAAGTGCTCGAGCAGGTTCGGATTCGACGCGGCCTCGACGTAGAAGTCGACGTCGGCGTCACCGGCCGGGTCGATGTCGACCCCGTGGTTGAACGGTTCGAGGCCCTTGACGATCGAACCGTCGGGCCGGTACACCAGCCCCTCGGCCTGGAAGGCCGGCAGCAGGCCGCTGAATCCGAGGTCCACCAGCATCTGGACGGCCGTGCCGGCGCCGCCCCAGCCCGGCGGCACCGCGCCGGTGACGTGGAACCAGGTCGTGCCCCAGGGCCTGCTCCATCGCTGCCCGGCCGAGAAGGGCTGGAAGGACTGGGTGACCGCTTCCCGGAACGGGACCGGTTCGCCGGGCGCCTCCCAGGCCGTCACCGTCAGCGGCGCGATCCGCCGATAGAGGCGCGGTCCGAGCCGGGTGCTCAGCACATTGCCGATGCGCAGCTGCGCCTGGCCGTCGTTGTCATGCATGACGGAACCGTAACACCGAAAAGTTCCACCCGGAACTTTTCAGCGTCACTAAGGTGGCGGGAGTCGCACCCAGCAAGGGAGGGAGAACGCGCGAGATGACAGACGAGGCCCCCGAGAAGGTTTCGCCGGTGTCCGGGCAGGGCGCACGGGGGCGCTACCCGAAGGGAATTCTCCGTCGCCGGCAGATTCTCGACCGCGCCGTCGAGGTCTACGCCGACCTCGGATTCGAGGGCACCTCGCTGCGAGCGATCGGGGAAGCCATCGGGGTCAGCCACGCCGCGCTCCGGCGCTACTTCGAGACCCGCGAGGAGCTCTTCCTCGAGGTGCTGCGGGAGAAGGACCGCCAGGCGCTGGCCGAGGCGCACGAGGCCGGTCACGACCGGGCGCCGGGCTTCGCGGCGATGGCCGCGAACTACGCCCAGCAGGTCCCCGGGCTCATGGCCCTGCGGCACAGCATGGTCGCCCGCGCGCTCGAACCGGGCAACGAGCACTCGCGCGAGTTCTTCCGCGAGCGCTATCGATCGTTGCGCCGGCAGGCGCTGACGCTGCTGGAGTTCGCCCGCGAACGCGGAACCGTCCGGGCCGACATCCCGCTCGACACCGCGGCCGCCCTGCTGATCGCGGCGCTCGACGGCCTCTCCACCCAGTGGCTGCTCGACCCCGGCGCCGACATGCACGCCGGCATGGCCCTGCTCGAGCGCCTGCTCGAAACCGGCACTCCACGCGAGGACTGACCCCTCGGCCGGAGCCACCAACAAAAAGTTCCACGCGGAACAATTCGGTGTTACGGTTCGCTCACGCGGCCGCAGCAGCCGCATTCCCTCAGCTCAGAGGATCTGACGTGGACGAATCCCGCAGCACCCCCGTGTCCGTCGCCGAAGTCCCGCCGCAGGACGGCGCGCCCGCACGATCCCGGTACGCCGTCGCGGCGATACCCCTCGCCCTGCTCGGCTGGTCCATCGCCCTGGTGCCCCCGCTGGCCGTCACGATCGCCCTGCGGCTGCGCGAGCTGGACGTCGACGGCGCGGCGACGAACCTCGGAATCGTGCTCGGCGTCGGCGCCTTCTTCTCCTTCGTCACCAACCCGCTGGCCGGACGGCTGTCCGACCGGACCATGAGCCGCTTCGGCATGCGCAAGCCGTGGATCTTCAGTGGCGCCGTCATCGGCTACGCCGGCGTCGCCGTCATCGCGTTCGCGCCGAACGTGCCGGTCGTCCTGCTGGGCTGGAGCGTGGCCCAGATCGGCCTCAACCTCTCGCTCGCCGCACTGATCGCCCTGCTGCCCGACCAGGTCGAACCTCACCGGCGTGGACGCGTCGCCTCGTTCATCAGCCTCGCCCAGAACGTCGGCGGCGTGGGCGCCACGTTCCTGGTGCAGCTCTTCCCCATCGGCCCCCTGCAGAGTCTGATCCCGAGCCTGTCCGGCGTCGTGCTCATGCTCGCCGTGGTCGCGCCGATCAGGGACAAGGTCCGCACCGAGCGGCCGGTCGGACGGCTCGACGTGAAGACCCTGTTCGGATCGTTCGTCTTCAACCCGCGCAAGCACCCCGACCTCGGCTGGGCCTGGCTGACGCGGTTCTTCCTGAACACCACGCAGTTCACCGCCACCAGCTACCTGACGTACTTCCTCATCGCGGAGTTCAACGTCAGCGACGACGAGGCGCCGACCATGGTCTTCCAGGCCGTGCTCGTCAACGCGGTCGGCCTGCTGCTGGTCACCCCCGTGCTGGGCTGGCTCTCCGACAGGCTCGGCCGGCGCAAGCCGTTCGTCATCCTCTCGTCGCTGATCGCGACCGGCGGTCTCACCGTCATCGCCCTCTCGTCGACGATTCCGGTGCTGTTGCTGGGCCAGTTCATCCTGGGCGCGGGGGTGGGCGCCTTCTTCGCCGTCGAACTCGCCCTCATCGCCGACGTGCTGCCGAGCGAGGAGGACGCGGGCAAGGACCTCGGCGTGGCCAACCTCGCCCAATCGCTACCCCAGTCGCTCATCCCCATCGCGGCCCCCGGGGTCATCGCCGCGTTCGGCTATCCCGGCCTCTTTCTCGGCGGCGCCCTGTTCGGCATCCTCGGCGCCCTCGGCGTGACCCGGGTGCGCAAGGTGCGCTGACCAGCGCTCGCACGGTGGGATCAGACCGGGGTAAGCGCGCGATGGCCGGCCTCGACGCGCTGGCCGTAGTAGGTGCCGGCGAGGACGAGCGCGATCCCGGCGACGGCGACCGCGGTCAGGCGCTCGCCGGCGACACCGACCCCGATCAGCACCGCCCACACCGGTTCGGTGCCCAGCAGCAGGCTCGCGCGGGCCGCCGACGTACGCCGGATCGCCCACAGTTGCACCAGGAACGCGAACACGCTGCAGCCCAGCGCGAGGTACAGCACGCCGAGCCAGTGACCAGGCCCGAAGGCGCGCACCGCCGAGGGCAGGGTGGGCGCCGCGACGATCGTGAACAGGACCGTGCCGACCACCATCTGCAGCCAGGTGAGCGTCACCGTGTCGTACCGCCGGCCCTCCGTCAGCCGCCCGGACAGCGTCACATGGGCCGCGCGGACGACAGCCGCCGCGAGCATCAGCGCGTCGCCCGCCGTCGGCGCGCGCAGGCCCGGGCCGGCGACGAGCAGCACCACCCCGGCCACAGCCACCGCAGCGGCCACGAAGAACCGGCTCGGCAGCCACCGCCGGCGCACAGCGCCCTCGAGCGCCGGCGTCAGCAGGATCGTCAGGCTGATCAGCACCCCGGCGTTGGTCGCGCTGGTCAGCGCCACCCCGTACGTCTCCAGCACGAGCACCGCCGCCTGAGTGAGGCCCAGCAGCGCCCCGACCCGCAGCTCCGGCCGGCTCAGCTGCCGCCCGGCCATGGCCGGCGCGAGGGCGATCGCCGAAACGGCGAAGCGCAGCGCCAGCACGGCGAGCACCCCACCGGCCAGGACGAGTGTCTGCGCGGCCAGGTAGCTGCTGCCCCACACCACCGCCACGGCCAGCAACAACAGGTCACTCCGGCGTATCGACATGACCGCAGCCTGAAGCGGCCAGATCGTGAAGACAAGATGCGTACCTCTGAACGTACGGTGTAGTCATACCTAATGGATCTGCACCATCTGCGCCTGCTCAGGGAACTCGGCGACCGGGGCAGCGTTGCCGCCGTCGCCCGGGCGATGCACATCACGCCGTCGGCGGTCTCCCAGCAACTGCGGTCGCTGCAGCGCTCCGCGCGGGTGCCGCTGACCGAACGCCGAGGCCGCCGTCTCGTGCTCACCGAGGCCGGCCGGGCCCTCGCCGCGGCGGCGATCGAGGTCTCCACCGCGCTCGACCGGGCCGGCCGGGCCGTGGACGCCTACCTCGACGACCCGGCCGCGCCGGTCACGGTGGCCGCCTTCCACAGCGCCGGGCTGACCTATTTCGGCCCGCTGATCGGCCGGGCCGGCCTGCCGCCGGTGCGGTGCTCGGACAAGGACGTGGCCCAGGCCGGCTTCCCGGCGCTGGTCGCCGACTACGACCTGGTGCTGGCCCACCGGCTGGCGCACAGCCCTTCCTGGCCGGCGGACCGGCTCACGGTCGTGCCGCTGGTCCACGAGCCGCTGTACGTCGCCATCCCGGCCGGCCACCGGCTGGCTTCAGAGCCGTCGCTCACCGCCACCGACGTCGCCGGGGAACCGTGGATCAGCGTCCACGAGGGGTTCCCGATCGAGGGAGTGCTGACCGCCATCGCCGCGATCGCCGGCCGGCCCCTCGACATCGTCCACCGGGTCAACGAGTTCACCGTCGTGGCCGCGATCGTGGCGGCGGGTGGCGGGCTCGCGCTGCTGCCCGGCTACACCAGCCGGCCCGATCCCGGCGTGGTGCTGCGGCCGCTGGCCGACCTGCCGGCCGGGCGGCACATCGACGTTCTCGCGCGTCCGGAGAGCCTGCACCGGGCCGGCGTCCGCATGGTCCTCGGCGCCCTGCACGAGATAGCGGCCGGCGGTCAGTCGCCGGGCAGCGCGTCGCCCGGGCGGACCACACCGCACTGATAGGCGAGCACCACCAGCTGGGCGCGGTCGCGGACGCCGAGTTTGGTCATCGCCCGGTTCACGTGGGTCTTCGCGGTCAACGGCGACATGTGCAACCGAACCGCGATCTCGTTGTTCGACAGGCCGTGCGCCACCAGGACCAGGACCTCGCGCTCGCGATCGGTCAGGTCGTCCAGCGCGGGCGCCCGCGGGCCGTCCGGCCGGAGGTGGTCGAGAAAGCGGGCCACCAGCGCCCGGGTGGCCCGCGGCGACAGCAGCGCCTCGCCGTCGGCCACCACCCGGATGGCGTTCAGCAGGT
Organism: Paractinoplanes polyasparticus; assembly: GCF_019710575.1. Lineage (GTDB taxonomy): Bacteria > Actinomycetota > Actinomycetes > Mycobacteriales > Micromonosporaceae > Actinoplanes > Actinoplanes polyasparticus. The sequence continues at coordinate 244,588 of NZ_JAHWFK010000031.1, read as the reverse complement.
CCTCCGGTTCCACGCTCTTGCCGAGGAAGCCGCTCGCTCCGGCCTGGAGCGCCAGCACCACGTTGTCGTCGTTCTCGAACGTGGTCAGCACGAGCACCCGGACGCCGGCCAGGTTGTCGTCGGCCCCGATCAGCCGGGTCGCCTCCAGGCCGTCCATGCGCGGCATCCGGATGTCCATCAGGATGACGTCGGCCCGGGTCGTGCGGGCCAGACCCAGCGCCTCGCGGCCGTCGGCGGCCTCGGCGACCACCTCGAACCCCGGCTCGGCATCGATGATCATGCGGAAGCCGGCCCGGATCAGCGCCTGGTCGTCGGCCAGCAGGACGCGGATGGTCACGCCGACCGCACCCGGCTGCGGGGCACGACTCCGCATCCCGGGGCCGTCTGCGGCGCCGGAGAGGCCACCGGCAGCACCGCCTGCATCCGGTAGCCGTCCCCCTCGTTGCTGACCACCTCGATCTCGACCGCGTCCGGCCGGTACCGCACGGTGAGCCGGACCGCTCGCACGGTGAGCCGGTGCGCCCCGGCCACGGCCTCGGCGATGGTCTCGTACGCGGCCCGGTCGGTCGCCGTGGGCAGCGGCCGCGGTTCGCCGCGGACCTGAAGCTCCACCGTCATCCCGGTCGCCGCCAGCTGCGCCGGCAACTCGGACAGCCCGCGGAGCCCGGGCGCAGGCTCGTCGGAGATGCCGAGCAGGCGGGCCACGCAATGCATCTCGGTGAGCAGGGAGTCCGACGCCCGCTGGATGTGGGCGAGCGACGGCGCCACCGCCCCGGGGCTCTCGAGCAGGCGCGTGGCCGCGCGCGTCTGCTCGACGACCGACACCATGTGGCCGGTCACGATGTCGTGCAGCAGGCCGGCGCTGCGGGCCGGCTCGCGTGGTGGAGAGCCGAATCGGGGCGCCGGCGCGCCGGCCGGCAGCACCGCCCGTACGCGGAAATCGCTGCCCGTCGGCCCCACGGTGAGAGTGCCGCCCGCGGATGCGGCGCGCTCCCGCATGCCCAGCAGCCCGTATCCGGAACCCAACTCGGCCGCGCCCACGGGCAGCGGGTTGACCACCTCGATCTCGACCGCCTCCGGGGTGTGCCGCACCGTGAGCCGGGCGGTGCCGGCGCCATGCTTGTACGCGTTGGTCAGCGCCTCCTGCGCGATCCGGTACGCCGCCAGGTCGGCCACCACCGGCAGCTCCCCCGGCTCGCCGAGCTGACGGAACTTCACCGGAAAACCGGCCGCCGCGAGACCGGCCAGCAGGTCGGGCAGCCGGGTGAGACTGGGCGCCGGCTCGGTGTCGTCCGGCTCGTCCGCGCTGCGCAGCACGCCCACCACCGACTGGATCTCGGAGAGCACGCTGTTCGACGCCTCCCGGATGTGGTTCAGGGCGGGCGCCACCTGGTCGGGCCGGCGGTCGAGGATGTGGGTGGCCGCGCCGGCCTGCACGTTGATCACCGCGATGTGGTGCGCCACCACGTCGTGCAACTCGCGGGCGATGCGCAGCCGCTCCTCGGTGACCCGGCGGCGGGCCTCCTCCTCGCGGCTGTGCTCGGCACGGTGGGCCCGCTCCTCCACCTCGCGGACATACGCCCGGTGCGACCGGGCCGCGTCGCCCACCGCGGCCGCCAGGAAGACCCAGGCGAACAGTCCGAGCACGTCGGGGCGCAGCCACACGTCCCGGTTGAGCAGCACCACGGTCACATAGACCACCGATGACGCGGCCAGCGCGCACAACCAGCCCCGGCGCCGATCGGTGTGGGCGGCGATCGAGTACGTGATGACGCCCAGCGCCACGATCAGGCCCGGATTGTTGACCTCCTGGACCACGGCGGCGGCAGTGGCCGTGGTGGCGATCGCCAGCGCGGTCATCGGCCGGCGGCGGCGGCCCATGACCGCCACGAACGCCACCACCGCGATCAGCACGTCCCAGCCGTTCGGCCGGTGCGTGGACTCCGGCAGCGCCGCCTTGAACACCGCGGCCGCCAGCACCAGGGCGAGCACGAAATCGACCAGCAGCGGCCGCTCGGCGATCACGCGCCAGCGTCCCAGCAGGTGTCCCTCGGTCGTGTTCATCACGGCCGACCCTACGCCCGGCGCGATCCGGTGGCGTCCTCCCGGCGTGGTACCGGGCACGGCGCCGGATACCGCAATTGTCGTAGACGGCCGTCTGTGGCTGGACGACGACTTCCGGCGTGGGTTTCGCGACTGTGGAGCGGTCACTGACTCCGGCTGCCCGGGAGAACTCCGATGGCTACCTATCTGTACCGGCTCGGCCGGTTCAGCTTCTACCGCCGCAAGCTGGTCCTCGCGATCTGGCTGGCCGTACTGGGGCTGCTCGGCGTGGGCGCGGCCACGCTGTCCGGCCCGACCTCGGACGATTTCGCCATTCCCGGCACCGAGGCCCAACAGGCTCAGGACCTGCTGAGCGAGCGCTTCGGCGAGTCACCCGCGGGTGGCGCCGAGGCACGGGTGGTGTTCGCCGCACCGCCCGGCGAGAAGCTCACCGACCCGCAGAACCGGGGCGCGGTCGACCGTACCGTCGCCGCCTTGAAGACCGGGCCGCAGGTGGCCCAGGTGAGCGATCCGCTGGACGGCACCGTCAACGAGGGCAGCACGATCGCGTACGCCCGGGTCACGTTCAAGGTGCCGGCGGCCGAGGTGACGGACGCCGACCGTGAGGCGCTTCTGGCGGCCGCGGAACCCGGGCGCGACGCCGGGCTGGCCGTGGAGGCCGGGGGCGACGCCCTGCAGAGCGAGCCCGAGCAGGGGCTCAGCGAGGTGATCGGCTTCGGCGTGGCCGCGGTCGTGCTGACCATCACCTTCGGCTCGCTCATCGCGGCCGGGCTGCCACTGCTCACCGCCTTCCTGGGGGTGGCGGCCACGATGGCCGGCATCCAGCTGGCCTCCGGCTTCCTCGACCTGAGCAGCAGCACGTCGACGCTGGCGCTGATGCTGGGCATCGCGGTCAGCATCGACTACGCGCTCTTCATCGTCTCGCGGTACCGGCACGAGTTGGCCGTGGGCCGGACCGGCGCGGAGGCGGCCGGGCGCGCGGTCGGCACGGCCGGGTCCGCGGTCACGTTCGCCGGGCTCACCGTGCTCGTCGCCCTGACCGCGCTGGCGGTGGTCAACATCCCGGTGCTCACGGAGATGGGTCTGGCCGCCGCGGGCGCGGTCGCGGTGGCCGTGCTCATCGCCCTCACCCTGCTGCCGGCGCTGGTCGGCTTCGCGGGCCGGCGGATCACCGGGCGCACCGGCCACGCCCGGGACCTCGAGGCGGACGGGGCCCGCCCCACGCTGAGCCTGCGGTGGGCTCGCGCGATCACCCGGCGGCCGATCCTGACCGTGGCGACCGCGGTCGCCGTGCTCGGGATCATCGCCGTGCCGGCGCTCGATCTGCGGCTGGGCCTGCCCGGCGACAACATGGCGTCGCCGGACACCACCCAGCGCAAGGCGTACGACCTGATGACGACCGGATTCGGCGCCGGCTACAACGGTCCGCTGCTGGTCGTGGTGGACGCTGCCGGCAGCCCGGACCCGAAGGCGGCGGCGACCGCGGCCGCCGACACCATCAAGGCCCTGCCCGGCGTGGTGTCGGTCAGCCCGCCGACGTTCAACCAGGCCGGCGACACCGCGATGGTGTCGGTGATCCCGGCCAGCGCGCCGGACAGCACCGAGACGACCGACCTCGTGCACGCGATCCGCGACGCCGACGCGGACCTGCGGGCGGACACCGGCGCCGACCTGTCCGTCACCGGCACCACGGCCGTCACCATCGACATCGCCGCCAAGATGGGTGACGCGCTGGTGCCGTACCTGGCGGTGATCGTCGTTCTGGCCTTCCTGCTCCTCACCCTGTTGTTCCGGTCGGTGCTGGTGCCGCTGAAGGCGATCGCCGGGTTCCTGCTGTCGGTGGTGGCCACGTTCGGCGCGGTGGTCGCGGTCTTCCAGTGGGGCTGGCTGGCCGACGTGTTCGGGGTGGAACAGACCGGCCCGATCGTCAGCCTGCTGCCGGTGATCCTCATCGGGATCGTGTTCGGTCTGGCCATGGACTACGAGGTCTTCCTGGTCAGCCGGATGCGCGAGGAGCACGTGCACGGCGCGTCCCCGATCCAGGCGGTGACCGCGGGCTACGCGCACGGCGCCCGCGTGGTCACGGCGGCGGCGATCATCATGATCAGCGTCTTCGCCGGCTTCGTCCTGGCCCCGGACCCACTGATCAAGTCGATCGGGTTCGCCCTGGCCGCGGCCATCCTGCTCGACGCGTTCCTGGTCCGCATGACGATCGTCCCGGCGGCGATGGCCCTGCTCGGCCGGCGGGCGTGGGCGCTCCCCCGGTGGCTGGACCGGCTGCTGCCGAACGTCGACGTGGAGGGCGAACGACTGCAGGACGCCGTACCCGAGCCGCCGGCTCTGCCGCAACCGGTCGGCGCGGGCCGCTGACCCCCGGCGCGACCTGAGCCGAGGCACCGTCCGCGAGCCACACCGCGGACGGTGCCTCCCGCGTCACCGCGCGGCCGTAGCCGCCTCGCGGACCGTGCCGGCCAGCGCGCCGGCGATGACGGCGTAGCCGGCGCTGGACGGGTGGAACCGGTCGGCGCTGAACAGGCCGGGATCCACGACGAAGCCCGCCGAGGAGCTCATCCCGAAGTCCGCCACCCGCGCGCCCTCGGCGAGAACGGCTCGGCTCTGCGCGTCGTGCAGCACCCGGCTGCCGGCCCGCACGACCGCCCGCATCTGCGGCGGCACCCAGGGCACCACGCTGAGGTCGGGCGCCGGCGCGACCACCACCTCGGCGCCGGCCGCCCGCAGGCGCCGAACAGCGGCAGCGAGCTGAGCGGCGGCCTGCTCCGGCGGCACGAAGCGGGTCAGGTCGTTCGCGCCGATGATGATCAGCGCGAGCCGCGGCCGCCAGGCGAGCCCCCGGTCCACCTGGGCCGGCAGGTCACGGCTCTGGGCTCCGGGTACGGCGAAGACGCGCACCTCGTTGGGCAGATCATGGGCGGTCAGGTCGGCCGAGAGACGCTGCGCCACCGTGTCGGCGGTGGCGGAGGCACCCTGGCCGTAGGCGATCGAGTCACCGAATACCGCGAACTTGAGCGTCACTACAGGTTCAACTCCCTTCCGTCCGCTCACTTCCCGCCGACGGCAGGATCACACCCGCCGGCCTGACGCTCAGCGCGTACTGCGATTCCCGTACCTGAAGCCTGCACCTGCACGACGACGCGACCGGGGCCCGGCCGAGAGGCTGTGGGCACCTTTCGCAGAGAAGTGGAGTGTCCGCCATGGCAGGCATGCTGGATCGTCTTGGTCGCTTTTCCTATCGCCGTCGATGGCTGGTCGTCCTGGTGTGGCTGTTCGCGCTGGGCGGGGTCGTGCTGCTCGCCGTCGAGTCGGAGGGCCCGGTCAGCACCCGGGCGACGATGCCGGGGATCGAGTCGCAGCAGGCGTTCGACCTCATCGCGGAGCGCTTTCCGGGCGCCGCCGCGGACGGGGCGTCGGCGACCATCGTGTTCGTCGCTCCGCCGGGTCAGCGACTGACGTCCGCGGGGAACGCGAAGGCCGTCGACGCGGCGCTGGCGCTCGTCTCCGGCGGCCCTCAGGTGTCGCGGGTCGTGCCGCCCTCGACCGGCGGAGGCGTCAGCGCCGACGGATCGACCGGGTTCGCGTCGGTGTCGTACGGGGTTCCGTCGTCCGAGGTGACCGAGGAGTCGCGCATGGCGCTGGCCGATGCGGTGGAGCGGGCGCGCGATGCCGGATTGACGGCGGAGATGTCGGGATCGGCGCTCAAGACCGGCACCCGGATGAGTGCCATGGAGCTCGCCGGAGTGGCGATCGCCGCGGTCGTCCTGCTGATGACCTTCGGTTCGATGGTGGCGGCGGGTCTGCCGCTCCTCACGGCGGTCATCGGGGTGGCCATCTCGTTCCTCGGCGTCTGGGCGGTCGCCGGGCCGCTGAAGATGGCGATCACCAGCGGCATGCTCGCGCTGATGCTGGGGCTGGCGGTCGGCATCGATTATGCGATGTTCGTCGTCTCCCGCTACCGCGAGGAGCGCCACGGCCGCGACGACGCCGAGCGGGCCACGGGGCGCGCGGTGGGGACGGCCGGCTCGGCGGTGGCCTTCGCCGGGACCACCGTGGTGATCGCGCTCGCCGGTCTGTCGGTGGTGGGGATCCCGTCGCTGGCGAAGATGGGACTGGCCGCCGCGGGTGCGGTGGTGGTGGCCGTCCTGGTGGCGCTGACCCTGGTGCCGGCGTTGCTGGGCTTCGCCCCGAACCGGGTCCTCCCCCGATCGCAACGCCGCAGCGGTGTCCGCAGCTCGGAGCGCCACCCGGCGGCGCGGGCCTGGATGCGGCTGGTGTTGCGCCGTCCGCTCGTGATCACGCTGGCCGGTGTCGCGGTGCTGGCCGCGATCGCCGTCCCGGCCCTGTCCCTGCAACTCGGCACGCCCGGGGATGCGTCGCTGCCGACGACAGAGACCCAGCGACGCGCGTACGACCTGAGGGCCGAGGCGTTCGGTCCCGGGTTCAACGGTCCGCTGACGGTGGTGGTCGACGCCCGTGGCGCCACTGACCCGGTGTCGGCGGTGGCAACTGTGGCGGACAGCGTCAGAACGACCAGCGGCGTGGTGTCGGTGTCCAAGGCGACCTTCAACCAGCAGCGCGACACGGCGATCCTCACCGCCGTGCCGTCGACCGGTCCGACCGACGAACGTACCGAGGCACTGGTGGAAGCGCTGCGAACCGCGCGCCCCGGCGTGGAGGCGGCCGGACAGGTACGGTACGAGATCACCGGCACCACCGCGCTGGACATCGACATGGCACGCAAGACGCAGTCGGCGCTCGTCCCGTACGTCGCGATCGTGATCGGCCTCGCCGTACTGCTTCTGCTGGTGGTCTTCCGTTCGGTCTGGGTCCCGGTCAAAGCGGCGCTCGGCTTCCTGCTGTCGCTGTTCGCCGCGCTCGGGGTGATCGTCGCGGTGTTCCAGTGGGGATGGGCAGCCGACCTGCTCGGCATCGAGCAGACCGGGCCGGTCATGAGCCTGATGCCGATTCTGCTCGTGGGCATCGTGTTCGGGCTCGCGATGGACTACGAGGTCTTCCTCGTGTCGCGGATGCGCGAAGCTCACGTACACGGAAGGCCGGCCCACGACGCGATCGTCACCGGTTTCGAGCAGAGCTCCAAGGTCGTGGTCGCGGCTGCGGTAATCATGATCGCGGTGTTCGGCGGGTTCGCGGCGGCCGACGAGCCGCTGATCAAGATGGTGGGCCTCGGGCTCGCGTGCGCGGTCTTCTTCGACGCTTTCGTGGTACGCCTGACGCTGGTGCCCGCCGTCCTGCGGCTGCTCGGCGAGCGGGCCTGGTGGCTGCCGCGGTGGCTCGACCGGGTGCTGCCGCATGTCGACGTCGAGGGCGGGGCCTCGAGCGAACCGCAGCCGGGATCGGAGCCGGTTCACGTAGTGTCGGCCCGATGAACGTACTGACCGCGCTGGTCGCGTTCGTCTTCGCTGCCCTCGGCGCCAGCCTCAGCACCGAGGGCATCTTCCGGCCGGCCGAGCTGCTTCCCGGCGCGCTGCTGAGCCTGGTCGCGAGCGGGGCCCTGTTCGCCTCCGCCCGCTTCCCGCGGGTGGCGACCGTCGTCGCGATCTGCTGCGCCGCTGCCGCCTGCGCGGCCGGCTACCTGCCGACGCCGTTGCTGCTGGCCCCGCTGATCGGCTGCCTGTATCGGCTGACGGTTGCCGGCAGTCTGCGGGCGGCGGCCTGGTGGACCGGGATCGCGGTGGGCGCGGTGATCGCGGGCGGCGCGGTGGGCGACGCGACCCCGACGGGAGGGTCCCTGCTCCTGCGGACCGTCGGCGTCGCCCTGTGGCTGCTCCCGGCCGTGTTCGCCGGACGGATGACCCACGCCCAGCGGGCGTACCTGCGGATGGTCGAGGCCCGCGCCGCGGACGCCGAACGCAATCGGGACGACGACGTGCGCCGCCGGCTGAGCGAGGAACGCTTGCGCATCGCGCGTGACCTGCACGATGTTGTCGCCCATCACCTCGCGGTCGCCAACGCGCAGGCCGGGACCGCGGCCCATCTGCTGGGGAAGCGTCCGGAGCAGGTGCCTCAACTTCTCGCCGGGCTGAGCGGCTCCACGTCGGCCGCTCTGCGCGAGCTCAAAGCGACCGTGGGACTGCTCCGTAACCCCGGCGACGACTCCTCGCCGGGCACCACCCCGGCGCCCGGCCTCGACCAGCTTTCCGAGGTGATCGAAGCCTGCCGGGCGGCCGGGATCGACGTCTCCGTGACCAGCGACGGGACGCCGCGGCGCTTACCGTCGCTGGTCGAGCTCACAGCGTTCCGGATCGTTCAGGAGGCGCTGACCAACGTCACCAGACATGCCGTCCGCCCGATCGTCACCATCTGCCTGACGTACGAGGAGGACACCTTCGCCGTCCACGTGGTCAACACCTCGGCCCACTCCGCTCCGGCCGGAACCGGCGGTTACGGGCTGATCGGCATGCGCGAACGCGCGAACGCGGTCGGCGGGTCGGTCCGGGCCGGACCGGCCGGCCCCGATCGGTACGCGGTCTCCCTCACCATCCCGCTGGCCCCCTGGCAGGAAGCGCAGGTGCTCCGATGATCCGGATCGTTCTCGCCGACGACCAGGCGCTGCTGCGCTCGACGTTCCGGATGCTGATCGAGTCCGGCGACGACATGACGGTTGTCGCCGAGGCCGCGAACGGCGAGGAAGCGGTCGCACTCGCTCAGCTGCACCGGCCCGACCTCGTCCTGATGGACATCCGGATGCCGGTCCTCGACGGGCTGGCCGCGACGCGACGCATCTGTTCCACGACCGAGCTGGCACGGACGCGCGTGCTGATCCTCACCACGTTCGAAACCGACGAGTACGTGGCCCGCGCGCTCGAGGCGGGGGCCAGCGGCTTTCTCGGCAAGGACGTCACCCCGGACGTTCTGCTGGCCGGCATCAGGACCGTGGTCGGGGGCGAGGCGCTGCTCTCGCCGTCAGCCACCCGCGCGCTCATCAACCAGTTCCTGTCCGGTCCCGGCACCGTCGGCGAGCCGTCCCGGGGCTCATTGGCGACGCTGACCGACCGGGAGCGCGAGATGACCGCGCTGGCCGCCCACGGCCTGTCGAACCAGGAGATCGCCGACCGCCTGACCGTGAGCCCCTTGACGGTACGGACGCACATCCACCGGGCGATGATGAAGGTGCGGGCCCGCGACCGCGCCCAGCTGGTCGTCCTCGCCTACCAGCAGGGACTGGTCCGGGTGCGCTGAGCGGCGTCAAGGCTTGAACGTGTCCCGGATGGCCTCCTCCAGCGGCCGGCCCGACACCGGCTCGATGAACAGGTCGGCCAGCAGCAGGTCGGCCAGGTACGTCAGATTGGTGCCCGACTCCCGGCCGCTCAGAGCCTGCAAGGCCCCGCCGAGCCGGAGCGACCCGCGCATCGCGACAGCCGGGAGGCGAACGGCCCGGCGCGGACGATCGGCTGCCGCGGCGATCCGAGTGATCATCTCGGACCAGGTCAGGTTCTCGTCGGCCACCGGGATGTCCTGGCCGCTGCCGCGTTCGAGCGCGTCCGCCGCGACCTCGGCCACGCGGCGGGCCGAGGTGGCCGCTGTCCCGCCGGGCGGGGCGACCAGCGGCGCACGGGACCGGACCCAGCGATCCAGGGCGGGCGCCCAGTTCGGCAGGCGGTCGCCGGCACGGCCGAACACGAACGGCAGCTCCAGGACGGCGACCGGCAGACCGGGACCGGCGGCCACCCGCGCCTCCCGGGCCTGCTCGACCCGGCAGCGGACATAGACGTGCCGTTCCGGAAGGCGCCACTGCGGATGCAGCCGATCGAAGTACGTGTAGTACGAGCCCATGATGACGCCGCGGGTCAGCCCCTCGTGGCGGGCCGCGGCGAACAGGCGTACCACCGGCTCCACCATGTCTCGGCGGAACGCCGGATGGATCGGCCGGCGCAGCGGTCGTTGCTCGTCCGTGCGGGCGGCGAAGACCACGCCGTCGTGCCCGGCCAGCAGCGGCCGCATCTGCTCGGCCGAGGCGGCTCCCAGATCGAGCCGGTGGTCCACGCCGGGGGCCGCGGCACGCGCCACACTGGTCACCGCGTGGCCGCGCTCACGCAGCACCTCCGCGACATGGGCCCCGACGAGACCACTTCCACCCACGACGAGAATGCGCATCCCGCATCGTCCACGAAGGACCGCGCCCTTTGTCAAGCCGGATGCCGCCCGCGAATCTGCCCGTACCGGAGCCGGTTTCAAGCCGGCCGGGCGGGGAATGCGCCGCGTATGACGCCCATGCCGGTCGATCAGGATGAACCGGCGCTGCCGCCGCACCTGCAGGTCGAGATCACCGCAGCCTGCAATCTGGCCTGCACCATGTGCCTCGTCCGCTACCGGCCGCCGGTCAACAAGCTGGCCGGGGCCATGCCGCTCGAGTTGTTCCAGCGACTCATCGGCGACCTGCCCGAGCTGCGGCGGCTCACCCTGCAGGGCCTGGGCGAGCCGCTCCTCTCCCCCTATCTGCTCGACATGATCCGCGCGGCCGTCGATCGCCGGATCACGGTCGGCTTCAACAGCAACGCGACGCTGCTCAACCGCCGGCGGGCCGACGAGCTGGTCGGCAGCGGGGTCGACTGGCTGCACGTCTCGCTGGACGGCGCCACCGCAGCGACCTACGAGAACATCCGCGACGGCGCGCGATTCGCGAGCGTCGTGGAGAACCTGGCCGGGCTGGTCACCGCCAAGCGGCAGGCCGGGAGCGTGACCCCGTGGATCCGGGTGGTGTTCGTGGCGATGCGCGGCAACGTCGGCGAGCTGCCGGACCTGGTCCGCCTGCTGGCCGGCATCGGGGTCGACGAGCTGCACGTGCAGAACCTGTCGCACAGCTTCTCCGACACCGACCCGGCCGGCCGGTACGCGGGCATCCGATCCTTCACGGCCGATCAGGCGCTCTGGACCGGCGCCGACCTCGACCACGCCGCCGCCCTGTTCGCCCGGGCGAACTCCGCCGCCGCCGAGACCGGCCTGCGACTGCGGTTGCCCGGGCTCACCATGACCGAGCCCGGGCCGTCCGACGGTCGCGGGTGTTCCTGGCCCTGGGAGGCTGTCTACGTCACCAGCGCCGGCGTGGTCCAACCCTGCTGCATGGTCATGGGCGACGACCGGGCCACCCTGGGGCAGGTCGGCGAGCAGACTTTCGCCGAGATCTGGCACGGCGCGCGCTACCGCGAGTTCCGGCGCCGGCTGATCAGCAGCGATCCGCCGGAGGTCTGCCGCGGTTGCTCACTCTATCGAGGCACGTTCTGAGCCTTCCGCGCCGGGAACCGGTCAGCCGGCGTCCGGGCCGAGCTCCTCCCGCAGCTTGGCGAGGGCCCGCGCGAGCATTGGCCCAGCTGGCCTGGCCTCGGTGATCGCCACCGTCGACGAGGCCGTGCGGGCCGCGCCCGTCCTCCCTGCGCCGCACCGAAGGGCGGACGGATTTCGCGGCCGATCTAGGATGGCGGGATCGCATCGAGGGACAATGGAGACGGTGATGGGCAGCGAGCAGGGCACGGATCAGCGCGGCGGGCCGGACCTCGACCCCACCCGGCCGCATCCGGCGCGTCGGTACAACTACTGGCTCGGCGGCAAGGACAATTTCCAGGCCGACCGCGATGCCGGTGACGCGATCGCCGGCGTGTTCCCGCACATCCGCACCGCCGCCCGCGAGAACCGCGCGTTCATGCAGCGGGCGGTGCGTCACCTCGCCCGCGAGGCCGGTATCCGGCAGTTCCTCGACATCGGCACCGGGCTGCCCACCGCCGACAATGTGCACGACGTGGCCCAGGGAATCGCCCCGGAGTCGCGGATCGTCTACGTGGACAACGACCCGCTGGTGCTGAGCCACGCCCGGGCGTTGCTGACCAGTTCGGACGAGGGCGCCACCGCCTACATCGACGCCGACGTGCGGGAACCGCGGAAGATCCTGGACGACCCCGCCGTGCGCAGCACCCTGGACTGGTCCCGGCCCATCGCGCTGCAGCTGGTGGCGATCATGCACTTCGTCGAGGACCACGAGGACCCCTACGGCATCGTGAGCGAGCTCGTCTCCGCGCTGCCGGCCGGCAGCTACCTGATGCTGTCGCACGCGACGTTCGATCCGCTCGACCCCGAGACGATCGCCGCGATGAACGCGATCAACGAGGGCATCAAGCCCCGGTTCAGCCCGCGTACGCTGGCCGAGGTCACCCCGTTCTTCAACGGTCTCGAACTGCTGGACCCGGGAATCGTCTCGGTGAGCGACTGGCGCCCCGAACCGGGACCCCGCCCGACCGCCGCCGAGGCCACCGGGTACGGGGCCGTCGCCCGGATCCCGTAAGCCCGTTCTGCCGGTTCACCGGCTGGGTTCCGGCTGCGGCCCGCGCTGCCCCGTGCGATCGTGGGCGCGGTCCAGCATCTGCATCACCGGCGTGGCCGCCACGCCGTGCAGAACCACCGACACGAGCACGACGAAGCCGATGGTCGCCCAGATCAGGTCGGCGCCGGGGAAGGCGGCATGCGTCAACGCGTAGGACAGGTAGTAGAACGAACCGATCCCCCGGATGCCGAAGGCGGCGATCACCCAGTGCTCCGCGGTCGAGCCGGGCGCCCCGCGCAGAGACAGGATGCCGGTCAGCGGCCGGATGACGAACAACAGCGCGAGCCCCACGAAGACGGCGGGCCAGGTGAGGGCTTCGAGCAGTCCGCCCACGATCGCACCACCGAAGAGCAGCAGCAGAAGGACGGTGAGCAGCCGCTCGGTCTGCTCGGCGAAGTCGTGCAACACCTGGTGGTAGTCGTGTGACCGCTCGGCGGCACGGATGGCTCGCGCGGCGACGAACACGGCCAGGAAGCCGTACCCTCCCGCGACTTCCACCACTCCGTACGCCACGAACGTCGCCGCCAGGGCGAGGAAACCCTCGGAATGGCGGGCCAGGCGCAGCGCCTCGGCACGAGGACGGAAGAACAGCCAGCCCAGCACCCTGCCCACGATCAACCCGCCGATCACGCCCATGGCGAGCTTGTAGAGCAGGTCCTGCCAGGCCCAGTGGCCGATCCAGCCCAGCCCGGCCGTCCCGGCCATCGCGATGGCCGCGTAGACGAAGGGGAACGCGAGCCCGTCGTTGAGCCCGGCCTCGGAGGTGAGCGCGAACCGCACCTCGTCCTCGGAGTCCTCGGAGTCGGTGGGCTCGCCGACCTGGACGTCCGAGGCGAGAACCGGGTCGGTCGGGGCAAGCGCAGCGCCCAGCAGCAAGGCGGCGGCCGGTACGAGTCCGGCCCACCACCAGCCGAGCAGCGCCACCGCGGCGATGGTCACCGGCATCGCGATCACGAGCAGCCGCCACGTGGACGCCCAGCCCCGCCCGCTGAGCGGCCGGTCGATCTTCAGACCCGCTCCCATCAGGGCGACGATGACGCCGACCTCGGTCAGGTGCTCCGTGGCCTTGGAATGGGTCAGCGGATCGGCGTCGGGCAGACCGAGCGGCAGACCGAAGACGAGCATGCCGAGACCCAGGAACGCGATCGGCATCGACAGCGGCCGGCGCTCGAGCAGGCGCGGCAGGATCCCGGCGAGCAGCGCCCCGAAACCGATGACCGCGAATACGACGTCAGACGTTTGCACGGCTGCTAGCGTGCCCGCTTCTCTCCGCGTTATGCCGTTCCCGGCGGACCGGGCGGGACAGGGCGGCGGGCTCCCGCCGTAAGGTGACCGTAAGCACCGCAGCCTGGCGCGAACGGTCGGCTCCGGGTTGGCTCGAAGCCATGATTCGCCGAACCTTGTCCAAGCCCGTTGCCTGGCTCGTCGCAGCGCTGTTCAGCGTCGGCGGCGCCGTGGGCCTCTACTGGTTCCAGCCCTGGCGACTCCTCACCGACACGACCGTGACGGACGCGCTGTCCATCGAAGTTTCCGCTTCTCCGGCCGCATCGGCGGCATCGGCCCCCTCTTCGAAGCCGCGGGAACCGGCCGCGATGGTGCTCACGCAGGGTTCGTTCGTCACCCACGAGCACGGAACCACCGGCACCGCCAGGATGGTCCGCAACGCGGACGGCAGCCACCAGCTGGAACTGGTCGGCCTGGATACCTCCGACGGGCCTGACCTGCGGGTATGGCTGTCCGACCAACCCGTACGGGCCGGCGCCGACGGCTGGCACGTCTTCGACGACGGCGAGTACGCGGAGTTGGGTCGGCTCAAGGGCAATCACGGCAACCAGGTGTACCGCCTCCGCGACAACATCGACCCGAGCGACTTCCGCAGCGTCAGCATCTGGTGCAAACGCTTCTCGGTGTCGTTCGGCGCAGCCGCTCTCACGTGAGGACCGACCGCGACATCGTGAGGACCGACCGCGACATCGTGAGGACCGACTGCGACATCGTGAGGACCGACTGCGACATCAGGGCCGTGTGATCAGGAGCCGACGATCGGCAGCCAGTCCGATGTGTCGTCGCACCCGCCGAAGGTCATGTTCTCGACCATCCTCTCGAGCGCCGCGGACGGGATCGAGGCTCGGTCCCGGACCGCGATGGTGATCCCGCACGAGCCGGCCTGGATCAGCATGTGACTGCCGTCCCGGCTGGCGAGCGGACCGGCATCACCCTCGATGTACCAGGTCCGGTGGCCGGCGATGACGCGCATCGGGCGATCGGCGTAGTCCTCCCCCCACGCGGTCATGATGCCCTCCATCGGCAGCACAGACACGCTCAGCGGGGTGTCGTACGGCATCGCGAAGAACGGACTGGACGGCTGCCCGGACGGTTCGGCGGGGCCGCCGAACCCGATGTTCGCCGACACTCCGTGGGCCGCCACGTCGCGGCTCTCGGTATAGGTGACCGGCAGGTCCAGCGGCACCCAACCGAACCTCACCGGCGCCCGCGCGGTGCGCGGCGACGTCAGCCGGACGCTCTCGGCCAGCCGCAGCATCGCGGCTCGGCTCGCGCCGTCGGAGACGGTCACCCACGCGCCGGACGGGTCCTGCCAGCCCACCGCCGCTCCGATCCGGTACGACGAGTCCGGGCCGGACGCGTTCGTGCCGGCGGGCTCGGACGGTGCGGGCGGGTCCAGGTTCTGCACATAGAAGGCGGGGTGGCCGTGCACGGTGACCCGCTCGCCACGGCGCAGCCGGGTGGGGTCGAACGTGCCCGGGTCGTGGGCGGCGATGGTGCCGCCGGAGTCGTCCTTGGGCGTGCCGATCGGCCGGGCGACCAGGAATTGCGTCCTGCCCTGGGTGCCGTGGGTCAGGGTGAAGTAGACGGGGCCGGGCGCGAGGTCGAGGGTGAGCTGGAACGGCTCGCGGTAGTACGTCATGGGACCGGCCGGGTTCGGTGCCGGCTCGCTGGGGTTCAGCCGGGCGGCGTACGGGACGCCCACCGCGACAGCCACGGCGACGACCGCGGCGGCGACCGCGCGGAACCGGTTGCGGCGACGCAGGCGCACGGCGCCGGCTCGTGCCTGCTCCACCAGGCCGACGGCGTCGGGGGCGAGATCGGCGCGCTGCTCGAGGGTGCGCCGGAGCTCGTCGAGGCTGGTCACGAGGGGATCCTTTCGTTGTTCGCAGGCTCGTCGAGTTCGACCCGCAGCGCGGCCAGCGCCCGGCTGGCGTTGCTGCGCACTGTCCCGGTGCGGCAGCCGAGCACCTCCGCTATCTCCAGATCGCTGAGGCTCTCGTAGTAGCGCAGCACGATCACCGCCCGCTGCTGGCGTGGCAACCTCATCAGCAGGTGCCACAGGTCGTCGTCCGGCTCCGGCTGTTCCGGCACGCGCGGCGCCGACGCGCCGTCGACCGCGTCCGGTCCCAGCGGCACTGTCCACACCCGCCGGCGGCGGCGCAGCGACAGGAACTCATTGGTCACCATCCGCCGCACGTAGCCGTAGGGATCGTGCACCGAGCCGATCCGGCCCCACTTCACCAGCGCCCGGGCCAGCACCTCCTGGACGATGTCGCGGGCTTCCTCGCGGTCGCCGCTGAGCAGCACCGCATATCGCAGCAGCGAGGCCAACCGCGCCGCCGCGAACTCCTCGAAGCTCATCCGTCCTCCCCGTCGGTGGCGCCCGTCCGGTGCCCCTGGGCTAAGAACGCATTCGCCGCCGGATCTGCTGCGCCGGGCCGGCCGCCGCTGGTCTCAGGCCGACGGGGGGCGGGTGCGGCGGGCGTCCTCGCTCGGCGGCACGCCGAAGAGCCGGCGGTATTCGCGGCTGAATTGCGACAGGCTCCCGTACCCCACCGCGTGCCCGACCCCGGCCACATCCCCCGGCGCGGCCGCGAGCCGGATCCGGGCCTCCTGCAGGCGCAGCTGCTTCTGGTATTGCACCGGGCTCATCAGGGTGGCCGCCCGGAAGTGCCGGTTGAGCGTGGCGACGCTGACACCCGCGTGACGGGCCAGGTCATCGACTCGGATGGCCCGGTCGTAGTGATCCTCGAGCCAGCGCGCGGCGCGCCGGGCGATCGTGAAGCGCTCGTCGGCCCGGCCGACCTGCCGGACGAGACCGCCCAGGGGGCCGGTCAGCAGCCGCCAGTGGATCTCCCGCTCGACCCCCGGAGCCAGGATCGCGAAATCCCGCGGCCGCTCGACGAGGCGCAGCAGCCGCACGAGCGCGCCGAGCAGGTCGTCGTCCGCGGTGGCGACCCCGGCGCCGGGCCCGGGGGTGTCCCGCGCGGCCGACTCGGGCGATTCGAGCAGCAGCTCGGCGATGAGCTCGGGACGCAGGCGCACCCCGGCCGCGAGGAACGGGTCGGCCCGGGTGATCCGTGCCGTGACCGCCAACTCCATCGAGAAGACCAGGTATTCGCCGGCGCCGTAGCGGAACTCGTGCCCGGCCAGAGCCATCCGCTTCTCGCCGGCCACCACGACGGCGACCATGGGTTCGACGTGCGAGCAGTACGGCTCGGATTCGGCGGTCGCGGCCGTCACCAGCGAGCCGGGCAGCCAACTGCCCCGCGCGACCGTGCCGTGCAGCCGAGGAATGAGCTCGCGCAGCTCGGTCAGCGCTTCCACATCCGCGAGTATGGCACTCACACGCGGGTCGCAGCGGTGAGCGGATCAGGCATCGGAGCGCGCCGAACAGTCTAGGGCTGAGCCTCGGCGGGGCCGACGATTGATCCATGACTCAGACAGTGCTGATCACCGGAACCTCCAGCGGCCTGGGCCGCGCCACGGCCGAACTGTTCCAGGCCAAGGGCTGGAACGTCGTCGCCACCATGCGCCGGCCCGAGGCCGAGACCGAGCTGACGCGGCTGGACAACACGCTCGTCACGCGGCTCGACGTCGAGGACGCCGGCTCGATCACGTCGGCGGTGCGGGCCGGCCTGGACCGCTTCGGGCGCCTCGACGCCCTCGTCAACAACGCGGGCTACGGCGCGTACGGACCCTTGGAGGCCACGCCGATGGCGAAGATCCGGCGCCAGTTCGAGGTGAACGTCTTCGGCCTGCTGGCGACGGCCCAGGCGGTGCTGCCGCACTTCCGGACGCAGCGTTCCGGCGTCATCGTCAACATCTCGTCGATCGGCGGCCGGATGGCGTTCCCGCTCGGCACGCTCTACCACGGCGCGAAGTTCGCGGTCGAGGGCCTTTCCGAGTCACTGGCCTACGAGCTCGGCACGATCGGCGTACGGGTGAAGCTGGTCGAACCCGGCGGCATCCGGACCGACTTCGGCGGCCGGTCCCTCGACTTCAGCAACGACCCGGAGATCGCCGACTACCAGCCGGCCGTCGGCAAGGTCCTCGGCGTTCTCGGCCCGCTGACAGCCGAGGGCTCGGCCCCGGCCAACATCGCCGAAACCGTCTTCACCGCGGTCACCGACGGCACCGACCAGCTCCGGTACGAAGCGGGCGCCGACGGCATCCGGATGCTCAGCGCCCGGCGGGCAGCCGACGACGCCACCTTCCTGGCCGGCGTCAGGGATCAGTTCGGCCTCACCGACGTTCCCTCGGCCGCCCGCCGGTGAGACCCCGCGTCGCTGCGCCTACGGCTCGATCGCGAGCCGCGACAACAGCAGCGCGAGCTCGTCGGGATGTTCCAGGTGCGGCAGGTGGCTGCCGGGCAGCACCGTGACGACGGTTGTGGGCAGCGCCGCCGTCAGCCAGTCGACGTAGGCGGCCGGCGGTTCCGCGGCGGTCACCCACCGATAGCCGGTGCCCCGCTCACCGATGCTGCGCAGGTCGGCCTCGCGGTCGGCACGGAGCTGCTGGTCCGTACGGTGCATGACCTCGTCCCAGTAACCCAGCAGAAGGTCGGGGCGCGGATCGGTGGCCGTCTCCGCGAGCTGCCTGGCCTCACCCTCGAGCGCCTCGATTCCCATGCCGGCCACCATTCGCTCCCAGACCGCACGCCAGCCCGGGCCCCGAAGCTCCGGCTCCGCTGCGCGCACGATGGCGCCGAAGGGTCCGGGCAGCAGAATCTGGTCCAGGTTCACGACCGTACGAGTGGGGTAGCGGGCGGCGTAGGCAGTGGCGATGATCCCGCTCACCGAGTGACCCACCACGGTCGGTGGCTCGGTCAGACCCGCCGCTGCTATCTGGCTGTGCAGCACCTCGGCGACCTCCGCCAGGCGGTAGGAGGCCCGCGACGGGGCGTCTCCGTGACCCGGCAGGTCGAGGGCGAGAACCTCACGGCCGGGGTCCACGACGGCCAGGCGCCGGCGCAACGGCTCCCAGTGCCGCCGGTCGAAGGTGAGTCCGTGCAGAAGAACGAGCGGAGACGACATACCCGGGAGGCGTAACCGGGCGGGGAACACGTTGTTCGTGGCTCCGATCACACCTGCCAGCGGGCGGGCCCACCGGCGGCCGGTTCGTACCGGAAATGACTGCCGGTGCGCACCGAGGAACGCAGGTGCGCCGCTGCGACGGGCATGAGCGGCTCGAGCCGGGTCAGCACGGCCCGGACGGCGCGCGTCGCGTTGACCCGCGCGCGTTCCGCCTCGGCGCTGTGCCGGCGGGTGCGGCCCCCGAGTCCGGCGGCCCGCCGCAGCTCGCCCAGCACGGCCTGCCGCTCGGCCGCCAGCGTCGTGGCGCGCTCGACGTCGCCGGCGCGGTCCGCGGCATCCAACTGCCCGGCCAGGTCGTCGAGCCGCCGGCGGTACGCGGACCGACCCGCGGCGTCCAGCACGGGTTCGGGCGGGGACGTCACGAGTCCGGCGCCGCCCGCCACCAGATCCAGGGCGGCGACCTCCTGAGCGGGACGGGCCAGGAGCGTACGCAGATAGTGCAGCCCTCGCACGTCGCGCAGGCGGGCGTGTTCCGGGCCCGCGTCGAAGACCCAGTCGTCGCCGTCGCGCACCAGCCGCCAGACGTCGGCAGCGGACAGGCCGAGCTCGCCGGCGATCCTCGCGGCCCGCGCCCGGTCGCCGCGAGCCGCGAGGGTGGCCGCCAGCCAGGGCAGCGCGCCCAGCCGTTCCTCCAGTTCCACTGCCCGGTCGAAATGAGCACGTGCCTCGTCCGGCCGCCCCAGGTGGGCGGCGAGCCGGCCGAGATAGTCGTCGACCGGTCCCGTGATCGTGTTCGCCCCGCCCCAGACGACCAGGCGGCCGGCACAGGGAACCAGCGCGTCGTAGAGGGCCTGCGCGGCAGCGGGGGCGGCGCCGAGCGAGGCGACCAGCGCCAGGTCGGCCACGGCGCCGATCCAGCGGGGACCGGCCCCGGCCAGCACCGCCGGCAGCAGGCGGTCCACCTCGAGCAACGCCGGCGCGACCTGACCCGACTCGGCCAGCGCCCGAGCTGCCGTCACCTCGAAGAAGTGCCCGGGCAGTCGCCGTGCGAGCGCCCGCAGCGGTTCGACCTGACCGGCCGCTTCGCCGCGCAGCAGCGCCAGCCGGCCCCGGAGCGACGCCGTCAACCGGTCGGTGTCGGCCAGCCCGGCCCGTCGCCCGGCCTCGGTCACCTCGGCGGCCAGCTCCTCCGCGAGTTCCAGACGGCCGCGGACCAACGCCAGCACCGCTTGGCGGGACAGCGCGACGACCGCCGCCTCGGGGTCACCGTCCCGCTCCCCCGCCCGCGCGTACGCCACCAGGGCGGCCTCCGCCGCGTCGAGGTCGCCGAGCTCGGCCAGAGCGGTGAACCGCCAGAACAGCCCACGCCGCTCGAGAACCGCGTCCCCGGCCCGGCGCGCGAGGTCGACGATCCGGGACGCGGTGGACAGCCGCTCGCCGGCCGCGGCCGGGTCCCACAACCCGTGCAGCCGCCCGTCCAGCACGGCGGCCAGGGTCCGGGGGTCGTCGGTGGCCCGGGCGAGCCGGACTGCCTCGTCGACCAGTTCCCGTCGCCGCGCCGCCGCGGACGGGTCACCCAGCAGCTCGCCGGCCAGCCGCACCAGCACCCGGGCCCGGGTGGCCGGCGGTGACGCCCGCGACGCGGCCTCCTCCAGCAGCCGGATCAGCGCCGTGTCGAGCACGAGGAACTCGCCCCGGGACGGCGTCGAGAGTGCGATCTCCACGACGGCGTCCGCGCCGGCGTCCCGGGGCACGGCCGCCGCGAGGTCGAGTACCGGACCGGGCCAGCCCGCGGTGAGCAACCACATCGCGTGCACCGTTCCGGGCGGCCGCCCGGGCAGCAGCACGGCCAGTTCGGCTTCGGTGAACGGGGCGAGAAAGAGATGCCGGCCCGACCCCGTGGCCGCGTCGGTGGTGGCCAGCACAGCGGCGCCGCCGAGAACCAGCCGATCGAGATCCGCCGTATCCGCGGCCGGGTCGAGATCATCGAGGATCACCAGCCGGGCGCCCGTTCCGCCGGCCGCCACCGACCGCAGAACCGGCAGTCCACGCTGCCGGGCCAGCTCCGCTGCCCCCTCGGCGAGCACCGTCCTTCCCGATCCGGCCGGGCCCACGACGGTGAGAAGCTCACCCGAGCCGGCGACCGCACGGTCCAGCAGCCGTTGCACGACGGCCAGCTCACGACGGCGTCCGATCATCTTGCGAGCGTAGGCGCGGCCATCAGGCCGGGGTCATCCGGAAGGCCGGCCAGGTAGGTCTCGTGGACCGGGCCGTCGATGCCGAGGGTGTGCTTTCGCACCGCCGGTCACGCGGGCCGTTCGTCGTCAACGGCCAGGTCGAAGACCTCGTCGAGACTCAGCCAGTTCTCCCGGGCGGCCACGGCCGCGCCCTCCACATCGCGCGCTTCGCACAGGGTCACGATGCGCTCGTGCAGCGCCACCGAGGCCCGGCCGTTGAGCGACGAGAACCGCAGCCGTTCCAGCCGCCGCAGAACCGGGGTGAACTGCTCGACGACCGCGCGGATCGCGGGATTGGCCGAGGCCGTCACCGCGACACCGTGGAACTCGTCGTCCGCGGCGATGGCCGCATCGACGTCGTCCGCCTGCAGGGCCGCCGCGAACCGGGCGTTGGCCGCGCGCATCGCCTCCATCTCACCGGCCGACAGGTGCGGCACCGCCTCGCGTACGGCCAGCTCATGCATCGCCGCGGTGACCGTCTGCGCGGCTCGCGCGGCGCGAGCGTCCAGCGGGCTCACCATCGTGTAGCGGCCGGGCTTGGTCCGCACCAGCCCCGATTCCTCGAGCCGGGTCAGCGCCTCGCGCACCGGGGTGCGGCTCACCCCCAGCCACTGGGCGAGCTCGGCGTCGTTGAGCCGCTCCCCCGGGGCCAGCGTGCCGTCGACGATCGCATCGCGGATCGACTGATAGGCGTTCTCCCGCAGCAACGACCGCGAGATGACACCCATACGCGCAGGGACCGGCATGCAACATATTCCACACCGCCGACGCACGCGAGTCAAAAGAGCCTCAGGCGCCGGCGGGGAGGCGGGTGTGGCGCGGGATGCTGCCGAACTTGCCGGAGTGGAAGTCGCGGTACGCCTGCTCGATCTCGTCGCGCGAGTTCATCACGAACGGGCCGCTGGCGTACACGGATTCGCCGATGGGGCGTCCGGCGAAGAGCAGCACCTGGGTCTGCTCGTCCCCGTCGCCGGTGGCCAGCGCCAGCGCGGTCGGGCCGCCCGGCTGCGCTGCCGGATCGGACCAGGCGACCTGCCCGGCGCGCACACTGCGGCCGGCCACGGTGAGCCGGCCCGAGATCACGTACGCGAACGCGCGCTGATCGCCGTCGAGCAGCTGCCGGTAGCCGGTCCTGGGATCCAGCGTGATCAGCATGCCGAGGATCGGCCACTGGTTGACCGCCGGGCCGCGCAGCGAGCCGGTCTCGCCCGAGATCAGCTGAACCAGCACCCCCGGCTCGGTGTGCACGGCGTGCATGCCGGCGCGCAGGTCCTGGTAGCGGGTGGGCACCAGCTTCTGATCGGCCGGCAGGTTGACCCACATCTGGATGATGTGCGCGTGCTCCGACCGGGCGGCGACCTCCCGGTGGATGATGCCGCGGCCTGCGGTCATCCACTGCACGTCCCCGGGCCCGAGCACCCCGGCGTGGCCCATGCTGTCGCCGTGCTCGAGCGCTCCGTCCAGGATCAGGGTGACGGTCTCCATGCCGCGGTGCGGATGCCAGTCGAATCCGGGCTGGTTGACCAGCTCCTCGCCCATCACCAGGAACGGGTCGGTCCAGGCGTCGCGGCCGGGAGCGATGATCAGCGAGCTCCGGGCCGACATGGGGGTCGGACCGAGATCGGTCTTGTCGAGAACCCGTTGCACTGTCCGGGCCGTAGGTGCCGCTTGCTGCGTCATGACGCCTTCTCTCTTCGGTTGTGAGAAGCGTCCTGCCGCCCGCCGGGAGTGGCAAACGCCCCCCAAGTTACTTACTTTTGAGAAGTGAACAAGCCGGACGAGCCTCGGGTCGACGAGGAAAGCTGCTTTCGCATCCTGCGGGCGATCGACATCATCGGCACCCGCTGGACCGGCCCCATCCTGCTCGCGGGGGCCCGCGGCGCGCGCCGCTTCAAGGAGTACCGCGCCCTGGTCCCGGGCATCTCCGACCCTCAGCTCACGCTGCGCCTCAAGCAGTTGCAGGAGCGCCGCCTCATCGAGCGCACCGTCGTTCCCAGCACACCGGTCCAGATCACCTATGCGCTCACGGTCGAGGCCGAGGAGCTGATCGCCACGCTCCAGCCGCTGTCGCGGTGGAGCGAGCGCTATCTCCCGCACGGCGATGATGCGCCAAGCTAGGGCCTACGCCGCCGCGCCGTCGGCACTCTCGCCGAGTTGGGCCAGGCGTCGCCGGATCTGTTCCGCCTGCTGCGGATCCGAGTCGTTGCCCAGGGCGAGCGCCTCCAGCCACGCCGCCCGGGCAGCGGGGCGGTCGTTCATCGCACAGGCGATGTCGCCGAGGCCCAGCCTCGCGCGGACCATGTGCACCCGATGGCCGACCGCCTGGGAGAGGTCCCGGGCCGCGGTCCAGTCGGCGAGCGATTCGGTGAACTGCCGTTCGCGCAGATACAGCTGGGCGCGCCGGAGACGGCACTCGCTGCGCCGGACGTCGTCGGCGAGCTGCTCGCTCAGGGTCAGGGCGCGGCCGATGGTCTCGAAACTCAGTGTGCGGCGGCCGAGTTCGTACTGCGCGTCGGCGAGACGGCACAGCACATCCGCCTGCGCCGTCCGGTCACCGAGCGCCTCCGCCATGCGCAGGGCCTGATGGTGGCAGGCGACGGAGCGGTCGTGGTCACCCACCGCGAAGCTCACCTCGCCGAGATTGCGCAGCGTCAGCGCCTCCCGGGACGCGTTGCCGAGCTCGGTGAAGATCACCAGCGCCCGTTCGAGCAGGACCAGCGCGAGGGCGCTGTTGCCCAGGTAGAACTGGGCGCCGGCCAGACTGCGCAGCATGTTCGCCGACCCGGCCGGGTCGGCGGCGCTGTCGGCCGCGTTCAGGCACTCGCGCACCACGGTCGCCCACTCCTGCCACCAGCCCTCGCGCTGATAGAAACCCTGCACCGTGAGCTCCAGCTGCCAGGCGTCGTACACCCGGCCCCTGTCGTTGGCCTGACGCACGACGGCCTTGAGCACCTCACGTTCGGCGGCGAACCAGTCGGCGGCCTCCTTGCCGTCGCCCGGGCTCTCGTCGACGACCCCGTCCCGCGCGGCGGGCGGGTCCGCGTCGATCTCGGCATTGATGAAGAGGTTGGCCGCGTAGGCGGCACGCCGGTAGTGGAGGAGCAACCTGTCCGCGGCGGCGTCGCGCTCGGCGCCGGAATCGGCGCCGAGCATCAGCTCACGCGCGTACGCGGCGATCAGGTCGTGGGCGCCGTAACGGCCGGGCCGGCGTTCCGTGATCAGCCTGCTGCGTACCAGTTCGCCGAACACGCCGCGAGCGTCGCGTGTGGACAGGCCGCCGAGGCTCGCCGCCGCCGGGAGGGTGAGATCCGGACCAGGATGCAGGGCCGACAGACGGAAGAGACGCGCTGCCGCCGGACTGAGGCCACGGTAGGACCAGGAGAAGATGGCCCGCAGGTCGCTGTCCGGATCGTCGGAATCGAACCCGTCGAGGCTGCCCTGAGCGTCGTGCAGCTCGCGCGCGACAGCCGCCAGCCCAGGTCCGGGACGGGCCAGGGCACGGGCGGCCACCACGGCGAGGGCCAGCGGAAGGCCTCCGCACCGGTCGACGATCTCGTCCAGCGCCTGCCGGTCGGCCAGAGCTCGCGCGGGACCCACGCGGGAGACCAGGAGCTCGCGCGCCTCGTCGACCGGCAGAACGTCGAGGGCCAGCACGTGGGCCCCGTGGGTCGCGACGAGACCGGCCAGGCTGTAGCGGCTCGTGACCAGGACGAGGCTGCCGGGGGCGCCGGGCAGCAGGGGCCGGACCTGCTCGGCATCGCGGACGTTGTCCAGCACGATGAGCACCCGGCGCTCCGCCAGGACACTGCGGTAGTGCCCGGACCGGGCCAGGTCGCTCTCCGGGATGTCCGGGCCACGGACACCCAGCGCGTGCAGGAAAGCTTGCAGCACCTCGCCCGGAGCCGGCGCGGCGTCCGGGTCCAGACCTCTCAGGTCGGCGTAGAGCTGGCCGTCCGGGAACTCGCCGGCCACCCGATACGCGAGGTGGGTCGCGAGGCTGGTCTTGCCGACGCCGGGAATGCCTTCGACGGCCACGATCCGCAAGGCGCCCTCGGCGGCGCGGCCATGGATGAGCGCCAGCGCCCGGCGCAGGGTCTCGCCCCGGCCCGTGAAGTGGGGCAGGTCCGGCAGCAGCTGGCCCGGGCGGATGTGCAACCCGCCCGCCGGCGGATCCTCCGGCGGGCCGTTGCGCAGGACGCTCCGGTACGCCTCCTGCAGCTCCGGGCCCGGATCGATGCCGAGGTCGCCGGCGAGCCGGCCGCGAAGTTCCTGGTACAGAGCGATGGCCTCGGCCTGCTGCCCGGTCGCGGACAACGTCAGCAGCAACCTGGCCTGAACGGCCTCATCCAGCGGACGTTGCTGGGCCACCCGTCGCAGCATCGGAAGCACGACACGGGCCGCGCCGGCGCGCAGGGCCCGGTCGGCGGCCTCCCGCACCAGATCGGCGTACTCGTTGTCCACCGCCTCGAACTCGGCGACCGGACGGCTGACCAGCTCCGGCGCGCCGGCGCACGGCCCACGCGACAACTCCAGCGCTTCGACGTAGGCGGCCAGCGCCGCAGCGGGGTCGTCAGCCGCGCGCGCCCTTTGCGCCAAGCTCCGGAACCTCAGCAGATCCAGCCCGTCCGCGTCGACCACCAGGCGATAGCCGGCCGCGTCACCCGCCACCCAGCGGCCGGACGCACGCGGGCGCAGGCCGGGCTCGAACAGCCGCCGCAGCCGGCCCAGATAAAGGTGCACGATGTTCGCGGCGCTGCGCGGCGGCCGCTCGTCCCACAACAGCGCGACAAAATCCGCGATGCCGACCGGCCGGCCGGCCCGCGCGAGGAGCAGAGCCAGAACCAGACGCTGCTGGCGGGAACCGGGATCGACCGGCTGCCCGCCACGCCACACCTCCACCGGCCCCAGCACGGCGAAGCGCACGTCGCCCTCCGGCCCGGTCACGAAAGCGGCCCCCACCAGCGTCGACGGACAATGGTCACCGGCCACAGCTTAGAAGCCCTTAATACGATCTGCTGAATCGATGTTGATCAGCGTGTCGAGGTGAAGATCAGTCTCGTTCGGCCGTCGTGAGCAAGGCGTGAATCATCGACGACGAGCTGTGGAAGCTGCAGCTGACCCCTCTCGCCCCCGGAAGGACCTTGTTACATGACTGAGGCACCGCCCCTGACGCTCGACCGCTACCTCGCCGCGACCGATCGCGCGGTCGCCGACAAGGTAGCCCTGGACGACCTGCTGGACCTGTTCGATCCGGATGCCGTGGTGCAGATCGACGACGCCCCGGTGCCGGGAGCGGCGGCCATCCGCGAGTTCAACCAGGGGTTCATCACCTTCCACACCGCGACCAAGCTCTACTGGAACACCATGGTGCTGCCCGACGGCCGTCAACGGGTGGAGTGGGTGTGCGCGGCCCGCACGATAGACGGAGCCGTCATCACCGTCGCCGGCATCGAGCACGCGGTCATCGGGCCGGACGGGCGCATCGTCGAGCTGCGCAACACATTCACCCGCCGGCCCGGTTGACCGCCATACAGGGA
Organism: Paractinoplanes polyasparticus; assembly: GCF_019710575.1. Lineage (GTDB taxonomy): Bacteria > Actinomycetota > Actinomycetes > Mycobacteriales > Micromonosporaceae > Actinoplanes > Actinoplanes polyasparticus. The sequence continues at coordinate 218,079 of NZ_JAHWFK010000031.1, read as the reverse complement.
TCCGGACCCCTGCTCACGCGATCGGCCCCCGGTAGTCCATCCAGAAATCGACCGCCTCGGCTCGCGGGCGCGGTTGGAGCGCGGTGCTGTCGCCGAAGCCCATCACCTGAGCGGGCGCGTGCTCCACGGTCGGCCAGCGCGGCAGCCCGGGCCCGTTGGGATCGCCCCGGCGCACGAAGTTGATCCAGTACGCGCTCATGTGGTCGCGCAGCCGGTAGTCGGCCGGCTCGTAGTCGGGCTGACCGTCGTGGCCGAGGTTGTCGTACGCGTACATCACCTCCGCCCCGTGGTAAGCCCCGAACTTCTCCAGCCCGGGCTCCGGCGGGACGCGAGTGAAGAAATAGACGTACGCCGGGGCGTCGCCGGTCCTGGTCTGCAGGAGACCCCAGCGGTGCATGGCCCGGGTCATGACTCTGTCCGTGCTCGCCTGCAGCGTCGACTCGAGCACCTCGTCCGGCGAGCCGCCCGGATACAACCGCAGGAACGCGCCGGCGTCCGGCCCGTACGTCTCCCGGACCGATGCCGCGTAGTCCTCCACCCCGGTCTCCGGCGGGTCGGCCCGGATGAGCGACGACTCGTCGGCGTTGCTGCCGACCAGGATCGGGACGTCGAGCTGCTCACCGGCGGCGTAGATCTCGGCTGGTGGCTTCGGCAGCACATGACCGTCGACCGAGGGCCGCCAATGCGCGGCCAGCGACTCGGCGGCCGACTGGATCCGCTCGGCCGGCATCGCCCGCATCTCTCGCACCGACGCGCCCCCGAGCTCCTCGCTCAATCGCCTCCCCACGTCCAGAGCGACAGTACGAGTGTCGGCCTGGTCGCCGTGGCCGGCGTCGCCGGTGGTGCCCATGCAGGCGCCGCTGCTCCCGATGATGCTGTGCACCAGCCCCCGGGCCAGCGGCGACGCACCCAGCAGGCAGACACTCTCGCCGCCGGCCGACTCCCCGGCGATCGTCACCCGGCCCGGGTTACCGCCGAACGCCGCGATGTTGTCGCGCACCCAGGTCAGCGCCGCGATCTGGTCGAGAATCCCGTAGTTGCCCGACACCTGCTGCGCGGACTCGGCGGCCAGTTCGGGGTGGGACAGGAAGCCGAGCACGCCCAGCCGGTAATTGAACGTGACCGTGATGGTCTCGCCCCGCGCGGCGAGGCTTTCGCCGTCGTAGAGCGGAAGGGCGCCGGAACCCGTCGCGAAGCCGCCGCCCGCGATGTAGACCAGAACCGGCCGCGGACTCGCGGCGGGCTTCGAGCTGCGCCAGATGTTCAGCGTCAGGCTGTCCTCACCGGCCGGGTAGGGGTTGAGAAGCGTCTCCTCCAGCGGCACCTGGACCATCCGGGACAACGCCCGGGTGAAGAACGTCGAAGTTCCCTGAACCGGTACGTCGGAGAAACGGTCGGCCGCGAGGACGCCGGCCCGGCTCGCCGGCGGTTCCGGCGGGCGCCAGCGCAGGTCGCCCACCGGCGGCCGGGCGTACGGGATGCCGGCGAAGATCTCGACCGACCGCTCGTCGTTGAGCACACCGGTGACCGGGCCCTGCCCCGTCGGCACCTCGGCCGTCACCCGACGTTCCTCTCCGCCCGCGACCCGGTTCCGCGGCGGCGGATGCGCGACGACCACCAACGCCGAGACCAGAACGGCGGCCAGCAACCACGCCCCGGCTCGGATCACGAACCGCCCGCGCACCCACCGCCGGGCAGTGAGCCCGAGCCCGGCCAGCAGCACCGCCGGCAGCGCCCAGCCCCACCAGGGATTCCGGTTGAGCCAGGCCAGAACCACGGCCACGAGGGTCAACGGGATCAGCGGCGCCCAGTGCCACCACCGCCATCGGCGTTCCTGGCTCACGAATCGGCCCGCCTCCCGACGATCGGCTCGGACTGCTTCCTTCCCCGCCAGTCGACACCTTGTTCCAGGAACACGGTCAACCACGCGTTGGTGCGGGCCGTGACGACGCCGCTCTTGAGCTTGTTCCCACCACAGGGTGTCGGATGGCGAGTCGACACGGCAGCAACAACAACGGGAAAGAACCAGGCCGGCATGAGTGAGCCCGCGTTCTTCGCTACACCGGGATACGGCGACACCCAGCTCAACGCATTGCACTACCACCAGGCCGTCCGGGTCGGCAACCGCGTCGACACGGTGACGGCCCCTCGGGATCGGTTGCACCCCCAACTCGCCGATCCACTTCTTCCACCTGGCCCAACACTGACCTCGCCGCAGCTCCGCGCCCGGCCCGGATTCACAGCACGGTGACGAGTTCGTCGACCATGCGGGCCGCGGCGCCGAGGAACACCGACAGGTGCCCCTCGCCCTGTTCCAGCTGGGCGGTCACCCCCGGCATATGGGCGGCGAGCCAACGGCCATGGGCGTACGGCACCATCAGGTCCTCGCTGCCCTGCCACAGGAAGGTCGGCACCCTGATCTCGCCCAGTTCGAACCCCCAGTCGCGGGTCAGGGGCCAGGTCGTCGTCGACCCATCCGTCATCACCCAGGCGCAGCGCCTCCGCGATGTTGGCAGTCAGATCGGCGCCGAACTCGTCGGTCAGCACGGCACGGTCTACCGGGGGCAGCAGGCTCGACAACCCGGCGACCAGGCTGGCCGCGTCGGTCTGGCGCATCGCCTCGGCCTCCTTCTCGAGGAACGGGCGCAGTTCGCGCTCTCCGCGCGCGGCCAGGCCGAACTCCGTGACATTGTCGGCGCCCATGCCGGCCAGGAAGTCCAGGCCATCGGCCCGATACGGCGCGGCCCCAGCGATCACCAGCGCCCCGGCCACTCGCTCCGGCAGCCGCGCGGCCGTCGCCAGGGCGTGCGGGCCGCCGCCGGACCAGCCGGCGACCACACAGCGCGGGGCACCGAGATTGAACGTTCCAACGCCGGATTGCCGTGACCGTGGCCCACTCCCGGAAGGAGCCGTCGTGCTTCGAGTCGCGATCGTCTCGGATCAGCCCCTCTCGAGGGCCAGTCTGGAAGAGCTGCCCGCGGATGACGCCGAGATGGGCGTGGAGTTAATTAGTCTGCCGTTTAGGTGAGGCCGATGGCGAGTGAACCCGGCCCATCCGGACACGTAGTGCACGATGAAGAGCCATCGCGGGGCGTCCGGGCCGCCGGCGACCCGGCGACAAACAGATCACCTTTTCTTTCCGGCGCATTCCGTGGTATCGCCGGACGTCTCATTCACCTGCTGATTCACAGGCAATAGAGTAGGAATTAACAGGCATCCCCGTACGCTTCCCCGACTTGCTGGGAATTGACGGGGAGACACGATGCCGACATCCATCGCCGCCGAGGCGCACATGCGGGATCTGCACCGGGACAACGTGAGCGCGCTTCTCCGCTACCTCCGCCGGCTGACCCCGCCGGGCGCCCCCTGCACTGCCGAGGACCTGGTGCAGGAGACGATGCTGAGGGCCTGGCGCAACCTGGATCAGGTGCCCACCGACCCGGAGCGGCAGCGTCGCTGGCTGTTCACGGTTGCCCGGCGCCTCGCGATCGACGCGTACCGGAAAACGCAGACGCGGCCCGTGGAGGTCGGCCTGGCCGAGACGGAACTGACCGCCTCGACGAATGCCGCGGCGGAAACGGCAATCGCCTCACTCACTCTGCGGCACGCCGTCGGCCAACTCGGCGCCGGCCACCGGTCCGTCCTGCTGGAATTGTATGTGAACGGATATTCCGTCGACGAGGTGGCCGACCGGCTCGGCCTTCCCGTGGGCACCGTGAAATCTCGCGCGCATTACGGCGTCCGGCATCTGCGCAATGCGCTGATGAACAGCTGAGCCGCCGCGCGGGCGGTCTACGGGGTACGAGGGCCCACCGCACGCTGCTCGGGAAAGGTCCAGCCGAAGCGAACGGCGGCCAGGCGCACGGCCGTGGTCACGGCCACGCAGACCAGGCCTGCGATCGGGGTCGGTGTGCCGAACGTGGCGAGCAGGACGAACGTGCCGGCTCCGGCCCCGGCGGCGACGGCATAGAGCGTGCCGACCTGCAGGAACGAGATCGGCAGGTTCATGATGACGTCGCGCAGCATGCCGCCTCCGATGGCTCCGATGACGCCGACGACCAGCGCCCCGGCTTCACCGACGCCCAGGGACAAGGCCTTGGACGCCCCGATCGCGCCGAACAGTCCCATGACGACGGCGTCGAGCACGGTGATCAGCCAGTCCGCTCGCGCGAACACCGGCTGCGACAGCATGCCGATGATCGCTGAGGCCGCCGCCACCAGCAGGTACCAGTTCATCCAGATCACGACCGGCCGCTGATCGAGCACGATGTCGCGTAGCAGGCTTCCCCCGAGCGACACGGCGAGCCCGATCACCATGACGCCGAACACGTCGATGCGGCGGTGCCTCTCCCCCGCCGCGAACAGGGCCCCCTGCAGGCCACCGAGTCCCGCCGCGAGGAGCTCGATCCACAGCGCCACCTGGAACGGCGTGATGGACATGCGGTCACACTCCGGCAAGGCTCGGGGCCGGCTCACGGGGCATGTGCGAGCCGGCCCGGGTCGGGTGGTCGGTGTGTCAGCGAGCGCCGGCCGCGTTCTGCGCGGCGGTCACGATCACGTCGGAGACAGCCCCGGACTGGGTCAGGAACAGGGCGTGACTGGCCGGGACGCTGGTGACCTGCGCGCCGATGCGCTTGGCCATGTGCTGCAGCATCGCCTGGTCGAACGCCCGGTCGTCGGTCGCGATGGCAGCCCAGCTCGGCTTGTCGTGCCAGGCGGCGTTCTTCACCGCTGTGCCGAACGCCGCCATGTTGACGGGCACCTGCGAGTCGCGGAGGAAGGCCGCGTCGACGTCGCTCGCGTCCGCGGCGAAGCCGGCCTTGAACTTGTCGGGGTTGAGGAAGCCGTACCCGTCCTCGGCCACGTCGATGACGAAGTCGGGCGTCGCCGCGAATCCCTCGTACTGCTGGGCGGTGGTCTCACCGGCGTCAGGCGCGAGCGCCGACACGTAGACCAGGCCGACGACCTTGGGGTGGACGCCCGCCTCGGTGATGACGGTGCCGCCCCAGGAGTGGCCGACGAGAATCGCCGGGCCGTCCAGCCGGTCGAGCACCCGCGTGGTCGCCGCGACGTCGTCCTCGAGCGAGGTGAGCGGGTTCTGCACGATCGTGACCCGGTAGCCCCGAGCCGTCAGATTGTCGTACACCCCGCGCCAGCCCGAACCGTCCGCGAACGCGCCGTGCACGAGCACGACGTTCTTGATCTCTTGCCCGGTGGTGCTCATGAGACTCGTCCCTTCGTTGCCGCGCCGCCTCGCGGTGCGGACCGAGCGATCCGAAAGTGTCCCCTCCGATATGCAATATATTTCACGCTGCACGACCGAACAAGGTCCCAGCAGCGGTCACGGGGTCACACCATGGTCGACGGGCCCGGCGGCTCGAAGTTCACCTCTCTCGAGGATCCGTTCGAGCCGGACCGGGCCCGCGACTTACACGGGTCGCCGCTCGATCAAGCGCTCGTAGATCCCCAGATACTGGGCCGCCATCACCGCCGGGGTGAAGCGGCGGGCCGCTTCCTCGCGGCACTCGCGCTCGTCGAGAGCGTCCGCGGCCTCGATCAGCTCGCCGAGTTGGTCCTCGTCGGCGGTGAGCAGACCGGTGCGGCCGTGCTCGACCAGTTCCGGCAGGCAGCCGCGGGCGATGCCGACCACCGGCGTACCCAGGGCGAGCGATTCGACCACGGCCGTCCCGCCCGGCTCGTTCCAGCGCAACGGGAACAACGCCACCCGCGCGCCGGCTACCAGCTCGTCGCGGGCTTTGCCCATGACCGAGCCGATCCAGCGGACCCGAGTGCCGTCCACGTACGGCGCGACCTTCTCCCGCCAGAACACGACGTCCGGGTTCTGCTGGTCGGCGGCGGCCAGGTCCTCCGGGTTGTGGCAGGGGCCGACCGGGCCGGCGAGCACCAGATCGAACCGGTGCTCGTGGGCCAGCCGGGCGGCGAGATCCTGACCCTTGCCCGCGGTGATGCGACCCAGAACCACCGCGTACGCCTCCTTGGGCACCGCTTGCCTGCGGTCCGCCCCGACGGCGAGCGGGGTGGCCAGGTGCACGTGCCCGACCGAGTGCCGCCGCAGCGCCTCCGGGGCGTGGCTCAACTGATCGGCGGAGACGCCGTTGACCCGGACGTGACTGTCGAACGTCCCGTACAGCGCGGGGTGCTTCTGCAGGTCCCAGTGGAGCGTGTGCAGGGAGGGGAGCCCCAGAGCGGCGAGGGTGGTCAGGCCGGCCGCCTCGACATGGTCGTGCACCAGGTCGATGTCGCCGGCCGCGACCCGGCGCAGAACAGCGTTCTGATGCGCCGGCACGACACCACAGACCTGGTTGTACGGCCGTTGCAGCAGCGGGAACTGCCCGCGTGGGAAGACCGCGAGCCGCTCGTCGACCGCCAGCTCGCTGTCGGCGACCGTCGCCAGGACCACCTCGACGCCGAGCTCGCGCAGCTCCGGCACGAGCGTGGCGACCACGTTCTCGATTCCCCCGTAACCGCGCGGCGGCACGGGAAGCCACGGCCCGGCGTTGACCAGAACCCTCATGCGGCGCGCACCGCATGTCGCGGCAGGGAGACCAGAGGCGGCCTCTCGTCGACGCCCACGTCGGTCACCACGATGTCGCGGTTCAGGTGCGGCAGCCCTTCGCCGGCGCCGCGCTGGAACTGGGTGAGCAGGGTGGTCGGCGGCAGCGGCTCGGTGACCAGGCCGCGGCGGTGCAGCCGGCTCCAGGCGGTCACCATGATCTGCGCGGACATCCGCCCCAGGGCGTCGATGCTCTGATGCCGGTGGTGCCGCTCGCCCAGGTCGACCTGGGCCAGCGCGTCCAGGCCGATGAGGTCGAGCAGGTCGATGAGCATGGCGATCTCGACGCCGTAGCCGGAGACGAACGGAATGCGCTCGAGAGTGGCGCGGCGGCCCGCGTACTCGCCCGCCAGGGGCTGGACGAAACCGGCCAGCTCCGGCCAGAACAGGTTGATCAGCGGGCGGGCGCTGAGTTCGGTGACCCGGCCGCCGCCGTCCACCTCGACGCCTTCGGACCTGACCAGCGGCCGATGGTAGAAGCCCTTGACGAATTCGACCGTACGGTCGGAGAGCAGCGGGCCGAGCAGCCCGGTCACGAAGTCCGGGGAGAAGTCGCGCAGGTCTCCGTCGACGAACGCGACGACGTCGCCGGAGCTGGCGGCCAGCCCGGCCCAGAGCGCGTCGCCCTTGCCCTCCATCCGCGGCAGGTCGCGGGTGATCTCGTCCTGAGCGACCACGCGGGCGCCGGCCGCGCGGGCGACCTCGGCGGTGCCGTCGGTCGAACGGGAATCGACCACGATGATCTCGTCGACCAGTGTCACCCGCTCGACCAGGGCACGCCGGATGACACCGACGATGTCGCCGACGGTCGCCTGCTCGTTGCGAGCCGGGATGACGACGCTGACCTTGGTGCCGTTCTTACGACGGGCCAGCTGTCCTGCCGTCCACTGTGCCGCACTGCTGGTGCGGTAGGTCGCCCAGGCCTCGACCACGGGCAACGCGCTCACCTGCTGCATGAAACCCCCGAAGGTCCGTGAATGGAGATCCGGAATTTCCCGGTCCGGGCGCGCTCAACCTTGATCGAAGATGGCGATCAGGCGACGGCTGTGTGCACGAATTCGGTCTGAGGTTTCGGCGGGGGCCGATCGGGGAGTTGTCGGCACGTCGGGTGCCTTTCCACAACTGGAGGATCAATGGCGGTGGCACGGGTTGGACTGGTCGGCGCGGGCGGGGTCGCGCAGCGTCACGCGCGAGTGCTCTCACAATTGCCGGATGCGCAGGTGACCGGCGTGACTGACGTCGTGCCGGCCGCGGCCGAGAGCCTGGCTTCGACGTACGGGACGAAGGTCTTCCCGGACGTCGAAGCGCTGCTGTCGGAGGGGGTCGACGCGGTCTACGTGTGTGTGCCGCCGTTCGCGCACGGGCCGGCCGAACAAGCCGTGATCGCGGCCGGAATTCCTCTCTTCGTGGAAAAGCCCATTTCCCTTGATCACGACATTGCGGTCAGTCTGGCCAAGCAAATCGCGGAAAGTAATGTCCTCACAGCCGTTGGTCACCATTGGCGATATCTGGCCATTGTCGACAAGGCTCGCACTTTGCTCGCCGACCGCGACGTACGCCTGGTCACCGGCGCGTGGCTCGACAAGGTGCCGCCGGTCGGCTGGTGGCCCCACCGCGACCGTTCCGGCGGACCGGTGGTGGAGCAGGCCGCCCACGTGCTCGATCTGGCGAGGTACCTGGTCGGCGAGGTCACCCAGGTCAGCGCCGTGGGCAGCGGCACTCCCCCGTCCGTGCCGGGTGCCGACATCGACGGCTCGACCGTGGCCACCCTGCGCTTCGCCGGCGGCGCGATCGGCACACTCGCCGCGACCTGTGTGCTCGGCTGGAAGGAACGCGCCGGGCTGGAGATCTACGCCGACGGCCTCGCACTCTCCGTGGCCGAGGACAAGCTGACGATCCGTTCCGGCGACGACATCACCACCGTCGACAGTGACCCGGAGTCGGCCCGGGTGGCGGTCGACGCGGCATTCATCCGTGCCGTCCGCGGCGAGGAGCAGGACATCCGCGTGCCGTACGCCGAGGCGCTGCGCACCCATGAGCTGGCGCTGGCCGTGGCCGCGTCGGCCGCCTCGGGCCGGAGCGTCGATGTCTGACCGCAACCTGATCGTCGCCGGGCCGGGCCGGCTCGAGATCGTCGACGAGCCCGTGGCGGACGGGCCCTTCCGGGTACGCACGCTCTACAGCGGCATCTCGGCGGGCACCGAGCTGAGTTTCGTGAAGGGCACCAATCCGGCGCTGCACGAGGGCTTCGACCCGGTGCTGGGGTTGTTCGGCGGCTCACCGGCGTCGGCCTATCCGGTGCGGCGGCTGGGCTACATGGAGGTCGGTCAGGTCGTCGAGAGCCACACCCCGGCGGTCACCGAGGGCGCCGTCGTGGCGATGACGTACGGGCATCGAACCGGCTGGACCGGTGACCCGCTGCGGGACCGCGTCGTCCCGCTGCCCTCCGGCCTGGACCCGCTGCTGGGCATCTACGTGGCCCACATGGGCCCGATCTGCGCCAACGGACTGCTGCATGCGGCGGCCGAGGTGCACGGACCGGCGGTACGCGGACTCGGCGACGGGGTCGCCGGCCGGCGTGTCGTGGTGACCGGCGCCGGCGTGGTCGGCCTGCTGACGGCGCTGTTCGCCCGCCGGCACGGCGCCGCGTCGGTGGTCGTGATCGACCCGACGCCGGCGCGACGCGAGGTCGCGGCGGCGCTGGGGCTCGAGACGCTGGACCCGGAGGCCGGCGACCCGGCGGTGACGCTGAAGACCGCCTGGCGGCACACCGCCGACGACCGCGGGGCCGACGTGGTCTTCCAGTGCCGGGGACAGGCAGCGTCCCTGCAGCTGGCTCTGCGGCTGCTGCGCCCGCAAGGCACCGTGATCGATCTGGCCTTCTATCAGGGCGGAGCCGACGAGCTCCGGCTCGGCGAGGAGTTCCACCACAACGGCCTGGCCGTGCGCTGCGCCCAGATCGGCCGGGTCCCCCGCGGGCTTGCGGCGTCGTGGGACCGGGAACGCCTGTCGGCCGAGACGATCGACCTCCTGGACGCCTACGGCGGAGTGATCCGGAAGCATCTGGTCACCGCGGTGGTGCCGTTCGACGAGGGACCCCAGCTGCTCACCGACCTCGCCGCACGCAAGCGGCAGGAGCTTCAGGCCGTGTTGGAGTTCTGATCGGAGGGGTCGGCCGTCACGCTGCCCGGTGCAGGCTGACGCGGACGCTCAGACCGCCGTCAGCCTGCGCCGTCGCCGTGATCGTGCCGCCGTGGGCCCGGACGATCGAACGGGCTATCGCCAGCCCGAGCCCGCTGCCGCCGCTGTGATCGATGCGCCCGGTGGCGAGGCGGGTGAACGGCTCGAACAGCCGGGCCACGTCCTCGGCCGGGACCAGCGGGCCGCTGTTCTCCACGGTGAGCGCGACGCCGGGCGCGCCGACCGTGACGATCACCGTGCCGCCGGGACGGTTGTACTTGATCGCGTTGTGGACGAGGTTGCGGACCAGGCGCTCCAGCAGCACACCGTCGCCGAAGACCTCGTACCGGCCGATCTCGGAGGTGATCTTCACGTCGGCGTCCGCGGCGGCCCGGGCGTGCGCGTCGACCACGTCGGCAACGATGCGGTCGAGGGGCTGCGGAGTCCGCGCGGAGAGGCCCTGATCGGCCTGGCTCAGCACCAGCAGGCCCTCGATGAGGCGCTCGTTGCGGGCGTTGGTCTCCAGCAGCTGACTCGCGAGCAGGGCCGACTGCTCCGGTGTGAGCGGCTCGGCCATGCCGACCTCGATCAGCGTGCGCTGCAGGGCCAGCGGGGTGCGCAGCTCGTGGGAGGCGTTCGCGGCGAAGCTGCGCTGGCCCTCGTACCCGGCGGCGATGCCGTCCATCATCGTGTCGAGCGCCCGGCCCAGCCGCTTGACCTCGTCCCGCCCGCGGCCCGGGCGGATCCGGTGGCCGAGGTTCTGCGGGCCCGCCTGGGCGATGGCCGGCAGCATCCGGCGCAGGGGCGCCAGCACCCACCAGACCAGCAGGGGCACCAGCAGGATCGACACCGCCAGCACGATGCCGTACCGGCTCAGGTCCAACACCGGGATCTTGCGGGTGATCCGGCAGGCCAGGCCGTTGATGTCGGTGCCGCACGGGTCGTAGCTCGGCGGCTGCCAGGGCAACTTCCAGTAGAGGAAATCGGCCACGAAAACGAAGGTGACCGTGGCGAACACCGCACCGGCCAGACGAGCACGCAGTCCCGTCATTGCAGCCCGATGCGGTAGCCGGCCCGCGGGACGGTCTGCACGACCGACGGTTCGCCGAGCTTGCGGCGCAGCGTGGAGACGGTCACCCGGACGACGTTGGAGAACGGATCGGCATGCTCGTCCCACACCTGCTCGAGCAGGTCCTCGGTGGTGACCGCCTGCCCCTGCGCGCGCATCAGCGTGTGCAGCACGCCGAATTCCTTGTTGGTCAGCGCCAGCGGGTGGCCGTCGCGGCTCGCGGTGCGGGTCGCCACGTCCAGCACGATCCCGTCGCGTTCGAGGACGGGCGGCAGGGCCGGGGCCGTGCGGCGGGCCAGCGCCTGCACCCGGGCGACCAGCTCGGCGAAGGCGAACGGCTTGGTCAGGTAGTCGTCCGCGCCCAGTCCGAGCCCCTCGACCCGGTCGTAGACGCCGCACGCCGCGGTGAGCAGCAGCACCCGCGTCGCCGGCCGGTGCTCGGTTATCCAGCGGCAGACGTCGTCGCCGGTCTCCGCGGGCATGTCCCGGTCGAGCACCGCGACGTCGTACCGATTGACCTGGATCTTCTCGATCGCCTGCCCGCCGTCGTAGGCCACGTCGACCGCCATGGCCACGCGCCGCAGACCGACCGCGATCGTGTCGGCCAGCAGCCGCTCGTCGTCCGCCACCAGTACTCGCACGCGGGCCATGCTGCCATGATCGGGATAAGGCGGCGATAAGGTCACCCGCTAAGCCACCAGGAAGGTGCCGGCCATGAAGACGACCAGGAAGACGGCCTGCAGGGCCGCCCCGGTCATGAGGATCGCCCGGTCGGCCATCTGGTTGGCGCCCATGCGGGCCAGCACCAGGAAGATCGCCACGGCCTCCATCGCGTAGCGCGCCGACGACTGCATCGAGCGGCCCCCGACCTCGGTCGACATCAGCATGACGAGGGTGGTCCCGGCCTGCGCCACCAGATACCTCTGGTCGGGCCGGAACTTGAACGGGCCCTTGACGCACAGGATCAGCAGCACCACGGCGATCAGGATCGTGCCGGCCTCCAGAACCGCGCCGAGGGTGGCCTTGTCGAGCGGCCCGTGCCCGGCGACCTGCCGGACCGAGATCAGCCACGCCTCGCCCGGAAACGTGTATCGGCGCCCCCACTGGTCCTGGGCGACGCTGAACTGGAGCGGATTGCCCAGTTCGACCAGGCAGTAGAGGCTGTAGCCGGCCACCCCGAGCGGCACCAGGGCCAGTCCCAGCACGTCCGGCCGAATTCGGCCCGGCCGCCAGCCGGCCTGGCGCAGGTACTCCACGGCCAGCGGGGCGATCAGCAGGACACCGAACAGCCGGGTGGCCGACGACAGGGCGCCCAGCGTGCCGGCCAGCCACCAGTGCCCGCGACGCCCGGCATACAGCGCACCCACCATCAGCAGCAGGAACAGCGACTCGTTGTAGCCGAGGAACAGGAAGAACCCCATCGGAAAGGCGGCCAGGTACCAGGCGGCCCGCTGGGCGACTCGCGGCCCGAACTCGTAGTCGGCCAGCCGGTACAGCACGGCGAGGGCGCCGAACGCGGCGGCGTGGGCCACCACCAGGGCGCTGACCACGCCGCCGCCCGGCAGCAACGGGTCGAGCACGTGGATCAGCATCGGGTACAGCGGGAAGAACGCCCGAAATCCGGGGCCCAGGTGGTAGCCGTTCTCGGCGATCCGCACGTAGTGGCCGGCGTCCCACCCGTTCCAGCTCAGAGCGATCGACCACAGGTCGGGAGCCGGGCCGTTTCCCCGGTAGGTCAGCCACGCGAGGGCGCTCACCGCCAGATGCACCACGACCGAGGTCGACCACACCGCGAGCGCGGCCAGCCACGCCGAACGCCACGGACGGCGGACACGGACATTCGCCGGTAGATCCAGCTCCGGATCGGCGGCGACGGCGAGGAGGGTCACGACGGCATCCCGGCCGGGCGGCGGGCGCCCGTCACGGCGGAATCGAAGGTCACGACGTACGCGGGCCGGCCCTGGATCGACGTGAAGATGCGAGCCACGTACTCCCCGAGCAGCCCCAGGCACAGCAGCTGCAGGGCGCCGAGGAAGACCAGGGCGACAAACATCGACGTCCACCCGGGCACGACGCTGCCCCACAGGTACGCCGCGAGAACAGCCGCGCCCAGCACGACGCAGAGGGCGATGCCCGCACAGCCCAGCCAGGTCGCGACCCGCAGCGGAGCGGCCGAGAACCCGGTGATGCTGTCGAGCGCCAGGCGGACCATCTTGGCCAGCGGATACTTGGAGCGGCCGGCCGCGCGCTTCTCCCGGGCGTACGGCACCTCGCCGCTCGGCAGGCCCAGCCACGGCACGAGCAGACGGTAGACCGGCCGATGCTCCGGCAGCTCGGTCAGGGCGTCCACGGCGGTGCGGCTGAGCAGGCGGAAGTCCCCGGCGTTGTGCGGCACAGAGGCTCCGACCACCCGCCGGACCAGCCGGTAGTACAACCCCGCCGTCCCCCGCTTGAACAGGCTGTCGGTGCTGCGATCGGTCCGCACACCGTGCACGACATCGAGATTCGAGGTACGGGCCAGCGTCAGCATGTCGGCGATGACCTCGGGCGGGTCCTGCAGGTCGACGTCGATGCTGACCACGTACCGGCCGCGGGCGCAGTGCAGGCCCGCGGTGAGCGCGTTCTGGTGGCCCGCGTTGCGACGCAGCCGCACGATCCGCAGCTGCGGCCAGACGCGGCGCATCCGTTCCAGCACGGCCGGCGTGGCGTCATGACTGCCGTCGTCGACGGTCAGCACCTCGTAGGACCCGTCGAGGCCGTCGAGCACGGGACGCAGCCGCTGGGCGAACAGCGGCAGCACATCCTGCTCGTTGAAGACGGGGACAACTACCGACAGCAACGGTGTGACATCGACGCTCATGCGGCTCCCTCGGTCGCGAAGTTCACGACAAACACGGTGATCGAGGGGCGATAAGGCCGGGATAAGGCCGGGCCGGGTGGCACGAATCCGGGAGTTCACGCAGCTAGGGGCCGTGCTCACTCCTCCGCGACGGTCACCACCGGAGCCTTGCGGGTAACGGCCCACTCCAGGGCCTGCTGCAGCTCGTCCTCGGGCAGTGGCCGACGGCGGGTGACGGTCAGTGCGACGGTCACCGTTGCGGAGAGAAACGCGCTGCGCGCTTCGGCGGCTTGGAAATCGGCGATGAGCCCGTACGCGAAGGCCACCGCCTCCTCGGTCCCGAGCGCCGGCAGGTACAGCCGGAAGTCGTCCGGGCCGGTCCTGGTCGCCCTGTCCGCCGGCCGCAACCGGGCCAGCAGCAGCTCGATGGCAGCCTGCTGCTGCCGGGTGGCCGTACGCCCGATCGGGCCTTCCTGGCTTTCCGCGTGCCTGACCCGGACGGCCAGCACCGCCACCGCGAGCACACCGGAGGCCGTGACACCGGTCGCGCCCGTCCACTGCCGCATCGCCGGGCTGTCCGCCGGGTCGACGTGCCCGCCGGACTCCCGCTGTGCGTCCGGCCCGGCACGGTGCGCACCGGACCGCAGGCGGGTGTGGTCCTGCTCGGCCCGGGCGGCGAACAGCTGGAGGGCCGCATCGGTCCGGCTCTCGCCCGGCGTCGCCGGCAGGTCACGCACCCGGGCGACCACACCGTCCACTGCGAACAGAGCCTGTGGCGACAGCCGGTCGCCGAGCTGATGCCGCAGCCGGAGCGCCTCGTGCAACGCCTCGTCCCGGCGGAAGCTCGAACGACCCTCGAAGAGCCGTCCACTTTCGAGCGTCGCGGCGCCCGCCTGGAACTCCTCGAGGTCGCGGGCCACCAGCACCGCGCCGAACCTGGGCGTCAGCACGACGACAGACCACTCCCGCGCCAGTTCTTCCTTCTCGTCGAGCAGCACCGGATACGTGCCGGCGGGCAGCTGTGGCGCCTGCGCCGCGACCAGGCCCACCACCGTCGCCGCGGCCCGGCTCGCGATCCGCTCGTAGACCTGGCGTTCGCGTTCGAAGTACGGCAGCCGCTGGAACAACGCGAACACCACCATCGGCCCGTCCTCGGCGGCCGCGAGCGCCGCCCGTTCCAGCGCGTGGGAGATGGTGACGAGGGTTCTCTTGGTCAGCCGCTGCGGGGCCGGGGCATCGGGCACGGCAGCAGCCTAGGGTCACTGACCCGTCACCGCATCCCGACCGTTCGGCTCAGGAGTGCTCAGCGTTTCGGCGGCGGCTGACGCCCTGCCCGCGCCGATGACCGGTGCGCACGCCGATGGCGAAGGCTCCGACGATGAGCAGGACGCCGATGAGCACGAGTCCTGGCGAGTCGTCACCGCTGCCGTACAGGATGGCGAGCACACCGACGGCGGCGAGAGCGAGACCGGCGGCGAGGACGGCGGCGAAGGATTTCACGATGTCTCCTGTCCAGGGTCGGATGCGGCCGCGCCAGATGGCGTCGGCGGGCAGGCCACGAGCCATGCGGGACAGGACACTGAGGGCGATGCGCCCGTCCCGTGCGCCGCGGGCCTGTTCGTACGCGAGGTGGTCGTGCAGGTCGCAACGGATCTCGTCGAGCCGGCGCTCGGCGACCGCGACCGGCAGCTGCCGCGTGTAGCACCGCACCCACCGGACCACCAGGTGAGCGGCGCGATCAGCCAGGCGCGTCGTCATGCCGGCCCCGGCGCGAACCGCGGGATTCGTCCCGCCGTCCGGTCGGCGACGACCCGGTCGGCGACGTGCATGCCCTGAGCGGTGAGCTGGTACAGCCGCCGCCGCGGGCGACCGGTGGGAGCCCCGGCCGGATCCTCCCAGTCGGAAGTCAGCAGGCCGAGCTCCTCGAGCCGGTTCAGGGCCTTGTACAACGTGCCGTGCGCGGTGAGCGAGCGGGCCCCGCTCTGTTCCTGGATCATCCGCGCGAGACCGAAGCCATGGAACGCCGCCTGCCCGGCACGGTGATTCGACATCGCGGCGGTGAGGACGTCTGCCTCGAGCGGCAGCAGGGTTCCCGGTTTGCGTGGCGGCACCTCCTGAGATTAGGAAGATATCTTCCCAACGTCAAGAACGGGCACTTTCGCCGACAGGTGACGTTCTTTTGACGGCAGAGACCAAAGTTCGTGCCGGATCCCTTGACCACACGGCCGAACACAAGTAAACAATCCTCACCATTCATCGGGATACGTCGATGGGATAGCCGTGCACACAGTCGCCGCAGTCTTGGTCGCCCTGCTCGTCGCGCCCGCCCCCGTGGCGGCCCCGCCCACCTACACGACGGCCGAGGCGGGCAATCCCTTCGTCGACGGCCGGTACGCCGACCCGGACGTGGCGATCTACAACGATCGGTACTGGGTCTTCCCCACCGCCTCGCGCAGCTACGCCGAGCAGACGTACCTGGACGCCTTCTCCTCCGCCGACCTCGTCACGTGGACCCGGCACCCGAACGTGTTGACCACCGCGAACGTCTCGTGGGCGAAGGAGGCGGTCTGGGCGCCCGCGCCGATCCAGCGCGACGGCCGGTACTACCTCTACTTCGCGGCGAACGACATCCAGAACAACGCCGAGCTCGGTGGCATCGGCGTCGCGGTCGCGGACCGGCCGGAGGGTCCGTACGTGGATGCCATCGGCCGGCCGCTCATCGACCGGTTCGTCAACGGCGCGCAGCCGATCGACCAGGACGTGTTCATCGACGACGACGGGCAGGCGTACATCTACTACGGCGGCCACGGCCACGCCAACGTCGCCCGGCTGAACAGCGACATGACGAGCCTCGGCACATTCGCGGACGGCAGCGTCTACAAGGAGATCACCCCGGCCGGGTACGTCGAGGGACCGCAGATGCTCAAGCGCAACGGCAAATACTACCTGATGTGGTCCGAGGGCGGCTGGACCGGTCCGGACTACTCCGTCGCGTACGCGATGTCCGACTCCCCGATCGGCCCGTTCCAGCGCCTCGACCGGATCCTCGCGCAGGACGCCACGGTCGCGCGCGGCGCGGGCCACAACTCGGTCCTCAACATTCCGGGCACCGGGACCTGGTACACCTTCTACCACCGCCGTCCGCTGGGCGAGACCGACGGCAACGCGCGCTACCTGGCGTACGACCGGATGAACTTCAACGCCGACGGCACCATTCAACGGGTCGCCATGCTCGTCAAGGACAACTTCGACGACAACAACGCGATCGGCTGGAAGACCTACGGCGGCTCCTGGACGGCCACCGGCGGGCAGTACCGGGCCCAGCACTCCTACGGCGGCAAGTCGCTGCTGACCGACAATCACGCGAACGCGGTCTACGACGCCGACGTCACGGTCACCTCGACCGGTGGCGACGCCGGCCTGGTCTTCCGGGCGACCTCCCCCGCCGTCGGCGCCGACAGCTACCGCGGCTACTACGCGGGCATCTCGCCGGCGGGCCAGGTCGTCCTGGGCAAGGCGAACAACAACTGGACCCGGCTGGGCGCCGCGTCCCTGACCGTCACCCCCGGCACGCGGTACCACCTGCGTGTCGAGGCGGTGGGCACGTCGCTGAAGGTCTTCGTCAACGACATGACCAACCCGAGAATCACGGTCACCGACGGCACCTACGCCGCCGGCTCATCCGGAGTGCGCGTCTACAACGCCGCCGCCGCTTTCGACGGCTTCGCGATCACCGGGCGGTGAGGCTTCCCTCCCGCCCGGTGACGCATCGCGTTGCTGGTCAGGTCCGGGGGTACGTCAGGATGCCACCGGCACGTCGGTGGGCTCGGGGGCCGGCTGGTCGGCCGGGGCGTCGTCCGAGCCGGGCGCGTCCGACGGACTCGGCGTGACGACGGGGCTCGGCGTGACAACGGGAGCCGGCTTGGCCGCCTTGCCCGAGGTCTGGACCTTGACGGCGGTGTAGACAGCGCCGGTCCGGACGCCAGTCACGGTGATCTTGAATCCGACGGCGATGGCGACGACACTCTTGCGGCCACCCTTGACGATCACCCGGGCACTGGCCGGCACGGTGACCGTGACGGTGCGTCCCTTGACGTCGCTGGTGCCGCCCTTGACGGCGATCGTGACCTTGTCGCCGGCCACGGCGGTGACGATGCCGTTGGCGGCGAAGGCGACCTTGGCCGGCTTGACCGTCGGCTTGACCGTCGGCTTGACCGTCGGCTTGGCAGTCGGCTTGGAAGGCTTGGAAGGCTTGGCAGTCGGCTTGGAAGGCTTGGCGGTCGGCTTGGCACTGGGCTTGGAAGGCTTAGCGGTGGGCTTGGCCGTGGGCTTGGCGGTCGGCTTGGCCGTCGGCTTGGAAGCGGCGGCTGCCGAGCCTTGTTTCGCGGACGCGGCGAGCGCGGGCAAGGCGGCGGGAACGGTGGCGGCCGTCGCCAGGGCAACGACGACTGCGAGGCGGCGCATGCGCATGACAGAACTCCTGGGTCGTGGAGAAACCCATGTTCGGGTTCCACCGGTGCAGCACAGTTGCGCCGTGGGTGCCGGTCGGTTGCGCCGTCGAGACCGTGCTTCCGTTCACCGGGCTCCGCGGTGGCGACGTCCGGATCACATCGCCTCAGGTGCGTGGGCCGGACGCCGACGGACCGGCCATGGGCGTACGTGCGACATGGATTTTCCTGACCGGTGTCATCGCCGCCGTGGCGGCGAGTGTGGCCGGCTACGGCAGCAAGCCCGGCGACCTGTTCTACGCCGCGGTCTATCTCGGCGTCTGCTCGGTGGCATGGTGGGCGGCCCTGCGGTTGCCGCCGGGCCCGGCCCGCCGGCCCTGGTTGCTGATCGCGCTGGCCCAGACGTTGTGGTTCACCGGTGACGCGATCGAGCTGGTGTACTACTACGTCTTCGCAGCCGTGCCGAGCGTCGGGCTCGCTGACGCCTTCTGGCTGGCCGGATATCCGCTGATGGCGGTGGCGCTGACGCTGATGGCCCGCCGCCGCGCACCCGGCCGGCTGCGAGGCGGGGTGCTCGACGCGCTGGCCATGACGATCGCGGCCGCGGCGGCGGCATGGCAGTTCCTCATCGAGCCGACGCTCGGGCTGGGCTACCCGGTCCTGGAGACGGTCGTGCCGGTCCTGTATCCGGTCTGCGACGTCGTGCTGCTGGCCGGGATCCTCTTCGTCGCGCTCTCGCCGGGCACGCGCGCCGCACCGACCCGCCTGCTGCTCGGCGCCGTGCTGCTCTACCTGGCCATCGACATCGGCTACAACGCCCTGCCGTACGTGCTCGACTACAGCGTCGTCGAGCGGATCGGCCCCCTCATCCTGCTGGGCAACGCCGGGCTGGTCGCCGCCTGTCTGCATCCCCGGCGCGCCGAGCTGACGACTCCCGGCGACGCCACGGCGAGCCTGCACCCGGCCCGGGTGCTGTTCCTCGGCCTGGCGCTGATGACCGCGCCCACGCTCACGCTGATGCACGCCGGTTTCGGCCGGGCCGAGATCGCCGCGCTGCTGGCCACGACCCTGTGTGCGGCCTTCGTGCTGGCCCGGTTCACGATCGCTGTGCGCGAGCAGGAGCGCGCTCAGGCCCGGATGGCGTACCAGGCGCAGCACGACCCGCTGACCGGGCTGGCGAACCGGGCGGTGCTGGGCGAACGCCTCGACCGGGTGCTGTCGGCTCCGGGCGCTCCGGTGGCGGTTCTCTATCTCGATCTCGACGGCTTCAAGGAGATCAACGACAGGTACGGGCACGAAGCCGGCGACGCGGTCCTGACCACCGTGGCCGACCGTCTGTCGGGCGTCGTCCGCGACACCGACGTGGTGGCCCGGCTCGGTGGCGACGAGTTCGTGCTGTTGTGCCCGGGCCTGCCGGCCGGGGAAGCGACCCAGTTGGCCGGGCGGGTGCTGCGGGACATGGCCATGCCGGTCGCCTTTCACGGCACGGACCTGGCCGTCGGGGCCAGTGTCGGCATCGCCGCGCATCGCGGAACCGGCCCGCAGAGCACGGCCGGCCTGCTGCGCGAGGCCGATGCGGCGATGTACGAGGCCAAGCGTCGAGGCCGGGGCACCTGGGTGCTCAGCAGCGACGACCGCCCGGGCCGGGAGCCGTCGGCCGCATCGGGCGAACTGAGCCCGGCCACGTCCTGACGGCAGGTTACCGATAGCCCGATCAACTGAATGTTGACCGCCATGGCAGGCACCGCCACTCCCAGCCGGTCCACCGTGCAGGTCACCACCGGCGCCAACCCCGCCGCCCTGACGCTCGACGTGATATGGGCCGAGCCGCCCGCTGGCCCCGCCCGGCTGCCGACCGCACCGCCTGAGGAGTCAGCGCCGGGCCGGGCAGACGATGACCGGCGGCGGGGCCGGAATCTGAGCCGCCGCGGAGCAGTCGAACCGCTCGTTGAGCAGCGCCTGCACGTCGGGGGCCGCCTTCGGGCGGCTGTACCAGTTGGTCTGCACGACCAGGTACCGGGCGTTGCTGTCCTCGGTCAGGCAGCGCAGATTGTCGGCGTAGCTGGGGCGGGCGCGCATCCGGTCGTCCCCGGCCCCGCGCTGCAACCAGATCGGCGACGGGTACCGGCAGGTCGTCGGGTTGCCCATGGCGTGGTTCACGGTGCCGTACGTCAGGTACAGCACCGGGGTGTCCGGGCCGAGCCGCCGGCCGAGTTCGACCAGCGCCGCATCGGGCGATCGGCCGTTGAGGGCGCTGTGGTTGTAGGTGCTGAACGCGTACGGGGAGCCCTGCAGCACGGGCGGAAGCAGCGCGAAGCAGAGGACGACCACGCCGGCGGACCACGGCAGCGACAACCGCGCCCGGCCGGCGAGGAACCAGGCGACGACGGCCAGGACCAGCGCGCCGATCTCGTACGCCCAGATCACCGGCGTGGCGTTCTCCAGTCGCCACGAGTCGGGCTGGCGGACCAGAAAGAGGCTGATGCCGCTGACGACGACCGCTATGACGGCCAGCGGCAGCCGGAAACCGGGGCAGAGCGCGAAGGCAGCGCCTGATACCCCCGCCGCGAGCACGACGGTCGCGGCGAAGTGGTACATGAAGAACTCGCCCTGCCCGTACGCGGGCGCCAGCGTCAGCAGGAACGCGACCACCGCGACCACCGCTCCGGCCCACCGCCGGCGGCCGGTCTCGCGCTGGATGAGCGCCGCCGCGGCCGCCGGGAACAGCGCCAGGACCGGGCTGAGCACCGCCGCGTCGCCGATCGCGACTTGCAGCTTGACCAGTTCGTCCCAGTAGATCCGCTGCGGCTCGGCGTGCACGAGGTACGCCAAGTCCTCCAGCCAGGTCCATTCCCACGGCAGGAAGTGCCTGCTCACCACGTACCAGACCGCCACCCAGACCACCGTGGACAGCGTCGCCCAGGCGGCACGGCGCCGGTCGAACACGCCGATGACGATCAGCGCCACCAGCGCGATGGGGAAGGTGGAAGCCTTGACCGCCACGACCAGCATCGCGGCCGGACCGGCCAACAGCGCCCCGAGCCACGGCCACTTGGGCACGCAGGCCGCACCGACCGCCAGCACCGCGAGGAGCACGGCGACCCAGTCGGGCTCGAGGAAATGCCAGGGCGGAGCGATGAGCAGTGCCAGGCCCGTGGCGCCCGCGATCCCGGCCGCCGCCGCCCGTCCGGCGACCCGCCGCACACCCAGGAACAGCACCGCGGTGACGAGGATGACCACGGCATACGTCTCGAGCCGGATCACCAGGTGCGTCGAGTCCGACGAGGGCCCCGCGACGGGCTTGTCGAGCGCCGCCATCACCAGTTTGTAGGCGAGCGGCCGCGAGACGAAGACATCCCAGATGCCGACGCCGCCCTTGCCGGCCGTCTCGAGCCCGCCGAGGACGTACCGGACGTCGCCGTTCAGGTTCGACAGGCTGGCCACGACGATCGTGGCCAGCGCCGCGAGCACGGCCGCCACCGCACCCAGCGTCCGTGCCGTTCCCCCGTACACCGTATTCATGAGGCGCTTTCGGTCGTTTTGTCGGGCCGATCGCCCTATGCCAACTCGTCGGCTGTGCGAGCCGGCTCAGGCCGGCGATGATTCCATTGATGATGACGACCACCGGAGCGATCGTGAGGTTTTCTCCGGTAACCACCTGGAGTCGGAGGGTATCAATCCGACCTGTGTCGCGGCTGCCCCGGCGAGGAGCCGGCCGGCGCGCTCGTGCTGGTACTCGTCCGCCGGGGAACAGTGGTGACCGATTCCACAGGCACGGCTTCGAAAAATCGCCGCCGGCGCACGTATTGGTCAGCATGGACACCCTGTCGACCGCTCGCGCCGAAGGCATCGAAGCCGAGTTCATGTACCTGTACGAAGCCGGCGCCCCGGCCGCCGACCGCGAATTGCTCGGGATCACCACCCACCGGGTGGGCGGCGGCGTGGTGCTGTCGATGCGCAACGACGTGACCGGTTACTGGAACAAGGCGCTGGGTTTCGGCTTCGCCGAGCCGGTCACCGCCGGCATAATGCAGGCGAGTGCCGGTCACCCCCAGTTCCTCGCGTACGCCGCTCTGGCCGGCGACACCGTGGTCGGTGGCGCCGCCCTCTACGTCGACGGCGAGGTGTGCTCGCTCAACTCCGGTGCCGTTCTGCCGGACTTCCAGCGGCGCGGCGGGCAGCGGGCGCTCGTCGCAGCCCGGCTCAGGAAGGCGCGCGAACTCGGCTGCCGGTTCGTCGTCGGCGAGACCGGGCAGCCGGCCGAGGGGCAGTTCAACCCGTCCTACGAGAACATGCTGCGGGCCGGGCTGAAGCCCATGTACGTACGGCGGAATTGGATCTGGCGCCCGTAGCGACCGTCAGGGCTTGCGGCCGACCGCGCAGTACACGTCGAGGGCCTCCGGTTCCGTTCCCGGCTGTGGCCGCCACAGCGAGGTCGGCACCACGCCCGGCTCCAGCAGTTCCAGGCCCTCGAAGTAGCCGCCGATCTCCTCCGGGGTGCGCAGGTTGTACGGATGGCCGCTCTGCTTGGCCACGCGCTGACTCTCCACGCTCTGCGCGCTGGTGCTCGTGCCGTCGCTCACGGCCAGGTAGCTGCCCGACGGCACGGCCTCGAGGAGGCGGGCGACGATGGAGCGCGCCTGCGCATAGTCGGCGACGTTGCCCAGGATGCCGATCATGGTCAGCGCCACCGGCCGGCTGAAGTCCAGCGTGCCGGCCGCCTCGCGGAGGATCCGCTCGGGGTCCTCCACATCGGAGTCGACGTAGGCCGTCTCGCCCTCGGGGGAACTCGTCAGGAGCGCGCGGGCGTGCACCAGCACGAGGGGATCGTTGTCGACGTACACGACCCGGGATTCGGGCGCCACCCGCTGCGCGACCTCGTGAGTGTTGTTGGCCGTCGGCAGGCCGGTGCCGATGTCCAGAAATTGACGGATGCCCGCCTCACCGGCGAAGAGCGTGACCGCCTCCACGAGGAACCTGCGCTGGGCCTGGGCGACGGCGGCGATCGCCGGGTTCGCCGAGCGCAGCGCCTCGCCCAGCTCGCGGTCGACGGCGAAGTTGTCCTTGCCGTTCAGCAGGTAGTTCCACACCCTCGCGCTGCTCGGCCGGCTCGTGTCGATGCTCGGTTCGGTCATCATGAAGCCCTTCGATGGGGTGGCCGTCAGACAGAGATCATAGGCACCGCCGGCCGGGCCGGGCTCACTCCGGATCGGACCGATTCAGAATGTGTACGCCGGCGGCGAAGCGCACCAGGTCGTCGTCGCTGATGGTCAGTTCCGCACCGACGGTGATCTCCAGGGTCGCTTCCCAGTCGGTCACGTCGACGGCCAGGCGTACGGCGCCGGCGTCGCGGGTGAGCCGTGCGTCGTGCCCGGCGACGGTACGATCGGCGCCGGTGAGCGGGCGGGGTTTGCGCAGCACCACCGTGAAGGCGGCGGAGCCCGGTGGCGCGCCGGCCGGGCGGAAGCTCATCGTCGACGGGGAGATCGTGTCCGCCACCATGCCGGCCGGGCTGTAGTCGAGCCGGAACGGGGGCGGCACGGCGATGGACGCGGAGGACAGCGCGTCGGCCCGGGCCACGACCTCCTGCGGGGTGTAGGTGTCGTCGGTGGCGAGCTGGATCCACCGTCCGGACTCCTGCCAGTACAGGGTGAGCTGCGCGGCCGGCCGGACGTCGACCGTACGCAATCGGCCGTTGCGCCCCCGCACCTGAACCGGCGTCTCGGCGGCGGCCGTGCCGAATGCCGGTTTCCCGCTCGTGACGGTGACCGTGGTGTCGGCGTGGTCGCGCTGATCGGTCGCTTCGAACGAGGCCACCAGGTCACCGTCCCGCAGCGTGACGATGGGCGCCTTCATGCCGACGGTCGGTGGCAGCGTGTAGGGGAACGCCGGTGGCTGGAACCCGGCGGCCAGCCGCACGACTTCACGGGTCGCCGTCGCCGGCAGGGGGGCGGGCCGGTTCGCGAGCACGATTCCGGCCGGGATGCCGAGCGCGGCCACGGCCGCCAGCGCGGACAACTGGGCGGCGACCCGGCGGCGGCGATAGCGGTCGGACCGGCGGCGTACGGCGTTCAACAGGCCTTCCGGCGACGGCGCGCGGCCGGCCGCGTCGTGCAGCGAGCCGGCGAGCATCCGGTCCAGGTCATCCATCGCCCCGCGCCCCCTTCCCGGCCAACATGATGCGCATCTTCGCGAGCGCCCGGGAGGCCTGCGACCGTACGGTGGACTCGCCGCAGTTCAGCAGGGCGGCGATCTCGTCGTCGGGAAGGTCGCAGTAGAACCGCAGGACGAGGACGGCCCGTTGCGAGCGTGGCAGACCGGCCAGCAGCCGCCACATCTGGTCCCGGACGACAACGTGATGCTGCGGCTCGTCGGCGGCGGACGGCTCGGGCACCTCGGCGAGAATCGACTCCCCCGCGGATCGCCGGCGCCGCCAGGACAGGAACTGCCGCACGATCGCCGTCCGCACGTACGCCTCGGGGCTGTCCATCGCGGCGACCTTGGGCCAGCGCCGGTGCATCCGGGCGAGCACCTCCTGAACGAGATCCTCGCCGAGGTACGAGTCACCGGACAGCACGTAGGCGAACCGCAGCAGGGCCCACCCCCGCGTCTGCACGAACTCGTCGAAGCTGTCGGGCGAGCCGGTACGGGCGTCGGAGATCACCGGAGCCCGCGCCGGGGCTCCGGGGATCTGACGGGGTAGCGGCATGAGGATGATTGCTCAGCAGGTCTTGTACTTGTACGAGCTCGAACCGGGGGCGGTCACGTTGACGTCGCGCAGGACGATGGACAACTTACTGCCGAACTCCGAGCACGCCGTGCGGAAGCCCGCGCTGGAGTATTCGATCACGATGACCCGGGCGCCGTACCGGGCGGTGACCACGTCGCACTCGTCGTACTCGCCGCACTGCTCGACCACGGCGAAGTCGAAGCCGATCGTCCTGATGTTCGCCGCGCTCAGCTCGACGAAGTTCTTCTGGCCGGTGGCCAGGCCCCGGCTGTGCGCGGCGTCGGCCAGCAGCTTGGCGTAGGTGATCGCGTCGGCCTGCTTCAGGAGGCCGTTCGAGCGCGAGAACGAGTCCAGGTTGTCGAGCTCGACGGCCTTGAATCCCTTACCGGCGCACTTGTCCATGAATCCGCCGACGGCCGTGGTCAGCGCCGTCCGCTTGGCCGCCGTCGAGAAGTCGAGCAGGTACTCGCCCCAGTCCTCGTCCTCGACCGGGTTGCCGTTGCGGTCCTTGAGCACCAGGCCCTTCGACTCCCACCAGCCCTGGGAGGCCTCGCCGCTGCCTGCGCCCTGGGTCTGGAAGGCGTTGATGTAGCAGATGTTGTAGATGCCCGGCGCGGCGGCCGCGGTGTAGTCGCGGCTCACCACGGTGACGCCGGCGGGCGGGGTGTACGGCGAGCCGATCTGATAGTCGAAGGTCGCGTTCGGGGGTGGCGCCGTCCAGCCGGGCGCCGCGGCCTTTCCGGGCTCGGGCCGGGCCCGGTCGGTGGCCGCATGGGCGGCGCCGATGCCGATACCGGCGAGGACGACCGCGACGGCCGCGACGGCCAGCGCCTTGACCCGATGGCGTCCGTGGGGGACAGACATGGACGACTCCTCATTTCGGCGACAACTCCACTACCTCAACGTGGTGGGCCTCCGCTGCTGCTGCCGCCGACCGCGATCTTTTCCTGACGTTCGCCTCGCCCCGGTGACTTTACAATGAAAACCATTTCCAACAAGATGGAGGCATGACCGACTCCCGACCCCGCGTCACGGTGCTCGCCGGGTTCTCACCCGCGGCCACTGACGCTGTGGCCCGCAGCCTGCTGGTCACCGATCCCACGCTGATCCTCGTCGCCCACGACCTCACCGGCGTCCGCGACGGAGTCGTCCGCCGCACCGTGCGCACCTCGGATCAGATCCTCGAGGACGACAGCACCGAGCTGGTGCACGGTTGCGTGTCCTGCACGCTGCGGGAGGACGTCATACCGACACTGGCGCGGCTGAGCCGCCGGCGCCCCGGCAGCGATCTGCTCCTGGCGCTGCCCCCGGCCGTCGAGCCCGAAGCGGTCGCCGCGGCGTGTGCGATGTCCGGCGCGGTGCGTCTCGACTCCTTCGTCACCGTGGTCGAGGCGGCCGGCCTGCTCGACGACCTGACCAGCACCCACGGTCTGCGAGACCGCGACCGGCACGCCGCCGCCAACGACGATCGCGCGGTCGCCGACGTGGTCGGCCGCCAGCTCGAGTTCGCCGACACGATCGTCGTCTGGAGCAGCCCGGAGATCGACGTCCTGGAGCGTGACCGCCTCACCGCTCTGCTGCATCGGCTCGCCCCCTGGGCGGCGCACGTCCGCATCGGGGACTCCCCCATGGTCGACTGCACCGCCCTCGCCGCCCGCCTGTTGCGCACCGGCCGGCACGATTCCACCGTGCCCGGCATGCTCGGGCGGGCACTGGAGGGCTATCCGATCGGCATCCACGACCCGGCCGGCGAGCACAGCGTGAACGCGATGCTGTTCCACAGCCGGCGGCCGTTCCACCCGCGGCGCCTGCACGACGCCCTGGACGATCTGACGAGCGAAGCCCTGCGCGGCCGCGGCCATCTGTGGATCGCCACCCAGCCCGATGCGGCCATCGGCTGGGAGTCGTCCGGCAGCGGGCTGCGGCTCGGCAACCTCGGCCGGTGGCTGGCGTGCCTGCCCCGCGAACGCTGGGGCGAGGCGAGCGACATGCGCCGGCTGGCCGCCGACGCGAACTGGGATCCCTACTACGGCGATCGCACCACCGCGCTGTCCTTCGTCGGGTTCGACCTCGACGTGGATGCGATGACCGCGACGCTCCGGCGCTGCCTGCTCACCGACGCCGAGATCGCCGACGGGGCAGACAGTTGGCACGCCCTGCCCGATCCCTTCGCCGGGTTCTTCCCGGCCGGCAGCGAGCCGGAGCCGGCGGTGGCCTCCCGGGGAGCCGCGTCGTGACCTGGCGGATCAGCACTGGGAAGCGTGCTGTGCCGGCGGTCGTGCTGTGCGGCTTCTGGGCCCATGCCACCACCGAGGTGGCCGACCGCCTGCTCGCCGATCACCCGCTCGCCGCGTCGGGCCGGATTCTGCTGACGGTGGCGCCGGAGGGATACGAGCCGGATCAGATCCGCACCGCCGGTGGAGCCGGCAGCGCCCCGCACATCGTCACCGTCGTGCCGGCCGACCTGCTGCTCGACGGACTCACCGACGACCGGGCCCTGCGAGCCGTGGGCCTGCACCGAGCGGACGACGACGAGCGCAGCATCGGCGCGCTGGTGGCCCGGCAGATCGAGCAGGCCGACACCGTCGTACTCGCGGGGCGGCTCGAAGGGGACGACGAATGGGAGACCGAGCAGCTGCGGACGCTCCTGCGCCGGATCGCTCCGTGGTCGGGGCACTCGAGCGTCGAGGACCTCTGCCTGTCCACGGCCGGACGCCTGTCCACGGCCGGACGCACGGAGCCGGTCGCCGCGGTCACGAGAGGCCTTCGCGGGCGGGCGCCGGGAGTTCACCACCCTCCGGCCGAATACGGCGTGGTGTCGTTCGTGTTCCAGGCCCGCCGGCCGTTTCATCCCGGCCGGCTGCACGACGCGCTGGACGAGATCACCGAGGGGGTCCTGCGGTCGCGCGGCACCTTCTGGCTCGCCGGCCGTCCGGACGTCGTGATGACCTGGGAGTCGGCCGACAGCCTGAGCATCGGCGCGCACAGCGGGTGGCTCGCCGCCGCCCCGGACGAGTTCCGGGACGACGTCGAGGAGGAGCGGTGGCTGGCGGCCGCCGTCGACTGGGACCCCTACTACGACGACCGCGGTCAGCACCTGGCCTTCGTCGGCATCGACATCGACCCGGTCGGCATTCACCGCGCGCTCACCCGCTGCCTGCTCACCGACGCCGAACTGGCCGACGGCTGGGACTCCTGGACCGGCCTGCCGGACCCGTTCGCACGGTGCTTCCGGCTCGTCGCCACCGAGGAGAAGCCGCAGTGACGAGGCCCTATTCGGCGGCGTACCGCAGGACGTCGTCGACGAGCCGGCCGGTGGCCTCGTCCGGCAGTGAATAGAACACCTGCCGACCCTCGCGGCGGCGGCGAACCAGGCCGGCGTGGATCAGGTGGCGCAGATGATGCGACACAGCGGTGGAGTGCGCCGGGACAGCCACGGCCAGTTCCGTGGGCGTGGCCTCACCGGCCCGCAGCAGGATGAGGATGTGCAGGCGGTGCTCGTAGGCCATGCCCTGCAGGGCCTCGACGGCCTTGGCGAGCGCGACTCGGTTGATGCCCGTCACGGGTGCGCTCCGGCGCCGTCGACAGCAAGCCGGCCAGGAGCGGTCCGCACCCGGGCGAGCAGCCAGGAGACCGCCAGCACGGCCGTCGCGGTGAGCGAGATGCTCGCGCCGGCCGCGACGTCCCATCGGCTCGAGGCCCACAGACCGGCCAGCCCGCTGCCCACGGCGAAACCCACGGACAGCCCGGCGACGATCGGCAGGCGGTCCGACCACAACCGGGCCGCCGCGGCGGGCGCGACGATCAGCGACACGGCGAGGATCGTGCCCACCGCCGGAACCATGGTGACCACCGCGATCTGGATGGTGAGCAGCAGAACAATGTCCCATGCGCCGACGCGCATCCCGGCCGCCTGAGCTCCGGTGCGGTCGAAACCGATGCTCATGAGTGGACGAGCGCCGACGGCGAGCACCCCGGCGACGACGATCAGCGCGACGGCGGTGGTGACCAGGTCCGGCGGGCCGACGGTCAGGATCGATCCGACCAGGAAGGAGGACAGGTCGCGACTGAAGCCGCTCTGCGTGGCCACGAGCGCCGCGCCGAGTGCGAACCCGGCCGACAGCAGGACCCCGGTGGCGGCCGAGGCGTCCTGACCGCGGCGACGGGTCAGCGCCGCCACGCCGAGCGCGACGATGCCGCCGGCCACGACGCCGCCGAGCAGGATGTTGACGCCGATGATGGAGGCGAGCACGACACCGGGAAAGGTGGCGTGGGTGAGCGCCATCGTGAAGAACGACAACCGGCGCAGGACGACCTGCACGCCGACCAGGCCGGCCAGGGCTCCGGCCAGGACCACCTCGGCGGTGGCCCGGTGCAGGGCGTCATCCCACCAGCTCATGAGCGGAGTTCCTCTCCGGAACGGGCGGCCCGCCACGCCGGGTGCGCAGCAGACGTACGGGAATCAGCAGCAGGTAAACGGCGACCAGCAACAGGACGATCGAGGAGGCGGAGGTCAGGGCGACGCCGTAGTGCAGCGAGGCGGTCCAGCTGGCCAGGAGTCCCGCACAACCCGCCCCGGCGATCAGGAGCGTCCCGATGACGGCCATCGCCACCAGCCGGTCGGTCACCATCCGGGCCGCCGCAGCCGGAACGATCAGCAGGGCGACCACCAGGATCGTGCCGACGGCGCGGACGGCGGCCACCACGACCAGGGCCACGACGACGTTGAGCCACAGGTCGAGCCACCCGACGCGGAAACCGGCGGCCGCGGACCCGGCCGGGTCGAACGTGCGGAACAGCAGAGCCCGGGCGCCGATGAGCAGGGCGACCAGGACCACGACGGCGACGACCGCGGTCTCGGCGATCTGCCGCGGCGTCACGGTGAGCAGGCGCCCGAACAGGAAGGCGGTGAGATCGGAGGTGTACGAGGTGCGGCGCGAGACCAGTACGACGCCGACCGAGAACATCGCGGTGAGCACGACCGCGGTCGCCGCGTCGTCGGACACCCGGTTGCCCCGGGTGAGGACGGTCAGCACCACCGCCGTCAGGAGCCCGGCGACCAGCGCGCCGACGAAGAGCCCGTCCAGCCCGCCCGCGACGAAACCGATGACCACGCCCGGGAATACGGTGTGCGTCAGCGCGTCGGAGACGAAGGCCAGGCGACGGGCGTAGACAAACACGCTGACCGGACCGCAGATCAGGGCGAGCAGCACGATCTCGATCAGAGCCCGGCCCATGAACGGCAGCGTGAACGGTTCGATCACGGCTCGACCAGCATCATCCGGCCGTCGGGCAGGTCCACCGCGTGGCCGCCGTACGTCATCCGCAGCTTGTCCGCGGTGAGCGTCCCGGCCGGTGGGCCGACCGCCCACTGCCGCCCGTTGATCAGGCACACCAGGTCGGCCAGGTCGCGGGCCACACCGAGATCGTGGGTGCTGAGCACCAGGGCGGCGCCCTCGGCGCTCAGCTGCCGCAGCACGGCGACGATCGCCTCCTGGCTGACCGCGTCGACACCGTTGAACGGCTCGTCGAGCAGCAGCAGCCGGGGCTCGGCGGCGATGGCACGGGCGAGCAGCACCCGCTGCCGCTGACCGCCGGACAGGGTGCCGAAGCGATGCCCGGCCCGGTCGGCCAGTCCCACCCGCTCCAGAGCTTCGGCGACTGCGCGACGGTCGGCGGCCCGGGCGGGCCGCCACCAGCCGATGCGCCGGTAACGACCCATCATGACGACCTGCCGGACGCTGACCGGGAAGTCGGCGTCGAGCGTGTCGGTCTGCGGCACGTATCCGGCCCGGCCGCGAGCCGCGGCGGGATCGGCGCCCAGCACGGAGGCCTGCCCGGCCAGGATCGGCGCCAGACCGAGCACCGACTTGATCAGCGTGGACTTGCCCGCGCCGTTCGGGCCGACCAGCGCCAGGCGCTGCCCCGGCCGCAGGTCGAGGTCGACGTCGGTGAGCACCGGCGTACGGTCGTAGCCGACACTCACCGCCGCGTACCGCAGAGCGGTCTGCATGTCAGCCGCCCAGGGCCGAGACGATGACCTCGGTGTTGTGCCGCTCGGCCCCCAGATAGGTGCCCTCGGGGGTGCCCGGCTCGCCCAGGCTGTCGCCGAACAACGCGTCCTCACCACCGATCACCTTGACGCCGGCCTGCTTGGCGATGGCCTCGGCGGTCCTGGGCGGCAGCGAGCTCTCCGTGAAGATCGCCTTCGTGCCGGTCGACCTGATCCGCGCGACGAGGTCGCTCAGCTGCTTGGCCGAGAGCTCGGCCGAGGTGTCGAGGCTGGGGATGACCGAGCCGACGAACTCCAGCTTGTACCGGTCGACGTAGTAGCCGAAAGCGTCGTGGTTGGTGACGAGCTTGCGGTCCGCGGCGGGCAGCTCGGCGAACGCCGCCTCGTTGTCGGCGTCCAGCTTGTCGATCTGGGCCGCGTACGTGCTGAGGTTCTTGGCGAACGCGCCGGCCTTGGCCGCGTCGGCGGCCGCGAGACCCTTCTCGATGTTGGTCACCATGATCTTGGCGTTCTGCGGGTTGTGCCAGATGTGCGGGTCGTGCTCCTCGGCGTGCTCCTCGCCTTCCTCCTCGGCGTGCTCCTCCCCCTCGTGGTGACCGCCCTCGCGCAGTTTCACGCCCTGGCTCGAATCGACGACGGCGCCTTGGAATCCGGCGGCCTCGATCGTGCGGTCGAGCCATTCCTCGAGCCCGGCGCCGCTCTTGACGACGACCTTGGCCGAGGCGATGGCCTGAATGTCGGCCGGCGTCGGCTCGAAATCGTGCGGGTCGACATTCGGCTTGATGATCTGCGTCACGGATACGTCGGAACCGCCGATGTTACGGACGAAATCGGCCACCTCGGGGGTCGTGGCGACCACCGCCAGCGGTGTGCTGCCGGACGCCGCCGAACTCGCCTGAACTGCGTCGCCGTCGCCGGATCCGCAGCCGGCGAGGACGGTGGCGGTCGCCGCGGCGGCCGCGATCCAGAATATGCGTGGGCGGTGTTTCATCGATTCGACTCCTGTCGCTGAGGAGCAGAACGATAATCGTTTTCAGAAATGATCGTCTAATAGCGAGATGACAATCTGTGCATCACCGCGACGTATCATCAATTTCGCATATCTGCTTGCATGCCATTCCCCGCGACCGCCTCAGACGATTGCGCACACCGCCGCGTGCGGGCCGCGACGCCAGACGACGCCGGCCTCGCGAAAGCCCGCTTCGCGCGCCGCCTCGCAGTGCCACGCCTGCCCCGGCGTGAACTCGGCCGGCGCCCGGCCTGCGAACAACGCCTCCCGCTGCCGCATCCACGGTCCGAAGATCGGCTCGGCGCGCAGCCTTTCCCACCACCGGGTCCAGGCCAGACCGGCCGCGGCCTCGTCGGCCACCGGATTGACCGACGGCAGCTCTTCGATCGGCATGAGATCGGCCACCACCAGCACCCCGCCGGGACGCAGCACCGCCCGGGCCCGGCGGTAGAGCGCT
This sequence comes from Paractinoplanes polyasparticus, assembly GCF_019710575.1. Lineage (GTDB taxonomy): Bacteria > Actinomycetota > Actinomycetes > Mycobacteriales > Micromonosporaceae > Actinoplanes > Actinoplanes polyasparticus. Next base: position 185,760 of record NZ_JAHWFK010000031.1, on the reverse strand, counting down.
CGGGCCTGGTCCTCGGGCAGATAGTGGATCGTCATGACGACGGTGACCAGATCGACCGGAGCGTCGCCGGTCACGTCGCCCGGCCAGTCCGCGCCCGTCAGGTCGCCGCGGTGGACCGTGACACCGGCCGGAGCGGCCGCCCGGGCGAGCAGCAACAGCACCGGGTCGAGGTCGAGCAGGCGCACCTCGGCCCGGGGCCACCGCGCCGCCAGACGCTCAGCCAGCAGCCCGGGCCCGCCCCCGAGGTCGAGGACGCCACGCGGCGCACCGCCGAGAGCCGCCTCGGCCGCCGCGATCAGCGTCTCCTCGAAGCTGCCCAGACCGGGTAGGCAGGCGCTCATGACCTCGTCCCAGGAGCGGCGCCAGTACTGGGCACGCTGGACCGCGAGCGGGGTGGCAACAGTGGAGTCCTGGGACGTGGACGTCATCGGCAACCTCGGTGATGGTGTCGGGCGGAGCCGCCGGCGCGGTCACCGTACGCGCCACTGTAACGGAAGTCGTTTTCGTTAGGGCCTCCGGATCGCCGCGCGACCGCGCGTCTCGGTGAGCGCCCGTCGCGGCTGGCGATCTGACCCTGGCAGCATTTGTCGAGGCTGGTGAACACCGTGTAGTGAAACTGTTGACAAAGTTAACTGTATTGACGTTCGCTGATGGGACGATGCTCCGCGTATCCCCCGAAGGGAGCGACATGAGCCTGAAGCGAAGACTGGCCGCGCTTGCGGCCGCCGTCCTCATCGCCCCACTCGTCGCCGTCATTGCCCCCGCGAGCCCGGCCAGCGCCCATGGCTGGATCACCAGTCCCCCGAGCCGTCAGGACCAGTGCGCCACCGGCGCGGTCGCCAACTGCGGTTCCATCCAGTACGAGCCGCAGAGCGTCGAAGCGACCAAGGGTTCGCTGAGCTGCAGTGGCGGCAGCTCGTACACCGTGCTCAACGACGACAACAAGGGCTGGCGGGTCACCTCGATCGGCAGCTCGACGGCGTTCACCTGGCGCAACACCGCCATGCACCGCACCCAGAACTGGCAGTACTACGTGGACGGCCGGCTCCACCAGACGTTCACCAACGGCAACGCCCAGCCGCCACAGGTGCTCAGCCACCAGCTGACCGGTCTGCCGGGCGGACGGCACAAGATCCTCGCCGTCTGGAACATCTTCGACACCCCGATGGCGTTCTACGCCTGCGTCGACGTCAACGTCGGCGGGGGCGGCGCCAACCCGCCCACCACCCCGCCGACTAACCCGCCCACCAGTTGCGGGGCGGCCTGGAGCGCGTCGGCGGTCTACACCGGCGGCATGAACGTCTCACACCGCGGCCGCGCCTGGACCGCGCGCTACTGGAGCCAGGGCGAGGAGCCCGGAACCACCGGCGAGTGGGGCGCCTGGCAGGACAAGGGCGCCTGCTGATCAGTACGGGCGCCCGCGCTGATCAGCACGCAAGCCGCCGTCCGGCCCGGATTCGTCCGGGCCGGACGGCACCGGCCGAGCGGAGTCCGATGACACCTCGCAGCCTCACCCTCGCCGCCGTCGCTGTCACGTTCGGTCTGTCGGCGTGCTCCGGTCCCGCCGCGCCCCTGGCGTCCGCGCCCGGCCCCGCATCGACACCGCCGTCCACCCCGGCGGCGCACCATCACCAGCACAGCGCCGGCCCACCACCGTCGGGCGCACCCGCCGGCGTCATCGTCGTGCACGCCGCCGATCCGTTGCGCGACACGCTGACCCGGCTCATTCCGAAGTTCGAGGAGGCGTTCCCCGGCGCCCGGGTGACCGTCGAATACGGCGCCGGCCTGGAACACGCCCAGCACGTCCTGCACGGCATGCCCGTCGACGTCTTCCTCTCCGCCGACGCAGCCGCCACCGGCATGGTCACCGCCGCGCACGATCGCGGCACCCCCGCCGTCGTGGCCCGCAACCCGATCGTCATCGCCGTGCCTCGCACCCGCGACCGGATCGGCGCGATCGGCGACCTGCGGAACGCGAAGGTGGCGCTGTGCGCCGAGGCCACCCCGTGCGGCCGCGGCAGCCGCGCGGCCCTCGCCGCGGCCGCCGTCGACGTACGGCCGGCGAGCGTCGAACCCGACGCGGCCACCGCCCTGGCCCGGGTCAGTTCGGGCGCCGCCGACGCGGCTCTGGCCTACCGCACGGAAGTCGTAGCGGCGGGCCACGACCTGCGGACGGTCGACTTCGAGCAGGCAGTCCTCCTGGCCGACGTGTACACCGCTGTCCGGCCCAGCACCGGCGTCAACACCGTGGGCGCGGACGCCCTGGTGTCGTTCCTGAGCTCCGCCCTGGCCCGCCACATCTTCGCCGACGCCGGCCTGTCCCCCGCCTGAGACCGCCGGCCACCGATTCGCCGCCGGCCGGGTCAGACCTGCAGGTCGCCCACGATGCGGTGCAGTGCGGCTGGGGTGCTCAGTTCCGGGCGGTCGGCCGGGTGGACGATGTAGTAGGCCAGCGCCCGGAGCAGCAGCGCGGGATCGGCGGCGAGCCAGCGGCCGCTGATGGTGTCGAACGGCGACAGGGCTTGCGGACCGGCCGTGTCGCGGCCCAGGTAGTTGCGGGTGACCGTCGCCGACGAGCCGATCGTACGGACGAAGACGACCGGCGAGTGCGCCCAGAGCGCCGCCACGTCGTTCACGGCTTCCCACGGCACGAAGTGCGTGAAGGTGAGGCCGCGGTGATGGAAGCCGTCCGGGCCGATGACTACCTGGCCCGGTGCCAGCCGGAGGAACACGACCAGGAAGACGAGCATGAGGATCGCCAGGACGGTGAGCACGACGCAGATGACGACGCCCGACGCGGACGCTTGGGCAGCGGAGACGACGGCCATGCCCGCGAGCGCGACGGTGGTCAACGCGAGGAAGGCGCCGATCAGGTAGGTGGGCAGAGCGCCGTAGCGGAAAATCAGGCCTTCGGCCCCCTGGCGTACGCCGCTCGTGTCACGGCGATGGCGGCCTCCGCCGTACGAGTGGAGGCCGATCGCCGCGAGGTGGCCGAGGTAGACGGTCATCGCGACGAAGATGAGAGCGCCTGCCGCGTTGCCGCGCCTCAGCTCCGAGACGACGCCGGCCGCGGCGCCCACCGTGAGCAGGCCCATGAAGACGGCGCTGAACAGCAGCAGCCCGGAGCGTGGCCGGCCGGTCCACTCGTCCGGCCACGCGGATTCGTACGGAAGGTTCTGCATCACATAGGAGCGTCCCACGCCTCACTCGCGCCGGGCGAACAATTGTTCGGCGACCGATGCCGGGGCTTGAGGCTTTCGGTGGAGCACAGCCTGCAACCGCGTGGGCGGGCGACGGTATGGTCATCTATCGACGCGATGGCGCGGAGGGGGCACGATGGCCGTCCTGGGTGTTCTTTCCCCGTTCCTGGGCGGATGGTATTTCGGCGGCCTGATCGAGGGGATCGCGCGGGCCGCGGCCGACGCCGGCGCCGCGGTGGTCGCCGTGCAGACCCTGGACGCGGGCACCGACCAGCTGGAGTTGACCGAGCCGCCCCACCCGCCGCACCCGCTGGCCTGTGACCACGCCGCCGGCTTCGTCGTCATCGTGAACGCGGCGAGCGCCAAGTACCTGCGGGAGATCCAGGCCGGCGGCCGCCCGATCGTCGTCATCAGCCATGAGTTCCCCGAGCTGGACTGCCCGACCGTCTTCCCCGACAACCGGGTCGGGGTGCAGGCCGCAGTCGAGCACCTGATCCGGCACGGGCACCGGCGGATCGCGTTCGCCGGCTTCCTGGGCGCGCTGGACCAGCAGGAGCGGTGCGAGACCTACCGCCGGACGCTGCGGGCCCACGGCATCGAGCCGGATCCGGACCTCATCTTCGAGGCCGCCGACAATCAGGAGGCCGGCGGCGCCGGGGCGGCCCGCACGATGCTCGGCGCCGGGTTGCCGTCCACCGCGGTCGTTGCCGGCACCGACCTGAACGCGATAGGCATCCTCCGGGTGCTCACCGACGCCGGCTGCCGGCTGCCCGAGGACCAGGCCGTCGTCGGCTTCGACGACCTCTCGGACGCGTCGTTCACCGAGCCCCGCCTGACCACCGTGCGGCAGCCGCTGTTCGACGTCGGCGCCACCGCCGCACGGGTGCTGCTGGCGGCGATCGAGGGCGCCGGGGAGCCACCGGTGCGCCACGAGGTCGCGACGGAGCTCGTGGTGCGGGAGTCCTGCGGCTGTCCCTCGTCGGTCGGTGCGGCCGCGCTGCGGGCCGAGGGGAAGTCGCAGTACCGGGAGCGCACCCGGCTGCAGCGCTCGCTCAGCAGTCAGTACGACATCAGCCTCGACCTGTTGCGCAGTCACGAGGAGGATCCCCGGCAGCTGGGCTGGCTGCGCCGCACCTCGGCCCGGGCCGGTTGTCTCGGGCTGTGGACCCCCGGCGAACCCGGTCTCGAGATTGCCGGTCACTTCGATCGTTCCGCGTCCTCCCCGGCGTCCTCCACGCCGCTGCCGCCGGTCACGGCCAGTGGATTCCCCCCGGTGGAGATCCTGGACGAGGCGCGCGCCGAGCCCGGCTCGCTGACCTTCGTCGTGCCGGTCCGGGTGGGCAACCGTGACTGGGGACTGCTCGCCACGGTCGACCGGGTAGACCTGCAGGCGGCCACCGGGCGCGAGCCGATCAACCAGTGGGCGGCGCTGCTGACGGTCGCGCTGGACTACCAGGCCGTGCTGCACACCCTCCGCGATCAGGAGGAGAAGTTGCGGGCCAGCGCCCTCCACGACCACCTCACCGGCCTGCCCAACCGCACCCACTTCCTGCAGCTGCTGGCGGCCGCGATCGAGCGCGGCCCCGAGGTGGCCGTGCTCTTCGTGGATCTGAACGACTTCAAACAGATCAACGACACGTACGGGCACGACGTCGGCGACCAGATCCTGGTCGAGGTCGCCGGCCGGCTGCGGGCCGAGCTCGGCCGTCACGGCACCGCGGGCCGTTTCGGGGGCGACGAGTTCCTCGTCCTGCTGGACGCGCTCGACGACGACCACACGCCGGAGGCGACCGCCCGGCGGCTGCTGTCCGCGCTGAACCGCCCGCACCGGCCGGACGGACGGCAGCTGGTGGTCACGGCGAGCATCGGCGTGGCCCGGGCACACCGCACCCCCCTCGCCGACGCGGCGGCCCTGGTTCGCGAGGCGGACACGGCCATGTACCGCGCGAAGGCCCGGCGCACCGGCGTCGAGGCGGGGTCGGGCACGCCCCGGCGCTGACGTCGTCTCCGCGTCACAAGAGCTTGCGCAGCTGCGGCTCGAAGGCGGCCGGGTTCTCGGCGAAGCCGACATGGCCGCCCGGGAACATCACCGGCTCGCTGCCGAGCATTGTGGCGAGGGCCCGCGAGGTGCGGTCACAGAGTTCGCCCGCCGAGTCCTCGCCCAGGCCGATCAGCACCCGCGTGGGCGCCGAGGTCAGCCGCTCGATGTCGGGCCGGAAGCCGACCGTGCCGCGATACATGTTCCGGTACTGGAACGCCTCGTCGGCCAGCTCCTTGCCGCCTGGCTCGCCGCCGGCCATCATCTCGACCACCTCGTCCGGCAATTGCAGGTTCGCGACCTCCATGAACTTGCGGAAGGTGGCCCGCCGGTCGCCGGTCTCGAAGGTCGCCAGCATCTGTTCGGTGCCGGCCCACAGGGCGTCGCGGTCGGGCAGGATCTCCAGCAGGGGCGGTTCGTGCGCGACCATCGTGACCGCGCTTTCCGGGTACGCCTCGGCCAGCGCGAGCACGCTCACGGCCCCGCCGCTGGAGCCCAGCACCAGCGTCGCCGGGCCCCGTCCCACGTGGTCGATCAGGGCGGCCAGGTCGGCCGCGCGCTCCTGCGGTGTCGACGGCGCCTCGCGGTCGTGGACCGAGCTGCGGCCGATGCCGCGCGGGTCGGTGGTCAGCACGCTGTGGTCGACCGCGAGCAGGCCGGCCAGGCCGGTGAAGGCCTCGGCGGTCATCGGCGCGCCCGCCAGCACCACGAGCGGGCCGTCGCCGCGCAGCTCGTAGTAGAGGTCGGCGTCGGGGCGGCTGAGCTCGGTCATGGGGAGTCCTCCCTGGTCGGAACCATCGTCGGAGGTAGTGACGGCCGCGACCGGGCAGAATCGTCGGTGTGAGCCAAGATTTTCTCGAGCAGGCCCGGACGGGCGACGACGACGCCTTCGCGGCTCTGGTCCAGCCGCTCCGCCGCGAGCTGCACGCGCACTGCTACCGGATGCTCGGCTCGGCCCACGACGCCGACGACGCCCTGCAGGAGGCGCTGCTGCGGGCCTGGCGCGGGCTGACCGGCTTCGAAGGGCGCAGCTCGTTGCGATCCTGGCTGTACACGGTGGCGACCCGGGTCTGCCTGGACGCTGCCGAGTCGCGCTCGCGGCGGGCGCTCCCGATGGACCTGGGACCGGCCAGCACCCGTACGGTCGTCGACGATGCGCCCTCGGTCGAGACGGCCTGGCTGGGACCGTACGGGGACCTGGGTCTGACCGAGGGAACCGCAGCGCCGGAGGCGCGCTACGAACAGCGCGAAGCGGTCGAGCTCGCGTTCGTCGCGATGCTCCAGCACCTGCCGGGCAATCAGCGGGCCGCGCTGGTGCTCTTCGACGTGCTCGGGTTCTCGGCCGGCGAGATCGCCACGATGATGGACACGTCGCCCTCGTCGGTGAACTCGGCGCTGGCCCGGGCCCGCGCGGTGGTGTCGGCGCGCGTGCCGCCGGTGAGCCAGCAACGGACGTTGCGGCAGGTCGGTGACGCACAGCTGCGCGAGACGGTGGTGACCTTCGTCCGGGCCCTCGAGTCGGGCGACACGGACCTGCTGGTCTCCCTGCTCACCGAGGACGTCACCTGGTCGATGCCACCGCTGCCGCACTGGTACGCGGGTCTGCCGGCGGTCACCGACTTCGCCGTCCGCGTGCCGCTCACCGGTTGCGGCGAGTGGCGCCACTCGGAACCGATCAGCGCCAACGGCCAGCCGGCAGTCGGCGGCTACCTCCGGCAGGAGTCGGCGGGAACGTTCCAGGCCTGGTCGATCGACGTCCTCACGCTGCGCGGCCCGCAGGTCTGCGCGGTCACCTCGTTCATCGGGCCCGAGCATTTCGTGGCTCTCGGACTGCCGCTCACCCTGCCCCCGCCGGCGTGAGGTCGGCCCGTCGCTACCGGTTCCGGCCTGCTCCGCCGCCCCGGCGACGACCCCGTTCAGCCGAGCGGGCCGGTGTCGGCAGGTCCCGTGGCGACGTAGACGGTGTTGGCGGACGTGCCGGCGGTCAGCGGATTGTCGAACGGCACCACATGAGCGGTTGCCGTGGCGAACGACTCGTGCAGGACGGCGAGGAACGCGTCGTCGGGGGCGTCGTCCGACCACAGGCCGAAGGCGCCGCCCGGACGCAGGCGCTGGCCGAGCCGGGCCAGGCCGGCGGGAGTGTAGAGGTCGGCATGGGCCGGGTTCAGCACGTTGACCGGGGAATGGTCGATGTCGACCAGGATCGCGTCGAACCGGCGGCCGGGGGTGGCGGGGTCGAATCCCGTGCCGTCGCGCAGCAGAGCGAAGAAGTCGCCTTCGAGCAGCGTGGTGCGCCGGTCGGTGGTGAGGCTGCGGGCCTCCGGCAGCAACTCCCGGCGGTGCCAGTCGATCACCGGGGCCAGCGCCTCGACCACCGTCAGCGACCGGACCCGGTCGTCGGCGAGAGCGGCGCGGGCGGTGTAGCCGAGGCCCAGACCGCCGACGACGACCTCCAGCGGGGCGTCGGGCAGGGCCGCCAGGGTGAGCCGGGCCAGTTCCTCCTCGGCCACGGTGAACAGGCTCGACATCAGGTACTCGTCGTCGAGCTTGACCTCGTACACCTCGGTTCTGGTGATCGGGTCGAGCCGCCGGCGCAGGCTGATCTCGCCGATGCTGGTGGGCGCCCACCCCAGTTCCGCGAATCGTGGGTGCATCGGGGTGTCCTCTCGGCGCGTCGTGGAATCGCGCCGGCGGAAACGGCCGGATGTTCGGTGAACGCGACATGTCCGACCATAGTCGCGCCGCCCGAGCATGCTCGGACCAGCCGCCCCCAACATGCCGACCTCAGCCTGCCCCCGTGTCCAGCCAGCGGTTGTACCGCGGGCGTAGGGCGCGCTCCGAGCTACCCGAGCGTGCCGCTGACCACCAGGACGATGTTGACCCGGGCCGGCGCGTCGACGGTCGACTCGAGCACGCCGAAGCGCTCGCGAACGTCGGCCTTTCACCCGGCCCGGCGCAGAGCGATCGACGGGATCAGAGCCGAGCGCAGGCCCGGCAGCTCGTGGTCGACCCGGTTCTTCAGCTCGCGCACCGCGAGCTTGTGCCGCCACAGGTCACGCCATCCGAACACCGTGCTCACGTTGCCCTCGATCGCCAGGACGGCCAGCACGGCCTCTTCGATGGGCGGCGGCACCGAGCCGGCGGCACGGCGGGCTGCCTGGCGTACCCGGTCGCGCAGCGCCTGTGCCGGCTCGGGGTCGGTCAGGGCGATTCGCTTCGTACGGAAAGGTCCCACGATCTGGTGGTGCCCGACAGTGATGACTCCGGCCGCGACAAGCCCGTCCTGGACGGCTTCCGGGGCCGTCACCCATCGCTGTTCCAGCAGGTCGAACCAGCGGCGGGGGCGATCCGGCGGAACGTCGCCGAGCACCCCGGCCAGGAAGGGGTCGAGGTTCGCCGGCACTGTCTTGGCCGTCCGCTCGGCCTTGCCGCCGCGGTCGCGCAGCCACCCTCCCAGACACAGCTCGGCGACCGCGGCCCCGCAGAGCAGCGATCCCCGGACGGCGTCGCTGTCATCGTCGAGCCGGCCCTTCGCGGGCTGATGACTCAGCAGGTAGAGCTGATGCGGCAACGGCATGGGCGGCATCAGGCGAGCACGGTCACGAGCAGGGCCCCGAGCAGGGGCGCGATCAGGGGAAATCTGCTCGAAGCGGCGGCGATGCCGGCGATGAGCGGGTACCCAGCGCCGAGCAGACCCGAGAGCAGCGCGACGGTGTCGAATGTCTGGGTCAGGAGATCCACGGCAGTTCCTCGATGGGCGGGATACGCGAGTCAACCCAGTCGACACTGTGTCCCCGGAACAGGGTCAAGCCGGCCGGGGAGTTCGCACAGGCGCACCGACACCGCCGTCATCCTGCGCGACGGCGCCCCGGCCCGGGAACAGCTTCGCCGCGAGCGGCGGAACCAACCTATCGAGGGCCTTTCAGGGTCGTGATGACGGCCTTGGTCGCCTCGGCGATCAGGGTGTCGGCCGAGGACGCGTCGGGCGCGCCGCGGTCCGACTGGATGGCGATGACGAGGGGACTACCGTTGGTGGGCCAGACCACGGCGATGTCGTTCCGGGTGCCGTATCCCCCGCTGCCGGTCTTGTCGCCGACCTTCCACCCGGACGGCACGCCGGCACGGATGTACGGGTCACCGGTCGTGTTACCGACCAGCAGGTCGGTCATCTTCCGCCGCCGCGGCTCGGGCAGCACGTCGCCGAGGACGAGCCGCTGCAGGTCGGCGCCGAGCGCCCGCGGCGTGCTCGTGTCCCGCTTGTCGCCCGGGACAGCCTCGTTCAGCGCCGGCTCGTTCCGGCTCACATCGGTGGTGTCGTCGCCGATCTTTCGCAGTTCACGCTGCAGTCCCTTGGGTCCACCGACCCGCTCCAGCAGCAGATTGGCGGCCGTGTTGTCGCTGTGCTGCACCGCGGCGGCGATCAGGGCGTCGACCGTCATCCCGGTGGCCACGTGCTTCGAGGTGATGGGCGCCCACTCCAGCAGGTCGGCTTCGGTGTATCTCACGACGCGTCGCAGGTCGGCGCCGGACAGGCGGCGAAGCAACACCCCGGCCAGCAGTGCCTTGAAGGTCGACGCGTGCGCGAAGCGCTCGTCCGCGCGATAGCCGGCCGTGCGGCCGGTTCCCGTGTCGATCGCGTAAACGCCCAGGCGCGCGCCGAATCGCCGTTCGAGCTCCCGGAAGGGCCGGGTGTCGGAGGCTGCCACCGCGGGCGGCGACGGGGAGCTCGACGGCATGGGCGGGGAATCCGCCGCCTCCACGCCGCAGGCGCTCAGCAGCGCGCCGGCCAGAACGAGAAGAAGAACGCCGACGACCGGGCGCCGGTTGTCATGGTTCATGTCTTCGAGCATGCCGCTTCGGCAGAACGCGTGGCCGGCCGGCCCGCGAATTGGTGATGCGGCCGATCAACGGTGGAGGGCATGATCTGCCGGTGACGGAACTCGACGAGGAACTGATCGCACTCCGCCGCCAGATCCATCGTCACCCCGAGCTGGCGGGCGCCGAGCGGGAGACGGCCGGGCTGGTCGCGGAGCAGTTGCGCGCGGCCGGGCTCGAGGTGACGACCGGCGTCGGCGGGCACGGAGTCGTCGCGGTGCTCGACGGTTCCGCGGACGGTCCGGCGGTGGCGTACCGGGCGGACATGGACGCCGTCGACGCGCGTACGAACGTGCTGCCCATCCCGCGGTCGGGCCGGGTCTTCGACGAGGGCTTCGCCTCGCGCGTCCCCGGCGTCGAGCACCTGTGCGGACACGACCTGCACACCGCGATCGGCGTCGGCGTCGCCCGGACGCTGGCTCGGGGATCCGAGCCCGTACGGGGCCGGTTGGTGTTCGTCTTCCAGCCGGCCGAGGAACCCCTGCGGGGCGCACGCGCGATGCTCGAAACCGGCCTGGTGCAACGACTCGCGCCGCGCGAGTTCTACGCGGTCCACTGCAGCCCCTTCCCCGCCGGCACCATCGCGGTCTCGCCGGGATACGGCCTGCCCGGGCTCGACCACGTCCGGATAGTGCTGCCGGGTGGTGACGACTCGATTGCCGCCGCCGTCGCGTCCGAGGTGGCCGCGCTCGGCACCGTCGAGTTCCCCCGCAGCATCGACGAATACCACGCGCGCTTCCGAACGTTGGTGGCGCCACAGATCGCCGCGACCGACCAGGGATCCGTGTGCGTCGCCCACTGGACCGCGCGGACAGCCGATGGGCATCCCGCCGCCGAGATTCTGCTGCGGGTCTGGCCGCAGGAACGGCTTCCGGAGCTGCGCGCGCGGATCGAGCGGATCGCGGTGGCAGCAGGCGGGCACGTCGAGCACCCGGTCGACCCGTTTCCCGCCATGGTGAACTCGGCCGAGCTCAGCACGGCGGCCGGCCGGTACCTGACGACGGCGCTGGGTCCGGAGTCCGTCGTCTGGGCCCGGGCATCGTGGCCCTTCAACTGCGAGGATTTCGCCCTGTTCCTCAACGAGGCGCCGGGCGCGATGCTCTATCTCGGCGTCGCCGACACCGAAACGGGGATCAACGGCGCGCCGCACGCCCCCGACTTCGCCGCCGACGAACGCGCGATCGGTCACGGCGTACGGGCCATGGCCGGCCTGCTGACCCACCGGCTCGCCGCCTCCCGGCCGTCGAGCTGACGACCGGGAGGCGGCCCCCGTACGAGTGCTCAGCCGGCTCGGCAGGACAGGTCCCGGGCCGGCATCTTCCCTTCGACCAGCCAGTCTGAGGTGATGTTGAGGGCGCAGGCGTTGGTGTGGGTCATGAAGACGCCGTGTCCACTCTCCTGCGCGGTCACCAGCTTGGCGCGCGGGCCGAACTTGTCGCGCAGCAGCTTTCCGCCCGCCCACGGGGTGACCGGGTCGAGGCGGTTCTGCAGGATCAGGATGTTGGCGGGGCCGTTGTTGTCGATTTTCACCGGGGGCTCGTACGGCTCGTACTTCCAGTAGGCGCAGGGCATGATGTTGGCGGTCGCGGCGCCGTACAGCGGGTACCGCTTGCGGTCCTCGGCGACGGCCCGGCGGTAGGTCGCCACGTCCTCGGGCCAGTCGACGTCGTTGCAGGTGGTCGCCAGATACGCCGTGTAGTTGTTGTCCTGGGGGTTCGGCGTCTCCGCCGCCTTCGTGGCCGGGCCGGTGGCGGGGTTGGCATACGTCTGCCAGAAGCGTGCGGCCTGCCCGTACTGCAGCTCGCTGAAGATGCGGGCGAAGATCAGGTACCGGAAGACGGCACCGTCAGCCCCGTCGGGCGCGGGCGTCTGATCGAGCCGTTCGGCGGTCTGCAGGAAGTTCCGGCGGACCTGTTGCGGCGTCCGGCCCAGGCCGTACGCGTCGTGCCGGGCCGCCACCCACCGGGCGAAATGGGGGAACGTCTCCTCGAAGCCGAGCCCGTAGCGGCGCAAGCCCGCCTGGTCGAGGTGGGTGTCGCCGACAATGCTGTCGAGAACGATCCGGTCGGTGGTCTTCGGGAACAGCGAGACGTACGCCGCGCCGAGCGCCGAGCCCCAGGACGCTCCGTAGAAGCTGGCCTTCTTCTCACCGAGCGCGGCACGCACCCGGTCCAGGTCGCGCGCAGTATTGGCCGTGCTGATGTGGCGCAGCCGGCCGTCCTTGTCGTTGGCGGCGCACTTGTCGGCCACCTGCCTGGCGATCACGGCCTGCCGGGTCACGGCGGCGTCGTTCACCGCGTACGGCGGAATGTTGGCCCAGTAAGGGTCCTCGATAGCGAAGCCGCAGCTCACCCGCGTCGAATGCCCGACGCCGCGGGTGTCCATGCCGATCAGGTCGTACGCGTCCGACACGGTGGTCGGCAGGCCCCGGCTGACCAGGAAGGCGCCCTGGTCGATCCCGATGCCGCCCGGCCCGCCCGGGTTGAGCAGCAGGATGCCGCGCCGCTTGGCCGGGTTCGTGCTGGCGATCTTCGAGATCATGATCTCGATCTGCTCGCCGTCCGGGTCGCGGTGATCCAGCGGCACCGGCACTTTCGCGCATTGCACCGGAACCGGCGCCGGCATCACGACATCGGCCGGGCACGCCTCCCACGTCAGCTCGGGTGCGGCTTCCCGCGCCAGCGCCGACGGCCCGACCGCGACAAACGCGCCCAGCAGGGCGACCACCCCGACCAGAACGGCGCCACGTTTTCGGTACATGTCCAACCTCCTGCAGTCGTTCGTCAGCATTCGGTAGAGATGCGACACCGTGTCGCCGGAACACAGTCAAGAGCCGACCGGCGTACGCACACCGCTGTGTCTCGGTCGAGCGGCGAGCAGCCCGGCCTCAGTCGAGGACGGCGGTGGCCTCGATCTCCACAAAGAACTCGGGCGTGAACAGAGCCTGGACGCCGATGATGGAGATGGGCGGAGCCGGGGCGGGCAGCCCCTCGTCCCCCTGCGCACGGGTGATGCCGGACAGCACCGCGTCCCACTTCTCCGGCGCCCAGTCCACAATGTAGAAGGTCAGCCGGGCGAGGTCACCGACGTCCCCGCCCGCGCCTCGGACGCCGATGATGACGTTGCGCAGGGCGGCGTGCACCTGTCCGGCCAGATCCGGTGCCGCGGGCTTGAAGTCCGGGGTGACGCCGGCCTGGCCTGCGAGCAGGACCAACCGGGATCCGGTTCCCACCGCCACCGGCGAGTAGTCGGTCTGCTTGAGCAACCCTTCCGGATGCAGGAATTCCACGCTCATGCGATCCCCCTGGAGCTGGGTTACGGGCAATCACCGGTGCGCCGGCTGACGGCCTTCGCTGCGGTGATCGCGGCGTCGCTGCCGACGCCGCTCCGAGTGCAACCCCTGTCCTAGGAACACAGTCAAGCCAGGGCCGCCGCCTCAGCTCTGGGCCACGAGCCGGAGGACGACGATGGACAGCGGCGCCGGGGGTGGCCCGGGAAGGCCGACATCGGCCAGGGCCGCACCGCTGACGGAGGCCGCCGGCGGTTCGTAGGAGGGCCACGCGGCCGGGTCGATCCGTTCGATCGAGTACCGCGCCGACCGGCTCAGGCCCGGGATCCGGAATCGCGGCGGCTCGTGCGGGAGCTCGTCGAGCTGGGCGTACGCCATGATGGCGGCCGATCCGTCCGGCGCGACCACGCCGTACGTCCACGCGTCCTCGACGACGGCGTCGAGCCGGACGGTTCGTCCGGTGTGCAGCAGGCCACGGTTCGTCTTGTAGACGTCGATCCAGCCGGCAAGGCCGGCGAGGTCGTCGTCGGTGGCCGCGGTGAGGTCCCACTCGATGCCGAAGTGACCGAACAGGGCGGTGCCCGCGCGGAAGGCCAACGGCAGGGTACGACCGGTCTGGTGGGACCGGGGCGAGCTGACGTGCGCGCCCAGATACTCGGGCGGCACCAGTTGGGCGGTCCACCGCTGGATGGCCTGGCGGGCCAGGGCGTCGTTCTGGTCGGACGTCCACACCCGTTGCGCGCGTTGCAGCACCTCGAGATCGATGCGGCCGCCTCCGGAGGCGCAGCTCTCCCACTCGACGGCGGGGAAGCGGGCACGCAACTCGTCGAGCAGTCGATAGAACGCCGCGGTCTGGGCGTGCACGGCGGGCCGGCCGCCCACGGAGAGGGAGCCGGCGTCGACAGCGTCACGGTTGTGGTCCCACTTGACGTAGTCGATCGGATATTCGCTCAGCACGGCGGTCATCTGGTCGAGGACGTGCCGATAGGCGCCGGGCCGGGTGAGGTCGAGGATCTGCTGGTGCCGCTCCTCCACCGGGATGCGGCCGCCGGTGGCCAGGATCCAGTCGGGGTGGGCCCGGAACAACTCGGAGTCGGCGTTGACCATCTCGGGCTCGAACCACAGCCCGAACTGCATGCCGAGGGCGCGGACGTGGTCGGCGATCGGGGTGAGGCCGTCCGGCCAGATCTCGGGCGCCACCGTCCAGTCGCCGAGTCCGGCGCGGTCGTGGCGGCGCCCGCCGAACCAGCCGTCGTCGAGGACGAAGCGTTCCACACCGATCGCTGCCGCCCGGTCCGCCAGGTCGCGCAGCACCGGGAGGCGGTGGTCGAAGTAGACCGCTTCCCACACGTTCAGGGTCACCGGTCGTTCGGTCCGCGGGTGAGCGGGTGCCGACCGCAGACAGCCGTGGAACCGGGCGGCGAGCCCGTCGAGCCCGTCGCCGGCGGCTCCGACGTACACCCACGGCGTCGAGTAACTCTCGCCCGGGCCGAGCGTCATCTCGCCCGGAAGCAGCAGTTCTCCCCCGCCGACGGCGGTGACGGTCGGGCTGTTCTTGGCGAGCGGGACGCGTTCCAGCCGGTGCCGGTGGTTGCCGCTCCAGGCCACGTGGACGCCCCACACCTGGCCGTGCCCGAAGCCGAATCCCGGTGTGCCGGCGATGAGCACGGTCGCCGCGTCGAAGCCCGTCTTGCCGCGACGGTTCTCCCGCAGCCACAGCCCGTCCGTGACGGGCCGTCGCTGGGGGATCCGTTCGCGGGCCCAGCGGCCGGTGAAGTCGAGGGACTCGACGGCGTGATCCGGCACGGGCACGACCACGTCGAGGTCCTCGAGCAGGTAGTCGGTGGAGCCGGTGTTGGTGAGAGTGTGCCGGATCCTGAGAAGGCCGCCGGGCACCGACTGCACCGCGGTGACCAGAGCGAGGCCGGCGTTCTCGTCGGTGGCTTCGATCGTCGCGCTGTCCGCGGTGACACGCATCGACACCGGCACGAACCAGCTGGACCACGCTCCCGGTTCGGCGTTGCCGCGGTGGCCGGACAGGCCCGCGCGTCCGTACCAGACGTGCGAGCCTTCCGGCAGCAGCGGCAGGCCGGCCGGAGCCAGCGCGGCCAGGTCGTCGGCGGTGACCGCCGGATCGACCACGCCGCACCAGACGACGGCCGGCAGCCGGCCGGGTTGCTCGGTCAGCACCATGCCGGTGCCGCCGGCCATCCCGATGAGGTGCGCCTTCACTTGACCGCCCCGCGGGTGACTCCGGAGATGACCCAGCGCTGGGCGAACACGTACACGATGAGCAGGGGGGCCATCGCCATCAGGTAGCTGGCGAACGCGGCCGGATAGTTGGTCTGGAACTGGCTCTGGAAGACGTACTGCACCAGCGGCAACGTCGCCGACCCGGGATCGGAGAGGATGACCAGCGGCAGCAGGAAGTCGTTCCAGGCCCACAGGCAGGTCAGGATGCCGACGGTGGCGTTCATCGGCGCGAGCAGCGGGAAGATGACCCGCCAGAAGATCGCCCAGGTGGACGCGCCGTCGATGGCGGCGGCCTCCTCGAGCGCCCGCGGGATGCTGTTGATGTAGGCGGTGAAGATGAAGATGTTGAAGGCCAGGCCGTACACCACGTACAGCAGGATCAGTCCGACCCGGTTGTCCAGCTGCAGAATCGCCGTCTCCTTGGCGACGGGCAGCATGATGATCGGGAACGGCACGAACAGCGCGGAGACGAAGTAAAAGTAGAGGCCCTTGAAGAGGCGCCGGTTCATGTTGCGGGCGATGGCGTAGGCGACCATCGAGTTGGTCAGCAGGGTCAGGACGACCGCGCCGACGGTGATGAGGGCGCTGTTGAGCGCCGTGCGGGGGAAGTCGGTGAGCCGCCACGCGTCGGCGAAGTTCGCCCACCGTACGTCGGTGGGCAGCCCGAATCCCGTACCGCCGAGCTGGTCGGTGGTTTTCAGAGCGGTGACGACGGCGAAGTACAGCGGGATCGCGATCGTCAGCGCGAGAACGATGAGCAGCGCGGTGAGCCACCAGTTGACGCCCGGGCCGTTGCGGCGCTGCCGCCGGGGCCGGCGTTCCGAGCCGCGTCCGACGAGTGTTCCGGTCTCGCTGGCTGAGGTGGACATCAGACCTCGACCTCCCGGCGCCGCAGCACACGCAGCTGAACGATGGAGAACCCGACGATGACGATGAAGAAGACGACCGAGTTGGCGCTCTGGTAGCCGTACTCGCCGCCCTGGAACCCGCCCTTGTAGATGAGCAGGGCCACCGATTCGGTGTCCGTGCCCGGGCCGCCGCCGGTCAGCGCGACGATGTGGTCGAAGATCTGCAGGAAGCCCTTGAGCGACAGCACCATGTTGATGGTGAAGAAGCCGGCGATCAACGGGAACGTGATGCTGCGGAACTTCCGCCACGCGGAGGCGCCGTCGAGGTCGGCCGCCTCGTACATCTCGGTCGGCACGGTCTGCAGCCCGGCGAGGTAGATGATGATGTTGAAGGCGGCCGACTGCCACACCGCCAGGATGACGATGGCGATCCAGGCGGTGCTGGCCTTGGTCAGCAGCGACGTGGACAGCGCGTCGATGCCGAGCTTCTCGCCCAGCGCGGGCAGCGAGTTCGAGAACAGGTAGTTGAAGATGTAGCCGACGACCAGGATGGCCAGCACGTTCGGGATGAAGTAGATGCCGCGCAGGCCGTTCTTGAACTTGATCCGGCCGTTGAGCCCGATCGCGATGGCCAGCGACACGATGTTCACCAGAATCGTGGCCACGGCAGCGATCAGGAACGTGAACCAGTACGCGTGCAGCACGCGCGGATCGGTGAACAAGGCGATGTAGTTCCGCAGCCCGACGAAGTTCGCCGGTCCGTAGCCGGGCGAGTCGGTGAAGCTGTAATAGATGCCCTGGATGACGGGGATGGTGTGGAAGACGAAGAACAGCAGGAACGCCGGCAGCACCATGATGTAGAAGGCGCCGGCCAGCCGGACCCCCGTCTTGGGCTGCGACTCCCCCGGTCCGGTCCGTGTCTCCGGGCGGGTCGGTGTCTGAGTGGTCATGACGCGATCACCGCCCCCAGTCCCCAGGTGCGCCGTTGGGCGACCTTGTCCCAGTCGTCGTCGAGCTTGCGCAGGAAGGTGTCCTCGTCGCCGGTGAGCAGGAACTCCTGCAGCAGCGGTCCCAGCGGGATGGCCTGGATGAACTGGTGGTCGGTGAAGCCGATGATGCGTCCGGACTCGATGTAGCTCTGCACACCGGACAGCGCCGGATCGTCGTTGGTGAGCCCGTTCAGGGTCGGGATGGCGACCTGCGCGGCGCAGTAGTCCCGCATCACCTCGGCGTCCATCAGGAAATCGACGAACTTGGCCGACTCGGCCGGATGCGCGCCGTCGCGGGCGGCGGTGATGACGACGTCGACCCCGGAGACCAGGGTGGTCTTCGCCGGGTCGTTCGTCGCCGGCAGCGCCATGCTGCCCACGGTGAACTCCGGCTTGCCGTCGCGGATCTGCGGCACCGCGTAGCTGCCCAGCAACAGCATGGCCGAGTCGCCCCGGGCGAACGCGGCAGTGCCGTCCTCATAGCCCTTCGACAGCGGGTCGGGCTGGGTGTACCGGTACAACTGCGCCAGCTCCTCAGCGGTGCTGCGCCAGCCCTCCGCGAAGGTCGTCTCGCCGGAGAACCGCTGCTGGAAGAAGTCCGGCGGCTGCAGCTGCGCGGACAGCGGCGCAAGCGGGGACTGTGCGGTCCAGGCGTCGGCGAGCATGCCGTAGAACGGGGTGACGCCGGCCGCCTTGAACTTCTCCGCCGCCGCGATGAGCTCGTCGAACGTTTCCGGGACGGTCACGCCCTGCTCGGCGAACAGCTCCTTGTTGTAGAGCAGCCCGCTGGCGTTGGCCGCGAACGGGACGCCGTTCACCTCGCCCTTCGAGCCGGCGCCGAGGTTGCCGATCACCGACAGGTACGCCGGGTTGACGTCGGCCAGCACCGGGTCGGCGCGGAAGTCACGGAAGATCCGGGCGCTGGCGAACTCGCCGAACGTGCCGTTGGCGTTCAACGTCATCACGTCCGGGACATCGTTCTTGACGAGCCGGGTCCGCAGGGCGGTCTCCGGATCGGCCGGGTTGTCGACGACCACCCGGATGTCCGGATTGGCCCGCTCGAACTGCGCCGCGAGATCTTGGAAGTACTGCTGAGCCTCGGCCTTGAACTGGAAGAACGTGATGGTGGTCCGGTTGTCCCCGGAGCATCCGGCGAGAGCGGCGCCGGCCAGGAGGACCAGAACGAGGAACATCGACCTCGGTTTCCGGGTGGCCGGTGGCGGACGTGACTGCACGGCGACACCTCCAACATCCATTAGTTTCAATCAGATTGAAACTAATGACATTGACAGCCGTAGGCAAGAGTCGGTCCGTAACCTTGGCTCGTGACATCCAGCAGCACCGCACAGCCGGCGGCGGACGCACCCCTGTCCATCGGCGCACTGGCGGTCACCCGCCATCTTCTGGCCCACGGCCCGGCCACCCGGGGCGACCTGGGCGATCTGCTGCGGGTCTCCTCCGCGTCGATGTCCCGTCTGGCTCGCGCCCTCGTCGAGGAAGGCCTCGTCGCCGAGAACGCCGAGCCGGTTCCCGGCGTCGGCCGGCCCCGCCAGATCCTGTCCGTGGTGCCCGGCGCCCGTCACGTCGCCGGCTGCAAGATCACCGGCAACCGGGCGTACGGCGTCGTGTGCGACATGCTCGGCGACGTCAAGGCGACCGCGCAGGCGGCGCTGCCCGCCCGCCGGGCCGACGGCTCGGTCCCCGTCGCGGCGACGGTGCGTGTGCTGACCCAGTTGGTGACCAGGCTGGGCCGCCGGGTGCCCTCCCTGGACGGCATCGGCGTCTCGCTCGGCGGCGTGGTCAGTGATCGATCCGTCGTCCACGAGGGCACATTCCTGGGCTGGCGTGACGTCGACCTGGCCACACCCCTGCGGGAACGAACCGGGCTGCCGGTGGTGATCACCAACGACGTGACAGCGCTCGCACGCGAGCAGCTGTGGTTCGGCGCCGGCCGCACCCACGCGACCTTCGGCGTCATCACCGTGGGCGCCGGCCTCGGGTTCGGCGTCGTCCGCGAGGGCCACGTCGTCGAACAGCTCATCGACAACGGGCACCTGCTCGCCCACGCGCCCCTGGACAACCACGGCCCCCGATGCGGAATCGGGCACCCCGGCTGCGTGGCGGCCTACCTCAACCGTGACGACCTGGAAAGCCACGCCTCCGCCCTCGCCGGCGCGCCCGTGACCCTCGCCGGCCTCATCGAACGCAAGGCCGCCGGCGACGACACCGCGACCACGCTCATCGACAATGCCGCCCGGGCCCTCGGGCACCTGGCCGCCACCTTCGCCGGCGCTCTGCAGACCACCCGCATCGTGCTGGCCGGCGAGGACATCGACACGTTCGCCGCCTCGCCGGCCATGACCGAGACCGTCGCCGACCGACTGCGCGCGGGGTCCGACGAGACCCAGCGCTGCCGCCTCGACATCACCGTCGCGCCCTCCAGCTTCCATGGCTGGGCGCGGGGAGCAGCCGTGACCGGCATCCAGCACGTGCTGGGCGCCGTCTGATCACGTACGCAGGGTCAGGCCCGGCTCTTCCAGAACAGTCGCTGCCCCTCCTCGACCAGATGTCCCGGAAGATCGCCCAGGAGACGTCGGAGGGACTGGCCGCCGACTTCGCCACTCAGATGGCCGGGCGCCCATCCAGTGACATTTGCGAATTCTCCGCCGTTGTCACGGATCTTGCTCCGGTCAGTAGAAGTCCTGCAACGCGAGAGGCTGAGCCCGGGCCGGGAACAGCCCCGGTGGTGGTCAGGTCGGGCCGGACACCTCGGGATCGGCACCCGCGTCAGTGAAGCGCAGGCGGTAGACAGCGGGCATCGACATGGACCGGGCCGCCGCCCAGTCCATGGGCCGGCCGAAGCCGGACAGCGCTCGGGAGATCCAGCTGCCGTGACCGGCGACGAGAACGACCTGGCCCGGGTTCTCGTGGACGAGTGCCCGCACAGCGTCGACGGCGCGGGCGCTGAGCTGGTCGAGGCTTTCGCCCCCGGGCCGGGCGTACGCGGTGTCCGCCCAGCTTTCGGCGTAGTGCGGTTCCCAGTCATCGGTGTAGGGCAGGCCGTCGTCCCATTCCCTCAGTTCCCAGCGGGTGCGCACGAGCAGGCCCAGCGCCTCCGCGGTGGGCCGGACGGTCTGGATCGCGCGCCGGTACGGGCTGGACCACACCGCCGCCGGGCGCGGATCGGTGAGCGCTTCGATGAGGTCGCGTGCCTGCCGCAGTCCGGCCGGAGCCAGCGGGCGGGCGAGCTCGTCCGGACCACTGGCGGTGCGCGGGACGGACAGGGCGTGCCGCACCAGGACGATCTCGGTAGGTGCCGGGTCAGGCGTCAAACGATCCTCCCCGGGCGAGCGGCGCCGGCGGATGCCAGTCGGCGTAGCCGGCCATCGACCGCAGCGCCAGCCGGGGCGGGATCAGGTGCATGAGGGTGTTGCGGGCGGCGACGGCGACGGGGTTCTCGAGTTGCTGGCCGAAGCGACCGATCATCCGGGACGCCTTGGCGACCTGCTGGGTCCGGGGGCGGCGCTGGCTGTCGTAGGCGGCGAGCCCGTCGGGTTGCCCGGCGACGGCGGCGAGGACGACGGCGTCCTCCAAGGCCTGATTGGCGCCCTGACCGAGATTCGGTGTCATGGCGTGCGCGGCGTCGCCCAGGAGCGCCACCCGGCCCCGGACGTAGGCCGGGAGCGGCTCGTCGAGGCAGGCCAGGTCGTCACGGAGCACGGCGCCGGTGGCCGCGATGAGCGCCGGGATCGGGTGGTGCCACCGGAGGAAGCGGGCGGGTATCCGAGTGTCCTCCGCCGATCCGCCGGGGGCGGCGTTGACGGCGGCGAACCAGTAGACGCGGCCGTCGACCAACGGCACGATGCCGAACTCGGCGCCCCGGTCCCAGGTGATCGCGACGACGAGGTCGCCGTCCCACACCGGCGTCACTCCCCGCCAGGCCCGGACGCCCACGTGTACCGGGCCGGCCGCTTCCGGCCACAGCGACCGGCGTACGAAGCTGTGGATGCCGTCCGCGGCGACAACCAGGTCGGCTCCAATATGGACCGGACCGGCGGAGCTCTCGTACGTGACCGCACCGTCGGCGGTGACAGCGGAGACACGCGCCCCGGTGCGCACCGTGCCGGCGGGCAGCGCGCTGAGCAGAATGTCGTGCAGGGCAGCGCGATGCACGCCGATCGCCGACGTGCCGAGCACCCGCTCGAGGTCGTCGGCGGGGATGCGGGCCAGCCAGCGGCCGTCAGCCCGGCGGGCGCCGCCGGACATGTCCGGACGACCCTGTGCCCGTACGGCATCGCCCAGACCCAGCGCGTCGAGACAGCGCATGCCGTTGGCCTGGAGCACCAGGCCCGCCCCGACGGGCTGGAACACCGCGACCCGCTCGAGCACCGTCACGTCCCACCCGGCGCGCCCCAGTCCCACAGCCGCGCTCAGGCCGCCGATGCCGCCACCGACCACCACCGCTGTCCGAGCCACCACCCTCGCCTCTTTCTACAAGTGTAGAAGCGCCATACTACATCTGTAGAAGAGGAGGCGCCACCATGCCCAACGACCGGTTCGCCGTGCTGACCGACGCGGCGATCGAGGTCCTGGCCGACTTCGGCATGCGGGGCCTGACCCATCGGGCGGTCGACGCCCGGGCCGAACTGCCGCTCGGTACCACCTCGGCCTACTTCCGCACCCGCAAGGCGCTGATCGAGGCGGTCGTCCGCCGCCTCGCCGACCTGGACCGGGCCGATCTGGCGGCGGACCAGCTCCCGGTCGAGCCCGGTGATCCCGCGGTCGACCTGGACGACGTCGATGCCGCGGCCGCCGGCATCGCCCTGGTGCTCGACCGATGGATGAGCGCCGGACGCTCGCGCGCACTGGCCCGGTACGCCTGCCTGCTGGAGGCGACTCACCATCCGGAACTGCGCTCGATCCTCGCGTACGGCGACGCCTCCCGCCGCCAGGCCGCGACGATGCTGGCGGCAGCCGGCGTCGCCGACCCGGAGCGCGCCGGCGGACAGCTCGTCGCCTGCATCGACGGACTGCTGTTCGACCGCGTGGCCGGCGCGGGCTCCCGCAGCGCACCACCCCCGGGCACAGCAGCGAACCGGGACGAGCTCACCACGGCGGTCGCGACGCTTCTGCGAGCGTTCACCAACCAGACCTGACGAGTTCGCGGCGGAAAAGTGTTCTCGCCATTATCTAAAATTCATCACTAAAAAACTGATACGAGACGCGGCACCCCTCCGTCACCAGCAAGAACGCGTCAGCATGCCCACTCGCATTGACGCCCGTACATCGGGGTATGCGCGACTTCATGGCACTTACTTGAGTACTCAGCGGACGGTGCCGTAACATTCCCGACGCGGTTGTTAACGTTCACCTAACAATCGATCCGCCCCCCGAATCCGGCTGAACCGTGCCTTGGAGTTGCCATGTCCTCGTTACCCCTGAGCCGTCGTCATCTGCTGCAGGCCGCCGGCGTAGGCGCACTGGCCTCCGCCGGTGGCGGCGCCTTGCTGGCCGGACCCGCCGGCGCGGCGGTGCTGCCACCGGCCCGGCCCGACATCGGTGTGTCGGCCTATCCCTTCGATCTGGGGCAGGTCAGGCTCACTGCCGGTCGCTTCCGGGACAACGAGACACGCACCCTGAACTACCTCCGGTTCGTCGATGTCGACCGGCTGCTGTACGTGTTCCGCGCCAACCACCGGCTGTCCACGAACGGGGCCGCCGCCAACGGCGGATGGGACGCCCCGAACTTCCCGTTCCGCAGTCACATGCAGGGCCATTTCCTGACCGCCTGGGCCCAGGCGTACGCGGTGCTCGGCGACACCACCTGCCGCGACAAAGCCAATTACATGGTCGCCGAGCTGGCCAAGTGTCAGACGAACAACGGCGCCGCCGGATTCAACACCGGCTATCTGTCCGGCTTCCCGGAGTCCGACATCACCGCGATCGAAGCGGGCACGCCCGTCGCGGTTTCGTACTACTGCATCCACAAGACCCTGGCCGGCCTGCTCGACGTCTGGCGGTACATGGGCAGCACCCAGGCCCGCGACGTCCTGCTGAGGCTGGCCGGCTGGGTCGACTGGCGCACCGGCCGGCTCAGCTACAGCCAGATGCAGACGGTGCTGAACACCGAGTTCGGCGGCATGAACGAGGTGCTGACCGATCTCTACCAGCAGACCGGCGACGCCCGCTGGCTCACCACCGCGAAACGGTTCGACCACGCCGCGATCTTCGACCCGCTGGCCGCCAACCAGGACCAGCTCAACGGCAAGCACGCGAACACCAACATCCCGAAATGGGTCGGCGCCGCGCGCGAGTACAAGGCGACCGGCACGACCCGTTACCGCGACATCGCGTCGAACGTCTGGGCGATGGTCACGAACGCTCATACGTACGCCATCGGGGGCAACAGCCAGGCCGAGCACTTCCGGCCGCCGAACGCGATCGCCGGATACCTCAGCAACGACACGTGCGAGCACTGCAACACGTACAACATGCTGAAGTTGACCCGCGAGCTGTGGCTGCTCGACCCGAACCGGGCCGACTACTTCGACTACTACGAGCGCGCGCTGCTCAACCATCTGATCGGCGCGCAGAACCCGGCCGACAACCACGGCCACATCACGTACTTCACCCCGCTCAAGCCCGGCGGACGGCGCGGCGTCGGCCCGGCGTGGGGCGGGGGCACCTGGTCGACGGACTACAACAGCTTCTGGTGCTGCCAGGGCACCGGCATCGAGACCAACACCAAGCTGATGGACTCGATCTACTTCTACAACGGCACCACGCTGACGGTGAACCTGTACGTGCCGTCCGTGCTCACCTGGAGCCAGCGCGGGATCACCGTCACCCAGTCCACGACCTACCCGGTCAGCGACACCTCGACGCTGACGCTGTCGGGCGCCATGAGCGGTTCGTGGAGCATCCGGGTACGCATTCCGGCCTGGACCACAGGCGCCGTGATCAGCGTCAACGGCGCCGTGCAGAACGTCACCGCCACTCCGGGCAGCTACGCGACCATCACCCGGACCTGGGCGGCCGGTGACGTCGTCACGGTGCGACTGCCGATGCGGGTGATCATGAAGGCGGCCAACGACAACCCCAACATCCAGGCCATCACGTACGGCCCCGCGGTGCTCTGCGGCAACTACGGCAACACCGCCCTGTCCGCGGCGCCGTCGCTGAACGTGTCGTCGATCGCTCGCACCAGCACCAGCAGTCTCGCGTTCACCGCGACGGCGAACGGCGCCACGGTGAACGTCGGCCCGTTCCACGACGCGCAGGGCTTCAACTACGCCGTCTACTGGAACACCGGCACGTCCGGCGGCACCGGCACGACCTTCAAGCTGGTCAACGTCAGCACCGGCCTGGTCGTCGGGGTGCAGAACATGTCCACCGCCGACGGTGGCCTGGCCGTGGCCTGGGGTGACACCGGCACCGCGGACCAGCGGTGGGTCCGGGTGACCGACGGCTCGGCGTTCCGGTTCCGCAACGTCAACAGCAACAAGGTGCTCGGCGTCGAGAACATGGGAACCGGTGACAACGCGCGCGTCCTGCAGTGGGGCGACACCGGCACCGCCGACCACCGATGGACCCTGGTCGCCAACAGCGACGGCTCCCACCGGATCCGCAACGTCAACAGCGGCAAGGTCCTCGCCGTCCTCAACGGTTCCGGCACCTGGGGCGCCCAGGTGGTGCAGTACGCCGACAACGGCAGCCCCGCCAACAACTGGCGCCTGGTCCAGGTCAGCTGAGCCCCGGAGAACCGGAGAAAGGAGCACCGATGGCCCGGTCCAGAAGACCGATCCTCGCCGCCGTCCTCGCGGCCGCGCTCGCACTCACCGGCACCATCACCCGTCCCGGCGTCGCCGCGGCGGCGGAGTCCAACGGCGGGGTCCGCGTCATGCCGCTCGGCGACTCGATCACCGAGGGAACCCAGGTTCCCGGCGGCTATCGCATCGGCCTGTGGCAGCGGTTGTCCGGAGCCGGCTACCGGGTCGACTTCGTCGGCACGCAGTTCAACGGTCCGGCGGCCCTCGGCGACCATGACCATCAGGGCCATCCGGGCTGGCGGATCGACCAGATCGACGCGAACATCACCCGGTGGCTGGCCAGTGCCAACCCTCGCACTGTTCTGCTGCACATCGGCACCAACGACATCCTGCAGAACTACAACGTGGCGTCCGCGCCGAGCCGGCTCTCGGCCCTGATCGACCACATCACCGCGGCCGCACCCACCGCCGACGTGTTCGTGGCCACGCTCATCCCCCTGGCCTCGGCCGGGCAGGAAGCGGCCGCCCGCACCTTCAACTCCACCCTTCCGGGCATCGTGCAGAACAAGGTGAGCAGCGGCAAGCGGGTCCACCTGGTCGACATGCACGCCGCGTTGACGACCGCCGACCTGATCGACGGCGTCCATCCCACCGCCGGCGGCTACGACAAGATGGCCGCAGTCTGGTACGCCGCGCTGCGGTCGGTGCCGGGCACCATCGGCACGCCCGGCGGCACCCCGACGGGCGGCGCCCTGGCCGGCGCCGGATCCGGGCGTTGCCTGGACGTGCCGGGCAGCAACACCGCCAACGGCACCCAGCCGGTCATCTGGGACTGCAACGGCGCCGCCAACCAGAGGTGGACCGTCTCCGGTCAGGCGCTGCAGTCGCTGGGCAAGTGCCTCGACTCGCCGACGAACGCCACCGCCGGGGTCAAGGCGCAGCTGTGGGACTGCTCCGGTGCGGCGAACCAGCGCTGGAACCTGAACGCGAACGGCACGATCAGCAACGTCGCGTCCGGGCTGTGCCTGGACGTCAAGGGCAATGCCACCACCGCCGGCAGCCTCGTCCAGCTGTGGACCTGCACCGCTGCCGCCAATCAGATCTGGACGGGCCGATAACCCATGAGACGTCTGAAGACCATGCTCGCGGCGGGACTCCTGCTGCTGGGCACCATGACTGTCGCCACCGCCTCGCCGGCTCAGGCCCTGGACAACGGGGTGGGACGCACGCCGCCGATGGGGTGGAACAGCTGGAACACCTTCTTCTGCAACATCAACGAGTCGCTGATCCGGGGCATGGCCGACAGCATGGTCAGCTCCGGCATGCGGGACGCGGGCTACCAGTACGTGGTTGTCGACGACTGCTGGATGAACCCCAACCGTGACTCGAGCGGCAACCTGCAGGCCGATCCGACCCGCTTCCCCAGTGGCATGAAGGCCCTCGGCGACTACATCCACAGCAAGGGCCTGAAGTTCGGGATCTATCAGGCCCCGCTGGACAAGACCTGCGCGCAGTACTTCGGCAACTATCCGGGCGCCACCGGCAGCCAGGGCCACGAGGCCCAGGACGCCCGGCAGTTCGCGGCCTGGGGCGTCGACTACCTCAAATACGACTGGTGCTCCCCCGCCGGCACCATCAACGAGCAGGTGGCCACGTTCGCCAAGATGCGCGACGCGCTGGCCGCCACCGGCCGCCCGATCCTCTACAGCATCAACTCGAACAGCATCCACTCGAAGACCGGCCCGCAGCGCGACTGGGGCGATGTGGCCAACATCTGGCGCACCACCGAGGACATCCAGCTCGTCTGGAAGACCAACCAGGTCAACGACTACCCGATGGGCGTGCAGAACATCATCGACGTCAACGTGCCCCTGGCCGGGTACGCGAAGCCGGGCGGCTTCAACGACCCCGACATGATGGAGGTCGGCCGGGGCACGCTGACCGACACCGAGCAGCGTTCCCACTTCGCCATGTGGGCGGTCATGGCGGCGCCGCTGATCGCCGGCAACGACATCCGCTCCATGTCCGCGGCCACCCAGACGATTCTGAAGAATCCCCGGCTCATCGCCATCAACCAGGACACGCTCGGCCGGCAGGGCGCCCAGGTCGCGGGCGACAGCAATCAGCGCGTACTCGCCAAGCGCCTGTCCAACGGCGACGTGGCGGTGGCCCTGTTCAACCAGAGCAACGCCACCCGCACGATCTCCACCACGGCCGCGGCGATCGGGAAGAGCGGAGCGTCGTCGTACTCCCTGATCGACGCCTGGACCGGCAGCACGAGCACCACCAGCGGCACGATCAGCGCGAGCGTGCCCGCGCACGGCACGGCCGTCTACCGGGTCAGCGGCGGCATCACCGGCGACCCGCAGACACCGGCCGCGACCAGTCTGGTCAGCACGTCGTCCGGACGGTGCCTGGACGTGCCGAACAGCAACACCGCCAACGGTACCCAGCCGGTCATCTGGGACTGCAACAACGCCGGCAACCAGAGGTGGACCACCTCCGGACAGACCCTGCAGGCGCTGGGCAAGTGCCTCGACTCACCGGCCGGCGCCACCGCCGGCGCCAAGGCGCAGGTGTGGGACTGCAACGGTGGCGCCAATCAGCAGTGGACCTTCCAGAGCAACGGCACCATCCGCAACAACCAGTCGGGCCTGTGCCTGGACGTGAACAACAACCAGACCGCCAACGGCACCCTGACCCTGCTGTGGACCTGTACGGGCGCGGCCAACCAGCAGTGGAGCCGGCGATGACGGCCCGGCTTCGTCGTGCTCTCGCCTCGATCACCGCCGCGCTCTGCGCGATCGCGCTGATCCCCGCCCTCGCTCAGCCGGCCCGGGCCGACAACCCGATCGTCCAGACGATCTACACCGCGGACCCGGCGCCGCTGGTCCACAACGGCCGGGTGTATCTCTACACCGGCCACGACGAGGACAACTCGACGTACTTCACCATGAAGGAATGGCGGGTCTACTCCTCGGCCGACATGGTGAACTGGACCGACCACGGCTCCCCGATGAGCGTCGCCACGTTCAGCTGGGCCAGCGCCGACGCGTGGGCCGGCCAGGTCGTCAGCCGCAACGGCAAGTTCTATTGGTACGTACCGGTCAAGAACCGCTCGACCGGGCGGATGGCCATCGGCGTCGGCGTCTCGACCAGCCCGACCGGCCCCTTCACCGACGCCATCGGGCGCCCCCTGGCCGAGAACGGCGAGATCGACCCGAGCGTGTTCATCGACGACGACGGCCAGGCCTATCTCTACTGGGGCAACCCGAACCTGTGGTACGTCCGGCTGAACAGCGACATGATCAGCTACAGCGGCGGGGTGACCCAGATCCCGCTCACCACAGCGGGTTTCGGCACCCGCACCGGCAACACCAGCCGCCCGACGCTGTACGAGGAAGGGCCCTGGGTCTACAAGCGCAACGGCGTGTACTACAACGTCTTCGCCGCGAAGTGCTGCTCCGAGTTCATCGGCTACTCCACGGCGCCGGGACCGACCGGCCCGTGGACCTATCGGGGCACGGTCATGCCCACCCAGGGCAGCAGTTTCACCAACCACGCCGGGATCATCGACTTCAACGGCGGGTCGTACTTCTTCTACCACAATGGAGCGCTGCCCGGCGGGAGCGGCTACACCCGCTCGGTAGCCGTGGAGAAGTTCACCTACAACGCCGACGGCACCATCCCCACGATGACCATGACCACGGGCGGCGCCCCGCAGAACGGCACGCTCAACCCGTACGCCCGGCAGGAGGCCGAGACGATCGCCTGGAGTTCCGGGGTCGAGACCGAACCGTCGTCCGAGGGCGGGATGAACGTCGCCAACATCGAGAACGGCGACTACGTGAAGGTGAAGGGCGTCGCCTTCGGCAGCGGGGCCACCTCGTTCACGGCCCGGGTCGCGTCGGCCACCAGCGGCGGGCGGCTCGAGGTACGCACCGGTAGTCCCACCGGCGCCCTGGCCGGGACGTGCACCGTGCCCGGCACCGGCGGCTGGCAGGCCTGGACGACGGTCGCGTGCGGGCTGACCGGACTCGCCGGCACCCAGGACCTCTACCTGAGGTTCACCGGCGGCAGCGGCTTCCTGTTCAACGTGAACTGGTGGCAGTTCACCGGCGCCACCCCCGGCGGGAACCTGCTCGCCAACCCCGGGATGGAGGACGGCACCACCGGCTGGCAGGTGAACGGCAGCGGCACACTCACCGCCGGCACCGGCACCGTGCGCAGCGGCACGCGGGCCCTCGCCATCGCCGGTCGCACCGGCGCATGGAACGGTCCGGCCCAGGACGTGACGTCCCGGATCACCAACGGCCGGGCTTACACCACCAGCGTGTGGGTCCGCACGCAGAGCGGCACACCGAGCGCCAAGGCCACCCTGGCCCTGACAGCCGGGGGCACCACCAGCTACCTCCAGCTGACCCCGGCCGCGACGGTGAACGCGAACGGCTGGACGTTGCTGTCCGGCACAGCCACCCCGTCGTGGAGCGGGACGCTGTCCAGGGCAGTCCTCTACGTCGAGACCACCGCGGGAACCGACAACCTGGTGATCGACGACGCCTCTTTCCAATGACCGACGGTTGCCGGATGACCCGGCCCGGCCGACCCCTGGGGTCGGCCGGGCCGGGTGCCGGCATTAGGGCTTCCGGCCGACGCCGCCGTACTGGTCGATCTCGCGCACCTCGGTGTCCGGTCGCCATCGGGTGACCGATACCAGGCCGGGATCGACGAGCTCGAGACCCGGGAAGAGCTGCGTCAGCCGGGCCGGGCTGCGCAGGTGGTACGGCTGAGCCGCCGACTCGTTCCAGATGCGGGCAGCTTCCACAACCTCCGGGGTGAGATCGGTGCCGTCGCAGAGGGCGAGATGACTGCCGGACGGCACGGCGTCGATCGCCCGGCGCACCAGGGTTTGCGCGACGGAGTCGTTCTCCACGTGACCGAGAACGCCCATGAACAGGATCGCGATCGGCTGCGCGAAGTCGAGCGTGCCACGCGCCGCGTCCAGCACCGTGTCCATGTCGTGCATGTCGGCCTCGATGTAGCGGGTGGCGCCTTCGGGCCGGCTGGTGAGCAGCGCTCGGGCTTGCGTGAGGACCAGCGGGTCGTTGTCGACGTAGACGATGCGGCTCTCGGGCGCCACCGACTGGGCGACCTCGTGGGTATTGTTCGCTGTGGGCAGGCCGCTTCCGATGTCGAGGAACTGGCGCACACCGGCCGCACCGGCCAGATAGCGCACGGCGCGCACATGGAAGTCGCGGCTGAGGCGGGCGTTCTCGGCGAGTTCGGGCTGGCCGGCCAGGATCTGATCGCCGACCGCGCGATCCACGGCGAAATTGTCCTTACCACCGAGCAGGTAGTTCCAGATCCGCGCCGTCTGCGGAACGGACGTGTCTACCACCGGTTGCTGTTGTTCGTTCGACATGTGGTCCCCCGAGAAGAGTCGAGCCCAGATCCTTCCACTATGGGCGGTCAGTCGGCCACGGTCACCTTCAGGATTCGCTCATTGCTGTTGCTGGGAACGCTGTCCTTGTCGCCGCCGCTGCTGGTGGTCAGCCACAGGTTGCCGTCGATCGACGGCTCGACGGTCCGGAGCCGGCCGTAGGTGCCGACGAAGTGTTGCTGGACGTCGGTGAGGGTGTCCCCGCTGATCACCGCGCGGTAGAGACGGGCGCCGCGCAGGCAGGCGATGTAGAGCACGTCCCGGACGATCGCGATGCCGCTGCAGGAGCCGGCGGCGACCGGGTAGGTCCGCACCGGCGCCACCAGTCCCGGAGCGTCACAATCCCCGGTCGTGCCCTCGCAGGCCGGCCACCCGTAGTTGCCGCCCCGCACCACGATGTTCGTCTCGTCCATGACGTTATTGCCGAACTCCTGCTGCCAGAGCCGGCCCTGCGAGTCGAACGCGAGCCCCTGCGGGTTGCGGTGCCCGTAACTCCACACATAGCTGCCGGGGAACGGGTTGTCGGCGGGTACGCCACCGTCCGGCCGCAGCCGCAGCACCTTGCCGCCCAGGCTGGCGAGATCCTGAGCCTGGTCCGGGTCCTGGCCGTCGCCGGCCGCGGCGTAGAGCATGCCGTCCGGGCCGAACCGGAGCCGCCCGCCGTTGTGATACTTGTTGCGAGGGATTCCGGTGACCAGCACCTCGAGAGTGTCGGTGCGCAGAGTCTCGTCGTAGCGGATCCGGACGATCCGGTTGTCCGTGGCGCTGGTGTGATAGACGTACAACCACCGGTCGGTCGCGAAATCCGGTCCGACCGCCAGCCCGAGCAAGCCGCCCTCGCCGTTGGTGCCCTGCACGCCGGGCACGGTGCCGATGCTGCGCTTGCCACCGCCGTCGGGATCCATCGCGATGATGTCGAAGACGTCCCGCCGGCCGTAGAGGACAGTGCCGTCCGATGTCTGGACCAGACCCCACGGGAGGTCACGCTCGGTGGTCACCTGGGTGGCCCCGCACACCGGATTGGTGCAGCTTTCCTCGGTGGTGACCGATACGGCGGCGCTCAGGGCCGAAGTGTTGCCCTGGGCGTCCCGGGCCGCCACGGCGTACCGGTAAAGGGTCTCGGGGCGCAGTCCGCTGTCGGTGAACGAGGTCGCGGGCGGGTTCGCCGCCGAGCCGGTGACGGTGCCGATCACGGCCCCGTCGCGGTGAACCAGGTAGGCGGTCACCGCCACGTTGTCGGTGGCGGCCTCCCAGGAGAGGGTGGCCGTGGTCCCGGTCGCGGCGCCGGTCAGCCCGGTGGGAGAGGTCGGCGCCTGGTCGTCCGCCTCGCAGAAGGGCGGCGTGACCGGCACCGTGGGACCGGCTTGCGAGACGTTCCCGGCCTCGTCACGGGCGTTCACGTACCAGCCCCAGGTGACGCCGCCGACCACCGGCAGCGTCGCCGCCGTCGCGGTCCCCGGCACCGACGTCACGAGCTGACCGTCGTGGTAGAGGTCGTAGGCGGCGACGCCGACGTCGTCCGTGGCGGCCGACCAGCTCAGGCTGACCGATTCGCACGTCAGCGCACGGACCTCCAGCTCGGCCGGGACGGTCGGCGGCGTGGTGTCGGGCGCGATCAGCGCCGGCACGAGCAGGGCAATCGCAGCAGCGCGCATGACGAACACCTTTCCGTCCCGCGTACGGGGGCACGAGGTCAGTACGGGTAACCGGGCACACCGAGCGAGATGGCGGAGATCCCGTAGTCGCCGGTCCGGCCGGCCGTGATGTACAGGGTGCGCCGATCGGGGCCACCGAACGCCGCGTTGGTGGCCCCGGCGCCGGCCGAGATCGTGCCGAGCTCGGCGCCGGCCGGCGAGAACACGTGTACCCGGCCCTCGTTGTGCGAGACCCAGTAGACGTTGCCCGCGCAGTCCACAGTGGCCCCGTCAGGGCTGCCGACGGTGGCGAAAACGGTCCGGGTGCCGGTGCTGCCGTCCGGTCGGACGGCGTACGCGTAGATCAGATTCTCCCCGTACGCGCCGACGTACAACGTGCGGCCGTCGGGTGACAGCGCAATGCCGTTGGGCTGGCGCACGGTGTCGTCGACCAACGCGACCTGCCCGTCCACGACCCGGAAGACCCCGGTCCGGCCACCCATCTCGTCGCTCCGGCGGCCCCGCTGGAAATTGGGGTCGGTGAAGTAGACGACGCCGTCGGCGCGCACCGTGACGTCGTTCGGCGAGTTGAACGCCCGGCCCTGATAGTCGGCCGCGACCACCGTACGGGCAGCGTCGGACAGCCGGAACGCGGAGACGGCGCGATCATCGTGCGTGGCCGCGACGATTCGCTCCCCGTCGGGGCTCAACGCGAGGCCGTTGCTGCCGGCGGCGACGACGAACGGCTCGGCCGGCGCACCCGGGGCCAACCGGTGGATCGTCGACGGCTGGACCTGCTGGGCGCCGGTGGCCGGGCCGAGATCGGACACCAGCAGCCGGCCCTGCTCGGCGATCCAGACGGGACCCTCGAGGAACGAGAAGCCACCCTGCAACCGCGGGGCGGACAACGTCGTCCCGGGGAGAGGCGACCCGGCGGGAGCGCCGGCCTCGCACACGCCGGGCGGTGCGCCCGGCGGGGTGTCCGGGTCGGCCGCCCGGGCGGCCGACATCGAGGTCAGGAGCAGGAACGCGGCGCCGGCCAGAGCCGTCGCGCGTCGGCCCAGGAATTGCCTCACATTGACGGGCATGATTGCGAAAATAGCACTTGACGCCCGAATCGCAAGATTTCCGGGCCAGTCCATTGAGCGTTTGGGAGCGCTCCCGTAACCTGTCGGAAACAGCTGTTAACGGTAACAGGACTGCGTCGACGAGCAGTCCGGAGCCTCCCTCCCCCGTTAGGAGTGATCCGGGATGAGAACACGATCGAGGGTCAGCGCCGTACTGACGGCCGGCCTGGCATCGGTCACCGCCGGCATCATGATGCTCGGCGCGACCCCGGCCGACGCCGCCGTCGGCGGTTCCGGCCCCCACCCGGCCGATTACGAGACCTCCTCCGGCCTGCCCAACCACACCATCTACCGGCCGCAGACGCTCCCGTCCGAACGCCTGCCGATCTACGTGTGGGGCAACGGCGGCTGCTCGGCCAACGGCCTGTCCCAGAACAACTTCCTTCGCGAGATCGCCTCCCACGGCTTCCTCGCCATCGCCAACGGAGCCCCGAACGGATCCGGCTCCACCACCTCCGCGATGCTCACCCAGTCGATCGACTGGGCCGTCGCGGAGAACTCACGAGCAGGCAGCAAGTACTACGGCAGGCTCGATACCACCCGGATCGCCGTCGGCGGCTTCTCCTGCGGCGGCCTGGAAGCCTATGCCGTCTCGAACGACTCACGCGTCACCACGACCACCATCTTCAGCAGCGGCCTGCTCAACGACGCCGACGACTATCAGCTGCGCAGGCTGACCAAGCCGATCGCCTACTTCGTCGGCGGGCCCAGCGACATCGCCTACCCCAATGCCGTCGACGACTGGGGCAAGCTGCCGGCCGCGTTGCCCGCCTTCATGGGCAATCTGAACGTCGGCCACGGCGGCACCTACGACCAGGCCAACGGGGGCGAGTTCGGCCGAGTGGCGGTGCTGTACCTCAAGTGGCGACTCAAGGGCGACACCACCGCCGGCGGCAACTTCGTCGGCGCCGACTGCGGTCTGTGCCGCGGCCCATGGCAGGTCCAGCAGAAGAACCTGACGCTCGACGGCGGCACGACGCCCCCGACCACCCCACCGACCACACCCCCACCCGGAGATCCGAGTTCGACCTGCTCCGCGGCCTACGCGGTACAGGACCAGTGGAGCGGCGGCTTCGTAGCCACCGTCACCGTCACCGCCGGTTCCACCGCGCTCAGCGGCTGGCGGGCCTCTCTCGCCCTGCCGGGCGGAGCATCGATCAGCTCGCTGTGGAACGCCGTCGCCGCCGGTACCAGCGGCGTCGTCACCGTCACGAACCAGAGCTACAACGGACGCCTGAACGCCGGCCAGAGCACCACGTTCGGCTTCCAGGGCACCGGGAACGGCAGCGGCGCCACGGTCACCTGCGCCGGAGCCTGACTACCACCTGAGCCTTCGCGGTGGGCCGGCGCCGAGACGCCGGCGGTCGAACGGGTCGTCGCCGCCGTCCGTGACCGGGCCACAGCGGCCGGACTCGACGCCGCCGTGGCCGAGTCGGTCCGGCGCGCGATGATCACCGCGTTCACCGAGCTCGAACTGGCTCGGCACCGCGGGTCGTGAGGGCGCCCGCGCCGTCGTCCCGAACGAGGTGCCGAGGACACACCCACCGAGCTGAGGTCAGGACGGCCGGCCACCGGCGAGCTGCTCGACGATCCGGCCCAGGACGAACCGCTGGCCGGCCCGGCTGAGGTGAACGCCGTCGGACTCGAGCAGGTCGCTGTGGCCGGGG
Source organism: Paractinoplanes polyasparticus (assembly GCF_019710575.1). GTDB lineage: Bacteria > Actinomycetota > Actinomycetes > Mycobacteriales > Micromonosporaceae > Actinoplanes > Actinoplanes polyasparticus. The sequence continues at coordinate 150,631 of NZ_JAHWFK010000031.1, read as the reverse complement.
TCGGTGATGGCCGCGTGCAGATCGACGGCGCGAGGATCGACCTTGCGCACGACGTCGGCGACCTCGGCCACCGCGGCGGCCTGCCAGCGTACGGGCGAATCGCGGAAGAACTCGTCGATGCGGTGCTGGTCGACGGCCGGCGGCGTCATGACGGTGACCGCCGCGCCCAGCTCGCGGGTGACGAGATCGATCAGCGCGCGCAGGTTCCGTTCCGTCTCGTCCACAGTGCTCATGCGGTATCCGCTGTCCCGGCCGTGCGCCCGGGCGTCGTTGGTGCCGAGCATCAGCAGTACGTGGGTGGGCCCGGCCGCCGCCAGCAGGTCGAAGCGTTCGAGCACGTCCGCGGTGGTGTTGCCGCTGACGCCGAGGTTGACCAGCGTGGCCGCGGGCGTGCCGGCCAGGGCGAGCGAGTGGCCCAGGAGGTCGAACCAGCCGAGGCGATCCGCGGTAATCGAGTCACCGACCGCGACGATCACGTCATCGGGCCGGAACGGCAGCTGGGACAGGGCGACGCGGAACGGCTCGCCGGCCAGCAGCCGGGCCGCGGCGGAGCGGGCCTCCTCGGCGAGCGAGAGCTCCAGGGAGCTGATCGTCGCGGGCGAGCTGTCCAGCATCTGGGCGAGGAGCTCGGTGTGCAGCTCGTCGCTGACCGGGAAACGCTGCAGCAGCGGCCACGACCGGGTCCGGGTGTAGCGAACGAAGTGCCGGCGGTCGTCGTCGGTGAAGTTTTGAGCGCCGCTCATGCGGCCCTCTCCACGGCAGTCTCCGGCAACCGCGGAGCGTTCGGGGTCAGGTGTGTCAGGTCCATGGTCAACCCTTGATCGAGCCCTGCAGGAGCGCGGCGACGAAGCGGCGCTGGAAGATGAGGAAGACGGCCAGCGTGGGCACCAGGATCAGCAGCGCCCCGGCGCACAGCAGTGGGATGTCGGTGCCCCACTGGCCCTGGAACGCGCCCAGCGCCCCGGCCATGGTGCGTTTGGCGGGATCGTCGACGAGCACGATGGCCAGCAGGAACTGATTCCACGTCCAGAGGAACAGAAGGATGGCCAGCGACGAGAGCGCCGGCATGGCCAGCGGCACGTGCACCCGCCAGAACAGCTGCCAGGTGCCGGCGCCGTCGATGCGCGCGGCCTCGGACAGGTCGTCGGGCATGGTGACGAAGTGCGCCCGCATCCACACCACCGAGAACGGCATGAACAGGCCGATCAGCGGCAGGATGATGGCCCAGCGGGTGTTGAGCAGTCCCATGTCGCGAATCTGGTAGTACAGCGGCGTGATGATGCCCTCGAAGGGCAACGTGAGGCCCAGCAGGAAGATGACGAAGCCGATCCGGTGCCCCGGCACCCGCAGGTGACCGAAGGCGAACCCGGCCATGGTGCCCAGCAGCAGCGAGATCGGGACGACGCCGAGCACGATCAGGCCGCTGGACAGCAACAGCGTGCCCATGTCGGCCGCGCGGAACGCGTCGGCGAAGTTGCCCCACTGCGGGCTCTCCGGCCACGACAGTCCCGAGGGGTAGGTGCCGGCGGGGTGCAGGGCCGTGACGAACAGACTGAGGAACGGGACGACGGTGACGACCATCAGCAGGACGAGCAACACCCGCCCGAGCCAGGTCTCGCGACGGTTGACGATCATCGGGCGTCCCTGGTGAGTCGCTGCAACGGAAGGACGACGGCAAGCACGAGAAACACCAGGGCCACGGCGAGGGCCGAAGCCATGCCGACCTCGCGCTCCGAGAAGGCGAGATAGTAGATCTCCAGGCCGGGCACCATGGTGCTGTTGCCCGGTCCGCCCTGGGTGGCGATGTAGACGATGTCGAAGCTGGCCAGCGCGGCGATCACGGTGACGGTGACGCAGACACCGATCTCCTGGCGCAGGCTGGGCAGGGTGATCGAGAAGAATTCACGGACCGGTCCGGCGCCGTCCAGGCGAGCCGCCTCGTACAGCGCCGGATCGATCTTGCTCATGCCGGCGAGCAGAAGCAGCGTGCAGAGACCCACGAGGACCCAGGCGCCGATGATGCCGACCGCGGCGAGGGCCGTGTCGAAGTCGCCCAGCCAGGCCCGGGTGACGCTGTCGAGGCCGACCGCGGACAGCAACTCGTTGGCCAGGCCGGTGGTCGACAGCAGCCAGCTCCACATGATGCCGGCCGCCACCAGCGGGATGACCTGGGGCAGGAACAGCACCGTGCGCGCGACCGTGGCCAGCCGGCTCTGGGCGATGCCCCGGATGGTGGCCGCGACGAACAGGCCCAGCAGCACCGGGATCAGGCTGAAGAACAGGATCAGCTCGAACGCGTGCAGGATCGAGGCGAACAGCTCGGAGTCGGTGAACAGCCGGCGATAGTTGTCCAGCCCGACCCAGGTGGACGCCCCGATGCCGTTCCAGTCGTACAGCGAGTACTGCACCGTGAGCAGCAGGGGGCGCAGCACGAAGGTGGCGTACATGACGACGGCCGGGAGCGCGAACAGCCAGCCGAGCCAGGCGCCACGGGGGCGGCGCGCACGTCGCACGCGCCGCCCCGTCGCGGGAGCCGACATTACTTCTTGACCTGGCTCTCGTAGTCCTTCTGCACGGACTTCAGCAGGCCGTCCGGGGTCTGCTGCCCGGCCACCAGCTTCTGCAGCTGCGGCGTCCACCCCTTGGCGTAGATCGCCCCGGTCGCGTTGGCGATGAAGTCCATGGCGCCGTTGTCCTCACCGATGGTCGCGCCGGCCTCGAGCGTGCTGGCCGTGACGGTTCCCTGCTGTACGGCCGGCATGTAGGCGTCCGCCGGGCCCATCGGGTGCGAACCGCCGACCTTGACCGCGATGTCGCGGGCCTTCTCGTTGGTCGCGACCCAGTTGAGGAAGAAGGCGGCACAGTCGGCGTTCTTGGCCTTGCTGCTGATGCCGTACGTCAGCGGGGCCGACATCGCTGCCTGCTTGCCACCGGCCTGCGCGGACGGCATCAGGAAGAAGCCCGCGTTGCCGGCCATCTGCTTGTCGAGGTTGCCCGACTCCCAGTCGCCGTCGAAGATGAACAGGTTCTTGCCGCCGATGAAGCGGCTCATCATCGCCGCGTAGTCCTGCGAGTTTATGTCCGGCGCGAAGTAGCCCGCCTTGATCCACTTCTCCAGGTGCTGGGTCGCCTGCAGGTTGGTCGGGGTGTCGATGGTGGCCCCGGGCTTCTGGAAGATCCAGTCGTTGATGGCGCCCGGTTCGCCGTACGCGGCCATCAGGTTCTGCAGCGGGAAGGCCAGGCCGCCGGTGGCGCCGCCGTTGAACTGGTTGATCGGCGTGATCCCGGCGTCCTTGGCCTTCTGGAGGACGGCGTCGAACTCGGCCAGTGTCTCCGGCGGCTTGGTCATGCCGATCTGAGCGGCCAGCTTCTTGTTGTAGAAGATGCCGGTCATGCTGAAGTTGAGGCCCATCGCGTACAGCGGGCCGTCACCGCGCTCGCCGGTCGGCGACACGCGCATCTGCTGCAGCTGCGAGGCCGGCCACTTGTCCCACCCGAAGGCCTGGGCGTAGCCGTCCAGGTTCTTCAGCAGGCTGTCCTTGACCAGTTCGGAGACCTGCGGCAGGCGCATCAGGTCCGGCGGGTCGTCGGCCAGCACCCGCGGCGCGTTCTGGGTGATCACCGCGAACTGGTCCTCGCGGATGTCGAACTTGACGTTCGGGAACTGCTTCGAGAATTCCGCGGACAGGTCCTTGGGCAGCGGGAAACCCGTCTCGAAGTAGCCGGAGAGGGTGACCGGATCGGTGCCGCAGGTGGCCGACGTGACCGGGGCCGCGCTGGCGCCGGCGTCGGTCGTGTCCGAGCTGCCGCCGGGCGCGCTGCAGGCCGCCGTGACGGTGAGGACGGCGGAGAGGGCAAGGGCGGCACGTAGTGGTCGGCTGAGGGGTCCGTGAGCCATGGCAGGCCTCCAGGATCGCAAGAAAAGGCAGTGGTGGACGCGGGATTCGAAACTTGTCGGACGGCCTCCAGCACCGTGTTACAAGCACGAAACCTCACCGTCTCCGGCGTGTCAAGCGTTTCCATAAAAGCACTTTTATTCGTGGCGTCCCGACCCGGCCGGTGTGCTCGGCCGGGACCGTCAGGTGGTGGAACGTTCGACCAGCCGCACGTCGAGCACGGTCGTGGACCGCAGGTCGGAGCCGTCGATGTGCCCCAGCAGCACACCGAGCGCGGTGTTGCCCGACTCCTCGAAGGGCTGTCGCACGGTCGTCAGGTCGGCAGCGGTCGCGGCCTCGCCGTCGTCGAAGCCCATGACGGCCACGTCATCGGGCACCCGGAGCCCCCGGTCGCGGGCGGCCAGCAGCACGCCGACGGCGAGCGCGTCGTGGTGAGCCATCACCGCGCTCGGACGGTCGGCGACGTCCAGCAGGGCGGCGGCGGCCTGGCGGGCCGCGCCGACGGAGTTGTCGCTCGTCGCCACCCGCACGTCGCCGCCCGCCGCGCCGATGACCTGCTCGAAGCCGGACAACCGCCGGATCGCCTGGGACTCGTAGTCGGAGACCTGGCGCTCGAGCAGATAACCGACCCGGCGATGACCGCGGTCGCGCAGGTGCGCGGCAGCGAGGCTGCCACCGTTGCTGTCGTCGATCACGACCCGGCTGAAGAGCGCGCTGTCCGCGTCGACGGCCACTGTCGGCAAATTCCGCTCCCGGAGCCGTTCCGCGATGGCATCCTCGATCGGCAGCCCCATCACGATCAACCCGTCGAGGCGCCCGTGAATGGGCATGCTGGCCAGCACCGGCGACGAGGCCAGAGCGGCGGACTCGTGATCGAAGACCACGACGTCGATCTCCAGCTGGGCCGCCGTGGCCAGCAGCCCGGACAGCCGGCGAAGGTAGGAGCTGTAGGACGTGAAGGGCGCCATGACGCCGATCCGGCCGGCAGCACGCCGGGCGAAGGAGACTGCCTGCATCTTGGGCACGAACCCGAGCTCGTCGGCCGCCGCCAGCACCCGGGCGCGGGTCGCCGGGCTGACCCGGTCGGGCTTGTTGAGCACGTTCGAGACCGTCGAAATGCTGACCCGCGCGCGCTCAGCGACCTCGTAGATGGTGACCCGATCACCCGCCGCCAACCCAGCCGCCTCGCTTCGATACCGTCCTTGAAGTGCTTTATTCGAAGCACTGTACCGAACGTGCGACGATCGAGAGGGCGACCTCGACCCGTACCGCATGATCAGCCCCGGCGGTCCCGGCCGTCAACGCGGGAGCACCGAACACGTATTCGTATGACGTATGACTTATATGCTGTAGGCTGTGGACTCGTGACGGCATCGCGCGAGGTGGCGAAGGGCCTGCCCCGGCCGGCCCGGGCCCGGCGCCCGGCCAACCTCGCGAGAGCCATCACGGCGGAGCTCGTGGAGCGCATCGTGCTCGGCACGTATCCGCCCGGCAGTCCCCTGCCTCCGGAACCCGCGCTGGGTGAGGCCTTCGGCGTGAGCCGGACCGTCATCCGGGAGGCGGTGAAGATCCTTCAGGAAAAGGGACTGGTGCAGGTCCGGCAGGGTGCGGGCACCATCGTCACCGCGCCGTCCCGGTGGGACATGCTGGACGAGGTGGTGCTGCGCGCCACCATCGCCACCGACGACAGCCTGGCCATTCTCGACGACCTCGTCGTCACCCGTCGGCTGCTGGAGTCGGACATGGCCCACGTGGCGGCCCGGGTGGCCGGCGACGAGACCCTGGACCGGTTGCGCGACCTGGTGGATCGCATGGACGAACTCGTGGACGACCCGCTCACGTACGCCGAGCACGACCGCGCCTTCCACGACACGATCATGCGGACCGCCGGCAACCGCCTCGCCCGCGGCGTCGTCCGGGCGCTGGAGAGCCAGGTGGTCAACACCGCGCGCTACATGGGCCGGGCCGAGCGGGCGCTGTGTGTGGCGTCGAACCAGGGGCACCGGCACATCTACGAGCGCATAGCGGCGCACGACCCCGAGGGCGCCGCCACGGCGATGTTCACCCACATCACCGAGGCCTGGCTGGTCCGGCGGGGTGGGCCCGAAGCTCCCTCACGCCTGCGGCGCTGAGCCGCGCCGCCGGCGTCCATGGGTAAGGTACGACCATGACGGCTCCACCGGACGCGTTCGCCACTCCCCTTCGCCGGCGCCCCGACCGGTTGAGCGTGGCCGTCGTGCTCGAGCTGGTCGAGCTGATCGTCACCGGCCAGATTCCCGAGGGCGAGCTGCTGCCGCCCGAGGGACCGCTGAGCGAGCACTTCGGCGTCAGCCGCACCGTCATCCGCGAATCGGTCAAGCGGCTGGAGGAGAAGGGCCTGCTGATCGTCACGCAGGGCCGCGGGACGCAGGTGGCCCGGTCCGGCTCGTGGAACATGCTCGACCCGGTCGTGCTCGCCACGCTGATCGACAACGACGAGTCACTCGGCGTTCTCGACGAGCTCACGGTCGTCCGCGCGAATCTCGAGTCCGCCATGGCGGGAACCGTGGCCGCACAACGCACCGAGGAGGGCCTGACCCGCATCGCGCACGCGCTGGAGGTGATGCGGGAGCAGCGCCAGGAAAGCGATGCGTCCCGGCAGGCCGACGTCGTCTTCCATCTCACGGTCATGGAGTTGTCCGGCAACCGCCTGGCCGAGAACATCGCCAAGCGCCTCTATCTGCGGGCGCTGGAGAGCAACCGGTTCCACGGCATGGGCTACGAGAAGGCGTTCGAATCGACGGTCGACGAGCACGCTCTGGTCCTCGACGCGATCACCCGCCAGGATGTCGCCGCCGCCGAGACCACGATGCGCGACCACATCCTCGGCTCGTGGCAGCGGCGCCGGTTCGAGTCGCCGGCGCGCGACACTCCTTAGGACGGGACGGCGCCCGCCGGGAGGAGCCCGGCGGCGACCAGATCCGGCCAGAGCCGGCCCGGGATGCCGGCGGTGAACTGCTCGAGATCCTCGTCGACCTCGCGCGGTGAACGCATCCCGACCGCCACCGCGGCGACCGCGGGGTGCAGGAGCGGAAAGGCGAGAGCGGCGGCCGGCAGGGCGACGCCGTGGTCGGCACAGATCGATGCTATCCGCCGCGCCCGGTCCACAACGGCGGCGCCGGCCGGGCGATAGTCGTAGGTCGCTCGGGCATCGGGCTGAACGGTCGAGAGCAGACCCGTCGCGAAGACCCCGACGGCGACGACGGCCACTCCGTTCTCCGCGGCCGGGTCCAGGACCGTTTCGAGCGCTTCCTGGTCGAGCAGCGAGTACCGGTTGGCCAGCATGATCACATCGACCAGGCCCTCGCGGACGAGCGGGGCGAGCCCGGCGGTCGAGTTGGTCCCGATCCCGACGGCCGAGACGAGGCCCGCCGCCTTGAGCCGCGTCAGCGAGGCCAAGGCCTCCCGCGCCGCGCCGTCCCAGGCCTGATCGGGGTCGTGCGCGAAGAGGATGTCGACCCGGTCGAGGCTGAGCCGCTCGAGGCTCTCGTACAGCGAACGCTCGACCCCGGCGGCCGAGAAGTCCCACTGTCGTCCCAGGTTTCCGGGCACCAGGAAGCCGTCGTCGTCCTGGTCGAGCGGAGGCACCCGGGGAACGATCAACCGGCCCACCTTGGTGGAGATGACGAACTCGTCGCGCGGCCGGTGGCTCAGCTCCGCGCCGATCCGGCGCTCGGAGAGCCCGAGGCCGTAGTGCGGAGCGGTGTCGAAGTAGCGGACTCCCCGGTCCCAGGCGCGCCGCAGGGTGGCGCCGGCCCGTTCGTCGTCCATGGCGGCGGCGAAGTTGCCGAAGGGGGCGCCGCCGAGACCGATGACTCCGTGCGGTGACCGAGCCCGATCGAACAGCTTCGCGACGGCCGGGTTCATGTGCCGAGACCGTAGCAGGCCGTCGCGGTGCCCGACAGGATCGCCCGGCGTTCCCCCTCGCTCAGGTCGCTGATCAGCTCATCCACCGTTGCCCGCCAGACCACCGGCCCGGTGCTCAGGCGGGTCAGGGGCCAGTCGGAGCCGTACATGAGCCGGTCCGGCCCGAAGGCGTCGAGCGCGACGCCGACCACCCGGCGCAGCCGGACCGGGTCGCCCACCAGGCCGGCCAGCCCCGAGATCTTGGCGCGGACGTGCGAGTGGGCCGCGAGAGCACGCAGACCCGCCTCCCAGTCGGCGTCGTCGGTGCTCTCGGCGATGCCGCCGAGGTGGTCGAGAACGAAGCGCAGGCCGGGACGGCCCGCGGCCACTGTCGCCGCCAACGGCAACTGCCAGGGCCTGAGGACCAGGTCGAAACAGAGGTCACGGGTGGCGAGCGCGTCGAGGGCCACCCCGACGTCGGGGCGGCCCAGCCAGCCGGGATCGGGGTCGACATGAACCAGATGCCGGAGGCCGACCAGGCGCCGGCGGGTGCCGGCGCCCAGCGCGTCGAGCTGCGCTTCCACGTCGGCGGTGAGGTCGATCCAGCCCACCACGCCGGCGATCCGGCGCCCGGGATCGTCCAGCAGCCGTCCGGTCTCGGCGACGCTGTTCCAGGCCTGCACGACTATCGCGGCGTCGGCGCCCGTCGCGTCGAGCATCTGCTCGAGGTCGCCGGAGCTGAAGTCACGATCGATGGCTGCCATCGACTGCGGATCGATCCACGGCTGCGGGTCGGTGGCGAGGTTCCACAGATGCACGTGCGCGTCGACGACGCCGCTCATGACAGCGCAGCCGAGGTGTCGGGGACCAGACGCAGGCCGGCCCGGCGGGGGCGGACGTGCGGCCCGGCCGCACCGGCGACCGGGGTGGCGGCCCGGACGGCGTTGATGCGCTCCTCGTCGACCCGGATACCGATGCCGGGCTGGTCGCCCAGGACGATGCCGCCGTCCAGGATCTCCTGGTCGATCTCCACGCCGATCGGCGAGGTGAGGTGCTGGACCTCGAAGGCGAGGTGGTTGGGGACCGCGGCGGCCGCGTGGGCCACCGGATTGGCGTGGTACGTCACCGGGCTCACCGGAAGATCATGGCAGTGCGCGACGGCGGCCACCCGGAGGAAGTGGGTGATGCCCCAGACGTTGCCGACCTGCACGATGTCGACGGCGCCGGCGTCGAACAGGGGCCGGTACTGCTCCAGGCCGGTCAGATTCTCACCCGTCGCGACGCCCGCGCGGAGGTGCCGGCCGACGGAGGCCAGACCCGCCGCGTCCCACCGGCGCACCGGCTCCTCGATCCAGGCCAGGTCGATGTCCCGCTCGAGCTCGCTCACGAAGCGGACCGCCTGAGTACGGTTCCAGGCCTCGTTGGCATCGAGCATGAGCGCCGGATGCTCCGAGTTGCGGGCCAGCACGTCGCGAACCGCCAGCAGCCGGCGCCGGTCGTGGGTGACGTCGTGACCACCCTTGAGCTTGGCCGAGGTGAAGCCGCGGTCGGCGTAGCGCTCGTAGAGCCGGACGAGCGCCTCGTCGTCGAGGGCGATGTCGAGACCGGAGGCGTAGCCCGGCACGTACCGGTCCAGGGCGCCGAGGGTGCGCCACAGCGGCTCACCGGCCGCCTTCGCCTTGAGGTCCCACAGCGCCATGTCGATCGCGCCGATCGCCCCGAACGCCGCCCCCGCGTGCCCGGTCTTGAACACCCACCTCAGCATGCGGTCGTAGAGCGCCGTGACCGCGCGCGGATCCTCACCCTCGACAGCGCCGAAGACCCGGTCGATGTCGCCGTGGGCGCCGACCCCGACACCTTCGAGCCCCTCGTCCGTCTCGAGGATCAGGACGTGCACGTCGGTGAGCGGCTCGGGCATCACGCCGTTGGCGTCGCCGGTCAGCCGGCCCCAGTCGTGCCGGGTCAACAGGCTGCGGTAACCGGTGACTTTCATGGTGACTCCTGGTCGGACGGCATGGTGGTCACTCCTTGGTCCCGCCGGCTGTCATGCCGGCGACCAGGAAGCGCTGGGACACGAGGAAGACGATGAGCACCGGCAGCACCGAGACCACGGTCGCCAGGGCGAGCGTCGGCAGCTGCACCGACTGGGCGCCGGCGGAACTGGGGTTGAACGCCGGGGTGGACGCGAGCAGCGAGGTCAGTCCCACCTGGACCGGATAGCCGTCGCTGGAGGGCAGCATCACGAAGGGCAGGAAGAAGTTGTTCCAGTTCTGCACGAAGCTGAAGAACGCCACCAGGGCCACGATCGGCGCCGCCAGCGGCAGAGCGATCCTGGTGAACACCTGGAACTCCCGGCAGCCGTCGATCCGGGCCGCGGCCAGCAGATCCCGCGGGATGGCGGTGGAGAAGTAGATGTACGTCAGGTAGACCCCGAACGGGAAGAAGGACATCGGCAGGATCACCGACAGCGAGCTGCCGATCAGGCCCACGGCGTTGAGCTCGAGGAAGATCGGCAGCACGAGCGCGGTGTTCGGGATGAGCATGACGACCAGGGTCAGCACCAGCAGCAGCCGCCGGAACCGGAACTCGTTCAGGGCCAGCGCGTACCCGGCCGGGATGCTGGCGACCAGGGTGATGATCAGCGCACCCACGGCGTACAGGGCCGAGTTGCCCATCCACGTGGTGACCGCGCCGTCCTGGAACGCGAACAGCTGACTCCAGTTGGTCGACAGGCCGCTCAGGCTCCCCGGCGCGAACGGGTTGTCGACGATCAGGCCGCGCGCGGATTTTGTCGTGGCCAGCAGCAGCCAGACGAGAGGGATGGCGAAGAACAGCACGAAGACCGTCACCACGACCGTGACGATCGTCCGGCCGCTCCAGCCGGTGGGTGAGGTTCTGATGGGCGCAGAGGTCATGGGTTCAGTCCCGCTCGAACAGGCCGCCGCGCGTCACGAAGACGGCCGACAGCGCGAGGGCGATGACGAGCAGCAGCAGCGAGATCGCCGCCGCGCCGTTGAAGTCGTTCTGCTGGAACGCGTACTGGTAGGCGAGCTGGTTGAGGGAGTAGTCGTTGGGCACGACCGCGTTGCTGGCCTGGGAGAGCAACTGCGGCTCGACGAAGAGCTGGGTGCCGGCGGCGAGCGACATGATGCCCATGTACGAGATCCACTTGCGCAGCATCGGAATCTGGATGCGCCAGGCGATCTGGACGGCGTTGGCGCCGTCCACCCGGGCCGCCTCGATCACTTCGGCGCTGATGTTGTTGAGCGCCCCGTACATGATGACGATCCACCCGCCGGCGCCGGTCCAGAACGCGATGATCGCGAAGACGACCGGCAGGTTGCCCGGAACGATGACCTGCACGAAGCTGTCGAAGCCGAGCAGCCGCAGCAGGCCGCCGACCGGGCTGGCCGTCGGGTCGAGCACGAACAACCACAGCATCACGCTCGACGCGCCCGCCAGCGCCCCGGGCAGGTAGAAGACGAACCGCAGCGTACGGCTGAGCCACCGGACCCGGATCGCGTGGACGACGACGGCCAGCAGGGTCACCAGGACCACCAGCGCGACCAGCCAGATGACCAGGTACAGCGCCACGTGCGTGACCGCCGGCCAGAACCGGAAGTCGCCGACGACCTTGCTGAAGTTGGCCAGCCCGGCGAAGCCGCCCTCGCCGTCGGTGAAGGCGAGATACAGGGCGTAGAGCGCGGGCAGGATCCCGAACGCCAGCGTGAGCACCGCGTAGAGCGAGACGAAGCCGTAGCTCATCGCGGCGCCCCGCCGGGCGGGCGGCCGCTTGGCCGCCCGCCCGGTCGCCGCAGCCGCCGTACGGGCGGTGTCGACCATCGTCATTTGACCGTGTATCCGTCGACCTGCGCCTGGTTCTTGATCGCCGTCTGCCATTCGGGCAACAGCGAAACCAGGCTCTTGCCGCCGGCGATGCCCGGTGTCATCGTCTTGGCCCAGATGGCCTCCTGGCTGAAGATCCCCGAGCCCCAGCCGCTCCAGATCGACGTGCCGGCCTTGACCACGGCCTGCAGATCGGTGGCGTAGTACTTGCTCGCCTCCTGCTTGGTCACCCACTTCTGGGCGGCCGGCGCGTACGCGGGATACCCCGGAGCGACTTCGACCTGGTACTCATCGGCGGTCGTGGCGAATCGGACGAAGGACTCGGCCGCCTTGAGATTCTTGGAGTGGCTGCTGACGAACCAGGTGCCGCCGCCGACGTTGCCGGTCACCGCCTCCTCGCCCTGCCAGGCCAGGGGTGCCGCCACCCCGAGCTGCCCGGCCGGGACCTTGAGCGACTCCGGGTTGTTGAAGATGGCGCCCGCGTACCAGGCCGGCCCGGGCATCATCAGCACCTTGCCGGAGTACTTCTGGACGAACTCGGGCGTGAAGACGCTGATGTTCGGGGTGGTGCCGTTCTTGATCAGAGTGTCGAGCATCGCCGCGGCCCGCTGGCACTCCGGGGTGCCGGTGTTCACCGTGACGGTCTTCGGGCCGGTGATGTCGTTCGCCTGGCACTTGCTGCCCCAGAAGAAGACCTCCGGCGTCCAGGCGTCGCCCACCGTGCCGACGATGTGGCCGGGGTGCTCCTGGGCGACCTTCTCGCCGAGCGCCTGGTATTCCTGCCAGGTGGTCGGCACCTTGTAGCCGAACCGGTCGAGCAGCGTCTTGTTGTACCAGAGCACCGCCTGCGCGAGGTCGTTGCGCAGGCAGTAGACCTTGCCCTCGACGGTGCACGGGTTCAGCGCGCCCGGGGTGAACTTGTCGAGGGTGTCCTTGGCGACCAGCCCGTCGCTGAGCACGGCGGCGAACGCCTGCTTGCCGTTGCTCTTCTGGCTGGCCCACGCCGCGTCGTTGTTCTGGGTCGAGAACACGACGTCGGGCCAGCCGCTCCCGGCCCGGTCGAAGAGCTGCATCTTCGTCCGGAACGAGTTGGAGCCGTTGGCCGAGCCGTCGTAGGTCACCACGGTGATCGGCACCTCGGGGTGGGCCTTCTTGAAAGCGTCCGCGGCCTTGGTGCGGTCCGCGTCCACCCACACCGTGATCGTGGACTTCTCGTCCTGGGTGGCCTGGGGAAATCCGTACGACCCGGTGGTCGGACCGCTGTCGCTGTCGTTGCCTCCGCAGCCGGCGAGGGCCAGGATCAGCATCCCTGCCGTGCCGGTCATCGTCAGCAGGGAACGAAAGTGGTGAGCACGTCTGAAACGGACCATGTCGTCGTCCTTTTTTTGATGTTGCTTATTGACGCCTCGTTCATCGACCCGAAATATAAGAGCATACGTATGATGTTTGCAAGGGGGTCTCAGCTTGAAAGCCATCGCGTACGAGGGCACGGGACGACTGCGGACGATGTCCGTGGACGCGGCGCCACCAGGGCCCGGTGAGTTGCAGATCGCTGTGGCCTACTGCGGGCTGTGCGGCACGGATCTGCACATCGCGCACGGCAACATGGATGCCCGGGTCCGCACTCCCCTCGTCTTCGGCCACGAGGCCTCGGGCACCGTGGCCGCCGTCGGATCCGGGGTGGAGGGCTGGGCACCCGGTGACCCGTTGACCGTCATGCCGCTGCTCTGGGACGGCACGTGTGCCGCCTGCCTCGCCGGTCACCAGCACATCTGCCAGAACCTGACCTTCGTGGGTATCGACGCCCCCGGCGCCCTGCAGCAGCTCTGGAACGTTCCGGCCGAGATCGCCGTGCCGCTGCCGGCCGGCCTCGACCTGCGGACCGCGGCCCTCGTCGAACCCGTTGCGGTCGCCGTGCACGACGTGCGGCGCTCGGAGCTGCAGATCGGCGACCGTGTCGTCGTCCTCGGCGGCGGCCCGATCGGCGTCCTCATCGCCTGCGTGGCCCGGCACGCGGGAGCGGACGTCCTGGTGGCCGAGATCGACGAGAGCCGCCGTGAGCTCATTGCGGCCCTCGGGATCGACGTCCTGGACCCGGCGGCCGCCGACCTTGTTGCCGAGGTCGAGCGCCGGACCAACGGGACCGGCGCCGACGTCGTCTTCGAGGTCTCCGGCGCGGCCGCCGCGGCCCGCTCGGCCACCTCGCTGGCGAAGGTCCGGGGCACGATCGTCGTCGTCGCCATCCACTCCGCGGCCCGGGAGATCGACCTGCAGCGCGTGTTCTGGCGGGAACTGCGCCTTCTCGGCGCGCGCGTCTACCAGCGATCCGATTTCGAACGGGCGATCCAGCTGCTGCACCAGGGGGTCGTCCCCGGCGCCGAGCTGATCTCCGGCGTCGTCGCGCTCGAGGAGACCGCGACCGCCGTCAAGGACCTCTCGGCGGGCCGGGGCATGAAGATCCTGGTCGACGTGGCCGGCGAGGACCGGGCGTGAACACGTTGTTCGACCTCACCGGGAAGCTCGCGGTCGTCACCGGCGCCCGCCGGGGCATCGGACGCGCGATGGCCGAGGCCCTCGCCGCCGCCGGCGCCGACATCATCGGCGTCAGCGCCCGGCTGCGGCCCGACGACGAGGTAGCGGACACGATCCGTGGGCTCGGGCGGTCGTTCGAGGCGCACTCGGTCGACTTCGCCGACCGGGCGGCCGTGGTCGCCCTGGGCACCAACCTCACCGGGCGAGCCCCGGACATCCTCGTCAACAACGCCGGCACCATCGAGCGCGCGCCGGCCGCACAGCATCCGCTGCACTGGTGGGACAGGGTGCTCGAAGTCGACCTGTCGAGCCAGTTCGTCCTGACCCAGCTGATCGCCGGGCCGATGCTGGAACGCGGTCACGGCAAGATCGTGTTCACCGCGAGCCTGCTGAGCTTCCAGGGCGGCATCAACGTGCCCGGCTACACCGCGGCGAAGTCGGGGATAGCCGGGCTCACCCGCGCGCTGGCCAACGAATGGGCCGGCCGGGGTGTGAACGTCAATGCCATCGCACCGGGCTACATCGCCACCGACAACACCGCGGCGCTGCGCGACGATCCGGACCGGTCCCGCTCCATTCTGGAGCGCATCCCCGCCGGACGATGGGGGCGCGGCGACGACCTGGCCGGCGCGACCGTCTTCCTGTGCTCAGCGGCGTCCGACTACGTCTCGGGCGCGATCCTGCCGGTGGACGGAGGCTGGCTGGGGCGGTGACCTCGGCTTCTTTGATCGGCGAACGTCGATTGACAGTTTTTTCTTCTGGGTGCACTCTAAGTGCCATACGACGCGTGTTCGCCGGGTACGCGCGACACGGCCTCGGCACGGCGGCCGGCACCGGGTACTTCCGGTGCCGGTGCGGGTGAAGACAGGGCAGAGCACCCGCATGTCCTCCGGGCAGGGCCGGCATCCCCCGTCTTCCCCGTGGGCTGTGCGCACCCGTGGCATGTCCGTGCGTACGGCTCGGCCTCCTTCAGGAGTGACGAGTATGAAGATCAGACGCAACCTGCTGTTCGCCCTGACCACCTTGCTGACCCTGGCCGGTCTCGCCGTCCCGGCGGCCCGTCCGGCCTTCGCGGCCGCGCTGACCGAGGTGACCGGCTTCGGCGCCAATCCGGGCGGCATGCGTATGCACATCTACGTGCCGGACACCCGCCCGGCCAACCCGGCGATCGTGGTCGCCATGCACGGCTGCGGCGGTTCGGGCCCCGGCTTCTACTCCGGCAGCGAGTTCGCCTCCCTGGCCGACCGGTACGGGTTCATCGTGATCTACCCGTCCGCGATGCAGGAGGCAGGTTTCGGTAAATGCTTCGACACCTGGTCCGCGGCGGCCAAGCAGCGCAACGGCGGCAGCGATCCGATTTCGATCGCCTCGATGGTGGCCTACGCCGGCCAGCGGTACGGCGGCGACCAGAACCGGGTGTACGCCACCGGCAGCTCGTCCGGCGGCATGATGACCCAGCACATGCTCGCCCTCTATCCCGACCTGTTCAAGGCCGGCGCGTCCTTCATGGGCGTGCCGTTCAACTGCTTCGCCAACGCGGCCGACTACCCGCCCGGCGGTCAGTGCACCGGTGGCAGCATGAACCGCACACCCCAGCAATGGGGTGACGCCGTCCGCCAGGCGTCACCCGGCTACACCGGCGCCCGTCCCCGCGTGCAGCTGTGGCACGGCACCAACGACACCCTCGTGCCCTACTCCCTGCTGCAGGAGTCGATCGAGCAGTGGACCAACGTCTTCGGGCTCAGCACGACGCCCACGTCCAGCGACACTCCGCAGGCGGGCTGGAACCGCCGCCGCTGGGCCGACGCCACGGGCACCGTCCAGGTCGAGGCCTACAGCATCCAGGGCGCCGGGCACAGCCTGCCCAGCAGCGGCATGGCTGCTTCCGCCATCGCCTTCTTCGGCCTCACCACACCTCCGACCACCCCGCCCACCACTCCCCCGACGACCCCGCCGACTACTCCGCCCACTACTCCTCCGACGACCCCGCCGGCGACCTCGGCGTGCCGGGCCACCGCCACGGTCAACGCCTGGAACACCGGCCTGACCACGAACATCACCATCACGAACAGCGGCAACGCCACGATCAACGGCTGGGCTCTCGCCTTCGACCTGCCCCCGGGTCAGACCATCACCGGCGGCTGGAGCGCCTCCTACGCGCCCACCTCCGGACGGGTCACGGCGACCAACGCCGGCTACAACGCGAGCCTGGCGCCCGGCGCTTCGATCAGTGTCGGATTCCAGGCCACCCACACCGGCAACAACGGGGCGCCCACCGCGTACGCGCTCAACGGCTCCGCCTGCACAGGCTGACACAGGCATCGGCAGGACCGGGTGGACGGCACGCCGTCCGCCCGGTCCTCGGGGTCTCGGTATCGCATGCGGGCATGGGAAGATCCTCGGAGCCGTCAGCCCCCGATCCGGCCGGAGCCCGTCGCGTGACCAGCCCGTACGACATCGACGAGATCTTCCCGGACGACGCTGCGGGAACCGTTCGCCTACCCCGGCGGCAGGCCGGCAACTCACCGCAGGACCTGACGGTGACTCTGCTCGCCGACTACACCCTGAGCACCGGGGCCGAACTGCCGTCGGCCGCCATCGTGGCCCTGCTCGCCGAGGCCGGTGTGAGCTACGCCGGGGCGCGGACCGCCATCAGCCGCCTCGCCCGGCGCGGGGTGCTGCAGGTCCAGCGGCAGGGACGGCGGAGCGCCTACCGGCTCACCCCGGACGCGGCCGCCTTCCTGTCCGTCGGCGGCAGCTCGATCGTCTCGCCCGCCGGAGGCGCCGAACCGTGGGACGAGCACTGGACCCTGATCGCTTTCTCGCTGCCACCAGGGGAACGCGCCCAACGGCAGGAGCTCCGCAACAAATTGCGCTGGATGGGATACGCCCCGCTGTACGACGGCCTGTGGATCTCACCGCACGACCTTCCGGACAAGGCGCGGGCACAGCTGGCCCTCATGGGCCCTGGCACCATGACCGTGTTCCGCGCCCGGCACGTCGAACTCGCCGCCGGCCTGCACCGGACGCCCCTGGAGGCCTGGGACACCGCGGCCATCGCCCGCGAGTACGAGGCCTTCATCCAGCACTGGCGCCTCGTGCCGGCCCGGATCTCGACCGGGCGGCTGACCGGGGCCGAGGCGGTCCGGGCCCGCACCGAGGTCATGGACACCTACCGCCGCCTGCCCGTCCTCGACCCGCGCCTGCCCCTCCAGCTGCTACCACCGGGATGGCTGCGGGAACCGGCCCGGGCGTTGTTCGTCGCCGTCTACGACGGTCTGGCCGCCACCGCCCAGGATCACGTCCGTTCCATCGCGGCCCGCTCCGCCGACGGCCCGGTCGCCGGCATTCAGGCGCACAGCGTCGCCGACCTGGCCGCCGGCCTGCGCCCGGCGAGCCACTCGGTCTGACACTGTCACGGCCCCCTCAGCCGCCGTTACTGTTGTCCCAGCCTTCCTGCGGGGTCGCGCAGGTGCCGCGGAAGACGTACTGCGACGGCAGCTTGCGTTGCTCGCTGGTCCAGTCGATAGGCGGCCGCCGCTGCTCGGCGGGCAGGTAGCCGAGCCGGTACACGGCCATCAGCTCCAGGTCGTCCGGCACCTCGAGCAGGCGCACGATCTCGTCCCAGCGGCCGGGCACCTCCATCGGGAAGGAGATGAACTGGATGCCCAGGCCGAGCTCGACCGTGGTCAGCCACAGGTTCTCCATCGCCGCGCCCATGCTGAACACCGAATAGAACGACGACAGTTCGCCGGGCCGGTACTCGGACCGGTCGAGCATCACGCCGAGCAGCAGCGGGGACCCGGCGACGAGTTTGCGGTTCTCCTCGCCCAGGGTCTGCGGCACGCGCATGGCGTTCATGAGCTTCTGCCCGCGGCCGGTGAACACCTGGCTGGTGAACGGGCGCAGCGGCGCGGGCAGACGGTCGAACAGCATCCCGTCGCGCCGGCGTTCCATCTCCTGCTTGCTGAACCGGAAATAGGGCTTGTACCGCTCGAAGAACGTGCCGTTGGACATCGCCTCGGTCATGCTCTCGCCGCTGATCCGGGCGATGGCCTCGATCGCCGGGCGTTCCTCCACGATCACGAATCGCCACGGCTGGCTGTTCAGCTGGGACGGGGCCCGCCCGGCGACCTCCATCAGCAGCCGCTGATGCTCCTCGGAGACCGGGTCGGGCAGGAACGGGCCGTTGGTCGTCCGGCGGCGACGCACCACATCGAGAAACTCCATCAGTGACTCCTCCAGGCGGAAACGAGAGCGGCCGCGTACGCCGGCGCCGCCGACCCGGCCAGGGCGGCGTGCCGGCGGATTCGTCCACCGGCGTACGGCAGTGCGGTCAACGGGCCGAGCGCCGGCAGCAACGCGAGACCGGCGGGCCGGCGCTCGAGCGCGCCGGCGGCGACCGCGAGCACGGTGAGCGAGGCCGTCGCGCTGAACAGCGCGTGGTGGACCCAGCGGATGCGCCGGTTGTCGATCACCCCGGCGGCGACTGCCGTACCGAAGGCGGCGTTGACCGCGTAGCTCGCCGCGGCCGCGGTGACCAGGGTCCGGGTCATGAATGGCCTCTCTCGCAGATGAGCAGCAGGCGTTGCGGGAACATCGGCGCGACTCGCCACCCCGGCGGGACGACGGCTTGCAGCTCGGCTCGCCGGTAGCTGCGGCGGATGGAGAGCAGCCCGTCCTGATGGACGAAGGAGCGGCGGGCGAACGGCAGTGTGGCGGCGGCGTACAGGCCGTAGCCGACGCGCCCCCGGGCGAGGTCGTTGTGGATGACCAAGCGGTGGGACAGCGCCAGGCTGTCGGCCAGCAGGGCGGAGAGCTCCCCGGCGTCGAGGTGGTGCAGAAGGTGATTGGACACCACCAGGTCGTACCGGTCACCGCGGGCGACCAGCTCCGCACTCGACGCCTGTTCGAAGCGGACTCCGGCATCGGGAAGCCGGCGCACATGGCTCAGGGCACGCGCGTCCGGATCGATGGCTGTCGTCCGCAGCAGCAGCCCGTCGCGGGCCGCCCATCTCGCCAGAGCGCGGGAGATGTCGCCACCGCCGAAGCCGATGTCCAGCAGCGTCGTCGGCCGACGGGTGTCCAGATGCGGCCGGATCCGTTGCCGGTAGAGCCGCCGCCAGCCCGAGACGAGCCGATTGACCGCGGTGAACTGACGGTAGGTGCGCTCGAGCCGATCAGGGTCGCAGCCGGGATCGTCCATCAGCTCCCGCGATGCGGTGTCCCGCCGGGCAAGCCCGCGCACACTCGCCGTACGGCTGCTGCTCATGGTTCAGTTCTCCGATCTCTCCGCGACGGCTTGCTTACCCCCTCGGGAGTCAGAAAACGCGTCGATGGGGCCGGCATCGATACGAATATCTGTCACGTTCGGGCGTGGCGGAGTTTCCGATCTCGGCGACCGGGCATCACAGCACCCATGGCGGCCCTGCGGATGCTCAGACCACCGGCATCGGCGTCCGTACTGCTCACCTGGAACGCCGACAGCGTCACGGACCTGAGAAGGATCCGCGCGGGAATCCTGCGATTCTTGGCCGAGCAGACGGCCGGTCCCACCGACGACACGACGGCGGAGCAGATGGGACTCGTGGCGACCGAGCTGACCGCCAACGCCCTGCGCCACGGGCTGCCGCCGGTGGTGGTGCGCGTGCTGAGTGATGACGCCTGCTACTTCCTCGAGGTCAGCGACCACGCTGTTCGCGACCTTCCGAGCCCGGCCGACGCCGGTCCCGGCATCCGCGCCGGCGGCCGCGGACTGCCGATCTGCCTGGCGATGGCCGAGCAGGTCTGCTGGTACGTCACGGCGACGACCAAGCACGTCTGGGCCTCCTTCCCCCGGCCGCGGCCATGAGCCCCGTGTCATACCCGCGTGGTAGACACTCCGGTTGTGAGTACCTCACCCTTCACGATCTCCCAGCAGGAGGCGCCCACCGGCATCCTGCGGGTGACCTTGGCCGGCGACTTCGACGTGAGCGTCGGGCCCGCCCTCTCGCGCGCGTTGGCCGACGCGGCGCGCCGGCCCGGTGTCACGCATGTGGTGGTCGATCTCGAACAGACCCGCTTCATCGACTCGCACGCCGTGGCCGGCCTGGTGGCGGGCTATGAAGCCGCCACCGCGGCCCAGCGTCAGTTCACCGTCGTCAACGGCCACGGCACAGTTCAGGAGGTTCTGGACATAACGGGGTTGTCCGAAGTCCTCTGCCGCTGAAGGGTGTCCACCCCGTGATCACCACCTTTTCCGTACGGGACATCCCGTTCAGCTTCCCGGGATCCTGGTTCGACATCTCGCCCGTCATCGCGGAGAACGTCTACGCCGACGACCTGCACCTGGTGTCACACCAGACCGGCATGCACCCGGTTCTGCGGTTCACCGCCACGCCGGCGGGCGCGGACGTGGAGGCCACACCCACCCGGCTGCGGTGGCGGCACGGCAGCGGGCAGGTCGAGTTGGTGCACGAGAACGCCGGCACGGTCCGGCTACGCGGCGCCGGCCTGGGCATGCGCATCGCGGCCGCCGCTGAGACGCTGACCCCGTTCTCCGGCACCTACCTCTACCGTGACCCGCGCGACGGCGCCTACG
The DNA here is from genome assembly GCF_019710575.1 of Paractinoplanes polyasparticus. Lineage (GTDB taxonomy): Bacteria > Actinomycetota > Actinomycetes > Mycobacteriales > Micromonosporaceae > Actinoplanes > Actinoplanes polyasparticus. Next base: position 129,892 of record NZ_JAHWFK010000031.1, on the reverse strand, counting down.
TCTTCACGTCGTACGAGACCGGGCGGCGTTACCGGGTAACCGTGCTGAGCGCTCCCACGGGCGGCGGCGCGGCCGGCGTGGAGCTGCTCGGCATCGGGGAACGGCATCTCGATCTGCCGGACGGCCCCGACTGGGAGGTCGCCATCGAGGAATACGCGACCAGCCGCGATCCGTACCGGCCCGAGGCGCCCTTCGACGAGGTGGCCCGCCGTGCGGGTGAGGCTTTCCGGGCGTACGTCGAAGCGGTGGCCCCCTGGCGCGACGCCCGCACGCCGGCCGCGGAACTGGCCGCGTACGTGCTGTGGTCGGCGACCGTGGCCCCGGCCGGGTTCCTCACCCGGCCCGCCGTGCTGATGTCCAAGCACTGGATGGACAAGGTGTGGAGCTGGGACCACTGCTTCAACGCCCTGGCCCTCGCCGCGGGCGACCCCGAACTGGCCTGGCACCAGTTCCACCTTCCCTTCGACCATCAGGAACCGACCGGCGCCCTGCCCGACTCGGTGACCCATTCCGAGGTGCTCTACAACTTCGTCAAACCTCCCGTTCACGGCTGGGCCCTCGCTCGTCTGCGCTGCGACCTGGGCCGGCAGCTCACCCGCTCCGAAATGTCCAGCGCCTATCGGCGATTGAGCAGCTGGACCACGTTCTGGCTCACCCAGCGCCGCGTGCCCGGCCACGTCCTCCCGCACTATCAGCACGGCAACGACAGCGGCTGGGACAACGCCACCACCTTCGACGCCGGCCGGACGCTCGAGACGGCCGACCTCGCCGCCTTCCTGATCCTGCAACTGAGGGAACTCGCCGCGCTCGCCACCGAGCTCGGCGAAGCCGACGCCGCCGCGGACTGGCAGGCCACGGCCGGCCGGATGCGGGCCGCGCTGCTGTCGGACCTGTGGCACGACGGGCGATTCGTCGCCCGCGACCCCCGCACCGGACAGGCGCACGACAGCAGCAGCCTGCTCGCGCTCATGCCCATCGTCCTCGGCGACGACCTGCCCACCGAGATCCACACGGCGCTCGCCGAGCGGCTCGAAGCTCACCTCACGAAGTACGGGCTGGCGACGGAACCACCCGGCTCACCGCACTACGCCGCGGACGGCTACTGGCGAGGACCGATCTGGGCCCCGTCCACGGTCCTCGTCGAGGACGGCCTCCGCCGCGCCGGGCACACCGGCCTGGCCGACACCGTCAGCGACCGGTTCCGCGCCCTGTGCGAGCAGTCCGGCTTCGCCGAGAACTTCGACGCCGAGACCGGGGCCGGCCTGCGCGACCGCGCCTACACCTGGACGGCCGCCGCGTACCTCACCCTGGCCGCGGCCCATCAGCGCCGGCGCCTCGGCGCGGTCACGGCTTCCGGGCGACAGCGCCCCAGATGCTGATCCGGCTGGGGTCAGTGGTGTCGGCCTGCGCCTCGGGCCGCCACCGGCTGATCAGTTCGACGCCGGGGTCGACCAGTTCCAGGCCGTCGAACAGGGTCGCGAACGCGGCCCGGTCCCGCGGCCAGATGTCGCTGATCCCCGCATCGAGCAGCTGCTGATAACGGGCCTGTTCCTCGGGTGGCATGAAATCGAGCGTGAAATGGGTTGCCGCCAGATAGCTGCCGGGGGGCAGTGCGTCGATCAGCGTGCGCACGATGGCCTGGGCCTGCCCGTCGCCGGGCGGGATGAAGTGCAGGACGGCGATCAGCATCAGCGCCACCGGCTGGGACAGATCCAGCACCTGCCGTTCGCGGGCGGCGTCCAGAATGGCTTGCGGCTCGCGCAGGTCCGCCTCGATGTAGTCGGTGGCGCCCTCGGGACTGCTGGTCAGCAGCGCCCGGGCATGGGACATGACGAGAGGGTCGTTGTCGACGTACAGCACCCGAGCCTGCGGGGCTGAGCGCTGCGCCACCTCGTGCGTGTTGTCCGCGGTCGGCAGCCCGGTGCCGATGTCCAGGAACTGCCGTATACCGGCCTCGGCGGCCAGGTATTCGGTCATCCGGCGCAGCACAGCGCGGTTGGCCCGGATTCCGGCGCGCATCCCGGGAAACTTGGCCTCGATGGCGTCCGCGGACTCCCGATCGGCCGCGAAGTTGTCCTTGCCGCCCAGCCAGTAGTCGTAGCGACGGGCCGGGTGCGGCACCGATGAGTCGATCACTGCCGTCGCGGGATCCGGCTCGGTCACAGTGTCTCCCATCGATGTCGGAGGACGGATCCAGGAACTGTACCGATTCCGCCGATACAAAGTGGACCCGCACGGGCCGAGGTGGCGCGGTCCACACTAGAAGAGGAACACGTATCCCCATACGGCGAAGGCGGCCATGCCCGCAGCGAAGGCGGCGACCAGCAGAGCACCTTGTGACGAGCCTTCCGCTCCCAGCAGCACCATGGCGCGGTGGAAAGCATTGGTCAACAGGATGTAAGCGGCGAACGCAGTCGCGCCGGAAACTACGAAGACCATTACGCCCGGCAACGGCTTGTCGGCGGCCACGCCGGTCAGATTGACTGCCAGCCCGAAGAACACCGCGAAGACAGCCAACGGGTTCCAGAAAGCCATCCGCCGGGGAACCCGATCGCCGGGCACGCCTCTCATCTCCACCACGATTGCGATGAGCAGCGCGGCCTGCACCTGCGCGAACAGACCGGCCGCATCGGGAGACATGCTGCGAAGCGTATCGATGCCTCGCGAAGGGCCGGTCACGTGGCCGCCGCGCAACCGGGAACACCGGACGTGACAAGCGACGATATCGTCACTCTTCGTGGAACGAGCCCTGTCGATAGTGCTGTTCGTCCCCGTCGTCGTCGTGACGGTGCTGGCGTTCGCCGCGGTCATCCGGCGGCTGCTCGGCGTCCGGGTCGGGCTCGTGCGCGCCCTGCTGGCCGCCGTGCTGGCCATGCTCGTGACGGCGCCGATCCTGTCGGCGTTCGCGCCGGCCGATCCGGCGACGGTCGGCGGCGGTGAGGCCTTCCTGCTGGGCGCGGCGTCGCTCCTGGTCGCCGCCCTGCTCGCCATGGCCGCGCTGGTCGTCCTCGAGGTGCTGCTGCCGACGGGTTCGCTGCCTGGACCGGTCGAGGCCTGGAAGGGGGCCCGCCGCCGGGTCGAACGCACCCGGCGCTACTCGACGATCGTCCGGATCGTGCTGCGGCACGGCCTCGGGCGGTTCCTGCGGGGCCGGGCGCAGCCGGGACCGACGTCGGCGGCAGCGCGGCGGCGGCTGGCCCGCTCCCTGCGGGCCGCCCTCGACGAGGGCGGCGTGACCTTCGTCAAGATCGGTCAGCTGCTGTCCACCCGGCATGATCTGCTGCCCGCCGAGTTCGCCGACGAACTGACCGCGCTGCAGGACAAGGCGACCCCGGTGCCCTGGTCCGAGATCGACGCAGTGCTGACTGCCGAGCTGGGCCGCCCGGTCGACGAGGTCTTCCGCGAGATCGAGCGGGAACCGCTGGCCGCGGCGTCGGTGGCCCAGGTGCACGCGGCCCGGCTGCTCGACGGCACCGAGGTCGTCGTGAAGGTGCAGCGGCCGGGCATCACCCGGATCGTCGAGCGCGATCTGGACATCCTGCTCCGGCTGGGCGGGATGCTCGAGGAACGTACGGCCTGGGGCCGGGCCTTCGGCGTACGCGGCCTCGCCACCGGGTTCGCCGCGGCCCTGCGCGAGGAGCTCGACTTCACGATCGAGCGCGACAACCTGCAGGCCATGGCCGCGGCGCTGGCCGGCTCACCCGAGCGTGGGGTGCGGGTGCCGGCCCCGTACCCGGCGATCAGCTCCGAACGGGTGCTGGTGATGGACCGCCTGCCCGGCACGCCGCTCGGCACGGCCGCCCCGATCCTCGCGCGACTCGACGACCAGCGGCGGGCCGAGATCGCGTCCGGCCTGCTCGACAACATGCTCGACCAGATCCTGGTGCACGGCCTGTTCCACGTCGACCTGCACCCGGGCAACCTGCTGCTCACCGACGACGGTTCGCTGGGCATGCTCGACCTCGGCTCGGTCGGCCGGATCGACGCGGTGACCCGGACCGCCATCGGCCGACTGCTGCTGGCGGTCGGGCGTGGCGACTCGGTCGCTGTCACCGACGCGCTGTTGCAACTGCTCGACCGTCCCGGCGACGTGGACGAGCGAGAGCTCCAGCGGGTGGTCGGGGCGCTCATCGTGCGCTATGCGGCCCCGGGCAGCACCGTCGGCGTCGCGGCGGTCGCCGCGCTGCTGAACACGTTCACGGCCCACGGCCTCGGTGTGCCCCCGTCGGTCGCCGCCGTGTTCCGGGCCGTCACCACGCTCGAGGGCACGCTCGCCCTCGTCCACCCCGAAATCGACCTCGTCGGCCAGGCCCGGGCGTCGGCCGGTCGCCGCATCGCCGACACCCTCACGCCCGGCAACCTGCGCGACGCCCTCGAACAGGAGCTCAGCACGATCCTGCCGATGCTGCGCGGGCTCCCCCGCCGCATCGACCGGATCGGCGACGCAGTGGAACACGGACGGCTGCGGTTCAACGTGCGACTGTTCGCCGACGACCAGGACCGGCGGCTGGTGACCGGCCTGCTCCACCAGGTGCTTCTCACGGTGATCGGCGCGACCGCGGGCCTGATGGCCACGCTCCTGCTCGGCACCGGCGGCGGCCCGCGGGTCAGCACCGGCGTCGCCCTGTTCCCGCTGCTGGGCTACGGCCTGCTGGTCGTCTCGGTGGTCCTCGTCCTGCGCGTGCTGGTCACGGTCTTCCGTCACGAATGACCCGGGCGCCGGGCTCTGCCGATCGACACACCCGCGCAGAGCAGGCCGACGAGGACCGGATAGACGGCACAGCGCTCGACGAGCCCGACCAGGACGTTCGCCCCCGATCCGGCGACGGCCAGGAAGGCCACCGTCGAGACCAGCCCGAACGCGCCGAGTACGACCATGGCCCGACCGGGCCGGCGAGCGACGCCGTGGCGCCGGTACCAGCGTCCGATGAGGATGATCAGCACGTTGCCACCGACGATGGTCGCCATGGCGCCCAGTCCGTGATACGTGCCGGCCTGGCCGTCGCCGGGGAAGAAGGCCAGCAGGACGCTGCCGGCGCCCACCAGGGCGGCCAGCACGAGCACCGCCCCGCGACGCCCGCCGCGCAGGCCGGCGAGCATGGCGGCACCGGCGAACACCACGACGCCGTACAGGAAGAAGCCGGTGTTCATGACCCAGGCCAACGGCGAGTACATGTACTGGTCGAGCACTTCCAGCGGACCGTGGACCCCGAGGTCGCTGATGTAGTGGTACGTGTAGCTGTAGGGCGGATCTGTCCACGCCGCGGCCGCGATGAACTCGGCGAGGAAGAAGATCACGGCCGCGGCGGCGAGTGTCACTCCGGCCGCGCGCCGCTGCGTCGTTCGAGGCGGCCCGGAGGCGGCCGTTCCCGGCTCGATCCTGCAGGCGGCGCAGCGGTTGTTCCTCGAGCGCGGCTTCGACGCGGTGAGCGTGCGCGAGATCGCCGACGAGGCGGACGTCTCCCCCACGACTGTGTTCGCCCACTTCCCCCAGAAGGAGGCACTTCTCTTCTTCGAGGAGGAAGCGCAGCGCGAGAGACTCGTCGCCGCCGTACGCGACCGGCCGGGCGGCTCGATCTCCGAAGCTCTGAAGGCCTACTACCGCGCCGAGTTCATCGACATGTGGACCGGCGAGGACGGGGCGCTCCGCAGCCGCTTCATGGCGCTGATAGAGGCGACACCCGCCCTGCAGGACTACGCCTCCCGGATGTGGCTTCGCCACGAGGACGCACTGGCCACGGCCATCGCGGACGAGTTCGGCCGGCCCCAGCCGAGCGACGAGATCCGCATGTACGCCCGCTTCGCGCTCCAGATCCAGCTGCTCGTGAAGAGTGACACCGATCCGATGCTCGACGCGGGGTTCCGCCTCCTCGACCAGGGCTGGGATCAGTACGTGTCAGGGCTCTGACCGTCGCCGGACCCGGCAGAGGCGTTGGGTGGGACCGACAGGCCCAGGATGATCGCCGCCGCTTCGACGATCATGGTGAGCATGTCGTCGTCCACACTTTCCTTCGCCTGCGAATTCCTGCGCGAGCCCCGATCGGTGGCGTCGGTGACGCCCAGCAGCCAGGCCCTGTCGCGGCAGGTCTCGCTGCCCATCCCGGCGTCCGGGCAGCCCACCGTGATCGAGCTGGGGCCGGGCACGGGCGCGTTCACCCGGCAGATCCAGACCACGCTGGGCGGGCGCGGGCACCACCTCGCGGTCGACGTGAACGCCCGCTTCACCGCGCTGCTCGGCGAACGCTTCCCCGGCCTCGACGCGGTCACCGCCGACGCGCGCGAGCTGCCCCGCCTGCTACGCGAACGGAGGCTGCCCCACGCCGACGTCATCGTCAGCGGGCTGCCCTGGGCCGCGTTCGACGGGGGAACGCAACGCGACATCCTCGACGCGCTCACCACCGTCCTGCACCCGGACGGCGGCTTCACCACCTTCGCGTACGTACACGCGCGCTGGTCCGGGCCGGCCCGCCGCTTCCGCTCGGCGTTGAACGACCGCTTCGAGGAGGTCGTGCTCGGCCGTACGGTCTGGGCCAACGTGCCGCCCGCGCTGGTCTACCACTGCCGCCGGCCCAAGCGCCCCTAGGTTCAGGAACTTGTGCACGACGCGCCGCGAGCCGATCGACGCCGTTGTCGACCGGCTCGCGGCGTTCTCCACCGCAGGACCCGCGAACGAACGGCTCACACCGAACAAGCGGGCATCGTCTGCGGCAGCTTGAGGTCGACCAGGTAGTCGGCAGCGATCTTGTCGACACACGTGTTCGCCCCGGAGGAGACGACCGTGTGTCCCTCGCCCTTCACCGTCAGCAGGTCGCTTCCGAGGGTCGCGGCGAGCTTGATGCCGCCGGCGTGCGGAGTGGTGGGATCACCGGTGATCGAGACGACCAGTGTCTTCGGCACGCCTGGGATGTTCTGAGCGTACGGAATGCCGAGAGTGGGCTGAGCCGGCCAGAACTCGCAGCCGTCCCGGGCGCCCTTCGTGACGTCGCCGCCGGGGTTCATGAAGGGCGCGATCTCGAACGTCCGCGTTCGCAGCTGGGCGACATCCTGTGGCGTCAGGCGTTGCTCGTCCATGCAGTTGATCGCGAACATGGCCTCGGTGACATTGCCGTTGAGCGCCGTGTCGCCCTCGCCGCCACCGATGTCGGTCGCCAACCGCAGCAGTGCGTCACCGCGGCCCTGCCGCACCTCGGCCAGGCCGCTCACGATGGTGGGCCACAGCCTCGGGCTGTAGAGCCCCGCCATCACTCCGCCGAGCGCCCCGTCGAAGTCCAGCTCCTGGTCGCCGGCGGGCACGGGCTTGTCCCGTAGCGGTTGCAGGATGTCCTGGAACGTCGACGTCCATGCCTTCGGGTCGGTCCCCAACGGGCACTTGGCGTCCTTGGCGCACGCGGCCGCCATCACGGTGAAAGCGCGCTGGAAACCTCCGTACGCGCCCAGCCGCCGTTCGATCGTGCCCAGCCCCGGATCGAACGCGCCGTCGAGGATCATCGCCCGTACCCGCTGCGGGAACTGTTCGGCATAGACGCTGCCCAGGCGGGTGCCGTAACTCTGGCCGAGGAAGGTCAGCTTCTCGTCGCCCAGTGCCGCCCGCAGAACGTCCAAGTCGCGGGCCGTCGTCCGGGAACCCATCTGCGCGAGCGCCTTCGCTCCCCCGGATCCCTCGGCGCAACGCTCGAACACCGCACGGGTGTCCTCCTCCGTCAGATCGACGGTCAGCGTCAACGAGGGGAACACCTTGTCGCCCCGGCTCGTGCCCTTCTCGGCATAGCAGTCCGCGGCGGGCTCGGTGGCGCCGACGCCGCGCGGGTCGAACCCGACGAAGTCGAACGTCTCCGTGATGCGGCTCTTGGCCAGCCCGCGGCCGGCGGCCAGGCCACCGAGGACGCCGGAACCGCCCGGACCGCCCGGGTTGAACACCACCGAGCCCTGCGAGTCGCCTCGCGCCTTGATGCGCAGAACCGCCACGGAAGCGGTGGTTCCGTGTGGATCGTCGTAATCAAGCGGCACGGTCAATCGCGCGCACTCAGCCGCGGGATCGGCCAGGATCTCGGCCTCGCGCTTGCTGGTGGCGAATTCGGCGCAGCCCTTCCACTCCAGCTTCTGCGAGTAGTACTTTCCCAGATCGGCAATTGCCGAGCTCCCTGCCGGATCCGGTTGCTCGTTGTCTGCCGGCGTGCAACCCATGGCCGAGATCCCACACATCAGCAGGGCGAGGCCGGCGAGACCGAAGCGGCGCGATCCCCGGTTTCCCCGATGCGCGAAAAGCTTGTCGTTGATCGTTCTGGGCACAGTGCGGAATCCTCTCCTTTCCGGCAGCCAAAACCATGTTCCCGCCACCGGGTCAAGCCGGTCACCAACGGCGGGCGTTGTCGCCGCCTCGAACAGCAGAACCGGAAAGAGACGGGCTTCCGGACGCCAGTCCGGTGAGCGCGTCGCGCAGGGCCGCCCGGGAGTTGATGCCGAGCTTGGGAAACGTCCGATAGAGGTGCGCGGAGACCGTACGCGGCGAAAGCACCATCCGCGCCGCGATCTCCTTGGTGGAGAGACCGGCCGCGGCGAGCTGCGCGACCTCGAGTTCCTGGGATGTCAGGGCTGAGCCGTGGCGCCCGCCTCGGAGCCGGGTCACTCCGGTTGCCCGCAACTCGGCCGCAGCCCGGGCCTTCCACCGGGCAGCGCCGAGCTGCTCGAAGCTGTCGCGGGCGGCGGAGAGGTGCGACCGGGCCTCGGCCTTGAGCGCCAGCCGGCGCAGGCATTGCCCGTAGGCGAGGTGCGTACGCGCGACATCGAACGGCCATTGCTCGATGCCGGGCAACGTCAGGGCCGCGTCGAACTGCCGGACCATCTCCGCCGGCGCCGACGTCATCGCGGTCATCGTGGCGGTCATCAGCGCCAGGCGCGGCGAGATGCGGGCCACACCGGCGTTCCGCACCGCTGCCGCATGCCGTCGCGCCTCGTCGGGCCGCCCCGAGTAGAGCGCCGCCTCCACCAGATCGAGGGCGGTCCACAGTGCCTCGAGATCGAAGGACGGCAGTTCGCCGGGCGCTGTGATGGCGGAGGCGTGACCGAAGGCCGTCTCGAAGTCCGACGAGCCGAGCGCCGCCCGGGCCTGCGCCTGGTGAGCCCAGCTCTCGAGCCGGCCGAGGTTGCGGCCGGCCGCCCATTCGAGCAGCGTCCGACTGTGGTCGGCGCACTCCGGCAGGTCACCGCGATGGGCAGCGACCAGGGCGGAGATGTAATGACCCACCTGGCTCAGCAGGTGATAGCCCGTCGCCCGGGAGACGCGGCGAATTTCCCCGGCCGCGGCCTGCGCCCGGTCCCAGCGACCGGCGTACAGGTCACCCAGCGCGCACATGACCAGCGAGGGGATCGCTCCGCCGACCGTGCCACTGTCGCGCGCGTCCCGCACGGTCCGGGTCAGCAGCCGTTGGCATCTCTCCAGGCGGTCCAGGTACGAGGCGGCCAGCGCGGTCCGGATGATCACGTCGGCGTCGGTCACCTCGTCGAGCCTGGCCAGCTGCTCGTCGAGGTCCCGCAGCAGCTCGTCCGGGACTGCTCCGACGTCGGCCAGGACGCGTACCAGGGAGACGGGCGAACTGGCGGACGCGCTCGGAAGCCGGGCGACCAGATCGCGCAACGGCGCCCAGTCCGCGGCCCGCCCGGCGTAGTGACAGCTGAGCATGAGAGTGAAGATCACCGGCGACAGTTCCTCCACGTCGCTGCCGGCGCCGACGGCTCGTGGATCGATGACCTCGACCAGCAGCCGCTGGGCTGTCTCGGCATTGCCGTCGGTCATCAGGCACATATATCCGGCCGCGGCCGCGGCCGAAGGGGACGGGCTAGCAGTCGGGCAGTCGTCCAGCTCCCTCATGAGTTGGTCGGACAGCTCGAGATTTCCCGCCACGGAGGCTCCGATGTAGGCGGCGTGGGCGAGACGACGGCCGCCGACCTCGCGATCGGGGCTCAGGGCGGCCGCCCGGCGCAGCCGCGCCACGGCTCCCAGCACGTCGCCGCGGCGGAGGCTCCGGCGGGCGCCGGCCTCGATGATCGCGGCGACCGACTCGTCGGGGACCGCGGTGGCCATCGACAGGTGATCCGCGCGACGCTCGGGCTCGTCGGCCAGCACGACAGCCAGGCGGCGATGCGCTGCCCGGCGCTGCTCCAGCGTCGACTGCCCGACCACTGCGGACTTCACGAGTGGATGCCGGAAGCGCACCGTACGCCCGTCCGCGGTGGCACAGATCAGACGGTCCCGCTCCGCGGCCGCGAGCGCGTCGAGGCCCGCTGTCCCGGCGGCCGCTTCCAGGGCGCAGAGATCGCCGGAGCCTTCCAGCGCGGCCAGCAGCAGAAGCTCACGCGTGTCCGCCGGCAGCTGGGCGACGCGGGCGGCGTAGAGAGCGAGCACCTCCCGGGCCGGGCCCGAGCCTGCTGCAGCACTGTCGCCCGGTAACAGCCCCGGCGCACCGGCAAGGGCCCCGAACTCCAACAGGGCCAGCGGGTTTCCCTGTGCCTGCCGGGCCACGTCGTCGATCACCCGGCCCGGCAGGCCGGAGAATCGACGGGACAACAATCGGATCGCGTCCGCGTCGGCCAGCGGCGCCACCGGAAGTTCGGGCATGCGGAGCAGGTCCGGCGGCTCGGTGATCCCGGTGCGAACGGCTGCCAGCAGGGCGATCCGGTGACCGCCGGCACGCCGGGCGACGAAGCTCACCACCGACCGGCTCGCCCGGTCCAACGCGTGGAGGTCATCGACGATCACCAGCAGCGGCGTCGTACGGGCGGCCTCAGCGAACAGTGAGAGGGCGGCGTGCAGCACAGCCATCTCCGCCGGCGCTGGTCCGGTCCCCCAGCCGAGCGCGACCTCGAGCGCGGCCCGTGACGGTTCCGGCAGGAGCGCCAACTCAGCCGCGAGCGGGCTGACGAGCTGGTGCAGGCCGGCAAAGCTGATCTCGGCCTCGTACTCGGCCCCGGCTCCGCGAATCACCCGCAGGCCCTTGCCGATCGCCAGCTCGGCGGTCTCGTTCAGCAACGCCGTCTTGCCCACGCCCGGGTCCCCGGTGAGCAGCAGGGCAGCGCCGTTGCCGGCGGCGGCGTCGACGAGCGTTGCCGCGACAGCCAGCTCGGTGGCGCGCCCTACCAAACCCGTCCGGTCGGCCTCCCCGCTGCCGGTCATCGTGAATCAGCTCGAACTCTCGGGCGCTCGACGCCGGTGACCACCGCTTCGCCGAGCACCGTTCTCCCCCACATTCCGGCAACGAGATCCACGCGGATCAGGTAACACCGTGTTCCTGGAACACGGTCAAGCACTGCATCGGGCCGGGCACCGACGCCGGGTCAGCTGCCGCCCTCGCGCTCGTGAGCGATCGCCCGTGGGGTGCCCAGTGTGTTCCCTGGGGCGAGGACAGCGCACTCCGGGCGAAGGTGTCGGTCATGAAACGACGCCTGTTCGTCCTGACCGTGGTGGCCGCCCTGCCGGTCGCCGCGCTGCTGGCGCCGATGGCGGCCAACGCCGTCTCGCCCGCCGGCGGCGGCCCGAAGGCCGCCTCGACCTGTGCTCCCGTTCCGGTCTCCGCGCCTCAGGGCACCGAGGTGGAGGAGGTCAGGGCCGTCGCCAACGCCGGCGGCGCGATCTCGTTCCCCCCGGCCCCGCCGCTACCGGACCACCCGCCGCTGGCGGGCGTTCCGGCGTGGTGTGACATCACCGTCACCGTGACCCACCCGGGCGCCGCGGACAAGGTGACCATCAAGGTGTCGCTACCGCAGGACAATAAGGCCTGGAACGGCCGCTTCCAAGCCACCGGCGGCAGCGCCTACCTCGCCGGTGAGCTGCTCTACCCGCTGGTCGCGGGGGTCAAGGGGGGTTACGCCACCGCGGCCACCGACGCCGGGGTGGGCGCCGACCCGCTCGATCCCAGTGCGTGGGCCGGCAACCCCCAGCTGGTGAAGAACTTCGCCTCGCGCTCGATGCACGACCTCGCGGTCGTCGGCAAGTCGGTGACGAAGAACTTCTACGGCAAGGCGCAGTTCTGGTCCTATTGGAACGGCTGCTCGACCGGTGGCCGCCAGGGTTACTCGGAGGCGCAGAACTACCCGGCCGACTTCAACGGCATCCTGGCCAAGGCGCCCGCGATCGACTGGGCCCGCTTCGCGGTCGGCACGGCCTGGTCGCAGGCGGTCTTCAACGAGTACGAGGTCAAGCCCAGCCCCTGCGAGCTGGAGGCCTTCAACACGGCCGCGGTCAAGGCGTGCGACACCCTCGACGGCGTTCCGGACGGCATCGTCGACGTCCCGCAGAACTGTGAGTGGGACGCCCGCGAACTGGTCGGCGCCGAGGTGGTTTGCGACGGCAGGACGATCACCGTCACCAAGGCCGTCGCCGACGCCGTGACCAGGATCTGGGCCGGCCCGAAGGGCTACCCGGGACCGAACAAGGGCGCGAGCCTCGCGTTCCTGGCCACGCCGGGCACCCCGTTCTTCGTCTCGGACGCCTGGGTGAAGTTCTTCGTGACCAGGAACCCCGGCTACGACCTGTCGAAGATCGACTTCAAGACCTTCGACAAGCTGTACGCCGCCTCGGTCGAGCAGTACGACAGCGTGATCGGCACCGACCACGCCAACCTGGGGAAGTTCGCCGCGTCCGGCGGCAAGCTGCTGACCTGGCACGGCCAGTCCGACCAGCTGATCCCGACCGACGCGACGGTCCGGTACCGCGAGCGGGTCAACAGGATCTTCGGTGGCAACCGCACGGTCGACCACTTCTACCGGCTGTTCCTGGTGCCCGGCGTCGACCACTGCGGCGCGAGCGGTCCGACGATCAGCGACACCGACGCCCTCGCCGCGCTGACCAAGTGGGTCGAGCACGGCACGGAGCCGAAGACTCTGCCGGCCGCGGGCACGTCGCCCACCGGCGTGAGCGTCAGCCACCCGGTCTGCAGCTACCCGGACGTCGCACGCTGGACCGGCAAGGGCTCGGTCACGGCAGCCGCGAACTACCGCTGCGTCCGCGCCTGATCCTTCCGCGAACCTGGTCCTTTGCAGGAGAGCGGCCCCCGTCTCCCACACAGGGAGGCGGGGGCCGCCTCGCGTTCCCTGATGTGCTTGCGGCCGTTGCCGTCGGCGTACGGGTGGCTCATGCGTGGATGTTCTCCAGATCCTCGAGCAGGCTCGGCTGCTTCGGCTCCCATCCGAGCGCCTTCCTCGTGTAGGCGCTCGACGAAGGCTGATCGGTCGCGAAGATCGGCCCGAGCGGTCCGAAGACCTCCGTCGGCCTCGGCTCCACCGGCAGGCCCAGCCGGCGGCCGATGACCGCGGCGATGTCGCGTACCTGGTCCCCCTCGTCAGCCACCGCGTGCCAGGCGGTGCCGGCCGGTGCCCGCTCGAGCGCGAGCCGCAGGAGAACCGCCGCGTCGAGGGCGTGGACGGCCGGCCAGCGGTAGCTGCCGTCGCCCGGGTAGCCCGAGACTCCGGCTTGGCGGGCGATGTCGGTGAGCAGGCCGGCGAAGCCACCCGTGCCGTGATTGTGCACCGTGCGCGGCATGCGTACGGCCGCGGTCCGCACCCCGCGTGCGGCCAGGCCCAGGATCGCGGTGACCGTGCGGCCACGGCCACCGACCGGCCCGTCTGTCGGCAGCGGGTCGTCCTCGGTGGACACGCGACCCGGCACCCACGGCGTGCCCGACACGGTCACGAGCGGGCGGTCGCTGCCGGCGAGGCTTTCGCCAAGGGCCGTGAGGGCGGCGGTTTCCTCGGCGACCGACTCGGCGATGGCCCGAGCGCTGCTGAAGTCGTTGCCGAAGGCGAGGTGGATCACCCCGTCCGCCTGTCCGGCCCCGGACCGCAGAACGTCGAGGTCGGCCAGGCTGCCGTGCAGCGGCTCCGCCCCGGCCCGCTCGGCGGCCAGAGCGGAAGCGTCGGAGCGAGCCAGGGCAAGGACGGTGTGGCCGTTGCCGATGAGTTCGGCGACGACGGCAGAGCCGATCAAGCCGGTGCCGCCGGTAATGAAGACGCGCATGGCATCTCTCCCGTGAGTGATGGGACTTGTGTCCCGTCACCGTAGCAGGTGATGGGACACAAGTCCCATCACCTATGATGGCTCCATGGTCCGATGGGAACCGGGTGCGCGTGAGCGCCTCGTCGTGGCGGCCGTCGACCTGTTCATCGAGCAGGGTTACGACGCCACGACCGTCGCACAGATCGCCGAACGCGCCCGGGTCACGAAAAGCACGTTCTTCCGCCACTTCCCGGACAAGCGGGAGCTGCTGGTGGCGGGGCAGGAGACGCTGAGCCGGCTGCTGGCCGAAGGGATCGCCGACGCGCCCGCCGATGCCACCCCGCTGCAGGCTGTCGCCGCGGGCCTCGTCCGCGCGTCGAGCGAGATGGGCCCGTTCAACCGTGAGCTCGGCCCGCGCCTGAAGGCGGCGGTCGCCGCGAGCGCCGAGTTGCAGGAGCGCGACGCCCTCAAGACGGTAAGCCTCGCCGCCGCGATGACGGCCGCCCTGATCGCCCGGGGCCTGCCCGACTCGGTCGCGGCCCTCGCGAGCGAGCTGGGGGTGCTCGCGTTCAAGCGTGGATATGCCGAATGGTCCGAGGGCGACCGCGACGCCGAGGACGGCCTCGCCGCGCACGCGCTCACGGCCCTGGACGAATTGCGGGCCGCGAGCGTCGCCCTGGGCTGACCGTTGCTCGGCCGGTGGCGACGCTCGTTCCCCGGTAATGTGGCCATGGCCTACGCCGGCGGTCACGCGTCGGTCGAGCACCTCGGCGCATGGTTGGTCCGGGTCGGCCCGGGGAATGGCCGTATTGTTAAGGGCCTACTCGTACGCCCGCCGTCTTGGGTCCGTAGTGTGGCCGTACACCGGGCTCTGGCGTCGAGGCATCTGCCGGGAGACCCGCTGATGCGGGCGGCAGGTAATTCACAGCCGTCGCCCGCTTCTGCGGTGGGGCGTCGGGGCGGTCTGATCGCAGCGGTTACGCTGGGTCATTAGCAGATCGAGTGATGTGGTTACAGATGATCAATGCACAGGAATTCGCCCGGCGGCTCAGCACTCTTCGAGCCGAGGCGTTCACCAGCGACGACGTTGTGGACCTGGCCACCGCCGCTGACGTTCGGATCAGCTCCGACCTCGAGATAGACGCCACTGTGGCGCAGCGCCTGCTGGACCACGTCTCGCCGGCGGTGCCGGTCACCGGAGCACAGATCACCGCGTCGGAATGGCCGCCGCCGACGTCGTCCCGCCCCGCAGCGCCTCCGGCGGTGTTCTCCAGTCCCGGCGCCTTCGACAGTCCCGCCGATCAGCCGGCTCGGGCCCGCCGATCCGGGCCGGCGCGGGGCGGACGACGACCGGACTCCCGACGAACCGGCCGGTGAACCGCCGGGCCGAGCCCTGAGTGTCCCGGCCCTGCCCCGCGAGTTCCGAGAATCCTCGTGGAGTCGCGGTCGAAGGCCTTCACGACGGTGAGTAGCTCACCTTCAGTCCGGTACGACCCAGCCGTGTCACCTTCCCGCAGAACCAACCCCAGCATTCGAAACGGGGCCGGAGACAGTGAGCAGTGGCGCGCACATCTCATCGGTGGTGCCCTCGCCCCACACGACATAGCGCGGGGGCAGATCACTCAGCTGGGGCAGCATCTTGCGCAGCCCGACGTCGAAGGCGCATGTGGTGCGCAACGTGTCGCCGGGCCGGAGCGCCACCGGTTCGGACAGGACGTGCAGCCCCTGGTCGTCGAAGTTGAACTCCGGCACGTCCAGCAGGGTCCGGGCGCCCGGCGTGCCCGGGTTCAGCTCGACCTTGATGGAGCGGCCCAGCAGGTGCATGTGGCCTCGCACCGCGTGCACCGTCATTCCGGCCGGCGCCGGGGTGTCACACGTCTGACTTTCACCCGGCCTCGGCGTGCCGTCACCGCAGCTTCGTAACAGCCAGTCGGCCCGCCGGCCGGCCTCGGGGCCGAAGCGGTCGATCACGTCGGCCATCGCGGCGGCCCGGTCGCACAACGGCCCGGATTCGTCCGGTGCGCACGGCAACTCGACCGGCGCCGCCAGTGGCACGGTGTCCAGCGACACGGTGCGGTCGGTGCCGCGGGTCTGGCGCAGCCGGACGCCGGACCGGTCGGTGACCGTGGCGTCGTCGCGGACCCCGAGCAGGTTGTAGTGGATCTGCAGCACCAGCAGGCTGCCCGGCTCGAGCGGATAGCCCATGTCGCCGTCGAGCAGGGTCTCGCGGCCGCCCGGTGTCCACGTGTCCACCCACGACGCGGTGCCGTCGCCGCCGTCCATGCCGAAGCAGGTGTAGCCCTCTCCCGCGGCCTCCGCGTCCCGCTCGCGCACTGCGGGTGCCCCCTGCGGCGGGACGGCGAAGGTGATGGCGTGGTGGGCGATCGAGGCTTGGCCGGGCTGGAACTGAACGCCGGTCAGGAACACCCGCTCGGTCACCCGCGGGTCGATGACCATGCAGCGGTAGTCGTCGCGGCCGGCCCCGGGCGCGCCGGGCGTGTACGGCTCCGCCATGCGCAGATGCACGAACTGTTCACCGGTGCGTAGCGGCTGCGTCGAGGCACCGCCCGTGGAATGCACGTGGCCCGGCGCCTGCGGCGGGCTGCCGCAGGCTGCTGCTGCGACGAGCACGATCGTCGGTACGGCAAGCCGCGACAGCCTCTCGAACAGGGTCACGAGAACTCCTCTGCCTGCAGCAGTTTGTCCAGGTAGTGCCGAGCTCAGTGAAGATCGGCGGAGACGGGCCGTGCGGCGAGCGTCGACAGGCGATCGAGCTTGCGGTAGCTCTCGCTGCCCGGGACGGCGGTGTAGACGAGGAGCCGATGGGACTGCTCCGGGTCGTGCAGCGTCTGGCAGTCGAGCTCCACCAGGCCGGCCTCGGGATGCACGTATCGCTTGACCTCGTGCGGGCCGACGCTGACGTCATGCCGGTTCCACAGTTCGGCGAATTCCGGGCTCTCGGCGAGCAGTCGTTCGGCGAGAAGGGCGGCCTTCGAACCGGGCCCGCGGACGGTGGTCAGCCGGCGCGCCCCGGAGGCGAAGACGCGGGACATGTGGTCGTGATCGTCAGGGTGGTACAGCTGACGGGTGGCCGGATCGGTGAACCACCGGAAAGGCAGGCTCCGGGCGGGTCCGGTGAAGCGGGTGAGGTTGCCGGTGAGCACCACCGCGAGCGGGGTCTGCCGCAGCGTCTCGCCGAGCTCGGTGACGATCTCGGCGGCGCTGTCGGTGAGCCGGTCGAAGATGCGCAGCAGACCCGGGCCGATGTGCTCGCTGGTCGCTCCGCGGACCGGCGGGTGGTGGCCGGCCAGCCGGAACAGGTGATCGCGCTCGTCGAGGGACAGGTGCAGGCCCTGGGCGATGGCGGCGATCAGGCCTTCGGACGGCAACGGGCCGCGCTCCTGCTCGATCCGGCTGTAGTAGTCGGCGGAGAGGTGACAGAGCTCCGCCACCTCCTCCCGGCGCAGGCCGGTGGTGCGGCGGCGCGGCCCGCGGGGCAGACCGACGTCCTCCGGCTGCAACGACTCCCGCCGGCGGCGCAGGAACTCGGCAAGTCCGGAGCGATCGATCATCTGTCTGTTCTACCGACCGCTCGTCAGAGCATCCAGGGCCTGCCGATCCCCCCTTCACCGGGTCGGGGCGGATCGGTGTGACAGGGATCGGCAGGCCCTGGATGTGGTTCCGGCTGTGCACGAATCTCAGTCACAGCCGAGCTAACGAGGAGCAGCACGATGGCACGTACGAAGATCGATTTTTCCGTCCCCGACCTGACCGGCAGGCGCGTCGTGATCACGGGCGCGAGCGACGGGATGGGCCTGATCATGGCCACCCGGCTGGCCGGCGCCGGGGCCGAACTGGTCCTGCCGGTCCGCAACGCGGCCAAGGGCGACAGGGCGATCACGCAGATCCGGCGCAGCCACCCGGACGCCACGGTCTCCTTGCGTACCCTCGACCTTTCGTCCCTCGCCTCGGTCGCCGCCCTCGGCGACACGTTGCGCGGAGAGGGCGACCCGATTCACGTATTGATCAACAACGCCGGTGTCATGCGGCCGCCGAACCGGCAGCTCACGGCCGACGGGTTCGAGGTGCAGTTCGGCACCAACCACCTGGGCCACTTCGCGCTGGTCGGGCACCTGCTGCCGCTGCTGCGCGCCGGCCGCGCACGGGTCACGTCGCAGATCAGCGTCGCCGCCCGCCGGGGCACGATCAACTGGGACGATCTGAACGGGGACCGCTCGTACAACGTCATGCGGGCCTACAGCCAGTCGAAGATCGCCTTCGGGCTGTTCGGCCTCGAGCTGCAGCGGCGCAGCGAGGCCCAGGGCTGGGGCATCACCAGCAACCTGTCCCACCCGGGAGTGGCCCCCACGAACCTGCTGGGCGCCCGCCCCGAGATCGGCCGCAGCCAGACCGTGCCGCAATACCGGCTGATCCAGGGTCTGTCGTCCCGCGGCATCCTGCTGGGCACCGTCGAGACCGCCGGGCTGCCGGCGCTGATGGCCGCGACCGGCCCCGACGCCCGACCGGGGGCGTTCTACGGGCCCAGCGGCCCGGGCAATCTGGGCGGCCGACCGGCCGAACAGCGGTTGTACCCGCCGCTGCGCAGCCCCGAGGACGCGGCGCGCGTGTGGGATGTCTCCGAGCGGCTCGCCAAGGCCCCGTTCGCAGCCTCCGCATGAGCCGGCCGCGCAGCCCGTGGTGGGTGGTTGTCGGCGGCGGGATCGCCGCCGCCTTCGGCCCGCAGATGTACCTGGCCTCCCTCGGCCTGTTCGTGGATCCGATCTCCGCCGAGACCGGGTTCAGCCGGACGACCGTCACCGCCGCCGCCTCGGTGGCCGCGGTCGGGATGACGATCGGCCTGCTGACGGTGGCCCGGTTCGTCGACCGTTTCGCGGCGCGGTACCTCCTCGTGCCCGGGTTCGTGCTGTTCGCGGCGTCGATGGCGCTGATCGGTCTGGTGCCGCCGGTCGCCCTGGTCTACCTGCTGCCCTGCTTCTTCGTGGGACTCTTCGGCGCGGCGACCATGGTGCCCGCCTCCCGGGCCGTGGTGAGCTGGTTCGACAACAACCGCGCTCTGGCCGTCGGGGTGGTGACCGGCTTCATCGGGCTGGGCGCGGCTCTGGCACCGGTGCTGGCCGGCGCGCTCATCGACAGCGTCGGCTGGCGGGCCGCGTACGGTGTCATGGCTCTGCTCTCCGTCGTGGTGCCGGTCACGATGGTCACGCTGTTCGTGCGGGCCCGCGCCGAACGACACGTGCGGGGCCGCCTGGTCCGGCAGGCACAGGTGGACGGCCGGGACGTCAGCCTCGACCTGCCGGGCCTGACGTTCGGCGAGGCGATCCGCACCCGGCAGTTCTGGGGCATCGCGGTCGGACTGGGCCTGGTCGGCGTGGTCGTCACCGGCCTGCAGGTGCACCTCGTGCCGATGATGACCGACCGCGGCCTGAGCGACGACCAGGCCGCCGCCCTGCTCGTGGTGTTCGGCCTGACCTCGCTCGTCGGACGGGTGGCCGGCGGTTTCATCATCGACCGCGTCCACGGCGCCGTCGTGGGGCCGATCGTGATGCTCGCCCCCATCATCGGCCTGTTCTTCCTGGACCTGCCGTTCGCCGGCGCCGCCGCCGCGGTGGGCTTCATCGGCGTCGCGTTCGGCATCGAGGGCGACCTGCTCGCCGTGCTCATCACGCGCTATCTCGGCATGCGCAGCTTCGGCCGGCTCGTCGGCTCGGTGCAGGCCGCCTTCATCCTCGGCTCCGCGATCGGGCCGCTGGTGCTCGGGCTGGGCTACGACTCGTTCGGCGCCTACGACCCGGTCCTGCCGGTCCTCATGGTCCTCCTCGCGATCGGCGCGGTCCTCATCGCCACCCTGGGCCCGTACGCGTACCCGGCCGTCGAAGGCTTCGACCGGCTCGCCGCCCGCGATGAGCTCGCCGCCTCCGAGATCCTGACCGACGTGGCCGAGAGCCGGCCCACGGCCCGGATGCACCCGGCCTGAGGTTCACCCGGCTTGCCGGTGGCGTTCGCGATAGGTGCGGGTCTTGTGGCGGTTGCCACAGATGTCCATGGAGCACCAGCGGCCCCGGCCGCTGCGGGATGTGTCGTAGAACGCCCAGTGGCAGTCCGGCGCCGCGCACAGCTTGACCCGTTGCCACTCGCCCCGGGCCGCGCTCTGCGCCACCGTCTCGACGATCGCGTCCAGCCACGGCCGCCCGGACCGGGCGGCGATCCGCAGGCCGCGCGCCGGATCGGGTACGAGTCGCAGCTGGTAGTCGTTCAGCGCTGCCGTGGCATCGAGCTCGCCGAGGAGCACCTGCCGCAGCGCCGTGCGCAGCGCGACGGTGGCGGCCAGGTCGGCGGGCTGGGGGTCGGCCCCGGCGGTCGGCAGATCACGGGCGACCAGCCACTCCGACAGGGCGCCCGGGGAGGTCAGATGTTCGCCGGCGACGTGGCTCTCCCCGTGCCGGCTGAACGTTCGCTCGTCGACGGTGTTCAGAAACTCCTCGATCAGGTGCAGGTCGGCCACGACACCACAATAGTGCAATGCCGGTGTCGTCAACTAGCAGCCCTGGGCCCGGGGACGACAGGCCCCGGCCAGCAGATCGATCAGGCAAGCCATGCCGTCACCGACGGCCGCACTGCGGAACGCCTCGAGCAGTTCGGCACGCTCCGCCGGATCAACCGCGTTGTGGCGTCGTTCTGTCAGATGCCTCCGCGCCCGGACAGCCAGCTGCCGCGCGCTGCTGTCGTTGAGACCGAGCAGCTTTCCGATCTCGCCGAACGGATAGCCGAACGCCTCGCGAAGCACGCAGACAGCACGTTCCGCCGGAGACAGCCGTTCCATCAGCACCTGGACCGCGGCCTGCAGCGCCTGGGCGCGTTCCGCCTCGAGCGCCGGATCCGCCGAATCCAGCGGAAGATCCGGTAGCCACTCGCCCGTACTGATCTCACGGCGAGAGTAGGCCGAGGTGGCCACGTTGAGCGCGACCCGCGTCGTGATGGTGCTGAGGAACGCGGCCCGATTGCGGACCTGCGCCCGGTCCACGCCTTGCCAGCGGACCCAGACGTTCTGGACGACGTCCTCGGCGTCGGCTGCGCGTCCCAGCCTCTGGTAGGCGATCCCGAACAGCCGAGCACGGGCACTCTCGAAATCCGCTGTCGCCTCGGGCTCCACCGAATCCGTCGACGGGAGGCGCGAATCGACGCCGGACGTCCGCATGACGATCTCCTCTCCTCACGATCTGTCGATGCAGGCAGCGTCGCCCGGGCGGGGTCACCGTCGAATCTGCTGAGTCGCCAGCCGGAGTGGCCAGTCACCGGCAGCACGACTGGCCGGCGCACCGCTATCTGTGGACCGACGTCGTCATCGACCGGAGCGTTGGGTGTGGCATGAACGCCTTGCACACCGATCACACCGCCGGCCGCCTGCGCGACTCCGGCCGGCAAGCGGACTGGCTCGCAGCGGTACGCCGGGCCGCGTCCGAAGACGGCTACCGGCTTGTCGTCAACGCGCGGATCGACATCTTCGTCGATCCGTTCCTGGCCGGGGCCGGCCCCGAGGCCCAGCACGACCTCGTTCCCGAGGCGGTGCGCCGGGCGAATGCCTATCTCGAGGCCGGGGCCGACTGCGTCTTTCCGATCCTGCTGTGGGAGACCGAGGCGCTGCGCCGCTTCACTTCGCAGGTCGACGGCCCGGTGAATGTGCTCCGTCTGCCGCAGGCGCCGTCACTGCCCGAGCTGGCTGCTCTCGGCGTGGCCCGGGTGAGCTGGGGACATCTCCTGCACGGTGCCGCGATGGCCGGCTTCACCGACCAGCTCGCCGCCATCCAGGCGTAGCACCGTGTACCGGTTCTAGACGGCGCGGAGGCGCGTCTCCGGCAGCCGGCCGAGCTGGCTGCGCGAGGTGATCTCCAGCTTGGTGAAGACCTTGCCCAGGTGGTACTGCACCGTTCGCGGGCTGATGAACAGCTGGGCGCCGATCTCGGGGTTGGACAGGCCCTCCCGGGCCAGCCGCGCGATCTGTCCCTCCTGCGGGGTGAGCAGATCGTGGGTGTCCACCGTGCGCCGGCGCGCGGCGCCGCCGGTGGCCAGAAGCTCGCGGTGGGCGCGCGCGGCGAACGCCTCGGCCCCGGTACGGCTGAACATGTCGTGCGCGGTCCGAAGGTGCTCGCGGGCGTCGGCGCGGCGGTTCTCACGGCGCAGCCACTCGCCGTACACCAGGTGCGCACGGGCGAGGTGGACGGCGACACGGGTACGGCCGAGCCGTTCGATCGCTTCCAGATAGCAGGACTCGGCCGCCCCGCCTTCGGTCACCAGGCCGGCGCACCAGGCCTGGACGCCGAGTGCCCAGTCCGTACCGGCCGCGCTCGTTCGCTCTTCCAGCTGGCGCGATGCCGCGGCGGCCTCGTCGATGGCGCCGCACCGGACGCCTGCTTCGACCAACTCGACGAGGGCGAACCCGCGGATGCCGAGGTCGTCGTACTCGCAGGCTGTCCGGGCGCTGACCAACGCGTCCTCGTAGCGGCCGAGACCGTTGAACAGCACCGCGGTCGTGTAGCCGTGTCCGCCGATTCCTCGTCCTTCACCTCGCGCGAGCACGTTCTCGAGGCCCCAGCTCGCATACTTCAGGGCCTCGGACTCGGATCCCCGCCACGCGGCGAGCAGCAGCGAGGAGAACCTCACCGGGGCGTTTCCGGTGGCGTCGGTGATCGCGGCCGCCTCCTCCGCGAGCGACTCGGCGTCCGCGAACTCCCCCGCGTGCAGGTGCACAGCGGCCCGGTTCCCCAGCGCCAAGGGCAGCCTGATGAGCGCGCCGGCGTCGCGACAGAGCTGCGTCGCCCGGGTGGCCACTTCGTGCCACCTCGTGTCGTCCCACAGATCACCGGCGATGAGCCACGGCAGCCAGAACCACTGCATCATCTCGCCCGGATCGACCCCCGCGCCGGGCCCGAAGGCGTGCAGCGCGCGGCGCAGCGGCGCCACACCGGCGACATACCCGTCCGTGAACCGTGTCGCCAGACCGTCGAGCAGCAGATCGATCGGACGTGGCGGCTGCTCGGCGGCCGGAGCGCTCCGGACGGCCGCGGCCACCTCGCCCGGGCCGACGTGCCCGTTGAGGCGGCCGGCGAAGATGGCCGCTCCGAGCGCTTCCAGATACGCCTCGCGCGCCGATCCGCGATCGAGCGGCGCGAGCCGGTCGGCCGCGTCGAGCAGCAACGGTGGAGCGTCCGCGCCGCGCCGCTGAGCGAAGGCGATCTGGGCGCGCAGGCGGGCCAGGCCGGCCCGTTGCAGGTCGGTCAGCGGAGACAACCCGGCGACTGCCAGCAGCTTGTCGGCGCCGTCGAGCGCACCCGACTCGTAGGTGGCCCGGGCAGCGGTGAGGGCGCGCCGGCCGCGACGAACCGGGTCGGGTGTCAGCTCGGCCGCACGTTCGAGGAACGCGGCAGTCGCCGCCATACCACCGCGCTGTGCCGCCCGTCCCGCCGAGCGCTCCAGCTCCTCGGCGATGTCCTCGTCCGGTGTGGTCGTCGCGTGCGCACGATGCCATGCCCGGCGGTCGGGGTCGACATCCGGATCGGTCGCCTCCGCCAGAGCCTGATGTGCCCGCTCCCGTGCGGGCAGGGGCGCGCTGCCGTAGATCGCGGACCGCACCAGGGGATGCCGGAACCGCACGCGACCGCGTACGTCGATCAAGCCCGCCGATTGCGCGGGTGCCAGGGCGTCCGCTCCCAGTCCGAGCCGGCCGGCCGCGCGCCAGAGCAGAGCCGCGTCACCTACCGGATCCGCGGCCGCCGTCAGGAGCAGCTGCCGGGTCTCAACCGGAAGCGAGTCGAGCCTCCGCAGGAAGCTCTGCTCGATCCGGCCGGCCAGCGGCGACGCGTCGCGTACGCCGAAACCGCCCGCCAGTTCGGGCGGTGTCAGACTTTGCGGCAGTTCGAGCAGGGCGAGCGGATTGCCGCGCGACTCGGCGACGATGCGGTCCCGGACAAGCTCGTCCAAGCGGCCCGGCAGCGCCGCATCGAGCAACGCGCGGGAGTCACTGTCGCCGAGCCCCTCGACCCTGAGCTCGGGCAGCCCGGCCAGTTCCGGAACATTGCCCGGATCACGGACCGCGAAGACCAGACCGACGGACTCCGCGAGGAGGCGGTGTGCCACGAACGCGAGCGTCAGCGCCGAGGTCCGGTCCAGCCATTGGGCGTCGTCGACCACCCAGAGCAGGGGTTGCTCCTCGGTCACCGCCGAGAGCAGACCGAGCACACCCAGACCGACGACGAAACGATCCGGCGCCGGCGCCGCGCTCAGGCCGAATGCCGCCGCGAGCGCGTCCCGCTGCGGTCCGGGCAGTCGATCACGCATCTCGAGCAACGGGGCACAGAGCTGATGCAGCCCCGCGTAGGTGAGCTCCATCTCGTACTCGTGACCGGCCGCCTGGGCGATGCGAAAGTCCGAGGCGCTGCGTACGAGGTGATCGAGCAACGCCGACTTGCCCACCCCGGCCTCGCCCCGCACGACCAGCACCCGGCTCTGACTCGCCCGCACGCTCGCCAGCACCTGGTCCAGGGCGTCGCGTTCGGTGTGACGATCGCGGAACGGCGGACTCATGGACATCGTCCCGGACGCTATATCCGCCGCCGACCAGCGTCAATCGTCTTGATCGGTGACATGATCACGGTCACCCGGCGACGAGTGCTGCCGGCTGTCAGGCTCCGGCGGCGCCGGTTTCCCGGCGTAGCGCGAGCACGGCGATGTCATCGTCGGGCCGGGCGGGAGCGAGCCGGGCCATGACGGCGTTGCAAACCGTGTCCGGCGCCGCCGCTTCGACGACGTCGATCAAAGCCTTGAGGCCGACGTCGATGATTTCCGTACGGCGTTCGACCAGGCCGTCGGTGTAAACCAGCAGCAGCGCGCCGGGCGGCAGATCGACGTCGGTGGCGCGGCGGTCATTGTGCCGGTGCCCGACGCCCAGCGGCGCGTCGACCGGCATGTCGACCAATGTGGTGGGCCGGCCGGGAACGGCCAGAACGGGCGGCAGATGCCCGGCCGAGCAGAGCCGGATCGCGCGGCGGTCGGGGGCGATCATGGCGTACAGGGCGGTGGTGAGACTGCCGGCCTCGAAGTGCTGGACCTTACGGTCGAGCAGAGCCAGGACCTCGGCCGGATCGTCGGTGATCAAGGCGTACGCGCGCAACGCGCTACGGACCCGGCCCATCACGACGGCGGAGGCCAGTCCGTGCCCGGACACGTCGCCGATGACCAGGCCGAGCCAGCCCGACGGCAGGGTGAACACGTCGTACCAGTCGCCGCCGACGCCGAGCTCGTGGCCGGGGATGTAGCGGGCGGCGAAACTCAACCCGGCCGGGGACGGCAATCGGGCCGGCAGCAGGCTGCGTTGCAGCGCCAGTGCGGCGGCCTGCTCGACATCACGCGTGCATCCGGACACCGCGGCGGACCTCTCCCTCGAGGCTCATGCCGTCATCGTAGTGCTGGACGAGCCGATAGCCGCCCAACAAACTTGGCGGTCAGCTGTGCCCAGACAATTTTGCCCCGCGGTGTGGGCAAGCCAGGCCCGGGGCTCGCCGGCGCAGCGCCACTGCAGCGGTGAGGCGCCGGCGAGAAGCGGAGACGTCAGCGCCGGCTCTCGGGACCGTCGAACTCGATCTGCTCCTTGCGGACCTCGCCGCTCACGGTCTCCTCGTCGCGGACAGTCTCCTTACCGAGCCGCACCCGCTCGACCGGAACCGTCTCGGTGTCGACCACCGGCCGCTCCGCGCGCAGGGTCACCTCGTGCTCGGATTCGGTGATGTCCGCGCCCGCGTACGCGTCGCCCCGGTTGGCGTCGGTGATCGGCTCGCGCTCCAGCCGGACCTCCTCGTGCGCCACCGGCACCCGGACCTGCTGCTGCTCGGTGACGACGTATTTGCGCAGCCGCGCCTTGCCGGCCTGCTCGGTACGGGTGTCAGCGACCAGGCGCTCCTCCGACCGCGTCATGGCGCCGTCATCCGCCCTCGAGCGGCTCTGGTCTCCGGCGTCGCTCCGCTCGGTCCGGTCGGTCCGGTCGGTCCGGTCGGTCCGGTCGGTGCCTTGCGTGGCGCCGGGCTGGTAGCTGTCGCTGCCGGACTGCGTACCGGTGGACTGCACCCCGTAGTAGGTGTAGAGCTCGTTCTCCTCGGAGTAGCTCAGAGCACCGTCCGGTTCGATCCGCGGGGCGCCCTTGACCGTCGCCTTGTCGTAGGCGACGGTGATCCGGTCGTCGGACAGCGTGGCCCGCTGCAGAGGGATGAAGGTCTCCTTGGTGCCGAACAGGCCGGTGCGCACCGCCACCCATTCCGGGTCACCGGTGTCGGTGTCCAGATAGATCTGACCGACCGAGCCGATCTTGTCGCCGTCGGGGTCGTACACGTCGGCGTCGTCGAGCCGGGTGAGATCGTTCTGCGTGATCACAACATGTCCTTTCCGAGGGATTGACACAGGCGCGAAAAACTGAGAATCCGACAGTGCGGGGGCGATGGAAATCATCGCGATCGACAGTGTCGCGGCGCCTTGACTCTCGGAGAGGTGCCCGGCTGTTTACGCGATAAACAGCGGGCCGAAGATTTTCCCTCCCGGCCCGCCTGGCTTCATTTTCCTTCGGTCAACCGGGGCGGCCGACGGCGGCGCGGCAGCAGGAGGGCGACCCGGTCGAGCAGAGCCTCGAGGGCTTCCTCGAAATCCTGCGCGGCGGCGTCGACCGACAGGTGCGGCTCGAGGCGTTGCAGGATCGGGTAGCCGGCGAGGTCCTCCATCGGCATGACGTCGGGCTCCTCGACCGGGCCGGTCTCCACACCCCGCCCGGAGACCTCCAGCAGCAGGTAGCCGAGCAGGAAGCTGCTGAACGCCCGGTACACCGCGGCGGCGTTCTCGTCGGAGAAACCGGCCTCGGTCATGACTTCGAGCAGTGACTCGATCCAGCGCAGACTGCGCAACGGCGGCCGCACCCACGGCGCCGCGGGCGGACGGGTCGCCACCAGCGGAAACACCTCGGGGTGGGCGAGCGCGATGCGGCGCAGACCGTGCGCCAGCCGTTGCAGGTAGTCCACCCAGCCGGCGTGGGCCTCCAGATGCACGTCCGGATCGCCGAACAACTCGTCGACGACCGACTCCACGACCCCGTCGAGCAACGCTTCGCGCCCGGGCACGTGCCGGTAGAGCGCCATTCCCTCGACGCCGAGGTAGGCGCCGAGGCGCTGCATCGTCAGCATCCGCAAACCGTGCTCGTCGATGAACCGCACGGCGGCATCGATGATGCGCCGCTGGTCCAGGGCGCTGCGCCCGGATCCTGAGCTGCCGCCGGTGAACGGCACGGCCGCAGACGGCTCGGGCTCGGTCACGATGCGCCTCTCCACCCCGTCGGCTGCGGCATACCGTCCCAGTCTGCCAGAGCTTGCCCAGCCGGCGCGGGGTGGCGCTGCAGGCCTGCCATCAGCGCACGATCCGGCCGGCCTGACACCTCCCGAACCGGGCGACATGAATCATTCTCAGATCGCTGTTTAGGACATAAACAAATCGTCCGGCAATGTGGTCTTGCCGGCGCCGCGAGAAATGTCGTCGGACGGGGATTAGCGAATCGACTGGGTGGGGACTCATGCCAGCGTCGACGGCCCCGGCCCGAGACGACTGTGAGTGACTATCAACCGGCGAGCGCTCGGCTTGCCACTGAGCACGAGCGCCGCGCCCGGAGGACATCCGCCATGAGCCCTGACCGCAGCTCCGCCCGCGACGACGTCGACCTCGACGCCGTCGCCACCACGAAGACCGGAGACGACAAACCGAACGACCTGTCCGCCGTACCGCCCGACGCCGGCCCCAGCAGTCCGGGCAAGCTCGGCGGCAAAGGGCTGTTCGCCGCGCTCAAGCGCACCTTCAAGCAATTCTCGCAGGACAACGTGTCGGACTGGGCGGCCGCGCTGACCTACTACGGCGTCCTCTCCATCTTCCCCGGTGTGCTCGTGCTCGTCTCCGTGCTGGGCATGCTGAGCAGCAACGGCCAGCAGACGGTTCAGGACGCGGTCGAGCAGGTCGCCCCCAACGAACAGTTGCAGAACCTGGTCGAAACGGTGCTCGGACAGGTCAAGGATCCGGGGACCGCCGGGTTCGCCGCCATCATCGGTATCGTCGTCGCGTTCTGGTCCGCGTCCGGCTACATCGCGGCGTTCATGCGTGCGTCGAACGCCATCTACGACGTGCCCGAAGGCCGTCCGATCTGGAAGACCCTGCCCATCCGGGTCGGCGTCACCGCGGTCGTCGGCCTGATGCTGGTCGTCTCGGTGGCCATCGTCATCTTCACCGGTGACCTCGCCAAGGTGGTCGGCGACCAGATCGGACTCGGCTCGGCCGCCGTCACCGCCTGGAACATCGCCAAGTGGCCGGTCCTGATCCTCCTGGTCAGCCTCATGTTCGCGATCCTCTACTGGGCGTCGCCGAACGCCCGGACCGGCGGGTTCCGATGGGTCAGCCCCGGCGGCATCTTCGCCGTGCTGCTCTGGGTGCTGGCCTCGGTCGCGTTCGCGATCTACCTGGCCAACTTCGCCAACTACAACAAGACGTACGGCACCCTCGGCGGTGTCATCGCCTTCCTCGTCTGGATGTGGATCACCAACATCGCCGTCCTGCTCGGCGCCGAGCTCGACGCGGAACTCGAACGCGGCCGTGCCATCGCCGCCGGCCAGGACCCGACCGATGAGCCCTTCCTCCAGCTCCGCGACGACCGCAAGGTCAAGAAGGGCAGCGAGCAGGGCCTCGGCGGCTCCGCCTGAGCGCACAGGTACGACGCCATCCCGGGAGACATGCCATGAAGTTGATGGTGAAGAAGTTCAGCAACGGGCAGCTCCAGTTCCTCCTGCTCGCCCCCAATGGCCAGGTCATCGCCACCAACGCGTCCCGAACCCGGCGCCGGCGGCCATCGCGTCCGTTCCGAGCGCACGACCCGTCACCTCCGAGAAGGAGTGAGCACCATGTCGCAAGAGTCTTTCCGTGAGTCGCCACCGTCGGCGACATCCACCTCCGATCTGGTGAGTCAGGCCGCCGCCCAGGTGTCGACACTGGTTCGCGACGAGTTGGCGCTGGCGAAGCTGGAGCTGGCCGAGAAGGGCAAACGGGCCGGTCTGGGCGGTGGCCTGTTCGGCGGCGCCGCGGTCCTCGCGCTGTACGGGCTGGGCCTGCTTCTGGTCCTCGCCGTCGTCCTGCTCGACCTCGTCTGGCCGCTGTGGCTGGCTGTCCTGGTCGTGATGGTCGTCGTGTTCGCCGCCGCCGGTGTCGCCGCGCTGCTGGGGAAGAAGAAGCTCAAGGCGGCGACACCACCGATGCCCAGTGACGCCATCGCCAGCACCCAGGCCGATGTGCGAACCGTCAAGCACGCCGTACGGGAAGGACGCTCGTCATGACCGACTCCGACACCCCCGCCGACGCGCAGCAGCTGCGCGCCGAGATCGAACAGACCCGGGCCGAGCTCGGCGAGACGGTGCAGGAACTCGCGGCCAAGACCGACGTCAAGGCACGCGCCAAGCACGCCGCCGACGACACCGCGGCACGGGTCCGGCAGAAGCTGAGCGACGTCAGGAAGCAGGCCGGGCAGGCGACCGGCGCGGTGGCCGAGCGCGCTTCGACCGCCAGGCACCAGCTGGCCGAATCGGACCTTCCCGCCCCCATACGCCGGCCACTGCCGCTGGCCGCCATCGGCGCCGCAGTCGCCGCCGTGTTCGTCGTCATCTTCGTCGTGGCCCGCCGGAGGAAAGCATGAGCGGCAAAGCAGCCAAGATCGCGTACAAGCCCGTCGGGTTGCTGCTCGGCGCGGGCGCCGGTCTCATCTCCGGTCTGATCTTCAAGCAGGTCTGGAAGGTCGCCGGTCACGACGACGACGCGCCGAACGCCACCGACGAGGACCGCGGCTGGACGGAGATCCTGCTCGCGGCCGCGATCCAGGGCGCGATCTTCGCGGCCGTGAAGGCGACGGTCGACCGGGCCGGCGCGGCCGGTATTCGCAAAGCCACCGGCCAATGGCCGGCCTGAGTCATCTCAGCAACGCCGCAATGTGAGGAGAACACCATGAGGGTCATCAAGCTGGCCGCCGGGCTGGCAGTCGGGTACGTGCTGGGCAGCCGCGCCGGCCGAGAGAAATACGAGCAGATCGTCGCGACGGCCCGCAAGGCTCAGGACCATCCCGCCGTGACGCAGGTGCAGCAGAAGGCCAAGGCGGCGCTCGGCACCAGGACCGAGACGCTTCCCGCCCCCAGCGAACCGGCGCCCATCGACGCCAACGCGGCTGAGGAGTCCACGACCCCGGTTCCCCGGCCGCCGCGCCGCCAGCCCCGAACCGCACCCGCGACACCGGCCGTGACCGTGGATCCGCTGGCGTAGCACGCTTGCTCCGCGTTGAGGCCGAGGCGACGTTGTCGCTTCGGCCTCAACGTCCTTTGCCCTCAGCGGTCGATCGAAGCCGTGTTGGCCTCGTCGACGCTGCGGTTCATCTCCGCCGTGGTGGCGGTCTGTTCCTCCACCGCCGACGCGATGGTGGTCTGGAACTCGCTGATCCGTTCGATGACGATCGAGATCTCCTCGATCGCGGCGACGGCTCCGCTGGTGTCGGCCTGGATCGCCTCCACCCGCCGCGAGATGTCCTCGGTGGCCCGGGCGGTCTCCTGAGCCAGATCCTTGACCTCACTGGCGACCACCGCGAAGCCCTTGCCCATCTCACCGGCCCGCGCCGCCTCGATCGTCGCGTTCAACGCCAGCAGGTTGGTCTGCTCGGCGATCGACGTGATCACCTTGATGACGTTGCCGATCTCGGCTGAGGACTCACCGAGTTTGTTCATCGTGGACGACGTCGCCGCGGTGACCGCTACCGCCTCCGAGGCGACCCGCGCGGCCGATCAGCGCCGAGGTTCCCGTCATCTGCTCCGTAGCTCCCGCGAGCGAGGCGGCGGACCCTTCGATGGTGGCGACGGTGGCACGCAGCCGGGTCATCGCGGCGTCCAGCGAGCGTGCCATCCGGCCGGGTTCGTCGCGGGTGTCGGGGCCGGTGTTGCGGGTGAGGTCGCCATCGGCGAGCCCGTCGCACACGTAGGTGGCAGATGCGTTGGTGATTGCCGGATTCCGATCAGTACACGAAGCGCGACACCGCCGCCTGCAGCTCGCTGGACATGCGGGACAGCTCCGCCGCGGACCGCTGCGCGTCCCCCACGGACTCGGCCGTGGTGCGGGCGTTCTCAGCCACGCTGGTGATGCCCTGGTTGATCTGGCCGGTCGCGCTCGCCGCCTCGCCCACGTTGCGGTTCATCTCGGCGGTGGTGGCGCTCTGCTCCTCGACCGCCGACGCGATCGTGGTCGTGTAGTCGCTGATGTGGCCGATGATCTCGCTGATCTCGCCGATGGCCGCTACGGCCTGATTGCTGTCGCCCTGGATCGCCTCGACCCGGCGGGCGATGTTCTCGGTCGCCTGGGCGGTCTCCTGCGCGAGGTCCTTGACCTCGCCGGCGACGACGGCGAAACCCTTCCCCGTCTCGCCTGCCCGGGCCGCCTCGATCGTGGCGTTGAGGGCCAGCAGGTTGGTCTGCTCCGCGATCGCCGTGATGACCCGGATGACGTCGCCGATCTCGCGGCTGGACTCGCCGAGCGTGGCGATGGTCTGATTGGCCGACGCGGTGATCCCGACCGCCTTGCCGACCACCTCGGCCGCGTTGTTGGCGCTGCGCGCGATCTCCGCGATCGCCGAGCCCATCTCCTCCGAGCCGGCGGCCACGGTGGTGACGCTCTGCGAGACCTCCTGCGACGCCTGCGAGACGACCCGCGCCTGCTGCGAGGCCGTCGCCGCGCCCTCGCTGATCTGGTTGGCGATGACCGACGTCTGCTCGGCGGCCGCGGACAGGCTGGTCGCCGCGGCGCCGACCGAGGCGACGACATCGCGGGTCTGCTGCTGCGCGATCGCGAGCATCTCGGCCATCTGGCCGACCTCGTCGCGGCCGCGCACGTCCACCTTCGCGGTCAGGTCGCCGTCGGCCATCGCGGTCAGCGAGGCTTTCACCTTGTCGAGCCGCCGGACGATGACGCGGGAGACGTACATGCCGAGCAGCATCGCGGCCAGCACCCCGGCGATCAGCACGATGATCTGTGTCCGCCGCGCGGCCGCCGCCGAATCCCGGCTGTCCGCGGCCCGCTGCGCCGCCTGGGCGAGCTGGGCTTCGTTCTCGGCCTCGACTGCCTCGGCGGCCACGGTCATCTGCGGGAGGAACGTCTCGCGGTAGGCCGTGGCGAACGCGGCGATGTTGCGCTTGGCGGCCAGCGGGATGAGGGTGTTGCGGGCTGTGGCGGTCAGGTCCTCGTACGCCTGCTCGAAACTGTCCACGGTCGCCGGGTCGACGGCGCCGGGCCGGTACTCCTTCAGCGCGGTCTGGACCAGCTCGTCACGTTCGGCGATCTGGTCGCCGAGCTTCTTGCTGGTCGCCGGCGAGGCCACGCCGTACTCGAGATAGCGGGCCCGGATCGCCTGCAGGTGCCGCGACATGGCGGCCAGCGAGGTCAGCGGTGCGACGTTGTCGCTGTAGAGCGCCTCATTCTTGCTGCTCAGATCGGAGATCGCGACGAGTCCGACGATGCCCACCAGGACCGCGGCGAGTGCGGCGGTCGCGATGCCGATCTGAATCTTCGTGTTGACCCGCAGGTTGGCGAACCAGCCGCCCCCGGCCGCCGTGCTCCCGCCGTCACCCATGTGGCACTCCTTGCCGAAAAGGTCTCCCTTCTTCCCGGTCGGTCGGTAATGACCAGAACTGAGCCGCTAAACGATTCCGCTCGGCACGGCGCCGACGGCCACGGCGCCGCCGAGCCCGCCACTCAGTCGAGGCCGGTGCGGCCCTGGGCCCAATAGGCCTTGCCCTTGACCACGCGGGGCTTTCGCTCCCACCCCCGGCTGTCTCGCCGAACCGCGTGCACCGTCGCCGCATCGCCGGTCACGATGAGGGTGTACGGCGTCCGCACCGCACCCTGGCGAGCCTGGGTGAGCAGATCGGTACGGTCAGCCGACTTCGCGGTCACCGCGATCCGGCCCGCGATTCCCACCTGGGCCAGCACGTCGGTGAGTCCACCGGGATCGCGCGCCTCGAAGACATACGAGACGTTGCCGGCGACGGTGCGCAAGGCGCAGGCGAGCGCGACGCTGGACTCGTCCCCGATGAAGAGCACCGAACCGGTGACCCCGCTCAGGTCGATCGAGCGGCGCGGCCCGAAGACCTGACACGTCTGGCCCTCCGTCGCGCCGTCGAACCAGTGCGCCGCCGGACCGGTCCCGTGCGTGTAAGCGAGGAGCTCCGTCACGCCCCGGTGAAGTTCCCGGGCCGGACCCACCGTCGTCGCTCCGGTTCCGGTCGTTGAGCTCTCGTGCGGCCGACTGCTGGGCCAGCACATACTCACGGAGCTCGTGGCTTTCTCGGGCCCGAACAACGGTCGGCGGGTGCCCGAGTGTGCGCCGTCGGCGCCGATCACGACGTCGAATCGCGCCGGTGCGGCGTCCTCGAGCTCCACGTCGATCCCGTGCTCGTCCTGCCGCAGGTCCGTGATCCAGTCCCCGAAGAGGAACCGCACGCCCGCCCCGTATGCCTGGTGGAGGACGTCGACCAGGTCGTCGCGCAGGACCTCCAAGTCTTCGGAGTCCAGACGGCCACCGGTCAGCGTGCGCTCCGTGGTGCGGTAGATCTCCGCCCCGGAATCGTCCACCATAGACATGCCGCGCAGCCGGGTGGTCCGGGTGCGGAACTCGTCCAGGACGCCCATTCGTCGCGCCACTTCGAGCGCCGGGCCGCGGACATCCAACGCCTGCCCGCCCGGGCGCAAGCCGGCGGATCGCTCGATCACAGTGACCGCGGAACCGTAACGATCGAGCCAATAGGCCGCGGTCAGTCCGGCCACGCTCGCGCCGGACACCAGGATCCGGCTCTTCCTGTTCGCCATGCCTCTTGCTTCTTCCACTGGACGGAGCGGCCGGCGTCACCGGTCGCTGCTCTCCACCACGACGTCGGACTGGCCCGATCCGGTGCTACGGTTCGATCGGAGATCTTTTGACGCCATCGACGCTAGAGCGGCCGCTGCGCGCTTGGAGGCCAACCCATGCCCCGGAACGGCCAAGGTCGTGTCGGAGGGCCTGAGATGAGCATCCCGGCGCCGTCGCCCATCCTGAGCATCGACCGCGGTGAGTCCGCGGCGCATGACGGCCTCAGGCCCCATTCGCACCCCGAACCGAAACTGTTCTGGACGTGGACGGCAACGGTCCTCGTGACAGCCGCGGACCGCGACTGGCTCGTACCGCCCGGATACGGTGTCTGGGTACCCGGCGGCGTCGAGCACGGCGGAGCGGTTCTGCGGGCCGGCGAGGGATTCGCGATCACCTTCGATCCGGCCACCTGCCCGATCGTCTGGTCGCGGCCGACCGGCGTCTCCGGCGGACCGCTGCTGCGAGAGCTGATCGCGCATCTCCACCGGAGCGACGGACCCCGCGGACGCCCGCGAACTCACCGCCTGGGCCGACTACACACATACGGGCCTGCGGACCCTGACCCGCCTCTTCCGGAACGAGACCGGTCTCAGCTTCACCCGCTGGCGCGCCCAGGTCCGGATACACGCCGCCATCCCGATGCTGAGCGCGGGAGCGACCGTCGAATCGGTGGCCCGGCGCGTCGGGTACCAGAAGACGAGCGCCTTCATCGCGGCCTTCCGGCGCGTCACCGGCCGGACACCCGGCGCCTACCGGTGAGAACTTCTTGTTTGAGAATTTCTTAGCTGATACTTTCGGCGCCAGGGCCGACAGCCGGTTCAAGTTCGGGAGATCTCCATGACGGCGCACGACACAGACGATCGAGGCCCGAGGCCGTCGCTCGATTCCGAGCTGACCTGGCTACTGCACCGAGCAGCTCAGCACATGCACAACGTAACCGGCGAGCAGGCCGAGAAGCACGGACTCACCCTGCGCGAATACATCGTGCTGAGCGCCCTCGACAAGACCCCCGGCCTCACGCAGGGGGAACTCGGCAAGTCCCTGAGCCTGGACAAGTCCACGCTGATGAGCCAGCTCGACCGGCTCGAGCACAGAGGCCTGGTGGTCCGCCACAACGCCCCGCACGATCGTCGCATCCGCATCCCGGTCATCACCGAAAGCGGCGAAGCCGTCCGGGCCAAGGTCGCCGAGACCAGCGCCGCTGCCGAGGCGTCCGTACTCGACGGGTTCAGTCAGGACCACATCGCGTCTCTCCGCCACATGCTGTTCGCCATCATCGGTGACAGCGAAGACCGGGGTTCCTGCCTGTGACAGCCCGCAGAAGCCCCGATCGGGTGCCACCGCGGTGATCTCAGCCGCCATCCCCAGTCCCACCACGTCCGTATGGCACCTGGGCCCCGTACCGATCCGGGCGTACCCCCTGTGCATCCTCGCCGGCATCGTCGTGGCGGCGCTGATCATGGAAGGGCGGCTGCGCGCACGCGGCGTCGCGAGGGGCATCGGGCTGCCGCTGAGCTTCGTCGCGGACGCCCTCGCCCCCGGCCTTTGCCTGCGAGGCGCTGTGGAACCTGGGTGTCGCCTTACTGGTGTGGCGGCTCGACCGCCGACACACCTTCGGCCGCGGACGCGCTTTCGCGCTCTTCGTGATGGGCTACGCCGCCGGTCGGCTCTGGATAGAGACGCTCCGTATCGACGAGGCGAACACCATCTTCGGGGTTCGCGTCAACGTCTTCACGGCGGCCCTGGCGTTACTGCTCGCCGCAACATACTTCCTGGCGGTACGAGGTCCCCGCGCATCGGTGGTCGCCGTCCGGACGGACGGCGAGCAGGCAACCCTCCGATACGAGGTCGTCGGGAACGTGAGGGCCCCATCGGCAACCCGGATGACTGCGGACGAGCCGAAGGCGGAAGCGCTCGATGAGTGAAGCGTGCGCCGCGCGGTCTAGCCGGCCGAGCGGCGGACGGCTTCCATCGCCAGCGAGGTGCAGGGCTGCCCGAGATAGGCGGTGAGCAGAACCATCAGCTCGGTGAGGGCCTGCTCGTCCAGACCGGCGCGGCGGACCAGCGTCAGGTAGGTGGACAGGCGCACGTCGGTCACGTTCTGGGCGACGAGCGCGGTGATGACGGCGATGCTGCGGTCGCGGTCGGTCAAGTTCTGACCCTGCCAGCCGGGACCCCCGGCGGCCTCGAACGCCTCCCGGGTGTACACGGCGCCGGCATGCTCGTTCATGATGCGTTCGGCCTCGGCGGGAACCACTCCGAAATTGCGGGCGTAGACCTCACGGCCGGCAGCGGCCCGGGCGCTCATCTCGTACACGGGAAGGGTTGGCATGATCTCTTTCCTGTCGCGCGAGTGGTGGATGACGACTCAGACCGGCTGGCCCGCCGGCCGTGCCGACAGCAGAGGGATCCCCCGGTACGAGTCGAGGTCGTGGGCGGGCACGATCTGCATCAAACCGTCGAGGGCGATCATGCGCAGCAGACCTTGCCGGAGTTGTTCGGGATCGCTGTCGGCCAATCTGCGCAACAGCCAGGGGCGTTCGGCGCGACGGCGGAGACCGTCGATCTGCCAGGTGAGGTCGCCGATGAAGGCATACCTCGGACCGGCGGGCAGGGCGACGAAGACGACGACCGAGCCGGTGGTGTGGCCACCGGCCAGGGCGATGACCACGGAGCCGTCGCCGTACACGTCATGGCTCGACGCGAAGCCCAGGTAGGGCCGGTCGTCGAACCCGTACTCGTGGATCTCGTGACCCTGCGACACGCTGCGGTAGACCTTGCCGTCGGGATCCCTGGCCGCGTACTCGCGTTCGCCGGCGTTCATCCAGATCGGAGTGCCGCGCAGCCCGTCGAGGCCGCTGACATGGTCCCAGTGCGAGTGGGTCGGCAGCACACCGAGCAACCGGCGGCGGTCGTAGCCGACGGCGTCGAGCTGACTGCTGACCGTCGGACCCGCTTCGTAAGGGGCACGCACGAACCGGGGCAGCATCGCGATGTGCGCGGCGACGTCGGCGCCGAATCCGGCGTCGATCAGCAGATCGCCCTTCGGGTGCCGCACCAGCACCGCCGACGACGCGAAGTGCCGCTTGTCGCCGAACGACCCGCCCTTGAAGGCCAGGGCCGCACGAGTCACGTACGTACCGGTCGGCAGGTGGTAGATGGCCAGCTCCGCCGGCGGAGAGGCCACGGGGAGCGGCTGTGGCCACGGGGCGGGATCAAGGAGAGGTGGCATACAGCAAACCGTACGACCAGAGATCTTCTCGGTCAAGAAGTTCTCGTCTGAGATGAACTCTCCCAGTCTTGTGAACCTTCACAATTTGCCACTTCCGGTACGGCCTTGATCGACCCGACTTTGCATCACGGGCAAATAGGTCCGCCGAGTGGTCGCTGAAAAATTGTTATGGAGCCACCCCGTGCCTCACGGCCGAGATCCGGGCCGTTCGACGGCGACGCCCGGCATCGACAGCCGTCATTGACCACGCGCGATAGTTAACGCTAACTTCACGACCACGAAACCACCGAGAGTTGCGTTCACAGAGGAGCCCCGGTGTCCGTACCGTCATCCCTATCAGCGCCCGTACGGAGGTTGACCGCGATCGTGGCGGCCGCTCTGACCGGCGTCGCCACGGCATCCGCCGTCGTCGTGGCCGGCCCTGCTTTCGCCGCCGCAGCCGTGCTCTACGCCGCCCCGTCCGGAACCGGCACGAGTTGCACCGCCGCCGCGCCCTGTTCGCTGGCTGCGGCGCAGAGCGCAGTGCGGTCGCTGAACAGCTCGATGTCCGGCGACGTCGTCGTCCAGCTGGCCGACGGGGTCTACCGGCAGTCGTCGCCGTTGCGGATGACCGCCGCCGACTCCGGTTTCAACGGCTACCGTGTGGTGTGGCAGGCGGCGCCGTCGGCCCGTCCCGTGATCACCGGCGCCCGTCCGGTCACCGGATGGTCGCAGGTCGACGCCGGCCGCAACATCTGGCGCGCCAACGTGGGCGCCGGCATCGACAGCCGGCAGCTCTACGTCAACGGCGCCGTCGCGACCAGGGCCCGCACGCAGGTCAATCGGGCCGACTTCACCGCGGACAGCACCGGCCTGAGGTTCACCAACGGCGCGCTCAGCTACCTGAACAATCTGACCAACCAGAGCCGCGTACAGATGGAGAGCGTCAATTCCTTCACCGACCGGTACGTGTCGGTGCAGCGCATCAGCGGCAACCAGATCACGATGCAACAGCCCGGATGGAGCAACAACAACTTCGGGTACGACACGTTCACCCAGCCGCACCGGGCCGGGCCGCTCTATCTGAGCAACGCCTACGAGTTCCTGGACAGCCCGGGCGAGTGGTACCTCGATCCCGGAACCGGCGCGTTGTCGTACATCCCGCTCGCCGGGCAGAACATGGCCAACGTCAGCGTGGAACTGCCGGCGCTGCAGTCGCTGGTCCAGGTCGGCGGCACCTACGACGCGCCCGCGCACCACCTCACGTTCAGCGGAATCACCTTCACCGGCACCAGCTGGCTCGGACCGAGCAGCAGTCAGGGCTACGCGGATCAGCAGACCGGCGCCTACATCTACGGCAACTGGAGCTGGCCGGCCTTCAGCTCCTGCCACAACGGGTGCCCGCAGTTCGAGGCCACCCGCCCGAACTGGCTCCAGTCCCCCGCCGCCGTACAGGTCTCGGCGGCCAACAACGTCACGTTCACCGACTCGCAGTTCGTGAACCTCGGGCAGACCGCGATCGGCATCGGCAACGACGTCAGCGCGCACGGCAGCGGGGTCGGGCTGGGCACGAGCAACATCACGGTCACCCGGTCGGAGATCGCCCGGAACGTCGCGGGCGGCATCGTGGTCGGCGGTGTCCGGGCCGACGCGCACCACCCGAGCGACGCGCGCATGAGGAACCGGGACATCACGATCAGCAACAACCGCCTGCACGACCTCGGGACGGATCATCGCGGCATCGTGTCGGTGCTCGCGACCTACGTCACGAACGCCGTCATCTCACACAACGAGGCCTACAACCTGCCGTACACCGGCATGTCCATCGGTTACGGCTGGGGCTCGAACGACGCCGGTGGCAGCAACCACTACGCCGACCGCGGGCTGTACAACTACCAGCCGCGCTACAGCACGGCGACCACCGCGTCCGGCAACCAGCTCGTCGGCAACTACGTGCACGACGTCATGCAGCAGATGAACGACGGCGGGTGCATCTACACGCTGTCGGCCAACCCGGGCGCGGTGATCAGCGACAACTACTGCCTGCGGACCAACGGCTATTTCGGGATCTATTTCGACGAGGGCTCGCGGTACTACACCGCCCGCAACAACGTCTTCTCGTCCACCGGCACGTGGGCCACCGCCAACTACTGGTTCGCCGAGAACATGGGCAACTTCACGGTGACGAACAACTGGTCGACCAACAACAGCACGAACGTCACGAACGGCGATCGAGGCAACGTCGTGTCCGGGAACGTGACGGTGACGAACGGCAACTGGCCCGCGGGCGCACAGGCCGTGATGTCAGCCGCCGGACCGCAGTCCGGCGGCACCGAGCAGACGGTGCAGATCGTCGGCACCCAGTCCGGCCGGTGCGTCGAGGCCGCCGGCGCCACGAACGGAGTCCAGACGCAGCTCTCCGACTGCGGATCCGGCACCGGCCAGCGCTGGACGTCCACCTCCGGCAAACAGCTGAGGGTGTACGGCAACAAGTGCCTCGACGCGTCCGGCCAGGGCACCGCGAACGGCACCGCGGTCATCATCTGGGACTGCAGCGGCCAGGCCAACCAGCAGTGGAACGTCAACGCCAACGGCACCATCACCGGCGTCCAGTCCGGGCTGTGCCTCGACGCTCCCGGCAACGCGACCGCGGCCGGCACCAAGCTCAACCTCTGGGCCTGCAACGGCGGCGCCAACCAGCAGTGGACCTCCCGTAGCGGGCTCCGGTGACAACCGGCATGACGGCACATTCGTACCGCCGGACCGGGCTCCTCGCCGCGGCCGCCCTCCTGATCGCCGGGCTCGGGGTGAGCGTCACCCACGTCGCGTCGGCGACCGCACAGCGCCGTGGTGAACCTCATCGAGGGCGCCCTCTGCGTCGACACGACCCAGCTGTTCTCGCTCGGCTTCAGCTACGGCGGGGGTATGAGTTACGCGATCGCCTGTGCGCGGGCGACCGTCTTCCGCGCGGTCGCGGTCTGTTCCGGCGGCCAGCTCAGCGGGTGCAGCGGTGGCACCCAGCCGATCGCGTACATCGGGCTGCACGGGCTGCGCGACCCGGTGCTGAACATCGCGGCGGGACGGTCGCTGCGGGACCGGTTCGTCAGGAACAACGGCTGCACGGCCCAGAACCCGCCCGAGCCCGCACCGGGCAGCCTCACCCACGTCGTCACCTACATGGGTGTACTGGCAGGGCATCCCACGGCAACCAGGCTCGTCGTACCGTCGATGACATGGACAACCGAGCCGAGGTACGCGAGTTCCTCACCACGCGCCGCGCGAAGATCAGCCCCGAGCAGGCCGGTCTGCCCTCCTCCGGGCAGCGTCGCGTACCCGGCTTGCGCCGCAGCGAGGTCGCGGCCCTGGCCGGGATGAGCGTGGAGTACTACGCCAAGCTCGAACGCGGCACTCTGGCCGGGGTCTCCCCCGGTGTCCTCGACGCGATCGCCCGTACGCTGCGGCTCGACGACGCCGAACGCGCCCACCTGATGCGCCTGGCTCACGAGGCCGACGGCAGCAACGCCGTCCTGCGCCCGCACCGCCGGCCCAAGCAGGGGCAGATCCGGCCCAGCCTGCAATGGTCGCTGGACACCATCACCACCGGCCCGGCCATCGTCGCCAACAACCGCCAGGACCTGCTCGCCGCCAACCACCTCGGCCGCGCCATGTACAGCGACGCCTACGCCGACCC
The DNA here is from genome assembly GCF_019710575.1 of Paractinoplanes polyasparticus. Taxonomy (GTDB): domain Bacteria; phylum Actinomycetota; class Actinomycetes; order Mycobacteriales; family Micromonosporaceae; genus Actinoplanes; species Actinoplanes polyasparticus. Next base: position 88,992 of record NZ_JAHWFK010000031.1, on the reverse strand, counting down.
GACCCGGCCGCCCAACTTCGCCCGTTTCACGTTCCTCGACAGCGCGGCCCGCCGCTTCTACCCGAACTTCGACCTCGCCGCCGACATGACCGTCGCGAACCTGCGCACCGCGGCCGGCAAGGACCCCCACGACAAGGGCCTGCACGACCTGGTCGGTGAGCTCTCCACCCGCAGCGACGACTTCCGCCGCCGTTGGGGCGCTCACAACGTGCGCATTCACGGCACCGGCGTCAAGACCTTCCACCACCACGCCGTCGGCGACCTCGAGCTCGCGTACGAAAGCATGGACCTGCGCGCCGACCCCGATCTCACCATGACCCTGTACGCCGCGCAGCCCAACTCCCCCACCGAGGACGCCCTGCGCCTGCTCGCCTCCTGGGCCGTCACGCACCAGCTCGATCCCGCCGATGAGCGGCTCATCCCCCGGTGATCTCGCAACGATCCATCGCCCCGGCCCAGTGGATCGCGCTGATGCAACACCGAACGTTCTAGTCGCTAGAATGGTCGTATGACGTCCAGCGAAGTTCAGGCCCGGCCCTCCGAAGCGCGGACCCGGCTGCTCAACACGGCGACCAGGATCTTCTATGCCGAGGGCATCCACGCGGTGGGCGTCGACCGGATCATCGCCGAGGCCAAGGTGACCCGGGCCACGTTCTACCGCCACTTCCCCGGCAAGGAAACCCTGGTTGTCTCCTATCTGCACAGCGTGCACGAGATGGACCGCAGCGGGGTCGAGGCGATCCTGGCCGCCAACCCCTCGGCGGCCGACGCGCTGCTCGCCATCGCCGGCTCCATCGCCGAGCAGATCCAGTCTCCCGGGTTCCGCGGGTGCGCCTTCCTCAACGCCGCCGCGGAGTTCCCGGACGCCGAGCACCCCGTGCGTAAGGAGATCGCGGCTCACCGGCAGTGGTTCGCGAACACCCTGACCACCCTGATGGCCCAGGTCGCGGAGGACACATCGGACGCCGCCGCACGCCACTTCATCATGCTGCGCGACGGCGCCATGGCGGCCGGCTGCCTCTTCGACCCGGCGCTGGTGACCGAGACCTTCCTGCGCGGCATCGAAGGGCTGGTCCGCATCCACGGCCAGCGCCGCCAGGCCGGCTCGTGACGGGTTCTCCCCCGGCGGCGAAGATGAAGAGGAACGGACGTCGGCGCTCGGGCCCCCCGACCCGAGTGCCCACGACACCCACTATTCGATGTCCGAGAACAGCCCGGTGATGGTGACCTGCGCACCCTGCAGGCCGCCGAAGACGGCGCCGGCCACGGGCGTGGCGACCGCGGCGGAGGCGTCCTCGTAGCTGTCGAAGTACAGGTCGAGCGTCCGGTAAGCGGGCGTCGCCGTGCCGTCCTCCTTGGGCCACACCTTGGCCGACTCGGCCCGCTGCAACTTGGGAAACGTCTTGGCGGCCGCCAGCACTTCGGAGTAGACCTTCTCGAACTCGTCGGAATTCGCGGGGTTGCCGATAACCAAAGTGATCTTGGTGGGCATGACGCACTCCTCTCTCCTGTTGGTAGAACGTTCGTTCTTCCTCCTCAACAGTAGAGGCCGGCACCTATCGCGTCAAGACCGAACGTTCTATGCTTGCTATCGGCTCAGCCGACCCTGCCTCCACCGGACGAGATCCCCACGAGCCCCGTCGTATGAGCCGAGCGGGACGTCACGCGCCCCGCTGACCGCCGAGCGATGGGACTTTCCGGTGTTGAGACAACAGAAGTTCGGCGTCGAGCCGTGGGCGATCCGGGAGACCGGGCTGAACCTCGACGACCTGGGCCCTGCCGAATCGGTTTTTGCGCTGGCCAACGGCCACATCGGGCTGCGCGGAAACCTCGACGAGGGCGAGCCCTTCGGGCTGCCGGGCACGTACCTCAACTCGTTCTTCGAATACCGCCCCTTGCCGTACGCCGAGGGTGGCTACGGCTATCCCGAAACCGGCCAGGCCGTCGTCAACGTCACCAACGGCAAGGTGTTGCGGCTCATGGTCGACGACGAGCCGCTCGACATCCGGTACGGCGATCTCCGCTCGCACGAACGGGTGCTGGACTTCCGCAGCGGCACCCTGACCCGGGAGTTCGAGTGGGTCTCACCGGCCGGCAAGGCCGTACGCGTCCGGTCGGAACGTCTCGTCTCCCTGGCCCAGCGAGCCGTCGCGGCGATCCGCTACACCGTCAGCGCCGTCGACCAGCCGGTCCTGGTGGTCGTGCAGTCCGAACTCGTGGCGAACGAGGAACAGCCTTCCGCGGTCAACGATCCGCGCGTGGAGGCCGCGCTGCACGAGCCGCTGAGGCCCGCCGGGCATTTCCTGGACGACTCGGGGGTGACTCTGCTGCACCGCGTGGAGCGGTCCGGGCTGCGGATGGCCGCGACCATGGCCCACGACATCGACGCCCCGGACGGCTTCCAGGTGCACTCGTCGGCGCACGAGAACCTCGGCCGGACCACGGTCACCTGCCGGCTGCTGCCCGGCCGGCACCTGCGCATCGTCAAGCACCTCGCGTACGGCTGGTCGTCGCAACGTTCGCTGCCCGCCCTCAACGACCAGGTCCGCGCCGCCCGCTCGGTCGCGCGCTACTACGGCTTCGAGGGACTGCTGGACGAGCAGCGCCGCTACCTCACCGACTACTGGTCCAGCGCGGACGTCGAGATCGAGGGCGACCCGCAGTTGCAGCAGGCGGTCCGGTTCGCGCTGTTCCACGTGCTGCAGGCCGGGGCGCGGGCGGAGCGGCGCGCGATCGGGGCCAAGGGTCTCACCGGCCCGGGGTACGACGGGCACACCTTCTGGGACACCGAGACGTTCGTGCTGCCGATGCTCAGCCACACCGCGCCGGACGCCGCCGCCGACGCCCTGCGCTGGCGGCAGGCGATCCTGCCCGAAGCACGCGCGCGAGCCACGCAGCTCGGGCTGTCCGGCGCCGCGTTCCCCTGGCGAACCGTCCGCGGCACGGAGTGCTCCGGTTACTGGCCGGCCGGCACCGCTGCCTTCCACATCAACGCGGACATCGCCGACGCGGTGATCCGGCACGTGCAGACCACGGGTGACGCCGATTTCGAACGGACGACCGGGTTGGAGTTGCTGGTCGAGACGGCACGGCTGTGGATGTCGATCGGCCAGCACGCGCCCGCCGGCGGTTTCCGCATCGACGGTGTCACCGGCCCCGACGAGTACAGCGCCGTGGCCGACAACAACCTCTACACCAACCTGATGGCCCAGCGGAACCTCAGCGGTGCGGTCGCCGCCTGCGAGCGGCATCCCGGCGGCGCCGGCGAGCTCGGCGTCGACGCCGACGAGCTGGCCGCGTGGCGCGACGCGGCCGAGGCGATGGTGATCCCGTTCGACGACAAGCTCGGGGTGCACGCCCAGTCCGAGGGCTTCACCAGCCACGCGCCGTGGGACTTCGCCGGCACCCCCGCCGACCGGTATCCGTTGATGCTGCACTTCCCGTACTTCGACATCTACCGCAAGCAGGTCGTCAAGCAGGCCGACCTGGTGCTGGCCATGCAGCTGTGCCCCGAGGCGTTCACGCCCGAGCAGAAGGCACGGAACTTCGCCTACTACGAGCAGATCACCGTACGGGACTCCTCGCTTTCCGCAGCCACGCAGGCGGTCATCGCAGCCGAGACCGGCCACCTCGATCTGGCGTACGACTACCTGTCCGAGACCGCCCTGCTCGACCTGGGCAACCTGGCCGGGAACACGGAACACGGCCTGCACATCGCCGCGCTGGCCGGCGCCTGGAGCGGGGTGGTCGCCGGCTTCGGCGGCCTGCGTCCCCTGTCGACCGGCCTGGCCCTGTCTCCCCGGTTGCCGCAGGCGCTGACCCGGATCGCTTTCCGGTTGCGCTGGCGGGGCCGCTGCCTGCTGGTGGAGATCACCCACGAACAGGCGGTCTACCGTCTGCTGTACGGCGACGACCTCGAGCTGCGGCACCACGGCGAGCCGGTCACCGTGCCCCGCGACGGCTCGGCCACCCGCCCGATCCCCGCACCCGAGGCAGTCGAGCCGGTCCACCAGCCCGCCGGCCGCGAGCCATTGGCCCGCCGCATCCGAAGTGGACAGCCCGGGGCCGGACTCGTCTGACACCATCCCTTGGCCGACGGGTAGCGGCGGTCCGCTCGCAGGGGTGTGAGCGGACCGCCGCCTCCCTTCGCCGCGCCGCAGGCGGTGTTCGGGCGCGAAGGGGCTACCGTGCGGCTCGAGCCCTGGCCTGATGCGGGCGTCCCACCGCGAAGGCGCAGGTACGGGGAATCAGCGGCCGTACGCTTCGAGCAGGCGCAACCAGATCTCGCTGACGGTGGGGAAGGCCGGCACGGCGTGCCACAGCCGATCGATCGGGACCTCACCGACGATCGCGATGGTGGCGGCATGGATCAGCTCGGCCACGTCGGGGCCGACCAGGGTGAAGCCGACGATCACCCGGCGGTCCTCGTCGACGACCATCCGGGCGTGTCCCCGGTAGCCCTCGGCGTGCAGGGCGGATCCGGAGATCGCGGCCAGGTTGTAGTCGATGACCCGGGTACGCAGCCCGGCCGCCCCGGCCGCCGCGGCCGTCAGACCGACCGAGGCGACCTCGGGGTCGGTGAACACGACCTGGGGCACAGCCCGCTCGTCCGCCGTCGCGACGTGCCGGCCCCACGGCGCGTCCTCGACCGGTTCGCCCTTGGCCCGGGCCACGATGACGTCACCGACCGCGCGGGCCTGGTACTTGCCCTGATGAGTCACCAACGCGCGACGGTTGACATCACCGGCGGCATACAGCCATCCGCCGCCGACCGGTGCCCCGCTCTCGTCGATCACGCGCAGTGTGTCGTCGACGGTCAGCCAGCCACCTGCCTTCAAACCGACCGCGTCCAGCCCGATGTCCTGAGTGTTCGGCGTCCGGCCGATGGCGACCAGAAGCTCATCGGCGTCCAGCTGCTCGCCGTCGGTGAGCGTGATGCGCACCGTGCCATCGGCGTTCCGCTCCACCGAAGCGGCCTCGGCGCCGACACGCACCGACGCCCCCGCCTCCTCCAGCGACTTCACCACGTGCTCGCCGGCGAACGGCTCCGCCAGGTGCAGCACACCGTGCAGGGCCAGCATCGTCACGGCCGATCCGAGGCTGGAATAGGCGGTGGCCATCTCGGTGGCCACGACTCCGCCGCCGATGATCACCAGTCGGGCCGGGACCGATTCCGCGGCGGCGGCCTCACGGCTGGTCCACGGCTTGGACTCCCGCAGACCGGCGATGTCGGGCAGCAGCGCGCCGCTGCCGGTCGCCACGACGACCGCGTGCCGGGCGGTCAACGAGACGACCGCACCGTCGGCGCCGGTCACCTCCACGGTTCGCTCGCCGCTGATCCGCCCCTGGCCGCGCACCAGCGTGATGCCGGCCGAGTCCAGCCAGGACACCTGGCCGTCGTCCTTCCAGTGCGAGGCGAACGAGTCCCGCCGGGCCAGCACCGCCGCCGCGTCCAGGCTGCCGGTCACCGCCTCACGGGCGCCGGCCACCTGCCGGGCCGCCCGCAGGGCGCTTCCGCTGCGCAGCAGGGCTTTGGTCGGCATGCAGGCCCAGTAGGAGCACTCCCCGCCGACCAGTTCGCGTTCCACGATCGCAGCGCTCAATCCGCCCTGCACAATGTGATCGGCGACGTTCTCGCCGACCGGTCCGGCGCCGATGATGACCACGTCGTACGTGTTGTTCTGCATGTCAGTTGCCCTTCGCGGTGCGGCCGAGCCGGATCGCGGCGATCAGGAAGAAGATCGCGCCCGGAATCGCGTAGCCGATCGCGTTGGTCATAGCCGGGTCGGCCGCCGACGCCGCCGCGAAGAAGGAGCCACCCGCCAGCACCGACAGACCACCGCTGATGATCATCGGCCATTGCCCGCCCAGTCGCCGACGGGTCACACCCACGAACAACTGCACCAGGCCGGCCACGACCGCCCACGCGCCCCACACCCGCAGAGCCGCCGGAACACCTGAGGACCCGGCAATGGCCAGACCCACCGCGGCCAGCAGGCTCACCACCACGTTGACGTACAGCAGGCGCGGCGAGCCGGCGCCCCGTGACGTCCGCGCGTCGATGATCGCCGCCGCCACGTCCACCAGCGGATACAGCACCAGCAACGCCACCGTCAGCGGGCTGAGCTCATCCGCGACCGCGAACGTCACACCGGCCCACACCAACGCGAACGCCGCACGAGCGAAGTACAGCCGCCGCAATGCCGCCGCCGCCGTCGCCGGCGACGTGCCGGACGAAACATCAACCGCCATGATCCTGACCTCTCAAGTCGATGAGCGAACGTCCGTCGAGGCGTCGAGAGCGGCCTGCGAGAACGAACGTTCTGTCGAAACAAACCATGACAAGAATCGGCGCTGTTGTCAAGACGGAACGTTCTACCTTCTCACTCACAGCGGTCCGCGAAGCCAAGCCGCCGGGCCGCGCCGCTCAGTCATAGAGAGGACGGCTGCCTGCAGCAGGTACTCGGCCGTCTCGGGCTGACCAAATGTCCGGCGTACCAGGTAGCGGCGCAGCGCATCGGCGTTCGCGGAGTACAGGGTGTGCATCCGCTCCGCCGGCGTCTGGTCCGGGCCGGCGGCGTCGCAGCGGCGGGTCCGCGAACCCCGAGCTCTCCCGATCACATCCGCTCGACGTCCGGGGGCGCGGCGTCGTTCATCGCCGGGCTCAACTGCCGCGGGTGGCGCCGTCCGGCCGGGCGACGTCCACGACTTCGTGCAACCGCAGCCGGCGGTTGACGGCGCCGGCGACGCGAACGACGGCGACCCGGGGCAACAACCGGCCGATCCAGGTCATGGCCCGGTTCACCGCACGGCCCGGGTAGGACACGTCGCGTCCCCGGGCGAAGTCGTCGAGGGTGCCGGCGGCGACGGTCGCGGGAGTGTCGGCGGCGCTCGGGTCGATGGTGGCCGAGGTGCCGTCGAAGAAGCCGGTCGCGACCGCGCCGGGATGCGCGGCCATCACCCGGACTCCGGTGCCGCGCAGTTCCTCGGCCAGCGCCTCGGTGAAGGACAGCACGAAAGCCTTGGTCGCGGCGTAGGTGGCCTGATAAGGCATCGGCTGGAACGCCGCCGTGGAGGAGACGTTGATGATTCCCCCGGATCCGCGCTCGGCCATCTGGTTCCCGAGCCCATGAGTCAGCGCGAGCAGACCGCGGACATTGAGGTCGACGGAAAGCAACTGCGGCTCGAGCGGACGGCTGAGGACCGGGCCCACGGGACCCATCGCGGCGTTGTTGAGCAGCAGGTCGACGGTCAGCCCGCGCTCGCGCAGCTGCCGCAGGACCTGGCCGGGCCCGTCGGGATCGGCGAGGTCGGCCGCGATGACCTCGGCGTCCGGCCCGTTGCGCTGCTCGCGGATCCGCTCGGCCACCCGGTGCAGGTCGCTCTCCGAGCGGGCCAGCAGGATCACCCGCGCGCCCCGGCGAGCCAGCTCCAGCGCGTAGGCCCGTCCGATTCCCTTCGACGCGCCGGTGACCAGCGCCGTGGCGCCTCGATAAGCATCTTTCACGGCAACTCCAATAGTTCGAGACTCGAAGCTTTATGACGGCAGCATACTTCGAGGCTCGAAGCATCTCTAGAATGGGGGTATGAGTGGGTCCGAGCTGACGGCGGCGGTCGTGGCGTCCTACGAGATCTGGATGCGCACGGTCGACCTGGCCGGCCCGGCCCTGGCCCGGCACCGCCTGACCGAGGCGACGTTCCAGGCGCTGTGGGTGATCGACCCGGACGAGCCGCCGCCCCCGATGAAGGTGGTGGCCGAGCGCCTGCACTGCAACGCGCCCAACCTGAGCTTCATGGCCGACCAGCTCGTCGACCGCGGCATGGTCGAGCGGGCCGTGGATCCCTCGGACCGCCGCTCCCGCGTTCTCGTCCTGACCGCCAAGGGCCGCCAGGTGCGCGACGAGGTGATCCGGGCGACGCTGGAACAGAGTCCGCTCAACCGGCTGACCGACACCGAACTGCGACAGGTCGCCACCCTCCTCAACCGCGCCTTGCAGTCCCCGGCCTCCTAGAGATTGCACGGGTACGCCGGCTGCGCGGGGACGCCGGCCGGGGCACTCCTTCGCGGCCGGGCTGTGCCGGAATTTCATGTCGAAACCCCCGTCCCCTCACGTGGACGGCGTATCGGCGTCGGCTCGGGCGGGTTGGCTGGCCGGGTTCACCTCGACTGTCACAGGAGCCAACCCACGTGCCTGCCTCACGCCGTACCTTTCTCGCCGGCGGCGCCGCGGCCGGCGTCGGCCTCGCCGTTGCCGGCGCCGTCCCGTCGCTAGCCCAGGCCCACCCTGGACGCCCGTCCGGGCCCGCGGGCCGCGGCCGCACGCCCTTCCCGCCGCTCGTCGACGACCCGAAGGGCATCCTCGCCCTGCCCGAAGGCTTCAGCTACGCGATCGTCACCCGCACCGGTGTGACCAAGCTCGACCGCGGCCAGGGGCTGACCCCGGCCGACCACGACGGCATGGCTGCCTACGACGCCGGTCGCGGCCGCTACGTCCTGATCCAGAACCACGAGATCGACCCGGGCGCCGAGTTCGGCGTGCCGCACGTCAAGGGCACCGTCTACGACCCGGGAGCGGTCGACGCGGGCGGCTGCACGGTCATCACCACCGACCGCGCCGGGCGCAACCTGGGCGAATTCGTGGCCATCTCCGGAACCGTGTCCAACTGCGCCGGCGGCCCGACCCCGTGGGGAACGTGGCTGACGTGCGAGGAGACCGAGGACCGGGCCGGGGACAAGTGGACCGAGGGCGACCGCAGCGGCACCTTCCAGAAGGACCACGGCTACGTCTTCGAGGTCTGGGCCGACGGCGCCACGGACCCGCGGCCGATCAAGTGCCTGGGCCGCTACGCCCATGAGGCCCTGGCCATCGACAAGGACCGCACGCACATCTACCTGTCCGAGGACGCCGACGGGCCCAACGGACTGTTCTACCGCTGGACCGCGCCGCGCGGCGTCAAGGCCGGCCCGGGCGTGTTGACCAGGCTCGCCCAGGACGCCGGCGTCCTGGCCGCGATGCAGATCATCATGGACGACGGCTCGGTGCTGCCCGACGTCGCCTACCTGACCTCGGCCCAGCTGGGACGGCCCTTCCCCGTACGGTGGATCGAGGTGCCGGAGCGGGACGCCCGCACGAAGCCCGTGCGGGAACAGTTCACCGACGGCCAGGTCACCCGCGGCCGCAAGTTCGAGGGTGTGTGGGCCACCGACGAGGGCGTGTACGTCGTCAACTCGTACGCGTGGGAGGACGGCGACCTGCCGGCCGACGCGGCGCCGCACGACGGCATGGTCTGGTTCTACGACTTCCGCGCCCAGACCATCCAGCTGGTCACGTACTTCCCGCACCAGACCACGGCCGAAGAGGGCGCGCCGGCGAAGTACACCGACCTGACCTTCGACGGTCCGGACAACGTCACGGTGACGCCGTGGGGCAGCCTCGTGCTGGCCGAGGACGGCGCCGGCGCGTCGCACGTGCTCAGCTCGTTCCCGGGCGGCCCGACGTACGCGATCGCTCGCAACCAGCTCAACGACTCGGAGTTCTGCGGTCCGACGTTCACCGGCGACGGCAAGGTGCTCTTCGTCAACATGCAGGACCCGGGCCTGACCCTGGCCATCACCGGGCCGTGGGAGAAGTACCTGGGCTGACCGGCCGCTCCCGGCAAACTTCGTCGGGCGCCGCGCTGATCACCTCAGGCGCGGCGCCCGACGTCCCGGCGCTGCGTCGTCTCCCTGATCGGCGCCGACGCGGCCTCCGGCGGTCAGGTGCTCGCGACGTCGGCGTATATTAAACGGGGAGCTCCCCGTTCCGCCCGAACCAGCGATTGCGATGATCATGACCTCTCGACCGGCCGAGCTGCGGGCCGACGCGCGCCGCAACCGTGAGCTCCTGATCGCCACCGCCGCCGAGGTCTTCGCCTCCGGCAAGCAACCGGCCTCCCTCGACTCGATCGCCAAACGTGCCGGCGTCGGCAACGCCACCCTCTACCGTCACTTCCCGACGCGGGAGGACCTGGTCGAGGAGGTCTATCGCGACCAGATACGGCCCTTGCGTGAGGAAGCCCGAACTCTTCAGGCAACCGAGCCAGCGGCGCAGGCCCTGCTGACCTGGATGGGACGATTCGCCGAGTGGGCCGCCGAGCGCCGCGGCATCTGCGAGGCCCTGGTCGCGATGAGCGCCACGGGACGCTTCGGCACGGGCCCGGTCTGCGACGAGGTTCAGCAGATCCTGGGTGAATTGCTGGCGGCGGGAGCGCGGGCCGGGGAGCTCCGCGGCGACGTCGACCCGATCGACGTGGGACGCATGCTCACCGGGATGCTCTCCGTCGCCGGCGCGCCCGAACATCGTCCGGAGCTCGACCGCATGCTCGCGATCCTCATCGACGGGCTTCGCCCCCGCGGGTAGCGACAGCTTGCCGAGAAAGTAAAACCTTTCTACCGTGTCCGGGTGGTCACCGACGCCTCCCCCGCCCGTCGTCGCCGGCACGGCGAGCAGCTCGAGGCGGCACTGCTCACCGCCGCCTGGGCCGAGCTGGTGGAGGTGGGATACGCCCGGCTCACCATGGGATCGGTCGCCGCACGGGCCGGTACGAGCGAACCCGTGCTCTACCGCCGGTGGACCAACAAGGACCAACTCGTGTTCGCCGCGATGGAGCACCACCGCGAGGCCAACCCGGTCCCCGATCCCGACACCGGCGCCCTGCGCACCGACCTCCTCGCCCACCTGACGGCAGTGAGCGAGACCCTCGCCTGCTTCTACGCCATCGCCGTGGCCGCTGCCCTTTCGGGCCTGCTGTCCGACACCGGCCTGACCCCGGCGCAGGTCCGCGAGAAGGTCATGGACGCCCAGCGCCACCCGCCGGTCCGGGCCGTCTACCAGCGCGCCCACGACCGTGGCGAGATCGACCTCGGGCGCATTCCCGCCGCGGTGCTCGCCCTGCCGTTCGATCTGGTGCGGCACGACATGCTCATGGACCTGGGGCCGGTGCCGCCCGCGCGCATCGAGTCGATCGTCGACGACCTGTTCCTGCCGCTCGCGCTGAGCCGCAGGCCATAGACGACCGCCCTCGGCGCGGCGGGAAGGGGCAAGAGTCACATGGCGTACGGAGTGGTGCTGCGACCCGGCGTGCAGACGTCACGATCGCTCATCGAGTTGTCCCACGTGATCGGCGACGGTCACGAGCCGCTCATGCTGCTGGGCGAGAAAGCGCCACCGCACGTATCGGTGCTGCACGTCGACTGCCCCCAGGATCAGGCGGCGAACATCGTCGCGGCGGCCGGTCGCCACCGCGGCCGCGTCTTCGCGGCAAGAATCATCGGCCTGCTGTACTCGGTGGTCCCACCCGGCGACTACTACGTTCCGACCGGCGGCTACTACTTCGGCCTGGAGGTCGTCCGAAGCCCCGAGCTGGATTCCCTCCACCAGGAGTTCCTGCGCCTCGGGCACCCGCCGTTGGGTCAGGTGAACCAGGACTACCGACCCCACATCACCCTGGGCGTCACCGCCCGGCCGCCGTCGGAACCCCCGTTCACGAGAATCCCCGCGGGCGTCCTCGAGCTGACGATGTCCACCGGCCGGGTGGGACCGTTCGGGACCTTCCCCGATCTCTCGGAGTAACCGCCATCAGCGTCCGGATGACTGGCGGCTGGTCGCGTGGAGGGCGCCGAGCAGGGTGAGGGCCTCGGCGCTGGCGCTTCCGGGCTCGGGTTGATAGACGACGAGAAGCTGGCCATGGGCTCCCCACACGTCGAAGGCCTGGGAGGTCAGCCAGAGGCGTCCCACATCGGGGTGCTCGAGTTCCGTGGCGTCCCGGGTCTTGCCGTGCACGGTCTGAGACGACCAGAGCGCGGCGAAGGCTCCGCTCTCGTGGTTGAGCGAACGCACCACCTCGAGCAGGCGAGGATCGTTCGGGTCGAGACCTTGGGCGTGGCGCAGACCGGCCACGATCGACTCGGCGACTCTGTCCCAGCGAGGGAAGAACCGCCGGGCCGCCGAGTCGAGGAACGTCATGCGGGCGAGGTTGTCCACCCGCGCGAACGGGGCGAACAGCGCCTCGGTCAGGTCGTTGACCGCTATGAAGTCCTTCGCGGGTTTGAGCACCAAGTCGGGGAGCCGCTCGACCGATTTCCCCGTTCGACCACCTGGATACCGGCCGACTAGCTAGACGGAACGTTCTATCGCTATCATCACCAGATGGAACTCAGCGACAATGAGCGCCCCTCCCCGGCCCGATCCCGGCTGCTCAGCACGGCGAAGAAGGCCTTTTACCAGGACGGCATCCGATCTGTGGGGATCGACCGCATCGTTGCCGAGGCTCAGGTGACCCGGGCCACCCTGTATCGGCACTTCGCGGGCAAGGACGACCTCGTTCTCGCCTACCTGGACGAGGTGCACCAGGCGATGCGCGGTCAGGTGCACGACGCCGCGGCGAAGGAGCTTCCGGCCGACACCATTCGGACTCTCGGCCGATCGATTGCCCACAGCATTCAATCGCCCGGCTTCCGGGGATGCGCTTTCCTCAACGCCGTCGCCGAGTATCCGGACCCCGGGCACCCGGTGCACCAGGCCGTGCTCGCCCACCGCCAGTGGTTCCTGAACACCATCACACACCTGCTGGCACGAAGCCGCGAAGCTCCCGCCGAGACCGCCGCGCGGCATTTCGTCATGCTCCGCGACGGCGCCATGGCAGCCGGCTGCCTGTTCGACCCCAGCCTGGTCAGCGACACCTTCCTCCGCGGCGTGGAAGGACTCCTGCAGGCGCGGGCAACCGTCGCCCCGGAGGCGTGATCCGGACGTGTCCGGCGTCCAGACAGGACGGACGCCGTGATCCGCGTTCTGCTAGCCGAGGATGGCCGCCCGCGTGTCGATCAGCCCGGTCCGTCGAGGCGTTCCAGCCAGCGATCGAGCAGCGCCGTCTCGACCGGCTCCAGCCGGTCGGTTCCGGTCAGGCGAAGCTGGGCCCGCAACTGCCGGGCCGCCGCCGGCACCGGGGCCGGCTCGGCCGGCGTGCCGACGTGGTGCAGAACGGCGGCGAAGACCGCGTCCCGGGCGCGGTCGGCCAGGGTCGGGTCGTCGTAGAGCGCGGGCTGGGCGATGCGGCTGAGCGCGACACCGACGTTGGCCGGCAGGATGAGCTGGGCCGCGAGCCGCGGCGTCGTGCGCAGTGCGCCGGCGGCAGCGCAGCGCTCGAGCGTGGCCTCGAGCAGTTCCATGATGCGGCGCTGAGCAGTGGCGGCCGAGTGCGGCCGGGGCGCGAACATCAGTTGGTACAGCGCGGGGTTCTCCGCGGCGAAGGCCATGTGGTCGTCCCAGCCGGCGTGCAGGTCGGCCACCGGGTCGCCGGAGGCCTCGAGACCCTGCTTGCGCCGGGCGTACCGGTCGAAACCGGCGTCGGCGACCGCGTCGAGCAGGCCTCGCTTGTCGCCGAAGAGCCGGTAGAGAACGGGCTGCGTCACGCCGACTTCGTCGCACACCGCACGAGTCGCGATGTCCCCGTCGGGCGACGCCGTCAGCTGGCGATCGGCGGCCTCGACGAGCGCGGCCCGCACCGCGGCGTCGACGCCGCCTCCGGCCGCCGGGCGGCGACGGCGGGGAGCCGCCTCGTCCACCGTGGTGTCGCTCATAGCGTCCATGAATCAATGCTACGCCATAGCGCTAGCGATGATTCAGATCGCCTGCTACGGTCGTCGTATCGGCGATATCGTTTCATCGTATCGCCACTAGGTAATGAGGTGGAACCCATGCCGCATCAACGTGTCGCCGTGGTGACCGGCGCATCCCGGGGAATCGGCCGCGCCACCGCCGTCACCCTCGCCCAAGCCGGACAGGCCGTCGTGGTCGGCTATGCCGGCTCGGCCGACTCCGCGCACGAGGTCGTCGAGCAGATCATCGCCGCGGGCGGTCGAGCCGTCGCCGCGCAAGCCGACGTGGCCGACGAACACCAGGTCGCCTCGATGTTCGACGTCGCGGCCGACTCCTTCGGGGGCGTCGACGTCGTGATCAACTGCGCGGGCCGGCTGTCGCTCTCGCCGATCGCCGAGCTTGATCTCGACGACCTCGACGCGCTGCATCGCACCAATATCCGCGGCACATTCGTGGTCGCACGTGAAGCCGCCCGGCGCATGCGCGACGGCGGGGCGATCGTCACCGTGTCGACGTCGGTCGTCGGCCTCCAGTTTCCCGGCTACGGCGCTTACGTGGCCGGGAAGGGCGCCGTCGAGGCGATGACCCTGATCCTGGCCCGGGAACTGCGCGGACGCGACATCACGGTGAACTCGGTCGCGCCCGGGCCGACCGCGACCGACCTCTTCCTGGACGGCAAGGACGAGGCGACCATCGAGCGCCTGGCCAAACAGCCCCCGCTGGAACGGCTGGGCACCCCGGCCGACATCGCCCAGGTGATCGCGTTTCTCGCCGGACCGGCCGGCCGCTGGGTCAACGGGCAGGTCGTACGGGCCAACGGAGGCATCATCTGATGCCCGCCCTCAGCACCACCCGCCAGGTCGTCCTGGTCACCGGCGCCTCCAGCGGCTTCGGCCGGCTCACCGCGATCACGCTGGCCCGGGCCGGGCACACGGTCGTCGGCGGTATGCGTGCCGTCGACCGGCGCAACGCCACCGCCGCCGGGGAGCTCACCCGGCTCGCCCGGGCCGAGGACATGCGGCTGTCCGCCGTGGAACTGGACGTGCAGTCGCAGAAGTCGGCAGACGCGGCGATCGCCGAAGTCCTTCGCCGCCACACCCGCCTCGACGTCGTCGTGCACAACGCCGGGCACATGGTGGAAGGTCCCGCCGAGGCGTTCACCCCGGAACAGCTGGCGGCCCTCTACGACGTCAACGTCGTCGGCACCCAGCGGGTCAACCGAGCCGCCCTGCCTGTGCTGCGCGAGCAGGGCGCCGGCCTGCTGGTGTGGGTCGGCAGCTCCTCCACCCGCGGCGGTCACCCACCGTTCCTGGCGCCGTACTTCGCCGCCAAGGCCGGCATGGACGCCCTCGCCGAGAGCTACGCGGCCGAGCTGATCCGCTTCGGCATCGGCACCACCATCGTGGTGCCGGGCGCCTTCACCTCCGGGACCAACCACTTCGCCCACGCCGGCCGGCCCGACGACACCGCCCGGGCGGCCGCCTACGACGAACACTACGGCCGGCTGCGCGCAGACCTCGGACGGCGGCTGGCCGCGCTCATTCCGCCCGACGCCGACGTGCAGTCGGTCGCCGACGAGATCAGCCGCGTCGTCGCCCTGCCCGCGCACGAACGTCCGTTCCGCACCCACGTGGACCCGAGCCGGGACGGCAGCGAGGTGGTCTCCGCCGTCGCCGACCGGGTCCGGGCCGAGTTCTACCACCGCGTCGGCCTCGCCGACCTCCTGGCCCCGAAGGCCGCGCTGTAACCCGCAAGTCCCGCACGAAAACCAAGGAAGAGGAACCACCATGCCGTTCGCCAACCTGAAAGTGCCCGCGGACACGCTGACCCCGGAGTCGAAGAAGAAGCTCATCGACGCCGTCACCGACGCCTACGCCGACATCTACGGGGAGCGCGCCCGCGCCACCACGCTAGTGCTGGTCGACGAGGTGGCCGAGGGCGGCTGGGGTCTGGGCGGCACCGTCCTGACCGCGGAGATGCTGGGCCGTAGCTGATCCCACCGGCTCCGCGGGCCGGCCACGTCGGCCGACCCGCGGAGCACCGGGACCGGCGGGCATGAGCTCGCTCACTATGCGGCTTCTCGATCTTGACACTCACACGCGTGGTTGTGATGGTTGGCGAGTAGATAGAACGTTCGCTCTACCTAGACCGGCCGTGGACCGATGAACGAACCCACCGAACCACGGTCACCTCTCGAAAGGATCGAACATCATGCGTCTCCGTCTCACCCGCCGCGCCGCAATCGTCGGCGCCACCACCCTGGCTCTGCTCGGTGCGGCCGCCGTGCCCGCCCTGGCCACGACCAGCGGCAAGGCCAAGCCGGCCAAGCCGACCATCGTGCTGATCCACGGCGCCTGGGCCGACTCCACCAGCTGGAGCCCGGTCATGGAGCGACTGCGCCGCGACGGCTACCCGGTGAAAGCCATCGCCAACCCGCTGCAGGGCCTGACCAGCGACACCGCGTACGCCAAGAGCTACCTCGCCACCATCGCCGGGCCCAAGGTCCTGGTCGGGCACTCGTACGGCGGGGCCGTCATCACCAACGCCGCCGCCTCGGTCCCGGACGTGAAGTCACTGGTCTACATCGCCGGTTTCATCCCGGCCAAGGGCGAGACCATCGGCGAACTCGCCGCCCGGTCCACCCCGCCGCTGCCGCTGGTCACGACCCAGGTTCCCGACGGCGCCGAGGTCATCATCGACCCGGCCCAGTTCCGCACAGCCTTCGCCGGCGACCTGGACAAGACCACGGCCACCAACCTCGCGACCGCTCAGCGCCCGGCCAACACCAAGGCCGTCACCGACCCGAGCGCCGTCGAGAGCTTCCGCACGATCCCCTCGTACGCCCTGCTGACCCGCCAGGACAAGGCCATCAACCCCGACCTCCAGCGGTTCATGGACACCCGCGCCGGCGCCCGCGTCACCGAGGTCGACGCCTCCCACGCCGTCATGCTCAGCCGCCCCGACGCCGTCACCAAAATCATCGAGCAAGCCGCACGGTGACCCCACCGTCGTCCGCTCGCCGACGCGGCGGCGAGCGGACGGCAGCACGGTTTTCACCGGCCGACGCCGGGCCCCTCGTTCCGGCCGATCAGGTCGGCACGTTCTCCGGCCCGCCCGGACCCGCCGCCATGCTGATGTTCAGCCTCGCCGTGCTGGCCCCGGTGGTCGGGGCGACACTGGGCGCGCTCGACGTGATCGACGCGATGTTCGCCTCGGACCGCAAGCCGTTCATGACCGAGTAGGCCCGGATGGCCGACTCACCGGGCGCGCGGCACTGGCTCGCCGACGCGACCGCCCGCACCGGCCGGGCGGAACGGACCATGCTGGCGGTGGCCGCGGAGGCCGACGCCCGCGCCGAGATGAGCGCCACGGACCTCAGCCGCCTGCGTCTGAACCTGTTCGAGTCGGCGCGCGACTGCCGCGCGGCGCTCGAGCTGATGCTCGACCTGCACGGAGCGAGCGGCTTCAGCGTGGACAATCCGTTGCAGCGGCTGTGGCGCGACGTGGCGGTGGGCAGCCGTCACCCGCTTCTCAACGGCTACCTCGCCACCGAGAACGTACGGCTACGCGCTCACCGGCGGGCGGCGCATCGAGTGAGCCGGACCGGCGACGGTTCGGTCACCTCAGTAGTGGCGGATGCCGTCGGTCAGGATCCGCACCCACGATGCGGTCGCCTGCGCGGGTGACGGGTTGACCAGATCGAGCGCCGTCACGAGGTGACACAGCTGCCCGCGAGCGAAGAATTCCTGTACGGCCGGCTCAGCGGCGCGGGACCGGTCACGCACCAACTCGACGAGGCGCTGCTGTCCCCGGAGCATCTCCGCGCGGACGGCCGGGTCGTCGGCGGCCGCGAGGGCCTGCACCTGCAACATCAGAAGCTCTCGTTCGGCGATCAGCTTGGCGTAGGACACCGCCATCGCGTCGAGCACCGCCCGCGAGCGGCGCGACGGCGCGGCGTCCGCACCCGCCGTCAACGCCTCGTGGATACGGTCGTGACAGCGAGCCAGGGCCGCGACGAACAGCTTGTTCTTGTCGCCGAACAAGCGGAACACGTAGCCCTCGGAGATTCCCGCGGCCGACGCGACCGATCCCACGGATGTGGCGTGATATCCGGCTCGGGAGAAGACCCGGACGGCCGCGGAGAGCACGGCTTCGCGCCGTTCCTCCGCGGTCGACCGGACCCGTGCCGGGCGGCGCACCGATTTCGCTGGCATGGCTGCATTCGACCATGCCCGGTCAGCGGGCACCCAATCAGGCAACGCGGCGGCGGCGAACCCTACCGGCCCAGGCGGCGTGGTTCCGGCTCCTCCAGGATCCAGCCCATCTGCCGGCCCACCTCGAGCAGTTCGTCGACCGTGGGCTGCCGGGTCTGGTGGGTCGGCATGCTCGGCACGGTTGCCGGTTCCCCGGTGTCCTCGAAGAACTTCTCGAAGCCGCCCGGGGTGATGACGCAGTGCCCCTGCCCAGTCCGGGACGTGACGTAGATCGAATGCTTGGTGTTCGCCGGAATCCAGACGGTGCTGCCCGCCCGCGCCTCGTGCACGGTGTCGTTGACGAAGATCTCCCACCGGCCCTCGGTGATGAAGAACAGCTCGCTCTCGCCGGCGTGGCGATGCACGGGCGCCTGCCAGCCCTGCGGGACGTCGCACCGGAAGAACGACAGCACGCCCCCGGTGTCGGCGGCCTTGGCCTTGAACGTGATCAGCGCCTGCTCGAACCACGTGTGCGTGCCGTCGTCGGGGCCGAGCATGTAGCCCTTCGGGTTGGCGCCCGGGATCGGAGTTCCGCCGTGCGGGGCAACGTATCCGAAGCTCATCCGTCCTCCTCTACGGTGATTATGTAAGTGAGTACACACTTACAAATGCGCCCCCGCAAGCCCGGCGACAGAAGTCGGCGCTATCCCTCACAGGTAGCTGACACCAGTCAGCTTCTCCGCCGCGGTCCAGAGCCGCGCGCCGACGGCCGGGTCGGCGGCCTCACGGCTCAGGCGCGCCTCGGTGACCCGGCCCCGCGTCTCAGCCAGCCCGGCCGGTCCGAAGAACTGGCCGCCCCGCACCCCGGGGTCGGTGGCCGCGCGCAGCTGCGGGAGGGTGCCCTGTTCCACCGGCTGCGTGGCGAGCAGCCCGATCGTCGCGAGCACGCGCCCGAGCCGGCCTCGGTGCTCCCAGGCCCGGGGCGTCAGGTTGGTCCGGGTGAGTCCCGGGTGAGCCAGCACGCTGCGGATCGGGGACCCGGCGGCGCGCAGCCGGCGGTCCAGCTCCAGGCCGAACACCGTGGTGGCGAGCTTGGAGCGGCCGTACGCCGGGGAGGCGCTGTAGCCGTGCTCGGACATCAGGTCGTCGAAGTCGAGGTGGGCCCGCTTGTGGGTGATCGAGCTCAGGTTGACCACCCGGGGCTCGCGCCCGGCGGCCAGGTTGCCGAGCAGCAGCCCGGTCAGCGCGAAGTGGCCGAGCATGTTGGTCCCGATGTGCAACTCGAAGCCGTCGGCGGTGGTGCGGCGCGGGCCGAGCAGGACCACGCCGGCGTTGTTGATCAGCAGGTCGACAGCGGGATGGGCGGCCGACAGCCCGGCCGCGAAGGCCCGTACGGACTCGAGCGAAGCCAGGTCGAGCTCGCGCACCTCGACGTCACCGCCGATCCGGCGGGCGGCCGAGGCCCCGGCGGCAGTGTCGCGCACCGCCAGCACCACATGGGCGCCGCGGCGCGCCAACTCGGTCGCGGTGACCAGGCCGAGGCCCGAGTTCGCGCCGGTCACGACGGCGACCCGCCCGTGCTGATCGGGCATGCGGTCGGCGGTCCATCCGGTCATCGGATTCTCCTTCGGGTAGACCAGCGACGCTACGAGCGGTCCGGACCGGCTCCGTCGTACTCGGTTGCCTAGGTCTGCGAGACCTACCCTCGGTGGTCCGGGCTGGGGCACACTGGCGGCATGACCCATCCGCACGCTCGTGAGCTCGGCAGCTTCCTGCGCGCCCGGCGCAACCGGCTGAGCCCGCACGACGTGGGCCTCGAGCCGGGCGGCCGGCGCAAGGTCACCGGCCTGCGACGGGAGGAGCTGGCCCTGCTGGCCGGGCTCAGCACCGACTATTACCAGCGCATGGAACAGGGCCGTGAGGTCCGCCCGTCCGACGACGTGCTCGACGCGCTGGCCGGCGCGCTCGCCCTGGACGACGAGGAACGCCGGCACCTGTTCGCCCTGGCTCGCGCCGCTCGCCGGCCGGCGCGGGCCGAGGTCCACCGCGGCCCCGAGCTGGTGCCCGAGAGCACGCGGCGGTTGCTGCGGGTGATGGACACCCCGGCGGTCGTCCTCGGCCGCCACCTCGACCTGCTCGACTGGAACCCGATGGCGGAGGCGCTGCTCGGCGACCCCGGCGACTATCCGCCCGACCGGCTCAACATGCTGCTGCTGATGTTCGACGACACGCGCACCGCCGAGCGCAGCTGTCCGGACTGGGAACGGCAGGCCCTCGAATACATCGGCATGATGCGCACCGCGGTCGCCACCGATCCCACCCATCCGCGCGCCACCGCGATCGTCGGCGAGCTCAGCATCCGCAGCGCCGAGTTCCGCCGGCTGTGGGCGCGCCACGACGTCCGCGAGTCGGTCAGCGGCACCAAGACCTTCCGGGCGGCCGAGGTCGGCGACATCGACCTGCATTGGGACACCTATCCGCTGCCGGGCAGCCCCGGGCCCGTCATGCTGGTCTTCACCGCCGAGCCCGGCAGCGCCGACGCGGACCGCCTGCGGCTGCTGGGGACGCTCCACGCGAGCCGCCGGCAGCGGTAGCCGCCCGGCTCACGGGACGCGCCGATGACGAGCGCGGCTCGTCGGTCAGCGACGGGCCTCGATCTTCAGGGCGCCGCGGGTCTGGACGCGGATGTGGTCGCTGGCGAGCATGGCGTGCGGGAAGCCCAGGTCGATGGCGCTGATCTCGTCCAACCGGGCCAGATGCGACGGGCTCAGATCGACTTCCAGGGCACCCAGGTTCTCCTGCAGTTGCCCGGTGGTCCGGGCCCCGATGATCGGCGCTGTCACCGCCGGGTTCCGCAGGGTCCAGGCGAGCCCGACCTGAGCCGGCGTGCGGCCCAGCTCATCGGCGATCTCCTTGACCACGGCCACGATGGCGAGATTCCGCTCGGTCACTCCCCCGAGGGCCACGTTGAAACTCTTGCGGACGCTTCCGCTGCCGTCGCTCTGCGGGGTCGTCACATCCTCCCGGCTGTACTTGCCGGTGAGCACTCCGCCCGCCAGCGGCGACCACAAGACGGTGCCCAGACCCAGCTCCTGCGCCATCGGGATGAGGTCACGCTCGCCGGTGCGCTCCACCAGGTTGTACTCCAGTTGCAGGGCCACCAGCGGCGACCAGCCCCGCAGGTCGGCGATCGCCTGCATGCGGGAGATCTGCCAGGCCGGGGTGTTGGAGATGGCCACGTACAGGACCTTGCCCTGCCGGACGAGGTCGTCCAGACCGCGGAGGATCTCCTCGACACCGGTGGTCGGGTCCCACACGTGCAGGTAGAGCAGGTCGATGTAGTCGGTGTTCAGCCGGCGCAGACTGGTCTCCACCGCACCGAACAGGCTCTTGCGGCTCGCGCCGCCGGAGTTGGGGTCGTCCGGCCGGCGCAACGTCGTGTACTTCGTGGCCAGGACCAGGCTGTCGCGCCGGTCACGGGCGAACTCACCGAGCATGCGCTCCGACGTGCCGTTGGTGTAGGTGACCGCCGTGTCGATGAAGTTCCCGCCGCGCTCGACGTAGAGGTTGAACAACTTCCGCGCTTCGTCCTGCTCCGCGCCCCAACCCCATTCGTTGCCGAAGGTGGCCGCCCCCAGCGCGAGCGGCGAGACCCGCAGGCCGGAGCGCCCCAGTTGGCGGTAGGTGTCGAGGGTGAGTGACATCGTGTTCTCCTGTGGTTGTTGTCGCATGACGTTCGAGAGTTGGGGGCGGCCGGCGTTTCAGGCGCCGAGCCCGTAGCCGCCGGCCACGACCACGTCCTGCCCGGTGACGTAGCCGGCGGCGTCCGAGGCGAGGAAGGCGACGACTTCCGCGACCTCCTGGCTGGAGCCGAAGCGCTCGAACGGGATGTTCGCGCGCATGGCGTTCCGTCCGGCCTCGGGTACGCCGAGCTTGTCGAACAGCGGGGTCTCGACAGCTCCGGGGCTCACAGCGTTGACCCGGATCCGGCGCGGGGCCAGTTCGAGCGCGAGTGAGGGCAGCATCGCGAGCAACGCCCCGCGCGTGGCCGCTCCCAGCGTGGCGCCCGGGCTGCCTCGCCGGACGCCGATCCCCACGGTCATGACCACCGCGCCGCCGTCAGCGATCAGCGGCAGCACCTTCTGAAGGGTGAAGTACTGGCCCTTGAAGTTGATGTCGACCTGCTCGTCGAACGCTTCCTCCGTCACGTCGGCGACCGGCGCCGGACGGAAGACGCCCGCGTTGAGGAACAGCAGATCCAGTGAGCCGAACCGTTCGGACACCGTCCGCAGGAGGGAATCGGTGTCGGCCGGCCGGCGTGCATCGGCCCGGGCCACAAGGACGTCGCCGGGGAGCTCGGCCTTGGCCTTCGCGATCGAGTCAGGGTTCTGGCCGGTGACGACGACCTGGTATCCGCGAGCGTGCAACAGCTCGGCGGTAGCTCGGCCGATCCCGGATGTACCCCCGGTGATGAGTGCTGTGGGCACGGCGGCTCCTTTGTCGATCGGATGGCGCGAGGCGTCACGCCCGAAGCGGGGACATCCCCGCTTGAGCCACCGTACACCAAACGGGGAAGTCCCCGTTTCCCTGTGATCGACCTCTCGAGGGCTCCATCGACGGGCGCCGACGGGCGTGGAGCTATGCGAAGAAGGGGCGCGTGTGATGTCGGCTCAACCGACGTTCACCCGATGGCGTGCCAGCCGGACGCGCCGTCGGGGTCAGCCGGGCATGACTCGTATCCCGGTCAGCAGGCGTCGGCTGGAGACTTCAAAAGCTGACGTACGCCGTCTATATTCAGATCTTCTTTATATGGAGGTGCGAACCTTATGCGGGAACCTACGTTCTGGATCCTCACTGCCCTGGCCACGGAACCCCGCCACGGCTACGCGTTGATCCAGGAGGCCGACCGCCTGTCCGACGGCCGGGTCAAGCTCCAGGCCGGCACCCTCTATGCCGCGCTCGACCGGCTGGTCGACGAGGGCCTGGTCCAGCCGGACCGCGAGGAGATCGTCCGCGGGCGCGCCCGGCGGTACTACCGCCTCACCGACGACGGCGCGACCGCCCTGGACGCCGAGGTGGCACGACTGCAGGCCGGCGTGAACACGGCGAACGCCCAGCTGTCCGCTCGGCGGTTCGGGCTGGGTCAGGCCACCGCGGGTCTGGTGATCGCGTGACGACAACCGAGTCGGCGGGGCCGAGTCGCCTGGAACGGCAGCTTCGATGGCTGCTGATGGCCTACCCGCCCGGCCCCAGGCGGGAGGAGCTGCTGGAAACGATCATCGAGGGTGAGCAGGAGGGCGGGCGACTTCGTCCGTCGGCGCGACAGGCGCTGAACCTGCTGCGCCATGGCATGCGGGCCCGTCTCGGGCATCCCCGGAGTCGCGCCGTCGTGGTGCTCGCGACGCTGGTGACATTGCTGGCCGGAGTCTTCGGCGCAGCAGCCGCAGCACCACTGGGCTGGGCAGTGGCGCCTTCGCTGCCCGAGGGCGCCGCGTCGGACGAGCTCAAGCGGGAAGTCCTTCCCGGCCTGACCGTCTGGGGCGGCGGTGACGCGGCCCGGTGGGTGCGGACCGGCGACGGGGAGGGCTGGCAGTACGGCTTCGCGGAGTACTGGGCGCAGCACACCGACGAGCCGCAGGATGTGGCCGCCTACACCGAGCAGGTTCGCGACCGGCTCGTGGCGCAGGGCTGGAGGATCCGCGGCGACGTCGAACTGGCCCGGCCCCTGCCGGACGAGGAGCCGCCCACCTCGGCGTCCGCGTCGTTCTGGGCGACCCGGGACGGTCTGGTCCTGCGCTTCGAGGACAGTGCGGCCTTGCGCGACTCCGGACGCTACGCCGGATTCACCGTTTCGCACTCGGCGCCGGTGGTGCTGTGGGTGATCGCGCTGATCGGCGGGCTGGCCGGCGCGCTCATCGGCTGGCTGGTGACGGGATGGGTCGCGCGCAGGGTCCAGGGGCGCCGGCTGCTACGAGCAAGCGCCGTCCTGTCCACAGTGGCCGGCTTGGTGATTCTGCTGCCGCTGTTGGCATTCGTGATGCTCTACTCGATTCCCGACGACGCCCCTCGGCTCATCGATGAGAAGTTCTTCCTCGGCCTGCGAGGGGTGCTGATCGGGCTGTGGCAGCCTGCTCTGTTGTTCGCGTGTGTGATGCTGCTCCTGGCAGCGACGCCGAGTCGGAGCGAGCGGTCGCGGCCGGCCCGCATCGTGGCGTTCGGCGCAGCCGTACTGGCCCTGGTCTCGGTGGGATTCGCCGGCCGGGCGCCGCGGCTCGTCGAGAGCGCACGTTCCGCCGCAGCCGCCGATCGGACCTGTGTGCTCGCCACACCGGTCTGGGACGCGACGAACGGCGGCCCGCTCAGCTACCACGCCCGGATCTTCGTCCTTCCGAGGACGACGGCGGAACAACGCAATCTCGTCGACGCGGCAATCGCCCGCAATCCCGGGATGCGAGGCTTCAACTTCTCCTTCGACCCGACGTCCGTGGCCTACCGGGACGCCTATTGCGACGGTGCGCCGCTCCCGCCCGGAGCCGGGAAGGACCTGCCGTACTTCTGGGATGTGGAACTGAGCAGCCCGGGAGTGCTGCCGGGCCTCGCCGCCGAGGTCGGCAGCCTGCCCGGCGTGGTCGCGGTGAAGTCCGCGTAGCACGCCCGCCTCCGCTGGAGCGGGACGAGTGGCTCAGCCGATCGCGCTGAGATAACGCCTCACCGCCGGGACGTCACCGGCGTCGGAGATCATCGCGATGTAGCCGTCGGGGCGGATGAGCACCAGGGTGGTTCCGGTCGCGCCATAGGCGTCGGCCAGGCGGTCGCCGGTGTCGGCGATGTCGTCGGGTCCGGTCGGTCGCGCGCCGACATGCAGTATCCGTACGTCGTACGGTGCGACGTCGACCGCCGGGGCGGTTCCGAAGCTGAGCAAGGTGAAGTGCGTGCCGCGAGTCAGGTCGAAGAGCCCGAGTTCGCCGTGCGCAGTCGTCAATCCGGTCGCGTCGGGGGCGCGGTCACCGGCGCGCAGTGAGGCCGTGTCGTCGCGGTCGTCGCAGGCCGGCGCGGAGCCGCGGTAGCCGGGGCCGAGCTGCGTCGTGCTGGAGTCGCGGAGGGTCGGGATGGCGCCGGTGAGGAGCTCGACTGCGAGTTACGCGAACGCCTGCGCGTTGTCGGCCACCCACGCCGAGAACGGGCGCGGCGGGTTGCCGGTGAGGGTCTTCACCCCGTCCGCCGGGGTGAGGACCGCAGCACCTGAGCCCATGGTCTCCAGCACCGAGGTGGTGACGAAGTCCGGCGTCCCCGGGCGGAACGCGGCAGCGGCCGCGTCGGCCTCGCTGATCTCCTGCACGGTGTACGCCCGGCCGAGCGTCTCGTTGATGACAGCGACCTGGTCGCGCACCGACAGGCTGTGCGGACCGGTGATCGAGTAGGCACCGGGTCGCGGGTCGGCCGCGGTCAGCACCGCCACGGCTGCGGCGGCAATGTCGGCCGGGTCGACCACCGGCAGTTTCACGTCGACGTTGGGCGCCCGGACGACGCCGTCGGCCGCACCGGCGGCCCACATCAGAATATTGTAGTCGAAACCGGCTGCCCGCAGGAACGTCGCCGGCACCCCGGCGTCGGTCAGGGCCTGTTCACCGGCCCGGTGCCGGGCAGTGATGATGTTGCCGGCCCCCGACGGCAGGTCGATGACCGCGGTGAACGACGACAGCAACACCACGTGTCCCGGGCCGGCATCCGCGGCGGCCTTCGCGAAGACAGCGCCGTTGTCGTCGGCCATGTTGAGGAAGACACGGTCCACACCGTCCAGTGCCCGGCGCACGGCGTCCGGATCGGTGAGGTCGCCCTGGACGAGGGTGACGTCGGCCGGCAGATCGGCCCGGGCGGGATCGCGTACCAGTGCGACGAGGTCGTGGCCGCGG
Source organism: Paractinoplanes polyasparticus (assembly GCF_019710575.1). GTDB lineage: Bacteria > Actinomycetota > Actinomycetes > Mycobacteriales > Micromonosporaceae > Actinoplanes > Actinoplanes polyasparticus. The sequence goes on along the minus strand of NZ_JAHWFK010000031.1, from coordinate 63,249 downwards.
CCGGACAGCCGGCGGGCCACGTGACCGCCGACGGTGCCGGTGGCGCCGGTGACGAGGATCTTCATGCGGGTTCCCTAGCTCGATGGGATGGGGTTGCCTCACCAAGGTGCCCGCCTGATCGCACGGCCGGGAGAGACTTCCTGACACTGGTATCGCCGGTCCCTCCCTCCCGCAGCTGCTCCCGCCCATGATGGGGAGCATGGACCAGAAGGAGCTCGCCGACTTCCTGCGACGCCGCCGGGAACTGCTGCAGCCGACCGACGTCGGCCTCCCGCCCGGCGCCCGCCGGCGCACGCCGGGCCTGCGCCGGCACGAGGTCGCCCAGCTCGCCGGAATGTCGCCGGACTACTACATCCGGCTCGAACAGGCCCGCAGCCCGCAGCCGTCACCGCAGATGCTCACCGCGCTGGCCCGGGCGCTGCGGCTCAACCGCGACGAACGCGACCACCTGTTCCATCTCGCCGGGCACCCGGCCCCACCCGCTTTCGGCGCCGACGACCACGTCAGCCCCGGCCTGCTCCGCCTGCTCGACGCGTTCACCACGCTGCCGGCCCAGATCATCTCCGACCTGGGCGCCGTCCTGGTACAGAATCAGATGGCCGTCGCGCTGCTCGGCGAGCAGACCGTCTTCACGGGACTCGCGCGCAGCTTCACCTACCGCTGGTTCACCGACCCCGGCGCCCGGAACCTCTACCCGCCGGAGGACCACGAGCACCAGAGCCGGGTCCTGGTGGCCGATCTGCGGGCTGCTGTCGCCCTGCGCCCGCACGACCCGCTGGCCGGCAAACTCGTCCAGGCCCTGCACGCCACCGGCACCGAGTTCACCGCGCTGTGGGACCGCCACGACGTCGCCGTACGCCGCAGCGACCGCAAACGCGTCGTGCACCCCGCCCTCGGCGTCATCGACGTCGACTGCGAGGTGCTCACCACCGCCCGGCAGGACCAGCGCCTGCTCGTGTTCACCGCGCGGCCCGGCACCGACGCCGTCGGGCAACTCGAACTGCTCCGGGTCATCGGCAGCCAGGACCTCGCAGCTGCCGAGGAAGCCTCGACCGCTGACTGAGTTCGCGGTATCGAGGGTGGCCGGCTTCTCGACAGCGGCGTCCTGCCCTCGGACACCGACCCCGAGCGGCTCTCACTCGCCCTGCTCGCCGCGCTGCAAGGCGGCCAGCTGCTCGCGCAGGCACAGAACAACACGGCAGCGCTGGAAGCCGGTCTCGACACGATCATCGACCACATCCAGCAACACGCGATCTGAAGCCGCGCGCCGACAGGCAGGTTGCGGTGTCACGCGCGGGACCACGACTGGTTGGATCCGCCCGTACAGTCCCACAACTGGATGCGGGCGCCGTTCGCTGTGCCGTTCCGGGTCACGTCGAGGCAGCGTCCGGAGGCCACTCCGGTGATGGTGCCGTTGCTGTTGACGTTCCACTGCTGATTGGCGCCGCCGTTGCAGTCGTAGATGACGACCGGTGTGCCGTTGGCGGTTCCTCTGCCTCGGGCGTCGAGGCACTTGGTGCCGTACACCCGCAGTTCCCGGGCGGAAGTGCCGGTCCACTGCTGGTTCGTACCCGTTCCGCAGTCGTAGATGGCGACCTGGGTGTTGTTGGCGGTGACGGCGCCGGGAACGTCGAGACACCGGCCCGATCCGCCGTTGCGTAGCCGGTTGCCGGGCACCGGGTCGGTGCCGGTGAGGCCCCAGCTGTACTGCAGCCGCCCGGCTCCCGTGGCGTTCGGAGTGGTCAGGGTCAGGTTGGTGCCACTGCCCTGCAGCTTCTGCATGGCGTACCAGTCGTCGTTCTGCCCCGCGGTGATCTTGCCGCCGATGCCGGGCCAGTAGACGGAGCCCATGCCGAGCTCGCGGAGCACCTGGGTGGTGGCGCGGAAGTAGCGGACGAAGTTGTCGGCGCTGTTGGCGTCGTCGTAGTTGAGGCCCGTGTCCATGGGGGCGCCGAACTCGTCGATGACGGTCCGGTCGGCGCAGCTGCCCACCGCATCACGCAGGAAGTTCACCCACCCGTCGTACGTCTTCGCGCCGCTGAAGAACGTGTAGTGATGCAGCGACAGGTACGTCCCGTCGAAGCGGCTGTCGGCGCACATCGTCTTGATGTCCTGGTTCAGGCCGGAACCGCTGATGAACACGCGGTTGCGGGGCACCGACGGTCGCGCGGCGAGCCACGCGGCGGCCACATTCTTCCAGTCGGCCGCGCTGTAGCCGCCCGGCTCGTTCATCGGCTCGAAGTAGACCAGCGGGTTGGCGCCGTACTTGGCCACGACGGTGTTCCACATCGCGTTGAAGGCGGCGGTGTCGGTGACCCGGCCACCGGACGACGCCCGGCCGTCGTCCCAGAAGGACAGGATGACCTTCATGCCGCGGCCGGTCGCCGAGTCCATGACGCCGGCGTAGGAGTTCCACCACGCCGTTCCGACGGAAACGGTGTTGATCGGCAGCCGGACGGTGTTCGCGCCGAGGTTGCGCTCGAAACCGGCGAGGACGGCGTCCGCCTTGGCGCGGACGGTGGTGTAGCTGTCGCTGCTGCTCAACCCGTACAGAACCAGCGGCTCGCCGGTGAAGTTGTCGCCGGCACGGGCCCAGTTGACGCCCCGGAACTGGCTCGTCGCGGCCGATGCGCTCGGTGCGGTGGCTACCACTGCCAGCGGGATCGCCGCCAGCGCTGTCACGGCGGTGGCCAGGGCCGCGACGACGCGGCCTGCCGCGGGCCATCCGGCCCTGTGGCGCCACGACGGAGGATGCGCCGCGAGCCGGACTGCGGCCGACACGATGGCTGCGCGGGCACGCGTCATCCGCCGTCGGATCATGGCGATCCCCCTCTGGGACGGTGTGAACGTAGACATTGCGGTCCATCTATACAACACACGTCATACGAATAACTACGGCTGGCTGCACCAAATCGCACGATCCGCAGAACCGTGAGGATCAGGTAGCCGTCGGCGCAGGCCTTACGGGACTCTCCGCTTTGGATGCTCCAGCGACCACAATTCATTGACTTGTTTCTATCACATGTCTAACGTGTGACGTCATATGAATCTCTGAGCAGCGGTACGCCAACACCTTGTTAACGTTAACTATCCTCCGGCGCGAAGGTGTGACCATCCATGAGAAGACGCGCGATGGCGGCGGCAGCGACCGCCGTTCTGACGGCCGCCGGGCTGGTGGCGACAGTCATCGGCCCCGATTCGCCGGCCGCCGCCCACCCGGTCAACGCGGCTGACTTCCAGCAGGTCGAGCTCGCCCGAGGGGTGGGAGAACTGGGCGAGCCGATGTCGATGGCGGTGCTGCCCGACCGCTCGGTGTTGCACACGGCCCGCAACGGCGTGCTGCGCCGAACCACCGCCGCCGGGGTCACCACCGTAATCGGCACCCTGCCGGTCTACACGCACGACGAGGAGGGCCTGCAGGGCGTGGGCGTGGACCCGGGCTTCGCCGGCAACCGGTTCATCTACCTCTTCTACGCGCCGCCGTTGTCCACGCCCGGAGGTGACGCGCCGGCAACCGGCACGGACTTCTCCGCTTGGAACGGGGTGAACCGGCTGTCCAGGTTCACGCTCAACGCCGATTACACCCTCAACACCGGCAGCCAGGTGACCGTCCTGGAGGTGCCGACGAATCGCGGCATGTGCTGCCACGTCGGCGGCGACATCGATTTCGACGCGGCCGGCAACCTCTACCTGTCCACGGGGGACGACTCGAACCCGTTCGACTCGGGTGGCTACACCCCGATCGACGAGCGCACCAACCGCAACCCGGTCTACGACGCCCAGCGCAGCGCGGGCAACACCAACGACCTCCGCGGCAAGGTGCTGCGGATCAAGGTGAACGCGGACGCGACGTACTCGATCCCCTCGGGCAACCTGTTCGCGCCCGGCACCGCGCGGACCCGTCCGGAGATCTACGCGATGGGCTTGCGCAACCCGTTCCGGCTCAGCGTCGACAAGCCGACCGGCGCGGTGTACGTCGCCGACTACGGACCCGACGCCGGCACGACCAGCTCGACACGCGGACCGGCGGGTCAGGTGGAGTTCAACCGGATCACCTCCGCCGGCAACTACGGCTGGCCCTACTGCACCGGCTCGAACACGACGAACGAGACCTATGTGGACTACACGTTTCCGTCCGGGCCGTCGGGGAGCCGGTTCAACTGCGCCGCGCCGGTCAACAACTCCCCGCGCAACACGGGGCTGACCAACCTGCCGGCCGCGCGCCCGGCGTGGATCAAGTACGACAACTGTTCGCTGGCCGCGTTCGGCTGCGGCTCGGAGTCGCCGATGGGTGGCGCGGTGTACCGCTACGACGCCGCCAACCCGTCCACGGTGAAGTTCCCGTCGGCCCTGAACGGGCACTACTTCGCGATGGAGTTCGGCCGGCGCTGGATCAAGAGCGTCGACGTCAACGCCGACGGGTCGGCCGGGCTGATCAGCGACTTCCCGTGGCGCGGCACGCAGATCATGGACAGCGCCTTCGGCCCCGACGGAGCCCTGTACGTGCTGGACTACGGCACCGGCTGGGGCAACGGCGACGCGAGTTCCGCCCTGTACCGCATCGAGTACAACGGCGCCGGCAACAACCAGTCGCCGATTGCCCGCGTCGCGGCCAACCCGTCGTCCGGCGCCGCACCGCTCACCGTCGCCTTCTCCTCGAGCGGCTCGTCCGATCCCGAAGGCGGGGCGCTGACCTACTCCTGGAACTTCGGTGACGGCAGCACCTCGTCGGCGGCCAATCCCAGCCACACCTACGCCACTACCGGCCAGCGCACCGTGACGCTCACCGTGACGGATTCCGCCGGTCTCACCGCCAGCGCCTCGACCACGATCTCGGTCGGCAACACCGCCCCCACGGTCGTGCTGAACACACCGACCGACGGGGCGCTCTTCTCCTTCGGCGACAGCGTGCCGTACACGATCACGGTGTCGGATCCCGAGGACGGCTCCGTCGACTGCAGCCGGGTGAAGCTGAGCTACCTGCTCGGCCACGACGACCACGCGCATCCGATCAGCTCGAGCACCGGATGCTCGGGAACGCTGCAGATCCCGGTGGACGGCGAGCACGACACGGCGGCCAACCTGTTCGCGGTGCTCGACGCGGAATACACCGACCAGGGCGCCAACGGCCAGCCCGCGCTGACCACCCGGGCGCAGAAGATCCTCCAGCCCCGCCACCGGCAGGCCGAGCACCGGAACACCCAGTCGGGCACCTCCCTGTTCAGCAAGACGACCGCCGAGGGCGGGCAGACGGTCGGCGACATCCAGAACGGCGACTGGATCGCGTTCCAGCGGTACGCGCTCGCGGGCGAGAACCGTTTCACGGCCCGGGTCTCGTCGGGCGGCAGCGGGGGCACGCTCTCGGTGCGCGCCGGATCGGCCACCGGTACGGTCCTCGGATCCGTCACGGTGCCGACCACCGGCAGCTGGGAGACCTTCACCGACGTGTCGACGACGCTGTCCGCAGCGCCGTCCGGCACCACCACCCTGTACCTGACGTTCAGCGGCGGCTCCGGGACGCTGTTCGACGTGGACGCGTTCACGATCGGCACGGCACCGAGCAGCGGTGGCACCGGCCGGATCGTCGGCGCGAACGGCTCGTGCGTCGACGTCAACGGCGCCAGCTCCACCGACGGCACCAAGATTCAGCTCTGGACCTGCGGCGCCGGCGCCAACCAGCAGTGGACCCGCAACGGCAGCACCTGGCGGTCACTGGGCAAGTGCATGGGCGTGGCCGGCGGCGCGACCGCCGACGGCAGCCTGGTGCAACTGTCGACCTGCAACGGTTCCGCCGCACAGAACTGGACGGCGGGGGCCAACGGATCGGTGGTCAACACCGGCTCCGGCAAATGTCTGGACGCCAACGGCGCCAGCTCCGCCAACGGCACCCAGCTGATCATCTGGACCTGCCACGGCGGCACCAACCAGCGCTGGACCCTGCCATGAGAGGCCCGACCATGCGAACACTCACCCGCACGATCCTGGGCGCGGCGGCAGCGGTGCTGCTGACCCTCGCCGGCACCGGCGGACCGGCGAATGCCGCCGACGCACCGTACGACGTCATGGTGTTCTCCAAGACGGCCGGCTTCCGGCACGACGCGATCCCGGCCGGCATCCAATTGATCCGCGACCTCGGGGCGGCCAACAGCTTCACGGTCACCGCGACCGAGGACGCCAACCAGTTCACCGCGGCCAACCTGGCCCAGTTCGAGGCCGTCGTCTTCCTCAACACCACCGGCGACGTGCTCAACGCGACCCAGCAGACCGCCTTCGAGAACTACATCCGTGGCGGCGGCGGGTATGTGGGTGTGCACTCCGCCTCCGACACCGAGTACGACTGGCCGTTCTACGGCCAGCTGGTCGGGGCGTACTTCTCCTCGCACCCGGCGATCCAGCAGGCCACCCAGCGGGTGGAGAACCGGGCGCACGCCGCGACCGCCGGGCTGGCGCCGACGGTGACGCGCACCGACGAGTGGTACAACTTCCGGACCAATCCGCGATCCTCGGCCCGGGTGCTGACGGCGCTGGACGAGTCGAGCTACTCCGGCGGCACGATGGGCGGCGACCACCCGTACACCTGGTGCAAGACCCTCCAGGGTGGACGGTCGTTCTACACCGGGAACGGCCACACCCAGGCCGGCTACACCGAGCCGGGCTTCCGGGCGCTGGTCCTCGGCGGCATCAGGTACGCGGCCAACCGCACCAAGGCCGACTGCCGGCCGGAAACCGGCTACACCGCCCTCTACAACGGCGCCACCACCGGCTGGTCCCAGGCCGGGCCGGGCGGGTTCAGCAACAGCAACGCGACCCTGACCTCGTCCGGCGGGCTGGGCATGCTCTGGTACAGCACGAAGGAGTTCCGCTCCTACTCGCTGAAACTCGACTGGATGATGCCGGGCGACGACAACTCCGGCGTGCTGATCGGGTTCCCGGCCGGTAGCGACCCGAACTCGGCCATGACCAACGGGTACGAGGTACAGATCGACGCCACCGACACGGCGGACCGGACCACCGGCTCCGTGTACGGGGTCAAGTCGGCCGACATCGCCGCCCGCGACGCGGCGCTGAATCCGCCGGGTGAGTGGAACACCTACGAGCTGCTGGTCGACGGGGAACGGCTGCAGGTCTTCCTGAACGGCGTCGTCGTCAACGACTTCACCAACACGGATCCCGCGCGCTCGCTGACCTCCGGTTACATCGGCATCCAGAACCATGGCGCCGGCGACGACGTGTCGTTCCGCAACATCCGGATCAAGGAGTCGGGAGGTACGACGCCCCGGACCGGCCCGATCACCGGCGCCGCGGGCAAGTGCGTCGATGTCAGCGGCGGAAGCTCCGCCGACGGTACGAAGATCCAGCTGTGGAGCTGCACCGGCAGCGCCCACCAGCAGTGGACGGTCAACGGGACCACCTTGCGCTCGCTCAACAAGTGCATGGGTGTCGCCGGCGGCAGCACCGCCAACGGTGCGCTCGTCCAGCTGTCGACCTGCAACGGCTCCGGCGGCCAGAACTGGGCTCCGGGGGCCAACGGCTCCCTGGTGAACCCGCAGTCCGGCAAGTGCCTGGACGCCAACGGCGCGGGCTCCGCGGACGGGACTCAACTCATCATCTGGACCTGCCACGGCGCCGCCAACCAGCGCTGGGCCCTTCCGTCATGACCGACCTGACACGCAGAAAGCTCCTTGCGGCCGGGATGGCCGGGGCCGGGGCGGCTCTGCTGCCGACCGGGTGGACAGCGGTCGCCAAGGCCGGTGCGGCGCCACCGGCGGGTGTGCTGGCCGCCGGGGACCTCGCGCTCTGGTACGACGAGCCAGCGGGAACGGACTGGCTACGCGCCCTGCCCATCGGCAACGGACGCCTCGGCGCCATGGTGTTCGGCAACATCGACACCGAACGGCTCCAGCTCAACGAGGACACCGTGTGGGCGGGCGGACCCTATGACTCGGCCAACACGCGGGGCGCAGCCAACCTCGCGGAGATCCGGCGACGGGTCTTCGCCGACCAGTGGGTCCCGGCCCAGGATCTGATCAACCAGACGATGCTCGGCAACCCGGTCGGGCAGCTGGCGTACCAGCCGGTGGGCAACCTCCGGCTCGCCGTCGGCAGCGCCACCGGCGCGTCCCAGTACAACCGGACGCTCGACCTGACCACCGCCACGGTGACCACCACGTACGTGCTGAACGGCGTGCGGTATCAACGGGAGGTGTTCGCGAGCGCGCCGGACCAGGTGGTGGCGGTCCGGCTGACGGCCGACCGCGCCAATGCGATCACCTTCACCGCCACGTTCGACAGCCCGCAACGCACGACCGTGTCCAGCCCCGACTCCACGACGATCGCGCTCGACGGCATCTCGGGCGACATGGAAGGCATCGCCGGCTCGGTCCGGTTCCTCGCCCTGGCCGGCGCGAGCGTCACCGGTGGCACGGTCAGCAGCTCCGGTGGCACGCTACGGGTCTCCGGCGCCACAAGTGTCACCGTGCTGGTGTCCATCGGCACCAGCTACGTCAACTACCGCACCGTCAACGGTGACTATCAGGGCATCGCGCGACGGCACCTCGCCGCTGCCCGCACCGCCGGCTTCGACCAGCTGCGCGCCCGGCACGTGACCGACCATCAGGCGCTGTTCAATCGGGTGTCGATCGATCTGGGGCGTACGACGGCGGCCGATCAGACCACCGACGTGCGGATCGCCCAGCACGCGAGCGTCAACGATCCGCAGTTGTCGGCCCTGCTGTTCCAGTACGGCCGCTACCTGCTGATCGCCTCGTCGCGACCGGGCACCCAGCCGGCCAATCTGCAGGGCATCTGGAACCAGGAGATGGCCCCGTCCTGGGATTCCAAATACACCATCAACGCGAACCTGCCGATGAACTACTGGCCGGCCGACACCACGAACCTCTCCGAATGCTTCCTGCCCGTCTTCGACATGATCAAGGACCTGACGGTGACCGGGGCCCGCACCGCCACCGCGCAGTACGGCGCCGGTGGCTGGGTGACCCACCACAACACCGACGCCTGGCGCGGATCCTCGGTCGTCGACGGCGCGCTGTGGGGCATGTGGCAGACCGGCGGCGCCTGGCTCGCCACGATGATCTGGGACCACCACCTGTTCACCGGGGACGTCGAGTTCCTGCGCGCCAACTACCCCGCCATGAAGGGCGCCGCACAGTTCTTCCTCGATTCCCTGGTGGCCCACCCGGCCCTGGGCCATCTGGTCACCAACCCCTCGAACTCCCCGGAGCTGCCGCACCACGCGAACGCCAGCGTGTGCGCCGGGCCGACCATGGACAACCAGATCCTGCGCGATCTCTTCAACGGCGTCGCGCGCGCCGGCGAGGTCCTCGGCGTGGACACCGCCTTCCGCACCCAGGTCTTGGCGGCACGCGACCGGCTGGCGCCCACCCGGGTCGGCTCGCGCGGCAACATCCAGGAGTGGCTCGCCGACTGGGTGGAGACCGAGCGCAACCACCGGCATGTCTCCCACCTGTACGGCCTGCATCCGAGCAACCAGATCACCCGGCGGGGAACGCCCCAGCTTTACCAGGCCGCGCGCCAGACGCTGGAACTGCGCGGCGACGACGGGACGGGTTGGTCGCTGGCCTGGAAAATCAACTACTGGGCACGGCTGGAGGACGGTGCGCGCGCCCACAAACTCCTCCGCGACCTGGTGCGGACGGACCGGCTCGCGCCGAACATGTTCGACCTGCATCCCCCGTTCCAGATCGACGGCAACTTCGGCGCCACCTCCGGGATCGCCGAAATGCTGCTGCACAGCCACAACGGCGAGCTGCACGTGCTGCCCGCACTGCCGTCGGCCTGGCCGACCGGCAGCTTCACCGGTCTGCGGGGCCGGGGCGGGCACACGGTCGGCGCTACCTGGAGCAGCACCCGGACAGAACTCGTCATCACGCCGGACCGCGCCGGTACGGTCCGGGTCCGCAGCCGAATCTTCACCGGCGCTTTCGACATGCGCGACGAGACGAGCGGCGTAGCTGTCCAGCCGGCACGGCTGGAGACCGACCTCGTCCAGTTCACCGGTCAGGCCGCCCACACCTACCGCGCGTCAGCCGTACGGTCGGGGCCGGTGGAGACCGGCGTGAACTACCGGCTGGTGGCTCAGCACAGCGGGAAGTCCGCCGACATCAACGGCGCGTCGGCCACCGCCGGCGCGCAGCTCATCCAGTGGCAGGCCACCAACGCTCTCAACCAGCAGTTCGATTTTCTGTCCTCCGACGGTGGCTACTACCGGATCCGGGCTCGCCACAGCGGTCTGGTGCTGCAGGTCGCCGGCACGAGCACCGGCGCCGACATCACCCAGCAACCCGACGCCAACACCGCCAACCAGCAGTGGCGGGTGGAGGATCAGGGCGGCGGAGTGGTCAGGCTTCTCAACCGCCAGAGCGGACTGGCCATGGACGTGTGGCAGGCCGCCACCGCCGACGGCGCGCGCATCTCCCAGTGGACCCCCGGTGGCGGCGCCAACCAGAGGTTCCAACTCCAACGCATCCAGACCTGAGGAGCACCGAGCAGGCGGCCTAGACGGTTCCGGCGTAAGAATTCCATGACCACACCACGGCGTACGCGACACCGGCCACCGTCACGAGCATGAGTAGACCAAAGACGAAGGGCCAGGCCCAAGCGACGGTCTCCCGGTCGTTCGATGCGACGGACATGATCACTCCCGAAGACGTCGTTGCGATTGACGCTCCTGATTCTTCGATCCGGCGGCCTTTCCCACATCGGCACGTGGGTGGACCCGGCGCGACCCGACGTATGACTTTGGTTGTAAGCCGGGTCGCGCCGGGGCCGGTGATATTCCGTTACTCGTCGGCCAGGGAACCCCGCGGGATGGCCGGACGCGCGCGGCTCAGCACGCGTCCGGCCGGGTGGGTCGTCGCAGCCCCACGCCGCGACGACCCGACGTACCGGTGAGCGACGAGGAGCGCGCACACCGGACTGAGGGGCCGCTCCCTATGACGGTGCGGGGCCCGCCGATGTTGAGTCCGCCCGACACGTTTTTTCAGCGTCACTGATTCCCGAGGGGCGCGAGCGGACTCGGCGACACCTCTTTTACAACGAAAGTCGCACAGCCGGCGACGGACGGTTCGGCGCCTGGCTAGGGACGCTGTCGGCGTCGGCCGGTCAGCGCCAGCACCGCGCCCACCGCGACCAGGAGCCCGCCGCCCAGCGCGACGGCCACCACCGGCGCGCCGGTGATCGGCAGGCCCCCGCCGGAACCGCCGCCGCCGGCCGGGCCGCTCACACCGGTCGTGGTGGTGGCGGTCGTCGCGGCGAACAGCTGGGCCACCCGGGCCGGGGGCAGCCCGACGACCGGTGCGACCACGCGGTAGTGGCGAGTGCCGGTGAACGGGACTTCGAGCGTGTACGTACCGTCCTGGCGGGCCTTCGTCGTCGCGACCGTCCGCCAGCCGGCAGTGGTCCCCGCGCGCTCCTGCAGCCGCAGCTCGCGGCCCGCGTCGTCCTCCTCCACGGTCGGGCACGGGCCCCGGTCGCACAGCCGGTTGAGCTTGAACGCCCTGCCGGTCACGGTCACCGTGCCGCCGATGGTGGCCTCCCCCGGAATCGTCGCTGTCAGCCGGTTACCTTGCACCGGCGCGCCGACGTCCGTGTAGCCGTACCAGCCGTTCGGCGCGGTGCGCAGACCGACGTCGACCGGCCCCGGGCGCGGCGGCACGACGAACGACGTCGCGGTGGTCGGCGGGGCCAACTGCTCGTACTCGTTGAACTCGAACATCGAGGCGATGGGGATGTAGCGGAACGGGCCCGGGGTGTCCAGCGGGTCGCCCGGGTTCGGGTCGGTGTACGTGCCCGGCCGCCAGGTCATCAGGATCGACCCGTCCTCGCGCGGAACCACGCTGACGACGCGTGCCGCCGGGCCGCGGTCGGTGTCGAACACGGGCGAGAACGCCGGCTCGCTGATCTCGGCGCCGGCCGCGTCGACCGCCACCACGCGTACCCGGAAATCGGTGTCGTGCAGGCCTTGCCACAGCAGCGCACGGTCGGGCTGGTCGGCCTCGACGAGCTTCGGTTCCACGTTCGCGGTCCCGCCGTCGCCGGCGCGGACGAGCGTCAGCCGGTTGCGCGTCGCGCCGGTCTCGTCCCAGGTGATCGCCACGTCGGTCTGCGCGGCGGAGGTCCACGCCAGACGTACGTCCGACGGCGCGGGCACGGTAGGGGCGAGCGCGGCGGTCAGCCCGGCGGCAGGCGTCAGGACCAGCACGGCCGCGATGTTCCCGATCATGCGCGGAGCCTAGCGCTCCGTCAACGGAAGTCGTCGGCGTGGTCGCGCGCCCACTCAGCGAAGGTCAGGGCGGGCCGCCCCAGGAGCTCCGGCACGGCGTCCGTGGCGACCGCAGCCGGCAGCTGGTGCACGCTGCCGCCGGCCCGGAGCAAGAGGTCGACCAGCGGCTCCGGGAGCTGGGTCAGCAGGTCGGCGCGGTAGGTGTCGACGTCCACCTCCTGCAGCCGGACGGGCTCACCGAGCGCCTCGGCGATCGCGCTGACCTGGTCTCGAATCGTGAGCGGGCCCGGCCCCAGCACCGGATGGGCGGCGTCCTTCGCGTCGTCCAGCAACGCTCGAGCTGCCACCGCGGCGATGTCGCGTTCGTGGACCGGCGCGGTCGTCGCGTCCGGGAAGGCGGTGCGCAGCACGCGGTCCGTGCGGATCGACTGCCAGCGCAACGAGTTCGTGGCGAAGTAGCCCGGCCGCACGAAGGTCCGGGCGAAACCGGCATCGGTCAGCGCCCGTTCCGCCGCGCTGTGCCGCAGCGCGATCGGATTGGCAGCGGCGTCCGGAGCCATCACCGTGTAGGACGACAGCAGGACGACATGCTCGACGCCGGCGCTGCGGGCCGCCGCCGCGAACTCGGCCGCCGTCTCCGGGTGGGCATAGAGGAAGATCTTGCGTACACCGGTCAGAGCATCCCGCCACGTCGTCGGATCGGTGAGGTCCGCCCGCACCACGTCGACGTCCCGCGGGAAGTCGCCTGGACGTGGGGCACGGCTGGACGCGCGGACCCGCACCCCGGCGGCCATCAGCTCGTCCAGTACCGCAGCTCCCACATGCCCTCGGGCGCCGGTCACCAAGATGGTCACGTGTGGCCTCTTTCCGTCGGAGGGCCGCCCGTACGGGCCGCCGTAGTTACATCTTACACAATCTGAAACCTGTAACTACGGTAGGCTCCGACCATGCTCGCCGCGCCGAACCACACCGTCTGATGCGGGCAAGCGGTCCGCTGGATGCGGAGTCGATCCTGTCGGCCACCGAGGATGTCCTGCGTCGTCACGGGCCCGCCAAGGCCACGGTGGTCGACGTGGGCAAGGAGCTCGGCGTCAGCCATGCCGCCGTCTACAAACACTTCCCCTCCAAGGCCGCGCTGCGCGAAGCGGTCTCCCGGCGCTGGCTGAACCGCGATCGTGATGCCCTGGCGGCCATCGCCGGCGACACGGAGATCCCACCGCCGCAGCGGCTGCGCTCCTGGCTCGCTGCCCTGCTGGCCTCGAAGCGGGCGAAGGCTCACGACGATCCGGAGCTCTTCGCCGCGTACAAGCTCCTGGTCACCGAGAACAGCGTCGCGGCGATCGACCACGTGGCCGACCTCCTGGGTCAGCTGGAACTCATCCTCACCGATGGCATGGCCGGCGGCTCGTTCCGGCGGGCTGACCCGGCCCAGACCGCCCAGGCCGTTTTCACCGCCACCACCCGCTTCCACCACCCCGGCCTGGCCGCCGCCTGGACCGAGCCGGGCATCGAGCAGGAGCTCGACGTGATCTGCGCTCTCCTGCTCGACGGCCTGAGATGAGGCGTTGCCACCCTCAGGCGATCTTGCGGCGGTAGGCGGCCATCGCGACCGCGTACGCGATGATCAGGATTCCGGCGCACCAGGCGAGCGCGGTCCAGATGTCGTTGCCCACCGGCTGCTGGTCGAACAGGGCCCGGATCGAGTTGACGATCGCGGTGACCGGCTGGTTCTCGGCGAACGCCCGCACCGGGCCGGGCATCGTCTCGGTGGGAACGAAGGCCGAGCTGATGAAGGGCAGGAAGATGAGCGGGTAGGAGAAGGCAGACGCGCCGTCGGGGGTGGAGGCGCTCAGGCCGGCGACGATCGCCAGCCAGGTCAGGGCGAGCGTGAAGACCGCGAGGACACCGGCGACGGCGAGCCAGGCGAGCACACCGGCCGACGTGCGGAAGCCGATGCCCAGCCCGGCCAGCAGGATGACCACCACGGAGATCGCGTTGGCGACCATCGAGGTCAGCACGTGCCCCCACAGCACCGACGAGCGGGCGATGGGCATGGAGTGGAAGCGCTCGAAGATGCCGCTCCGCATGTCGTTGAAGAGCCGGAATCCGGTGTACGAGATTCCGCTGGCGATGGCGATGAGCAGGACACCCGGCATGAGGTAGTTGGTGTAGTTGCTGCTGCCGGTCTGGATCGCGCCGCCGAAGACGTATCGGAACAGCAGCAGGAACGCGATCGGCATGATCGTGACAGTGATGATCGTGTCGAGGCTGCGGCTCACGTGCTTGATGGACCGGCCGAGCATCACGGCGGAGTCGCCGAGAACATGGGTGGCCATGGTCAGGCCCGCTTTCCGATGACGGAGAGGAAGACTTCCTCGAGGGTGGGCAGCCGTTCCACGTACTCGACCTTCGCGGGCGGCAACAGTTTCCGCAGGTCGGTCAGGGTGCCGGAGACGATGATGGCGCCCTCGTGCAGGATTGCGATCCGGTCGGCCAGCTTCTCCGCCTCCTCCAGGTGTTGCGTGGTCAGCAGCACCGTCGTCCCGCCGCCGGCCAACTTCTGGATCTCGTTCCACACTTCGATGCGGCCCTCGGGGTCGAGCCCGGTGGTCGGCTCGTCGAGGAAGATGACCGGCGGGTCCCCGATGAGGCTCATGGCGATGTCGAGCCGGCGGCGCATGCCACCCGAGTACGTCCCCACGCGCCGTCCGCCCGCGTCGGCCAGGCCGAACCGGGCGAGCAGCTCGTCCGCGACGTCGCGCGCGTTGCCGACCCGCCGCAGCCGGCCGACCATGACCAGGTTCTCCCGGCCGGTGAGGATCTCGTCGACGGCGGCGAACTGCCCGGTCAGGCTGATCGACTCGCGCACCCGCAGCGGCTCCGACCCGACGTCGAACCCGTGGACGCTTGCCGTGCCGCCGTCCGGCTTGAGCAACGTGGACAGGATGCGCACCACCGTCGTCTTGCCGGCGCCGTTGGACCCGAGCAGCGCGAAGATGCTCCCCCGCGCCACCTCGAAGTCGACGCCCTTGAGTACGGCCAGCTGCTGGTAGGACTTCCGCAATCCGCTGACCCGGATTGCCGGGCTCGTTGTTGGCATGTGCCGCCTCCTGCGTGCTGGGCATGGGTCATCGCCGGGCGGCCGCCGTCGGCTCGTCCGTGATGCGGGGACGTGTTCGCTCGCCGGGCGAGCCGGCGGCACGGGGCTAGCGCCCGGCGGATTCCTGATAGATCTCGGCGTACGTCCGCGAGTCCTTGATCAGGTCGTCGCAGAAGGCGGCGACGTCAGTGCCGGTGACTTCCAGAACCCCCCGGCCGGATGCCGCGCCCTCTTCGAAGAAGTCGACGATCCCGGAGAGCAGGTTCCCCTCCACCAGGTCGATCGGCCCGACCTTGAACAGGTACCGCTGCATCTCCTGGTAGACGATCTGGTAGTCGGGCGGGAGCGCCTTGACCCGGGCCAGGTGCGCCCGCCACTGCTTCTTGCCCTCGATGATGTCCTGAATGCCCACGTCAGTCTCCTAGCCGGGCGAGTTTTCGGGCGACGTTCCGGTTCAACTGCTCGCGCCACCGGTCGCGATAGGTGCGGGCCCCCGCCCCACCGGCCAGGGCCGCCGAGAAGCCGGCGATGTCGTCGCCGAGCACGTCGTGCACGCTCTGCCCGTCGGCCGAGGCTTCCTCGAGCAGTCCGAGCGCCGCGTCGGCGATCGGCGTCAGGTTGCGTCCGGTGAAGCTTCCGTACGGGAAGAGGTGGCTGACGATCTGCCCCCACGCGGCCTGATAATCGGCCGGCAACGCCTGCGCCCGGGCCTCGAACACCTTCCACTCCCGGGTGAGATCGTTGCCCGTGATGGTCTCCCAGAACTTCATGCCCCGCCCTCCTTGAGGGTGTCGATCCGCGATGAGACGTACTGCCATTTCGTCCAGAACGTCGCCAGCTCTGCGCGCCCGGCGTCGTTGAGCGCGTAGAACTTGCGCGGCGGGCCCACTTCGGACGGTCGCTTCGTCACCTGGACGAGGCCGTTGCGCTCCAGCCGCAGCAGGATGGTGTAGACCGTGCCGTCGACCACGTCGGCGAAGCCCAGGTCGTTCAGTCGGCGCGTGATGGCGTACCCGTAGGTCTCCTCACGCCCGATGATTTCGAGCACGCACCCTTCGAGCGTGCCCTTGAGCATCTCGGTCAGATCCTCCACCGCCACGCCCTCCGACCGGTACCTCGTACCACTGAGTACCGGTACAACGTACCACTAGGTACCGGGCCGTCGCGAGAGCCGGTTCTCAATGACGCTTGCGCCACACCGATTGCTGTACGACCAAGGTGAGCGCTCCCCCGATGACGATCGCCGCCACGTTGATCACGAGCTGCAGGGCCGAGCCGACGGCCTCGTCGCGGACGCCGTAGGCCAGCGCGACCGCGGCATTCGCCGCCGCCGGGATGGTGGTGACCGAGATCAGCACACCGACCAGGGTCCCCGCCTTGGCCGAAGTGAGCGACAGGATGCCCGCCACACCGCCGAGGAAGCCGATGACCCAGGACAGCGCGTCGGGACGCCAGATGAAGTCGGTCAGCGGCCGCTCGTCCAGCAGCATCGACCGGCTGACCAGATCAGCCGCGGTGAGCAGCCACACCACGCCGACCGTCAATATCATCGCGAACGGGAAACCGACGCCCAGCGCCAGCGCCGAGCGGCGCAGCAGGCTCGCCTTGCGCTGAACCAGGCCGACACACAGCGCGGCGAGCGGCCCGAACTCGGGGCCCACCACCATCGAACCGACGATCAGGATCGGCGAGTCCAGCAGGACACCGATGGCGGCGATGATGGTGGCGATCGTCATGAACGCCAGGAACGACACCGACAGCGTGGTCTCCTCGCCCGTCTGGTGCTCGATCTCGTGCCACACCACCGCATCCACGCCCAGCCCGGGGACATGCCGCTCGGCGCGATCGGCCGACGCCGACATCGTCGTGTCGACGCGCTCGATCACGATGGCGCCCTCACGGTCGAGCCCCAGACCGCGCAGCCGGTCCAGCACGGCGCTGGCGCCCTCCCGCACGACGTCGAACTCGATCACGTCGCCGCGCGGCTCACGAGCGGCGCCGGCCAGCACGACAATGTGGGTGACCGCGACGTCGCCGGTCAGCGCGGCCAAGGCGTGGTCGGTGTTCGATTCCGGGCTGATCACCCGTACGTGCAGCATCTTCGGTCCCTCATGATCGCGGTGACCGTGAGTCTAGGGGCTGTTCCGGGGCGGGGCGGAAGGCAGAGAGACAACCATGGTGAGACCGCCGCCGGGGGTCTGATCGGGTGTGAGGGTGCCGCCCATCGCCTCGGTGAGTCCGCGCGAGAGGGCCAGTCCGAGCCCGGCGCCGGTGTGGTTGTCGCGGTCCCCGAGGCGCTGAAACGGCAGGAAGACGTCGTCCCAGCGGTCCTCGGGAATGCCGGGGCCGTGGTCGATGACGCGTTCGAGCAGCCCGGGGTCGGCGTGCAGGTAGGGCAGGTCGTCGGGGATGTGCAGCTGGACCGCGCGTCCCGGCGGGCCGAGGTCGTCCAGGGCACGGGGCACGATCTCCTCCGCGCCGACGTCGACGGCTTCGACGCCGAGGGCGCCCGCCTGCAGCCGGCTCATGTCGAGCAGGTTGGTGATCAGCCGGATGAGCCGGTCGAGGGAGACGTCGGCAGTCTCGAGCAGGACGAGGTCGTCGTCCGCCTTGACCTCGGCGTCCGCATCCGCCGATCGGGTGCAGACCGGATGGCCGACCGCGGTCAGGGCGGGCAGCCCGGCGAGAACGGTCAGGAAGCCGGCGATGCGCCGGCTGCGCGACAGGGCCGCGGGCGCGCGGCGACGACGGCCCTGCCCGGCGCGCTCATGGGTCACCAGGTGCACGTCGATCGACCGGACAGCGCGGTGGTGGTGACCCCGACACCGGCCGAGAAGATCTGCGCGAACCGGCCGCGGCTGGACGCGCCGAGGACGATCTGCGTCGCGTTCACCGCGCGGGCGAAATCCAGCAGCGCCCGGGGCACGTCGGAGCCGACGACCTGGTGATACGAATCGCTGAGGCTTTCCACCAGGACGCGCTGGCGGGCCAGGGCAGCCGGGTCGGCGGATCAGGGTGTCGCCCTCGGGGCCGCCGGTCAGGGCGACGACCACCCGTTCGCGGGTCTCCCAGGTCGCGTTGATCTTGTTGTCGGCCGGTACCGGTCGAGCTGCTCCTCGACCTTGTCGGCGAGCCACAGCAGAGCCAGTTCCCGCAGAGCGGTCAGATTTCCCGTACGGAAGTAGTTGCCGAGCGCCGCGTCGATCTTCTCGGGCTGGTAGATGTTGCCGTGCGCCATCCGCCGGCACAGCGCCTCCGGGGTCATGTCGACCAGCTCGACCTGCTCGGCCGCGCGCACCAGGGCGTCCGGGACGGTTTCGCGCTGCTCGACGCCGGTGATCTGCGCGACGACGTCGTTGAGCGATTCCAGGTGCTGGACGTTGACCGTGGTCAGCACCGAGATGCCGGCCTCGAGCAGTTCCTGCACGTCCTGCCACCGCTTGGCGTTGCGGGCGCCGGGCACGTCGGTGTGGGCGAACTCGTCCACCACGGCCAGTTCCGGCCGGCGGACCAGCACCGCGTCGAGGTCCATCTCGGTGAAGCCGGCGCCCCGGTAGCGCATCTCGGCGCGGGGCACGACCTCGAGATCGCCGATCATCGCCTGGGTGTGTCTGCGACCGTGGGTCTCCACGAACGCGATGACCACGTCGGTGCCGCGTTCGGCGCGCCGGTGCGCCTCCTCGAGCATCGTGCAGGTCTTGCCGACGCCCGGGGCGGCGCCGAGGAAGATGCGCAGTTCTCCGCGAGCCATGTCGGCGCCGCCTCCCTTCCTGCTTGCCGTCGAGTCCTACGTGCCGTCGAGCGCGAGGTTGAGTTCCAGGACGTTGACCGCGGGCTCGCCGAGGAAGCCGAGCGCCCGCCCGGAAGTTGCCGAGCGTGGCTGAACGCTCACTGCCGCTCGACCGCCCGGATCAGCACGGTCAGGTGATCGGGGTGGCGCTGGTCATGCGCGTTCACGCACCGGCAGCGCTCCGGGCTTAGATTTTGACGCGATATTAACGCCGGGCCCAGGGCCGGAAAGCTCCGGCCGAGCGACCCTGGTCCGGTGAATGAGCAACCGGCTCCGGTCGAGGCGCCGCCCGAGTACGGCGTACCCGCGGTGATGGCTTCCCCGGCCCACGAGACGCCACCCTCGAAGGGCCTGCCCGGCTGGCTGCTGCGCCATCGGGTGCAACCGGTCGGACCCGCAGCCGGCGAGGGACACACCGAACAGCACTCGTGGTGGAAGGTGATGTGCCTGACCGGAGTGGACTACTTCTCCAGCCTGGCCTACGTGCCGGCGATCGCCGTCGCCGCGGCCGGGGCGGTCTCTCCCTTGGCCACCCTGCTGATCGTCGCGCTCACCCTGTTCGGCGTCCTGCCGATGTATCGCCGGGTCGCCCGGGAGAGCCCCCACGGCGCCGGCTCGGTCGCGATGCTGGAGCGGCTGCTGCCGTTCTGGCAGGGCAAACTGTTCGTCCTGGTGCTGCTCGGCTTCGTCGCCACGTCGTGGCTCATCACGATCACCCTGTCGGCCGCGGACGCCAGCGTGCACGTGGTGGAGAACCCGTTCTTCCCGTCGTTCCTGCACGGCCACGAGGTCGCGCTGACCGTCGGGCTGCTCCTGCTGCTCGGCTTCGTCTTCCTGCTCGGCTTCAGCGAGGCCGTCAGCGTCGCGATCCCCCTGGTGGCGATCTTCCTCGGGCTCAACGCGCTGGTCATCGGCGACGGCCTCGTCCACGTCATCACCGACGGCGCCGCCTGGTCGGCCTGGACCTCCGCGCTCGGCGACGTGGGCGGAGGCGTCGGTGGACTGCTCCAGCCCGCCGTGGTGGCGTTCCCCCTGCTCGTGCTCGGCCTGTCCGGCTTCGAGACCGGGGTCAGCATGATGCCGCTGGTCGCCGCCTCGGGCGCCGACGCCGGGCAGCGACTGGAGAACCGCATCCGCAACAGCCGCAAGTTGCTCACCACGGCCGCGCTCATCATGAGCGTCTACCTGCTCGCGGCCAGCTTCGTCACCACCGTCCTCATCCCGGCCGAGGAATTCGAGCCGGGCGGCGAAGCCAGCGGCCGGGCCCTTGCCTGGCTGGCGCACGAGCAGCTGGGCGAGGCGGTCGGCACCGCCTACGACATCAGCACCATCCTGATCCTGTGGTTCGCCGGCGCGTCGGCCATGGCCGGCCTGGTCAACATCGTGCCCCGCTACCTGCCCGGGTACGGCATGGCACCGGAGTGGGGCCGCGCCGTACGCCCGGTGGTGCTCGTCTACACCACGATCAGCGTCATCATCACCATCGCGTTCGGCGCCGACGTCAACGCCCAGGCCGGCGCCTACGCCACCGGCATCCTCGCGATGATGGTCTCCGGCGCTTTCGCCGTCACCGTCTGGGCCTTGCGCAAACGCCGGCGCGGCGCCACATCCGGATTTGCGCTGCTCACGCTCATCCTCGGCTATGCGCTGGTCGAGAACATCATCGAGAAGCCGGACGGCATCGCCATCTCCGGCCTGTTCATCGCCGGCATCGTCGCCGTCTCACTGATCTCCCGGGTCAGCCGCACCACCGAGCTCCGCGTGGACAGCATCGAGTTCGACGAGACCGCCCGCCGGTTCATCACCGAATCCATCGAACTCGACGGCGCCCTCGACCTCGTCGCCCACCGCCGCCAGACCGGCGACGCCGCCGAATACCAGTTCAAGGAACGCGAACAGCGCGGCGACAACCCGGTCCCCGGTGCCAACGACATCCTGTTCCTGGAGGTCGACGTGATAGACCCCTCCGCCTTCAGCGACAGCCTGGTCGTCCGCGGCGTCGACGTCGACGGCTACCGAATCCTGCGCACCGAAGCGCCGGCAGCGCCGAACGCCATCGCCGCGATCCTGCTCTCCCTGCGCGACGCCACCGGCGTACGCCCGCACTGCTACTTCGCCTGGGCCGAAGGCAGCCCCCTGGTACACATGATCCGCTACTTCCTCCTCGGCCGCGGCGACACCGCCCCCGTCACCCGCGAAATCATCCGCAGACACGAACCCGACCAGACCCGCCGCCCCGGCATCCACGTCGGGTCCTGATCCTCACGGCAGTCACTCGGCGGACAATGTGATCGCCGATGTCGGTGTGGACCCGGCGGAGCGCGTTCTGCGTGGGGACGCGTCGCGGCGCTCGAGCCGGTCCTCCGCTGTCTACACCGATCCGGTCACCCTCGACGGGTTCGCGATGCGGCTCACCGCAATGGTCGGACGGGCCGCGGCAACCCACCGGGCTCTCGAGCGCACGGGTGTCGCAGTTCTGCACGTCGCCGTGCGCGTCGAACCAGACGATGCCCGGGTCCGTGCCCGCGCGCTGAAGCCCCGCCACGATTCCCAGTCCGACGAGACAGTCGCCCGTCACGACCACCAGCGGGGTACCTCCGTCGGGGCGGTGAACGACGGCCCCGTCCAGCAGTTGCCGTTTCTGAGCGTTCCTCGCGTCGACTTGTCATAGCCTGAGAGGTATTGCGCTGATATGGGGGCGCGCCTATCGGCGGGACAGAGGTTGTCATGGCGCTGATCTTGATCACTTCGCTGTTCGTGTTCATCCTGTCGTGGGTGTCGTGGCGGTATCTCCGGCGCCGGGATCCGTTGCTGCGTGACGTCATGTGGATGTTCGCGTCGGTCGCGATGCTGTTCGTGGTGGGGCTCGTCCGCCTGTTCGTGGGTGCGCCACCGCGGCCGGTGATGATCCTCGCCATCGGGTTGTTACTGGCGAAACCGGTGTTCACGTTGCGGTTGGTCAGCCGGCTGCGCCCGTTGCGCTCCTGGTGCCTGCCCGTGGCGGTGACGGTATGGGCGCTGAGCGCCTTACCGGTGCTGGCGTCGGCGGCACGGCCGATTCCACGACCGGCGGTCTGGCCGGCGGTGATCGTGTTCTTCGTCGTGGAGGCCGTCGCGGCGTGGCTGCTCGCCGTCGAAGCTCAGCGACGTGGTGGCGCGGCACGGGCCCGGTTGTGGTGTGCGGCCACCGGGACCGGTGTCATCGGCGCAGCGCTGCTGATCTCCGCTACCGGCGCAGCGCTGGGATCGCGAGTGCTCGCCGTGATCTCCGGCGTGCTGTATACGTTCGCCTTCGTTCCGCCGCGGGGAGTCCGCCGAATGTGGGCGCTCAGCGCCACCCATGCGCCGATGCGCCGGTTGCTGGCCATGCCGGCCAACGAGTCGGCGCGGACGTGGCAGAGCTACTGCCGGGACGCCACCGCGGTGCTGGGCTCGGACACGGTGGTGATCCTGATGCCGGTGCCGGATCGGTCCGTGCAGGTGGCGGGTTGCACCGCCGGGCCGGTCAGCATGATCGAGTGCACGACAACAGACCTGGACGAACTCCTGGCCGCCGATCGCCCGATCGACGCGCTGGCGGGCTGGACGCGTCCGCCGGCGGTGGCGGTGACGTTCGCTCAGGCCACTGACACCCGGTTCGTGACCGCTAGGCCGGTGGACGCGCCGGGCGGGCGCGGCGCGCTGCTGCTGCTCAACCGGTACCGCAGCCTGTTCTCCGAGGACGACGTCGAGGCTTTCACCGAACTCGCCGGTCACGCCGCAGCGCTGGCCGGGCGGGCGCAGACGCTGGCGGAACGCGAGAGCCTCGCCGCGATCGTCGATTCATCGCACGACGCGATCATCGGTAAGACGCTCAGCGGGGTGATCACTAGTTGGAATCCAGGGGCCGAACAGCTCTACGGCTACCGGCGTGACCAGGTTCTCGGCCGGCACGCGTCCATGCTGTTCCCGCCCGGGCAGGAACAGGCGGAGCAACAGCTGATGCAACGCATCACCGCCGGCGAGAACATCGACCAGTACCGCGTTTCGCGCCGCCGCCAGGACGGGACCACGATCACCGTTTCGCTGACCCTGTCACCGATCACCGACGCCACCGGCGCAGTTACCGGAGTCGCGTCGATCTCCCGCGACATCAGCGAACGACAGCGCGCCGAAACGATGTTCGAAGGACTGCTGGAAGCCGCCCCGGACGCGATCATCGGCGTCACCCGCGACGGCACCATCACGCTGATCAACGCGCAGGCCGAACGGCTTTTCGGCTATCCCCGCGAAGAACTGCTCGGCCGGTCGGTCGACGTCCTCGTCCCCGAACGGTTACGCCACACCCACGTGCAACACCGCGACGGCTACTTCGCTCATCCCCGCAACCGGCCGATGGGCGCCGGAGCGGCGCTGACCGCGGTGCGCAAGGACGGCACCGAGTTTCCCGCCGAAATCAGCCTGTCCTCGGTCGACACCGACAAGGGCATGATCGTGACGACGTCCATTCGTGACGTCACCGAGCGCCTGATCGCCCAGACCGAACGGGAACGGCTGATCGCCCAGGCCGAACGTGACGCCAGCGAACGCCGCCTGCAACATGCCCGCAGGCTGGAAAGCCTCGGTGAGCTCGCCGGCGGCGTGGCCCACGACTTCAACAACATCCTCGCCGTGATCAGCAACTACACCGAAATGGTCCTGGACACTCTCGACAGCCCCGACCTCGACCCCGCCGACCTGGCCGAGGTCCGCAACGATCTGGGCCAGGTCAACCGAGCCGCCGAACGCGCCACCCGGCTGACCAAGCAACTGCTGGCCTTCGGCCGGCGCGACATCACCCAGGCCACCGTGCTCAGCCTGAACCACGTCATCGGCGACGTCGAGCAGATGCTGCGCCGCTCGCTCGGTGAGCACATCCACCTGATCACGAGCCTCGACCGAGAGCTCTGGCAGATCCACGCCGACGCCAGCCAACTCGAACAGATCCTGCTCAACCTGGCCGTCAACGCCCGCGACGCCATGCCCAGCGGCGGCACCCTGTCCATCGACACCAGTAATGCCGACATCACCGACGACGACAGCACCGGCGGCACCCTGCCCGCCGGCCGGTACGTACGCCTACGCGTCAGCGACACCGGCAGCGGCATGCCACCGGAAGTCATCGAACGGGCCTTCGAACCGTTCTACACCACCAAACCGAAGGGTTCCGGCACCGGCCTCGGTCTGGCCACCGTCTACGGCATCGCCAGCGCCGCGGGTGGCGATGTGCGCCTGTACTCCGAAGCCGGCATCGGCACCACCGTCACCATTCTCCTGCCCGCCGTAGAGATCTCAACCGACGCCGGCACCGTGCCGGCGGCCCTGCCCGTCGCCGAGGCCACCACCGGAACGCCACCCCACGAGACCATCCTCATGGCCGAGGACGAAGACGACCTGCGCCAGATCACCGCCCGCGTCCTGACCCGCGCCGGCTACCACGTGCTCGCCGCCACCGGCGGCGACGAGGCCATCCACCTCGCCCAGACCCACCCCGGCCCGATTCACCTGCTGCTCACCGACGTCATCATGCCCAGGATGATGGGCAACGAAGTCGCCGCCCAGGTCAAACAGCGCCGCCCCGGCATACCCGTGCTCTACATGTCCGGATACGCCGAGCCCGTGCTCACCGAGAACGGAACCCTGCCCGACGGCGTCATCCTTGTCGAGAAGCCCTTCACCAGCCGCGAACTGCTCGACCGCGTCCGCGCCGTCCTGTATCCCGTGGGCGCATCACCAGTCGGGCGCCCAGCCCTGAAACAACCCAGCTCCAGCCCATGACGAACCCCGTCACGCCCCGAGGGGGCCCTCCGCCGGTCAGAATGGCTGGCGCTGGGTTACTCGTGACACGGGCGGGGTAAGGGGCCCGCCATGAACCCGTTGGAGCCCGGAACAAGCGAGGCCATCAACGCGGTCGATCTTCCACTGAGCGCGCCGGACCCGGGCGGACTGGCACAGAACTTCACCGCCGAGGAACTCGCATCTCTGCGGCGCGCGGTGCACGACAGCGCCCGTGCCTGCGGGCTCGCCGGCGACGCGCTCGACGACTTCGTCGTCGCGGTTCACGAACTCGCCACCAACGCGGTGCGCCACGGCGGTGGCCGCGGCCGCATCGACCTGCGCCGCGACGGTGACACCCTGCTCTGCGACATCATCGACCACGGACCCGGCTTCCCCGGCGGCGTCCCCACACCCGCGGGCCTACCGTCACCGCAGACGCCCGGTGGGCGCGGCCTCTGGCTGGCCCAGCACCTCACCGACACCCTGTTGATCACCGACAGCCCCGGCGGGGTGACCGTCTCCGTCACCGCCTGCCTCCCCGCCCCCGCACCCAGCGGCCTGCCGGCCCCTATCCTGGCGGACGAATGGGGGCAGGCACAGGTCGAGATTTCGCCCGGCGTGCTCGTCCAAGCCACCACCAACCCCACTCGAGCACCACATCCCGTGACTGCCACCGAGCCGGACACTGCGAAGAACGCGCCGGAAGCGACCGGACCCCGCGAAGCATGACGGCAGCGGCGCGCCGCCCGGGTCAGAACGAGCTGAAGCTGTCCACTTCGATCAAGGTGAGCACCTCGGTACGCACGGCCGGGCATTCCGCCTTGGTCGCCGCGTCCAATACAGCGCCGTTCTCCGGCTTGCCGTGGGCTTCGAAGAAGGTGGCCAGTTTGCCGGCCAGGTTGGCGTGCCGCCCGACCGGGCTGCCGATCTCCTTCAGAGCCGGGATCTCGCCCTTCAGGTAGGCGCAGACGTCCGTCGCCGAATAGGAGCCGCCGGCCGCCGCGGGCGGCTCGCGGTTTGCCCGGGTTGCTTCGTCGCCGCTCGAGGTGTCGGCTGAAGCGCAGCCGGACAGCACGGCGGTACCGATGATCATGCTGAGGAATGCTGCGAGGCGCCGGTGAGAGGTCATCGCGTGCTGATCCTGTCTAAGTGAGCGGTGATCAGCCAAAGTCCGGCCGGCAGCCGGTAGCCGGCACCGGCGGTACGGAACCGTTCGAGCAGGCGGGCCACCCCGTCCCGGGCTTGCTTCTGGGTGGGGGGTTCGACGTCCCGGTAGGCGTTGCCGGCGGGACTGATCTCGATGAGCCATTCGGTGACCGCTTCCGGGTCGTCCGGGGCGTCGAGCGTGACGTCGTGCGGTTGGATGTCGATGTCGGTGAAGCCGGCAGCGGCGAGCAGCCGAGTTGTCCGGGCCGCGTCAGCGAATGCGAAGGGCCCGGGGTCGTCGCCGATCGGCAGCGGCGGCAACGGTCCCAGATGTGCCGCCGCACCGAGCAACGCAGTCGGCAGCCAAGGGTTTGCCCGGCCGTCGCGGAACACTGTCGCGGCCAAGCGGCCGCCGGCACGCAGGGACCGCCGGATTGTGGTCAGGCCGGCGACGGGGTCGGCGAGCAGCATCAACGTCATGCGGGAATAGACGGCGTCGAACGGCGCCCCGGGCACGGCATCGAGCGTCTCGACGTCGCCGGTGACGAATCGCGGTCCCGCGGCACCCGGCACGGTGAATCGGTTCCGTGCCGTCGCCACCATGGCCTCGGCGAGATCGAGGCCGACCGCGTGGCCCGACGGGGCGACGGCCCGCGCGATCTGGGCGGTGGTGCCGCCACACCCGCAGCCGACGTCCAGCACCCGTTCACCGGGCTGGGGCTGCAGCCGCTCGAGTGCCACGGCGCCCAGAGGCCGGCCGATCTCGTCGTGCCGGTCGGCTTGATGGGCCCAGCCCGGCGCCGTCCGGGCCCAGAATTCGGCGTTGCGGGCGCGCAGCGTGGCGGTGTCGGTCATCAGAACGGCATCTCGGCGCCGTCGACGCTCGCGGACCGGAAGGTGGCGGCCTTCGCCGGGTCGAAGCCGTCCTCCTGGGCGGCCAGCCCGGCCGCCCGGACCAGGCGTTCGGACTGAAAGGTGCGGAACGCGGCCTCGTCGACCCAGATGTTGATGATCCGCCAGCCCTCGTCGGACGGGCCGGCCACGTGGGCCAGCAGGCCCGGCGGCCGGTCCGGGCCGAGGTGCTTCTCCACCTGCCGGTATTCCTGTTCGCTGACTGCGGGCATGTCTTGCACGACGCCGTACGGCATGGCTGTCCCCTGAAAGTCGAGTCGATAGAGTGAAGCTCTATCGAATAGTGGACTACGCTGTCCACGTGGCTGTCAACCGCCGTTACGTGTCGCCCCGCCGTCAGGAGCAGGCCCGGCAGACGCGGAGGGCGATCCTCGACGCGGCAGCCAAACTGTTCGTGGACCCGGGTTACGCGGCGACGCCGCTGACCACCGTCGCCGCCGAGGCCGGCGTTGCCGTGCAGACTGTGTACGCAGTGTTCGGCAGCAAGCGCCAGCTGCTTTCGGAGCTCGTCGATGTCACTCTGGTCGGCGACGACGAGCGGCTGGCGATGGCAGAGCGGTCGTTTGTCGCCGACATTCGGGCCCTGAACGGGCTGCGGCCGAAGCTCGCCCGGTACGCCCGGCATCTCGCCGAGACCCATGCGCGACAAGTGCACATGATATTGGCGCTGGCCAGCGCGGCAACAGCCGATGCCGACGCTGCGGCGATCTGGCGCAAGAACATCGAGGACCGTCGCCGCGGCATGGCGATGTTCGCCGCCGATCTGGCGGCCACCGGCGAGGTTCGGGTGAGCCTGGAACGAGCCGCTGACGTGCTATGGCTCGCGCAGGACATCCGCAACTACGACTGGCTGGTACGCGAGCGCGGGTGGCCGGTCGAGCGGTTCGAGCGGTGGTTCGTGGACGGCGTCGCCGCCGTCCTCGGCGCGCCGGACTGACCCGTCTTCCACACCGCGACCCGGCAGATCAATTGGCAGCAACCTCGCTTTGATCAACCGTCGAGCCTCACGGGACCGACGAGACCCCAGCAAGCGCGCCTGATCAGTAGGTCAGCGGCGACGGTTCATCGTGAGCTTCGATCCGATTCGGACCTGCTGTCCATTTCTCGTGCTTGTTTGACCATGAGGTCGATCCGCCGATTCCGGCGTGCCTGCGTAACGGCGGACACAATGCCCCCGAAAATACACACGCCTACCGCCCAGATCCAGGAGCCGAAGCTCCAATCTCGCACCACCGCAAAGACGCTGACAACAGCGATCGAACCCATAGCGATCAGCGCGTCAGTCCAAGGCGACTTCGCGGCACCGGTGCTCATTGCCATACCGTTTTCCCCACGAGAAGGCAGCTGACCTGCCCGGGTATCAGAGAGCCAAGATCATGAACCCGGTTCACGTCGGAGTCAAATTGCGATCCGGCTCCCCCGCCTTTGTGGCTGGCAAAGTGATTATGTGCGCCGATTCGGGTCCCCCGACCGATTTGCCGAAGTCGGCTGCCAGGAAACCGCGCTCCGCATCAGAGGGGATGACGAAGAGAACGGGCGCCGGATTCGGGCCGCAGTCGGCATTGCCGGGCTCGGGGGGCGCGCCCGGCACAGCAACGATGCCGCACCGGAGATGTACCCGATTCGCACCTGGGTGCGGTGATCGTGTAGCAGTGGAGACTTCGCGCGAGGCACGTGGGTGGTTGCTGTGGCTGGTACCCGCGGTCGCCGCAGTGGGCGGCTATCTCCTGCTTCCCGCCGACTCCGTGGCGCGCAGTGTCGCGTACGACGTGATCGGCTTGGTCTCGGCGCTGATGATCGCGGTCGCGGTGCGTCGGCGCCGCCCGTCACAGCCTGCGTTGTGGTGGTGGATGGCGGCCGGACAGGCAGTCTGGGTGCTCGGCGACGTCCTCTACAGCGTGTACGACAAGGTCTTTCACGTCGCACCGTTCCCGTCGCCGGCTGATGTGTTCTATCTGGCGTCGTATCCGCTGACGTTGGCCGGACTGGCGATGGTGGTGCGTACGCGGCGGCGGGCCTTCGACAGCGCAGGCCTGCTCGACGCGGGCATCGTCGTGACCGGGCTGGGCCTGCTGTCGTGGACCTTCCTGATCCGCCCGGTGCTGGACGACGCGGCGACGCCGCTGACCACCCGGCTGGTGGCCGTCGCCTACCCGGTCGCCGACGTCCTGATCCTGGGGATGCTGGCGTGGCTGCTGACGACCAGCGCGGTCCGCACGGCCAGCTTCCGGTTCCTGGTCACCGCCGTCGTCCTGCTGCTGATCTCCGACGTGGCCTACGGCGTGGCCACCACCCTGTTCACCTACTCCCCGTCCGTGCTGGACGCGGGCTGGCTGCTGTCCTACGTCCTCTGGGCGGCCGCTGCCTGGCATCCGTCCATGCGCCGCCTCGGCGAACCCGGCGAAGCTCCCGCCATATCCCGCGGCCGGCAGCTGGCGCTCGGTGTGACCATGCTGATCACTCCCGGCCTGCTGGTGGCGCAGGGCGTCACCGGCGACGGCCAGGTCGACTGGTTGGCCGCGGCAATCGGCGGAGTGATCCTGTGTCTGTTGTCGCTGGCGCGCTACACCGGTCTCGTCCGGAGTTTGCAGCGGCAGAGTTCCCGGCTCGCCGAGATGGCGTTGCACGACGACGTGACCGGCCTGAGCAACCGCCGGGCGCTCGAGCAGCGGCTGACCCACCTCCTGACCGAGCCGGGCCGCCACCCGCACCTGGTGGTGATCGACCTGGACGGGTTCGACCAGGTCGACAACCGTTACGGACGCGCGATCGGCGACGCGCTGCTCGTCGCGGTCGCGGATCGGCTCGGCACGTACGAGCCGGCCGGCATGCTGACCCGCATCGGCGGCAACGAGTTCGCCCTGTTGCTCGATCCCACCGATCAGCCCGCCGGCCGGCAGGCCGACGTGGAGACGATCGTGGCTCCGTTGCGACAGCTGCTCGCGGAGCCGTTCTCGGTTGCCGGCCATGCTCTGCTGGTGCAGGCCAGCATCGGAGTGGCCGGCTTCGCGGTCGCCGAGCCCACGGCAATGAACCCGGTCGAGCTCCTGCGCCGGGCCGACGTGGCGGTCCACGCGGCACGTCAGCACGGAACCGGCGGTGTGATGGCCTACCACCCGCAGCTGGATGAGAAGGCCGACGAGCAGGCGCGGATCGGGGCGGCGCTCCGTGCCGGGCTCGACACGGAGCAGTTCACGGTCTTCTACCAGCCGATCGTCGACCTCGCCGACGACCGGCTGGTCGCCGTGGAGGCGCTGGTGCGGTGGCAGCATCCGATCTGGGGTGTCGTCGGTCCGGACAGCTTCATCCCGGTCGCCGAGGCCAACGGGCTGATCGTCGAACTCGGTGGCTGGGTCCTGCAGCAGGCCTGCGCGCAGGCGGTGCGGTGGGACGCCGATCTGGCCGACGCCGCCCCCGGCCGCATCAGCGTCAACGTCTCGGCCCGGCAACTGGCGGAACCCGGATTCGCGCAGACCGTCGCCGCGGTTCTCACACGGACCGGGCTGGCCGCGCACCGGCTCACCCTCGAGGTCACCGAGACCGCGGTGTTCGGCGGCGGCCAGGCTCTGGGCACTCTGTGGGCGGTGCACGACCTGGGGGTACGGGTGGCGTTGGACGACTTCGGCACCGGGCACTCCTCGCTGGGACTGCTGCGGGACTGCCCGGTCGACGTCCTGAAGATCGACAAGAGCTTCGTCGGCGAGCTCACCGACGGCGACCGGGACAGCGTGATCGTCGCCGGCTTGATCCCGATCATCGAAGGGCTCGGGCTGGACGCGGTCGCCGAAGGCGTCGAGCATGCGGCACAGGCGGCGCAGCTACGCCGGTACGGCTATCGCCTTGCTCAGGGCTACCTGTTCGGCCGGCCGATGGCCGCCGACGACATGCACCGGCACCTGACCCACCAACGTGTCGCGCGACGACGGCTGGATCCGGCCGCGGCATAGCCGCGACTCAGTCGGCGGGCGGTGCCGGCCGCAGCGTGTCGTCACGGCTTCAGGACGATCTTCTCGCAGTTGTCCTGCTTGTTCTTGAAGATGTCGAAGCCGTGTTCGGCTTCGTCGAGTGGCAGGGTGTGGGTGATGATGCGGGTCGGGTCGATCTCGCCGCGTTCGATGCGCTGCAGCAGGGGCTTCATGTAGCGCTGGACGTGGCATTGGCCGGTGCGCAGGGTCAGTGACCGGTTCATCCAGGCGCCTGCGCCGGGCGCTGCGGGAATTCCTTGCGGTTCCTCACCGAAGTACTTCGCGACCGCCTTGCCGACCGCACCGCCCGGGATGTCGTACACCAGCACGACGTGGACCTCGGTGCTCTCCCCGTCCGGGGCGGGCACGAACCGGACCGTACCGGCGTAGGGCACGTCGGCGTTTGCGGTCGAGCGCCACCCGAGCTTCTCGCCCGGCGTCTCATCGATGATCTCCGCGTCCCACTCAACGTTCTTGCCGAACGGAGCGGCAGCCGACCAGTGACTCGTCCGGTCACCGGTGGAGCGGACCTGCTCGAGATGCGCCATGAACCGCCCACCGGCATTGCGGTGCTGGGCGTGACGGAGTCAAGTCGACTCATGGGGGCAAGCCGGTCCGGACGCGACCATCGGGAACGGCTCGACCCGGCGAGGAGAAGCGATGAGACTGACCACCTACCTGCGCCACCCTTGGACGGCCGTGCTTGCCCGGTGGGGACGGATCCCCGGAATCCGCACGGCCAAGGTGACGTTCGCCGCCGTGCTGGCCTACGTCGCCGCCGATCTGCTGAACACCACCGCGTCGCCGATCCTGGCGCCGCTGACCGCCATCCTGGTGGTGCAGCTGACCGTGTACCAGACGGTCGCCGAAGGACTGCAGCGCGTCCTGAGCGTGCTTGCCGGCGTCCTGGTCGCGGTCGGTCTCGCCGCCGTCGCCGGGCTGAGCTGGTGGAGCCTCGGCGTCGTGGTGGGCGTGAGCCTCGTACTCGGGCAGCTCCTCCGCCTGGGTCCACACACGCTGGAGGTGCCGATCAGCGCGATGCTCGTCCTTGCCGTCGGCGGCGCCGCGGCGCCACAGGCGGCGGCCGGCCGGGTGTACGAGACGCTCATCGGCGCGGCGATGGGCATCGCGGTGAACTTCGCGATCGTGCCGCCCGTCCACGTCGAATCCGCCGGATCGGCGGTCGCCGGCCTGGCCACCCGCCTCGGGGATTTCTTACGATCCCTGGCCACGCAACTGCGCGCCGGCTGGTCGCGCCAGGACGCGCAGGACTGGCTCACGGCGGCCCGAGGCCTGAGCGCATCGGTGCTGGAGGCCGGCCACTCGCTGGTCCGGGCCGAGCAGAGCGCCGTGCTCAACCCGCGCGGGGCCGAGGTCCGGATGGCGCAACCACGCTTGCGCACGGCCCTCACCGCCATCGAATACTGCACCATCGTCGTCCGCACTCTGTGCCGGGAGATTTTCGACCGTACGTTCTATCTGCCGCCGGAGCTGGAGGCCGAGGCCTATCCCCCCGCCGCCCGCCTGGCTCTCGCCGACGTGCTGGACGTCGCCGCCGCGGCCTTGGACGGGGTGGCGACCGTCGCGGCGGGCGGTGAGCCGGTGGACATCACCCGTGCCCGCGTGGCCGAGCTACTGAACGAGCTGTACCAGCGGCGTGAGGTGCTGGGCCGGCTGCTGCTGGTCGACCCGCACGCCGATGCGGCGGCCTGGCAGCAACACGGCGCGCTGCTCACCGCCGTGGACCGGCTGCGGGTCGAGATCGAGGCGGCGGTACGTCCAGCCGCCCAGCCGTGGCGCCCGCCGTCGCTGACGAAGGGGCCACGCCGCGCGGCGCGGCGCGTCGTCGGTGCCGCCGAGCAGACCCTGCCGCTGGTCACCAACCGTTCCCGGCAAGTGGTCCGGCGGATGATGAACGTCGCCGCGGAGGCCGCGACGGATGCGGCAGCGCAATTGGCCAACCCCGATCCCCGGGCTCCACGTTTCCCCAGCCAGAGAGCGGCTCCGAACCCTCAGGCCGAGCAGGCGGCCGCCGATGCCGCCGCGGCCGCCCTCCGGGCCGCCGCCGACTCACTGGCCGAGGAGGACACTGCGCAGCCCGTGCCACGGCCGGGCGGCACCGAGCCGGATCCCGAGCAGGATCGACCCGGCTGATGGCCGCGGGATCTGCTCATAGCGACCGGGCACCGGCTTGTGCTGTCGTTGCCGATGTGGCGGCGGTGACCCGGTTGCGGCCGTCATGCTTCGACCGGTACAGCGCCTCGTCCGCCCGGGCGACGAGTTGCTCCGGGATCTCCCGGCCGTCCCACAATGCGACACCGGCTGAGAAGCTCTGGCCGTTCGGAGTAGCCGCCCGCATCCGGTTGAGAACGGCGATCGCCGTCTCCAGGGACTGGCCGACCAGCACTACCCCGAATTCCTCGCCGCCATAGCGGGCCAGCAGGTCCGCGGTACGCAGCTGGTCGCGCCAGGCGGCCGCGGCCTCCTTGAGCAGCCGGTCGCCGGCTGGGTGCCCGTGGGTGTCGTTGAACCGCTTGAAGTGGTCGATGTCGATCAGCGCGACGGCGACCGGATCGCCGCTGCGGACCGCCTTGGCCATCTCCCGGCTGAGCTCGAGGTCCCAGGCACGGCGATTCGGCACCCCGGTGAGCGCGTCGTTGTGGGCGAGCGCGCGCAGCTGGGCCGCTTGGTCCTGGACGCGCGAGATCAGGCCGGCCATCCGTGCGAGCACGAGAAGGAACAGCACGACCGAGCTGACCGCGATCGCCGCCCAGTCGATGCTGGCCGGAGTGGTCAGACCCTGCACAGTCAGGACAACGGGGGCCAGCAGTGAAGCGACCGCCAGCAAGGTGAGTCGACCCGTGGTGAACCGTTCCGTCCGGTCCGGCGCGATCTCCGACAGCGCTCGCATCGACGGATGCAGGGCCGCGGCGCCGAACAGCACGTACATGCCGATCCAGCCGGCGTCGAGGATGCCGTCGCTGTAGGTGGTGAACATGTTCACCACCGCGTAGCCGATGTCGCTGACCAACTCGGCGACGAGCCCGGCGATCACCAGGCGGTAACTGACCGTACGAGCGCCCGGCGTGGTGCTCAACCGCACCACCATGATCAGCAGCAACAGGTCTCCCGCCGGGTACGCGAGCGAGGCCAGCCGCTCGAGCACGCTGAGGGACTCGTCGACGGCGATCGGCCGCATCAGGAACGACCAGCACAACAGCGACAGGCTGGTGGAGACGATGGCCGCGTCGAGCAGGCCGGCCCGGTCGCGACCGGAGATACGGCCCTTGATCAGCTGGAATGCGCCGATGGCCAGCATCGGATAGGCCAGCAGGTAGAGCCCGTCGGCCGGGGCCGGGAAGGTCTGCCAGTCCCAGACGAAGAACTGCACCTGATAGACGACGTCGCCGGCCGCCCACAGGGCCAGCGCCGCGGCGAACCAGTACCACGGTCCGGACCGGCGCGGCCGGTTGCGACGGACCCCGATCACGATGGCAGCCGCCGAGGCGAACCCGATGACGTTGTAGAGTCCCCAGGCCCACGGATTGTCCGACGGAAGAGCCAGATAAACGGCACCGAAAAAGCCACCGGACAGAAGCCACCACTGCCACAACGGCCGCCCACGAAGAAGCATCACGCCGCTGCCATCGACGGCCGAGACCACGGCTTGAGGCTGCGTGCGCATGGGCTGGCTCACACGGCCCGCGCTACCGCCCCTTTTCGTCCAGTCCCGGAAGCGATCTAAGCTGCGGGCGTGACCGACAGTGAAACCGGCGGTATGGGCTTGAGTGACGTGTTGCTCCAGGTGGAGAAGGCGGCGCCGGTTGATGCGGTGGCGGCGGTGACCCGCCGGGTCGGGGCACACCTCGGCGCACTGTGGGTGTCGTTCCTGGTCGCTGATATGAGTGGGCGGGCGCTGGTACGGCTGTCGTACGACCCGATCGGCGCCGTCGCCGAAGGGCGTCAGCAGGACCGGGACGTGGCGATGATGCTTCCCTTCGACGGCGGGCCGCAGGAGCAGGCCCTGCGGACACAGAACGTGCTGATCGAGGAGTCCGACGGCGTCTTCGTGGTGCGAGCGCCGGTGACGCAACGAGGCGAAGCCGTCGGGCTGCTGGAGGTGGCCCTGCCGACGGCGCCGCCGCAGACAGCCGTACACGCCGTGTCCCAGGCGGCGCACACGCTGGCGTTCGTCATCATCGCCAACCGGCGGCACACCGATCTGTTCGAATGGGGCCAGCGCACCACTCCGTTCACCCTTGCTGCCGAGATCCAACGACGGCTGCTGCCCCCGGCGTTCACCTGCGAAGCCGACTCCTTCACCCTGGCCGCCTGGCTGGAACCGGCCGCCAACATCGGCGGCGACACCTTCGACTACAGCCTGGCCCGCGATCTGCTGCATCTGAGCATCACCGACGCCGTCGGCCACGGCGTGCAAAGTGCCCTGACCGCGACCCTGTGCGTCGGTAGCCTGCGCAACACCCGCCGCCGCGGCGGCACCCTGCTCGACCAGGCCGAGGCCGCGAACGACGCCCTGCTCGACAACGCGCCGAACGGGTCCACCTTCGCCACCGGGCTGCTCGGTCGCCTCGATCTCAACACCGGAGTTCTTGCCGTCGTCAACGCCGGACATCCCGTCCCGTTGTTGATCCGGGACGCGATCGCCCGGCCGATGGCCTTACCCGCCAACCGGCCGTTCGGGGTGTTACGTCATCGGGCCTATCGGGAGTCCGCGATCGTGCTCCGGCCCGGTGACCGGTTGGTGCTGGTCACCGACGGCATGCTGGAACGTGGCGCGGCCGAGATCGATCTGCCGGCGCGGCTGCAGGACCTCAGTGGACTGCACGCCCGTGAAGTCGTACGCGTGCTCAGCGACCTCGTCCTCGAGGTCTCCGGCCCCGTCCTGCCCGATGACGCCTGCCTGCTGGTGCTCGATTGGCACGGCCGCCACGGCGACACCCGCGACACCGACGCCGGCGCCGACCCCCACCGCGCCAGCACACCGATCTCTTAGCAGACATCCCGCGCCTACGGCCGTCGGTGGACGGCGAGGACGGTGATGTCATCGGCCGACTGCTCGGGTCCTACTCCGCACATGACGTCCGTACACACCGTCTCCCGGCCTCCGGCGCGCACGTGGCTGGTGAGCGAAGCGACGGCAGGTGCCCGACAGCGCACCGTCACCCTCGGGGCGCCGGTTCACTCAGGCGCCGCCGCTGCCTCGGTGAGCGCCGCGAGCACGCAGGCGACGGCCGGCGGGTCGGGCGGGTCGCCGTACGTCGCGGCGTTGATCCGGCGGCGGCACCCGGGGATCTCGGTGGCGTGCACGTCCGGCCGGTGATGGGCCCGGAGCGCGAGACCGGGCTGGGTGGCCACGCCGATGCCGGCGGCGACGAGGGACTGCACGACGACGATGTCGTCGCTGTGCGCGGTGATCCGCGGAGTGAAGCCCTCGCGCCGGCACGCGGCGCGCAGCTCCGCTTCGCACCGGTCACACCCGCCGATCCAGGCGGAGGCACTGTGGTTCGTGAGCCGGTCGCCGGGTTGCCGGCTGAGCAGGTTGAGCGAGTCGTCGCCGATGTGCAGCAGGCGGACGCCCTCCTCCTCGACGGGAGCGTCGGCGTACCCGAACACGAGCGCGACATCAACTTCGCCGTGCCGCAGCATCTGCAACGCCTCGACCGGGTGCCGCTCGATCGGGCTCAGCTCGATTCCCGGGTACGCCTGGGCGAGCGCGGCGGCAGCCGCCGGCACGATCGTGCTCAACGTCGACGCGTTGGCGGCCAGCCGGACGCGCCCCGCATGCAGGCCGACCTGCGCGGCGAGCTCGTTGGTCGCGGCGTCCACCCGGCCCACGATCTCGGCGGCCCGGTGGGCCAGGAGCCGTCCCTCCGGCGTCAGCCGGATCCCACGGCCGACCCGCTGGATGAGCTTGGCGCCGGTGGCGGCCTCCAGCCGGGCCAGGTGGTGACTCACCGATGGCTGGGAGTAGTGCAGCTCCCGCGCCGCCTCGGTCACCGACCCGTGCCGGGCCACTGCGGCCAGCACCTTGAGGTGAACGAGGTTCAGCACTGATTGAAGATACCAATGCGTTCAGTGCCGTTTTGGCATTGGACGTCGTACCGCGACCATCCGATGCTGGCGCAATGACGACACGAACGAACAAGGTGACCTGTGATCTGACGGTGTCGCTCGACGGGTACGCGGCCGGGCACAACCAGAGCGAAGAGCGCCCGTTCGGCGACGACGGCGGGGACGGCTGGGGCAGCGAGCTGCACGCGTGGTACGAGAACAAGGAAGAGAACAAGGCCGAGATCGCGCGGATGGCCGAGACGAAGGCGTTCATCATGGGCCGCAACATGTTCGGCCCCGTGCGCGGTGAGTGGGACCGGCCGTGGACCGGCTGGTGGGGCGACAATCCGCCGTACCACGGCCCGGTCTTCGTGCTCACCCACCACTCGCGCGACCCCCAGCCGATGGAAGGCGGCACCACGTTCTACTTCGTGACCGACGGCATCGAGTCGGCGTTCCGGCAGGCCCGCGCGGCAGTGGGCGAGGACGGCGCCATTTCGATCCACGGTGGCGCGACCACCGTCAACCAATACCTCGCGGCCGGTCTGATCACCGAGATGCGACTGCACTACGTGCCGCTCACGCTCGGCGCCGGCACGCGGTTGTTCGAAGGCGTGCCGCCGATGAAGCTCGAACAGGTGTCGTCCCGGGCGGCGACCGGAGTGACGCATGTGACCTACCGCGTGCTGTCCTCAAGTTAGACCCGGAACTGGCCGAGAACCAGGCGCGGAACTGGCCGAAAGTCAGACGCGGAACTGGCCGACCAGCGTCTGCAGCCCGTTGCTGAGCCGGGACAGCTCCTGCGTCGCGTGCTGGATGTCGATCACGCCGCTGGTCGTGGTCTGCGCGCCCGACGAGATGGTGGCGATGTTCGCCGCGATGTCGGCCGAGCTCGTCGTCGAGTGGCTGATGTGGCCGCTGATCTCCTCGGTGATGGCGGTCTGGTCCCGGACGGCGGCGCTGATGGTGGACTGGAAGCCGGCCAGCCGACCGACTGTCTCGACGATCTCGCCGATCGCCTCGGCCGCCATCGTGGTGTCGTGCTGGATGACCCGCACCTTCGCCGTGATGTCGTCGGTGGCGGCCTCGGCCTGCTGGGCCAGCTCCTTCACCTCACCAGCCACCACCGCGAAACCCTTGCCGGACTCGCCGACCCGGGAAGCTTCGATGGTGGCGTTGAGGGCGAGCAGGTTGGTCTGCTCGGCGATCGCGCTGATGGCCTTGACGATGTCGCCGATCTGCTGGCTCGAGGTGGTCAACCGGCCGATCACCTCCTGGGTCGCCCGGGCCGCCCGCATGCTCTGCTCGCAGACGCGGCCCGCCTCGCCGGCGGTGCCCATGATGGTCTGCAGTGACCCGCCCATCGAGGAGGTGTTGGCCGCGACCGTACGGACATCGGCCGCGACCTCGTCCGCGGCCAGCACGACCTCGCCGGACTGCCGGGATGTCGCCTTGGCGTCCACCATGATCTGAATCGCGGTGGTGGTGAGCTGCTCGCTGGCGTGCGCGACCGTGGTGGCCGACTCACGGATCTCCCGTACGGTCGCGGCGATCTTGTCGACGAACATGTTGAACGACCGGCTGACGTCGGTGAACTGGTCGTGCCCGGTGGTCTCCAGCCGCCGCGTCAGGTCACCCTCGCCCTCGGCGATGTCCGCGAGGCGGTCCTGCAGCGCGCTCAGCGGCCGGATGATCGACAGGGCCAGCAGGATCGCGAGCACCAACGAGATGATCAGCGTCAGACTGCCCACCAGGGTGGCGACGCGACTCGTCCGGCCGGCCGTGTCCTCCGCCCGCCGGTGCGCGACGGTCTCCTGCTGGCGTGCGGCGGCGAGCAACCCGTCGACGCCGCCGGCGATCACGGCGTACAGGTCGAGCCCGGGACCGGCCACCATGTCGTTGGCCTGGTCGATCCGCGCGGGACGGCCCGTCCGGTAGCCGGCGATCACCTTGTCGTCGAGCTCCTGGAACTTCTGGAACGCAGTCCGGATCGTCGCGATGTCCGCCCGCTCGGCGGCGGTCACCGACAGCGCCGCCGTGTCGTCCAGTTCCTTGTTGAAGCTGTCCATCGAGGCGAGGAAGGCGGCCCGTTCGGGCGCCGTGTCGGCACTGGCGCCGGGTGCGCCGCGGACGATGTTGAAGGCGTAGCCGGCCTGCCACCCGCTCACGTCGGTGACGCGGAACTTGAGTTGCTGAGCGGCGTCGACCCGGGCCTGTGACCGGGCCAGCGCTGCGGCCGTGGCGCGGGTGCTTTTCGACGACCACTCGGCGGCGACCCACATGGCAACCACGCACAGGGCCAGGAGGAGGAACCCTGTCACCAGACGCGTGGTCACGCGCATTCGCCGAAGCAGTCTCACGTCGATCCTCCGCGCCGATCGTATCCAGGCGCGCCCCAGCAGGACCGGCAAACAGCGAACCCGCAACGTAGGCGATCTCAGCAGTGAGGGCCATGTGCAGGCCCGTCAGCACGGCATGCAGACCGCCCCCGGCCCGGGATGGGCGACGTTGTTCCGGCCCTACGGGGCTGTCGACCACCGATCATCAGTACCGCGCCGAGTTGACCGGCTCGGCGTCGCCGAGCCGGCCGCGTCACGTCAAGCTCGCCATCGACTACATGGAAGCCGATCCCGGCCGGGCCATCACCGTCCGCGACCTCGCTCGGACCGACCGCACCGCCGGTCAGGAGCCGGCCAAGACTGTCAGCGGATCGTCGTGCAGCGGCTTCCAGCCGAGGTCCTTGACCGCCCGGGCCGCGCTGAACCGCTGGTCGAGAGCGAAGGCGTCGGCGACAGGACCCATCCGCTCACGGGCCTGCCCGACGGTGATCGAGATCGTGGATCCGCGGCCGAGCGCTTCGGCGACCTCTCGCGCGGTCGGCCCGACGCCGCCCACACCGAGGTAAACGGCGCCGGCCGGGGCGTTCAACGCTGCCGCATACAGGGTGGCGATGTCCTCCACGTGAACCAGTGCCCAGTTGTTGGTTCCGTCGCCGATGTACGGCACGGCGCCCGTCTCACGTCCCGGCTGGGTGAAGAAGAAGTCGATGAGACGGTTCTCGCCCCCGTAGACCAGGCCGGGCTGAACGATCACCGCGTGCTGCCCGCGTTCGAGCACCGAGTCCTCGACCTGCTTACGCCAGGCGACGACCGGTGGCGGGTTCCACGGCGCGGTCTCGTCGACGATCCCGTCGGTGTCGCCGTAGACCCAGGTGCCGCCGGTGTGCACGTACACCCCCGAGCCGGCCCCATCCATCATTGCCACCGCCGCGGCAAGGTCCTCCTCCGCGGTGGACGCTTGGGCAAGGTGGATGACCGCGTCCGCCGTGGCCGCCGCGCGGTGCAACGTGGCCGCGTCTGTCAGCACTCCGATGACCGGCTCGGCGCCGTGCCGGCGGACAGCCTCGGCGGCGCCCTCGGTGCGGGCCAGCGCCCGCACCTCGTGTCCCCGGGCGGTCAACGCGTCGATGGTGGCCCGGCCGATGTAACCGGATCCGCCGGTGAGAAAGACCTTCACGTGGTGCTCCTTCATCCAGGATTCGCACCCCCAGCGTGACCGCGCGCGCGGCCCGGCGTCCAAGACCTGTTCCGGCTTCTGTGATACCCACGGGACATCAGCGGCTCAGTCCTCGCGCGGCTGCTCGGGGCACGTTGCACGTGCCCCGAGCAGGTCATACCCTGGAGCGCATCGACGTCGACCTGCGGAAATTGCGCTACTTCGAGGCGGTTGCCCGGCACCTGCATTTCGGCCGGGCCGCCGCCGAGCTGCACGTCGCACAGCCCGTGCTGTCCCGGCAGATCCGGGCGCTGGAGGGCGAGCTGCATGCCCAGCTGTTCCGCCGCGACCGCCGTGCCACCGAGCTCACCGACGCCGGCCGTCAACTGCTCACCGACGCTGTGGCCCTGCTCGCCTCGGCTGCCGCACTGCAGCGGCGGGTCGCCCAGGCCGCGCGCGGTGAGACCCGGCTGGTCGTGGCGTTCATGCCGGGTCTGATCGTCACCGACGCGATCCGGCGGCTGCGCCTGAACCATCCCCACCTCGCGGTCGAGGTGCTACGCACCACCTGGGACGACCAGGTCGCGGTGTTGCACGACGGCCGCGCCGACGTCAGCTACCTGCGGCTGCCGGCACCGACCGAGGGCCTGACCGTGCGGCCGTTGTTCACCGAGCCGCGCGTGGTGGTGGTCCCGGCGGATCATCCACTGGCCGGCAAGGAACAGCTGTCGGTCCGCGATCTGGCCGGAGAAAGGCTGTTGCAGCACCCGGACGCGGTGCCTGAATGGCGAGAGGTCGCCACGGTGACGGCAGTGGCGATTCCGAGCTTCGTGGTCGAGGAGAAGCTGGAGAACGTCGCCTCCGGCCGTGGCATCGCCGTACTGCCGCTGTCGACAGCACAGTTCTACACCCGCCCCGATGTGGTTCATGTGCCGGTGTCCGACATCCCGGAGAGCCACGTCGTTCTGGCCTGGGTGAGCGAGCGCAGCGAACCATTGCTGGCGGAGTTCGCCGCGCTGGCC
Organism: Paractinoplanes polyasparticus; assembly: GCF_019710575.1. Taxonomy (GTDB): domain Bacteria; phylum Actinomycetota; class Actinomycetes; order Mycobacteriales; family Micromonosporaceae; genus Actinoplanes; species Actinoplanes polyasparticus. The sequence continues at coordinate 21,689 of NZ_JAHWFK010000031.1, read as the reverse complement.
TGACGGCGCCGGATCGGCGCCCGACGGAGACGGCCGGCGTATCGGCCTCGGTTATTTCTCGAGGTGGACCGACTCGGTGGTCCGGCCGGGGCGAATGGCGAACGGAGTCCCGGAAACCGTGTAGTCGCCGAAGAAGCCTCGCACCACGACCGTGCCGTCGGGGCCGGTTCGCATCTCGGTCGGCGGCAGCCACCACTCCCCCTTGATGAGGCGCTCCAGCGCGTCGTACGACGGCTTGCGGGTGCCGTCCGCGCGGACCAGCCCGACCGGGGCGCCCAGCCAGGCGCCGTCGTCGGTCAGACCCCAGTAGTTGATCGACGCGACGGCGGGGTGTGCCATCAGCGACCGGTAGTGCCGCACGATCTCGTCGGCCTGGCGGGCCTCCCCCTCTCCAGTCGTCGGCCAGTCCGGGATCTGGTAGTCGTTGAGGTCCTCGATCTCGGGTGGCATGAGGTGCCCGGAGACCAGGGTGCTCTCGGTCAGGTGCAACGGCAGGCCGTAGCGGGCGAACCGGTCCAGCATGCCCCGCATGTATTCCTCGCCGCGATACCCCTTGTGCATATGGGTCTGCAGCCCGATCGCGTCGATCCGGATCCCGGCCTCGAGCACCCCCTCGATCAGGCATTCGTACGCCGAGCTGAGGTCGAAGTCGTTGAGCACCAGGCTGACCGCGGGATTGGCGGCGCGGGCTTCCTCGAACGCCATCCGCACCATGGCGATGCGGCCCCGGGCCCGGGCGAGCCGGGTGATGGCGTTGTCCCCGTTCGCGAACACGGGCATGATCACGGCCTCGTTGATCGCGTCCCAGAGGTCGATCACACCGGCGAATCCGCCGACGAGCTCGCGGATCCGGTTGCGCTGCAACCGTTCGACCTCGTCGATGTCGAGATCGAGCAGCCACGCGGGCTGGACGGTGTGCCAGACGAGCGGATGGCCCTTGACGGTGACGCCACGGCCGGCGAGCCAGTGGGCGGTCCTGGTCAGGCGTTCGACGTCGGTCGTACCCGGACTCGGTTCGTACGGCCCCCAATAGAACGGCAGGGTCGCGGTGTTGAACAGGTTGAGCCACAGGTCGCCCAGCCGGTCCAGGTCGAGCTCCGTCGCGCCGCCGAATACGGGACCGGCCGCCTCGGGCGGTGGACCGCCGACGAGCCGGACGAAGTCGAAGCCGATGTTGCCGAAGGGAAACGCGTGCCGTTGCTGGGCCACGGTGACGACCCGGTCGGCGAGCGGCCGCCTGTCCGCCCCCAGCACGGTGACGGTGACCTCGCCCATGCGGTGCCGCAGGCTGTCGTCATCCACTGTGGTGCTCCTCCGTAACGGTGACGTGGCAGTGCCGGTCACGTGTGTGGTCGAGTACGAGAGTCGGTCCGGTCAGGGTGATGGCTGCGGTGAGGAGGATGTCCGTGCTCGACGCGCCGAACCGCAGCTCTATCTCGCCCGGCTCGACGATGCGGGTCAGATCCGGGCCGATGAACGATGTCACCGACGCGGGCACCTCGAACCGTACCCGGGCGGCGGCGCCCGGCGCGGCCGGAACCCGGGCGAAGCCGATCAGCCGGACCACCGGAACGTCGTGTAGCCGAGGCCGGCGCCGAACGCGTACGCGGGAGTCGGGTCCGAATTGGAAACCTCCGAGGCGAGGGCGAGCTGCTGGCTCAGGTACGTCCACGGCTGGCCGTACGGTGTCGCCGGAATGCTGACCGGCAGCCGGCCGGACGGGTTCACCCGGCCGCTGAGAACGCCGCTGTTCGCCACGGCCACCCGGTTCGGGCTGTACGAACTCGTACCGCGGCTTCATCTACCTGGTCCTTCCGATTCCCGAGGTGATCGCCTACCTGAGCCTCCAGCGGTTGTTCGAGCGCGGCCTGTCGTCATCCGGGTCATCGCGGTACACATGTATCCCGTGGCCACCAAGCAACTGTTCTTCAAGGCGGTGGTGGAGAGGCTCGAGCCGCTCGGCATCCGCCCGCAGGACGTTCTCACCAGCCTGACCGAGAACGGGTTCGAAGACTGGTACGCCGGAAAGATCTGAGCACCGAGGAGAAAAATGTTGCACCAGGACTCCGCTCGTCTGAGCGTGCTGTACCTCGGCGGAACCGGAACGATCAGCGCATCCTGCGTACGCCTGTCGGTCGAGACCGGCATGCGGGTCACGGTGGTCAACCGCGGCCGCAACGCTCAGGACCGCAGCCTGCCCGACGAGGTCGAGACGCTGACCGCCGACGTCGCCGACGATGCCGCGCTGGCCGCCGCGATCGGCGACCGCACCTTCGACGCCGTGGTGAACTTCCTGTCCTACCACCCCGACGACGCCCGCCGGATGGTGGCCCTCTTCACCTCCCGGACCAAGCAGTACGTACACATCAGCTCCGGCTCGATCTACGCGAAGCCGGTGCGGCAGACACCGATCACCGAGTCGACGCCGACTGCCCCCAACCCCCACCTCGAGTACGCCACCGCCAAGTGGCGCCGAGCAGACGCTGCAGGACGCGCACGTGACGCAGGGCTTTCCGCTCACCGTGGTTCGGCCGTCACACACCTATGACGACGCCAACCCGCCGCTGCCGGGCGGCTGGACGACGGTCGACCGGATAGCGCGCGGTGAACAGATCCCGGTCCACGGCGACGGCACCTCGCTGTGGACCCTCACCCACGCCGAGGACTTCGCGCAGGGCCTGGTCGGCCTGCTCGGCAACCCCCGCGCGATCGGCGAGACGTTCAACATCACCGGCTCCGACGTCTACACCTGGGACCAGATCTACACGATCGTCGCCGAGGCGCTGGGCGTGGCGCCCCGGCTGGTCCACGTCGCCTCCGAAATGTATCCGCTGGTGGCCCCCGGGTGGTTCTGGTCCGGCGAGATGGTCGGCGACATCGGGCACAGCGCGGTGTTCGACACCACGAAAATCCGTACCTTTGTGCCCGGCTTCCTACCCCGGCTGACCTTCCACCGCGCAGCGTCCCGGATGGTCGAGTGGCGAAGGGACCACCCCGACACCACCAAGGCCGACGCCGACACCGAGGCGGTACTCGCCCGGATCGTCGACGCCTACCACGCCGCCCGGGAGATCTTCGCCGCCCGGGGGGTCGCGTGACCGTCCGGCCCCTCGGCGCCACCGGGCTGACCGTGACCGCGCTCTGCGTGGGCACGAGCCCGCTGGCGAACATGCCGCAGCTCTACGGGTACGAGGTGAGCGAGGAACGCGCGGTCGCCACGATCGAGGCGGCGCTGGACAACCCTGCCGTCAACTTCCTCGACACCTCCAACGGGTACGGCGAGGACGGTTCCGCCGAGCGGCGCGTCGGGACCGCTCTGCGCGGTCGCGGCGGCCTGCCCGCCGGCGTCGTGCTGGCCACCAAGGTCGACCCGGATCCGCGGACCGGCGAATTCTCCGGCCGCCGGGTCCGGACGTCGCTCGAGGAGAGCCTGCAACGCCTCGGCCTCGACCGGATCCCGTTGCTGCACCTGCACGACCCCGAACGGATCAGTTTCGCCGAGGCCACCGCGGCGGACGGGCCGGTCGAAGCGCTCGCCGACCTGAAACGACAGGGACTCGTGGCGCATCTCGGCGTGGCCGGCGGCCCGGTCGCCCTGATGCAGCAGTATCTGGACACCGGCGTGTTCGAGGTGGTGCTCACGCACAACCGGTACACGTTGCTCGACCGGTCGGCCGAGCCGCTGTTCCGGGCGGCGCACAACAGGGGCATCGGCGTCCTCAACGCGGCGCCGTACGGCGGGGGCATGCTCGCCAAAGGGCCGGCCGCACAGGCGAAGTACGCCTACGGCGAGCGCGACGACGCGATCGCCACTGCGGCCGCCGCGATGGCGTCGGCAGCGGCCCGGTTCGAGGTACCGCTGGCCGCGGCCGCGTTGCAGTTCTCGCTGCGCGCGCCGTTCATCGATTCGACGGTCGTCGGAGTCTCCTCACCCGAGCGGGTACAGCAGACACTCGACCTCGCCGGCGCACCGGTCCCCGACGAGCTCTGGGCCGAACTGGAGACGCTCGTCCCCGCCCCGGACCGGTGGCTCGATCCGCCGTAGCCCGGACGATTGATACCCCTGGGGGGTACGGGTATAGTCTCCTGTGCGCCGCGCTGAGGCGCACCACGGCACGACAGACGAGGAGACCGCCCGCCATGGCGACCGACACCTACACCGTGACCGGCATGACCTGCGCGCACCGCGTCGACGAGGCCGGCTACGAGCTGGTGGCGAGGTAACCGTGAACACTCCAGCACGGCTGGGCGCCTTCGGCCTGGGCCTGGCGGTCGTCTTCACCGCCGCCCTGGGCCTCGGCCGCGCCGTCGGCCCGGAACCCGCGCCCGCCGCCACACACGCCCAACACGGCGACACCAGCGGCGAGGCCCCGAACCAGCAGAGATTGCCCGCCGGACTGCAGGTCAGCGAGGACGGCTATCGGCTGCTACCGCTGACAGGACAGCTGTCCACCGGCAGCCCGCGAACGTTCCAGTTCAAGGTGCTCGGGCCCGGGAACACACCGGTGACCGCCTACACCACCAGCCATGACAAGGATCTGCACCTCATCGTGGTGCGCCGCGACCTGTCCGGTTTCCAGCACCTTCATCCGAGCCTGTCGGCCGACGGCACGTGGTCGGTCCCGCTCGCCGTGGCGGCTCCGGGTCAGTACCGCGTCTTCGCCGACTTCCAGCCGGCCGGACGCCCGGACGGGCTCACCCTGGGAGCGGACGTACCCGCGCCGGGCGACTACCAGCCCCGGCCACTACCGCCCGCCGGAAACACCTCGACGGTGGACGGCTACACCGTCACCCTGACCGGCGCGCTCCAGCCCGGCGCCTCGTCCCGGCTGACCCTGTCGGTGAGCAAGGGCGGCAAGCCCGTCACCGATCTGCAGCCCTATCTCGGCGCCTACGGGCACCTCGTAGCGCTGCGCGAGGGCGACCTGGCCTACCTGCACGTGCACCCCGACGGAACCCCGGACGACGGGCGCACCCCGGCCGGGCCCGGCATCACCTTCCACGCTGACGTGCCGTCGACCGGCGCCTACCGGCTGTACCTGGACTTCCAGCACGCCGGCAAGGTACGCACCGCCGAGTTCACCGCGGTCGCCGGCACGGTCGGACCGGACACCGACGTCACGTCCCCACCAACACCGGCACCCGCGCCCGGCCCGTCCGAGCACGGCGCCGACGGCCACACCCACGAGTAAGGAGGAGCGTCCATGGCGACAGCCCGGCCGCTGCAACAGGCGCCGAACCGAATCGAGTTGTCGATCGGCGGCATGACCTGCGCCTCCTGCGCCTCGCGGATCGAGAAGAAGCTCAACCGGATGGACGGCGTCACCGCCACGGTCAACTACGCCACCGAGAAGGCCTCGGTCGCGTACGACGGTGGCATCACGCCCGATGACCTGGTCGCCACGGTCGAGAAGACCGGCTACACCGCTGTCCTGCCACCACCGCCCGCGGCCGCCGACGCGCGGGCCGAGTCCGAGCCTGCCGACGGGCTGCGCGCACTGCGAACCCGGCTGTTCACCGCGATCGCGCTCAGCGTCCCCGTCATCGTTCTCGCGATGGTTCCCGCCTGGCAGTTCACCTACTGGCAATGGCTGTCCCTCACGCTGGCCGCGCCGGTCGTCGTCTACGGCGGCCTCCCCTTCCACAAGGCGGCCTGGACCAACCTGCGGCACGGCGCCGCCACCATGGACACCCTGGTGTCGCTGGGCACCCTGGCGGCGTTCGGCTGGTCGCTGTGGGCCCTGTTCTTCGGCACCGCCGGGACGCCGGGCATGACGCACCCGTTCACCTTCGACATCGCCCGCACCGACGGCTCCGGCGCCATCTACCTGGAAGCGGCGGCCGGGGTAACCGCGTTCCTTCTGGCCGGACGCTACTTCGAGGCCCGCTCCAAGCGCCGCGCCGGCGCTGCCCTGCGCGCCCTGCTCGAGCTCGGCGCCAAGGACGTCACCGTGCTGCGCGACGGCGCCGAACAGCGCATCCCGGTCGCCGATCTGGCTGTCGACGACCGGTTCGTGGTCCGGCCGGGCGAGAAGATCGCCACCGACGGCGTCGTCGAGGACGGCGCGTCCGCTGTCGACGCCGGCATGCTCACCGGCGAATCCGTGCCGGTCGAGGTCGGCCCCGGCGACACCGTGGCCGGCGCGACCGTCAACGTCGGCGGGCGGCTGGTCGTGCGGGCCGCCCGGATCGGCGCCGACACACAGCTCGCGCAGATGGCGACGCTGGTCGAGCAGGCACAGACCGGCAAGGCCGCCGCCCAGCGTCTCGCCGACCGGATCTCCGGCGTCTTCGTACCGATCGTCATCGGCCTCGCCGTCGCCACACTGGGCTGGTGGGTGGGCACCGGCAGCGGCTGGACGGCCGCGTTCACCGCCGCCGTGGCCGTGCTCATCATCGCCTGCCCGTGCGCGCTCGGCCTGGCCACGCCGACCGCGCTGCTGGTCGGCACGGGTCGCGGCGCCCAGCTCGGCATCTTGATCAAGGGACCCGAGGTGCTCGAGTCCACCCGTACGGTCGACACCATCGTGCTCGACAAGACCGGCACGGTCACCACCGGCCGGATGACCCTGATCGACGCGACCCCGGCCGCCGGGCAGGACCGCGCAGAACTGCTGCGACTGGCGGCCGCCGTCGAGGCCGCCTCGGAGCACCCGATCGCGCAGGCCATCGTCCGCGCCGGCGCCGGGAAGTCGCCACTGCCGCCGGTCAGCGGCTTCGCCAACCTGGAAGGCCTGGGTGTCACCGGCGCCGTCGACGGCCACACCGTACTGGTCGGCAGGCCACAACTGCTCCGCGAGCGCGGGTACGCGGTACCCGCCGAGGTCGAGCAGGCCGTGATCACCGCGCAGCAGGCCGGGCGAACCGCTGTCGTCGCCGGCTGGGGCGACACAGCTCGCGGGGTTCTGGCCGTGGCCGACGCGGTCAAGCCCACCAGCCGTGAGGCGGTCGCCGGCCTCCGCCGGCTCGGCCTCACCCCGATTCTGCTGACCGGCGACAACGAGACCGTCGCCCGGGCGGTGGCCGCCGGGGTCGGCATCGACGATGTGATCGCCGAGGTGCTGCCCGCCGGCAAGGTCGACGTGGTCAAGCGGCTGCAAGCCGAGGGCAAGGTCGTCGCCGCCGCCGGGGACGGCGTCAACGACGCCGCCATGCTGGCTCAGGCCGACCTCGGGCTGGCCATGGGCACCGGCACCGACGTCGCCATCGAGGCGTCCGACCTCACTCTGGTACGCGGGGATCTGCTCGCCGCGGTCGACGCGATCCGGCTGTCCCGTCGCACGCTGCGGATCATCAAGAGCAATCTTTTCTGGGCCTTCGCTTACAACGTCGCCGCCCTGCCGCTGGCCGCGGCCGGTCTGCTCAACCCGATGATCGCCGGCGCGGCGATGGCGTTCTCCTCGGTCTTCGTCGTCGGCAACAGTCTCCGACTGCGCCGCTTCACCGGCACGACGGCCCGGCATTCGCCGCCGGCGACGCGGTAGCCGTCGACCCGCGCCGGCAGCATCGATCCACGGCCCGGTCACTGATAGGGGTCGGTGATCTCGCGGAGCTGAGTCAGGAGCTGGTGCAGTCGTACGGTGGCTCGCCGGCCGAGGTGACGGGTCCATTCCTCCTGCACCACGACCTCGGTCCGCCGCGCCACCTCCCGAGCGGCGAGTCCCCGGTCGGCGAAGGTCACCAGTCGTGCTCGCGCGTCGACAGGGTCCGGAAGGCGGCTCACATAACCGGCGCGCTCGAGCTGATCGACCATGAACGTGGCGGTCTGCTTGGTGACACGGGCCTGCTCGGCGAGATCGGTGAGCCGGGTGCCCTTGGCGCCGACCCGAGCCAGCACACGCGCCTGGGCCACCGTGATGTCGTCGAACCCGGCCGCGGCGAGATCGGCGAGGACGCGATCTTCCATGGAGCGCTGGACGATGAAGCACAACAGCCCGATGTTGAGCGGCCCACCGCCGGCCGAGGTGTCCTCCGAGTCCGCCGCGGACGTCCCCTGATCAGGTCGGTTCGGCACGCACCACTCCTTGACAGTAGTCAGATTTTCGAACCATTCTAGTACCATCTTCGAACTAAAGGGGAGCGCCGTGGATGAGGATGCGGTGTGGCGCGCGATAGACGAAGAGCGCGCCCGGCTGGCCGACATGTTGGAGAGCCTCGATGATTCCCAGTGGCGCACGCCGTCACTCTGCCGGGACTGGACGGTTCGCGACGTCGCCGCCCATTTGACGCTCGCCCACACGGGGCCGCTCTCTGCGACGATCTCCCTGGTCCGCGCCGGTGGCGGCTTCAACCGGATGATCCGGGACACCGCGATCAGGCAGGCACGCCTGCCGGTGGAGGAATACCCGCGACGATTGCGCGCCATGGTCGGCTCCCGCCGCACCGCGCCGTTCCTCACCGCGCTCGAGCCTCTGATCGACATCCTGTGCCACACCCAGGACATAGCCCGCCCGATCGGACGGTCTCATCCGATGCCTGCTGCCGCCGCCGTGGCGGCAGCGAACCACATCTGGGCACGGTCGTTTCCGTTCCGGGCGCGACGCCGGCTGCGAGGCTTCGAGCTGTCGGCGACCGACGCGCCGTGGCGCGCCGGTGCCGGTGTCCGGGTTGAAGGACCGATCGCCGCGCTGCTCCTGGTGGTGTCCGGCCGGCCCGCCGGCTTGCGCGACGTGACGGGGCCCGGAGTGCCGAGGCTTGCGGACACGTTCCCGCCCCACGGCAGCGGAATCGTGGCCTGAGCCGTGCGGGAGACCGGTGACGTCGCAGACCAGCGGCTCGACGAAGCCACCCGTACTGACCTGACCGCTCTCGGCCTGGGCCGGCGGCCGACGGCCTTGCTCGAGGACGTGGTGGCGGCGCAGCTCGGCCGTTCTCGAGTACGCGTACTCACCGCGCAGGTCCAAGCCCACCCGTACGATCGGCCCGCCCTGACGACGGCCGGCCGGTACCTGGTCTGCGGCACCGCGAGTGACAACACCGGCCAGACCCATGAGTACGCCTTCTTCGTCAAACTCGTCCAGGCGTGGAGCCGGTCACCGCTCTTCCGGGAGGTGCCCGAGCCGCTGCGCTCGCAGCTCGCACCGCTCATGCCCTGGCGTACCGAGCCGGATATCTACCGCGGAGATCTTCGCCGGTGTCTTCCCCCTGGGCTCAGCATTCCGCGCGCTTACCACGTAGCCGACCTGGACGAGCAGTCAGCAGCCATATGGCTCGGCTGTGTGCCGGTGCGCCACGTCCCGTGGGACGTCGAGCAACACCGTCACGCGGCCTATCTCCTCGGGCGCCTCGCGGCCAGCCGCTCCGTCGCACCATTCGCCGCCGACATCCCCGTCGGGCGGACTGCGCGCCGGTTCGCGGACCACTGGCTGGCGGTGAACATCGTTCCGGCGCTGTCGGAGGACGGCTTCTGGCGCCACCCGTGCGTCGCCGTGACGTTCGACGAGCCCCTTCGACGCAGGATCGAACGCGCCGCAGCCGCCCTGCCCGCACTGGTCGACGAGTTGGAGTCCTTCCCCACTATGACCGCGCACGGCGACGCCTGCACCGACAACCTGCTCCGCACCGAGCACGACCCCGGCCTCGTCATGATTGACTTCGGCTTCTGGGGCACGGCACCGATCGGGTTCGACCTCGGCCAGCTTCTGCTGGGCGACATCCAGCTCGGACGGCGTCCCGCCGATACGTTCCTGGAACTGGAGCAGGCGTGCCTACCGGCGTACGCACAAGGCCTGCGCGACGAAGGACGCACCATCCCGATCCACGAAGTACGACGGGCGCACGCCATAGCCATGACGATCTTCCACGCCGTCCCGTCGATCCCCTACGAGCACCCAGCCACGGACGCCGACAAGAGCCTTCGCCCACTCTTCGCGAACCGGGCCGCGATGGCCCGGCACCTGCTCGATCTCCTCGACGCAACCGGGAACGAGACTCGGCACCGGCCGGGCGATTCCTGAACGATCATTTCCCGGGCCGGCCGAGGGCTGCCCGCTCCGATGAAAACCTCGACAGCTGACACAGCGATACCGGCGAGGCCACCGGCGTTTACCGGAGAAGCCGACGGGCATCCACCCGCCTGCACGACTGACATGAGTCGATGGTTGCGCCCGAGTCGGAGTCTGCCATGAGCACATCGCCTGATCGAAAAGGTCCCCTTTCATCCAGTACCGCGGAAACCGCGGGCGCTCATCCAGCCGGCGCTCACTCAGCCGGTGATCGCGCGGGCGGCGCCTCGGCTCCGTCGCAGCGGAGCGGCGCGACCGTCGCCTCGAACGATCGGCGCGAGGTCGTGGCCCGCGAGAAGGACCGCTACGGCGGCATCAAGTGGGGTTCGGCGTTCTTCGGCTGGCTGACCGCCACCGGCACCGCCGTCATCCTGACCGGCCTGCTCGTGGCGGCCGGCGCCACAGTGGGCATCGCCGCCGACGCCGGCGACACGCGCGACAACGCCGCGACCATCGGACTCGTCGGCGGGCTCACCCTGCTGGCGGTGATCCTGGTCGCCTACTTCTGCGGCGGCTACGTCGCCGGGCGGATGGCCCGGTTCAGCGGCGTCAAGCAGGGCATCGCCGTGTGGATCTGGGCGATCGTCATCGTCGCCGCCGTCGCCGTAGCGGGCGCCGCCCTCGGCGAGAAGTACGACCTGCTCGACCGGGTGGGCGGCTTCCCCCGCCTGCCGATCGGTGGCGAAAACGTCACGACCGGCAGCATCGTCGCCGTCGTGATCGCCCTGGTCGCCGCCCTGGTCGGCGCCGTTCTGGGCGGGCTCGCCGGCATGCGGTACCACCGCAAGGTCGACGAGGCCGGCCTCGGACGCTGACCGCCGCACCCGAGCGAGGAGGACTCATGATCAATCGCGACGCTGTCCGTCACGTGTACGGCGCCGATGTCTACAGCACCGACGGCGACAAGATCGGCTCGGCCGGCCAGGTGTATCTCGACAACCACACCGGCGACCCGGCCTGGGTGGCGGTTCGCACCGGCCTGTTCGGCAAGAAGGAGTCCTTCGTCCCCGTCCGGGACGCCACCCTCGACGGCGACCGCCTCGAGGTGCCCTTCAGCAAGGACAAGGTCAAGCACGCGCCCCGCATCGACCACGACCGGGAACTCAGCCCGGACGACGAGGAGGAGCTGTACCGCTACTACGACGAGTCGGGGCCGGACCACACGGACCACCACGGCGCCGACGAATCCGACGGCCGGGACGCGCCCGGCCGCACCGACGACGACGCCATGACCCTCTCGGAGGAACGACTCGTCCCCCGTACCCGCACCGAGCAGACGGGCAAGGCACGACTCCGCAAATACACGGTCACCGAGGAACAGCAGGTGAGCGTGCCGGTCACCCGGGAAGAGGTCCGGCTGGAGCAGGAGCCCGCCTCCGGCGCCACCACCCGGGCCGTCGAGGACAGCCCAGCCGGGCCGGATCCCGGGATGACGTTGTGGGCGGAGCGGCCGGTCGTCACCACCGAGGCCGTGCCGGTCGAACGCGTACGGATGCGCAAGGAGACTGTCGCGGGCACGGAGACGGTCAGCGGCGAAGTACGCAAGGAGCGAATCGAGCTGGAGGACGAGTCCGAGCACCGTCACGACAACGACCGGCGATCACCCTGACGGTGCGTCACGGGAGTCATCCGGCGGAGCCTGAGGGTCCGTGCGACTGCTGCTTCGGGACGGCGGTCGCGGCGGCCATGCCGGTGCTGTCGATGGCTGAGGCGACCGTGCGGGCGATTGCTTCGGCAGCGGCTTCGGCTCCCCCGTTCTCCTGCTCGATCCTCTTGGCGCGGGCGATCACGGAGGCCGTCCAGGGGATCCCGGGGCCGAACTGCGGAAGCGTTCCGCTTCCCGACAGCAGAGCCGCGAGGGCGGCCAGTCGCGGTTGCGGTTCCACACCTTCGACAAGCACGGACCGTACGGCGGAAAGCAGCTCGGCCCGGCGTCCGGTTCCGCCGTCCTCCAGGACCTCCACCGGGACCAGGCCGAGCGCTGTGCGACTGGAACGGCGGATGTCCCCGCGCTCGACGAGCCGGTCGAGCAGCACGCCACGCAGGGCCGGCCCGATCGCGGCGAGAGCGGCCTGGAACCCCTTGGGCCCGGCCGCGAGATAATCCCAGGCCGATCGCAGGATGTCGTCCGTCGGGGGACGATGCGCGACGGCTTCCACCATGGTCGACCCGCCCCCGCCAGGCAGCATTCGCACCTGCCGGCCGAGCCCGAGATCGGCGAGCACCGCCCCCGCGAGGACGTCGGAAAGTGTGCTCTCACCGACGACGACTCCCGTGTCCCGCGCCGGCGATTCCGGCTGGAACAGAACCAGCAGGAGATCTTCCGCCAGGATCGCGGGCCCGAGCGCGGGTTCGCGGGTTCGCTCAGCCACCGTGCTCCCCTCTCACCTCGACGCGATGGGCCGCTCAGGGGCGCGACTTACGTTCCGGCAATTGAAGACCGTGTTCCCGGCACAGAGTCAAATAGGTCGGCCCCGACCGGCGCACGGGTGCGCAGGATGGTCGCGATGTCGGTCCGGGCCTTGCTCAATCGCTCGATCTCCGAGGCGAGGCCGGCGTCGACCTGCTTCAGGACGTCCGGCGCGGCAGCGCCGTCCGCGCAGATCTCGCGGATCCGAGACAGCGGCACGCCGAGCTCGGACAGGCGCCGGATGCGCACCAGACGGACGAGGTCGAGCACTCCGTACTGCTTGTATCCGTTGTATCTGCGCGTGGGCTCATCGAGCAGGGCGATCCGGTGATAGTGCCGAATGGTATTGACTGTCGTGCCGGCCAGCTCCGCGAGCTCCCGAGTGCTCCAGGCCACGTCAGCTCCTCCCCCTTGTACGGCTGTGACTCCACGCTCGCATCGGCACGGCGACGTTCGCGTCGGTGAAACACCCTTACGTGTGGGCACCGGACACCACGGGCGCCATATGGGGCTTCTGGGCGATCAGTGCCAACTGCCCGACCGAGCTGAGTCACACAGTGTTCCTGGCACACGGTCACGCTGATAGGCTGCTGTCTCTTAAGTACCGGACGGTACCTAAATCAGCCGCGCTGGGGTGCAGCGACGTGCTACGGCGCGCCGTCCGGATCTGGACGGGAGCGGAACTCGTGGACCTGCTGGGCCGCCGCAGGGAGCGCGAAGCAGTTGAACAGCTGCTGGTTCGGGCGCGGTCCGGACACAGCGGGGCCGTGGTGGTGCGCGGCGAGGCCGGCATCGGCAAGTCCGCGCTGTTGGCACATGCCCGCGATATCGCGGGCGGGTCGGGGTTCCGGGTGGAAACCTCGGTCGGGATGGAGTCCGAGAGCAACTTCGCCTTCGCGGGCCTGCATCAACTGTGCGGGCCGTTGCTGGACCGCGCCGGGTCGCTTCCCGAACCTCAGCAGGCCGCGCTCGGTGTCGCGTTCGGGCGGCAGGGCGGCGTGACGCCGGACCGCTTCCTGGTCGGGCTGGCGACTCTCAGCCTGCTGGCCGAGGTGGCCGAGGAGGGGCCGCTGCTGTGTCTGGTCGACGATGCGCAGTGGCTGGATCAGGCGTCCGCCCAGGTTCTGGCCTTTGTGGCAAGGCGGGTGGCGGCCGAACGGCTGGCGTTGCTGTTCGCGCTGCGGGACCCTGGTGAGAGTGACGTCCGGGTGTTCGACGGGCTGCCTGAGGTGCGCCTGGACGGACTCTACGAGGTAGACGCGCGGGCGCTGCTGACCGGTGCGGTTCCGGCACCTCTGGACGACGGAGTGCGCGAACGCATCGTCGCGGAGGCGCGCGGCAACCCTTTGGCGCTGCTCGAGCTGCCCCGGAGCGTACAGCCGAGCCGGCTGGCCGGCGGGTTCGAGCTACCCGACGTGATGAGCGTTCCGCGCCGCGTCGAGGAAAGCTTCCAGCTCCGCTCGGGCAGCCTGCCGGCCGAGAGTCAAATGCAGTTGCTGGTCGCGGCGGCAGAGCCGACCGGCGACGTGGCGCTGCTGTGGCGTGCGGGCGAGAATTTGGGCATCGCGCGGGAGGCGGCCGCACCCGCGGAAGCCGCCGGACTGCTGGAGATCGGCGCACGGGTGCGGTTCCGCCATCCACTGGTGCGGTCGGCGGTCTATCGGGCGGCCTCACCACCGGACCGCCGCCGCGCCCACGGGGCGCTGGCCGCCGCCATCGACCCTCTGGTCGATCCCGACCGGCAGGTGTGGCACCTCGCGCAGGCGGTGCTGGGACCCGATGAGGAGGTTGCCGCGGGCCTGGAGCGTTCGGCCGGCCGGGCGCGTGCTCGTGGCGGGTCGGCGGCCGCGGCGGCGTTCCTGCAGCAGGCGGTCGAGCTCACTCCCCATCCTGCCGACCGGGCCCGGCGAGCACTGGAAGCCGCCGATGCCAAGCATGAGGCCGGCGCGTCCGAGGCTGCGCTGGAGCTGCTGGCGGTGGCGGCGGCCGGTCCGTTGGACGCCCGGCAACGCGGTCGACTGCAACTGTCTCGCGCTCGGATCGCTTTCTACCTGACCCGAGGCAGCGACGTGCCGGGGATGCTGCTGGAGGCGGCCAGGACACTGGGCCCGCTGGACGCCGCGCTCGCCCGCGAAACCTATCTGCACGCGTTCGATGCGGCGATCATCACCGGCGAGGTCGGCCAGGAACGTGGCGTGCTGGAGGTTGCCCTGAGCGCCAAGGCCGCGCCCGCCCCGCCCGGGCCGCCGAGGCCGGCCGACATGCTGCTCGATGCGCTGGTGACCGCGTTCATCCAAGGGTACGAACCCGGCGTGCCGGAACTGCGCCGCGCGATCAAGGCTTTCCTCGACGAGCCGGACGACGGAGACTCCGACAACCACCGGTGGCTCTGGCTGGCCAGCCGCATCGCCCTGGCGCTGTTCGACGACGACTCGGTCCTGGCGCTGGCCGAATGCAACGTCCGGCTCGCACGCGAAGCGGGCGCCCTTGCCGTGCTGCCGGCCGCGCTCCTCTTCCAATCCGTCGTGCTGGTGTTCGCCGGCGAGATCGAGCACGCCGACGAGCTGGCCGCCGAGGAGGTCGGCATTTCGCAGGCGACCGGGGGCGTGCATCTGCTGCACGCCCAGCTCGTGCTGGCCGCATGGCGCGGCCGCGAGGCCGAAGCCACCCAGCTGCATGCGGCAAGCGTCGAACAGGCGACCGCACGAGGCGAGGGCACCGCGGTGACGATGGCCCAGTACGCCCTGACCCTGCTGCACAACGGTTTGGGCAACTATCCCGCCGCACTGGACGCCGCGGCCAGCGCGGCCCGAACCGACGAGACGCTGTACAGCAATCTGACGCTGCCCGAGCTCATCGAGGCGACATCCCGCGCGGGTCACCCGGAGCGCGCGGCCGCCGCCGTGGAGTTGCTCAAGGAGCGGGCCCGGGCCAGCGGCAGCCCATGGGCGCTCGGCCTGGCGGCGCGCTCGCAAGCGCTGACAAGCACCGGCCCGACCGCCGACAAGCACTACCGCGAGGCGATCGCATGGCTGCAGGCCTGCCGGATGGCCGGTCACCTCGCCCGCACCCACCTGGTTTACGGCGAGTGGCTGCGCCGCGAGGGCCGGCGCCTGGACGCTCGCGAACAGCTCCGCACCGCGCACGAGTTGCTGTCGGGCATGGGCCTGGAGGCCTTCGCGGCGCGCGCCGCGCGAGAGCTGCGGGCCACCGGCGAGCATCCCCGTAAACGGAAGACGTCGACGGCCGACACCCTCACAGCCCACGAGCTGCACATCGCGCGGCTGGTGGCCACCGGGGCGACCTCTCAGGAGGTGGGCGCTCAGCTGTTCCTGAGCCCGCGCACGATCGAAGCGCACCTGCGCAACATCTTCCGGAAGCTCGGCATCACCTCCCGCCGGCAGCTCAAGGAACTGCGCCTGCGCTGAATAAGGGATTTCTACCGACGCGAAGGGGCCGGCGCCGGTGCGAACCTGAGGGCACTGCCCTCCCCCACGAGCAGTGCCGATCCCCAAGAAGGCTGGAACGGAATGACGCACCTGTTCAGAGTCTTCATCTTCGGGATCAGCGGAGGCGTCGGAAGACTGCTGACGCGTAACCTTACCGATCGCGGTGACGTGGTCTCCGGTCTGGTGCGCCGCGACGATCAGCGAGCCGCACTAGCCGCGCAGGGCGTCGATGCGTACGTCGGTGAGATCGCGGACCTTACCACCGACTCCCTGACCTCCATGATCAGCGGATTCGACGCCGTCGTGTATGCCGCCGGATCGAACGGAGGGTCTCGTGAGGTCACCGCCGCCATCGACGGTGACGGTGTGGTGAAAGCTCTGGAGGCGACGAGCAGAGCGGGTGTGAAACGCTTCGCGTTGCTTTCCGTACTGCCCGAAGCTGAGCGCGGGCGGCACGTCGACGACGCCAAGGAGTTCTACTTCGCGGTGAAGAAGCTCGTCGACGTCGCGGTCAGCGAGTCCGGTCTCGATTGGCTGATCCTCCGGCCGTCCATGCTCGTCGATCGGGCTGGAACCGGTGCGATTGCCCTCGGCCCGGCACAACCGCACGACGAGATCCCCCGCGAGGACGTCGCCGCGACTCTGACGGAATTGCTTCACGAGCCGCGGATCGGTCGGCAGATCCTCGAACTCAACCAGGGTTCGACGCCGATAGCCGCGGCCGTCCGAGCGAACCTTCGCTGATGCCGTTACTGACCGGGCGCTCCCCCATCGCCTCGCTCTGCGGACTACCACCGGCTCGGCCTGCCCGAGGAGCCGGAGCGCCCATCCGGGGTCAACCGGCGCCGGCGCCGTCCTCGTCCGGCTGGGCGAGGCGCCGTGGCTCGTGCGCGAGGAGGCTGGCCCGGGTGAGCACGTCGATCTGTGCGGTGTTGTAGAGCGAGACCACGGCGTCGACGAAGG
Source organism: Paractinoplanes polyasparticus (assembly GCF_019710575.1). GTDB lineage: Bacteria > Actinomycetota > Actinomycetes > Mycobacteriales > Micromonosporaceae > Actinoplanes > Actinoplanes polyasparticus. Next base: position 4,863 of record NZ_JAHWFK010000031.1, on the reverse strand, counting down.
TCTGCATGGTGACGTTCTTGCTCTTGGACAGGCGACCAGCCGGATCGTTCAGCCACGGATAATCGTTGAGGTTCTGGGCGATGAGCGACGCGAGCCGCTCGGCCACGTCCTGCCGGGTGGCCTCGTCCGCGTCCGGCGGCAGAGCGTCCAGTTCCGCGTTGACCGGGTCGGTGTCGGTCTCCGCCATGCGCTTCAGGTCTTTCATGGCGTCTTCGTCGTACAGCCGGGTGTAGACGTGGATGAGTGAGGTGTCGGCCTCGGACAGGCGCGACGCGACCGACTCGAAACCGGCCGGCGTGTCGGCCGGTGCGCCGTCGCGCAGCAGGACAGCGATGTCGGCCCGGGCCGCGCGCAGGCGTTCCATCTCGGTGGCGAGCTGAGCGTCGACCTGGCGCAACACTTCCGGGGGAACATCGCCGTTCGACCTGGCCACACCGATCTCGGACAGCGGCACCCCGAGCTCCACCAGACGCCGGATACGCAGGAGGCAGACCAGATGCGGTACGCCGTACTGCTTGTATCCGTTGTGCCGGCGCTCCGGCTCCTCGAGCAGGCCGATCCGGTGGTAGTGCCGGATCGTGTTGACTGTGGTGCCGGCCAGCTCGGCGAGCTCCTGGGTGCTCCAGGCCACGTCAGCCCCTTTCCGGATCGCACCAGGCACGTGCCGGGCGGTCCTTACCGGGGAAGCTAGCACATCAGATCCGATGGGTACGGAAGTCGGAGCGGGCGCGTACCATGAGCCTCAAGCCACCACCGAAGAGACGACGCCCCAGACCACCGTCGTGGTCAGCGTCGTCCACAGGACGATCGCTATCGCCTGCCACAGCAGGACCCAACCGCGTGATATGCCCGAGGCGACGAGCATCACTGCCGTGATCTGAGTCGGTACGGCCATCGGCCCGAGCAAGCTCGCTCCGGGGACGCCGAATCGGACCAGGTACCGGCGGAGGCGCTGACGGCCCTTCGACTCGGGCTTTCGTTGCTCATGGTCCTCGGTTCGATGCCCGCGAGCCAGGGCGCCGGCACGGGCTCGCGAGCTGATCAGCACCACGATCAAGACGCAGAGAAAGTTGCCCGAAGCTGCCGCGATCCCCGCGACGACCGGGTTGATCCCGCCGACGACACCGATCGGTGAGGCTCCCTCACCCTCGATGAACGGGACCGCGCCGGCCAGCATGACGATGAAAGGCTGGACGGTGTCAGGCACCTGCGCTACCAGCTCCCGGAAGTTCTCAACGAGCGTTTCGATGGGGTTCACGACCGGCTCCTCGCTGGCGGGATGCGTTGATACGAGTGAAGACCGTGTTCTCAGGACAAGGTCAAACTCTGCGCTCGCCCCTCGCAGTGAGCAGGGACACGACGCACGCCGCCGCCTACCGCCGCGTCAGGCGGGCGGCACGAACACGTACGGCTGATGCGCTCGTCATGCGTCAGCCTTCCCCGGGTCAGTCCGCGAAAGCTCTGTTCTCACCACATGGTCGAGGGAATCAAGGGGTGATGCCGTCGCCCGCTGCCTTCCGGGAGCGGTCGTCGAACGCTTGCTGGCTACGCTGGATCTGGCCGCTGTGCTGGACCGTCCAGGAGTACAGGTGCATGAACGGCTCACGCAGCGACTCCCCCAGCGGCGTCAGGGAGTACTCCACTCCCACCGGCGAGGTCGGCAACACCCTTCGCACGATCATCCCGTTGCGCTCCAGGCGGCGCAGCGACTGCGTAAGGACGCGCTGAGTCACTCCGTCGAGGCGACGCTTGATCTCGTTGAACCGGGTCGGGCGCTCCAGAACGGCGATCACCATCATCGACCACTTGTCGGCGATCTGATCGAGGATCGGCCGGCTGGGGCAGTCGACGCGGAAGACCGTCTGCCCGTCGACGTCGGTCTCGAACCGGAAGGTATCACTCACGATCCCTGGTTCTCCTCAAGTGCGTTCTTGTCGCGTCATGCGTCTTCGCCGATTCTAGGTATACGAGGCAAACCTAGCCGCCTCGCGGTTACCTGATCGGAGTTTCTTCATGTCCGACCTCTACTCGACGCTGCGCGTCGGCGTCGACAACGGCGTGGCCCAGATCGTGCTGGACAACCCGCCGGTGAACGCGCTGAGCGTGACGATGATGCGGGAGTTGCGCACGGTCCTGGACGCCCTTCGCCACGATCCGGCGACGAAGGTGATCGTCTTCTCCAGCGCGAACCCGGAGATCTTCATCGCCCACGTGGACATGCACGTGGTCGAGCAGATGGAAGAGCTGCAAGCGATGGCGGCTCAGGCGCCTGCCGGCGCCAACGTGTTCCAGGCCGTCGGTGAGCTCCTGCGGCATCAGCCGCAGGTGACGATTGTCAAGCTGGCCGGCAAGGCACGTGGGGGCGGCGCGGAGTTCGTCGCGGCCGCCGACATGACCTTCGCTGCGGCCGAGACCGCTGGGCTGGGTCAGATCGAGGCTCTGATGGGTATCGTCCCGAGCGGCGGCGCCACCCAATACCTGCGTCAGCGGATGGGCCGCAACCGGGCGCTGGAGATTCTGCTGACCGGCGACCTGTTCGACGCGCCGACCGCGGCCGCCTACGGTTGGATCAACCGCGCTGTGCCGTCGGCGGAACTGGACTCCTACGTCGAGCGGGTGGCTCACAGCATCGCCGCGCTGCCCGAAGGCGTCGTCGCCGGCATGAAGAGTGTGCTGCCTCCTGAGGACCTCACCGAGGGCTTCGCACGGGAGGAGTCCGCGTGGGGTGCGTTGATCAGCCGTCCCGAGACCCAGCAGTTGATGGCGGACGCTGTGGCCAAGGGTGCCCAGACGGTTGACGGGGAACGTGATTTGGAAGGGCTGATGCGCTCCCTCACGCGATGAGGTCGTCGCGTCCCCTGGACCCCCCATCCAGGGGACGCGACCGCAGTGGTCCCCACCCGCCCGGTCAGCGAGACCGTCGGATCCGACGTCCATCACTGTCCTGGCCGAGAACCACTGGCTCCGGGCGGAGCGTCACGCCTCCGCGGCGGAGCGGTCCCAGCCGGCCAGATCGGCGGCGGCCGCGTACGTCACGCGGAGGAAATCGAGCAGTGTCGCGTCGGGATCGGCCGAGTCGGCCACCCTCTCGTACGGAAGCACACACTCCTGCAGATCCTTGTCGTAGAACGCCTTCGTGCGTTCCCGGTAGCCCGGGGGCTCCGGATACGCGTACGCGTAGAAGGCGCCCTCCTCACCGCCGCCCGGCCAGAAACCGAAGCTGGCCAGCTCGTGCGAATAGCCCTCGTGCATCACCGACGGTGGGCAGTTGGGCACGCCACCCGGGTGTTGCGGAGCCTCGCGGCCACTGAAACGGGTGTACGCCAGGTCCATCGCACCCCAGAAGAAGTGCACCGGGCTGGCCTTGCCCACGAACTCGGAGCGGAAACGGCCCAGCACCCGCTCGGCCTGCAGCAGCTGCCGCCAGAACAGCCGCACGGCCTGCCCGTCGTACGAGCAGTTCCGGTCATCCTCGGCGAAGGGGATCGCCGGCTCGACCTCGTTGGGCACCGGGTGGATGCTCGGCTCCAGACCGAGCGCGGCCAGCGCCTCGAAGACCTCGCCGTAGAACGCCGCCACGGACTTCGGTTCCAGGACCACCTCGCGGGAGCCGCCGTCACTGGTGCGCACGCGCAGCCGCTCGTCGACGAAATCGAACTCGATGTCGAAGACACCATTGTCGTACGGAACGGCCGAGGTGGTCAGGCCGCGGGCAGTGGGATAGAGCGTGACGTGCCACCAATGGTTCGCTGTCGGCGCGTACGCCATCCGGATCTTGCCGACGATCTGGGTCCACATGTGCAGGGTGTTACGGGTCTCGGTCCAGTCGGCCACACGCAACCGGGGCCACGTCTTCTCCATCGCCGTCAGCCGATCGAGCGAGCGGCGTCAAGGACAAGCTCGGCCACCGCGACCGGCTCCGAGGCAGGAACAGCATGCGACGCGCCGGCGAGTTCCACGGCGGCGCGGGCGCCGGCGCGTTCGGCCATGAACCGGTGGGCCTCGAGCGGGATGTTGTAGTCCAGCTCGGGATAGAGGAACCAGGACGGCACGCTCTTCCACGCCGGCTCGCCGGAGGCCTCGTTGAGAGCGGTGGTGTTCAGCGGACGTTGAGCAGCCGCGTCGATGGCGGCCCGCCCGGCCGGAAGGTCGGCGGCGAACTGCTGATGGAACTTGTCCTGCCGGATGTACAGGTCAATTGTGCCGTCCGGCAGGGGAACCTCCTGCAGAGTCCCACCGAGGGTGCTGCCGGGGAATTTGCCGGACAACGCGCCGATGCTCTCACCGGCCTCGGGCGCGAACGCGGCAACAAATACGAGCGCCTTGACGTGATCGTGCCCGACGGCGGCATTGGAGATGACCGCCCCGCCGTACGAGTGACCGACCAGCACAACCGGCCCCTCGATCGTGCTCAGCAGGCTGGAGACCACGGCGGCATCACCGGACAGGCTGCGCAACGGGTTGGGCGCGGCGATGACCGGACAGCCGTCGTCGAGCAGCCGCTGGATGACGCCGCCCCAGCTGGCGGACTCGGCGAACGCGCCGTGAACCAGAACGATGGTGGGTTTCAAGTCAGTTCCTTTCATCGGGTCGGCCGACCCAGGAGACACCATGTTCTTCGAACAGGGTCAAGACTCACGGGGAGACGACTAACTGAGAACGCCGTCCACGACACACCAGCGCCACGTCTCACCCGGCTCGAAACCGCGTATCACCGGGTGTTCCTCGTTCGCGCAGTGTTCGCTCATGTGTTGTCGCTGACCCGAAAGCTTGGAAGCACCTTCGGTGAGTTCCCCCCGCTTTCGTGGAGCTTCTCAAACATGATCGACTGATCATGGGGAGGAAGCATTTGTGGCTGCACCG
>NZ_JAHWFK010000030.1 GCF_019710575.1 Paractinoplanes polyasparticus | reverse complement strand
ACGTCGCCCGCGAGATCTACCAACTCATCACCTCAGAGCACCCAAAACCCGCCACTTGAAATCCATAGGAGCATCCCGGGGCAGTCTTTATTTTATTCGAGCCAACTGGGAGCGGATCGGGTTATCCACAGCGGGGCGCGGCTGTGCGAGGCTGCGGTTGTGGACGACGACGTCACCAAGTTTCTGGACAGTGTCGCCGATGAGCAGCGGCAGCGGGACGCTCGACTGCTTGTCGCGCTGATGGGCGAGGTCACCGGGGAACCGGCGGCGATGTGGGGCAGCAGCATCATCGGCTTCGGGTCGCGGCACTACAAATACGAGTCGGGGCGCGAGGGGGACGTGGCTGCGATCGGGTTCTCGCCCCGCAAGGCGCAGACCGTTCTGTACCTGACGGGCTATCTCGAGGCGTACGCGGATCTGCTCGAACGCCTCGGGCCGCACACCCACGGCAAGGGCTGCCTCTATCTCAAACGGGTCGACCAGGCCGACCAGCCGGCGCTGCGCGAGATCATCGCCCGCTCCTTCGCCACCGCGAACAGTCTGCGGCAAGGCGAGTAGGCCCGGACGGGTCAGCGGAAGACCGACAGACGTACGGCCAGCACGGGATCGAGCTGTTCGAGGGCGGCAACCCGGCGACCGCCGTCGAGGGCGTCCAACTGCCGTATCAGATCGCGGATCTTGTTGTCTCCGGCATCGATGGCGTTGAGGACGGCGTGGAAGGCCCGGACGAGCAGGTCGTCGTCGAGGGTTTCCAGGTGGTCACTGAGCAGCATCCAGAGCGGCGCGACCGAGGAGCCCACCGCCATCACGGCCGGGGTCAGCAGGGAACGCAGAGCCAGCTCAGCGCCGCGGGGTGACGCCACCCGGCCGTGCGCGACCAGGATGCGGGTGACCTCCACGACCCGGTCGGGCGGCAGGCGCTCGGCGTCGGATCGGACCGCCTGCATCAGCAGGGTGACCGCGGGCGTGATTCCGGAGCCGACGGCGATGATCGCTGACGTCACCCGCTCGTAGCGGGCAGCCAGCGCGGCCGGCTCCTCCTCGAAGGCGGAGGCCAGCCACAGCTCGACCAGGCTGCGGGCGAGCGATTCGTCGGCGCCGTCGTCCAGCCGGACCCAGGTCGTCAGCGACTCCGGCAACTGGTCGATCAACGGCTCCAGCGCGTGCAGGAACGTGTCATCGCTGAGGCTGTTGCTCAGGTGCATCGACTTGAGCGCCGGCGGCAGCTGGAAGCGCGCTCGCCAGACCGGCGCGGGCTCGCTGCCGGGCGGGAATTCGTTGACCCAGCCGGCGTCCAGGGGCTCCGGTCGGGTGCCCGTTCGGTAGGTCAGCTCGACGTCGCGGCGGCCGCGGCGCCACACCCGGGTGACCGCCACGGCCTCCATGGCGTCCATGTACATGTCGCTGGGCACAGCCGCCCGCCACTGCAGAGCCGAGCCCCGCAGCCAGTAGGCCGGATCGTCGGTCCGGGTGAACAGGTCGGACGCGTAAAGCGAACCGCCCGCAGCCAGGGTCAGCAGAAGCAGATTGAACGAGTACGTGGACATCCAGTGGTCGGCGCGCTTGTCGACCGGGCGATAAGGGCTTTCGGCGTACGTCGGACGCGTCACCGCCTGACTCGTGCGCCCGGTCAGCCAGGTCCGCAACCGATCGCGATCGGGGCCGTCGAGCAGGTCGGCGATGAAGGGCAGCACCGTCGCCCGAGCGGTCAGTGCGGTGAACCCGAGCAACGAGCGCAGCAGGTCGTCGTCGCCGGCCGGGCCCAGGCGCAGCGCCAGCGTGCTCGCCGCCTCGCGCGCCTCCGTGTCGCGGACGGCCTGCACAATGAACCGGGCCACGAGGTATTCGCCGAACGTGGCGTGCAAGAACTCGTACGTCTGCAGGGTCTGATCGTCGCGGACGGCTTGGGCCCGCTGAATGAAGAAGAAACGCCCCACCATCTCCTGTCCCGCCGTGAGCGGGGTGCGGAAGGCCTCGGTACGCCCCGGACGCGACGGGCTGAGGCCGAGGCCGGCCAGATCGTCGTCCAGCTCCCGTTCCGTCACCCACAGCCGTAGCCGGTGGAACATGGCGAAGGCGACTACCGACAGCCGCAGCAACTCCTGCTCGACCAGAGCCGGGATCGCCGAGTCGGGCTGTCCGGCGTGCACCCGCCGCACCTCCCGCGCGGCGAACGAGGCGAGCAGACGTTCGTAGAGCTGCCCGCCGTCCAGGCTTCCACTGTGGAGCACGTTGCCGGCGGAGTGGTAGAGCGCAAGCATGAGAAGCAGCAACGGCTGTTCGGCGAGGTGGTGCAGCCGGCGCAGCACGGTCAGGGAGAGCGGGTCCGGCGCGGGGTTGGTCTCGTTCCACACCTCGAGCCAGCGTTCGATCTGCGCGTCGTCGAAAGGCTCCAGCCGTACGGCGAGGGCGCCGGCGGGCAGGCGGGCGCGATCGGCCACGGCGACACGGCTGGTGACCACCACCGCGACCGGCCGGCCGAGCGCAGCCTCGCGCTGCTGGAACAGTGCTACCCGCTGCAGATAATCGGACTGGTGCAGCCCGGTGGCCTGGAGCAACTCGTCGAAGCCGTCGAGCAGCACGACCGGCAGCGCACCCTCGGCATCCCGGGACAGCTCGGCCCACGACACCGTCTCGCCGATCGTGGCGCGCAGGGCCAGCTCGATCTGGTCCTGGATCTCCGCCTCGGCCGGGACGTCGCGCAGAGCCACCCGGCTGACGAAGAAGTCGCCGGCGGGCAGGCGCGCGGCGAGGATGCGGGTCAGCGACGACTTGCCCGCGCCCGGCTGGCCGAGCAGCAGCATCGGCGCCTCGGTCGCCTGCGGGGTGGTCAGGTACGAAGCGAGGAACGCGGCCAGGTCGGCGCGCGGGGCGGCGCCGGTCCACCAGTGGTCGTCGGCCGGGCGGGCGCCCGGTCCCGCCGCCCGCACGCGGAAGATCGGGTCGAGGTACGCGGCACCCAGCGCGGGCAGCAGCAGTTCGCCGTTGTCGCCGCCGAGAACGGGACGGTCGAGCTGGGCGCGGTAGGCCCGGGCCAGGGCGGCACGGTGGCGACTCGGATCGCGTCCCGAGGCAACCTGCAGCAGCACGGATTCGAGGCGTTCGAGGCCGCGGGTGGTGGCACGGGCCTCGAGGCGGCCGGCCCAGAGGGCGAACTCGGGAATCTCTTCGGCCAACCGGCGGTGGGCCTCGTCGTACCTGGTGGCGGCTCGGGCCGGAAGGGGCTGGTTGAGCAGGGCGGCCCGGGACCGATCGCTCGCAGTGTCCCAGACGGCGAGGCCGGTGAGGTGGGCCCACATCCGGTCGGCCGACTCCGCGAACCAGGAGTCGAGCCGGCGCAGAAGCTTCTCGCACGGCTCGTCGGGGGCGGGCAGCGGGATCGAGCTCGAGAGCAGGCGTTCGACCAGGGAGCCGTCGGCCGTGGTGAGGAGCAGCAACTGCTCTTCGCGGCCGAACCGCGGGTCGTCGAGCGCGGCCTCGGCCAGACACTCGTCGAGCGCCTCGAAGAACGCGGTGACGACCAGGACGGCGTGCGCGGCTTGTAGCCGACGGCTGCGATCGTGGCGACCCAGCCCTCGTACGGAATCATTGATCCGGACCGTGACCAGCTGCCCCAGCCGGACCACCTCGGTCTTGGCGTCGAACAAGCTGATCGCGAGATCGCTGCCGCCCGCCGTCGCCACGCTGAGCGCCCCGCCGAGCAGATTGTCGACGGCCTTGGCCAGCGGCCCCGTCCCGCCGAGGATCCGAACGGCATCGGCGTACGAGAGGCGCTGCGGCATCACACCATCATCGCTCAGCGTGTCATCGACGCGCGGCTGCCGGCCGCCTCCGTCGGCTGACGGATTCGACCGGAAGCCCGCACCACGTCATCGACGTGGCGCGACTCAGGCGATCTTGCGACGGTAGGCCGCCATCGCGAAGAGGTACGCCACCAGCAGGATGCCGGCGCACCAGCCGAGGGCGATCCAGATGTCGTTGCCGACCGGTTGCTGGTCCCACAGGGCGCGGATCGAGTTGACGATCGAGGTGACCGGCTGGTTCTCGGCGAAGGCCCGCACCGGGCCGGGCATCGTCTCGGTGGGGACGAAGGCCGAGCTGATGAAGGGCAGGAAGACGATCGGGTACGAGAAGGCGGCAGCACCGTCCGATGTGGACGCTGAGAGACCGGAGATCACCGCGACCCAGGTCAGCGCAAGGGTGAACATGGCCAGGATTCCGGCCACGGCGAGCCAGGCGAGGATTCCGGCCGAGGTGCGGAAGCCGATGGCCAGGCCGACCAGAATGATGACGACGACCGAGATCGCGTTGGACACGAGCGACGTCAGCACGTGGCCCCACAGCACGGACGACCGGGAGATCGGCATGGAGTGGAAGCGTTCGAAGATGCCGCCCTGCAGGTCGTTGAAGAGGCGGAAGGCGGTGTACGAGATGCCGCTGGCGATGGCGATGAGCAGCACACCGGGCATCAGGTAGTTGGTGTAGTTGTCCGTGCCGGTCTGTATCGCCCCGCCGAACACGTATCTGAACAACAGCAGGAACGCTATGGGCATGATCGTGACCGTGATGATCGTGTCGACGCTGCGGGTCACGTGTCGTACGGAACGCCCGAGCATCACGCCGGTGTCGTTGAGGACGTGGGTTGTCATCGCTGCTTCTCCTTGCCGACGATCGCCAGGAAGATCTCTTCGAGGGTGGGCTGCCGTTCGACGTACTCGACCTTGGCCGGCGGCAGCAGCTGCCTGAGCTCGGCCAGCGTGCCGGAGACGATGATCGTGCCCTGGTGCAGGATCGAGATCCGATCGGCCAGCTTCTCGGCCTCGTCCAGATACTGGGTCGTGAGGAAGACCGTCGTCCCGCCGCCGGCGAGCTTCTGGATCTCCTGCCAGACCTCGATGCGCGCCTCGGGGTCGAGCCCGGTGGTCGGCTCGTCGAGGAAGATGACCGGCGGGTCGCCGATCAGGCTCATGGCGATGTCGAGGCGGCGGCGCATGCCTCCGGAATAGGTGGCCACCCGGCGCCCGCCGGCATCGGTCAGGCTGAAGCGTTCGAGCAGGTCGTCCGCGACCCCGGCCGGATTCTTCACCCGTCGCAGCTTCGCGATCATGATGAGGTTCTCGCGACCCGAGAGGATCTCGTCAACCGCGGCGAACTGCCCGGTCAGGCTGATCGACTCGCGCACCGCGGCCGGCGCCGACGCCACGTCGAAGCCGTTGACGGTGGCGGTGCCGCTGTCGGACTTGAGCAGGGTGGCCAGGATCCGCACGATCGTCGTCTTGCCGGCGCCGTTGGAGCCGAGCAGGGCGAAGATGCTGCCGCCGGCCACCGTGAAGTCGACGCCCTTGAGCACGTGCAGGTCCTGGTAGGACTTCGTCAGTCCGGCGACTTGGATCGCCGGGTTCCGCGTTTCCATTCGGGGGAATCCCTCTCCGTCTCAGGAACGGTGGATGGTGATGTCGCCGTACGAGGTGCGACCGCGGACCTCGACGGTCTCGGCCGCGCCCTCGGGCTTGGTGGTGTTGTCGAGCTGGTTGCGTACGTGCCCGAAGCTGGTGTTGAGCTCGAGCCAGGCCGCGGTGCCCTCGGCGATGCCGACGTCGAGGTCGCCCATGGCGGTGCCCAGCACGACCGAGCCGCGGACCACCTCGCCGACGTGGATGGCCCCGTTGGCGGTCTTCGCGTCGACGCCGGCGCCGGCCCGCTCGATGTGGATGTCGCCGTTGGCCGCCCGCACCCGGAGGTCGCCCTCGACCGCGTCGATGGTGGTCTCGCCGTTGGAGTTCTTCACCACCGCGGTGCCCGCGACCTCGCCGATCTGCACCCTGCCGGAGCCGGTGGAGATGTCGGCGGATCCGGTGACGCGACCGGCGGTGACCCGGCCGGCCGACGTGCTCATGCGCAGCGGGCCGGTGTGCTCGGCGCTGACGTCGCCGGCCGCGCTCTTGAGCCGGCACTCCCCCAGCCGTCCGGAGCAGCGGAGGTCGCCCGCCGCCGTCTGGGCTGTCACGCGGGAGCCGGCCGGCAGCTCGATGGTGACGTCGACCGACCGGGTCTTGCGGGAGAAGTCGAAGAGGCGCTTGGGGCCGATGACCCTCAGCGTGCCGTCGGTGAAGTCGACGCGGACCTGGCCGGCGGCTTCCACGTCGGACTCGTCGGATTCCTCGCTCGGGCGAACCTCGACGGCAGTGTCCGTGCGCTCGCTCGCGGCGATCCGCACGTTGCCGACGCTCAGCTCGACAACGACGGAGATCGATGCGGGAGTGTCGAAAATGGGCATGGTTGTCCCCTCTTTTTGGGTCAGGGTGGGTTAGCGGACCCAGCCGGTGAAGCTCTGCACGCTTTTCTTGCGGGTGGGGGTCTCGGCCGGGGGCTCGGAGTCGGAGCGCTGAAGCCCAGCCGCGGCCGCCCGCACCAGCCAGGCGTTGACCGACCGGCCCTCCTTGGCCGCCGCCTCTTCGATGGCCGCCTTGAGCTGCTCCGGCATGCGGACGTTGATGCGGGTGGCCGGCCCGTCCTCGGCGATCACCGGATCGGCCTCGGGGGCGGCGGCGGGCGCCGCAGGAGCAGCCTCGGTGGAAGGCACCGTCACGACGAAGTTCGGGTCGCGGCCGCGCAGCCGCAGTTCGACCGAGCCCGGCGCCAGGTCCCGGGTGATCTCGTCGGCGGCTGCCGACAGCGCGTCGAGCAGCGTCATCCGGATCGCCGACTCGAGCGAGCCGGTGAGGCGTTCGACCAGCGCCCGCGATTCCTCACCACCGGCTTCGGCCAGCGTGGCGAACTCGCGGCCGAGGCTGCTCACATAGGTCGTCAAGTCCATGGCATCACTATGGCACCGTCGTGGCACCACCGCAAGACATTTTGGCACCACGATGGCACCGCGGCGATTCTGTCGGATCGGGGCGGCGTCGTTCGTAGTACACACATCAGTGAGACGACAGGAGAGAGCCATGCAGTATCTGGTTTCCGTGATCGACGACAAGTCCGGCTCCGCCACCGAGGACGAGATGACCGCCATCGACGCGTTCAACGCCGACGTCCAGGCGGCGGGTCACTGGGTCTTCGCCGGCGGCCTCAACGCGCCCAGCACGGCCACCGTGATCGACAACCGCGGCGCCGAGACGCTGTTCACCGACGGGCCGTTCCTGGAGTCGAAGGAGTACATCGCCGGCTTCTGGATCTTCGAGGCGCCCGACCTCGACGTGGCGCTCAAGCTCGCCGCCGGCGGATCGAAGGCCTGCAACCGCCGGGTCGAGGTCCGGCCGTTCTTCGGGGAATGAGCGTGACCGATGCGCACGAAGCGGCGACCCGGGCCCACCACCAGGAGTGGGCCCGGGTGGTCGCCGCCCTGACCAGGCGCTTCGGCGACCTCGACATCGCCGAGGAGGCGGCGGCCGAGGCGTTCGCGACCGCGGTCGAACGGTGGCCGGCCGACGGCGTGCCCCCGAACCCGGGCGCTTGGCTCACCACCACCGCCAACCGCAAGGCCATCGACCGGATCCGGCGCGAGAGCAAACGCGACGACAAGCAGCGGGAGGCGCAGATGTTGCGCGACGACGACCCGCCCCAGCCACCCGGCGCCATCGAGGACGACCGGCTGCGGCTGATCTTCACCTGCTGCCACCCGGCGCTCGCCCTGGAGGCCCGGGTGGCGCTGACGCTGCGCCTGGTCGGCGGCCTGACCGTGGCCGAGATCGCCCGCGCCTTCCTGGTGCGGGAGACGGCCATGGAACAGCGGATCACCCGGGCCAAGGCCAAGATCAAGGCGAACCGCGTCCCCTACCGGGTGCCCTCGGCCGAGGATCTGCCGGTGCGCGTGTCCGGCGTGCTGGCCGCGCTCTTCCTCGTTTTCAACGAGGGCTACCTGGCGACCGGGTCCGGCACTGATCCCGTACGCCGGGAATTGACCGCCGAGGCGATCCGGCTGACCCGCCTGATCCGGGCCCTGATGCCCCGCGACGGCGAGGTGACCGGGCTGCTGGCGCTGATGCTGCTCACCGAGGCCCGCCGCACCGCCCGGATCTCGGCCGACGGCGAACTGGTCACGCTGGGCGAGCAGGACCGCGGCGCGTGGGACACGGCGCTGATCGCCGAGGGCCACCATCTGGTCCGCGAACGCCTGGCCACCGGCGAACGGCCCGGCCGCTACCAGATCCTGGCCGCGATCAACGCCGTGCACACCGATGCCCGCGACGTCCGCGACACCGACTGGTCGCAGGTGGTCGCCCTCTACGACCAACTGGCGCGGATCGACCCCTCACCGATCGTCGTCCTCAACCGGGCCATCGCGGTCGCCGAACTGGACGGCCCCGACGTGGCCCTGGCCGCGATCGACCGCCTCGACCACAAGCTGGCCGGGTACCACGCCTTCCACGCGACCCGGGCCGACCTGCTGCGCCGCCTCGGGCGCAGCGGCCAGTCGCGCGCGGCCTACGACAGGGCCATCGAGCTGGCCGGAAACACCGCCGAGACCGCCTACCTGACCCGCCGCCGCGACCAGCTCGGGTAGACGCCCACACCGGCGGCGTTTCAGAACGGGTAGGTCGCCGGTTCGCCGCGCACGGTGATCCAGCGGGTCTCGGTGAAGGCGTCGATGTTGGCCGCGGCGCCGCCGAAGCGGGCGCCCGTACCGGAGGCGCCGACGCCGCCGAACGGGGCGTTGGCCTCGTCGTTGACGGTCTGGTCGTTGATGTGCACGATGCCGGTCGGGATCCGGTCGGCGACGGCGAGACCGCGCATCACATCGCGGGTGACGATGCCGAGCGACAGGCCGTACTCGCTCGCACCGGCCAGTTCCACCGCCTCATCCACCGTCGAGACGCGGGTGACCGGGGCGACCGGGCCGAACACCTCTTCGGCGAAGGCGGGCGCGGTCAGCGGCGCGTCGGCCAGCACGGTCGGGCGGTAGAACAGTTCCTCGTACGTTCCGCCCGCAGCGATCTTGGCGCCCTGACCGGCCGTGGCCGTGACCATGCCGTGGATCTTGTCGCGCTGGCCGGCGTCGATGATCGGGCCCAGGGCGACCTGGTCGGTGGCCGGGTTGCCGACGGGCAGGTGCGCCGCCTTGTCGGCCAGCCGTTCCACGAAGTCGTCGTAGACCCGGGCGGCGACCAGATGCCGGCCGGTGGTCATGCAGATCTGCCCCTGGTGGAAGAAGGATCCCCAGGCGGCCAGGTTGACCGCGGCGTCCACGTCGGCGTCGTCGAGCACCAGCAGGGCCGAGTTGCCGCCGAGTTCCAGGTGGGCCCGCTTGAGATGCTTCCCGGCGAGTTCGCCGATGCGGCGGCCGACCGGGGTCGACCCGGTGAACGAGATGACCCGGACGTGGGGGTCGGTCACCATCGCCTCGCCCACGTCGGCGCCGCCGGGCAGCATGTGCAGCAGGCCGGCGGGCAGGCCGGCCTCCTCGAAGATCCGGGCCATCAGGGTGCCGCCGGTGACCGCGGTGCGCGGGTCCGGCTTGAGGATCACCGCGTTGCCCAGGGCGAGGGCGGGCGCGACCGAGCGGATGCCCAGAATGATCGGCACGTTGAACGGCGCGATGACGCCGACCACGCCGGCCGGCACGCGGCGAACCATCGAGAGCCGCGGTTGCTCGGAGGGCAGCAGCTCACCGATGGCCCGGCTGGGCAGGCTCGCCGCCTCGTAGCATTCCTCGGCTGCGACGTGCAGAGCGAACCCGGCCATGCCGGGGACAGCGCCGACCTCGCGCACGTTCCAGTCGGAGATCTCGGCAGCGTGCTCCTGCCAGAGACTGCCGGCCTTGCGCAACACTGCCGCCCGGGCCGGATGCGGCAGCGCGGCCCACTCCTTCTGAGCCTCGGCGGCGTGGACCGCGGCATCGGCGACGTCCTGCGGGTCGGCCCGTCCCATCCGGCCGAGCGTCGCTCCCGTGGCCGGTTCGACGACGGGATAGTCGCCGCCCCCGCCAGGCACCCAGGAGCCGTTCTTGAAGATCTTCCCCTGCCAGTCGACGCTGTCGAGCAGTCCCACAGCGCACCTCCCCTTGTCAGAATCGAGCCGAGGGTTCCCGTGCCTGTTCTTTATCCCCGAGATCGTTGATCTGCACCAGCGGGCCGAGCAAACCGGCCCGCCTCTCGGATCGAGGCGGGCCGGTGTGTCGGATCCGTGTGGGACCGGTGTGGGACCGGTGTGGGACCGGTGTGGGACCGGTCAGTCGGTGCCGGATTCCATGGCAGCCTGGTCGAGCAGGTCGTCCTCGACGGGGACTGAGCCGCGCGAGGCGATCTCTTCGGCGCCGCCGGCGGGCAGCGCGCCGACCAGGCCCTGCGGGCTGCCGACCATGCCGAGCCGGGCGTACTGCTCGAGCTTGGCCCGGCTGTCGGCGATGTCGAGGTTGCGCATTGTCAGCTGGCCGATCCGGTCGGCCGGGGCGAACGCCGGCGTCTCGGTGCGCTCCATCGACAGTTTGTCGGGGTGGTAGCTGAACGCGGGGCCGGTGGTGTTGAGCACCGAGTAGTCGTCGCCGCGGCGCAGCCGGAGCGTGACCTCGCCGGTGACCGCGTTGCCGACCCACCGCTGCAGGGACTCGCGCAGCATCAGCGCCTGCGGGTCGAGCCACCGGCCCTCGTACATGAGCCGGCCCAGCTTGCGGCCGTCGTTGTGGTAGCTGGTGACCGTGTCCTCGTTGTGGATCGCGTTGACCAGCCGCTCGTACGCGATGTGCAGCAGCGCCATGCCGGGCGCCTCGTAGATGCCGCGGCTCTTGGCCTCGATGATCCGGTTCTCGATCTGGTCGGACATGCCCAGGCCGTGCCGGCCGCCGATCGCGTTGACCTCGAGCACCAGGTCGACCGCGGAGCCGAACTCCTTGCCGTTGACCGTCACCGGGCGGCCCTCGACGAAGCCGACGGTCACGTCTTCGGTGGCGATCGCCACCGCGGGATCCCAGAAACGGACGCCCATGATCGGGTCGACCAGCTCGATGCCCGCGTCGAGGTGTTCCAGCGACTTGGCCTCGTGGGTGGCGCCCCAGATGTTGGCGTCGGTCGAGTACGCCTTCTCGGTCGAGTCGCGGTAGGGCAGATCGTGAGCGAGCAGCCACTCGCTCATCTCTTTGCGGCCGCCGAGCTCGGTGACGAAATCCTTGTCGAGCCACGGCTTGTAGATGCGCAGCGACGGGTTGGCCAGCAGACCGTACCGGTAGAAGCGCTCGATGTCGTTGCCCTTGAATGTCGAGCCGTCGCCCCAGATCTGCACCTGGTCTTCGAGCATGGCCCGCACGAGCAGCGTGCCGGTGACGGCCCGCCCCAGCGGCGTGGTGTTGAAGTAGGTGCGCCCGCCCGAGCGGATGTGGAACGCGCCGCAGGCCAGGGCGGCCAGCCCCTCTTCGACGAGGGCCGAGCGGCAGTCGACGAGGCGGGCCAGCTCGGCGCCGTAGGCGATGGCGCGATCGGGCACGGACGTCACATCGGGCTCGTCGTACTGGCCGATCTCGGCCGTGTATGCGCAGGGCACAGCACCCTTCTCACGCATCCACGCAACCGCCACCGACGTGTCGAGGCCACCGGAGAACGCGATGCCGACCCGCTCACCGACCGGAAGAGAAGACAGAACCTTGGTCACATGAGGATTATGCACCATCCCGCATTTTCATGCGAGCCGACACTCCCGGGCGCCGGTCACCCGATCAGTAGTTGCCCGGTGGAAGAACGACGCCGGCCCGGGCCCGCATGTCGTCATGCGAGCCCGGGCCGGCCAAACTGTGGTCAGCGTGCGAGCGGAAGGCCCTGCTTGTCGGAGAACTTGCCGATCGCGATCATGATGAAGTCGATCAGCGCCCAGACGCCGAACCCGCCGATGGTGATCAGCATGAGGACGCCGGTGCCGATCTTCCCCACGTAGAAGCGGTGCACACCGAGCGCACCGAGGAAAAAGCTGAGCAGCAGCGCGACAATCCAGGACTTCTGGCCGGTCGCAGCAGCAGTGGTGGTGGCAGTCATATCGAATTCCGTTCCTAGATCAGCATGAAAAGCCGCCGCACCATAGCGAACGCCGATGTCCGCACACAACACTCGACAGGACGCGCAACCGCGCGATGAGTCCGCTGGGAGCAGTCGTGGGCATCGAGGCCGAGTTACGGGCAGAATTCGACAGCTGGGACCGCAAGGAGGCGGCGGCCCTGCGCGCCGTGCCGTACATCCTCCTGGGGGCCTGCACCGCCGTCACGTTGCTACTGCCACTCTGGACGGAGTCGCCGCACCTGCCGGCAACGCTCGGGCTCTCCCTCGCGGCCGCGGTGTGGCTGCTGTGGCTCGGAAACACCCGGCTGACAGCCCTGTACTACGCGGTGCTCATGCTGCTGGCCGCCGCCCTGGTCACGCTCGCCCCCTGGTACGGCCTGTTCGCCTTCGTCGGCTACCCCCAGGCGTTCCAGTACCTGAAAGGCCGCTGGCGCTACGCCGGCGCGGCCGCCACCTCCATGATCATGGCGGTGTCCTACCTGGGTGGAATCGACACCCTCACCGGGGGCTTCTGGTGGGCGTGGCTCGCCATCAGCCTGATCAGCACGGTGCTGGCCGGCGGTTCCTCGTACCTCATCGAGATGGCCGACCAGCGCAATCTGCGGCAGAAACGGGCGCTCACCGAGTTGCACGAGGCGAACGCGAAGATCGAAGCCGCCCTGGAGGAGAACGCCGGCCTGCACGCCCAGCTGCTGATCCAGGCCCGCGAGGCCGGGGTGCTCGACGAGCGGCAACGGATGGCCCGCGAGATCCACGACACCCTGGCGCAGGGCCTGACCGGAATCGTCACCCAGCTACAGGCCGCGCAGCAGGCGATGGACGATCCCTCGACGCTCGACCGCCGCGTGAACAACGCGATCAACCTGGCCCGCGAAAGCCTCACCGAGGCCCGCCGGACGGTCCATGCCATGGGCCCGGAGATACTCGCCGAAGCCCAACTGCCCGACGCCATCGGCGACGTGGCCCGGCGCTGGTCAGAGGTCTACGACATAGAGGCGGTGCTGACCGTCACCGGCGACCCGCGGCCGATGCGCCCCGACCTCGAGGTGACCCTCCTCCGGGTTGCCCAGGAAGCGCTGGCCAACGTGGCCAAGCACGCGCGCGCCGGCCGAGTTGGCCTGACCCTGTCCTACATGGACGAAACGGTGAACCTGGACGTCCGGGACGACGGGACAGGTTTCGACCCCGGCGCCGATCGCCCCCGAAACACCGCTGACGGTGGTTTCGGCCTGACCGGCATGCGACAGCGACTGCAACGCCTGGCAGGCCACCTGACCATCGAGTCCCAGCCCGGCGCCGGCACGGCGCTCTCAGCCTCCATACCCGCGATTCCCACCTCAGATCGCCGGTGTGCACGACCTTGACGTCCACCTCGGTGTCGAGAAGGACGCTCGCCTGTCTTCCTGCCGTGGTGTTCGCCTTCGGAGCGTCCGTGCGCTACCGGGCCATCGCCCGCCGACAACGTCCCGGGCCGGTGCGACTGCAGTCAGCATCCCACCGCTAACGTCCAACTGTTTGGCTGGACAGGCGTAGACCCGGACCAAGCACAGCCGTCACGATCAGGGACGCGATCGCCATCACGGTGATCGCCGCGCCGGCTGTCAGAAACTCCGCGATCAGGCCGGCTGCCACTGCGCCGACTGCTTGCATCGCCATCATGCCGGCCGAGGCCAGTCCCAGCGCTTGTCCGCGCACGTCGTCGCCGGTCAGGGCGATCAATCGCTCCTGCAGCAGCAGCGATGCGGCGTATCCAACTGATGCCACCGCGACGGCGACGGCTGCTATCGGCAGAGGCAGCGGTATGACGAACAGCAGGTACGGCGCTGCGAGCAGGTACCGGAGTGGGCGGACAGAGCGAGTGCGGGAGGCCGGCGCGAGGAACCGTCCAGCGGCGACGTCGCCGCAGAGCATCCCGGCCGCGGCGGCCACGAAAAGCACCGCCGCCCGGTCTCGCGCGTACGGCACGAACAGCGCCTCGCAACCCACTACCAGGCCGTTGGGCACCCACATGGCCAGGTAAACGGCACGGCGGGACGGGTCTTTCAGCAGGTTCCGGTTGACGCGCCAGGTCGTTACGACCGACGCCGGCCCGGAAGCTCGAGCGGGCCGGGCCCGTAGACCTAACCGCACGATGAGCGCTGCTGCGAACATGAGTGCCGCGCCGGTCACCAGAGCACCGCGCGGCGAGATCAGCACGACAAGGACACCGCCGGCCGCGAACCCAGCGATCTGCATGACCCGACCGCCATGTTCAGCATCGACCGGCCGAGAAGGTACCCCTGCGGTGACAAGATCTCGGTGACCAGAGCGAACCGGGCGCCGCCGCTGATCGAGGCGGGCAGGCTGAGCGCGAACACGATGACGAACATCGCCGCGAGCGGCATGCCGGGTATGGCCAGGATGAGCCCGGCCATGCCCGCGATGGTGGCCATCGTCGTGAGGGCGGCTCGCGGCGGCACCCGATCAGCGATTGACAGCAAGGTGTTCGCGCCGATCAGCTGAGCGATCGAGGGCCCGAACATAGCCAGCGCGGACAGCAGCGGCGACTCGGTGCGGGCATACACCAGCGTGCCCAGCGACAGCGAGGTCAGCGTCGAAGCGGCCACCTGCGCGCAGGAAGCAACGAATAACGGTGTGAACTCCGCGGTACGGAAAAGCTGACGATAGCTGCGCATGGGCGCAGTCTGCGTAGCCGTCACCATCGATCGGTAAAGTTTCGCAGGGAGGCGAAACGTGGGGGTCTGGCTCGTAGATGTCGACGTGCTGGCGCGCAGCCGCTTCCGGATATCGCCCCTGGCCGAGACCGTCGCGACACTCGCCGTCCTGCACGGGCAGCCGAACCGTCCCGGGCAGCTTCCGCGGCCGACGTCCTTACGGGCCGCGTTCCGCCGCCGTGTCGCAGCCGACCCGGTCGCTGCCGCGTTCCTGGCCGGCGCCTTGCTGCCGTTCTGGGTCGCGGACTTCCTCTGCACGCCGCCCGACCGCGACGGCATGACCTTCGAGCAGGAGCTTCGCCGCATCAGCACTGCGCCAGCCGCTGCACTTCGCGCCGACCTGGCCGACGGCGACCCCGTACTCGATGGGACGGACCTGCCGGCACGGATAGCCGATCTGCTGCGCTGGGTGTGGAGCGCGGCCGTCGAGCCGGACTGGCAGCGACGGCGGCGCGCCTTCGAGGCCGACGTCGTCGCCCGCACCCGCCGACTGAGCACCGGCGGCTGGGCCAACGCGATCAACGATCTGCGTCCCAATCTGCGGTGGCTCGGGGACGGCCGGCTGCAGATCAACACCCGCGAATACCCGCCGCGCGACCTGACCGGAGCCGAGTTGGTCTTCATCCCCACCACCGGCGGTGGTTGGTCGGGGTGGGATCGCCCTCACCGCTATTCGCTCGTCTACCCCTGCACAGCGCTGCTGGCGCAAGACCCTGCACCGGCGCCGGACAGTCTGCGACGGCTCATCGGGACGACCCGGGCAACGCTCCTGTACCTGCTCGACGGCCCGATGAGCCCGACGCACCTGGTCGCTGTCACCGGATTCACGCTGGGCGCAGTCGGCAACCACCTGAAACTACTCATGCAGGCCGGGCTGATCAGCCGGCGACGGGCCGGGCGATCAGTCCTCTACTACCGCACCGAGCTGGGAGAGCTGATGACCGCCGGTTCCAACGGCACCGGAGGAAGATCCGGCCGCAAACCGCCGAACAGGATGTAAGAGCGATCTCTCCTGCGCGAGGCCCTGGTCTGATCCGACATGGGGCGATCGCGGCCCTGCCATCATCGCTACATGGACGAGCCATACCAACCATCCGCTCTACGCGTTATGGCCGAGCATGGCGGCGACGGGGTATGGGATGACGACTCGGATCATTACGGGCCGGTCGAGCTGGGCGCCCTGGGCGTGAGTGCGGGACTCGTCCAGCGGCTGCGGGTGTGGAACGGGCAGTACCAAGCAACCGCCTTGAGCGATTTCAAGTTTCCCAGCCCGGAGGACGAGCGGCGCTGGATCGACGAGGGGCTACAACTCGCCTATGAACTCCAGAACGCGCTGCCCGACATTGATATCCGCTACTCCCATGATGACGACGGCAGGCCGGTTCGCGAAAGGCGCGGCCCGTAGCCTGCGGGCGGGCGCGCGTCGCTCGGAGTTGGACCGCTGGATCGTTCCTTGATCCGATCGGCCAACTGCTTTTTCGAGCCTCAGGGAGCGGGGCGGTCGTCCAGCTGCGCTTCGAACTCATCCAGCTTGGCCGCGAAGTCGGAGGCTTCCCTGTCACGCTCGTCGTTGCTGAGGGTGTCGTACCACTGGGTGAAGCCTTCCAGTTCGGGCTCGAGTGCTTCGGCGTACGAGCCGAAGCTGAGGCCTTCCGCCAGGCTGATATTGCCTGCCAGGACTTGGCCCGCCAGTTCTCGTACGATTTCGCTGTCGCTGGCTTGCGCAAGATGCCGCAGGATTCCGTCGGTGATTTCGCGTTCTGCGTTCTCTCTCATGGTCTTCCTACGACGACGTGAGGTTGGCTGGATGCTGGTAGGCCGCGGGCAGCGGATATCGGGACACCGCGCCCGTGTCGGCAGACAGGGATTGAATCTCACCGGCGAGCAAGTTGATGACGTTGTACGCAGTGGAGATGACCAGCTTCGCCTTGGCGCCAAGCTCGTAGATCTTGTAGGCCTCGTAGGCGGCGACGGAGTAGCCGGCTACCGCACCGACGCCGGTCTCGATGGCAGCGGTTCCAGCGGAAGCGGCGATGACGCCGATCATGGCGGCGTCACCGATGTCCTTGAGGATGCCGGAGAAGGCTTCGGCAACGCGGTATGCGCCTTCGGCTGCCTTCAGGTACGAGTCCGCCAGGGCGGTCAGGCTCTCCTTCTGTGAGCTCAGGGTGGAGCCCAGATTCATGAAGTAGATGTACGCGGATTCTCCCGCATTGCCGTCCCACTGCGGGTCCAGATCGAGGTTGCCACTCGTGACATTGATTCCGATGTCCTGAATGGCATCCCCGAGATTGGCGATGGCGCCGGCCGCCTGCCAGATGGTCTCCCAGTCACCGCCGAACACCTTGGCCGCCTCACCCACGACGTCGTAGCCGGCGGCCTGCTTGATGAACTCGTTGATGATGTGGGTCGGGCTGAACCAGTCGAAGACGGTGCCCGGGTTCGAGAACGGCTGACCCCAGATGGATTCGCTGCGCTCCGCCGGTGCGGTCAGGTGGACGGTGGGGTCTCTCGAGTCGGTGAAACCCATGGTCAGCTGACCCCGGGGATCGGGCGTTGCACGGCCGGGTAGCTCTGGTCCAGACGCTGAGCTGAGTCTTCGTCGGTACGCTCGTAGTGTTTGGCCGTTTCGAAGAGGGCTTTGTGGGATGCGTCCAAGAGGCTGACCATCTGGTCCAACATCGCCCCGAGTTCCCGCCGAACTCCGGTGTGGGCGTACCCGATGGGGTTGAAGAGGCCACCTTCGATCCCCATGGCGACCTCGGGCACCTGAGCTGAGAAGTAGTCCTTGCAGTCCTGCGCGTCGTCGCGGGCGCGACTGAGCATGAAGCCGTAGTTGCGGACCGCTTCCGGTTCGACGTTCAGACTCATTGGTGAACCTCCTCCGCAGTGGCGGGCAAGCTTTATACGAGTCCGGCGCGAATGCCGAAGATCAGCAGATCGCCGAGAACGATCAGCACGGCTCCGATACCAACTCGTCGGGCCGACCGCTTGGGATCTTTGGCAGCGATGCCGAGGACGGTCACCACGACGCCGGCCACGATGAACGGAGCGGCGACGAAGATCGGCAACGCAGGGAAGTCGGGTTCCCCGACCTTGCTGGCCAGCCCTGAGAACATCAGCAGGGGCGCAACACCACAGAAGATCAGGAAGACGCCGATGTATCGGCGCAGTTCCCCCGACGGGTCGTCGCTCAGCCTGTCGTGTCTCTTCGGGGCCGACATGTCGTGGACAGTAGCGAATGGATGCGCAGGTCGTCGTCCCTGCATCAGGTGGAACGAACTCTGGCCCACCTTGCCGACCGTATTCGCCCCACAGTCGCCAACGCATCGATGCCGGCTTCACCTATAGAACGATCAACTGTATATTGACGGCCATGGCAAGCATGCGGCGACCGAGCGTTCTGATCCTGTCGGCGCTCGCTCCGGCCCCGCTGCATGGGTATGCGGTGATCAAGGAAGTGGCGCGGCTGTCGGACAACAAGACCCGCCTCGCCGCCGGCACGTTGTATGCCGCACTCGACCGGCTCAACGACGAGGGCCTGGTCGAGGTCGACCGTGAGGAGACTGTCGACGGCAGGCTCCGCCGCTACTACCGGCTGACCGATCCGGGCATCGCCGCACTGGCCGCCGAGGCCGAGCAGATGCGCCGCGACGCACAGATGGTCACCCAACGATTGAGCGGAGCCCGCCCCGCCGGTGCTCCCCGCACTGCCTGAATCGACCCCCGGTGCCATCGCCGACCCCGGAAGGGATCAACATGCCCGACGACACCCGCACCATGCGTCTGGCCCGCAGGTATCGGCGGTGGCTGTTGGCCTACCCCCGAACGTATCGACACGAGCGCGGTCCGGAGATCCTCGCGACGCTGCTCGACGCCGCTGATCCCGGCCGATCGCGGCCGGCCGCGCGCGAGGC
Organism: Paractinoplanes polyasparticus; assembly: GCF_019710575.1. GTDB lineage: Bacteria > Actinomycetota > Actinomycetes > Mycobacteriales > Micromonosporaceae > Actinoplanes > Actinoplanes polyasparticus. The sequence continues at coordinate 206,234 of NZ_JAHWFK010000030.1, read as the reverse complement.
CGCGCTGCTGCTGCGGTACGGCCTCGGCCGACGTCTCGCGGAATTCGGGCGCAGGGCGTTCGTGATCGCGGCATTGGCGGCCGTGCTCGGTGGGCTGAGCGGGATCGCGCTCGGCTCGTGGCTGGCCTGGCAGGACGTAGACCCGATGGCACCCGACAAGACCACAGCAATAGGACTCGCGCCCACGGTCCTGCCGGTCCCCTTCGACGACAGGGTCGACCAGTTCGGGCGGCACACCTTCTGGAACCCGTACAGCAAGAACACTTTGCTCGGCGGAACCGGCGTACGTGTCGGCCGGACCAGTGTGACCGGCATGATGCCCCCGCAAACCGGCGCGGAGCAGGTCGCCGCCGCCGTCACCCGGCAGATGCGCGCACACGGCTGGCAGGACGTGCAAACCACAGTCCGCCGCAATGGTCCGCAGGCTGCGCCCGCCGAGTTCGCCGAGGTGACCGGCACGCGCACCGGCTATCTCGCCGCAGTGCAAATCACCCACAACCCGTCCGGCCTGAATCTCGACCTGATGCGGGCCGAGCCGCCCGGCCACCTGCGCGACACCATCCTCGGCGGCCTGGCCGGCGCTCTGCTCGGCGCCCTGTTCGGGCTCTACACTTCGAAGCGCATGCGCCGCTACGGGCCTGGCAGGCAGCGGGCGTACTCAAGACTCTGCGTTGCCACGCTGCTGATGCTCGCCCCGGCCTGCCTGGGCAACATTCCCACCTCGACCGGCTCCCTGCTGGCCAACACCGACCGCAACGGCGCCGGTCCCTCGGTGTACTGGGGCGGTTTCGTGTTCTTAGGGGCCGAGCCGCTCGCCATCCTGTCGCTGATCCCTATCCTCGCGATCGTCGTCTGCTGCGTCTGGCCACAGCGGGCATCCGTCCGCACGCCCACCACAGCCTGAGCGCAAGGTGGCCGCCGTCGATGGAGCGCACCAGCTCAATGACCACGACGTGCTCCGCGCGGTCCACCCCAAGCAGGTCGACATGGCGACGGGCGTCGGCGAAGGCGCCGACTCCCCTGAGACGGCCAGCACGTCGTCAGCGATCGTGTCGAGCTTCGCCCGAAGCAGCCGTTGAGGATCAACGCACGGTCGTGAGCAAACCAGGTGCTGCCGTCACCGTACGTCACTATGGCGAATTGGCTTGCCGAGCGCCGCCGTCAACCAGTCAACGCCTGGCCGCGAGCCCGCGCGCCTTGTCCGCGGCATGACAGTTCACTCGAACCGCATGCGCGAAACCTCCGCAATACCCTATATAGGTTCAATCTCCAGCGGTATTTGAATATCGCACTTTAAAAACCCAATGACTCTCAGGGGATTAATTTTCGCGGAGCGTTGACACCTTCCAGGCCCTGGACGGGCCTTGGGCAGCCACGTCGTTGAGAACGCGAGCTTTTTCAAGCAGGTCAACGACCTTGCTCATCTCGGTCACCCAGCCGAACAAGGCGATCGCGTGCTTCAGCAATTCGAGCATGGCGATCGCGGCGGCGCCGGCGATCAGATCTGTGAAGTATCCAGGCTCGACAGCGACCGCGAAGCGTTCGTGTTCGGCGTCCAGTCCTTGACTGTGCCAGGCCGCTGCTGCATACGGCGCGTCGTTGATGACTTGGGCCATGGTCATCTCCGCACCGGGGCTCGCGTATACGTAGGTCGTCTGCGGCTCCGCCAGGACGTCGGGAACCGTGATGCCGCGTTCCTGGACCTGGGTGATCACAGAGTCGATACCGGTACTGACCGCCTCCATCTCGACACCGGGATTCAGCGGGATGGATTCGGCAGCGTCGCGAAACATGCGGACGGCGATACCGAGGCCTGGGCCAGTGGTGGTGTTCATCTGCTCGAAGCGGGCTGCGAGAACCACCAAGGCACGCAGGGCCGGCATTGCCTCCGTGGGCTGGTGCACGTCGATCAAGACCGTGATGCTTTTGAAGAACGCGACGGCTTGGCCGAACAGGTTGAACGCGAATTTCGATGCCTGGTGGTGTTCGAAGTCTTCGCTGACCCCGGCAGATGATCCGCCCTTTTGTAACGACATCGTCCACGCTGCCGACTACAGGGCGAGCGTTACCGGCCACCAGCAGACCTTCCAAGACCACCCGATGTGTCGTAAGCGTTCGGGGCCCACCGACAGCGGCCCCATGAGTGCGTCTGAACTTCACCGCCCCCCGCACGCGACACCTGAGCCTGCAGCGCCGCGGTGGATGTCGCGTCCGGCTGAAGGTTGCGAATGATCATGGCGCCGACAAGCAGCTCGCAAGGTAGATCCGGACGGTTTGGGCGTGATGCGTTCGGAACTACCTTGCGGAATACTCGATCCTTGGTTTGCGCCGGACCCGAGTCGCTGGCTCTTTGCCGGAACGTGCTGTGCTAATCGCCGCGTGTCGGATCGGCTGACGGATTCCGTTGACTGGCCGCCCGGGAACTGCTCGACGGTTCTGTGACGCCCGAACACGACGTGGCGGAACCTCGGCAGCGCGAGAACGACGTCCTGCGGCCGGCCACCCTCATTTCGGCGCGACCGCGACGGTCCTTTCCTGATCGCTCGCGACCGGAATTGATCGCGACCGGAATTGAAAGGAGCGGTCAGGGGACGAGGGCTACGAAGCCGAGGCCCGTCGTACGCTCCGCCAGGTCGAGGGCGCCCGCCGGGTCGTCCAGACCGACCGTGAGCAGCTCGATCGCGGAGAGGTCCAGCGCCCCGGAACGGACCAGGTTCCACACCGTGGTCACCGTTTCGTCGTCGCTCATCCAGGAGCCGCGCAGGGTGAGCCTGCGGTGCATCAGGTCGCCGTACGGGACGGTGAGGTCCTGGCGTACGCCCCCGATGAGCACAAGGGTGCCGCGCCCCCGCAAGCTGTCGTAGGCGGCCATGGTCGCGTCCGCCGTCGGCGTGGCACCAAGGGCGTCCAGAGCCACATCCACCGGGCCGATTCCTGCCGCGTCCGTCGCGCGGTCGCCGGTCAGCCGGTGGGTGCGCACGCGGGGGCCGAGCTCGGCCAGCCGCTCGAGCGCGTCGGTGTTGCGGCCCACCGCCGTCACCGTCGCCGCGCCTTCCGCCAGCGCCACCAGTACCGCCGCCCCGCCCAACTGGCCCGTCGCACCGATCACCGCGACATCGCGGCCGGCCAGCGGGCCCGCCGCATGCAGGCCCGCGGCGGCGATGCAGAGCCACGGCAGGAACGCCAGGCGGGCCGGGTCCGGATAATTCTCCGCACCGGGCAGCTTGACCATCGTCTCCTTGGCGCACAGCGCGCGCTCGGCGAAGACGCCATCATGCCAAACCGTACGCATGCGATCCGTGCGCTCGTTGCCGGTGCCAGAACCGCCCAGGCCGACCCAGCCCACCAGGATTTCGTCGCCGCCACCCGCGTCGAGCAGCGCCGTGTCCAGCACGATGTCGCCTGGGGCGACGTGGAACACGTCGGGCGCGACGTCGGTCACCCGGGCGATGCAGGAGGGACCCAAGGTGAGTGGCACGGGCAGGCCGCCGCGATTCCCCTTCACCACCGTTTTCGTATACGCCGGGAGATGCGCGGCGAGCACCTCCACGAGCACGCCACCGCCCTGCAGCGTCGGAGAGGAAACCTCAGAGAGGCGTACGTCATCGTCTGGTGAAGTAACGGTCCAAGCTCGCATAAGACAAGCTTCGCGCGACGGTAAGGTGGTATCCAGAATCGCTTTATTCTGGTACTGGGGGTTCTACCGTGAGCGTCGAACTGGGCACGTTCCTGCGCAGCCGCCGAGAGCGGATAACCCCAGCCGACACGGGCCTGCCGGTCACCGGGCGCCGCCGCACGCCCGGGCTGCGCCGCGAGGAACTGGCCCTGCTGGCCGGCATCAGCGCCACCTGGCTCACCTATCTCGAGCAGGGCCGCGACGTACGCCCCTCGGGCCAGGTGCTCGACGCTCTGGCCCGGGCATTGCGCCTGACCGCCGCCGAACAGGAGCACCTGCGCCGTCTCGCCGGTGGGGACGCGACCCCCGAGAGGGACACCCCCGAGGAGGCCGCGCCCGAGATCGCGGGCGTCCCGGCACTGCTCGGCGACAATCCCGCGTACGTCACCGGCATCTGTTACGACGTGCTCGCGATCAACGACGCCGCGGCGGAGCTGTTCGGTGGCATCGAGCCGGGTGGCAACGTCGTGCACTGGATGTTCACCGAGCGCACCGCTCGTGAGGTCCTGATCGACTGGGAGCGGGAGGCGCGCAGCATCCTGGCCCGGCTACGGGCGATCGCCGGACGCCATCCCGACCACCCACGCGTGACCCGGCTCGTGGCCGAGCTGAGCGAGGCCAGCCCCGAGGTACGCGAGTGGTGGCCGCAGTACGACATCCAGTTCAGCCACGCCGGCCGCAAGCGTTTCCGGCACCCCCGGCTAGGCGTGATCACCGTGCCGCACGCCGCATTCCACGTCGCCGAGCGACCCGAGCAGACACTGGTGGTCTACCACCTGCCGGGCACGGCATCTCGCGTTCCCTGAGCCGAACGACGCACTCTGTTCGGCATGACAGTGTGCCCGCCGGGCGTCATCACGGCGAGCGGCATCGTCCGAGTCAGTTGTCTGAGGCGGCTTCGTAGTCGTAGCCGTCCGTAGGCGCCAGGGTCAGGAGCCGGTCGAGGACGGGTTCGGTGTTGGTGCCCCACATCTTCGAGACCACCCAGGTCTTACCGTTGTCGTGCAGGGGTGTGTCGATGAACCATCGGCCGAGCCGCTTGCGGGATCCGGGGTAGGCGCTCATGAAGGCTTCCGCCAGCGCCTCGCCGGCCAGCGTTCCGTCGACCGACAGAAACCGGGACCGAGGAACGACCGTCGCAAGGTCCGCGGCAGATACACCGGCTTGGTGCAGTGCCGTGATCATCGCCAGCACTGCCCGCCGCTTGCGGAGGGGCTCGCTGCGTCCGGCCGGCGTGATGATCTCGTACGGAGTCCAGTCCCTGTTGTCGGAGCCGGCTGCCCGGGCCTGGGTTTGCCGGCGCCGTAGCTGAACGGTGAGCTGACTCGCCTCCGGCAGCGGGATGACCTGTTGCACATCGAGCAACAAGCGGTTGTCGACCTTGTACGGGGTCAGCCGGACGCATCGCACGTCGAGGCCATAGACGTCGTTGAGCCACAGCACTGTCGTGGTGATCTCTCTATCGAAGCCGGCAGCGACGAGCACCACCCGAACTTCCCTTCTCGGGACCGCTTCTTCACCGCCGACGTCTTCGAGGAATTCGGCGAGACGGCCTCGGGCTTCTTCGACCGCGTCCGGTTCCACCTTTGCGAGGAAGAGTTCGTAGTGTTCGACGAGGTCGTCGAAGGTCATGACCGAGACCATCGCCGCGTATCGCAACGCCTGCAGTTCGAGGTGGCCGCCATCGGTGGTGCGCTTCAACTCGATGACCACGATGTGACCCGCGCGGTCCACCCCCAGTAGGTCGATACGCCGTCGGGCGTCGGCGAAGGCTCCGAACTGTGATGGTCTGGGCGCTTGGTCTGGGTCAGCCGCTCGGACGGGGATGCCTCTCCTGGACCGGACCGCGAATGCCGGCCTGGTAGGCGATGACGACGAGTTGGGCGCGGTCGCGGGCGTCGAGTTTTGTCATGGCGTGGTTGACGTGGGTCTTGACGGTCAGCGGGCTGAGGGTGAGGCGCTCGGCGATCTCGGTGTTCGACAGCCCGGTGGCCACCAAGGCGACGATTTCGCGTTCGCGTTCGGTCAGGTTGTCGAGAAGGCTGGGTGTGGACGGCATGCGGTGGTCGTCGACCGCCAGGTAACGGGCGATGAGCCCGCGGGTGGCGGTGGGCGAGAGCAGGGCTTCGCCGCGGGCGATGGTGCGGATGGCGTCGATCAGGGCGTCCGGGCGGACGCTTTTGCCGAGGAATCCGCTGGCGCCGGCGCGTAGCGCTTCGAAGACGTACTCGTCGACTTCGAAGGTGGTCAGGATCAGCACTTTGACGCCGGCGAGCTCGGGGTCGGAGGAGATCCAGCGGGTGGCGGCGAGACCGTCGAGTTCCGGCATCCGGATGTCCATGAGGATGACGTCGGCACGGGCTTGACGGGCGATTCGCACGGCTTCGGTGCCGGTTGCGGCTTCGCCGACGACTGTCAGGTCGGGGGCGTTGTCGACCATCAGGCGGAGGCCGCCGCGGACGATGTCCTGGTCGTCGGCCAGCACCACTCGGACGGGGGTCATGCCGTGACTCCGGTGAGGGTGGGCAGCTCGGCGGTGACGCGGAAGCCGCCGTCGGGACGGGGGCCGGCGGAGAACCGGCCACCGAGTGCGGCGGCTCGTTCCTGCATGCCGATGAGGCCGTGCCCGGTCGTGCTGTCGGCGGCGGCTGGTCCGGCGCCGGAAGCCGACGGTCCGTCGTCGTCCACCGTCAATGTGAGGGTGCCTGGCCGGAAGTCGAGGCGGATCGATGCGGTGGTGCTCACGGCGTGCTTGGCGGTGTTGGTGAGGGATTCCTGGATGAGCCGGTAGGCGGTGAGGTCGACGGCGTCGGGGAGGGGCCTGGATGTGCCGGTGACCTCGCAGACGACCTGTAGCCCGGTCGCGGTGAAGGAGCCGATCAGTTCGTCGAGCCGGCTGAGCCGTCCGGCGGGTTCGACCGTTTCCTGGTCGCCGGGCTGGCGCAGCAGGCCGACGGTCAGTTTGAGCTCGGCGAGCGCGGCTTCGCTGGCGTTCTGGATGTGTTCCAAGGATTGACGTGCCTGCGTCAGATCGTGCCTGTCCAGCAGGAGGGTCATGGCGCCGGCTTGAACGTTGATGAGCGCGACCTGTTGGCCGACCGCGTCGTGCAACTCGCGCGCGATGCGCAACCGTTCCGCTTGGACGCGCTGGCGTGCCTCGTTCTCTCGGCCCAGGACCGCGCGACGGGTCCGCTCCTCGAGCATGGCTCGCCGCGCCCGGTTGGCCCGGATGGCCTGCCCGAGCGCGGCGGTGGCGACGACCCAGGGCAGCACCTCGACGTCGTTCAACTCGATCCTGTCGTACGCGGTGGCCACCAAGCTGCCGGCCACCAGCAGGACGACGCTCACGGTGATTGTCGCGACGGTGACCACGAGTTTGTCGCTGCGCAGGGAGAACAGGAACATCGCGACGACGAGGGCGGTGCGGGCGGGTGAGTCGGCGGCCCCGGACGGCATCGCGGCGACCACGCCCGCAGTCGCAATGGCGGGGATGAGCCAGGCCGGCCATCGCAGGGCGGGGATGACGACGAAGCCGGCCGTGACGACGACGGCGGTGATCAACGCGGTGGGCGTGAACATGGACCGGTCCGGCTCGGTGGTGATCATGACGGTGAGGAGAAGGAGGACACCGGCACCGGCCACCCGGGTGGCCGTGGGATGCGCGGCGGCCAGCCCGCGCAGCCGGTCAGCCACCTGTTCCCAGTAGGCGATCACGCGATGTCTGCCGGCCTCCGCAAGGCCTCTGGCCTGCTTGTCAGCTCCCACATGGCGACCCTAGCCAGCCCGTGCTCGCCGGAACAAACGATCTACTGCGCTCGCAGTAGGGCGCCGTCCGGAGCCACTGCGATAGCGGCGAGTGAGGTCACTGCCGCAGGCCGATGCCGGGGGCGGGCTCCGAGCGAACCATTCAGGGGTCCGTTTTTCCGGTGAGCCGGCGCGGCGAACGACCTTCTGGCCGTGCGCGCCGACATGCGCCGGCGTCGTATCCGCCACCCGTCCGCTGTCGATGCGGACAGGTGGCTCGAAAAATCCCTGAACAGGAGAAATGTCTCATGGCCTCGTTCCTTTACCGGTTGGGTCGGTTCGGCTTCCGCCGCCGGTGGTGGGTCGCCGTTGCCTGGCTGGTGGTCCTGGCCGCGACGCTGGTCGGTGCAGCCGTACTGTCCGAGCCGACGCAGGGTTCGTTCAGCATTCCCGGTACGCAGTCGCAGAAGGCGATCGATCTGCTCGCCGAGCGGTTCCCGCAGGCGTCGGCCGGCGGCGCCACCGCCCGCGTGGTGTTCGCCGCCCCCGACGGGCGAACCTTGCGCGAGCCGACGTACCGGGAGGCCGTCGAGTCCGCGATCGCCGAGTTGGAGCGGGCGCCGCAGGTTGCGTCGGTGGACGACCCGTTCCGGTCCGGCGCCGTGAACAAGCCGGGCACGATCGGGTTTGCCGAGGTCACCTACCAGGTTCCGGGCGACGACGTGTCCAAGGCCGCGCATGCCGCGCTCACGAGCGTCATCGACCGGGCTCGGGCCGGCGGGCTGACCGTCGAGGCCGGGGGTGACGCGGTGGCCGCCGAGGAGGAGCAAGGCTTCGGCGAGATCATCGGCGTGGTGGTCGCGGCGGTGGTGCTGGTGATCACGTTCGGATCGCTGATTGCGGCGGGGCTGCCGCTGCTGACCGCGATCCTCGGCATTGCCATCGGCCTCGGTGTGATCTCCGCGGTCTCCGGCTTTGTCGACCTGTCCTCCGAGACCCCGACCCTGGCGCTGATGCTCGGTCTGGCTGTCGCGATCGACTACGCGCTGTTCATCGTGTCCCGGTACCGGCACGAACTGGCCGCGGGCCGGGAACCACAGGAGGCGGCCGGCCGGGCCGTCGGTACTGCCGGCTCGGCGGTCGTGTTCGCCGGTCTCACCGTGATCATCGCCCTGGCCGCGCTGTCGGTTGTCGGCATCCCGTTCCTGACGCAGATGGGCCTGGCCGCAGCGTTCACCGTTGCTGTGTCCGTCGTGATCGCGCTGACGCTGCTGCCGGCCATGCTCGGCTTCGCCGGCCGGCGTATCGGCGGCGGACGCAAACGCGCGCTGCACAGCCGCAACGGCCACGACGGCCGCGCCACCTTCGGCGTACGGTGGGCGCGGTTGATCGCCCGTCGGCCGGTGGCGGTGCTGGTGCTCGCGATCGTCGGTCTCGGTGTGGTGGCCCTGCCCACGCTGGACATGCGGCTGGGGTTGTCGGATGACAGCACAGCGGCGAAGGACACCACTCAGGGCAAGGCGTACGGGCTACTTTCGAAGGCGTTCGGCCCGGGATTCAACGGACCGCTGATCGTCGTCGTCGACGCGCGAAGCGGTGCTGCGCCACAGGCGGCCAAGCAGGTGGCAACGCGGATCCGCGGCCTCGACGACGTCAGCGCCGTAACGGATCCGGTGTCGAACCGGGCCGGCGACACCGCGATTCTCACCGTGATCCCCGACAGCGGACCCAGCACTGAGGCGACCAAGGGTTTGGTCCAGGCGATCCGCGATCAGGACGGCGTGGCGCCGGGCGCCACCATCGCCGTCACCGGCTTCACCGCCATCAACATCGACATCTCGGCCAAGCTCGGTGACGCGCTCATCCCGTACCTTGCGGTGGTGGTCGGCTTGGCCTTCGTCCTGCTCATGCTGGTGTTCCGGTCCGTTCTGGTGCCCGTGAAGGCAACCGCCGGGTTCCTGCTCAGCATCGCGGCCACCTTCGGCGCGGTGGTGGCGGTCTTCCAGAAGGGTTGGTTCGCCGGCGCGCTGGGGGTCGATCGGGTGGGACCGATCACCAGCTTCCTGCCGATCGTCCTGATCGGCATCGTGTTCGGCCTCGCCATGGACTACCAGGTATTCCTGGTCACCCGCATGCGGGAGGAGTACGTGCACGGCGTGGCACCCCGTGAGGCGGTGATCTCCGGGTTCGGCCACGGCGCCCGGGTCGTCACCGCCGCCGCGATCATCATGATCAGCGTCTTCTCGGGGTTCATTCTCGCTCCGGACGCCATCATCAAGTCGATCGGGTTCGCCCTCGGTGTGGCGGTGCTCTTCGACGCGCTGATCATTCGCATGACCGTCGTGCCGGCGGCCATGATCCTGTTGGGCAAATTGGCCTGGTGGCTGCCGCGCTGGCTCGACAGGCTCCTGCCGGACGTGGACGTCGAGGGCGAGAAGCTGCGCCACCAGCTCGACGACGCGGCCGGATCCGACCGGTCCGCCCCCGTACCCGTGCGGGAACTCGTCTGAGCATCCCCTCGCCGGAGTGCCGCCGATCGGGGACGGCGGCACTCCGGCTTTCCTGATGAAAGACGTCGCGGTGGGCGTGCACCTGATCGCAGCCCTGGCTATGATACGTCTCTCTCATATGAGAGATACTTATGGACTCAGTGCAGCTGCTGACCCGATCCGGAGGAACACCTTGCTGTCCGAGACCCACCCCAACGCGTTGTGGCTGGCCGGCCTGTATCGAGGCGGCGCGGAGATCACGGCCGATCAGAGCCTCAGTGAAGACGAACGGCTCCAGCGCCAGCGCCAGCACATCGGCGAGGTGATGAAGCGGATGTCACCGGACTTCGTGATCCACACGGGCGGCGTGCGTCTGGCAGCGACCGGAGGATTGGATTTCCTGCGCCGCTACACCAAACGGCGCGCCGGTCTCGCCGACGCCAACGTCGAACCCGTCGGGTTCGACCAGATTCTCGCCGACGACCATTACGGCATCGTCCACGGCACGTTCCGGACGTCGCGTGGTGACTGGACCTGGACCCGTGTCGGTATGGGCGCGTGGCGCTTCCGGGACGGCGTGGCCGTCGAGCACTGGGAGCTCTCCGACGGGCCGACGTGGGACGAGTTCTTCCTCGCCGGCGACCCGGCGGCCTTCACGGGGTCGGCGGAGGAGTTCTGGACCCACGGCGCCTGACTGTCACGAGTTCACCGGGCGGCCGCTCGCCCAGGCAGGGTGCACTCGGAGCGCGGCCGCATCGTGCCTCGTGCGGACCGAGCGGTCGGACCCGCCGCGAGTCGAGGCGCTACCCTTTGCCTGCACTTTCTATGAGGCGGAGGAGGCCCGTGTCCGATCTGCAGCCCGCACTGGGCGGGGAGCGCAAGTTTCGCAGCGACACCCGCCGCAATCGTCGGCGGCTGCTCGAGGCCGTCGGTGAGCTCGCCCGTGAGGCGCCCGACGAGCTCACCATGCCGGCGATCGCTTCCCGTGCTGAGATCGGTCCTGCCACGGCATACCGTTACTTCTCCTCGATGGAGGAGGTGCTCGCCGCGTATGTGCTCAGCGTCGTCGAGGAGCTCAGGGCTTTCACCGCGACGTCGACCGCGCAGGGACGACCGCTCTTCGATGCCGTCGTGGACAAGTGGGCGGACCTTCTGGTGGCGCACGGCCCGGCGCTGGTCCAGCTTCGTTCCCGGCGGGGTTACCTGGAGCGTCTCCATGCCGGCAACGAGATCATCGTGGTCACGCGGGACGCTTGGGCCGAGCCTGTCCGCGGGCTGCTCCACGACTTGGGGCTGCCGGAGGAGATGCTCGAGTACGCGCTGTTCCTCGGCAACATGATCTTCGATCCGCGCGAGGTTCTCGACCTCCTGCAGGAGGGCGACCTGACCCGCCGGCAGGTCATCAGCCGGCTGACCGAGGCCTACGGCGGCGCGTTGCGTGGGTGGGCCCGGGCGGGCTGACCGCTGCCTCCGGAAACGTTCGCCGACGCCGTACGGCGCCGAGGCCGCGAGACGTAATTCTCACTTTATCTTCCACTCTCATGTGCTGAGGCCCGCGTCCGGGTGGTGGCCGTGGCGTACGGGCCACCACCCGAGACGGACATCAGGGTCGGTGGCGCAGGACCGCTCGTGCGGGAAGGGTGACCGCGAGCAGGGCCAGGCCGACGGCGGCCAGCGCGAACAAGCCGTACGTCAGCGGCGGGACGTAAGGCGCTTGGCCGGTCGTCCCCTGCATCATCGGGATCAGCGTCAGTGCGGCGATCCCGGAGCCGAGGATGATGCCCGCGACGGATACGAGCAGACTTTCCCAGCGGAGCATCGCGAGGACCTGGCGCCGGGTGGAGCCGACCAGGCGCAGCGTGTGCAGCTCGCGACGGCGGCCCAGGACCATCATGACCAGTGTGTTGACCGCGGCGATGGCGGCGAAGCCGCCGAGGAGCGCGGCCATGGTGTTGTTCGTCCAGGCGCCCAGCCTCGCCTCGTCGATCTGCGCGGTGGCGTAGCCGGCGGCGTCGGTGACCTCTCCCAGGGTGGCGAGCGACTCCGCCGAACCACCCCGGACCAGCAGCACACTGTCGAAGCTGGAGGTGACGTGCCCGGCCAGCGTCGACCGGTCCATGGTCATCGTGGACAGTCCGAGGCCGCGGCCGTACACCGCGATGATCTGAGGACTGGCTTCGGTTCCGTCCGGCAGGAAGAGCGGGAGCCGGTCGCCGACGTTCCGGTCCGCGGCGGTGGCCAGGGTGATGTCGATGGCGATCTGATCGCTGCCGAGCCGGTCGAGGCTGCCCTGCCGGACGTCCAGATCCTGCACCCGGGCGAGCTGGGCGCTGGAGCCGGTGACGCCCTGAACCGTCGCGCCCTGCAGCGACTTGAATTCACCGGTCCCGATCGGCACGAGCACCTGGGTGTTCACCATGGCGACCGCGGCTGTGACGCCGGGCATGCGGATGGCATCGGTGGCCGCGTTCGCCGGGAGTCCCGCCGGGTCCGTGATGACGTGGTCCGCCGTGACGCCCGCGCGACGCTGTTCGTCGGCTGCGTTGATCTCGCTGGTGTGCATGAACACGAGGGTTGAGGCGAACGCCATGGCAAGAACGATGGGCGTGATGGCCGAAGCGAGGCGGCGTGCGTTGGTACGCGAGTTGGCGACCGCGAGTCCGGCGGCCGGGCCGGCACCGCGCAAGGGCAGGCCGAAGAGGCTTGCGCCCAGTCGCGCCACGGTCGGGCCCAGCAGAGCCATGGCGAACATGAACAGCATCACGACCCCGAGCGCGGCGCCGGCCGCGTCGCTCCCGGCGGAGCGAGCCGAGACACCGGCGAGCACGATCCCGCCGGCGAGAGCGGCGAGGCCGACTGCGGTACGGATCCGGCCGGGTCGTAGCCGTTCCGCCGACGCTTCCGCGAGCGCCTGCCCAGGCTTCATCCGCGCCGGCCCGCGCCCGGCCGTCCAACCGGCGGCCAGAGCCGTCAGCAGCCCAACGGCGACCGCGGCGAGCAACGGCAACGCCGAGACGTGCAGTTGTACCGCCGCGGGTATGGCGCCGCGGTCCTGCAACTGCCCGAACCACCAGTGGGCGAGCCCGAGACCGGGAAGGAGGCCGGCAATCCCGGCGAGCGGCGCGATCAGCAGAGCCTCGGCGGCGACGGCGCGGCGAATCTGCCGGGGGGTGGCCCCGATGGCGCGCAGCAGCGCGAACTCTCGGGCCCGTTGGGACACCGACAAGGCCACCGTTGCCGCGGCGGTGAAGATGGCCACGATGGTGGCGATGCCGCCGAACGAGCCGCCGATGCCGAAGAGCATGTCTTTGGCGTACCCGAGTCCGGGATCCTCGACGGCGCCGCGGTCGTCGCCCGCATGCACCAGCACTCCGGTGCCGGCCAGGACCTCGGTCACCGAGCGGGCAAGCTCAGCGGCATCGGTGCCCGGCGTCGCCAGCACCGCGATGGCGTCGGCTTTGCCCGGATGACCGCCGAGGGTGGCGGCCTGGGTGTCGGCGAACCAGGCAACTGCCTCCCCAGCGCCTGCGGCACCGGCGATGTCGGCGATCCCGGACACCCGGAATTGTTGCCGTCCGGCGGCTGTCTCGAGCTGAACGGATTCACCGGAGGCGGCCCGCACGGCGTGAGCGGCACCGCGGCTGAGCACGACCTCACCGGCGCCAGGCGCGGCGCCGGTAGCCAAGGTCGTGCTGGTGAAACGGTGCGAGCCCCACCCGTGCCCAGTGAGCACGCCGCCGGGCACGGACCTTCCGGCCGTGCGTACGGGAAAGGTGTAGTCGGCGACCGCCATGGCCGCGCCCGTTGCGGTTTCGGCCTTCGCGGTGAGGGCGGCATCCAGCCGCGCCGTGTCCGGCAGCGGCACCGCTTCCCTCTCCAGGTCCTCGCCGCTGCCGGTGACGACGTACTCGTACTGGTCCGCGGCCACGATGACAGGTGCGCCCGCGTAGCGCTGCGGCGGCACCGACGCGCGCAGGCTGGTCTCGAGAAGAACGCCACAGGCGGAGACGATCAGCGCGGACATCAGCAGGGCGAGGAAGGTTCCGGCGAACGACACCGGCTTGAACCGGACGACGGCACGCGCGAGTCCGTTGGGACGCATCATGACGCCGCGCTCGCCATCGCACTCGAGCGGATGCTGGAACTCAGGGCGGTCATCCGTACTGCGATCTGTTCCGCCGAACCACGCTCCAGGTGGCTCGCGAAAGCGCCGTTCACGAGGAACAACACACGGTCCGCCCACGACGCGGCGACCGGGTCGTGGGTGACCATGACGACGGTGGCGCCGATGTCGTCCACCGCGTGCCGGAGCAGGCCCAGCACCTCGGCGGCGGTGCCGGTGTCCAGGGCGCCGGTGGGCTCGTCCGCGAAAATCACGTCCGGGCCGGTGATCAGGGCGCGAGCCACGGCCACCCGCTGTTGCTGGCCGCCGGACAGCTCGGCGGGCCGGCGCCCTGCCTTGTCGGCCAGCCCGACCTGGGCGAGCACCTCGGCCGCCCGGCGGTGGTCCTGACGCTGCCCGGCCAGCCGCATGGGCAACAGGACATTTTGTTCCGCGGTGAGCGACGGCAACAGATTGAACGCCTGGAACACGAAGCCCAGCCGGCTGCGGCGAAGCTCGGTCAGCTCGTTCTCGTTCATGCCGGTGATCTCCGTGCCGCCGAGTCGCACGGAACCCTCCGACGGCCGGTCCAACCCCGCCGCACATTGCAGAAAGGTGGACTTGCCGGACCCCGAGGGGCCCATGACCGCCGTGAAGGAGCCGCGCGGCAGGGCCAGGTCGATTCCCGCGAGAGCGTGCACCGTGGTCGCGCCGCGGCCATAGCGCCGCCGGACTCCGCGCAACTCCACCGCGAGACCGGAATCAGCGGCCGGAGCGACTGGAGCGGCCGGAGTCGCGGCCGTGCTTCGCCGCTTCTTTCTGCGTAGCTTCATTGCCGCCCTTTCATGGCACTTCTTGCGTACGGGAGGCAGGTTGCCGGATCGGGAGCGTGCCTCGCATCGTCCCTGGGGAGCGGCTGGACTACTGCGTCCGCAGTAGGCGAAGCACACGCCCGGACGGTCGCGCCGGGCCCACCGTCCCGGACCGTTGTGGTCGACGACTCCGTACGTTATGGTCGCCTCATATGAGACAGATCTCTTACTTTAGGTGGCAGCCATCGTGTTTATCGTCGCGGCGACGGACAGCGTGGTCATCGCTCCGGAATGGGACCGGGCGGCAGCGGAGGAGATACGCCGGCTGGGCGAGGTGCCGGCGGCAAACGTCGGCGACGCCTTGCAGCGGATGACCGTCATGGACGGCGGTATCCGGCTCCTCACCGAGCGCGCCGCGCTGCTCGGGACCGCGCTGACCGTGGACGTGCGGTCGGGCGACAACCTCGCCATCCATCGGGCCCTCGACGAGGCCCGGCCGGGTGACGTCCTGGTCGTCAACGGTCACGGCGACATGACCCGGGCGCTCATCGGCGACCTCATCGGCGAGATCATGGTGAACGCCGGGGTTGTCGGCGCCGTGATCGACGGGGCCGTTCGCGACGTCCGGGCGCTGTCCGAGATGGGCCTGGCCGTGTATGCGCGGGCGGTCACCCCCGCCGGGCCCTTCAAGGACGGTCCCGGCCTCATCGGAGTTCCGGTCGCGGTCGGCGGCATGGTCGTGGCGGCAGGTGACGTGCTCGTCGGTGACGCCGACGGCGTGGTCGTCGTTCCACGGGACCGCGTGCCGGACGTCGTAGCCGCCGTCGACGGGATAGGCGGGAAGGAGGAGGCGCTCCGGCAGCGCATCCTCGCCGCACGCGGCGACCGTACGCAGGCAGCCCGATGACTCGCGTGCGGCCGGCCAGGCGGATCGAGGATCTGCGTCGCTGCTCGCGACGCCCGGCCCTCGCCCCGGCACCGCCGGGGTCGGTTTCGCTGGCGATGGGGGAGCCGGACCACGCCACGCCGCTTCCGGTCGTCGAGGCCGCCATGGCGGCCTTGCGCAAGGGCGAGACCCACTATGCCGACCAGCAGGGTCTGCGGATACTGCGCGCGGAGCTCGCGTCCCGGTTGCCGGCCGGTCCGGGCCGGAGCTGGACCGCGGACGACGTCCTGGTCACCCATGGCGCCACGGCTGCGCTGACGGCCGTCGTGCTCGCGATGATCGGTCCTGGTGATCGCGTGGTGATCCCGGAGCCCGCCTATTCGCTGTATGCCGACCTCGTCGTTCTCGCCGGAGGGACCGTGGATTTCGTCCCGCTGGCACCCGACCTGCACTGGGATCTCGACGCGCTGGCCCGGGCGCTGCCCGGCGCCGCGATGATGCTCTTCTCGAATCCGTCGAACCCCACCGGGATCGTGCACAGCAGGCAAGAGCTCGAAGTGCTCGGCGCGCTCCTCGAGGGCACCGACGTGCTGGTCGTCAGCGACGAGGCGTACCACCGGCTGGTCTATCCGGGGCATGTGCTGACCTCGGCCCTGCAAGTCCAGTCGTTGTCGGACCGCACCGTGTACGTGCAGACGTTCTCCAAGACGTACGCGATGACCGGCTGGCGGGTGGGGTATCTGGCGGGTCCGCGCGAGGTCGTCGACGCGGCGGCGCAGACGCACCGAACCAGCAACGGCTCGGTGAACACGGCGGTCCAGTACGCGGCCCTCGCTGCTCTCGACCTACCGGACGGTGTCGTCGACGACATGGCCGACACGTACCGGCGACGCCGCGAGATCGTGATGGCGTACCTGTCCGGCGTTCCCGGCCTGCACCTGACCCCGCCGGAAGGGGCGTTCTACGGGTTCCTCCGCTATGACGCCGACCGGCCCTCCGAGGTGATCGCCCGAGAACTCGCCGAGCGGCAGGTGATGGTCCGGGCGGGAGCGGAGTACGGACCCTCCGGTGAGAGGCACGTCCGGATCTCGTTCGCGGCCTCGGCCGACGACCTGCGGACCGGGCTGGAGCGCATCGTCGCTCACCTCGGCGACCCGGGAACGTAGGCCGATGCCGTTCAGCACGCATATTAAATGATAGACCAGTCTCATATGAGAGTTAACGTATTCACCTGGACCGAGGAGGTCACCATTGACACGGCACCACGGGCCGGGAAGCGCCGGCGAGGTCGCGACCCGGATGGCCGGGGCGGCCCAGGACTGGCTGTACTCCCTGGACGCGGATCAGCTCCTGGCTGCCGTCGGACCGCCACCCGGCATCGGCGGCGTCGCCGGGGCCGAACGCACCCACTGGTACTACACACCCACCGACCATGGCGGCCTTACCTTCCACCGGCAACGCCCCGCCCAGCACCGGCTGGTGATGCGGCTGCTGGCGAGCGGGCTGTCCGAAGCCGGCTACACCACCGTCGCCACCGTGCTCGGCCTGGAGAACGTGCTGGACCGCGTCGAGGGCTTCTCGGTGAACTGGAGCCGGGAACGCACCCGCGACCCCGGCCTGTACTACCTGCGCGTCTTCGGTGAGCCGGGCGGGGCGCAGCCGTGGGGATGGCGGTTCGGCGGCCATCACGTCTCGCTCAACTACCTCGTGATGGACGGTCGCGTCGTCGCCACCACGCCAAGTTTCCTCGGCGCCGATCCGGCCGCGTCACCGTTTCTCGGTGGCGCGTCGCTGAGACCACTGGGCGCCGCGGAGGACCTTGCCCGCGAGCTGGTCCGCTCCCTGCATCCCGAGCTCGCTGCTCGCGCCGTGCTACTGCCACGCGCCCCGAACGACATCGTGTCAGGCAACAGCGCCGCGATCGACGACCGGATCCTGAAGCGCCGCGAACTCTGGCGTCCCGGCCACCACATCCCCGACCGTCCCGAGGAACCGGCCACCGGGCTCGACGGAACGGACCGGCAGACCCTGTCCCTCGCCCCGCCGCCCAAGGGCGTGCCGGGCGCCGAATTCGACGCCGCGCAACGCGAACTGCTGCGCGCACTGCTCGCCACCTACCTCGACCGCGTCCCGGACGGTATCTCCCCGTCGCCCCGCTACGCCGACCCGGCCGCGCTGGACGCCGTGCATCTCGCCTGGGCCGGCTCCACCACCGCGGGCGAGCCGCACTACTACCGCCTGCACGGCCCGCGGCTGCTGGTCGAGTGGACCAACGTCCACCGCGGCGGCAACCACGCCCACGCTGTGTGGCGCGACCCCGAGACCGACTTCGGCGGCGACGTCCTGGCTGCCCACCACGCCGCCCACCACGCGCGATGAGGAAACGGACGTGACTGCCATGGCTGGGCAAGAGCCCCACACGACACGCCCCACGCTGCGGGGGTCCTTCGGCATGTGCGCATCTACCCACTGGCTGGCCTCCGCGACGGCCCAGTCCGTGCTGGAGCGCGGCGGCAACGCGTTCGATGCGGCGACGGCCGGCGCGTTCGTGCTGCATGTCGCCGAACCCCATCTCAACGGGCCGGGCGGAGATCTCGTCGCCATCCTCGCGACCGCGGCCGGAACGTCGCCGGTCGTGCTGGCGGGCCAGGGGCACGCTCCGCGCGGGGCCACGATCGAACACTTCCGGGCCGAAGGCTTGGACCACGTGCCCGGCGCGGGTGCCCTGGCCGCTGCCGTTCCCGGAGCCGTCGACTCCTGGCTCTGGCTGCTCGCCGAGTTCGGCACGTGGGAGCTGGCCGACGTGCTGGCATACGCGATCCACTACGCGGAGGAGGGTGTGCCAGTCGTACCCCAGTTGGCACGCGTCCTGGCCACGGTCGAGGACCTGTTCCGCTTGCACTGGCCGACGTCGTACGCGCTGTGGATGCCCGGAGGACGAGTCCCGCAACCACACACGACTCTGACCAACTCGGTCTACGGCTGGACGCTGCGCCGATTGAGCAGCTCCGGTGCCGGCCAGACCAGGACCGCCCGGATCACGTCCGCCCGGCGCGCCTGGCGAACCGGGTTTCGTGGCGTCCGCAGTGGCGAAGTTCGCAGCCACGCCGCATCGGCACTCCTCGGGCACCGACCACGCCGGCGTGATCACTGCCGCCGACTTCGCCGACTTCTCGCCCTCGGTCGAGCCCACCGTCACCGCAGACTTTCGGGGAACCACGGTGGCGAAGGCGGGCTTGTGGTCCCAGGGCCCCGTACTGCTTCAGGCGCTCACCATCCTCGACCACTTCGACGACCGGCAGATCGATCCGTCGACCACCCTCGGAATCCACACGATCACCGAGGCGCTGAAGCTGGCCCTGGCCGACCGGGAAGCGTTCTATGGGCATCGGGATCCGGCGGATAGGCGGACGGTGCTGCGCCGTCTGCTGTCTCCCCCGTACAGCGAGGAACGGGCCGGCCTCATCGGCCCGCTCGCCTCCACCGCGTTCCGGCCCGGTGACATCGGCGTCACACCGTACCCACCACCGCTGGTCACCAGGCAGCTCGCCGGTCAGGCCGACGGCGTGGGCGAGCCCACCGTGCAGCAGACCGGAGAGACCCGGGGCGACACCTGCCACATCGACGTCGTCGACCGCTGGGGAAACATCATCTCGGCCACACCGTCGGGCGGATGGCTCCAGTCCTCACCGGCCGTGCCGGACCTGGGTTTCGCCCTGGGCACACGGCTGCAGATGACGTGGTTGGACCCGGCCGCCCCGTCGCGCCTGGAACCGGGGCGGCGGCCCCGGACGACCTTGTCTCCGACCCTGTTGCTGCGCCACGGCAAGCCGGTGGCGGCGCTCGGCACCCCGGGAGGCGACCAACAGGACCAATGGCAACTGATCTATCTGGTACGCACGCTGGCCCTCGGATTCGATCCGCAGGAGGCGATCGACGCCCCCACGTTCCACACCACCGCGGTGCCGAGCTCCTTCTGGCCGCGGGCCTGGACGCCCGCCGGACTGGTGGTCGAGGAACGAACGGACGGGGCGATCATCGACGAGCTGCGCGAACGCGGCCACGCCGTCACCGTCTCCGGGGCATGGAGTCAGGGCCGGTTGTCAGTCGTCACCCGGAACCCGGACACCGGTGTACTCCAGGCGGCTGCGAATTCGCGCGGTGCCCAGGGTTACGCGGCGGGGCGATGAGCGGCGTCGCAGCCGGTTCCTGTACCGGCAGCCGGTTGCGGCGACGGTTCGGCACGCCGCCGGCTCTGATGCTCGCCCTCACCTTCGCGACCGGAATCGTCGATGCCGTCGGATACCTGCACCTGGACAAGGTGTTCGCCGGCAACATGACGGGCAACGTGGTCATCCTCGGCATGGCAGCCAGTGGCCGGACGGATCTGCCCGTACTCGGCCCGCTGCTGGCCTTGGCGTTCTTTCTCGTCGGCGCTGCTACTGGCGGGCGGGTCCTGCGCGCCGCCCTCCCGAACTGGAACCGCCGGTGCACGGGCCTGCTGGGCGGCGTCGGACTGGTCCTGGCCGCAACAGCTCTCGGCCTGGCTCTGATCGGGGTGGGAACTCTCGCCGCCCGCGCGGCGATGGCGTCGGCACTCGCCCTGGCGATGGGAATGCAGGCGGCGACGGCCCGCCACCTGGCCGTGAGGGATGTCTCCACCGTGGTCGTCACCTCCACGCTGACCAGCCTCGCGGCCGACTCCCGGCTGGGAGCGGCCCGCGGTCAGCCGGCGCTGCGTCGAGCCTCCGCGGTCGTGCTCATTGCCGTCGGCGCGATCACCGGTGCGGCACTGTGCCAGATGTACGAGAGCGTCGCGGTGGCGGTCGCCGCGCTCGTCGTGCTGGCAGTGACCGGCCTGGGCCACGCGGCCGCTCGCTGCGCCGGCCATGCGGCCGCAGCCACGACCGGATCGACCTCCGTCTCACCCCACGACGGCTACACGACTCCGCCCACCGACCCGACCCGACCGCCGCGGGCCTCGGCGCCCCAACCGCGTTCAGCCCTGGAAGGAAGGTAGGGACGTCCATGGCCGCACCTGCGAGTCCTGCGCTTCGCCTCGGAACACCCAGCATCGGCGCCATCAGTGTCCTGGCCGGCGCCACCGGAACCCTGGAATCGGTGGTGTCACCGACTCTCCCGCTGTTGCAGCGCGAACTTTCGCTCGATCCCGCCCAAGGCGCACTGCTGAGCATCGCGATGCTCATCACCGGCGCTCTGACCGCGCCGATCGCCGGTGTCCTCGGTGACCGCCACGGTGGCAAACGGGTTCTGATCTGGCTGATGGCCGTGGTCTCGGCCGGAGGCCTGGTGTCCGCGCTGGCGCCGAACCTGCCGGTGCTGCTGGCCGGGCAGGTGTTGGAGGGCGCCATGGTGGGCGCGATGCCGCTGTCCTTCATCCTGGTCCGCAAGCTGTGCCCGGAAGACAAGTCACCAGTGGCCATCGGCGTGATCAGCGGATTCTTCGTCGGCGGCGGGATGCTCGGGACGTTGGTCGCGGGACCCATCGCCGAAGGCCTGTCACGGCACTGGATGTTCGCGTTACCGACGTTCGCGATCATCTTGGCGTCCCTGCTGGTGTACAAGCTGGTTCCGGACGATGAGCCGAGCCGGAACGACGCCAAGATCGACTGGCCGGGCGTCGTCCTCCTGAGCGGTATCGTGCTGACGTTCATGGCGGGGCTCGCAGCGGCGCCGGACATGGGCTCACAGCCGCTCCTGCTCATCGGCATAGTGGGGTGCTTGGCCGCCTTCGTCACGGGTTGGATAGTCGTCGAGCGTCGTGCCGCCTCGCCGATGTTCGACCTGCGCATGCTGGCGAAGCCCGCGGTCTGGCGGTCCTACGCGATCACGTTCGCCGTCTGCATCGGCGCCGCGTTGTCCATCTTCCTCGTTCCGCAGCTGTTCGCGGTGTCCGGCGACGGATACGGCTTCGACGCCGGCCCCACCGACATCGGGCGGTATCTGCTGCCCGCGGCAGCGATGGCGGCGATCAGTGGGCCGCTGAGCGGTCTCGGAGTGCGTCGTTTCGGCTCGACCGCAGTGGTCGCCGCCGGCGTGGTCATCATGACGACCTCGTTGGTCGGCATGGCGTTCTTCCACACCGAGATCTGGCATCTCGTCGTCGGCAAGGCGCTGATCAGCCTGGCCAACGGAGCCTGCATCACAGCGCTGGTCATCAAGACCGCCACCGCGGTCGACCAGGGCACCACCGGCACCGCGACGAGCCTGGTGCTGGTCATCCGGGTACTCGGCTTCGCGACGGGCGCACAGCTCGGCGGCGCCGTTCTCACCGCGGGGACCCCCGACGGATCGGACATCCCGGCCGAGTCCGCCTACGTCACCGCTTTGGTCATCGCGGCGGTCGTCACGACGCTGTCCCTGCTTGCCGTCCGCAATATGAACAAAGGAGCCACAAATGAGTCGCGCTGACTCGACGCCTCGTGTCCGTGTCCCGTCCGGGCGCAGGGTTCTGATATCGGGCGCCAGTGTTGCGGGCCCCGCCCTCGCCTTCTGGCTGAACCGGTACGGATACGCGGTCACGGTGGTGGAGAAGGCGAGCACGATCCGTAGCGGCGGGTACCCCATCGACGTTCGTGGCACGGCGCTCGAGGTGGTCCAGCGGATGGGCATCCTTCCGCGTCTACGAGAGGCGCACATCGACCTGCGCCAGTTGACCTTCCTCGACGAGGACGGCAGCGAGGTCGTGTCTCTCCACCCGCATGCCGTCACCGGCGGTTTCGAGGGACAAGACCTGGAGGTACGGCGCGGGGACCTCACCGACGTGCTCTTCGCCGCGGTGCGTGACGATGTGGAGTTCCTGTTCGACGACTCCATCGACACCCTCGACCAGTCCGGCCCCGAGGTCGACGTCACGTTTCGCCGAGGCGGCCCGCGGGCGTTCGACATGGTGCTCGGCGCAGACGGCGTGCACTCGCGGACCCGGGAGCTGATTCTCGGCCCCGAACAGGGATTCCACCGCTACCTGGGTTACTGCTTCGCTGTCTTCAGCATGCGAAACACGTTCCAGCTTTCCCGAGAAACGGTCATGTGGAACAGCCCGGGCCGGGCCGCGGCGCTGTACGCCACCGGAGACGACGATGACGTGCACGCCTTCCTGAACTTCGCACAGCCGGACCTGCCGTACGACGTCTTCTCGAACCCACAGGCCCAACGCGACTTGATCGCTTCGGTCTTCGCCGGCGCGGGATGGGAGGTCCCCGGAATGCTGGCCGCCATGCGCGACGCCAACGACGTCTTCTTCGACGCGGTCAGCCAGATCCACCTGCCCCGGTGGTCCAGCGGCCGGGTCGCGCTGGTGGGCGATGCCGCGTACGCGCCGTCGTTCCTCACCGGACAGGGCACCAGCCTTGCGCTGGTCGGCGCGTACATGCTCGCCGGTTCGCTGGCCGACCGGGACCACGCCGCCGGCTTCGACGCCTACGAACGCGACACGCGTGAGTTCGTGAGCGTGAATCAAGGGCTGGCCGGAAAGGGCAGCGCCACCCTCTTCCCGACCACGGCCCTGGAATTGGAGCAGCGCAACAACCGGCTACGAAACCTCGGCTCCATACCTCGATCGGGGGGCCGACCGGCCCATTCGGCCCTCGCCCTGCCTGAATTCCGGCCCTGAGCTGCGGTGTCCGCCAACCTCAGCCGGCACCGGGCTGAGTCCCGGACCCGCCGGCTCTGCTCTCAACATGTTCTGACCTGGTGCGCACGCCTGGGGGTCGGCGGGCGCGGGAGTGCACTCACCGGCTCGCACTTAATTGTGTCGTTGCATCGATCGGGTGTGGGCTGTGCGCAAGCCTCGACGACGGCGCGGCCCAGCCCTCGGGGCGTGGTCGTGGTGTGTGGGCACCGGGCGACCAAGCGGAATGCCGAACGGGCCGGTCCGCGTCTGGCGGATGTCGCTCGCCAGCCTGGGGTCGCCATCGACACCGCGTCGGCCGTGCTGACGGGTAAGCCGGTGGTTGCGGACGTACACGAGGCCGCGGGCCGGCCGCGGTGGAGAATCTCGGCTACTTTCGCGGCTTCCACCCGGCAACGACCAAGCCGCCGGGCCCACACGGCCAACCGACGGTAGTCACCCAGTTAGTCACCCGACGCGATACCAGCTCGAAACTCCGGTTCGCACGCCGGCACCGGACCGCGCAGCGTGACCATCGCACCGTGGGGTTTCAGGGGGCTCGGCCCCCTGAGCAGACATGACGAGAGGCCGCGGTTCGCGCTTTCCGCGAACACACGGCCCCTGCATCTCGTGGGCGATACTGGGATCGAACCAGTGACCTCTTCCGTGTCAAGGAAGCGCGCTCCCGCTGCGCCAATCGCCCTCAGGACTTGCAACCTCTTGCGAGGTGGAGACGGGATTTGAACCCGTGTAGACGGCTTTGCAGGCCGTTGCCTCGCCTCTCGGCCACTCCACCGAGCCGGCCCAGCACGACTGTGAAGGCCTCTCCGAGCGGACGACGGGATTCGAACCCGCGACCCTCACCTTGGCAAGGTGATGCGCTACCAGCTGCGCTACGTCCGCATGTCGTTCGACCTGACCGGCGTTCCGGCTTGCCTGGCGACGGAAGAAACATTAGCCGGTCACCTGGCGCCTTGCCAAACCGGGGTCCCCCGGCGCGTCGCGCAGTCGGGTTCACCTGGGCGTTCCGGGTTATCCACAGGTTGGAAATCGGGCGGGCGGCCACGAGCCTCCGCGGTGTTGGATGAGTCCATGGAGTTCCGAGAGATCAGCGCGGCTGAGCGTACGGCGACGATGTTTCCCCTCCAGTCCTACGCGTTCATGCCCTCGCCCTGGCCGGCGGACGATGAGGCTGCCTACGAGCGGCGCATGGCGTACTTCCAAACTGCTATCAACCTGATCGCCGAAGAGGGTGGCGAGACGCTGGCCTGCGCGGCCTCGTTGCGGATGCGGCAGAACGTGCGTGGGCGGGTGCTCGACATGGCGGGGGTGGCGTCGGTGGCGTCGCATCCTTCCGCGCGGCGGCGTGGGCTCGTGCGGGGTGTGCTCGAGCGGCTGCTGCGCCGGGCCCGTGACGAGGGGGCCGTGGTCAGCGCGCTTTATCCGTTCCGGCCGAGCTTCTATGCCCGGTTCGGCTACGTCGGCACTCCGCGCCACCGCATTGCGACGTTTGCGCCCGACGGGCTGTCGCACCTGACGCGGGCCGAGTTGCCGGGTGAGGTCGAGCTGTTGTCCATGCGTGACGGCTTCGCTGCCTGGCAGGCTCTCCAGCAGCGTCTGCTGGGCGAGCGGCACGGGTTCGCGGTGTACGACGAGACTCGCACCGCCGGATTCCGGGAGGACAAGCGCTGGGTTGCGGTCGCCCGCTCCGGCGGCGAGGTGGTCGGCGTGGTGGACTACCGCATTGGTGCGTACGGCGGTGATCTGTACGCTTCCGACCTGCTGACCACCGGGCCGATGGGGCGGGCGCTGCTGCTCCAGTTCTTCGGGCGTCACGTCGACCAGGTGGCGCGCGTGCACGTCCGGGTCAGCAGCGACGAGGTGCCCGAGCTGTGGGGCACCGACTTCACCGTCACCACCGAGGCCAAGGTCGACCAGCCCCGGCACGGCGGCGCGATGGTGCGCGTTCTCGACATGCCGGCCCTGACCGGCACGGCCGCCGGCGACGGCGACATCACCGTCGAGATCGCTGACGACCCGCTGGTAAGCGGCCTGTGGCGGCTGACCGGGGAGGGTGGCCGGCTCACCGTGTCCAAGGGCGCGGCCGCCCCGGCGGCGACTCTCACGGTGGGCGGCTTCAGCGCTCTGCTGTACGGCGTACTCGATCCCGTCGAGGTTGTGATCCGCGGGCTGGGTCAGGTCGACGGCGCCGCGGTGACCACACTCAGCGGCATGTTCCCGCGCCAGATGCCCTACATCTGCGCCGACTTCTGAGCGTTCGGGGGGCACACGAGGTAGTGGCGGGCGGGTGATAATCACGGGATGAAGGGCTCGATCCTGTCGTACAAGTCCGAGGATTCCGTGCTGAGCATCTACTCCAAAGGATCCGTGCTGTCGATCGGGTCCGTCGGGTCGTCGCTCTCCATCGGGTCGGTCGGATCCAATCTGTCGATCCTGTCGATCGGGTCGTGGCTGTCGATCGGGTCGATCATGTCGGCCGTCTCGATCGGCTCGGTCATGGCCTGGCGGTCCCGCTGGGGAATCCTGTCGGCGCCGCCCGAAGACCTCAAGCGCGTGCAAGCCAACCTCCGGAAGCGCAAGCGCTGAGTCGTCCCGCCCTTGAAGGGCGGTCAGCGGGTGGGTAGGTCGAGGTACGAGCCGCCTCCGATGGTGATGCTCCGACCCGGGTCGTTGGAGTCGTAGTAGAGCGGGTCCACCGTGTCGACGACCAGGGTCAGCGCGTGGCCGGCGGGGACGTCGTAGGCGGCCGCCGAGAGGGCCACGTCCACGTCGCCCGCGCCGGTCCACGTGACCGGGGCGTGGGTGATCAGCCGGGCGGTGCCCAGGGTGTCCAGGTCGTAGAGGTAGGCGACCAGGGAACCCGCGGCGGGGCTTCCGGCCAGATTCAGGTGTACGCGGGGAATTCCCCGGATCTTGAGCGGTGTGCCGGGACGGGCGGCGGCCCAGACGCCGGCCCGGGTGCGGCTGACCGTGGGGAGCCAGACCGACGGGCGCTGGTTGGTGAAGGCGGCCACCCCGTTGGTCAGCAGCACCACGCCGCCGTTGGCGGTGGTGTCCAGGTCGGTGAACACGTTCTTGGTCCAGCCCGTGGTGGGCGCCCCGCCCAGCAGGCCGGTGCCGTCCAGGGTGCGGATGCGGCCGAGTCCGTAACGGGTGGTCGAGGCGCTCAGGGCCGACCAGTCGGCGTACGACTCCGTGCCGGCGTTGTCGGGGCGGATCAGCACGGGCGGGCGGGCCTCAGCGGGGCTGCCGGCCAGGTACTGGTCGAACCAGTCCCGTACGCCGGACCAGACGTCGTTCTCGAAGCCGAAGATGCCGCCCAGCTCGGCGATCGCGTGGTCGCCGGGGCGGAGCTCCAGCCGCTTGGGGCCGGTGAGCCCGCGATAGAAGTCGACCACCTGGTTGGGCGGGAAGAACGAGTCGCCCCAGGCGTTCGCGATCAGCACGGCCGGGCCGTTCGCGTTGATCTGGGGCAGGTACGTGGCGGGCGAGCGCACACGCGCCCACGCCATCACGTCGGCCACGTCGCGGTTGGCCTTGAAGTCGGCCAGCTTGCCGCTGAGTTCGGGGCCGGAGTTGCCGAGCAGGGCGGCCGCCAGTTCGAGCAGGCCGGCCGACTGGCGGTGACGGGTCCGGTCGCTGTAGAGCGAATACACCAGGTCGGTCCAGCCGCTCATCATGGCCACGACGCGGATCCGCTTGTCGAACGCCGCGCCGAGAAGGCTGAGACCGGCGCCGTACGAGATCCCGGCCGCCCCGATGCGGGCCGGATCGGCGGCCGTGCCGGCCAGCGTCCAGTCGATCACCTTGGACAGGTCTGCCATGTCCTTCGGCCCGGCCGTGTCGATCTCACCGCCGGAGGCCCACCAACCGCGCGGCGTGTACGAGACGACGACGTAGCCGCCCTCGGCCAGCTTCCGGGCCTGCGCCAGATACTCGAGGTCGTTGAGCCCCCAACTCGCCGGCAGAATGACGGCGGGATAGCGCCCGGCGGCGGCCGGAGCGATGACGTTGGCCTTGAGCACCACGCCCGCCCCAGCGATGTCCACGAATGTGAACCCGGTTGTGGCGACGGCCGCACGAGATGCTTCGGAGGCAGCCGCGAGACGAGACGTCTCGTACTGGGCGGGCCGCGATGAGAGGGATCCGGCGGCTGGGGTGGGTACGGCGCCGGAGAGGACGAGGCCGGCGGTCAGAGCGACGCTGAGCAGGATCTTGCGGCGGTGCTCCATGCGCACTCCTCGGGCAGAGCAAGGACGACGAGCCCGAGCCGGCGGACGCGGTGGCACGTCCGTGCGGTTCGGGGTCGCGTATGGGAGGGGCTGGAGCGCTCCGGTTTCGGCAGCGTAGGAGCCGGTTCCGAGAAATTGAACTTCATGACATTATCGCTACCAGCCAGTAACGTAGGTCACTTCGAGGCGTGAATACGCAGGCCACGGCATCGCGCTCAGCTACGGCCGGGCAAGGCAAGGCCGTGCGGCGGAGGGAGGCGGGCCATGCTGTACGGGGTGCAGGCGCCGCGCCGACGGGACGCGCAGCGCAACCGGGAAGCGATCGTGCTGGCCGCTTGCGACCTGATGACCAGCGGCCGCGACGCCGTGGGCATGCCGGAGATCGCCCGCAAGGCCGGAGTTGGGCAGGCCACCCTCTACCGGCACTTCCCCGACCGGTACGCCATGACCGCAGCCGTCATCGCCCACCAGGTCGAACGCCTCGAAGCTTGCGTGGCCGCCGCCGGACAGCAGCCCGCCGCCTTCCGCCCGATGCTCGACGCCGTACTGCGCGCGCAGGTGACGATGCGCCCGCTGGTGCACCTGGCCCGTCGCCTGGAACCGGCGGTGCAGGGCCGCTACCTGCGCCGGATCGTCGCCCTGCTGGCCGAGCCGTTGCGACGGGCTCAGGAGCACGGCCACGTACGCCGCGACCTGGAACCCGGCGACCTGATCCTGATCTTCACCATGGTCGAGGGTGTGCTGGAAGGAACCCTCGACGGCGAGCTCAACGCCCAGGCCGCCGCCGGCCGCACGATCGACCTCGCCTTGGACGGCGTGTTCCGCACGAGGTGAGAATCACCGGAAGGGGACCGGCCGGCGCCGTCATGAGTTCTGGTTGCTGTGCCAGGAGTGCCACAGGGCGGCGTACGGGCCTTCCGCTGCTACCAGTTCGTCGTGGGTGCCGACCTCGATGATGCGGCCGTCCTCCATGACCACCACGCGGTCGGCGTCGTGGGCTGTCTGCAGGCGGTGGGCGATGGCGATGACCGTGCGTTCGTGCAGGACCGCGGCCAGGGCGCGTTCGGCGGTGCGGGCCGCGGTGGGGTCGAGCAGGGCCGTGGCCTCGTCGAGGATGACCGTGTGGGGGTCGGCCAGCACGACCCGGGCCAGGGCCAGCTGTTGGGCCTGGGCGCCGTCGGGGGGCTGCTCGCCGAGGTCGCGGTCGAGGTCGTCGGCCCAGTCGGCGCCGACCATTTTCAGGGCGCGGCGCAGGTCGTCGTCGGGGGCGGCGATCATCAGGTTGTCGCGCAGGGACTCGCGGAAGACGTGGTGTTCCTGCGTCACCAGGACGACCTGGCGGCGCAGCACGTCCGGTGGCAGGTCGGCGACCGGCACGCCGCCCACCGTGAGCGAGCCCGAGCCGGGGCGGTCGACGCCGGCGATCAGGCGGCCCAGTGTCGACTTGCCGGCGCCGGAGAGGCCGACGATCGCCAGCCGCTCCCCCGGGCGCACGGTCAGGTTCACGTCGTGCAGCACGTCGGGGCCCTGGTCGTACGCGTACCGGACGCCGGTTATCTCGATGCGGTCGTCGGTCGGCAGGGTCGTCGCCGACGGGGGCGCGGCCGGGACCGCGGCCAGGCCCTCGATGCGGGCGAACGACGCGCTGCTGCTCTGCAACGACTCGATCCAGATCAGGATCATGTCGAGCGGGCCGACCAGCTGCCGCAGGTAGAGCACCGCGGCGCTCACCGTGCCCAGGGTGACGCGGCCCTCGAAGAACAGCCAGCCGCCGAGCAACAGCACCAGCACGCTCGGCACCGCGTACGAGATCTCGACCGACGGGAAGAAGACGCTGCGCAGTCGCAAGGTGCCCAGGCGGGTACGCCGGGTCTCGGCGATCACCTCGCGGCCGACCTCGAGGCGGCGGCCGGACAGGTCGAAGGCCTCGATCGTGCGGGCGCCCGCGGTGGTCGCGGCCAGTTCGTCGGCGAGCCGGGAGTTGGCCTCGCCCTCGGTCAGGTAGGCCGAGCGGGCCCGGCGCAGGTACCACCGCGTCGAGAACCAGATGCCGGACAGGCCGAGCACACCGACGATGCCGAGCAGCGGGTCGAGCACCAGCACGGCGATGATGATGAAGACGATCTGGACGACGCCGATGAAGATGTTGGGCAGGATGTCGCGCAGCGTGTTGGCCACCGCGTCGACGTCGGTGGTGCCGCGGGCGGCCAGGTCGCCGGCCGGCACCCGTTCGATCACCGCCGCGGGCAGGGCGAGCGCGCGGCGCAGGAAGTTCTCGCGGATGCGGGCGGCGGTGCGCTCGCCGAAGCGGTAGGCGATCGACAGCGACTGCCGGGACAGCAGCGTCTGCACGACCGCGCAGGCCAGCACGCCGGCCGCCAGCTTGTCGACCGCCTCGGCCCCGCCGCCGGTGGCGACCTCGTCGATGATCCGGCCGAGCAGCCACGGCCCGCCCAGGGCGGCCAGCGCGGCCAGGCCGTTGAGCGTCATCATCACGGCGACCGAGCGGCGGTCGGCCTTGACCAGGCGCAGCGCGGCCCGGCCGACTTGGCGCTGGTCGGCGACGGGGAGATTCACGCGCCCTCCTCGGAGTCGAAGGCGCGAGTCACCAGGTCGCGGTAGCCCGGCGTGGCGGCCAGCAGCGAGCGGTGGGTGCCGGACGCGGCGACCCGGCCGTCGACCAGATAGTGCACCACGTCGGCCCGGTCGAGCAGCACCGGCGACGTAGTGGCGACCACCGTGCCGCGGCCGCGGCGGGTCTCGCTGAGCCGCTCGGCGATGGCCGCCTCGGTGTGGGCGTCGACGGCCGAGGTGGGCTCGGCCGCCAGCAGCAGTTCGGGGTCGGCGTGCACGGCCCGGGCCAGCCGCACCCGCTGGCGCTGGCCGCCCGAGATGTTGCGGCCGGACCACTCGATCGGACGGTCGAGTCCGGAGGCGACGTCGTGGGCGACGGCGGCCGTGATCGCGGCACGGACGCGGTCGTCGTCGGGGTCGTCGCGGCCGGCGATCACGTCGCGCAGGTCGCCCGCGAACAGGGCCGCGTCGGGCTCGGCGACCAGGATGCGGGCGCGGACCTCGGACTGGGCGATGCCGGCGAGCGGGCGGCCGCCCCAGGTGGCGTCGGTCGGCCCGTACGCGCCGAGCCGGTCGATCACCGCGGCGGCGTCGGACGGGCGGGCCCCGGCCAGCGCGGTCAGCCGCCCGGGCTCGACGGTGACCCCGGACGCCGGGTCGTGCAGCGGGGCCGGGCCGTCGGGAGCGGGCGCGCCGGACGGGTCGTCGGCGGGCAGCCGCAGGAAATCGACCACGCGCCGGGCCGAGACCAGGCCCCGGGTGACGTCGAACGAGCAGAAGATCAGCACGTTGACCGGGATGACCAGCATGGCCGTGTAGCCGTAGACCGCCACCAGCTCGCCCACCGTGAGCTCGCCGGACGCGGCCAGCCGGGCGGCCAGCCAGACGACCACGGCCAGGAACACGACCGGCAGCCCGTCACCGAGGGCGCCGATCCAGCTGAACGGCCCGCCGACCTGGTAGCCCTGGTCGCGCAGCCGCGCGGACTCCCGGTCGTACCGCTCGAGGTGGGTCTGCTTGCCGCCCAGTCCGTTGAGGATGCGCAGGCCGCCGAGCACGTCGACGAGGCGGGTGTTGAGTTCGCCCTGCTGCTCGCGGTAGCCCAGGCCGGCCCGCTGGCCGCGCTGCAGCAGCGGTCCGACGAAAAGCGCGAGCACGGGCACACCGACCAGCACGACGACAGCGAGCATGTAGGACGTGCGGAAGAGCACCACGGCCACCACGGAGATCGCCAGGGCCGAGGCGACGCCGACGCCGCCGACGTTCATGGCCCGGCCGATCGTCCACACGTCGGAGATGCCGATGGTCACGACCTCGCCCGCGGTGATGCGGCGCGGCAGCGCCGATCCGAGCCGGGTCGCATGACCCATCACCAGTTCGGCCGTCTGCAGGGCGGCCGCCATGCGCATCTTGGTCATGCTGCGGTGCCGCATGATGCCGAGACCCGCGCTGGCCGCGCCGACGACCAGCACGGCCGCGGCCCAGCCGATCAGCGCGCCCGGCTCACGCGCCGCGAGGCCGTGGTCGATGGCCCGGGAAAGCAACCAGGGCGCGGACGCCAGGCTGAGAAACCACAGCGACCCGAACATCGCGCCGAGAGCCACCCGGCCCTTGTTGCTGACACCCAACCACCAGAGAAATCTTGCCGGTCCCCGTATGTCCACGCCGTCATGCTGCCTCAAGACGGTCGATGAACGCCGCCCAGTTTCACCCGGTTGTGGATAACAGCACGTCCATCCCGAGGGACGCGCGGGACAGCCGTCAGACAGCGGCCGGCAGGTTGGCCGAGCTGAACGCCCGGCCGTCGTCGGTCACCACGGCCGAGTCGTAACCGTCGGCCGCCCGCTTCGCGAGCCAGGCGATGCCGGACTCCCCCATCGCCAGCGCCGCCGTGGCGTAGGCATCGGCGACCGACAGATCCGGCCCCACCACCGTCACCGACCGCAGCCCCTGCGCCGGGCGGCCCGTACGCGGGTTGAAGATGTGATCGCCGCGCTCGTACGTCCCCGAGGTCGCCACCGCCCCGTCGTGCAGCGCGAGCACCCAACTGACCTTGTCGGCCTCCCACGGATGCCGGATGCCGACCCGCCAGGGCCCGCCGTCGGGGTGGTTGCCGCGCATGCGGATGTCGCCGCCGGCGTTGATGTAGTGGTCGTGCGACCCGGCGGCCAGCAGCCGGGCCGCGGCCACCTCGACCGACCAGCCCTTCACGTAGCCCGACGGGTCGAGCGGCCCCGATGCGTACGCGTCGAAGTAACCGTCCGTATCGCGCCAGAGATCAGCACACGCGTCCAGGACGTGCCGCAGATCGGCCGAGGCGTCCTCCAGCCGCAGTTCGCCGCGGCCGAACCGGGACACCTCGCTATCCGCCTTGTACGTGCTGAACCGGGCATCCACTTCGTGCAACCAGTCGCACACGCTCGTGATGAGCCC
The DNA here is from genome assembly GCF_019710575.1 of Paractinoplanes polyasparticus. Classification (GTDB taxonomy): domain Bacteria; phylum Actinomycetota; class Actinomycetes; order Mycobacteriales; family Micromonosporaceae; genus Actinoplanes; species Actinoplanes polyasparticus. The sequence continues at coordinate 173,635 of NZ_JAHWFK010000030.1, read as the reverse complement.
GCGCAGCTCAAAATCGGGCCGGTCCTCGCCCAACTCGATGCTGACCGTCGTACCCATCACATGCTCGACATGGCGCACAGAGCGTGACCCTACGCCTTTGCCGCGTCCAGCGCCGCCTGGAGTGACTTGACGTAGGACTCGCTGGTGTAGGTGGCGCCCGAGACGGCCGAGACGTCCGCATTCTGCGCCTGCAGCGTGGACTCCTTGAGCGCGGCGATGGCGGGCGGGTTGATCGTGGCGCTGTCGTTCGCGGTCGGGAAGGTCGCGGCCGCGTCGGTGATCTCGCCGCCCTCGACCTTGATGGTGACCTGGATCTTCCCGTACGGGTTGGCCGCCGCGTCGCCCTTGAAGACGCCGTCCTTGAGGCCGCTCTTGGGCTTGGCGGCCTCCTTCTGCTTCGCCGGCGCCTTCTCCTTGGAGCCGGAGGCGGCCGGCTTCTTGGATGACGGCTTGGGCGCCGGCGTGCCTTCGGCCAGGTTGCCGACCGGCGCGGCCACGACGGGGGCCTCGGGCGGCGTCACGCTCAGTCGCACCCCGATGATCAGGGCGGCGCCGGTGAGGGTGCCTACGGCGGCTGCGGTACTGCGTCGCATCGGGAGACTCCTAATCAGAACTCGAACGGGTCGAGGTGCAGCTGGCTGTCCGGGACATCGAGGTCACGCAGCGTGCCGACAGCGGCCTCCACCAGCCCGGGCGGGCCGCACAGGTAGACGTCGCGCCGGCTCACGTCCGGCACCAGGCCGAGCAGGCCGTCCGGGGTGAACAGCCGGCGCGGACCGGGGTCGTTGCGCCCGCCGACGATGTAGCGGACCCAGGCGTCGCGCTGCTCGGCGAGCTCCTCGAGCTCACCGCGGAAGACCAGCTCGTCGGGGCGGCTGGCCCGGTAGATCACGATCGTGTCCGGCGGCATGTCCTCGAGCAGGGCGCGGATCGGCGCGATGCCGCTGCCGCCGGCGATCAGGAGCGCACGACGGCGCGTACGCCGCTGGGCCGTGAACACCCCGAACGGGCCCTCGGCCCAGACCGGCGTGCCCGGCTTCATGGCGCCCAGGCGCGAGGTGTGGCCGCCGACCGCGGTCACGGTGAGCCGCAGCCACTGCGAGTTGGGCGCGGCCGACAGCGAGAACGGGTGCGACTGCCACCAGCCGTTGCGGGTCAGGAACCGCCAGCGCATGAACTGACCGGCCTGGGCGGGCAGCTTCTCGAGCTTCTTGCCGTCGATGTAGATCGAGAACGTGTTGCCGCCCTCGGAGACGACCTCGGCCACCTCGAACTTGTGCCGCAGGTTGAGCCAGAGCGGCTCGACCAGGCGGCCCCAGACCAGGGCCGAGATCACCAGGGCGGTCAGGGCGGGCCAGAAGATCGACGCGAACGGGCCGCTGAGGTTGGCCCCGGTGGCGACCTGGTGGCCGTAGCCGAGCAGCAGGACCAGGTAGCCCGTGAGGTGGATCAGGTGCCACAGCTCGTACGGAAGCTTGGCCCGGGCCCCGCGGATCGAGATCAGGCTGATGACCACCAGGATGATGGTGGCGGCCGTGGCGCTCAGCATCTCGGGCAGCGTCGTGATGATCGTCCAGCCCTGCTCGACGACGCCGGTCTCGGCCGTGAGCGCGTAGCCGTACACGATGAAGACGACGTGGGCGAGCACGAAGACGGTCAGTGAGGTGCCGAGCCAGCGGTGCCAGCGCAGCAGGTCCCGCGCGCCCACCCACTCCTCGAGCCAGCTGACGCGGCTCATCATCAGCAACTGGACGAAGAGCAGGTAGCCGCCGATCAGGCCGGTGATGCGGCCGGCCGCGAGCATCAGGCTGGCGGTGTCGCTGATCTCGCCGGACTGCGTCTCGAACAGCCACAGGGCGACGCTGGTGGCCAGGCCCGCGAAGAACAGCAGGACGGTCAGCAGGCGGTTGCCCGAGATGGCCTCGGCCGGCGGGCGGTCGTCCGGAATGGGGGGTTGCGCCGGGCCGGACGCCTTCCAGCCGGTCGGGTCGGTCTGCGACTCGATCAGGATGTCACTGCGACGGTACGGGTCGTCCCGGTTCGGGTCCTCGGGCCAGGGCTCCTGAGCCGCCCAGCGGTCGTCCTCGTCGGGCATGGCCCGCAGGTCGGCGAAGAACTGCGAATCGTCGTCCGGTTCGTAGCGCTGATCCTGGAACGTCTGGAACGTCGGCGGTCCCTGCGCCATGTTCGTCACCCGTTCAGCGGTCGGTCTGGGCGTCTGCCACCCCCTGCGGCCGACGTGACGACCCGGTCTCGGGGAGCCGTCTGGCTGTTGTACGCACCCGGCGCGGCCTTCGCTCAAACGGATGCGGAAATTCTCGGCCCCGCGCGGTTCGATAGGTTCGGCGCATGAGCGCCGACCACCCCCACCTGGTCACGGTGGTCGGCATCGGCGCCGGCGGCTGGTCAGAGCTTTCTCGTACGGGCCATGACACCCTCCGGTCGACCGGTGTGATCATGGGTAGCAGCAGGCAGCTCGCGTTGCTACCGCCCTCGGTCCCGGCGCAGCGGGTGCTGCTGCCATCGCCGCTGCTCCCCACTCTGGGCGAGCTGGTCGAGGAGCACGCCGCCGCGGGCCTGGCCGTGCTGGCCAGCGGCGACCCGATGTTCCACGGCATCGGGGTCACGCTGGTGCGACTGCTCGGGCCCGATCGCGTACGGGTGATCGCGCACCCGTCCTCGGCCGCGCTCGCGGCCGCCCGGATGGGCTGGCCGCTCGCCACGACCGAGGTGCTGAGCCTGGTGACCGCCGACCCGGCCACCGTGCGGCGGGCGCTCAACCCGGGCCGGCGGCTGCTCGTGCTGTCACGCGACGCCTCGACGCCCGCGACAGTGGCCGGCCTGGTCGCAGCGGCCGGCTTCGGATCGGCCACGATCACCGTGCTGTCGCAGCTGGGCGGCCCTTCGGAGCAGGTAGTCACGGGCACGGCCGGTTCCTGGGAGCACGCCCCCGGCGATCCGCTCAACGTGATCGCGATCGACTGCGGCCCCGACGGCCCGGCGACCTCGGTGGTGCCCGGCCTCGCTGACTCGGCCTACGAGACGGACGGGCAGCTCACGAAGCGCGAGGTCCGCGCGGTGACGCTGTCGGTGCTGGCCCCGGTGCCCGGTGCGTTGCTGTGGGACGTCGGCGCCGGCTCCGGCAGCATCGGCATCGAGTGGATGCGCACCCACCCGTCGTGCCGCGCCATCGCCATCGAGTCGTCCGCGCCCCGGGCCGCAACAATCGCGACGAACGCCGCAATGCTGGGCGTACCCGCCCTCCAACTCATCACCGGCCGAGCCCCCGAAGCCCTCGACGGCCTCCCCACCCCCGACGCCATCTTCATCGGCGGCGGCCTGACCCGCGACGGCGTGCTCGACGCCTGCCTGACCGCCCTGCGCCCCGGCGGCCGCCTGGTCGCCAACGCGGTGACTGTCGAATCCGAGGCCGCCCTGGCCGCGGCCCACGCCGAACTGGGCGGCGAGCTGATCAGACTCTCGGTGAGCCGAGGCTCCCCGGTAGGCAACTTCACGGGTTGGAGAACGATGATGCCCGTAACAATCTGGTCGGTGACCAGGTGAAAGCCGCCAAGACACAGACAGAACCGGTCACGGCCGCACCGCCTGGATCGCAGCCGGCATGCAGCTCCCAGCGCAGCCGGGCCGTGCCGCCGACCGGACGCAGGTGGTGACGCGATGACTGTGCACTTCATCGGGGCCGGCCCAGGGGCCGCCGACCTGATCACCGTGCGGGGGCAGCGGCTGATCGCGGCGGCGCCGGTCTGCTTGTACGCGGGCAGTCTCGTGCCGCCGGAGCTGCTCGAATGGTGCCCGCCGGGCTGCCGCGTGGTCGACACCGCCGACCTGAACCTCGACGAGATCATCGCCGAGCTGGTGGCCGCCCACGAGGCCGGCCACGACGTCGCCCGCCTGCACTCCGGCGACCCGTCGGTCTTCAGCGCGGTGGCCGAACAGATGCGCCGCCTCGACGCCGCCGGAGTCCCCTACGACGTGGTCCCCGGCGTCCCCGCCTTCGCCGCGGCGGCCGCCTCCCTGCATCGCGAGTTCACCGTCCCCGGAGTGGCCCAGACGGTAATCCTCACCCGAACCGCCGAGCGTGCCACCGCCATGCCCCCCGGCGAGGACCTGCCCACCCTGTCAGCGAGCCGAGCCACGATGGTGCTGCACCTGTCTGTGCACCGCATCGAGGCGGTGGCCGCCGAGCTGATCCCCAGCTACGGCGCCGACTGCCCGGTAGCCGTCGTGGCCCGAGCGAGCCGGACCGACGAGCTGATCGTCCGAGGCACGCTGGCCGACATCGCCCCGCTGGTCAAAGAGGCCGGCATCCGCCGCACAGCAATCATCGTCGTCGGCGCCGCCCTCACCGCCTCCCAGTTCCCCGACAGCCACCTCTACTCCACAAACCGCTGCCGCACCGACCCCCATGCCTGACCCAGCCACCAACCACCAGCACGCCGAGGCCGCTGAGCACGCAGCCACTGAACAAGCGCTCACAAAACACGGCAGCGCAGACAACGCAACCGCTGAACGCCCGCTCACAGAACGCGGCAACGCGGGAAGGTCTGCCGTGATCGACCGTCTGAATGCGCTCGCGGCCGATTGGTCGCCGATACCGAGCGATTCGCGGCCGCGCGTGCTGATCCTGGGCGGCACGAGCGGGGCCCGGGCCCTGGCGGGCTCACTGCCGGGATTCGCGGTGATCACGTCGCTGGCCGGCCGGACCTCCTCCCCGCTGTTGCCCGCCGGGGACGTGCGAATCGGCGGGTTCGGTGGCGTCGAAGGGCTGACCGGCTACCTGCGGGCACACCGAATCGACGCGCTGGTGGACGCGACCCACCCCTTCGCGGCCACGATCAGCGCCAACGCGGCACAGGCGGCGAGCCGGGCCGGGGTGCCGTTGGTCGTGCTCCGGCGCCCGGGCTGGGTCGAGCAGCCGGGCGACGCGTGGCATCACGTACGCGACCTCGAAGAAGCAGCCGCCCTGCTCGACGGCCGCCGGGGATCAACGGCTCGGGTATTCCTGACGACCGGACGCCAGGGCATCGCCGCGTTCGCCGACGTCGACGCCTGGTTCCTGGCGCGCTCGGTGGAACCCCCGGAACCGCCCATGCCGCACCGGCTCGAGGTGGTGCTCGACCGCGGTCCCTTCACGCTCGAGGGCGAGCGCCGGCTGCTCGACGAGCACCGCATCGACGTGCTGATCAGCAAGGACAGCGGCGGCCCCGACGCCAAGCTGGTTGCCGCCCGGGAGCGCGGTCTGCCGGTGGTCATGGTGGACCGGCCGCCCGCGGCGGCGACGGCCCACACCGTGGCATCTGTCGCCGAGGCGGTCGAGCAGGTGCACCGCCTGTTCCGCGCCGGCCCGAACGATAGATGAAGTTACTGGCCGAGCAGCCAGCGATGCGGGGCGGCGAGCTTGCGGGCGGCGGTCGGCCCCCACGAACCCTGCGCGTACGGCACGGGCTTCGGCCGGTTGTCGAGCAGCGGCCCGACCGCCTTCCAGGTCGCGCTGAGGCCGTCCGGGCGGGTGAAGAGCGACCGGTCCCCCAGCAGCACGTCGTGGATCAGGCGCGAGTACGGCGGTAGCGGCTCGGCGTCCGGCACCTCCTCGAGCGGCAGCCGCACCGAGCCGCCCTCGACGTCGAGGGCTACCCCGGGCCGCTTCACCAGCAGCGACAGGTCGATCTTGCCGTTGCCGGCGAGGTCGAACGACAGGACGTTGCCCTGCGGGGGCAGGTCCGGCAGGGGCTTCGGCGGCGTCTTGAGCACGAGGCTGACGACCTGCCTGCCGGCGGCCATTCTTTTTCCCGTACGCAGCAGGAAGGGCACACCCCGCCAGCGCGCGTTGTCGATCCAGAGCTTCGCGGCGACGTACGTGTCGGTCGTGGATCCCCGCTTGATGCCCTTGATCGATTTGTAGCCCGTGTACTGCCCCAGCACCACCTCGGCCGGGTCGAGCGGGCGGAACGAGCGGATCACCCGCTCCCGGGCGGACTGCAGGTCGGCCGCCCCGAGGCTGGCCGGCGGCTCCATGGCGACCTCGGCGGCCACCTGGAACAGGTGCGTGACGAGCATGTCGAGCACCGCGCCGGTGGCGTCGTAGAACCCGGCCCGATCATCGACCCCGAGCGTCTCGGGCACGTCGATCTGCACGCTCTCGAGGTGCTCACGGGTCCACAGGGCGGCGAACGCCTCGTTGGCGAACCGGGTCACGTGCAGGTTCTGCGTCGCCTCCTTGCCCAGGAAGTGGTCGATCCGATAGACCTGATCCTCGCCGAAGACCCGGTGCACGAGCCGGTTCAGCGAGCGGAACGACGACGGCGACGTGCCGAACGGCTTCTCGTAGACAGCCCGCGCGCCCTCGGCCAGGCCGTGCTGGCCGAGCGCCTTCGTCGTCTCCTCGAAGGCGACCGGCGGGATGGCCAGGTAGTGCACGAGTTGCGGCGAGCCGCCCAGTTCGGCCCGGGCCGAAGCGATCACGTCGAGCAGGCTGCCGGGATCGTCGGAGCGGAACCCGCCGCCGGCGAAGCGCAGCCGGTCGGCGAACGTCTTCCACGGCCCGTCGCCGGGGGCCGGGCCGAACTCCTCGAGCGCCTTACGCACGTGGTCCCGAAAATCCTCGTGCGAGACGTCGCCGCGGCCGTTGCCGACCAGGAGCCACTGGTCGGGCAGCAGGCCCTCGATCGCGAGCGTGTAGAAGGCCGGCAGCACCATCCGCCGGGCCAGGTCGCCGGTCGCGCCGAACAGCACGAACACCGTGGGGCCGGGAGTCTTCGCCATGACCAGCCTTTGCCCGGCCGATCGGGGGCTCACACCGGCTGTGACGACCGGAACGTCCCGCGGTAGGCCTGGGGCGTCGTCGACAGCCGCTGGGCGAAGTGGTGCCGCAGCGTGGCGGCGCTGCCGAAGCCCGTACGGTCGGCGATCGCGTCGACGCCGAGGCCGGTCTCCTCCAGCAGGTTGCGGGCGAGCAGCATGCGCTGGCTGATGAGCCAGTCGTGCGGGGTGGCGCCCGTTTCGTCGCGGAACTTGCGGGCGAAGGTGCGCGGCGCCATGTGAGCCAGTTCGGCCATGGTGTCGACGGTGTGCGCCTGGTCGAGGGTGGCCAGCACGGCCGTCAGCACGGGCTGGAGCGTCTCGCACTGCACGGACTTGAGCGGCGTCTCGATGTACTGCGCCTGGCCGCCCTCGCGGTGGGGCGGCACGACCATGCGCCGGGCCAGCATCCGGGCCACCTCGGTGCTGTGTTCCTGGCGGATCAGGTGCAGCCCGGCGTCGATGCTGGCGGCGGTGCCGGCGCTCGTCAGGATGCGCCCGTCCTGCACGTAGAGCACGTCGGGGTCGACGATGGCGGCCGGGTAGAGGCGGGCCAGGCGGGCCGTGTGCAGCCAGTGCGTGGTGCAGCGGCGGCCGTCGAGCAGGCCGGCCGCGCCCAGAGCGAACGCGCCCGTGCACACGCTCATCACCCAGGCGCCGCGCTCGTGGGCCCGGCGCAGGGCCTCGAGGACGGGCGCGGGCGGCTCGAAGGCCGGGTTGTCGAAGGGGGCGATCACGACCAGGTCGGCGTCCTCAGCCCGGCTCAGGTCGTGGCGTACGGCGATGTCGAACCCGGCCCGGCTGGGCACCGGCCCGCCGTCGAGGGAGCACACGGCGAAGTCGTAGGCCGGGAGCCCGTCGGCCGTGCGGTCGTAGCCGAACAGCTCGCAGAGCACGCCGAGCTCGAAGACAGCCACCTCGGGCAGGGCGATCACAGCCACGTTACGGAGCATGTGACGGAGCATACGGCGGGTTGGCAGGATTTTGAAGGTGTATGGCATCTCTGCCACTGTCGAGCATCCACGGCCACGACGAAGCTCTATGTCATGGCTATCGCAATCGCAATCTTCTTCCTGGTCATCCTCGCCTTCGCCGTCGCCGGCCGCACTGTGGACTCACGCGACAGCGCCGACTGGAAGCCTTCGGACGGCGGCTTCCGACACCCCTGAAAAGTGGGGGCGGCCCGGCGGCCGCCCCCACTTCCGCTCAGCCCAGAATCGAGACCGGGCGCCGAGGAAGGCCGGTCAGACGCCGGCCATCGCCGGGGTGCGAGTGGTGACGGAGTCGCGCCAGACCGGGCGGATGATCCGCGTGACCGGCACGACCGCACGCTCACGGCGCCGGTGCAGCACGGTGCAGACGATGGCGGCGCTGATCAGGCCCACGCCCGACGAGGCGAAGAGCGCCGGCTGGCCGGTCACGATCCCGTACGTCATCCAGGACGCGCACGCCCCGGCCGCCATCCGCCAGCGCAGCGGCGAGAGGCCCGACAGATCGAGGTGGCGGTCGCGCAGCAGGGCGAGCGGCTGCGGAATCGCTGAGACGAATGAGATACCGGCCAGCAGCGTGCCCAGCACGGAGGCCGCCGCGTGGCCGCTCACGCCGGGCAGAGCGGCCGCACCGAGGCTGATCAGCGCGGCCGCCACGACTGCGCCGGCGCTGGTGGCGGCGACCCGCAGCGCTGCCCGGGAACGCAGCCGGGGCTGGGTGATCAGCAGCGCGGCCATGATCGCCAGCCCGGTCAGGCCGGTCGCCGCGTTCGTCATCACCTGGAGCCACTGACCGGCCAGCAGGCCGTAGCTGATCCACCCGATCGGCATCGCCACCCCGAGCGCGCAGGCCGTGGCGGACAGGCCGCTCGTGCGCCGCTGAACGCACGACTTGTAGACCTGGGGCCAGGAGAGTGACACGGACAGCACGGCGGCGACGAGGCCGAGGGCGTAGGTAAGCATGATCCATTTCTCGGGTCGGGAGCAGGGCAACAGGTGTCCCTTCGCCGGGAAACCGGAGCTCCTGACCGGCTGCCACCGGCCCGCAACCAGGTGCTCCCCGACGGCAACCGCCCGGTCCGGGAGTTTTCGCCGAGGTAAGGCGCAAAGCCGCCAGGGGGTGACATCCGGCGGCGGCCGTTTGGCACAGTGGACGGATGCTCACCGACGTTGATCTGCCGGCGCCCGGACTGCTCTGGACGCGCTGGGCGACGCTCTCCGCGGCGCTGACCGGCATCGGCTACGCCGACGTGTGGTTCGTCGACGAGCGCGGCGCGCACCACGACGACCACGGCGGCAGCTGGGCCCGGCTGGCGCTGGTCGACGGCGCGCGGGCGGTGCTGTTCGGCTACGACCGCGACCACAGCGCCACGGTCGACGCCGACCCGCCGATCGACGTGCTCACCGGCGCGCCCGAGTGGCTGCCCTGGGACGACCTGACCGCGCTGGCCGAGGCCGACCGCCTCGGCTTCGTCGTGTGGCACGCCGAGGGCCGCTGGTCACGCACCCGCTACCGCGACGGTTTGAGCGACGGGCTGACCCACACCGTGGCGCCGGTGCTCAGCACCGAGGCCACCCTGCAGGAGCTGGCCGAGGTCGTCCACGAGTGGGGCCGGCACGAGCTGCGCACCCCGGCCGCCCGCGACGAGGTACGCAGCGCCGGCGAGGACCTACTGACCGCCGCGGTGCGCGGCGAGATCACCGGGTCGTCGTTCGAGCGGCTGCTCGGCCGGCTCACCGAGCCCGCGCTCGACCTGCGGGCGGCGCTGTTCGCCGCCGGCCGGGGCGGCCTCACGGCCGGCACCCGGCCGCCGCGCATCGCGCCGGGTGAGCGCCCGCCGATGCGCCGGGTGCGGCGGCTCAGCCAGGGCGAGCACGACCGCCTGGTCTGGGCGGCCATGCAGGACGCGGCCGAGCTGAACCGCCCCGAGCCGCCCGGCACGGCCGAACTCGAGGCGCTGGCCGCGTGGATGCGCGAGCGCTCACCCCAGCAGGACGGCCGGTGCACGGTGCTCGCCTACGCCGACGCGACCAGCCTGAGCGTGCAGGGCGGCAAGCACCCGCCCGCCGAATCCCCCGACGGGCCCCGCTTCGGCACCTTCCAGCAGATCAGCGCGCTGGTACGCAATCTGCGCCGGGCCGAGTCCGACCCCCGGTACGGGCGGTGGCTGTTCCTGCGCGTGCAGACCACCCCGACCGCGATCCTGGTCGAGCGCCGCTACGACTCGTGGCCCAAGTGGTGGGCCGACGACGGCGTCTCGGGTCCGTGGCGCACCAACCTGCACGAAGAGATGGCAGGCCGGTCCCCCCAGTGGCGCCCGGCCTGGGTCCGCCTGCTCGACCCGGAGGTCGCCTACCGCCCGGCGGGCTAGCTGTCCAGCTGGCGAGCGCGACCCAGCCGATGCCTGTCTGAAACTGTCCTTGCTTGATCCGGACGCAGGACCGACAGCCACGGCGCACTGTTGCTGCAAGGCGCGCCGGCCCGGCTCGACGCCGTGTGCCCACTGGTGAGGTAGCGCCGTCAGCTGGCGCTGCTCTGGACCGGGACGACAGGGGAAGGGTTGAGTCTGGTGAAGGCCTCCTGTCGTTGGTAAGGGAAGTACGGGTACGGCGCGGTGCGGGAGCTTGCGGCGTCGAGTCGTGCAACCTGGTCGGGGGTGAGGGACCAACCAACCGCGCCGATGTTCTGCCGCAGTTGCTCCTCGTTGCGGGCGCCGATGATGACGGTGGCCACGGTGGGTCGTTGCAGCAGCCAGTTCACGGCGATCTGGGGTACCGCTCGGCCGGTTTCGCGGGACAGTTCGTCGAGAACGTCCACGACGCGAAACAGGTGTTCGTCGTCGACCGGAGGGCCGTAGTCGGCGGTGGCGTGCAGGCGGCTCGCGGGCGGCAGCGGCGTGTCGCGGCGGATCTTGCCGGTGAGCCGGCCCCAGCCCAGCGGACTCCACACGACGGCTCCGACGCCCTGGTCGAGGCTGAGTGGCATCAGCTCCCATTCGTAGTCCCGGCCGATCAGGGAGTAGTAGATCTGGTGGGCCACATATCGGGTGCGGTGGTCGCGGTCGGCGATGGCGAGGGATTTCATGAGCTGCCAGCCTGCGAAGTTCGAGGCGCCGACGTAGCGGATCTTGCCCTGGCGTACCAGGTCGTCCAGGGCCGATACGACTTCCTCGATGGGCGTTCCTGCGTCGAAGGCGTGCAGTTGAAACAGGTCGATGTAGTCGGTGCCGAGGCGCCGTAGCGCGGCCTCGACCGACCGGATGAGCCGGGCGCGCGACGTTCCCAGGTCGGCGGGTCCGTCTCCGGTCGGCAGGCCGCTCTTGGTCGACAACAGCACGGTGTCGCGCCGGCCTCTGATCGCCTGGCCCAGCACCTGTTCGGATGCGCCGTCGGAGTAGACGTCGGCGGTATCGAACATGGTGATCCCGGCGTCGAGGCAGATGTCCACAAGCCGTCGCGCCTCTTGTGCGTCGGTGGTGCCCCAGGCGCTGAAGAGAGGCCCCGAGCCGCCGAAGGTGCCGGCTCCGAAGCTCAGAGCGGGCACAGTGAGTCCGGAGGTTCCGAGTCGTCGGTATTCCATGGCGGCATCTCCTCATGCTAACGGTACACGGTTCCCATTAAGGTGTGGCTTAAGCTAGCAGCCTGGACTGCTTAATGGAACTGGAGAACCGTTATGACCGTCGGCACAATCCGGCCCGGCGGACGGACCGCCCGAGTGCGCGCCGCCGTGCTGGGCGCTGCCGCTGACGCGCTGGTCGAGCATGGCTTCGCCCACCTCGACCTTGCCGATGTGGCAAGCCGCGCCGAGGTTGGCAGAACCACGGTCTACCGTCGATGGGGAACAGCCGCCGGCCTCGTCGCCGATCTACTCACGGACATGGCCGAGCAATCGTCGCCGCGCGTCGAAACCGGCTCACTGCTCGAGGATCTGCGCGCCAACGCCCGACTCGTGCAGCGCACCTTGGCCGACCCGCGTCAAGGGCCGTTGTTCCGGGCGGTCATCGTCGCGGCGACCTGCGACCCCCGAGCCGCTGAAGCGCTGCATCGCTTCTACGCCGTCCGCATCGCCGAGTGGGCCCCATGCGTGGAGCAGGCCGTACAACGGGCCGAGCTGCCCGTGGGCATCGACGCCGAGGAAGTCATCCGTGCAGTATCAGCACCGCTCTACTATCGGCTGCTGATCAGCGGGGACTCCGTCGATACGGACGCGGCGGACCGCGCCGCCGAGGCGGCAGTGGCAGCCGCCAAGGCGGGCGCTTACACCGCCGACAGTGATCCAGCCTGACGAAGGGGCATCGCATCTGCCGCAGTCAGCGCTTCGGCGAAGTAGGCGACGGCGTCGCTGCTAAACCGTTGGTGCGGCTCGGCTGGGGCGGGTTAGCGTGCCGCCGTGGCGATGCATGCGGATGAGGTTCGGGCTACCGGTGAGCTGGTGCGGCGGCTGGTGGCGGCCCAATGCCCGCAGTGGGCCGGCCTGCCCGTCACCGAGCTGCCGGGTGAGGTCGAGGGCACCGATCACGTGCTGTTCCGCCTGGGTGACGAGCTGGTCGCGCGGATGCCGAAGATCGGGTGGGCGGTGGGCCAGGCCGAGTCGGACGCGCGGTGGCTGCCTCTGCTTGCGCCACTTCTTCCGGTACGGATACCCGTTCCGGTTTTTGTCGGTGAGCCCGGCGATGGCTATCCGTGGCGTTGGAGCGTCGTGCCCTGGCTGCCGGGGAACACGCCGCCGCGGCTGGGTAGCGACGACGCCGTGCTTGCGCGCGACCTCGCGAGTTTCGTCCACGCCCTGCACGCCGTGGATCCGGTCGGTGGGCCGGTTGCCAAGGCCGGGGGGCGTGGGGCTCCGCTGCGCGACATCGACGCGAGCGTGCGGCGGGGGATGACCCTGCTGTCCGAAGAGGACGGACTCGACCGGCCGGCTGTCGAGGCCGCGTGGGAGAAAGCGCTGGCCGCGCCCGAGTGGCACGGGGCTCCGGTGTGGGTCCACGGCGATCTGCAGCCCGGCAACCTGATCACCGAGGGCGGGCGGCTGACCGCGGTGGTCGACTTCGGCACGCTCGGTGTGGGTGATCCGGCGGTGGATGTGGCTGCGGCGCTGTGGACGTTCACCGGGAGCGCCCGGCGGGAATTTCGGCAGGCTGCCGGCTACGACGACGCGACCTGGCGGCGGGCCTGCGGCTGGGCTCTGGCGTCGCTGAACGGCATCGACTACTACCGGCACACCTTTCCGCGGATGGCCGAACACGGCCGCCGCATGGTCCGGGCGGCGATCACCGAGCTGGGTTGAGGGAACGGGGTCGCCCGGTCGGCGAGGGCCGGGTAAGGATGGGGGATGCGGGTTTTCCGGGACGGGTACGGCGTTCCCCATCTTCGGGCGGACACGGTTGACGAGCTGGCGTTTCTGCAGGGGCGGGTGACGGCGCGCGACCGGCGCGAGCAGATCGATGTCGAGCGGCGGAGGTCCGAGGGGCTGCTCTCCGAGTTGATCGGGCCGGACGGGCTGGGGTGGGACAGGTTCGCCCGGCGGTCCCGGATCGATGACACGGCGCGACGGTGTTTCGCGAACCTTGATCCGCGTACGCGGCAGTGGCTCCGGGCGTACGCCGAAGGGGTGCGGGCCGAGGGGCTGGTGTGGCATCCGTGGTCGTCGCTCGGGGTGTTCCTCGCGCGGCACATCATGTTCGCCAGCTTTCCCAGCAAGATGTGGAACTCGCACGTCGAGCGCACCCTCGGGCCGCAGGCCGTCGCGTGGTTCTCGGCCGAGGCCGCGGCCAGTTCGGGCAGCAACGCCTGGGCCGTGCCGGGGATCGTCGCCGGCGACCCGCACCGGCTGATCGAGCTGCCCGGCGTCTATCAGCAGATCCGGCTGTCGTGCCCGGAGTTCGACGTAGCCGGGCTGACCTTCGCGGGGGTGCCGGGCGTGCAGCATTTCGGGCACGCCGGCGGAGTGGCGTGGGCGGTCACGAACGCGATGGCCGACTATCAGGACCTGTTCGTCGAGGAGCTCCGGCGCACGGTCTCGGGGGTCGAGGCCCGCGGTCCCCAGGGCTGGGAGCCGGCTGAGGCGCATACCGAGACCATTCCCGTACGCGGTGGAGGCAGCGAACTGGTCGAGGTCGTCGAAACCGCCCGCGGGCCGATCGTCGACGGCAGCCTCAGCCTGCGCACGCCCACCCGGGCCGGGTTCGACCTCGGCTTCGGCGCGCTGCTGCCGCTGCTGCACGCGTCCACCGTGGACGATGTCGCGGCCGCCCTCGAACGCTGGGTCGAGCCGGTCAACAGCATCCTCACGGCCGACACCACCGGGCGGGTCCTGCAGCTCACGGTGGGGCGGGTCCCGGTGCGCGACGACCGTAACGGTCGTGTCCCGGTGCCGGCCTGGGACCAGACCTACGCGTGGCAGCCGGGCTATGTGCCAATGACCCGCACCGAGGTCACGGGCATCGCCGTGAACGCCAACGATCGCCGGCCGGACACCGAGGCTTACGGGAACGCCTTCTCCTCGAAGGCGCGCGCCGACCGCATCCGTGAGCTGATCGATGAGGGCGTGCCTTCGCAGCGCATCCACATGGACACTCCGATGCGCGCGGAGAGCGTCGAGGCCGGTCGGCGGGCGGCCTGGCGCTCCGCGGTCGCGCGACGCCTGTACGAGCATCCGGCCCTGAAGCCTCTGATGGAGCCGCCCGGCTTCGACCCGCTCTTCGACAGCTGGACGAACCCGCGCGTCCGCATCGGCTCGGTGCTCGACGGTGTGCTGGCCGGGCTGGGGCTCACGGCGGCCGAGGTGGTCGATCCGGCGACCGTCGAATCGGGGCCCTGGGGCGAGCGGCACCTGCTTGATCCCGTACGGCTGCCGGGGTCGCGAACCGTCATCCCGCGCACCCAACTCTCGGGGGAACGCGACTCGGTGCTCTGCCTCAGCAGCATCCCGGGTGTGACCGACCTGTGCTCGCGCGGCCCCGTCGCCCGCTACGTGTGGGACCTCGCCGACCGGCAGCGCAGCCGCTGGGTCGTGCCGTTCGGCGCCGCGGGCGACCCGGACTCGCCACACTTTCTCGACCAGCTGCCGCTGTGGGCCGTCGGCGAGCTGATTCCGCTGGTCACGGACTGGTCCGCGTTGATCGAGGAGCCGCTGGGCTGAGGCCTGTGAGACTTTGGGCGGAGCAACGGATCCGTGACACGATCTTCAGCTGTCTCGACGGTTGGTACCGGCTACGTCACGGCATCCGACGGCTTGTTGCGGACCAGTACGCCGATGAGGGTCAACAAGGCGACCGCCTGCACGAGCGCCACGGCGGCCACCAGGCTCGTCACCGACTGCTCGTAGAGCAGGCCCGCCGCGGCGCCGCCGGCCAGTGCGCCGGCGCCCTGCACCGCGGCGAAGATCCCGTACGCGGTGGCTCGGCTGTCCCGGGGCACCAACTCGGCGACGAGGGCCTTGACGGTGGAGTCCTGCACTCCGACGGCGGCTCCCCACACCAGGATCCCGGCAACCGGCGCCGGCAGGCCGCCGCCGAAGACCAGCGCGGGAACGCCGGCGATCATCGCCGGCAGCACCACCAGCATCCACGGACCGGCCCGGTCGTACGACATACCCGTCGCCAAGGCCGCGACCGCGCCCGCGGCCATGGCGGCCGCGTACATCAGCGGCACCGCGGCGGTGGCGACCACCCCTGCGCGAACCAGGTGAAAGCCGATCAGCCCGAAGGTGACCAGGCCGGCTGTGCACAACGCCATCGCCACCGCGAACCAGTGGAACCGGGCAGGCAACGACTTCCGTCCGGCCGCCGGCGATGCCTGCGGGGCTGGACCACCAGCAGCAGCGCGGGACGGTTGTGCTCGGCTCCGGATCGCGAACAGCAGCAGCATCGCCACCACTGCCGGCGCGGCGAGCGCCGCCAGCGCCGGCCACAGCAGCCCGGCCGACGATGCGATGATCGCAGCGACGATCAGCGGTCCAGCGAAAGCGCCGACCTGGTCGAGAGCCTTGTGCACGCCCAAGCCGCGGCCCATGCCGACCCGGCTTGCGGCGTCGGCGAGCAGCGCCGACTTGGCCGGGCTGCGGACGGCCTTGCCCAGGCGTTCGGCGAGGATCAGCACGGCGGCGACCGCCAGGCCGGCGCCGCCCAACGCCGGCGTCACCGCCAGCAGCGGTACGCACACCGCGGTCAACCCGTAGCCGAAGATCGTCAGCGTCCAGTACCGGCGTGTCCGATCCGCCAGTGGCCCGGACACCAGCCGCAGTAGGAGAGCCACGGCCTCCCCGGCACCCGTGGTCAGGCCGACAACGACCGCCGACGCGCCCAGCGAGGCCAGCAGCGGCCCATACACGGATCGGGCGCCCTCGTAGACCATGTCCGCGGCCAGACTGACCACACCAAATCCGAGGACCACCCGCCAGGCTCGTTTGCCTGTCCCGGAGGCAGTCGCCGCCCGGCCGGCCGAGGCATCGACTGGTCGTCCGGCTTCGACAGCGTCGTCAACGCGTTCCACACCGGCAGGCATACCGGAATTATCCGCAGCGGTGCCCGGAGGCCGGCCATCGCCCCGCACGTCCGGACCGGACCGGGCCGGTGCCGGGGCGGCCCTCGTTCGCCAGGCCGAGCCCGCGACCGCCGTTGGGTGCTCCTGGCGCCCGCCAGTAGCCTGAGCCCATGAGACTTCGTGCGGAGCTGCAGCGCACGGGCGCCACGACCACCGGTTTCCAGGTGCCCGACGAGTTCGTCGGCGAACTCGGCGGCGGTGGCCGCCCCAGGGTCGTGGTCGTGTTGAACGGCTTCACCTTCCGCTCGTCGATCGCCAAGATGGGCGGCAGCTACTGGCTCGGCGTGAGCGCCGAGCGCCGCGAGGCGGCCGGGGTGAGCGGCGGCGAGACGTACGACGTCGAGCTCGAGCTCGACGCGGCCCCGCGCGAGGTCGAGGTGCCGGACGATCTGCGCGCCGCGCTGGCGGCCGAACCGGCCGCGCGCGACTTCTGGGCGACGCTCTCGTTCTCGAACCAGCGCTATCACGTCGACCAACTCACCGCAGCGAAGACGGCTGAGACCCGGGCCCGGCGCCTGGCCAAGTCGATCGCGCTGCTCAGCGCGGGCAAGGCTCGCTAGCTAGGGCGCGCCCTACCGCCTCCCAGGTAGCTGTCAGGGTCGGCTGACCCAGACCACCGACATCTCGACGTCCGGATGGGCGTGGGGTCGACGGACCTCCCGGATCCCTGTCCAACCCCATGAACGCAGGCTGTCGGCGACTTGCGACTCTCCACGGTTCTCGTTGGTCTTACCGATGATCAGGCGCCCAACCGGTGCCACGACGTGGTCGAGAAGGTGGTGCACAAAGCCTTCACGGCGACGGCGAGGCACGTACTCCAGGCCCGTCCGCACAAAATCGAAGCGCATCGGCGGTTGCCAGCCGTCAGCATTCGCGGTCCAGATACGGTCATGCCGCTGCGGATAGCGGGCACGAGCCCGATCGGCCAGCGACGGTGAGATCTCGACTCCGTAGGGCGTCACAGCCAGGCCGCGTTGATGCGACCAGCGCTCGACCGAGGCCATCAGCAGTCCATTGGCGCATCCGACGTCGAGGAACGTTCCCGGTCGGTCGACGGCCTGCATGATCAAACCGCGCGAGACATCCCACTCCCGCTCTGTGCCCGAGTGTCCGGAGCCCAGCTGGTCAGAGTTGGCCGAGAGGTAGACCGGCTCGATGAGAGCTTGAACCCGCCGATGCCATTCGGACTGGGAGATCTCGCCGCGCTCGTAGGCTTCGTCGATCGGCCTCATGAGGTCATAGCCTCGCTCCTTCGCGAGCTCACGCTCGCGATGGGCATCCGACATGACGATCACCGTACGGTGCCGGCACGACGCTGATGCACCGCCGCAAGCCCGGCACGTCCCTCCACGAGGCGCGCCCGAACCGCGGCAGATCCGGTCACTTCTGGTCGGATGTCAGCAAGGCCGCAAACCTCGATTCCGCCGGTCAAGGTATGAGGCGGTTGCCGGGCCGGACCGCGCGCCTCGTCATTCACCGGGGAACTCTGGTCGTGGTCGTTTGACCTCGATGTCTTCAATGCCGACGGCGCTGCTCACAGGCTGGCGGGCCGGCTGTCGCCGGTTTCGGCGAGGCGGGCGGCGTGCCGGCCCGGTGGGAGGCCGAACAGGCGCCGGTATTCGCGGCTGAACTGGGAAGCACTCTCGTAGCCGACCGCGAACCCGACCGCCGCCACGTCGCCCGGCTCGGCCAGCAGGCGGCTGCGGGCTTCATGCAGGCGGATCAGTTTCTGGAACTGCAGCGGCGTCATCGTCGTGACGGTGCGGAAGTGGCGGTGCAGGGACGTCACGCTCATGCCCGCCACGCGGGCCACGTCCTCGACGCGGAACAGGTCGGCGTGGTGCTCGCGGATCCAGTGGATGGCCCGCCCGATCTGGGCCACGTTGGGGTCGCCGAGGCCGATCTGGCGGACCGTGCCGCCCTGCGGGCTGGTCAGCAGCCGCCAGACGACCTCACGCTCCAGGCCGGCCCAGAGCACCCGCTGGTCGTCGGGGCGGTCGAGCAGGCGCAGCAGCCGCAGCACCGCGTCGAGCAGCTCCTCGCCGGCCGTGCTGACCGCGAAGCCGGGCGCCGGCTCGCGACGGGTTGCCGACGGCGCCTCCAACATCAGCTCCGCGACCAGCGGTGGCCGCAGGTGCAGGCCGAACACCAGGTACGGCTCGGCCGGCGTGGCCCGGGAGACGTGGGCGATCACCGGCAGCTCGACCGAGGAGACGACGAACTGGCCCGCCCCGTAAGAGAAAGCACGCTCGCCGACCGCGGCGTTTTTCGCGCCCTGCGCGACCAGGGCGAAGACCGGTGCGGACTGGCTCGGCATCGGCTCGGTGGGGTGGTCGCTGCGGTGCAGCACGAGGCCGGCCGGTGCCGGGCGACCGGCGTGGCGGTCCACCAGCTCCCGGATCCGGGCCAGCGCGCTCATGCCGCCATCCTGCCGACTTTGGCAGGATCAGGCAACGCGCTGGCAGCATCGATCTACCCGGTGCCCGGGCCGGAGGTGTGGACTCGGGGCATGCCACTCGACAGTTTCGTCACACTGGGCCGCTCCGGCCTGCGGATCAGCCCGTACACGCTGGGTGCGATGACCTTCGGTGAGGACCACGGCTGGGGAGCCCCGGTCGCCGAGTCCGAGGCGATGATCTCCGAGTACCTGGAACGTGGCGGCAATTCGATCGACACCGCCAACATCTACACCAACGGACACTCCGAGAAGATCATCGGTGACTTCCTGGCCGCACGGCCCGGGCTGCGGGACCGCATCGTCCTCGGCTCGAAGTTCTTCGGCAACCTGTTCCCCGGCGACCCGAACGGCGGCGGCGCCGGGCGCAAGGCCGTGGTCGCCCAGGCCGAGGAGTCGCTGCGCCGGCTGGGCACCGACTACCTGGACATCTACTGGTTGCACAACTGGGACCGCGGGGTCCCGATCGACGAGACGCTGCGCGCTCTCGACGACCTGGTCACGGCCGGCAAGATCCGGTACGTGGGGTTGTCCGACCTGCCCGCTTGGAAGGCGGCCGAGGCGCAGGTCGTCGCGCACTTCCGTGGGTGGACGCCGGCGATCGGGATGCAGCTCGAGTACTCGCTGCTGGAACGCACCAGCGAGGGCGAACTGATCCCGATGGCGGCCGAGCACGGGTTGGGCGTGCTGCCGTGGAGCCCGCTCAAGAGCGGCTGGCTCTCCGGGAAGTTCGCCCGCGGCACCGACACCGTCGACACGCGGCGCGGCGGCCTGATCGGTGGTCCCGGGGAACAGGACTGGCGGGTCATCGACGTCCTGCACGAGGTCGCTGCGGAGGCGGCGGTGACTCCCGCCGCCGCGGCGCTCGCCTGGGTCGCGGGCCGCCCCGGCGTGACCTCCGTGCTGATCGGGGCGCGGCGCCTGGACCAGCTCAAGGCCAATCTCGACGCGGTCGACGTGGAGCTGCCTCCGGAGCTGAGGGCCCGGCTCGACGCGGTCTCCGAGCCGGCCCTGAACTTCCCGGCCGTCAACAACCGCGACCTCGCGCCGGCCCTCGCCTTCGCCGGCGCGACAGTCGACGGTCGGCGTACCACCGTGCCGCTGCGGCGCGACGCCGGCAACGTTCGCTACTGACCCCCGATCAGGAAGAAGACCATGCAGCACGCCGTTCACCACATGCGCAGGCCGGGCCTGACCCGGGACCTGCCGTTCGGCCCGGAGGACCTGTTCTGGGTCGTCAACACGGCCACCCTGATCTACGGGGAACGCGACGCCGTGCTCGTCGACACCTACGCCACCGTGGATCAGAACCGTGCACTGGTGGACTGGGTGCGGTCCTTCGAGCGCCGGCTCACGCACGTCTTCATCACCCACCCGCACGGCGACCACCAATTCGGCGTCGGGCAGATCACCGAGGCATTCCCCGGCGTACGGGCAGTGGCCACCAAGGAGACAGCAGCCGGATCGGTGGGACAGGCCGGACCGGAGTCGCTCGAATCGTTTTGGGACCGGCTGTTCCCCGGTCAGATCCCGCGGCCGCTGCCGACTCCCGAACCGCTGGACGGCACCAGCATCAACCTGGAGGGCCACGAACTCCGGGCGATCGAGACCGGTTTCACCGACACCGCCGGTTCCGCCGTCCTCTGGGTGGCCGACCTCCGGCTGCTGGTCGCCGGGGACGTCGCGTACAACGACACTCACCAGTACATGGCGGAGACCACCACGGCGACCCGGGCCGAATGGGCGGCGACCGCCGACGGGCTGCGCGGGCTGAACCCGGCCGCGGTGGTCGCCGGCCACAAGAACCCGGACCGAAGTGATGATCCGGCCATCCTCGCCGAGACCGCGGCGTACCTGCGCGACTTCAACGCCCTCGACGCCACCACCGACACGGCCGAGGAGTTGTACGGCGCGATGCTCGAACGGTATCCGCGGCGGGCCAACCCCGGCTCGCTCTGGGGTGGCGCGAAGCGGGCGAAGCAGCGTTCCTGAACGCGGTTCAGCCGACGCATGCTCAGACGGCCGCCCGCCGCCCTTCGGTGGCGGGCGGTGCCGCGCTCGCTGGCGTCATTGAGGACACCGAGCAGGTCGGCCATGTGCAGTGCACTCAATTCGGCAGAAGCGGATAGCTGATCGCGGCCTCGGCGCGCTATCGGAGAGTAGTCGGCGGTTGACGGGTCGGTGCGTCAGTTGTCGAGCAGGGTTCGTAGGCGCAGGGTGTCGCCGACTGTCCAGCCCGGCGGGGGCGCCAGGGCGGCCCAGCCGTCGACCGCTCCGGACTTGTAGACGTGGCCGTGGCCGATCGGGGCCTTGTTGGCGAAGAGCAGGTCGACAGTGGTCTGCCAGAACGTGATGACCGGGTACCAGTGCATGTCGGGGGTGACGTCGGGGCCACGCTGGTTGTTCAGCCACTCGGGCTTGTGCCAGAGGAGGCTGGGGCTCCACCAGACGACCGGGTCCGAGGAGTTTTGCATGTAGACGACCTTGCGGGGCAGGCCGGCCAGGTCTCGGAGCTCGTGGGACTCGGAGGAGAACTCGACGGGCAGCTGGGGGTAGGTGGGGTCCCAGACCGGAGAACCGGGGGCGCGGGCGGCGGTCAGCTCGCGGTGGATCGGGTTGGCGAACATGGGGCCCTCGAGCAGGATGCCGTCGGCTCCGTTGACCATGGCGTCGGCGGTGCCGAAGGTCTTCTCGGTGCCGTACGTGCCCAGGCTCTCGCCGAAGATGAGGAGCTTGGGGCGGTCGGTGGCCGGCATCGCGGCCCAGCGCTGGCGGACGGCGCCGATCAGGGCCGAGGCCGCGTCGACGACCTTGGTGCGGTCGACCGCGAACGAGATCCAGCTCGGCAGGTAGCTGTACTGCATCGACACCAGGGCCGTGTTGCCGCCGTACATGTATTCGAGGGAGCTCGGCACGTCGTTGTCGACCCAGCCGGTGCCGGTGGGGGTGAAGACGGCGACGACCGCGCGGTCCCAGGCGTGGGTGCGGTCCATCTCCCGGACGACGAGGGCCGCTCTCTCCTCGACCGTGTCGGCCGAGGACAGGCCGGCGTAGATGCGCACCGGGTCGAGCGCGGTGCGGTCGCTGAACGCGCTGAGCTGGTCGGCTCCGGGTGCCTTGGTCACGAAGTTGCGGCCCTGGCGGCCCAGCGAGTCCCAGCTGATCAGCGAGCTCCGGCTGCCCGAGCGCAGGGCGGAGGCTGGTTGCACGACCCCGTTTCCGGTGCCGCTGTCGGTGAGCGCGGCCGAGCGGTCGGCGCTGGTGAACAGGTTGCTGACCAGGATGCCGTCGAACGCGGTGTAGCTGAGCAGGGTCACCACCACGAAGCCGGCGCAGTAGGCGGCCGATTCGGGGACCAGGCGGCCGAAGAGCCGGGCGAATCCGTGCGCGGCCAGCCGCAGGCAGCGGGCCAGCAACAGCAGCGCGCCGAAGGTGATCAGGCTGATTCCCACCGTACGGATGAGGTCGTACTCCTGCTGGGGCGGCATGCCGAGGCGTACGCGCAGGTCGCGCTGCCACCGCACGCCGAGCCACAGGAAGAGCAGGATCAGGGGCGGGACCAGCACGAACAGCACCCGCCAGGCGATCCGCTCGACCCGGCGCGACGGCCACCAGCGCAGGCGGACCACCGCCCCGATGGCTGTTCCCCCGGCGTACCCGAAGGAAGCAGTGAGCCCGGCCACGACCCCTTGCAGAAACCAGGGCCTCGGCAGCAGGGACGGCGTGTAGGTGAGGCAGTAGAAGATCGCGCAGAGGCCCATGCCGGTGATGCTCAGCCCGCAGCGGACGAGCCGGCGGCGAGGTACGACGGTCGGCGCCGTGGCCGACGAGATGACCCTGCGCTGCACGGGAATCAGGGGCGCCGGTATCACCACTCTGCGCATCGGCTCCCCCGCCCCTTGCCGCCGCCGTCGATATGCGTGACCCGCGCGCCACCGAAGGTTACGTTGACCCGATGGCAGGATCTTCCGTTCGCACCCGGGCCGCAAGCGCGTTCGAGGCCCTGCTTCCATCTTTGACCCCCGGCGCCACCGAGCGGCTGGGCCGCTCGGAGGCACTTGCGTTCCTTGCCCGATTGGCCACCTCGCTCCTCGACATCTACGAGCCGCTGGAGGTTGTCTACGGCAAAGTCGAGTTGAACGACCTGGTTGAGGTGCTCTTGGAGGCGGCCGGCGATCGTCCGGTCGCTCTGCGTGACCTCGATCGGCGGCGGGAGATCGACCCGCGCTGGTATCAACGGGCGCGGCAGGTCGGGTACGTCTGTTATGCCGACCGATTCGCCGGGTCGCTTCGTGCGGTGGCCGACAACTTGGACTATCTGGACGAGCTGGGTGTTACCTACCTGCACCTGATGCCGCTGCTCGAGCCGCGGCCCGGCGAGAACGACGGCGGCTACGCGGTGCGCGACTACCGGGCGGTCGATCCGCGGCTGGGCACGATGGACGACCTGAGCGAACTGGCCGGCCGGTTGCGCGAGCGCAGCATGAGCCTCTGCGTCGACCTGGTGCTCAACCACACGGCCAAGGAGCACCCGTGGGCGGAGTCCTGGCGGGCGGGCGACCCGGCGTACGCGGACTTCTACATGTCCTTTCCCGACCGCGAGATGCCCGACGCGTACGAGCGCACGATCGTCCCCGTCTTTCCGGACCGCGCCCCGGGCTCGTTCACGGAATTCGACGGCAAGTGGGTCTGGACCACGTTCTGGAGCTACCAGTGGGATCTCAACTGGGCCAGTCCGAACGTGTTCCGGGCGATGCTCGAGACGATCCTGTGGCTGGCCAACCGGGGCGTAGACGTCTTCCGCCTCGACGCCGTGCCGTTCCTCTGGAAGCGGCTCGGCACGACCTGCCTCAACGAGCCCGAGGTGCACCGGATCGTGCAGGCGCTGCACGCGCTGGTCCGGGTGGCCGCGCCCGGGGTGATCTTCAAGGCCGAGGCGATCGTGGCGCCCGACGACCTGGTGCCCTATCTCGGCGGGCACGACCGCTACCGGCCGGAGTGCGAGCTGGCCTACCACAACCAGCTCATGGTCATGCTCTGGAGCAGCCTGGCCACCAGGGACGCGCGGCTGATGGCCCAGTCGCTGGCCCGGATGAAGCCGATCCCGGCCGAGGCGAGCTGGGTGAGCTACGTGCGCGGGCACGACGACATCGGGTGGGCGGTCAGCGCGGAGGACGCGGCGGCGGTCGGCTGGGACTGGTGGAACCACCGCAATTTTCTCAACGCGTTCTTCTCGGGCCGCTTCGACGGCTCGTACGCCCAAGGGGCTCTTTTCCAGCAGAATCCGGTCACCGGGGACGCCCGGATCTCAGGTTCGGCCGCCTCGCTGTGCGGGATCACGGCCGACCCGGCGAGCTGGCCCGACGGCGTACGGCGTCTGCTCCTGCTGCATGCCGTCGCTTTCGCGTACGGCGGGATCCCGCTGATCTACATGGGCGACGAACTCGCGATGCGCAACGACCTGTCGTACCGCGACGACCCCGCGCTCGCCGGCGACAACCGCTGGATGCACCGGCCCCACATGGACTGGACAGCAGCCGGTCGCCGGCACGATCCGGCGACGCTGGAGGGCCAGGTCTTCGCCGGGCTGCGGGAGCTGGTCGCCGCCCGCAAGGACCTGCTGGCCCTGCGCGGCGGCGGCGAGACGGCCGTCGTCGGCGTCGACAACGGGCACGTCTTCGCCTGGCGCCGGCGGCACCCACGGAGCGGGACGTTCATCGGGCTGGCCAACTTCAGCGAACAGGAGCAGACGGTCGAGGCGGCCGCGATCGGGCACTACGGCTGGCTGGAGACCGCCCTGAGCAGCGACGGTCCTCTCGTCGTACGCGAAGGACGGGCGCACCTGCCCGGGCTCGGGTTCGTCTGGCTGATCGAGCGGTGATTTCCGTTCAGTAGCGTGCCGCGCTGCCGATCAAGAGGTCATGCGGCTGCGCAACTGGATCGCCGTAGTGGTCGGCGTGGTGCTGCTGGCTGCTGCGGGCACCATCGGCTTCCTGGTCAACCGGTCGGCGCTCAAGGCGGCCGACGACGTTCACCTGGCCGACTCCCGGGCTCTGGCCGTGAACAACAGCACCCTCGTGGGCCGGTTGCAGCTGCTGTCGGCCGGCGAGATCGGCGACTTCCTCGGCGAGAACTCCCTGCACCTCGGCCGGGGCAACGCCCTCGACCGCGAGCTGCTGCGCACCTTCGCCGCCAAGAGCAACACCTTCCGGTACGGGGCCCTGCTGGTCGACCTGGACGGCAACGTCCTCAACAGCTCGCGCGCCACGGGCGTGCCCGCAGCCGGCCACACCGGCTGGAAACCGCTGTTCGCGATGCTCCGGAGCGGCGCCCGGGCCGGCTTCTCATCGATCATGGGGGTCGACGGCACGTACCTCGAGGCGGTCGGCGTCCCGGTGGTGGTCGGCGGCGCCCCGGCGGCCGTGCTGGTCGGCCTCAACAACGTGGCCACGACCGACCTCCAGCAGTACACCGTGACGCTCAGCTCGGACGTGCACCAGACCGCGGTCGTCGACAGCACCGGCACCATCGCCGCCACCAACCGGGCGAAGCAGCTGGGCGCTCAGATCGACCCGGCCATCCGCAACGCCCTGGCCGCCCGGCCCGAGGGCGGGTTCGTCGAGTACACCACCGTCGCCGGCACCGAGATGGTCGCCATCACGGTCGGCGGGCTGCCCGGTGGCTGGTCCTACGTCCGCGCCCAGACCAGGAAGTCGTTCGACGGCGCGGTGCACGCCAAGAGCCAGACGCTCAACATGACCTTGGGCGCCATGCTGCTGATCGGCGTGCTCGCCATGTTCGTGCTCGGTTACCGCACCCAGATCCAGCGCCGCCGGGCCGACGAGCGTTTCCAGGCCCTCTTCCAGCACGCCCCCGACCTGGTGTCGGTGCTCAGCGCCAACGGCACCATCGAGTACTCGAGCCCCAGCGCCGCTGCCGTCCTCGGCTACGGCGAGGGCGTGCTGGTCGGCACCAGCGTCTTCGACCTCGTGCACCCGCAGGACCAGCCGTACATGCGCGACCAGTTCGGCCGGCTGCTGGCCAACCGGGACGAGGTGCTGCGGCTGCAGTGCCGGGTGCGCTCGGCGACCGGCGACTTCCTCTGGTTCGAGTTCACCGCGTCCAACCAGATGCAGAACCCGTCGCTGCACGGCATCGTCATCAACGCCCGCGACATCTCCGAGAACCGGGCCTTCCAGGAGCGGCTCGCCCACGAGGCCCAGCACGACGCGCTCACCGGCCTGCCCAACCGCCGCCGCATGCAGGACGCGCTCGGCGCCTCCCTGCGTGAGCAGCCGGTGGCCGTGCTCTTCGTCGACCTCGACGGGTTCAAGCCGGTCAACGACGCGCACGGGCACGAGGCCGGCGACGACCTGCTGCGGCAGGTCGCAGCGCGGCTGACGGCCTGCGTCCGCGAGCAGGACGTGCTCGCCCGGGTGGGTGGCGACGAGTTCGTCATCCTCATGCCGGGGGTGATCGGGCCGTCCGACAGCGAGGCGATGACCGCCCGCATCCGGGAGGCCGTGTCGGCGCCGTTCGTCGTGGGCGGGACCCAGGTGCGGATCGGGGCCAGCGTCGGCGCGCACCTCGCGGCCGGCTCCACCGATCCGGACGAGGCATTGCGGGCCGCGGACCACGCGATGTACGCGGTCAAGCACTCGCGAACTTATCCACAGGCACGAGCGGGAAGGCACCGTGCGGCAGACTGAAGACTCCTCGTCTTCGAGAAGAACGGCGGTGCCGGCGGTGTCCTCCAAGATCCTTTCGCGACGTGATCTCGACTTCCTGCTGTACGAGTGGCTCGACGTCGAGGCGCTCACGGCCCGGGAAAGGTTCGCCGAGCACTCCCGCGAGACGTTCGACGCCTTCCTCGACGTCTCGGCCCAGATCGCCGAGCGTGACTTCGCACCCCACAACCGGCGCTCCGACCTCGAAGAGCCGACCTTCGACGGCGTACGGGTCTCGCTGATCCCCGAGGTGGCGGCGGCGCTCAAGGTCTTCAACGAGACCGGGCTGCTCAGCGCCACGATGGACTCGTCCGTGGGTGGGCTGCAGATGCCCCACGTCGTCGCGCGGGCCTGCTTCGCCTGGTTCCAGGCGGCGAACATCGCGACCTCGTCCTACTCCCTGCTCACGGCCGGCAATGCGAACCTCCTGCTGACGCACGGGACGGCGGACCAGATCGATCGCTTCGTGCGGCCGATGCTCGACGGCCGCTTCACCGGCACGATGTGTCTTTCCGAGCCTCAGGCCGGCTCCTCGCTGAGCGATGTCACGACGCGCGCCGTCCTCTCTCCTGATGGGACATATCGGCTGAGCGGCGCCAAGATGTGGATCTCGGGCGGCGACCACGAGCTCAGCGAGACGATCGTGCACCTCGTGCTCGCCCGGGTCGCGGGCGCGCCGGCCGGGGTCAAGGGGCTGTCGCTGTTCATCGTGCCCAAGCACCACGTCGAAGCCGACGGCACGGTCGGCGAACGCAACGGGGTGTCGCTGTCCGGGCTCAACCACAAGATGGGCTACCGCGGCACGACCAACGCCGTGCTCTCGTTCGACGACGCCACCGGCTACCTGGTCGGCGCAGAGGGCAAGGGCCTGGCCTACATGTTCCAGATGATGAACGAGGCCCGGATCGGGGTCGGCGCGGGCGCGGTGGCTCTGGGCTACACCGGGTATCTGCACGCGCTCGACTACGCGCGCGAGCGCACCCAGGGCCGCCCGGTGGCCGACAAGGACCCGCTGGCCCCGCCCGTGCCGATCGTGCGGCACCCCGACGTGCGGCGCATGCTGCTCGCCTCCAAGTCGTACGTCGAGGGCGGCCTGGCGCTGATCCTGTTCGCGGCCAAGCTGCTCGACGAGCCCTCCGACGAGAACGACCTGCTGCTCGACGTGCTGACCCCGATCGTCAAGGCGTGGCCGTCCCAGTGGTGCCGCCTGGCCAACGACCACGCCATCCAGGTGCACGGCGGCTACGGCTACACGCGCGAATATCCCGTCGAGCAGTTCTACCGCGACAACCGGCTCAACTCGATCCACGAGGGCACCGACGGCATCCAGGGGCTCGACCTGCTGGGCCGCAAGGTGGTCATGCGCGGCGGGGCCGGGCTCCAGCTGCTGATCGGGCGCATCGTGACCACGGCCGTGGCGGCGCCGGCCGAGCTGGGCCGGCCGGTCATCGCGCTGTGCGACCGGCTGGCCGCGACCACCCGCAAACTGTGGGCCGGCGGCGACCCGACCGCCGCCCTGGCCAACTCCACGGCGTACCTGGAAGCGACCGGCCACCTGGTGATCGCCTGGCTCTGGTTGTCGCAGCTGGCGGCGGCCGAGGGCAAGGAGGGCCCCTTCTACGAGGGCAAGCGCCTGGCCGCCCGCTACTTCCTCACCCACGAGCTGCCCCGCATCGTCCCGCTGCTCGACCTGCTCGACTCGGGCGACACCCTGTTGGCCGACATGGACGACACCTGCCTGGGCTGACGCCGGGTTCGTGGCCGGGGCCCGCCCCGGCCACGAATCAGAGGCTATGTTGATCGCATGGCCTCTTCGAGCAAGAGCCCCGCGACCGAGGTGGAGGTCGGCGACCTCACCGTGCGTGTGTCGAACCCCGACCGCGTCTACTTTCCGGACCTCGGCCTGACCAAGCTCGACCTGGTCCACTACTACCTGTCGGTCGGTGACGGCATCGTGCGCGCGCTGCGCGAGCGCCCGTGCATGCTGCACCGCTTCCCCGACGGCCTGGCCGGCGAAAAGGTGCACCAGAAGCGGGTTCCGCACGGCGCCCCGCCCTGGCTCGAGACGGTGCGGGTGACGTTCCCGCGCTACAACCGCCACGCCGACGAACTGTGCGTGACCAAGGCGGCCGACGTCATCTGGGCCGTCCAGATGTCGACGGTCGAGTTCCACCCGTGGAACTCCCGCCGCGCCGACACCGAAAAACCCGACGAGTGGCGCATCGACCTCGACCCGATGCCCGACTGCCCCTACGACCGGGTCCGCCGGGTGGCCGCGGTCGCCCACGAGGTGCTCGACGACCTGGGCATCACCGGCTACCCCAAGACCTCGGGCGGCCGCGGCCTGCACATCTACGTGCGCATCGAGCCGTCCTGGGGCTTCTCCGACGTACGCCGGGCCGCCCTGGCCTTCGCCCGCGAGGTGGAAAGGCGGGCCCCCGACGACGTGACCACCACGTGGTGGCGCAAGGACCGCGACCCCGAGAAGCTGTTCGTCGACTACAACCAGAACGCCCGGGACCACACGATCGCCAGCGCCTACTCGGTACGAGGCGTCCCCACCGCAACCGTCTCCACCCCGGTCACGTGGGCCGAGATCCCCGACGCCGACCCCCGCGACTTCACGATCCGGACGGTCCCGGCCCGCTTCGCCGAGCTGGGCGACCTGCACGCCACCATCGACGACAACCATCACTCCCTGGCCACCCTGCTCGAGTGGGCCGACCGCGACGAGAAGTCCGGCCTCGAGGGCCCCGCCGACGCCGACGCCTGACTCACCCTTGCCGGTGCTAGTCACAATCGGCGCCGTGTCGTTCCTGCACCGGACAGCACCGTTCCTCTGGTTCGTCGTGGCCATCTGCGTGATCGGACTGGCCTCCGAAGTGGTCGGCATCATCCAGCAAGTCCCCGTCCAGCGCGGGATCGACGCGCACACGGTGCGTCTCACCGGCAGGTTCACGGAACTCGACAAGCGCGGCAAGTTCCACGACGACAAACACTTCGTCTCGTACGTCTATCAGGACGGCTCCTTCGACACGCCGCTACGCGGACTCCCCGGCAACCCCGACATCGGCGCGCTGGTGTGCATAGAGATCGACGCGACGAAGCCCGAGAACATGCGCCCCTGCGACACGCGGGGCGGCCTCGGCGACAGCCTGTCCGGCCTCATTTGGGGCGCCGGCTTCCTCACGCCCGCCGTGCTGGGTTTGTGGGCCCGCCACGAGTTCGCCTGGGGCTTCGACTGGCGTGGCGAGTATCGACGGCCCGTACGCCCGCCTCCTGCAACCTTGCGCCGCAAACCGACCCGCCGGGATCGGAAGAGGGCCCGCAAGGCCCAGCAGGAAGCGGACGAGGAGTTCTACGACATTTAGCGGGAAGTGCGATCCTGCAACCGGCGACCAACAGCCGAAGCCGCGACAGCGGGCGTTCAGCCATGGGAAGTCACCGCTGGTAACTGCAAGGTCGGCGATGATTCGGCCGTCGTCTCGTCGGTGCAACGTCCATACGCCGCCGCTGTAACTCACGACGACAAGGCTAGCGACGGCGAGTTCTTCTCATGAACCTCTACGATCTCGCCATAGAAGTGCCCGGCCCCACGGCGTCTCCGCGCGGCGTGTCATCCGGCCGCCGGGCATACATGCAGAGGGTGGGATGAGCGATCTCTACATCCGGGTGATCCCTACGGATCCGCAGTGGCAGCCGACTGTCGAGGCGGCTGCCCGCGCAGCAGAATACGTCGCCGAGCTGTTCGTCGGGCCGGGCGACCACGTCGAGTCGGTCGAGCCGGTGTTCCACGAGCGCGTCACGTTGATCGACGGTGGCGAGTACATGGAGGACATCTTCTGCTCTCGGTGTAAAGCCTCGATCGGGGTGGACTGGTTCTGGGATCTGCTGATCTCGAGGAACGGCGGGCGAGGGGCCGGTGAACCCACCATCGACGACTTGGGCGTGACGGTTCCGTGCTGCTCAGCAGCGCTTACGTTGCCCGAGTTGCGGTTCGAAGGTCCGGTGGGATTCGCGCGGTTCGAGGTAAGCGCGATGAACTGGACCCGGCAGGTCCGGGATCTCAGCGACGCTGAGCTTGCTGCCGTTGGCGACATCTTGCGACACCCGGTGACGCAGATTCACGCCCACTACTGAGCGAGGGTTCGAGAAAGTCAAGATAGGCGTCGCCCAAGTGCACTAATCTGCCGCGCTCCGGGCACCCGACCGACTCACTCCCTGTGGGCAGTTTCCAACCAGGTCAGCGCGTCGAGCGCAGCCCGCACCTCAGGAAGCGGGGTACGGCACACAGTGCCCGGCAGGGCCGGCACGACCGTGTTGCCAGCGGCGTCGGTCAGCGCAAGCAACACCGGCATGACGAAGTCAGCCGTGCACACCGGCTCGCCGTCCTGCTCCTGCGGCGGCAGGTGGAGCGCCCGGACGAGGTCGTCGAACGGCCCGGTGGAGCGCTGCGCGGTAACCCACGCGAAGCCGGACGAAGGCGAGGCTGCGGACTGGTGAACGGCCAGCCGGAAGGTGCATCGGACGGCCGAGACCGGCCGGAAGTCCGTGGGCAACGGATCTGCGGAGGGTCGCTCGGCCACCGTCGGACAGGAACCGGCCGACTGGGTGAGGTAGGGCGCACGCCCGGAGCCGCTTGAGCAGGCTGCCCCTGCGACGATGGCCACGAACACCAAGCCGATCCGTCGGACACTCATGCTCATGAGACCGCACGGCAGCGCCTCCGGTTCCCGCAGACACCGAGCTGACCGACCGACACCCTGTCCCGACCGGCGAGCCGCTGCCCGCTTGCTCACAAGGGACATGGTCAGATTCCGCTTCTGCCGCGATCGCCCATCACGGCGCGTCACCGGCCCGCCCGCACTGAACATCCGGACATGCCGCGTAGCGTGCGCGCTGGCCTTGACTCAGCCTCGCCATCTCGCGGGGCAACACCGCGGCCGGCGCCGGCCCCCTCCTCCGGGAGCAGACCACCGGCGAAACGGCAGAGCGCAGTGTGCCTACTCGTGAAGGCCGGGATGGTCCCTGAGCTGCCGCCGGGAGGTCAGGCCGAGCTTGCGGAAGATGCTGCGCAGGTGGGCGTCGACGGTGCGTTTGCTGATGAACAGCTTGCCGGCGATCTCGAGGGAGGTGGCGCCCCCGGCGACCAGGCGGGCGACGGCCGTCTCCTGCATGGAGAGTTGTTCGTGCGGGCTCTGCGTCCGGGGTTGCACCCGTTCGCCGGTGGCGCGCAGTTCGTTGGCGGCGCGGCGTGCGAACCCGTCGGCTCCGGCCCGGGACAGCAGGTCGTACGCGGTCTGCAGTTGCCGGCGACCGTCGCGGCGGCGGCCTTCGCGGCGCAGCCATTCGCCGTACAGCAGGTGGGCTCGGCCCAGGTAGGTGGCCAGGCGGCCCTCGGCCAGCAACTCGACGGCCTCCTGGTAGTGCTTCTCCTCCCGGGTGACCAGACCCCGTGCATACGCGGCGATCCCCCGGCCGGCCGCGGCGCCGGCGGCCTCGGCGTGCTCGGTCAGCGACGCCAGCGCCTCGGTCGCGGCGGCGTGATCGTGGGTGCGGACGGCCGCCTCGACCAGCTCCGGCAGGACGGCGCCGGTGAGGAACAGGTTGTTCTCGGTGGCCCGGCGGGCTGCGGCCAGCGCGGCGGGATAGTCGGCGAGTCCGTTGTACAAGGTGGCGGCGGTCGCATGCAGGTTCGTCACCTGCGGGGTGGCGAGCCGCGCGAACTCGGCGTCGTGGCCGCGATGGGCGGCCAGGTGCAGGCGGTGATAGATAAGCGGTGGGGCGCCGGACGCGTCGGCGACCGCGGCTTCCTCGGCGGCGGCGGCGATCGCCCGGCCGAGGTCACCGCTCACGACGGCGTCGACGGCCGTCTGTCCCAGGCCCAGCTGCAGCAGACGGGGTGAACCGGATTCCCGGCCGGCCTTCACCAGCCACGCCGCGATGGTCGCGTGGGTCTCCAGGTCCCACAGTTCGACCGCCACCATCGCCGCCAGCGCCGGCCGCTGTTCCCACAGCGGGTCACCGCCTTGGTGCAGCGCGGTGCGCAGCATCGGGGTCGCGGCGTGAGATCCGTCGGTGACCAGCGTGCGCAGACCGGTCAGCAGGTCGGGCTCGGACGACACCGGCGCCGCGGCCAGCACCTCGCGCAGCACGCCACCGCCCCGGCCGACGACCAGGCTCATCTCGAGAGCCTCCAGGTAGCAGTCGCGGGCCTGGTCCGGATGGGTTGCCGACAGCCGCCGCGCGGCCTGCGCCATCAGCACGGGCCCGGAGCCGTCGTTCGGCCGGACGAAGGCCACCCGGCCCAGCACCAGGTCGGCCCGCGCGTGCTGCACCTCGTTCAGCGGGACGGTCTGCAGCAGCTTGACGGCGACGTCGGTGGCGCCCGCCTCGAAGTGGGCCTCCGCGGCGGCCAGCGTCCGCTCGGCCCGGTGCTCGATGTTCAGCGACAGCGCCGCCGCGCGTTCGAGGAAGGCTGCGGCAGCCGCGACGCCGCCGCGCGACTGAGCCCGCGACGCGCATCTCTCCAGGTCGGCGGCGAGGTCGTCGTCGGGGCCGGCGGCAGCCTGCGCGCGGTGCCAGGCCCGCCGGTCGGGCGCCATGACCGGATCGGTGACCGCGGCCAGGGCGCCGTGCGCCGCCCGGCGCTGACCGGCCGGGGCGGCCCGATAGACCGCCGAGCGGGCCAGCGGATGGCAGAACCGGGTGCGGGGGCCGAAATCGGCGAGGCCGGTCGCCGACGCCTCGGCTCCGGCGATGCCCAGGTCGAGGTCCAGGTGGCGGGCGGCCGCCCAGAGCAACCCGGAGTCGCCGGTCGGGTCGGCGCTCGCGACGGTCAGCAGCAACCGGGCCGGGGCGGACAGGCCCGCGAGCCGGGCGCGGAACCCGTGCTCGATCCGGTCCGGCACCGGCGCCGCGCCGGGCGGCTCGAATCCCCCGGCGCGGGGCAGTTCGAGCAGGGCCAGGGGGTTGCCGTCCGCCTCGGCGACCAGCCGGTCCCGCACCTGGTCGTCCAGCGGGAACGGGCTGCGCGCGGTCAGCAGGGCCTTCGCCTGCTCGTCGGTCAGGCCCCCGACGGTCAGCACCGGCAGGCCGGCCGGGACGCCTGCGCCGGGGCCGGGGCGGACGGCAACCAGCATGGCGATCGGGTCGGCCACGAGACGGCGGGCCAGGAAGGGCAGGACCGCCGACGACGCGGCGTCCAGCCACTGAGCGTCGTCGATCAGGCAGAGCAGCGGCTGCGTACGGGCGGCCGCAGTCATCAGCCCCAGCGCCGCGAGGCCGATGTGGAACGGCTCGGGGGCGCCCTCGGCCATGCCGAACGCCACGCGCAGGGCGTCGCGGTGGCGGTCCGGCAGCTCGTCGAGGTGACCGAGCATCGGCAGGCACAGCTGGTGCAGACCGGCGTACGGAAGCTCCTTCTCGAACTCCGACCCGGACAGCTCGATCGTGCGGAACCCCGGGGCGCCGCGAACCGCGTACTCGAGCAGCGTGCTCTTGCCGATGCCGGCCTCACCCCGGAGGACCAGCGCGCCGCCGTGGCCGCGGCCGGCCGCGCTGATCAGCTCGTCGAGGCGGTGCCGCTCCCGGCTGCGGCCGATCATCGCCATGCGGACGCGGTCAGCCGGGCCAGCCCGGTGATCATGCGCTCTTCGAGGTCGGGCGGCCCGGGCAGTCGATGGCTGACCGAGCGCTGGTGGGCCAGCCCGTGCAGCCCGAGCCACAAGGCCACGGCGTCGCCGTCCGGATCGACGCTCGCGGAGACCCCGGCCGCGGCGCACTCGGCGAGCACCCCGCCCAGCAGCTCCAGGCTGGCCTGGCCCAGGGTGGTCAGGTCGGTCGAGGTCAGCGTGCTTCCGTTCGGCGTGGGGATCCAGATGCCGCCGAACATCGTGCGGTAGCGCTGGGGGCGCGACCGCGCGAACTCGAGGTACGCGTGGCAGACGGCCAGCAGCCGGTCGCGCGGCGCGTCGCCGGCGGCGGCCACCGCGGCGACAAGGGCCTCGTTGAGCTCGGCGAACGCACCGCGCACGACGGCCAGCATGATGGCCGGCTGGTCCGGGAACTGCCGGTAGATCGACGGGGCCGCGATGCCGGCCCGCCGGGCGATCGAGCGCAGCGTCAGCGCCCGCTCGTCGCCGGTCTCGTCGAGCAGGGCCGACGCCGCCCCGATGATCTCTTCGCGCAGGCGGGCGCCCTCGCCGCGGCGGTTACGGGTCCGGCCCTCGTTTACGGTCACGCACGTAACCTTACACGCGAGAGCTTACGAGTGTTACCTTCCGTCGCGCGTGAGGATCACCTTGCCCGCCACCGTGCGCGACTCCGCCAGCGCGAGCGCCTCGGCCGCCCGGTCCAGCGGGAACGTGGCGGCGATCTGCGGGGTGATCACGCCCTGGGCGAGCAGCGCGAACACGGCGGAGAGGTCGTCGCTGAGCCGCCGTTGGAACGTCGCCCTCTGCCGTTCGCCGGCCCAGAAGTTGTAGAAGCGCGCGCTCTTGGTGTTGGGCGACAGGTGCCACATCCACAGCTGGGAGAACAGATTCAGGTACGCCAGGTTGGCCGAGCCCGGGTCGTCCTTGGCCGAGGCGATGCCGTACGAGACCAGCGTGCCGCCCTTGGCGACCAGGTGCCACGACTGCTTCAGCCCGTCGCCGCCGACGTGGTCGAACACCGCGTCCACGCCGTCCGGCGCCAGCGCCCGGATCCGGTCGATCATCGCTGGGTCACGGTAGTCGACCGGGGTGGCGCCGAGCGCCCTGACCATGTCGTGGTGTTGCGCCGAAGCGGTGCCGACGGCCCGGATACCGGCGTGCCGGGCCAGCTGGACGAGCGTGGACCCGACGCCGCCGTTGGCGCCGAGCACCACGATCATCTGCCCCGCCCGCAGCTTGGCCACCCGGAACAGCATCTGCTGGGCGGTGACGCCGTTGACGACGACGGTGGCGGCCGCGGCGGCGTCCACCGCGTCCGGCACCGGAACCAGGATTGCCGCGTCGACCAGCATGTGGCTGGCCCAGCCGCCGACCTTGGTGACCACGGCGAACCGGCGCCCGACGAGTGCGGGATCCACCTTCGCCCCGGCCGCGGTCACCGTGCCGACCGCGTCGTAGCCGGGCACGAACGGGAACGGCGGCTGACCGTAGTACTTGCCCAGCCGCATCTGCTGCTCGGCGAAGGAGACACCGGTGGCGTCGACTCGCAGCACAACCTGCTCGGGGCCGGGCGCCGGCAACTCGCGGGTACGAATCTGCAGCCCGCTCGGCTCGACGATGCCGGGCAGGACGATCTCGGTCGTTTCGATCACGAAGCTGTTCCCTCTACTCAGGTGCGTGTTCGGACGTGTACGGCGTGGTGACCCCCCGGTAAGCGAGGTGCAGGATCATGCCGTTGGCGCCGTGCTGGAAGTTGTGGCAGTGGTCCATCCAGATGCCGGGGTTGTCCGCGACGAACTCGAGCTCGTAGACCTCGCCACGGCCGACGTTGAGCGTGTCGGTCCACCAGGGGCTGCCGGTGGCGGCCGTGCCGTTGCGCGAGACGACCCGGACGCGGTGACCGTGCAGGTGGAAGGGATGGTTGATGATGCTGCGGCTGGCGATCCGCACCCGTACGCGGTCACCGGTCGCCACCTCCAGCGAGGGCACCGCGGGATACAGGCGGCCGTTGATCAGGCTGCTGACGTACGACAGGCTGCCCTGGCTGAACCCGAACCCGTCGTCCAGCCGCAGGTCGAACGTGCGGGTGGGCTCGCCGAGCCGGGGCGCGGAGCCGGATCCGTACGTCAAGGGGTCGAACTGCCCGCCGCCGCCGGCCGAGACCCGCTGCCCCGCACCGAATGTGAGGGCCACATCCGGGCTACCGGCCAGGGCGACGGTCACCGCGCCGGCCGGCATCGTGAAAGCGAGGTCGTAGCGGCCACCCGCGGCCAGCAACATCCCGGTTCCCGGCACGAGGTCGGTCGCGCCCTCGATCGGGTTGCCGTCGATCGCCGCCACCCGGAACGGGGCGCCGGCGACCTGCAGCTCCTGGGGCTCCTCGGAGCTGTTGATCATGCGGACCAGGACGTTCCGACCCGCCGGAGCATCCTGCCGGGCGGGCCGGTCGTCACGGTCGAAGGCGGTCACGTCACCGCCGGAACCCGGCCAGGCGTGCGCGAAGACCGTGCGCTCGAGACCGTCGCGCGGGGCCGCGTCCTCGACGATCAGCGCCCCGAACAGGCCCCGCTTGACGTTGAGCAGTCCGTCGCGGTGGGTGTGGTACCAGAACGTGCCGGCTCGCGTCGGGACGAACCGGTAGACGTGGCGACCACCGGGCGGCACAGCGTCCTGGGTCACGCCGGGCACGCCGTCCTCGGCGTTCGGCACGTCGACACCGTGCCAGTGCACGGTCACGCCCTCGTCCACGTTCGTGTTGACCAGCGTCACCTCGATCAACTGGCCCTTCCGGACCCGGATCTCCGGACCGGGCGACGTGCCGTTGAAGGTCAGCCCGTCCACTGTGCTGCCGGACGCGAGCCGGATCTGGGCCTTGGCGGCCACGAGCGTCGTGCGTACGGCCGGAGTCTGACCCTTGGGGCCGGTGAGCTGATCCACGGCGAACTGCCCGGCGCCGCCGTGCTGATGGTCATCGGCAGCGGCGTTGGCCTGCCCGGCCACGACCAGCGTGGCCGCCGGCACGAGCAGGAACGCGGCCACCATCCAGGGCAGCCGGGCCAGCCGCGACGCCGACGCCCGCCACCGCGCGACCGCGACCGAAAGGCCACCGATCATGGTCAGCGCCAGCAGCGACCCGGCGAGCACCAGCGCGGTGTCGCCCGGCGCGAACGGCGCCAGCAACCACCAGACCGACAGCGCCGAACCGGCCGCGCTGACGTGGGCGGCCGTCCTGCTCGGCCGCCACACGGCCCACACAGCGGGCAGCAGGGCCAGCGGAACCTGGACGTAAATCCGCGAATCGGCCAGCAGCAGCCCACCGGAAAGCAGCAACAGACTGGCGACGACAAGGCGCGCCCCGGCCAGGCCGGCGAGAACCACGAGCCAGCGGCGTGACGCCTTGACGCCGGCGATCGGCGCCGCGATCAGCAGCAGTACGGCCAGCGTGAGATCGGTGAAGAGGAGAATCGCTTGCACCCGACCACGGTGGGCCCACGGCACACGGCCTCGCGTCGGCAGTAGGTGCCTATACCGCTCAGCGGCGCAGCCAGGGCTGAAGCATCCGGGTGACCTGGGGGAGCACCAGGTAGGTCATGATCGGGGTCAGGCAGAGGGTGCTGACCAGGGTGCGCAGCACGGCGTTGAGGTCGGCGATCAGATGGTTGAGGGTGAACGCGGCCAGCAGGCTGACCGGGAAGAAGCCGAGCCAGATGGTCACGGCCTGCTTCCAGCGGGGTGGGGCCTTCGGGGCGGCGGCCTCGCTGACCTCGCGCGCCCGCGGTGGGTCGAACCAGCCCTCGATCCCAGTGCGTTTTTCCGTACGGGTGTGCTCGACGAAACCCTCGGCCGACGACAGCCACCACCGGCGCTGGGGTGATTCCTCCCAGTTGCGCAGGGCGTGCTCGTCGGCGAAGCGGTAGAGCATGTGCCACTCGTGCGAGCCCTTGTCCGGCCGCACCCAGCCGGTGCCCAGGAAGCCCGGGAAGTCCTCGGCCAGCGTCGTGCCGGCGTTCACCCAGGCGGTCATCTCGGCCTGCCGGGACGGGTCGGCTCGCCGGGTGATGGCGACGGTGACAGCGGGAGACTCCATGTCTCACATTGTGGTATCTCGAGGTTTCCGGCGCTGCTCGGTGAAGGTTTCGGTGCCGTAGCCCACACGGTATGTTCCGCCTCATGACCTTGCAGCGAAAGTTGTCGATGGCCGCGGCGGGTGTCGTCGCGGCCCTGATCCTGCCCGCAGTCCCGGCTCAGGCCGGCGGCGGTTCCCTGACCTGGCAGCTCACCCCGACCGGCACCGAGGCCCGGTTCCGCGGCCTGGCGCCGGTCAGCGCGAAGGTGGCCTGGGTGGCCGGTTCGGCCGGCACGATCCTGCGGACGGTCGACGGCGGCCGCCACTGGTCGCCGGTCGGTCCGCCCGCCGCGGCCGGGCTCGAGTTCCGCGACATCGAGGCGTTCGACGCCCGGAACGCCGTCGCCCTGACGATCGGCAACGGCGCCGACTCCCGGGTTTACACCACCTCGAACGGCGGCCGCACCTGGAGCGAGTCGTTCCGCAACGAGGATCCCGTCGCCTTCTACGACTGTCTGACGTTTCTCGACCGCCGGCACGGCCTGGCCCTGTCCGACCCGGTCGACGGCAAGTTCCGCATCCTCGCTACCCGCGACGGCGGCCGCTCCTGGCAGGTTCAGCCCACCGCCGGCATGCCCGCCGCGCTGACCGGCGAGTTCGCCTTCGCGGCCAGCGGCACATGCCTCGTCTCGGCCGGCGGCAAGGCGATGTTCGCAACCGGCGGCGGCGCCGAGTCCCGCGTCTTCACCTCCCGCGACGGCGGCCGTTCCTGGTCAGTGACGGCCACCCCGGTCCCGAGCGGTCCGAGCGCCGGCATCTACAGCCTGGCCGTACGCCGTGACGGCGCCGCCATCGCCGTCGGCGGCGACTACGCGGCCCCCACGGCCGCCCCCGACGGCGCGGCCTACCTGCGCGGCCGCACCTGGACCGTCGCCCGCACCGTCCCCGGCGAATACCGCTCCGGCTCAGCCTGGCTCGGCCACGGCAACACAGCCCTGGCCGTCGGCCCCACCGGCAGCAACATCTCGTACGACGCCGGCCGCACCTGGAAGCGTTTCGACACCGGCAGCTTCGACGCCGTCGAATGCGTCCCCGGCGCCTGCTGGTCCTCCGGCGAGAAGGGCCGCGTCGCCAAGCTGACCTACAAACACTGACGTCGTGGCGGTGTGCCGGCGTGAATCGCGATGTTCCCGCTCACTCCGACCGAGGCTCGTCCGGGCGTAGCAGAGCGTCGGCATCGTCGACGCGTCCGGCGGCACGGTAGGCGCCGGCGAGGTTGTCGCGTGTCAGCCGAGTGTGCGGGTGTTCCGGACCGAGCACCCGCTCCCGGTCGTCGAGGACGCGGGTGTACAGATCAATGGCCTCCGCCAGTCGGCCAACCATCCGGTAGGCGAACGCAAGGCTGTGGCGAGCGGTGAGAGTGTGCGGGTGGTCGACGCCCAGGGCTCGCTCGAGTGCGCGAGGGTGCCGGTGAGCAGTGCGATGCTCTCGTCCAACCGACCCATCGCCTGGTAGGTGTCGGCGAGGTTGAGGCGCGCGGAGAAGGTGTTCGGGTGGTCCGGGCCGAGCACCCGCTCACGGTCCGCGAGAGTGCGTGTCACCAACGCGATTGCCTCGTCCAACCGGCCCATCTCCCGGTATGCGGAGGCGAGGTTCAGGCGCGCGGTGAGAGTGTCCGGGTGCACTGGCCCGAGCACCCTCTCGTAGTCAGCAAGGGTCCCGGTGGACAGGGCGAGAGCCGCGTTCAGCCGGCCGACGGCCCGATAGGCGCGGGCCAGGTCGCGGCTTGAGCGAAGAGTCTCCGGATGATCAGGACCGAGCACCTGCTCGTGTGCGAGAACAATGTCCGGCCCGATGGAGACACTGACGCTGGATCACCCAGCCCGCTCGCTGTTTCAGGGGTTTGCGCCGAAACCTCGCCATGATCAGTCGTGTTCGTCCGGGTAAGAACGTTCAGCAGGATGGAGTCGGCTCCCACCGGGGCGAGTACCGCCAGCCGGTCCAGCAGGTGCCGCGCTTGTATACCGTCCGAAGCCTCGGAGAGGTCGTCGAGAGCGAGCAGCACCGCTTCGACCAGACCGTGCGGATACGGGTCGCCGGCGGTACGGGGCAGTAGCTTCGCGGTGGGCGTGGCGTCGATCGCCCAAATGTATTTGCGGTAGGTCGGGTATCGGCGGCCGGGGCCGATGTCGTCGCAGCCACCGCAGCGCGGCGCGGGTTGCCTCCGTCGGATCGTCACCGAGCTGTCGCAACCGGGCCGCGTCCGCCAACTCGTCCAGGGCGGTAATTATGCCCTGCTCGCTACCGGCGTTGGCCCATACGATCACCGGCCAACCGTGTTGCATGCGCAAGCGCGCGTACGCCGCGGCCAGTTGGGTCTTGCCGACGCCGCGCTGTCCGGCCAGCGCCGCCACGACCGTCGTGCCACCACCAGCGGCCGATGTCACCAGGGCATCGAGCAGACCCGGCCTGTGCTGCCAGGCGATCGCCTGCCCGGGCAGATCCCCGGCCAGCAGCATCGGTCCTGGATCGGTACGGCCCTCGACGGCCGTGCCGAGGTGCTGCAATTTGTCTATGAGGCGCTGATCAGGTAACCGACGGTCGCGGGCATCAAAGTAGTTGATCGTGCTCAGCGCGAACCAGACTTCACCGGACAACAGCACCGGGAAGATCGCCTTGCCTCTGTCCCGCGCCCGCGCCAACTCGTTGGCTACGTTCATCGAGGCTTCAGCGGCCGGGCTCATCACGATCACCATGGCGGCGCAGTCGTCGACCCGGTCGCGGACTTCATGCTCCCACCGGTCGCCGATCTCGAGGTTCCGGTCGTCCTTCCAGATCGACAGTCCGGCGCGAGTAAGAGTGTCGGCCAGCCGGTTCACATAGCCCACGTCGGATCGGCTGTAGCTGACGAACACATGACCCGCCACCGGCTACTTCACCGTCCCGTCGCTGTCGATCCCTACTCGACACTTCAGCACGCGGAAATACGGACGGCCAATCAGACGGTCCGGGCCGGACGGGTCAGGCGGTGGTGCCGCGCACCCACGGGAGGGCAAGGCGTTCGATCAGCACCAGGACGTAGTACAGGATGATGCTGACGATGGCCATCAGGGTGAGGGCGGCGAAGGCCGTTGCCGTGTCGCCCTGGCCGGCGGTCTGGACGATGATCGTGCCCAGGCCCTCGTCGACGCCGCCGGACTGCATTTCGCCGACGGCCACGCCGATCACGGCCAGCGGCATGGCCAGTTTGAGGCCCACGAAGATCTGGGGCAACGCGGCCGGCACGCGGACGCGCAGAAACGTCTGGGTGCGGGTCGCGGAAAGCGATCGGGCCAGTTCGGCCAGGTCGGCCGGGGTGCTGGCCAGGCCGGTCGCGGTGGAGAGCACGATCGGGAAGAAGCAGAGCAGGAACGCCATGGCGAGGACGGGCTTGGTGCCGAAGCCGAACCACGCGATCATCAGCGGCGCGATGGCTACTTTGGGTACGGCGTTGAGCGCCACCAGCAGGGGGCCGAAGGCACGCTCGAACGGCTTCCAGGCGGCGATGGCCGTGCCCAGCGCGACGCCGATGATCACCGACAGGCCGAAGCCGATCAGGGTCACCCGGACCGTGTCCCACGTCGTCTGCAGGAGCAGTTCGGGGTACGTGCGGAAGCCCTCGTAGACGTCGACCGGGGACGGCAGGATGATCGGCTGGATGTCGAAGATCTCGACGACCGCCCACCACGCCACGACGGTGACGACGATGCCGAGCACCGGCCAGGCCACCACGGCGGGTGACCATCGCCGCTCGGGGCGGGTGGGACGGGTCACGGCAGCCTCCGTCGGGGACGTCAGCGTGTCTTGCACCGGGGGTGCTCCTCAAGCATGTGGGGTGCGCCGGAAGCCCGGCACACCCCGCGCAGACAAAGGTCAGGCCTTGGGCGTCAGGTCGAAGTTGATGACCTGCTCCGGCTTGAGGCCGGGCTCGATCTGACCGGAACCCTGCAGGATCGCGATGCTCCGCGCGACACGCTCGGCGTCGAGGGCGCCGACCGGGATGCCGGCGGCGGCCGACTTGACGTACGGGCCCATCAGCGTGAGCTCGGCCGCGACGCCCTCGGGCTTGGCCGTCTTGACGTACTTCAGCGTGATCTGGCCGGCTTCCTCCGGGTTCGCGATGGAGTCGGCGAGACCCTTGAGCAGCGCCTCCGAGAACTTCTTGACCTTCTCGGGGTTGTCCGTCGCGTACTTGGTCGACGTGATCAGCACGTTGCCGTAGAGGTCCTGCAGGTAGTCGCTGTAGGGCAGCACGACAGCCTTCTTGCCCTTGGCCACCGTCTCGACGGTGGGCTTGCCGACCACGAACTGGCCGATGCCCTGCGTGCGGCCGGAGGCGAGCAGACCGATCAGCTCCTGCGCCTGGCCGTTCTGGAACTTGACCTTGTTGGGGTCGATGTTGGCCAGCTTGGCGTAGGTCGGGAACAGCGTGCGCACGACCGAGCCGGGGGCGTCGGTCAGCGTCTTGTTCTCGAGGTCCTTGGGCGAGTTGATGCCGTTGCCCTCGAGCGCGATGATCGCGGCCATGGTGCGCTGCTGGACGGCCGCCACGGCGGTGAAGCCGGTCGTCTTGTCCTTGCCGCCGGCGGCGAGCAGGCCACCGGTGAGGTCGATCGGCGTGAACTGGGCCTGACCGGACACGATGGACTTGATGTTCTCGCCCGAGCCCTTGCCCGGGTTGATCGTGACGTCGAAGCCCGCGTCCTTGAAGTAGCCCTTGTCGAGCGCGACGTACGCGTACGAGTCGCGGCCGAAGGTGCCGAACGAGGTCAGGTAAGTGATCTTTTCGAGCGAGGCGCCGCTGCCACCGTCGCCGTCAGCCGAGTCGTCGCTGCACCCGGCGGCTGCGCTCATGGAGAGGGCGAGCGCGCCGGCGACAACGGAACGTACGAGGGTCCTTCTGTGCACCGTAGATCCTTCCCGACCTGGTGCGGTCGAATGGGGGAACCGGCAGCCCGGCAATTGGCCCACCGGGGCCGTGAGTGGTCGAACGTGGGGCAGTGGTGTCCCGACGGGGATCGTAGGGCAAACTGGCACATGCATCGATGACAGGTTCGTCTCAAAAACCGAAGTAGACGGATCACACACGATCGATCAGGATGGGTCGGGTATGCGCCCAGCTCGGTTTATGAGGGACGATGATGCGCGTTTGTCTGTTCGTCGAACCGCACCGGGGTGCGACGTACGACACTCAATTGAACTTCGCCCGTCACACTGAGGACGCCGGTTTCGAAGGTCTGCTCCGAGCCGACCACTACCGTGCGTTGACTCCCGAGCCGGGCCTGCCCGGGCCCACCGACGCGTGGATCACGCTGGCCGGACTCGCCCGCGAGACCCGTACGCTGCGGATCGGCACCCTGGTCAATTCGGCTACGTTCCGTATGCCCGGTCCACTGTCGATCATGGTGGCGCAGGTCGACCGGATGAGCGGCGGCCGGGTCGAGCTGGGCATGGGCGCCGGCTGGGTCGAGCGCGAGCACACGGCGTACGGCATCCCCTTCCCCGCGGTCGGCGAGCGCTTCGACCGGCTCGAGGAACAGCTCGAGATCCTGACGGGACTTTGGGGCACGCCCGAGGGCCGGAGTTACTCGTTCGACGGCAAGCACTACCACCTGGTGGACGCTCCGGCGCTGCCCCGCCCGGTGCAGCGTCCGCATCCGCCGATCATCGTCGGGGGCAAGGGCCCGCGGCGTACGCCGGATCTGGCGGCCCGCTACGCCGACGAATACAACATGCCGTTCAAGACCGTGGCCGAGACCACCGCCGCCTTCGATCGCGTCCGGGCCGCCGCCGCGGCGATCGGCCGGTCGAAGCCGCTCACCCTGTCGGCCGGCATCGTGGTCGCGATCGGCCGCACCGGCGCCGAGGCCGCGCGCCGCGCCGCTCCCCTGCACGTCAAGAGCGTGCTGCCGCCGGAGGACCCGGTGGAGGGCTCCCCCGCCCAACTGGTGCAGCGC
The DNA here is from genome assembly GCF_019710575.1 of Paractinoplanes polyasparticus. Classification (GTDB taxonomy): domain Bacteria; phylum Actinomycetota; class Actinomycetes; order Mycobacteriales; family Micromonosporaceae; genus Actinoplanes; species Actinoplanes polyasparticus. Next base: position 129,384 of record NZ_JAHWFK010000030.1, on the reverse strand, counting down.
ATCGGCGAGATGCAGGCGATCGGCGCGACCCGCGTGCACCTGCGGCTGATCGACATGGACGACGTCGACCACCTCGAGCTGATCGCGAGCGACGTGCTGCCTCAGCTGTCCAGGTAGGCCAGCACCGCGAGCACGCGGCGGTTGTCGTCCTCGGACACCGGCAGGCCGAGCTTGGTGAAGATGTTGTTGATGTGCTTGCTGACGGCCTTCTCGGTGATGAAGAGCTTGGCCGCGATGGCGGCGTTGGAACGGCCCGCGGCCATCTCGCCGAGCACCTCGCGCTCGCGGGGCGTGAGCACGTCGAGCGGCCGGCTGCGGTCGAGCAGCCGGGCCACCACCTCGGGGTCCATCATCGTGCCGCCGCCGGCCACCTGCCGCACCGCGTCGACGAACTGCGCGACGTCGCCGACCCTGTCCTTCAGCAGGTAGCCGACCCCGCCGCGGCGGTCGGAGAGCAACTCGCGGGCGTACAGCGGCTCGACGTGCTGGCTGAGCACGAGGATCGGCAGGCCCGGCATCTGCCGGCGGGCCGCGATGGCCGCCTGCAGACCCTCGTCGGTGAAGGTGGGTGGCAGGCGCACGTCGAGGACGGCCACGTCGGGCTTGCACTCGAGCAGGGTCGGCAGCACGTCGGGCCCGCGGCCGACGACCGCCACCACCTCGAACTCGAACGCCTCGAGGATCCGGGTCAGTCCGTCCCGGAGGAGAGCATGGTCCTCGGCGATGACGACGCGCACGGCAGCTCCATGGTCACGATGGTCGGCCCGGCCGGTGGGCTGGACACGGACATCGTGCCATCGAAGGCGGCGAGGCGGCGTTCCATTCCCGCCAGGCCGGTGCCGCGCATCGGGTCGGCGCCGCCGTGGCCGTCGTCCCCGACCTCCAGACGCAACAGGTCACCGGTGCGGTGCATGCTGACGTAAGCAACGTTGGCGCCGCTGTGCCGCTGGACATTGGTCAGAGCTTCGGCGACCGCGAAATAGGCGGCCGACTCAACCGGGGTCTCCAGCCGGCCGGTCACGTCGGAATCCACAGTGGTGGGAACGGCCATGGTCAGCGCGAGCGCCCGCACAGCGCCGTCGAGGCCGCGCTCGGCCAGCACGGGCGGGTGGATCCCGCGTACGAGATGACGCAGTTCGACGAGGGCGGTGGAACTGTTCTCGCGCGCCTCGGCGAGCAGTTTGCGGGCGGTCTCGGGGTCACGCTCGACCAGCTCCTCGGCCAGGCCGATGGCCATGCCGAGCGACACCAGGCGGGCCTGGGCGCCGTCGTGCAGGTCGCGTTCGATGCGGCGCAGCTCGGCGGCCTGGGCGTCGACCGCGTCGGACCGCGTGACGGTGAGCTGGGTGACCCGCAGCCGCAGTTCGGCGGCCCGGGTGGGCGCCAGGAAGACCCGGGCGAACAGCGCGTCGAAACGGCGCAGGTGTGGCGCGACCACGAGGCCGAGCAGGAGGAACACCGCGCCCTGGGGCAGCGAGAGGAAGCCCTCGCTGACGCTGTCGATCGGCCAGTTGACGCCGTAGCCGGACCACTCGCCGCCCAGATACATCCAGAGCGGCAGGAGCACGATGCCCTCGACCCCGTACGCCGGCAGCGCCAGTGTGAGGACGCCCAGCATCAGCCCGCCGACTGCTCCCGGCAGCAGCCACGCGAAGTCCCGCCAGGTCGCCGGGTCGGTGATGATGTGCTTGTAGCGGCCCCAGCCGACCGGTGCCAGGCCGGCCGGTGTGGGCCGGTAGGGCCGCGCGATCGCCACGCCGTGCCACCCCGCGACCCGCCGCGCCGCGTTCGCTCGCAGGCGGATCAGCGCGGTCACCGCGGGCAGCAGGAACAGGCCGATCCCGAGCACCGGGGTGAGCACCAGTGACACCAGGAAGAGCACGAAGAGCGGGAAGTTCAGCACGGCCAGGACGATGCCGAGCAGTCCGGCCGCCACCGCCCGGAGCCCGTCTCGAAGCCAGTCTCTTGTCTCCACGCCTCTCATCGTGGCCCACCGGGGCACTCAACTCAGTAGTGCTAGCCCCACCAAAGGTTGGGGGGATGCCACTCCTGACCTTGAGGGCGTCCGCACGGTCTGCTTGAGGGCATGACGACAATGGCAGAGCGGCCGCGGGCGACGGCCGGAAGCGACTTCGCGGAACTGGGCCGGCGGATCAACGCAGCCGGGCTGCTACGCCGCCGGCCGGCGTACTACGTGGCCCGGTTGAGCCTGGTCGGCGGGGCGCTGACTCTGGGCTGGGCCGCGTTCTTCGCCATCGGCGCCTCCTGGTGGACGCTGGCCGTGGCCGCCTTCCTGGCGGTGGTGTTCGCCCAGACCGCGCTGGTCGCTCACGACCTCGCGCACCGGCAGGTGTTCCGCACCAACAAGCCGAGCGCGCGGGCCGGGCTGATCGCGGGCAACCTGGCCATCGGCATGTCCTACGGCTACTGGATGGACAAGCACACCAAGCACCACGCCAACCCCAACCACGACGACCTCGACCCGGACGTCGGCCCCGGGGTGCTGGTGTGGTCGCGCGAGGCGGCGGCCGGCAAGGGTTTCCTCACGCGTTATCAGGCGTACTTCTTCTTCCCGCTGCTGACTCTGCTCGGGATCTCGCTCAAGCGCGACAGCATCCGGTGGATCTCGCAGAAGCAGAAGCCGCTGGAGGCCGCGCTGCTCGGCCTGCATCTCATCGCGTACCTCGCGGCCCTGGTCACGGTGCTGAGCCCGCTGCAGGCGATCGCCTTCCTCGTCGTCCACCAGGCGATCTTCGGGGTGTACCTGGGCCTGACGTTCGCCCCCAACCACAAGGGCATGCCGCACCCCACCGGTGACGAGGACTTCCTGCGCAAGCAGGTGCTGACCTCGCGCAACGTCCGGGGCGGCCGGTTCGTCGACGCGGCCCTGGGCGGTCTCAACTACCAGATCGAGCACCACCTGTTCCCGGCCATGCCGACGCCCAACCTGCGCAAGGCGCAGCCGATCGTGCAGCGGTACTGCGCGGAGATCGGCGTCTCGTACGAGATGACCAGCCTGACCGATTCGTACCGTCAGGCCCTGAGCCACCTGCACGACGTGGGCGCCGACCTCCGCAAGACCGCCTAGCGGGGCAGGTTACGCAGGTTCGTGCGGGCCAGGTGCAGCATCTGGCCGACGCCGCCGGAGAGCACCGACTTTCCGGCGGCGAGCGCGAATCCGGCCGCCTCCTCCTTGGTGATGTGCGGCGGGATCTCCAGCGCGTCCGGGTCGGTCACCACGTCGAGCAGGGCCGGACCGTCGTGGTCGAGCACCGACCGGAGCGCGCCGCGAACCTCGTCCGGCTTCTCCACCCGTACCGAGAAAAGCCCGGCCGCCCGGGCGATGGCCGCGAAATCGACGTGGTCGTGGTCGGTCTCGTACGGCGGGTCGCCCGCCACCAGCATCTCGAGGCGCACCATGCCGAGGCTGGAGTTGTTGAAGACCACCACCTTGACCGGCAGATTGTGCAGCTTGGCGGTGAGCAACTCGCCCAGCAGCATGGCCAGTCCGCCGTCGCCCGACATCGAGATCGCCTGCCGGCTCGGGTCGAGCTTCGCGGCGCCGAGCGCGTGCGGCAGCGCGTTGGCCATCGTGCCGTGGACGAACGAGCCGAGCAGCCGGCGCCGGCCGTTGGGCGTGATGTAGCGAGCCGCCCAACTGGTGCACATGCCGGTGTCGGCGGTGAAGACGGCGTCGTCCGCCGCCTCCTCGTCGAGGATCGAGGCCACGTACTCGGGGTGGATCGGCACCAGGTGCTCGACGTCCCGGGTGTACGCGTCGACGACCCGGTCCAGCTCGCGGACGTGCTTGGTGAGCATGCGGTTGAGGAACTTGTGGTCCTTGCGCTCGAGCTTCGGCATCAGCCTGGTGATGGTGGCGCCGACGTCGCCGGCCACGCCCAGTTCGAGCGCCGTGCGGCGGCCCAGGCGCGACGGATCGATGTCGATCTGGATCGTGTTCTTCTGGGGCAGGAACTGCCGGTACGGGAAGTCGGTGCCGAGCAGCAGGAGCAGGTCGGCCTCGTGGGTCGCCTCGTAACAGGCGCCGTAGCCGAGCAGGCCCGACATGCCCACGTCGTACGGGTTGTCGTACTGCAGCACGTCCTTGCCCCGCAGCGTGTGCCCCACCGGCGCGCCCAGCCACTCGGCCAGTTGCAGCACCTGCTCGCGGGCGTCGGCGCAGCCGATCCCACCGAAGATCGCCACGGTCTTCGCCGCGTTGATCCGTTCGGCCAGGTCCTCGAGCACGTAGTCGGACGGCGCGCCCAGCACCGGCCCGGCCACCGCGTGCCCGGCGCCGGTCTCGTTGGTGGCCTCGGCCGCGAGCACGTCGCCCGGCATCACCAGCACGGCCGCGCCCCGCTTGCCGACCGCCTGCTGAATGCCCATCCGCGCCATCCGCGGCATCTGCTCGGCCGACGAGACCATCTCGGTCCAGTGGCTGGCCTGCCCGAACAACTGCTTGGGATCGGTCTCCTGGAAGAAGCCGGAGCCGATCTCGGTCGAGACGATGTGCGAGGCGATCGCCAGTACCGGCGCGGCCGACCGGTGCGCGTCGAACACGCCCTGGATCAGGTGGGTGTTGCCCGGCCCGCAACTGCCCGCGCAGACCGCCAGCTTGCCGGTGAGCTGGGCTTCCGCGGCGGCCGCGAACGCCGCGGCCTCCTCGTTGTGCACGTGGACCCATTCGATGGCGTCGTTACGCCGGATCGCGTCGGTCAGCGCGTTGAGGCTGTCTCCGACCAGACCGTAGATCCTCTCCACGCCGGCCTGAATCAGCACTTCGACCAACTGGTCAGCGACTGTCTTTCCCTTACCGAACACCCCGGCCTCCCGCCTTCGTGCGAATGTGCGTGCAGTACCCGAGCTCGAGAGCGCGCGAACGGAGAAAAAATGGATCTGCGTCTCACTGACAGGGTGGCCGTGATCACAGGTGGTAACGCCGGAATCGGTGAGGCGATCGCCCGCGGGCTGGCCGCCGAGGGCGTCCACCTGGCCCTCGTGGCCCGCTCGGCCGACCGGTTGCGGGCCGTGGCGGAGTCGATTTCCGGCGTACGAGTGCTCACCGTTCCCGCCGACCTCACGCAGCCCGACAGTGCGGCCGTGGTGGCGGCCGCAGTTCAGCAGGAGTTCGGCGGGGCCGACATTCTCATCGACAACGCCGGCACCGGCAGCGACGAGAAGATCCTGACCGCCCCCGATTCCCGGTGGCAGTTCTACTGGGAGCTGCACGTCATGGCGGCCGTGCGCCTGGCTCGCGAGATCGCGCCGCAGATGAAGGCCCGCGGCGGCGGCGTGATCCTGCACAACGCCTCGATCTGCGCCACCCAGCCGCTGGGCTACGAGCCGATCTACAACACCACCAAGGCGGCGCTCGTCATGTTCTCCAAGTGCCTGGCCAACGAGTTGATCGGGGACAACATCCGGGTCAACGCGGTGAACCCCGGCCTGGTCATGACCGGGGACTGGATCAAAACCGCGAAGGCGCTGACCGCGGACACCGAACAGACGTGGGAGCAGTACCTGGCCAAGATCGCCGAGGACAACGCGCCGATCGGACGGTTCGCCACCCCGGCCGAGGTGGCCGATTTCTTCGTCTTCCTCTGTTCCGAGCGCGCGGCCTACTCGGTGGGATCGACCTATTACGTGGACGGGGGCTGGCTCAAAGTGACGACCTGAGCCACGGGATCAGGATGGGCAGGACGGTGGCGGCCTGCATGGCGACCATGTGGTCGGCCCTCGGGACCGTTCGCACTTCCCAACCGTCCTTCTGCAGGGCTTCACGGTTTTCGAGCAGTGGCTCGGCCAGGGCGACATAAGCGTTGTCCCAGGCCGGGCCGTACTGGATGTTGTCCTCCGCACCGGCGAAGGCGAGCCGGGGGATGTCGAGGTGGACGGCCCGCTCGTCGAAGTCCTGGAGCGACTCGTAGAGCGTCACGAACTGGCGGGTCTGGTCGGGCGTCTGGGTGAAGGCCACCGAGTCCCAATCGCCGGCCACGGGCTCGCCGGTGGGCGGGAGCGGCGGGTCGAGCGCCATGCGATGGGCCGAACGGGTGACGGCGAGCATCGCCTCGTAGGGGCCGCCGAGCGGCGGGTAGCCGCCCATGGCCAGGGCGGTGAGGCGGTCGGTACGGATGGCCAGCTGCAGCCCGGAAAGAGCGAGCCAGGAATAGCCGTAGTAGGCGAAACGATCCGCGCCGGCCAGGGCCTGCAGGTCGGCGGCGACCGCGTCGGCGCTCAGGGTCAGCGGCGCCGGGTGCTGGTTGCGGTGACCCTCGTAGTCGGCGGTGATCACTCGGAAACCGGCGTCGGCCAGGCCGGTGGCCAGGGCGTGGCCGTTGTCGGGGTCGGCGCCCCAGGCCCGCATCGCGTCGGCCTGTTCGCCCTCGATGATCGCCGTGCTGACGGGGAGGAAGATGGCGGGACCACTGCCCTGGACCCGGACGTCGAGGGTGGATCCGTCGTGCAAAGTCACGGTCGGCATGCAAAACACTATACACTGTCAGGAGTTATGGACGACCACCTGAAGCGGCTCTGGCGGCACCGCGGGGCGACCCTGCCCACACCCCGCCGCGGCCCGAAGCAGCAACTGGACCTCGATGAGATCCTCGCCGCGGCGATCACCCTGGCCGACGCGTCCGGACTCGAGGCGGTGTCGACGCGGGCCGTGGCCGCGCGCTTCGGCAAGACGGCGATGGCCCTCTATCCGTACGTGGGAACCAAGGAGAACCTGCTCGCGCTGATGCAGGACCAGGCCTCGGCCATGCCCGCTGGGCCCGCACCGCAGGATCACCTGGCGGACGCGCTGACGGGCTGGGCGACGGCGCTGTACGAGGTCTACCTGGCGCATCCGTGGCTCACCGAGCGGCCGTGGTCCCAGGCCAGTCAGGGCCCGAACGAGCAGGACTGGATGGAAGCGCTGCTGGCGATCTTCGAGCGCTTCGCGGTGCCGCCCGGCTCACGCCCGCCGGCCGTGACGATGCTGTACGCGACGGTGCGCGCGACCGCCCAGACGGCGGCCGCCTACTCCCGCCTGACCCCGGCCGACCTCGAAACCTGGCGCGCCCGGGCGGCGGCGATGCCCGATTCGTATCCGCTGTCGGCCGCCCTCACGCCGATCACGCCGCACTGGCGGGATGCTCCGCGCGCGGGCCTGCTCGCCGCCGTCGCCCTGCTCACCGCCGGCTTGGAGGCCGCCCCCGGTTAGCGGCCGCTCTTCGCCTTGGCAACGTCAGAGGCCGGATCGCCGCGATCGAGGACATGCTCCGCGCCGGGCACGCGACGGGAGAGCTGCGAACCGACGTCACCGCCGAGGACGTCGCCGCCAACCTGATCGGCATCTTCACGGTCGCGCCCCTGCCCGGGCACGCCGCCCGGGCTGATCGCCTGCTGGGCGTCCTGATGCACGGCCTCCGCCCGGCGTAGCGGATCGGCCGCGTCGCGAGCCGACGCGGCCGATGATCTGAGGGGGACGAAGCGGCGCTCGTCAGACGCCCGATCGCAAGGCCTCCGAACCTTGCCCGGTCGGGGATGGCGACGCGTTCGCATTCTTGATCAGCTGGATGGCCAGGATGCTGATCGGGATCAGCGTCAGGTGGCACAGGGCCAGCGCGATCGTGCTGGTGCGGTCGAGGTCGGCCGGCAGGGTCATCACCACGATCGTGCCGGCGGCCAGCACCGGAGCGACGATCGAGGCGAGCCGGGTGACCCACGAGCCGAGGCGGGTGAGCAGCGCGACTACGACCAGGCCGATCAGCAGCGGTACGGCGCTGAAGCCGGCCACGGTGACGGCGTCGACCTCGTTGGTGTCGCCGTTCGCCGTGAAGACGAAGCTGCCGCCGGCGGCCCGGCCCACCGCGTAGACGATCAGGTTGACGACAACAGCGGCGACGCCGGCCGCCGCGATGATGGCCGGTCGGCTACGCATTCGGATTCTCGCGCTTGAGGAAGGCCTCGATGCGGGCGAAGGCGCCCTGCCAGACCTCGTTGACAAAGAAGTCGCGGATCTCCGGGACCGGGAAGCCGCTCTGCACGACGGTCACGAGGGTGCCGTCGCCCTTCTCCTCGAAGGTGACCTCGACGCGCGTGGTCATCTCGAGGCCGTCCGGGCCCGAGCCGGTCGACTCGGTGACCAGGCGGCGCGGCCGGTCGATCTCGAGGAACGTCTGCGTCTCGCGGAACAGCGTGTCGCGATCCGGCCCCCAGACAGCGGTCTGCTTGCCGCCCACCCGCAGGTCGACCTCGATCTCGACGATGCCGGGCTCCTCGTCGAGGATGCTGAACCAGATCTTTTGTTTCTCGGCGTCGGTGTAGGCGTCGAACACCTCCTCCGGCGTGGCCGGCAGTTCCCGCGTGATCCGCATGTCGAGCGTCATGTCCCCTGCTCTTTCTCTCGTCGTTCGGTGGGGGCTGCGCCCCGGCGCAGCGTGAAGTAGGCGTCGAGGCCGTCGAGACGCCGGGCCCAGAGCCGTTGGTAGAAGCTGATCCATGCCATGGCGTCGTCGAGCGGCGCCGGCGCGAGGCGGCACTGCCGGCTGCGGCCGACCTTCTCGGTGACTACCAGGCCGGCGTCCTCAAGAACTTGGACGTGTTTCTTCATCCCGGTCAGGGTCATGCCGGTCGGTTCGGCGAGCTCACCGATCGTCGCCGGCCCCTCGCCCAGCCGCACCAGGATGCCGCGCCTCGTCGCGTCCGACAGCGAGGCGAACACCCGATCCAATTCCTGTTGCTGAACCACGTGGTTCACTGTACGAAACTGAACCGAAAAGTTCAATGTCGGTGCCCCCGGGGAGAGTCGAACTCCCGGCCTCCGGATTCGTAATCCGGCGCGCTGTCCAGCTGCGCTACGGGGGCGTCGTGTCGTCGAGTGGTCTCGAACCACCGGCCTCCGCCTTATGAGGGCGGCGCTCTACCGCTGAGCTACGACGACGGGATCGCTCTAGGCTTGTGAAATGCAGACGCGGACCAGGAACATGTGGTGGGGCATGGCCGTCGAGGCGCCGGACCCGGCGAAGCTGGCCCGGTTCTACTCCGACCTGATCGGTTGGCCCGTGGTGCATGAGGAACCGGGCACCACCGTCCTCGCCACCAACCCCGACGGGTCGAACTACATCGTGTTCCAGCAGGCAACCGACTACGTGCGGCCGGTCTGGCCGCCGGCCGAGGGCAGTCAGCGCCCGATGATGCATTTCGACTTCCAGGTCGGTGATCTGGATTCCGCCGTGGCCGAGGCGGAAGGGCTGGGCGCCGAACTGGCCGCCGACCAACCCCAGGCCCACGTCCGGGTCCTGCTCGACCCGGCCGGTCACCCTTTCTGCCTCGTACGCGATGACGACTGACCGGTCAGGCCGAGAAGCACGATGACGGATCGACCGGAGCGGCGGCCACGCGTTGTCGGGGTAGCGCAAATATGCCCCGACAGCCAGCCCGGCGGTCGCCTTACCCGCCGCAGCCGGCCCGCGACGCGCCGCCGCTCCGGTCTCGGAAATGACAATTGACAAGCACACGGGCGGCAGGATTCGAACCCGCACCTGACGGCTTTGGAGGCCGGCGCTCTCCCGGTTGAGCTACGCCCATACGTTGATGTTCGCGCCCCGGCGAGCAGGCGTTCGCAGAACTACCGGCGGCCGGATCGGCGCATTCGCCGGCGCGTCTCCGCGGCACTCACACAGAGGTCGGCGCACATGGTTTTGGGCCATCGCATCTTCGATCTCCTTTCGTGTGGCGCTCTCGCGGACACCCCGAACATTAGGGCGCGTCATTGCCGGCAGCAATCCATTTACCGGCCGTTGACTTGAAGCGCGGTTGAGGGTGAAGACTCTCCGTTGTGGAGATCGGGGTCATTCTGCCGTCGGTGGCGGTGCAGCAGCGGGAACAGCTCAGCCTGCCGGCGGCGGCCCGCCACGCCGAGGATCTGGGCCCTGCTCACCCGACCCTGAGCCGGCCCGGCCACGGGGGCCGGGCCGGCAACGGCGCTACGTCGGTGTCACCGACCAGCCGTCGGCGTATTCGATGTGGACGGGGCGGATCTCCTCGTGCCAGGCGTGGGGCACGGGTTCGATCCGCAGGATCACCGGGCGGTCGACGAGCACACATCGGTGTTCGCCGGGCCACCACCAACCGGCCGACCGCGTGAGCGCCGACCACTCGGCGAACTCGCGCTCGTGTCGCAGGTGAGGCTGCACGGTCCGCCGGATGGCGTCGACGTGGGCGACCCAGGAAGCGTCCTGCTGGCCGTACCAGCCGACCGGCACCGCCCCGACCGACTGACCCAGGGCGGCCCGTACGGGAAGGTAGATCCCGGCCAGGCTTCGGAACAGCGCATTCCGTACGCCCTGGGTGAGCATCTCGTGGAACGGCAACCCGGAGTCGAGGGCCTGGCCGGGCGGCAGCGCGGGCCACGCCTCACCCTTGCGGCGCTTCATCGGCGTACGGTCCGGGGGTGGCTCGGTGAAGTCGGCCTCCAGGGCCGACCGCAGGTGGGAGAGCCCGGCCGCGACGTCGCCGGCCAGCGGAAATCTTCCGGGTGGCCGCCGATCGCCCAGCCACGACCGCAGATCGTCGTGGGTGGGCAGGCCTTCGAGGTACGGGATGGCCGCGCGCGGCGACGCGACCCGGACGAACTGCGGCCGCGGACGGCCGTGCCGGGCGTACAGCGAGGCGATTATTTCTTCCGAGGTGGTGTGGTCGGCGGGCTTGGTGGAGATCCCCACGTCAAGCCATTCGCGGCGAGTTTCCGTCGCCCGATCCCACAGCTCTTGACGGAGCGCGGCCTGTCGCCGCGCGGGCGCGATCAAAGCGCGAGGGCGCACGCGCCCTTCCGAGAGAAGGTCATCATGAGGTCAGCTTCTCTCGGAAGGGCGCGTCATGTCCAGCGGTTATTTTGGTGCGCCGAGGTCGTCGAGGGCCTTGGCCGAGCCGCGGTGCAGCGGCACCGGGTCGGTCTTGCGGGCCTGGTCGAGCGAGATCTCCTTGGCCGCGGCGTTGGCCTGTTCGAGCTGCGGCTTGCGGTCGAACAGCGTCTTGGTCAGCACGCAGGCGACGTTGGCGTCCAGGTCGTCCTTCACCAGCAGCACGTTCGGCACGACGATGGTCGGGGTGTCGGCGGACAGTTTGTAGGTCGCGGCCGGGATGGTGCCGGTCTCGTACACCGGGTTGATTTTCTGGAGTTCCGGGAGCAGCGGCGTGATGTCGAGGAACTCGACCTGACCGCCCGACGTGGTGAACAGATCGGTGACGCCGGGCGTGGGCAGGCCGCCCGACCAGAAGAAGGCGTCGATCGAGCCGTCCTTCATGCCGTCGACGGTCTTGGTGAGGTCGAGCTTCTGGGCGCTGATGTCTTTCGCGGGGTCGAGGCCGGCCGCCGTGAGCAGGCGGTTGGCGATGACCTCGGTACCGGACTTGGGAGAACCGGTCGAGATGCGCTTGCCCTTCATGCCCGCGACGTCCTTGATGCCGGCGGCCTTGCGCACGATGACCTGGGTGTAATTGGTGTGGATCCGGGCCAGGGCGGCGATCGGCTGCTTGCTGTCGAAGCTGCCGGTGCCGTTGATCGCGTCGGCCGCGGTGTCGGCCAGCGAGAACGCGACGGCGTAGCTGCCGCCGACGAGCTGCTGGATGTTCTGCACGGAGGCGCCTGTCTCGGAGGCGGTCGCCTTGACGTTGCCGCCGACGGCGCTGATCTGTTCGGCGTACGCGTTGCCGAGCGCGAAGTAGACGCCGATGGCGTTGCCGGTGGCGATGCCGACCCGGGCTTCGTTGGCGACGGTGCAGGTCACCTCCCCGCCGGCGTCGGTCGAGGCGGCGTCCTGCCGTCCGCCGCAAGCCGTCAGCGCCCCGGTGAGGGCGAGAGCAAGTCCGGCGGCCATTGCCATGCGTCTCATATCAACCCCGTTCTTCGGTGTGCGTGGTGTCGCGGCCGGCCTCGCTCCGGTTTGGAGCGGACGGCGTCTTTGCGGTTGGCGTGCTGTCATGGTCGGCGTCACTCCCATGTGGAGCGTCCGATGTCTCGATGCCGAGGCTGGTCTCGCTTCGGTCGTCCGACGGCGCGGTCAAGGCGGACGACGCCGCCGGTGCCGGCGGCTGTTCCGCAGGGGCAGGGGGACGGCGGCGGGCGTCGACGGCGGTCCAGCCGATGGCCACGGTGAGCAGGGCGAGGCCGAGGCCGATGGTCAACGGTTCCAGGTAGAGCAGGAGCAGGCCGGCCACCCCGGCCAGCACCCGGCTCGGGACGCCGGCGCGGCCGATGCCGAGAACCCAGCCGCCGGTGGCGACAGCCAGCGCGGCCACCCCGACGATCGCGGCCGCGGTGGCCCAGACGATGTCGAGGAACGGGCCGCGAGCCAGCAGGTAGGACCCGGCCGGGGTGAGCACGAACGCGATGGGGGCAAGGAACGCCGGCAGCGCGTACTTGAGGGCCTGCCACATCGTCGGGATCGTGCGCCCGCCGGTGATCGCGCTCGCTCCGACGGCGGCCAGGGCTGTGGGCGGGGTGACCTCGGAGAGCACGGAGTAGTAGAAGACGAACATGGCCGCGGCGGGCGCCGGGACGCCGAGGGCCAGCAGGGCCGGGCCGATGATGACCCAGCCGATGATGAAGCTGGCCGTGACCGGCACCGCGAGCCCGAGGATCGCCAGCGCCACCGCGGCCAGGACTACGGTCAGCGCCAGCACCGCGGTCGGGTTCGAGGTGACGGCCTGGGCGCCGCGCACCAGCAGCGAAGCCAGCTGGGCGCCCAGCCCGGTCTTGGTGGTGGTGGCCGTGATGATGCCGGCGGCGGCGCAGACCGCGACCACCGGCAGCACGCTGCGGACGCCGGCGCTGAGCGCGCTGAACACGCGCTGCGGGGTCAGCCACGAGCGCCGGTCGAGGAACGAGAGCGCGAAGGCCAGCAGCGTGGCGTAGACGACGGCCCGGGTGGCGCTCTGGCCCAGCGCCAGCAGCACGACGATCAGGATCAGCGACGAGAAGTGGTAGCCGAACCGGCCCAGCAGCCGCAGCGTGCTCACCGGCGGCGCGTCGAGCCCGCGCACCCGGAAACGGCGGACGTCGATCTCGACCGCGAGCAGGATGCCGAGGTAGTAGAGGACCGTCGGGATCATCGCCCAGCCGAGGACGGTCAGGTACGAGACGTCGAGGTATTCGGCGACGATGAACGCGGCCGCGCCCAGGGTGGGCGGCGAGAGGATCGCGCCGACACCGGCTGCGGCCAGCATGCCGCCCGCCTGTTCGGCCGGGTAGCCGGCGCGGCGCAGCATGGGCCAGGTGACGGCGCCGACGCTGACCGCGGTGGCCGTGCCCGAGCCCGAGACGGTGCCCAGCAGGAAGCCGGCGGCGACGGCCGTACGCCCGGCGGCGCTGCGTGATTTGCGGAAGGCCGCCACCGACAGGTCGACGAAGAAGCGGCTCGCGCCGGAGAGTTCGAGCACGGCGCCGTAGATGGTGAACAGCACGATGTACGTGGCGGCGACGTCCAGCGGCGTGCCGTAGAACCCGCTGCCCGAGTTGTAGAGCGCGTCGACGATCTGGGAGAAGTCGAGCCCGGCGTGCGCGATCGACCAGCTCTGCGGCAGGAGGCCGCCGTAGTACCCGTACGCGAGGAAGGCGAGACAGACAACCGGGAGCACCCACCCGGTGGTGCGCCGGCAGGCCTCGACGATCAGGATCAGCAGCACCGCCCCGAAGGCGATGTCGGCCGGTTCGAGCAGGCCCTGGCGATCGAGGAAGCCGTCGTAGCCGCCGCCGAGCGGGCTGAGCGGGTAAAGACAGACGACCAGCGTGGCGGCGGCGAGGATCCAGTCGAGCACCGTCGGCCGGTCCCGGCTCTCGTTCTTGAAGAGCCGCGACCGGTACGCGAGGAAGACGAGCGGGAGCGTGCCGGCCAGGAAGATGATCAGGTAGAACTGGCTGCCCCGGGCGAGCGGGCGGAACACCTGCCAGAGCACGAGCAGGGCTACCGCGAAAGCGACGACCGCGACGGCCAGCCCGATGCGGCCCTTGAGCTCGCGGGCGGGCAGTTCCTCGTCGTCGTAGTGCAGCGCTTCCAGCGTTGCCGGGCGGCCAAGGGATCGATCATCGCCCATGGCACGGACAGTACTAGGTCGCGTCGCGCTTCGTAACCGCACGACTCTGTAACGAACCGGACGCCTCCGCAACCGGGCTGCACCCGCCTGATCACCCGGTCCGCACCCGGCGGACGGCGTAATGGACCCCTGACCGTCGTCGGAGGGGGCCGTATGACCGTGCAGGTGGAAGTGCCGCAGCAGCAGCGCGTCGAGGGGCTCGCCCGCGACTTCGCGCTGATGCGCCGGCGTCGCATGATGAGCCTCGACCACGGGGTCACCGTGGCCGCCCTGGCCGAGGGGCACTCCGACGCGCTCTCCCGTTCGGGAATCGTGCGCCGGGACCTGCGCCGCAGCTTCGGCAAGGCCACCGGGGTGGCCCGCGGCGTCCCGCTGACCGTGCGCCTGCGCCTGGTCAGCGCGAACTCCGGCCGCCCGCTGGCCGGGCACGCGCTCTACCTCTGGCACGCCGACCGTGACGGCGCGTACTCGCTGCACTCCCCCGGCCTGGCCGAGCGGAACTACCTGCGCGGCATCCAGGTCACCGACGAGGGCGGCTGGGTCACCTTCTCGACGATCTTCCCCGGCGCGCACGACGGCCGGTGGCCTCACCTGCATGTCGAGAACCTCGCCGGGCCGGTCGTCCAGGTGGCGCTGCCGGGCGACGCCTGCGCGACGGCATACGGCGCGCCCGGATACGAGCAGAGCGCGACCCACCTCGCGCTGGCCACGCCGGTGACCGAGGACGGCGGCGAGCTGACCATGGCCACCGTCACGGGCGATCTTGCCCGCGGCCTCGCGGCGACCAGGACCATTAGCATCTGAGCCAGGAGGCTCAGATGACCGAGGGCACAGAGGCGTTCCGGGCTGCGCGCGACTTGCTGCTGGCGCACAGCGACGACTACGACGAGGCCGTCCGCCGGTTCCGATGGCCCGCGCTGACGGAGTTCAACTGGGCCCTCGACTGGTTCGACGTGATCGCCGCGGGCAACGACGCGCCCGCGCTCTGGATCGTCGAGGAGGACGGTTCCGAGCAGCGGTTCTCGTTCGCCGAGATGTCCCGGCGGTCCGGCCAGGTCGCGACCTGGTTGCGCGCCCGCGGCGTACGCCGGGGTGACCGCGTCGTGGTGATGCTGGGCAACCAGGCGGAGCTGTGGGACACCATCCTCGCCGCCATGAAGCTCGGCGCCGTGCTGATCCCGGCGACACCGCTGCTCGGCCCGGCCGACTCCGCCGAGCGGGTAGCCCGCGGTGGCGCCCAGCACGTGATCGCCACGTCCGACGCCGCCGGCAAGTTCGCCTCGGTGGCCACGGAGGTCACCCGGATCACGGTCGGCGACCCGGTCACCGGTTGGCATTCCCTGTCTGACGCCTATTCCGAGGATGCCGGTTTCGAGCCGGACGAGCCGACGCGGGCCGACGACACGCTGCTGCTCTACTTCACGTCGGGCACCACAGCGCGCCCGAAGCTGGTCGAGCACACCCACACCTCGTACCCGGTCGGGCATCTCTCGACCATGTACTGGATCGGCCTGCGGCCCGGTGACGTGCACCTCAACATCTCGTCGCCGGGGTGGGCCAAGCACGCCTGGAGCAACGTCTTCGCCCCCTGGAACGCGCAGGCCTGCGTGTTCATCTACAACTACACGCGCTTCGACCCGGCCCGTCTGATGGCCGAGATGCAGCGCTGCGGGGTGACCAGCTTCTGCGCGCCACCGACCGTGTGGCGGATGCTCATCCAGTCCGACCTCTCCGCCCTGGCCACGCCGCCGCGGATAGCGGTGGGCGCCGGCGAGCCGCTCAACCCCGAGGTCATCGATCGGGTGAACAAGGCCTGGGGCGTGACGATCCGCGACGGTTTCGGCCAGACCGAGACGACCGTGCAGATCGCCAACACGCCCGGTCAGCCGGTCAAGCCGGGTTCGATGGGCCGGCCGGTGCCGGGCTACCGGATCGCGCTGATCGACCCGAACACCGGCGAACCGGCCACGGAGGGCGAGATCTGCGTGGCGCTCGACCCGCGGCCGACCGGCCTGATGGTCGGCTACCACGGCGACGACGAGCTGACCGCCGAGCGGATGGCCGGCGGTTACTACCACACCGGCGACGTCGCTTCCCGCGACGAGGACGGGTACATCACGTACGTGGGCCGCATCGACGACGTGTTCAAGGCCTCCGACTACCGGATCTCCCCGTTCGAACTCGAGAGCGTGCTGATCGAGCACGAGGCGGTGGTCGAGGCGGCGGTGGTGCCCTCCCCCGACCCGCTGCGCCTGGCGGTGCCCAAGGCCTACGTCGTGCTCGCCGATGGTTGGCCGGCCGACGCCGCCACTGCCGGGACCCTCTTCGCGTACGCCCGGGAACACATGCCGCCGTACGCGAGGATCCGCCGCCTCGAGTTCGCCGAGCTGCCCAAGACGATCTCCGGCAAGATCCGCCGGGTCGAGCTGCGCGCGGCCGAGGTCGAGAAGCACGCCGACCCGTCCGCCGCGCCGCCGGGAGAATTCGCCGGATAGATTGGCGCGATGCTCCGACGGCGTCTGCTCTATCCGCTCGCTGTGGTGCTGCTGCTGGGACAGATGGCGTTCGCCATGGTCACCACGGCCGTGCAGCAGTCGCCGACCATCGACGAGCCGGTCTACGTGGCGACCGCCGAGGTCTACCGCCAGCAGCACAGCCTGGTCTACAACCCGGAGCACCCGCCGCTGGCCAAGTTGGCGATGGCGGCCGGGCTGGCCTTCGTCGACCCGAAGCTGGACGCGCCCTTCCGGGTGAATCAGAGCTACCTCGGGCGGCACGTTCTCTACGAAGCGGGCAACAACCCGTTCGAGCTGATGCTGGCCGCGCGCCTGCCGATCGTCCTGCTGACGTTGTTGTTCGGCCTGGTCGTGCTGTTCTTCGCCCGCGATCTGGCCGGCCCGTCGGCCGGTCTGCTGGCCCTGGCCCTGTACGCCTTCTCGCCCGACCTCATCGCGCACGGGGCCCTGGCCACGCTGGATGTGCCCGCGGCCGGCTTCGTGCTGGTGACCATCTGGATGCTGTGGCGGGCCCGTTCCCGGCCCGGTCTCTATCTGCCGCTCGCGGGGGTGGCGCTGGGCGCGGCCCTGGCGACCCGGATGAACACCCTGGCCGTCGTTCCGGTGGCGCTGCTGCTGGCCCTGCTGGCGCCGGCCGTTGCCAAGCGAGCGCCGCTGGCCGGCCTCCGCTCCCGCGAGACGTGGCGCCAGCTCGGGCTGCGCGTGCTGGGCGCGATCGGTGTCGGGTTGATCGCCGTGGCCGTGGTCTGGCTGGTCTACCTGGCCGTCGACCCGCGGTTGCGCTGGACCACCCCGGCCACCCTGCCGCATCCCGGCGGGCTCAAGGGCCTGGCCGTCGACCTGTTGCCGTTCCCCCAGGCCTACCGCGACGGCGTGCTGATCCAGTTCGTGTTCGAATCGCGCACGTTCAACGGCTTCCTGCTGGGCGAGGCCTACCGCGGGGCGCTCTGGTACTACCTGCCGGTCGCGTTGGTGATCAAAACGCCGCTCGGCATGATGCTGCTCTGGCTGGCCGGCGTCGTCACCCTGCTGATCAAGAAGTGGATCGCCGCGCTCTATCTGCTGCTGCCGGCCGGCGTGCTGATGCTGGTGGCGATGACCGGCTCCCGCGACTACGGCACCCGCTACGTCATCTTCATGCCGATGCTGCTGGCCGTCGCGGCCGGCGCGGTCGTCCTGATCCGCCGGCGCTGGAGCTGGATCCCGGCGACGGCGCTGGTCGCCTTCGTCGGGGTGAGCTCGCTGCTGACCTTCCCGTATTACCTGCCCTACTCGAACGAGGCCTTCGGCGGCACCTCCAACACGCACAACAACCTGCACGACTCCAACGTCGACTGGGGGCAGGACCTCCCCCGGCTGGCCGAGCGCCTGCGGACGAAATACCCCGGCGAGCCGGTCTGGCTGGTCTACAAGGGGTCGGGCGTGCCCAGCTATTACGGCATCGAGAGCCGCAACCCGCTGACCGTGCCGGTCGACCAGGTGCGCGGCCTGCTGGTGGTCTCCGACTCCCGAGTGGCGCTGGCCCGCAACCAGCTGAAGCGGCTGCTCGACACCAGCACCCCGATCGACCAGGTCGGCTACTCGATCACCATCTATCGCCGCTGACGGGCCACCAGACGACGGAGGCCGCCGGTCACCGGCTCGATGTACCGCCGCGTGCTGCCCGGTCAGGCGTTCCTGATGGCAGCGGCGTCCTCGAGGCCCAGGATGCCGACTGCCCGCTCGCGCATTTCGACCTTGCGCACCTTGCCGGTCACCGTCATCGGGAAGCCGTCGACCACGTGCACGTAGCGCGGCACCTTGTAGTGGGTGAGCCTGCCGCCACAGAACTGCTGGACGGCCTCGGCGGTCAGCGGCGTCGCTCCGGGGCGCATGACGACCCAGGCCATCAGCTCTTCCCCGTACTTCGCGTCCGGGACGCCGATCACCTGCACATCGGCGATGTCCGGGTGGGTGTACAGGAACTCCTCGACCTCGCGGGGGTACACGTTCTCGCCGCCGCGGATCACCAGATCCTTGATCCGGCCGACGATGTTGACGTAGCCCTCGTCGTCCATCGTGGCCAGGTCGCCGGTGTGCATCCAGCGGGCCGCGTCGATCGCCTCGGCCGTCGCCTCCGCCTGGTTCCAGTAGCCGAGCATCACCGAGTAGCCGCGGGTGCACAGCTCGCCCGGCTCGCCGTGGGGCACCGGACGACCCGAATCCGGGTCGACGACCTCGGATTCCAGGTGCGGCATGACCCGGCCGACGGTCTCGGTGCGCCGGGCCAGGGTGTCGTCGGGCCGGGTCATGGTCGACACCGGGGACGTCTCGGTCATGCCGTAACAGATCGCGACCTCGCTCATGTTCATCTCGGCCACCACCCGCTTCATCACCTCGACCGGGCAGGGCGAGCCGGCCATGATGCCGGTGCGCAGCGTCGACAGGTCGTAGTCGCCGAAGTCGGGCCGGCCCAGCTCCGCAATGAACATGGTCGGGACGCCGTACAGCGAGGTGCAACGTTCGGCCGCCACGGCAGCCAGCGTGGCCGCCGGGTCGAAGCCGGGCGCGGGCAGCACGATGCAGGCGCCGTGCGAGGTGGCAGCCAGGTTGCCCATCACCATGCCGAAGCAGTGGTAGAGCGGCACCGGCAGGCAGATCCTGTCCCGCTCGGTGTAGTTGACCAGCTCGCCCACGAAGTAGCCGTTGTTGAGGATGTTGTGGTGCGAGAGCGTCGCGCCCTTCGGAAAGCCGGTGGTCCCGGACGTGTACTGGATGTTGATCGGGTCGTCGAACGCCAGGGCGCTCATGTCGGGAGGTTCCCCGTCGATGAACAACCCGTCGAACTCCGGCGAGCCGAGATAGACGACCTCGCCGAAGCCGATCTCGCTGACCATGGCCCGGTAGTCGCTCGTCTTGAACGATTCCGCGCTGATCAGCAGGCGCAGGCCCGACTGCTCGGCGACGTAGCGCAATTCGTGCGTGCGATAGGCCGGATTGACGTTCACCAGGATCGCGCCGACCTTGGCCGTCGCGTACTGGGTGATCACCCACTCGGCGCAGTTCGGGGCCCAGATGCCGACCCGGTCGCCCCGCTCGACGCCGCGGGCGAGCAGGCCACGCGCCAGCCGGTTCACGTCGGCGTCGAGCTCGGCGTACGTCCAGCGGCGCCCGGCGGCCACGTCGACCAGCGCCTCGCGCTCGCCGAAGCGCGCGACCGTGCGTTCCAAGTTGGCGCCGATCGTCTCGCCGAGCAGCGGCTGCTCGGACACACCCGAGGCATAGGACAGCATTCCCGCAGCATGAACCCTGCGGCGGCACTGGGTCTAGGGTCGGGGCGTGACCATGCAGCGGGTGATCGTTTCGGATGGCGGGGTTTCGGTGGTCGCGGCGGAAGTGCCGCAGCCGGGGCCGGGTGAAGTGCTGGTGCGGACGGCGGTGGCGGGTGTCTGCGGCTCGGACACGCATGCGCTGGCCGGGTTGCATCCGTTCATCGAGCTGCCGTACGCGCCGGGGCACGAGGTGTGCGGCACGGTCGAGGCGGTCGGGCCGGCGGTGACAGCGGCCGTGGTCGGGCAGCGCGTCACGCTCGAGCCCTTCCTGCCCTGCTGGGAGTGCAAGCAGTGCCTCGCCGGGCGGCAGAACATCTGTGAGCGGCTGCGGTTCTTCGGCTGCGCCCACGACCAGGGCGGCATGGCCGAGCTGTTCACGGTCGACCAACGGCGGCTGCACGTCATCCCGGACGCGCTCGACTGGGCGACGGCCGCCTTCATCGAGCCGTTGGGGACGCCGGTGCACGCCATCGGGCTGGCTGAGGGCGTACGGGACAAGGCCGTGGCCATTCTGGGCGCCGGCACCATCGGGATTCTGATGGCACAGGTCGCGCGGGCCTACGGCGCCAAGCGCATCGTCATGACCGCCCGGTCGGCCGCCTCCCGCGAACGGGCGCTGGCGTTCGGGGCCGACGCCGCGGTCGACGCGACCGCACCCGACGCCGTCGCGCTGGTGCGGGAGGCGCTGGGCGAGAGCGCCGACGTGGTGTTCGACTGCGTGGCCGAGCAGTCGACGACCGACCAGGCCCTCGCGCTGGTGATGAAGGGCGGCACGGTCGTCGTGGTCGGTGTGCCGCCGGCCGACGTGAGCATCCCGCTGCCGCTGGTCCAGGACGCCCAGCTCCGGATCCAGGGCAGCGCCACGTACCTGCCCGGCGACTTCACCGAGGCCATGCGGCTGCTCGAGTCGGGCCAGGTGGACGTATCGGCCATGGTCACCGCCGTGCACCCGCTGGCCGATGCCGCCGCTGCCTTCGCGGATGCTGCCTCCGGTCGCCATCTCAAGGTGCTCCTCTCGGCGTGAGTTGGAGGCGACTTTAGGCCGCGCGGACGGGCAGCCCGGAGTTATCCACAATTCGGCGTCGTCCACAGGCAGTCCTGTCGGTTACCGATCGGTAATGCGATGGTGGAGCCATGGCGGATTACGACGTGGTGATCGTGGGCAGCGGCTTCGGCGGCAGCGTGAGCGCGCTCCGTCTGGCCGAGAAGGGCTACCGCGTCGGCGTGCTCGAGGCGGGCCGTCGCTTCACCCGCGACACCCTGCCCAAGACGTCGTGGGACCTGCGCAACTTCCTGTGGGCGCCGCGGCTGGGCCTGCGTGGCATCCAGCGCATCACCCTGCTCAAAGACCTGGTGGTGCTGTCGGCAGCCGGGGTCGGCGGCGGCTCCCTCGTCTATGCGAACACGCTCTACCGCCCGCCCGCGACGTTCTTCGCCGACCGCCACTGGGCCGGCATCACCGACTGGGCCGAGGAGCTGACGCCGTTCTACGACCAGGCGTCGCGCATGCTCGGCGTGACCGAGCAGCCCACGCTGACCCCGTCCGACCTGGTGATCCGCCAGGTCGCCGACGAGATGGGGGCGGGCGCGAGCTTCCGGCGTACGCCGGTGGGGGTGTTCTTCGGCGAGGCCGGCCGCACGGTGCCCGATCCGTTCTTCGGTGGCGCCGGCCCGGCCCGGACGGGCTGCACCGAGTGCGGAAACTGCATGATCGGCTGCAAGATCGGCGCCAAGAACACCCTCGACGTCAACTACCTGCACCTGGCCGAGCGGGCCGGGGCGGTCGTGCACCCGTCCACCGAGGTCTCGTCGTTGCGGCCCGGCCCGTCGGGCTGGGTCGTCTCGTCGTCGGGCGGCGACTTCACGGCGCGCGAGGTGATTCTGGCGGCGGGGGCGCTCGGCACCCAGCGGTTGCTGCACACGATGCGGGACACCGGGGTGCTGCCCGCCCTGTCGCCGCGGCTGGGCGCGCTGACCCGCACGAACTCGGAGGCGCTGCTCGGCGCGCAGACGACGTCGGTGCCGAAGCAGCCGTATTCGCAGGGTGTGGCGATCACGTCGTCCTTCCACCCCGACGAGACCACACACATCGAGCCGGTGCGGTACGGCCCCGGCAGCAACGCGATGGGTCTGCTCTCGACGGTGCTGGTCGACGGCGGCGGGCGGGTGCCGCGGCCGGTGCGCTTCCTCGGTTCGGCCCTGCGTCATCCGTACGTGCTGGCCCGCTCCTTGTCGGTGCGGCGCTGGAGCGAACGCACGATCATCGTGCTGGTCATGCAGACGGCCGACAACTCGCTGACAGTAAGCCGCACCCGGCGCGGCCGCCTGACCACCAGCCCCGGGCACGGCGCGCCGAACCCGAGCTGGATCCCCGTCGGCCACGACGCCGTCCGGCGCATCGCCACCCACATCGGCGGCTTCCCCGGCGGGGGAGTTGGCGACGTCTTCAACGTGCCGATGACGGCCCACATCCTCGGGGGCGCCACCATCGGCGCCAGCCCGTCAGCCGGCGTGATCGACCCCTACCACCGCGTCTTCGGCTACGAGGGCCTGCACGTGATCGACGGCTCCGCGGTCCCCGCCAACCTGGGCGTCAACCCGTCCCTGACCATCACGGCGCTGGCCGAGCGGGCGGTCGCGCTGTGGCCCAACAAGGGCGAACCCGACCAGCGTCCCGCTCCCGGCCAGCGCTATCGCCGCCTCACGCCGACCGCTCCGCACTCCCCTGCCGTCCCGGCCCACGCCCCCGCAGCCTTACGGTTCGGACCGGCTTGACCCCGCTTCCTTTCGTCGCCGCCCGCGCGCGAGCACCGGGTCGCACGAGTGCCGGCTCGGCCATAGGCTGGCGGCATGGTGACACCCGATGAGCCGAACCCTGAGCTGCTCGGGCACGCGCGGGAACTCTTGAACGCCAACCACTATCTGACGCTGGCAACGGTGTCGGGCGGCGGACAGCCATGGATCACACCGGTCTACTTCTCGTGGGCCGGGGAGTGGGAGTTTCTCTGGGTGTCCGCACTCGACACCGAGCACTCGCGCAACCTCGCGGAGCGCCCGGCCGTCGCCCTGACCGTCTTCGACTCCACCGTGCCCGCCTATCACGGGCAGGCTGTGTACGCCGTGGGTGAGGGGCGTGCAGTGCCGTCCGATGAGCTCGACGACCGGTTGGCGCACTATCCGGGGCCGGCGGGGCGCGGGGGCAGGGTGTTCGCGCGCGAGGAACTGACCGGCGATTCGCCCTGGCGGCTCTATCAGGCCGCCGCCACCGAATTGTGGGTGCTGTGCCCGGGCGAGCCGCGGCGCGCCTGCACCCTCCACAACATCAGCAAGGACCATCGCGCCCGAGTGCTGTAGACCCGCGACAGGGCACGCCTGGCGATGGAACGGACACGACGACGCGGCCGGCTGATCGTTGCCTGGCCTTGGGGCGCACTCGCTGTCCACACGCACCACCCTGCCGCACGGCGCAGCCAGGTCGCTGCCCGCACGCACCACCCCTGCCGCATGGCGTAGACACGTCGCTGGCCGCACGCGCCACCGTGCCGCACGGAGCAGCCAAGTCGCTGCCCGCACGCACCACCCGACGCACGGAGCAGCCAGGTCGCTGTCCGTTGAGGCGATCATTGAATGGCCGGCGGGCTAGACGAGGGCGAATCTCGATGGTGCAGCCCGGTCGCGGTTGCCATGATGCGACCGTGATCGACGACTTGCTGCTGAACCACGCGCGGCGGCTCTGGGCTGAGTTGGCCGGGGCGCCTGTTGAGTTCAGGGCGGATGGCGTTGACGTCGCTGTGTCGCCCTCGTCCCGCCTTTGCCCGCCGGGATGGGTGGGCATCGTTGCGCTGGCGGGCGGAGTGATCGCTACCGCGTCGGATGAGAGTGGCGCGGAGATCGTGCGGCGGGAACTTGGCGGTCGAGCTGCGGCGGACGTGACGGAACCGGGTTTCGTACGGGACCGGCTGCCGGTCGATGACATGCTCGGACCGGCGACACTCGCCTACTGCAACGCGGAAGGCTTCCAGCCGAGAGAGGCGCCGCGGATGTGGGCGCACCACAGGACGGCTCCGTTCAGCGGGACGACTCCGCCCGAGACGACGGTCGGGTCGGACAGGACGGCCAGGTCCAACAGGACGGCCAGGTTCAACAGGACGGTTCCGCCCGACACGACGGCGCCGTCCGACAGAACGACTGTCTCTGACCCGACGGCTTCGCCCGACACGACGGCCCGGTCCGACACGACGGCCCTGTCTGACACGGCGGCCCTGTCTGACACGGCGGCCGGGACCAACACGACGGCGGCATCCAGCGGGACCGCTGTCGGCGGAACCGCTGGGTTCGGCAGGGTTGAGCAGGTCGACAGGACCGAGTTGGCGTCGCTGGTTGGGCGGGCCAGTGCCGAAGACGCTGGTGAGGCGGGGCTCGACGAGATCACGTCGGCGGCGTTCGTGGTTCGCTCGGCGGGCGAGATCGTGGCCGCTGCCGGATACGAGGTCTGGCCGCAGGGCACCGCGCACCTCAGCGTGCTTACGGTGTCGGAGTACCGCGGCCTGGGACTCGCGCGGGTTGTCGCGTCGGCGGCCGTTGCTGACGCCTTGCTGGTGGGACTTCTTCCGCAGTGGCGGGCTCGGCCGGATGCCTCCCGCCGGGTGGCCCGGGCGCTGGGATTCCGGGAGATGGGCGTGCAACTCAGCATTCGCCTCCGAACCGGGCCGGCCTGAAGACCCGCCGACTCGAAACGCGGACCGGCCTTGGGACCCCGCACCTGCCTCAGAAACCGCCACCGCCTGACGACCTACGCCGGGCTCGGTCTGATGCCGGCTCGACCTCATGCCGGCTCCAACTCATGCCAGCTCGACTCAAAGGTGGCTCGAACTCGTGTCAGCTCGACCCGAAGGTGGCTCGAACTCATGCCAGCTCGACCCGAAGGTGGCTCGAACTCATGCCAGCTCGACCCGAAGGTGGCTCGAACTGAAGGCGGCTCGACCACAAAGTGGCTCGAACCAACGCGGCGCTACCCCAGGGTGGCCCGACCTCATGGTGACTCGAGCTCACGGCGGCCTCGGAACTCGCGCCGTGAGCAATGGGCTCAGAGAACGCGGGAGGCAATCATGGAGATCAACTTCTGGAATGGACGAACCGCCCCGGCACCGGAGAATCGGCGACGAGGCGGCTCGGGTTCGGGGTGACTGTGGGCGTCAGGCGGTGGTGCAGGCGGAACCGTTCAGGGTGAACGCCGTTGGTGCTGCGGAGTTGCCTGTGTGGGTGGCCTGGAAACCGAACGATGTGCTGCCGTTGGGTGGGACGGCGCCGTTCCAGGAGATGTTGCGGGCCGTGACCGCTCCACTCGAACCGGTCAATGCCGCGTTCCAGGAACTCGTGATGGTCTGGCCTGCGGGCAGTGTGAAGCCGAGCGCCCAGCCGTTCAGGGCCGTCGATCCGGTATTCGCCACGGTCACATTGGCGGTGTAGCCGGTATTCCACGTGTTGGTGGCGTAGGTGATGCGGCAACCGCCGGCCGCCGGGGGCGGAGTTGTCGGCGGAGGCGTTGTCGGCGGGGGCGTCGACGGGTTGCCTCCGCCGCCGTTGACCGCTGCCGAGAAATTGGTCACGGCGAGACCGGCGCCGCCGACCCACGGCTCGAATCCGGCCTGAATACTTGTCAAATACCAACTACTGGTGATCGCTCCGCGATTCTGCGTGTCGCGGATGAAGTCGAGGACGCTGAAGCTCCAGCTCGTGATCGGGGACGGCGCGACGTACGAAATCACTGCGTTGGAGCCGTTGCTGCCCCGCCACACCTCCCAGGTGCGCCCGCCGATCGTTGCATTGCCGACCACCGAGCCGATCGGCTGGATCGAGCCCTGGCGGTTGAACCAGATCATGATCTCTTGCGCGTTGACGCCGTCGGTGCGCGGCGACGGGTCGAGCCAGATGTCGAACGACGCGTTGTAGGTCGCCCCGGAGACGTACTGGTAGCTGACGCTGCTGGTGGCGGAGGAGATGTCGCCGACCCGGATGGGCAGGTTGGTGCCGGGCGAGCACCGGGTGTAGTGGCAGCCGAAATAGACCGCCGGGTACGAGACCGGGGCGCCGCTCGTGTTGCCGACGCCCTGCTGGCTGGTGATCGAGAAGCCGGTGCCCGTGACGTCGATGCACTGCTGGGCCGTGGTGCCCCAGCGGTTGTTCATCACGATGTAGCGGCCGCCGATCGTGGTCTGGCCGTACTGCTCACAGATCTCGACGTCGGCCGAGGCCGGGCCGGCGGTGGCCAGTGTGGTGAGGGCGGCGGTCGCCAGCAGTCCGGCGGCCAGTGCGGCGCGGAGAAGACGTCTCATTCGGAGCTCCTAGAGAGGGGATCCCGTGGGGACGGGCACGGTGGGAGCGCTCCCACGTCACGTTACAGGACATTCACGAGCATGAAAAGAGGCGTCGCCGGCCCACCTCGACGGGGTGTAACACCGGGCAGAATTGCGACATGCGGAAGGGGGCAATTTGCACTGAGAACTGTCGCGAGACAGAATGCAACCGTATCGACATTCACGGCGAAGCGCGCATGAGCATTGTCGTGGTTCAAATGACATCGCTGTAGGAGCGGGGCACACCATGGCCAAGCAGGTAATAACCCTTCTGACCGACGACCTCGACGGCGGCGAGGCGGACCGCACCGTCGAGTTCGGACTCGACGGTGTGAACTACACGATCGACCTCTCCGAGAAGAACGCCGGCAAGCTGCGCAAGGCGCTCGACCCGTTTCTGAATGCGGCCACGCGGGTGGGCCGCACCCCTGTCGCGTCGCCGACCCGCCGTGCGGCGCCGGCGAGCACCGGGCGCGCCAGCCGCGACCAGAACCAGGCGATTCGTGAGTGGGCGAACAAGAACGGCTACGAGGTCTCGGAGCGCGGCCGCATCCCGAGCCACATCGTGGAGGCGTACCACAGCAAGCGATAGTTCATCGGCAAGAATGAGCGGCGTCGTCGATCCCCGGCGGCGCCGCTTTCGTGGATGGGGAGAAAGCATGCCGGTCGTCATCGTGACAGGCGCGTCGAGCGGAATCGGTCGCAGCACCGCGGAACGGCTCGCCCGCAACGGCACGACGGTGGTGCTCGCCGCGCGCCGCGCCGACAAACTCGAAGCACTCGCCGCGCAATTGCCCGGCGCCGTTGTGGTCCCCACCGACGTACGCGATCCGGCCGCTATCGCCAATCTCGTGGAACGGGCGAAAGCGGTCACGGGCCGCATCGACGGTCTCGTCAACAACGCGGGCATCGGCGGCGCGGCGTCGATCCTGGCCGACGACGAGGCGGTCGAGGGCATGGTGCGGGTCAACCTGCTGGCCCCCATCCGCCTGATGCGCGCCGTCGTGCCGATCATGCGAGCCCAGCAGGCGGGCGCCATCGTCAACATCGGCTCGGTGGCCGGCGAGGTCGGCATCAGCGGCACCTATTCGGCGACCAAGTTCGCCCTGCGGGGCATGACCGATTCCGTACGCCGGGAGCTGGCCGGGACCGGAATCGGCGTCACCCTCGTCGAGCCCGGCTACATCGCCACTGCCGGCAACAAACACCGCAGCAACCTGCCCGGCCCCGAGATCGTCGCCGCAGCAGTCGAGAAGGCCCTGCGCCGCCCCCGCCGCCGCATCGTCGTCCCCGTGAAGTACCGGGCCGCCATCGTCGCCGCCCATCTGTTCCCCGCCCTCGCAGACCGCATCTACGCCGGCAAGGCAGCAGGCAAATCTGAGCTGAAGGGAAGGCTCTAGTCGTCCCGCCGCTGTCCACAGTTGCGGACTGTCCACAGGCAGGTGCCGGCAGACCACCGAATCGCGCGAAATTCCGCGATAATGGCCAGCGGGGGCTCCCCCAGTGGAGGGTGGGCTCCGGTGTGGGCGACGATCTTGGCGGGGCGGCGGGACGTGTCTCAGCCCAGGTCGGAGAGGTCGAGCACGAAGCGGTAGCGGACGTCGCCCTTCCCGAGGCGGGTCAGCGCCTCCTCGACCCGCGATGAGGGCAGCAGCTCGATGTCGGCGGTGATGCCGCGCTCGGCGCAGAAGGTCAGCAGCTCGGCCGTGTGCCTGGTTCCGCCCGTACCGGAGGAACTGAGGCTCTTGCGGCCGAAGGTCAGGTTCATGATGTTCAGCGGGATCTCGCGCGGGTAGCCGAGCACGCTCAGTGTGCCGTCCAGGGTGAGCAGGCCCAGCAGCGACGCGACGTCGTGCGGTCCGGAGATCGTGTCGAGGATCAGGTCGAACCGGCCGAACGCCTGCTTCAGCTGCTCGTCGTCGGTGGTGACGATCAGCCCGGACGCTCCGAGCGCCCGCGCGTCGGCCGCCTTGTCCGGCGTACGGCTGAGAACCGTGACCTCCGCCCCCAGAGCGACCGCCAGCTTGACCCCGAGGTGGCCGAGCCCGCCGAGGCCGGCCACGGCGACCCGGCTGCCCGCCCCGATGCCCGCCGCGCGCAGCGGCTCCCACATGGTGATGCCGGCGCACATCAGCGGCGCGGCAGCCGCCGGGTCGAGGCCGTCGTGCAGGCGGTAGGCGAACTTCTCGCGCAGCACGTATTCGCGGCTGTAGCCACCCTTGGTCACCGTGCCGTCGACACGGTCGGTGCCGCCGTAGGTGACGGTCGCGCCCTGGTAGCAGAAGTTTTCCTGTCCGACCTGGCACATGGGGCACTCGCCGCACGAGTCGACGATCGTCCCGACGGCGACCCGGTCACCCACGGCGAAGCCGTTCACGGCCGGGCCGGCGGCGGTGACGGTGCCGGTGAACTCGTGGCCGGGGACGAGGCCGTCGGTGGCCTTGCCGATCAAGCCGTGAATCGCGTGCAGGTCGCTGTGGCAGACCCCGCAGTAGTCGACGCGCACGGCGAGGTCGTCGTCGCGCAGGTCGCGCCGCTCGATCGTGGCCCGCTGGAGCGTGGTCGTGCTGCCGGTGATCTGCCATCCGGTCGTGGTGCGCATGGTTCCTCCCAGACAAACTATTCGGTCTGTTTCCGACCGTAAGCCGGTCGGCCCGGAAAAGCAAACCAACTCGTCTGTTTGTTAAGCTGCGGTCATGCCACCCCAACCGACCACCGCGCGCGGCGCCGCCACCAGCCGGCGCATCCTCGACGCGGCCGCCGTGGAATTCGCCGAGCGTGGCATCGCGGGCGCCCGCATCGACCGCATCACCGCCGCCGCGCAGACCAACAAGGCCCAGGTGTACGGCTATTTCGGCAGCAAGGACGGCCTGTTCGACGCCGTCGTGGCCGACCGGGCCGACCGGCTCACGAACGCCATCACGTTCGACCCGGCCGACATGGCGGGCTTCGCCGTCGCGATGTACGACGAAACGCTGCGCCACCCCGAGCTGGTCCGCCTGGCGACCTGGCTGCGCCTCGAGCGACACCCCGCGGGCCGGTTGACGCCCGGATCCGGCGACGAGCCCAAGTTCCGGGCCATCGCCGCCGCCCAGGCAGCCGGGCGGGTCCGGGCGGGCGAGCCGTCCGAGATCTTCGCTCTGGTGCTGGCCATGGCGTTCGCCTGGTCCCCGGCCAGCAGCTTCTACGCCGCCACGCCCGAGGAGCCCGCCGCCGACCACGAACGCCGCCGCGCTCTGCTGCGCGAGAGCGTCGAGCGTGCAACAGCGCCGTAGCCGTCAGAGGTGCGGGAGGATCTTGTCGAGACGGGCCGGCAGGTCGCGGACGCGCACACCCGTCGCGTGCCAGATCGCGTTCAGGATGGCGGCCGGCGAGCCGACGATGCCGATCTCGCCGATGCCCTTGCTGCCCATCGGGTTGAGCTGGTCGTCCTGCTCGTCGAGCCACTCGGCCTCGATCGACTCGATGTCGGCGTGGACCGGGATGTGATACTCGGCCAGGTCGTGGTTGACCCAGGTGCCCTGGGCCGGGTCGAGCACCGACTCCTCGTGCAGAGCCATGCCCATCCCCATGATCATGCCGCCCAGGAACTGGCTGCGAGCCGTGCGGGGGTTCAGGATGCGGCCGGCCGCGTACATGCCGAACAGGCGTGAGACCCGCACCTCGCCGGTCATGGCGTCGACACGTACCTCGGCGAAGTGGGCGCCGAAGGCGTGCTTGCCGTCCTTCTCCTGCTGCTTGATCAGCTCACTGGAATCGAAGGTCGCCTCCTCGCGGCCGGATTCCCGGAGCGAACGGCAGGCTCCCGTGACGGCCCAGCCCCATGACGCGCTGCCCGACGAGCCGCCGGCCACGGAAGCACGAGGCAGCGTGCTGTCACCGATGCGCATCCGAACCTGCGAGACGGGCACCTCCAGCGCGTCCGCCGCGATCTGCGTGAGGATGGTTCGGGCGCCCGTCCCCAGATCGGTCGCCGCGATCGACACCTCGTAGGAGTCGCCCGAGAGCCGCCGCACCCGCGCCGTCGACGGCTGGGCCATGGTGGGATAGGTCGCCCCGGCCACACCCGTGCCGATCCACCAGTCGCCCTCGCGCCGCTGCTTGGGGCGGGGGTCGCGGTCGTGCCACCCGAACCGCTCGGCGCCCCGGCGGAGGCATTCGACGTAGTGCCGGCTGCTGAACGGCGTTCCCGACTCCGGCTCGACCGAGGGCTCGTTGCGCACGCGTAGCTCGATCGGGTCGAGATCGAGGACCACCGCCAGTTCGTCCATCGCGCACTCGAGCGCCACCATGCCCGGCGCCTCACCGGGCGCGCGCATCCATCGCGGCGTCGGCATGTCGAGGCGGACCAGCCGATGGCCGGTGCGGCGGTTGGCTGCCGCGTACATGTGCCGGGTCGACACCGCGGTCTGCTCCGCGAATTCGAACAGCCGCGACGACTGTTCGACCACATCATGATCAATCGCGGTCAGGTGACCGTCGGCGGTGGCGGCCAGGCGCACCCGCTGGATCGTCGGCGTGCGGTGCCCGACCATGCTGAACAGGGCCTGGCGAGGCAATGCCAGCCGTACCGGACGGCCGGTGACCTTGGCCGCCATCGCCGCCAGCACCGCGTTGGGCCGGGCCGTGCCCTTGGACCCGAAGCCACCGCCCACGTGTTCGGTGATGACGTGAACGCGATCGGCGGGAAGGCCGAAAAGCCCGCCGATCGAGGCCGCCACCCCCGGCGGGTGCTGGTTGGAGTCGTAGAGGACCAGGTCGTCGTCCGCCCACAACGCGGTGGTCGCGTGCGGTTCCATCGGGCTGTTGTGCAGGGGCGGGGTGCGATAGGTGACGTCGACCGTGACCGGCGCCCCGGCCAGCGCGGCTTCGACATCGCCCGACGCCGTGTCACTGGGGAAGTTCGGGTTGACCTTCTCGGGCGTGTAGAGCTCCGGGTGGTCGGTCCGCAGGACGCTGTCGTGCGGCTCCTGTTCGATGTCGAGCTGCAGCGTGGCCGCGGCCCGGCGGGCCGCTTCGAGCGTGCGGGCGACCACCAGCGCCAGCGCCTGGCCGCGATAGCTGATCCGATCGGACTGGAACACCGCGAGTTCAGGGTCGTCAGCCTCGGCCAGGCGGGGCGCGTTGCCGTGCCAGAGCACGGCGAGCACATCGTCCGCCTCGACCAGCGGGTCGACGGTCACATCGGTCAGAGTGCCGCGGGCGACGGGCGACTGCGCCACCCAGGCGTACGCGAGATCGTCGCCCACCGGGTACTCGGCGGCGTAACGGGCGGCGCCGCGCACCTTGTCCGGCCCCTCGACGCGGCCGATCGGCTGCCCGACGGCCCGTTCGGCGGTGGTCGTCATGACAGACCCTCCAGCACTGAGACGACGAGGTTGCGGGTTAGGGCGACTTTGAAGGCGTTGTCGCGCAGTGGGCGGGCGGCGGTCAGTTCGGCGTCGGCCGCGTCCAGGAACGACTCCCGCGTGGCGGGCCGGCCGCGCAGGGCTTCTTCGGCCGTGTACGCCCGCCAGGGCTTGTGCGCCACGGCGCCGAACGCGAGGCGTACATCGGTCACGGCGCCCGCGTCGACCTGGATCGCGGCGGCGACGGAGCCCACTGCGAAGGCGTACGAGGCCCGGTCGCGCACCTTGCGATAGGCGGACCGGGCGGCGAAGCCCAGCGGCGGCAGATCCACCGCGGTGATCAGCTCGCCGTGCTCGAGGACGGTGTCGCGCTCCGGGGTGTCGCCGGGCAGCCGGTGCAGCTCGGTGACCGGCACGGTCCGCTCCCCGGCCGGGCCGCTGATCTGCACGACGGCGTCCAGCGCGGCCAGCGCGACGGCCATGTCGGACGGGTGGGTGGCGACGCACGCCTCGGAGGCGCCGAGGATGGCCAGGTTGCGGTGGTCGCCCTCGCGGGCCGGGCAGCCGGAGCCGGGCTCGTGCTTGTTGCACGGCATCGTGGCGTCCATGAAATAGCGGCAGCGGGTGCGCTGCAGAAGGTTGCCGGCGGTGGTGGCCATGTTGCGCAACTGGCCCGACGCGCCGGCCAGCAGGGCCTGGCTGAGCACCGGCCAGTCGCGGCGCACCCGGGAGTCGGCGGCGAGGTCGCTGTTGCGCACACCGGCGCCGATCCGCAGCCCGCCACCGGGCAGGTCGGCGACCTCGTCCAGCCCGAGGCGGGTCACGTCGACCAGCACGTCGGGGGTGGCCACGCCGAGTTTCATGAGGTCGACCAGATTGGTTCCGCCGGCCAGGAACGTGGCGCCCGGCTCGAGACCGTGGGCGACGTCGGTGGCCGTACGGTAGGTGAAGGTCTTCACCGGGCAGCCGCCTCACGGATCGCCGGGATCATGTTCGGGTAGGCGCCGCAGCGGCAGAGGTTGCCGCTCATCCGCTCCCGGATCTCGGCGTCGGTCAACTCCGCGTCGCCGACCGCGCTGGGCCAGCCCTTCGAGACTTCGTCGAGCATCCCGACCGCCGAACAGATCTGCCCCGGTGTGCAGTAGCCGCATTGGAAGCCGTCGTGCTCGAGGAACTTGTCCTGCACCGGGTGATCGACGCCCTCGATCGTCGTCACGGAGGAGTCCTGCAGGGTGATCGCGAGGATGAGGCAGCTGTTCACCCGGCGCCCGTCGAGCAGCACCGTGCACGCGCCGCACTGCCCGTGGTCGCAACCCTTCTTGGCGCCGGTCAGGCCGAGGTGCTCGCGCAACGCGTCGAGCAGGGTGGTGCGCGGGTCCAGCTCGACGCTGCGCCGGGTTCCGTTGACGACGAGGTCCATGGCGGGCTCGTACCCGGCCCGAAGTGATTCAACCGCCCGGCCCCGGGTAGCGGTTACCCATGCGAGTCGTGATCGTGGGAGCCACCGGGAACGCCGGAACCGCCCTGCTGCGCCGTCTGGGCGCCGAGCCGGACGTGTCCCTCGTCGGGGTGGCGCGCCGGCTGCCGTCCCGCACCGGCGTCTACGCCAAGGTGGCCTGGCACTCGGTCGACATCGGCGTCGACGGCGCGCAGGACCAGCTGGCCGGGATCTTCGCCGGGGCCGACGCCGTGGTGCACCTGGCCTGGCAGATCCAGCCCAGCCACGACCAGCGGGTGCTCTATCGCACCAACGTGCTCGGCAGTCGCGCGGTGGCCAAGGCGGTGCTGCGGGCCGGCGTTCCCGCGCTGGTGTACGCCTCGTCGGTCGGCGCCTATTCGGCGGGTCCGAAGAACGCTTTCGTACGGGAGAACTGGCCGCGCGCCGGGGTGCTGCGGTCTTCCTACAGCCGGCACAAGGCGCTCGTCGAGTGGATGCTCGACCAGATCGAGGCCGACCACCCGCAGCTGCGCGTCGTCCGGCTGCGCCCCGGCCTGATCTTCCAGCGCGCGGTCGGCACCGAGATCGCGCGCTACTTCGCCGGGCCGCTGCTGCCGGCACGACTGTTGCGGCCGCAGTGGCTGCCGCTGGTGCCGTCGCATCCGGGGCTGCGGATGCAGGCGGTGCACGCCGACGACGTGGCCGACGCCTACGCCCGGGCCGTGCTGTCCGACGCCCATGGCGCGTTCAACATCGCCGCCGGTCCCGTGCTGGATCCCGAGGTCGCGGCCCGCACGTTCCACGGCGTACAGGTGCCGGTGCCGGGTTTCGCCCTGAAGGGCGCGGCCGCGGCGAGCTGGTGGCTGCGGCTGCAACCGGTCGACGCGGGCTGGGTCGAGCTGGGCCTGAAGGCGCCGCTGATGTCGTGCGACCGCGCCGCGACCGAGCTCGGCTGGCACCCGCGCCACGACGCCGTGTCGGCCCTGAAGGAGCTGGTCGCCGGCATGGCCGACCGGGCCCACGACGACGGCGGGCCGCCGCTCTCGGGCGATCCGGCGCTGCCGGGCCGGCTGGGCGGCCTGCTGAAGGGCCGTCTGCCGGGAACCGGCAATCCCTATTAGGTTCGACTCATGATCTTCGACGTCGCCCGCATCCGGTCGGACTATCCCGCTCTCGCCGAGGGCTTCCTGCACTTCGACGGGGCCGGCGGCACGCAGCCGGCCGGGCCGGTGATCGAGGCGATCGCGCGGGCGATGCGGACCGCCGTGTCCAACCGGGGAACCGCGCACGAGCCCGCCCGCCGCTCCGGGGAGTTCGTCGCCGCCGCCCGCGCGGCGGTGGCCGACCTGGTCGGCGGCGATCCCGCGGGGGTGGTGTTCGGGCCGAGCGCCACCGCGCTGACCTACCTGGTGTCCCGCACGCTGGCCCAGGGCTGGGCGCCGGGCGACGAGGTGGTGCTGTCGCGACTCGACCACGACGCGAACGTACGCCCATGGGTGCAGACCGGCGCGACCGTGCGCTGGGCCGAGCTCGACCCGGCCACCGGGGAACTGCCGGTGGAGCAGTACCGCGAGCTGATCGGGCCGCGCACCAGGCTGGTGGCGGTCACCGCGGCCAGCAACGCCACCGGAACGGTCCCGGACGTCCGGTCGATCGCCGGTCTGGCCCACGCGGCGGGCGCCCAGGTGTACGTCGACGGCGTGCACGCCACGGCCCACCGCCCGACCGATGTGGCGGCGCTCGGCGCGGACTTCTACGTGACCAGCGCCTACAAGTGGTCGGGCCCGCACTACGCCGCCGTGGTGGCCGACCCGGCGGTGTGGGAGCCACTGCACCCGAAGAAGCTGATCCCCTCACCGGCCGGGGCGCCCGACCGCTTCGAGTACGGGACGTTGAGCTTCGAACTGCTGGCCGGCATCACCGCGGCCGTCGACTTCCTGGCCGGCCTGAGCGGCGCCGAGGGCGACCGGCGCAGCCGCGTGCTGGCGGGCATGGCCGCCGCCGAGGAGCACGAACTCGGGCTGCTCGACCGCCTGCTGGCCGGGCTGACCGCCGACGACCGGGTGACGATCTGCCCGGCCGGCGCCCAGCGGTGCCCCACGGTCTCGTTCCGGCTGGCCGGCGAGGCGCCCGCCGACACCGCCCGCCGCCTCGGTGAGCAGGGCATCTGCGTCTCGCACGGCGACTACTACGCGGTCGAGTACTTCGAGGCGGCCGGGCTGCGGGCCACCGGCGGCGCGGTGCGGGCCAGCATCTATCACTACAACACCGCCGACGAGATCGACCGCCTCCTGGAAGCGCTCTAGCTCCTGTTTCGGTATGGGAGCTAGGCGACCAGGGGCAGGCGGTCGGTGATCTGGCTCAGGGCCTCGGTGCCGTCGACCGGGCTCGAGTACAGGTAGCCCTGGCCCAGCGGGCAGCCCAGCCGGGCCAGCAGGTCGCGGTGGGCCGGGTCCTCGATGCCCTCGGCGATCACCGTCAGGCCCAGGGCGCGGGCCAGATTGATCAGGCCGGCCACCAGCGCGAGCTGGTGCGGGTCGTCGACCACGCCGTCGACGAACGCCTTGTCGAGCTTCACGACGTCGACCGGGCGCCGGCGCACATTGCCCAGGGCCGAGGAGCTCGCCGCAAGGTCGTCGATCGCCACCCGTACGCCGAGCTCCCGCAGCACGGCCAGGTCGGCCCACATCGCCTCGTGGTCGCCGTCGAGCACGCTCTCGGTGAGCTCCAGCATCAACGCCTGAGCGGGCACACCGGCGTACGCCAATGCCTGCTTCACCAGGTCGACGAAGGTGCCGTCGCGGAACTGCCGCACCGACACGTTCACGCTCACGAACGGCTGACGGGTCCGGGGCAGGATCCGCCGCCACTGCGCGACCGTGTGCAGAGCCTGGTCGAGCACCCAGCGGCCCATCGGCACGACCAGGCCGCTCTCCTCGGCGACCTCCAGGAACTCGGCCGGCGCGATCAGCCCGCGGGTCGGGTGGTGCCAGCGGACCAGGGCCTCGAAACCCACCGGCTCGTCCGTGCCGAGGTCGATGATCGGCTGGTAGGCCAGCAGGAAGTGCCCCTCGTGCACGGCGTGGTCCAGCGCCGAGCGCAGCTCCAGCCGC
The DNA here is from genome assembly GCF_019710575.1 of Paractinoplanes polyasparticus. Lineage (GTDB taxonomy): Bacteria > Actinomycetota > Actinomycetes > Mycobacteriales > Micromonosporaceae > Actinoplanes > Actinoplanes polyasparticus. The sequence continues at coordinate 93,220 of NZ_JAHWFK010000030.1, read as the reverse complement.
TCGACCATCGCGCTGTGCAGATGACCCTGGTAGCGCCGCCACTGGTTCTTGCCGGCGCCCTTGGCCACGTAGAGGGCCAGATCGGCCTGGCGCAGCAGCTCGTCCGGGGTGTCGGCCTCGGGCGTCGTGGTGATGCCGATGCTGGCCACCGCGGTCAGCTCCGAGCCGTCGTCCATCCGGATCGGTTCGGCCAGCGCGGCCAGGATCCGTTGCGCGGTCTCCTCGACCGCGCCCGGGTCCTGCACGTTCTCGACCAGCGCGGCGAACTCGTCGCCGCCGAGGCGGGCCGCGGTGTCGTCGGCCCGCAGAGCGCCGGCGATCCGGTCGGCCACGCCGATCAGCAACTGGTCGCCGGCGGCGTGGCCGAGCGTGTCGTTGACCTTCTTGAAGTCGTCCAGGTCGATGAAGAGGACGCCCACCACTGAGCCGTCGCGGGCGCTGCGCTGCAACGCGTGGCCGAGCCGGTCGTGGAACAGCACGCGGTTGGCGAGGCCGGTCATCGCGTCGTGGAACACGCGGTGGGTCAGTTCCGCCTCGAGCCGGCGGCGCTCGGTGACGTCGCGCAGGGTGAGCACGAGCCCGCCCACGGTCGGCTCGCGGCGCAGATCCTGGCCGTGCATCTCGAGCACGACGTCGGCCCGGGCGCGCAAGTCCAGACCTTCCTGGAGCCCGTCGCCGGTGCGCAGGGCGGCGAGCACCTCGGTCAGGCGCGAACGCTCGGACCGGTGGATGATCGCGGTCATCGGACTACCGGTGGGGTCGTCGCCCAGCACGGCGCCGGCAGCCGGGCTCGCGTACCGGATCCGGTCGTCCTCGTCGACGATGAGGATCATGTCGGAGGTCTTCTGCACGAGCGTCCGGAAGTAGGTCTCGCTGTTGCGGCGGATCACCTCCTGGCTGAGGCCGATGCGCTCGAGGGCGAGGGCGGCCTGGGTGGCCAGCACCTCGATCGCCCGCAGCAGCCCGGCCAGCGCCGGCGTGGGCGCGCCGACATGCAGCACCCCGACGAGCGGGTCGCCGGTCGGCCGGTCGGTCAGCACCATCGGACAGCGCAGCGACATCGCGAAGTGGTGCAGCCGGGTCGAGACGGCCCAGTCGACGTCGCGGGTCGGCACCAGGCGCGCGGCCGTTCCGGTCGACCGGTCCACCGCGGCCTGCGCGACCGCCTCCGGCGAGAGCAGGCCGGGCTGAGCGATGGTGACGGCCAGGACGACAGCGTGCGGTGTGTCGGGCGGCAGCAGGTGGGCCACGGCCGTGCGTACGGCGTCGGAGACCTGGTCGGTGTCGGCGGCCGAGACGAGGGCGGCCGAGGCCTCGCGCAGCGCTCGTTCCCGGGCCAGCGCCTGCCGGTGACCGGTCATGATCCCGGCCATCCGCGCCAGGACGAGCAGGAACGTGATCGCGCTGAGGGCGGCGACCACCTTGAGGTCGGTCTTCTCGTCGCGCAGCATGCTCACCACGAGCACGACCGGCGCCGTCATCGACGCGAACCCGAGCAGGGCGAGACGGCCACGGCCCAGCGCCGGGGCGGGCAGGCCGGCCGACTCGTCCAACTCGGCCATGGACGGGTGCAGCGCGGCCAGACCGGCCGCGGTGTAGAGCGCGAACCGGCAGAGGGCGACCACCGGCACCTCGAACAGCGACAACTCGTACCCGATGTCAGCCAGCAGCAGAAGGAGCACGCCGCCGCCGAGCAGCCGGGCCGGGAACACCGGCCGGTCGCTGATCAGCAGCCGGACGAGCATCCCGAGCAGCAACAGGTCGCCCAGCGGGAACACCACCGTCATCCACGGGTCGCCGCCGGTGCGCTGCAGGTCCGGCCCGATCAGGAAGGTCCAGGCCAGCAGCGCGACCCCGGCGGTGACCGTGAGGGCGTCCAGCATGGCGGCGCGGTCGTGCGTTCCTCCCGTACGGCGTCGCAGCAGCACGAACAACATGGCGGCGAGCACCGGATAGCCCGCGCTGACCAGGACCGCTCCCGCCGTGACCAGCCCCGGGACGTGCGCGGTGAGCGACTCCGGGGCCCGGTAGAGGGCCGTGCCGACCGAGGCGACAACGATCGCGGTCGCCAGCAGCCGCCACGGCAGGCGGCGCGCGGGCCGGTTCCACCGCACGCCCAGCCCGATCACGGCGACGGCCGTGGCGCCGGCGATCAGGCGCAGCACAGACTGCGTCCCGGCCGGCGACGCCACGAAGAGCACGGCGAGCACCGCCATCCAGCCGCCGAAGAGAGCGGCCACCCAGCGTGGGGGCATGCGTGGTCCTTTTTCCGAAGGGAAGTGGCGGTCTCATCGGCTCCCCGCGGCGCGAGTTGAGCAACCGGGCACAATCGGTGAGTGCTCCTCGAGTTCATCCGCGGCAACACGACCGCCGCCCCCGTCCCGTTCGTGCCCGAGATCACCCTCTACCAGGCCGACGAGCCCATCGCGCTGTGGGAGAAGACCGAGGAGGCGGGCCCGGCCCAGCCGCCCCCGTTCTGGGCCTTCGCCTGGGCCGGCGGCCAGGCCCTGGCGCGTCACGTGCTCGACCACCCCGACCTGGTCGCGGGCCGCTCGGTGCTCGACCTGGCTACCGGCTCGGGTCTGGTCGCCGTGGCCGCGGCCCGGGCCGGCGCGACCCCCGTCACGGCCAACGACATCGACCCGTACTCGCTGGCTGCCGCCTCGGCGAACGCGATCGCCAACGACGTCCCGGTCCGGCTGCTCGAGGCCGACATCCTCGACGGCGACGACCCGTACGGCGTGATCCTGGCCGGCGACGTCTTCTACAGCCGCGAGATGGCGGCCCGGGTGCTGCCCTTCCTGCGCCGCGCAGCCGGTCGGGGCTCGCTCGTGCTGGTCGGCGACCCCGGCCGCGCCTATCTGCCGAGCGAAGGGCTGGTCGAGCGGGCCACCTACGACATCCCGGTCCCGGTCAGCCTGGAAAGCGTCGACACCCGGCGTACGAAGGTCTGGCAGTTGACCGCGAGATAGCGTCAGAGGCACTTCTCGAGGAGCGTGCGCAGGCCGAACCCGTCCTCGATCGTGTCGTCCGGCGGCGGGCCGGTCGGTTCCTCCGCCGTACGCGGGGAAGGCATGAGAATCGCCCGGGCGACCCCGGCCCGGCGGGCGCAGACGATGTCGCGCCGCGGGGTGTCGCCGACGAACCAGCAGTCCTGCGGGGGCAGGGCCAGCTCGTCGGTGGCGTTCCAGATCATCTGCGGATTGGGTTTCCGGACGCCGGCCTCGTCGCTGTAGATCTGGACGGCGAAGAAGTGGCCGATGCCGGCCTTGTCGAGGAAGTCGCGGTGGGCCGCACCGGACAGCGTGTTCGACACCACGGCCAGCGCGACACCGGCGTCGGCCGCCGCCTCCAGCGCCGAGGGGATCCCGGGCCGCAGTGCCCAGTTGTCCCGCCAGGCCCATTCGTAGCTCAGCTTGCGCACCGCCCCGCGCACCGGCACCCGAGCCGCCGGGGGCCACCCGGGCAGGATGAACCGCTCCCACACCTCGCCCTGGGCCAGCTCGTCCGGCCAGTCCTCGTCGCGCCAGGCGGCGTAGGCGGACGCGCCCGCGGTGAGCGAGCGCTGGATCTCGCCCGGCGTCAGCACCCCGTTGACCAGGTTGAAGATGCGCAGCACGAGACCGGGCGGGGCCGTGCGCCGCGGTGGCGCGTCGGCCAGCACGCCGCCGAAGTCGAGCAGGATCGCCGCGGGCCGCATGTCAGCGGGTGGTGCCCAGGGTCCAGGCGCGCACACCGCCGACGATGCCCGCCGTGTTCGGCACCACGACCACATCGTCGCCCATGCGGGCGAGCTGCGTGGCCGTGATGAGCCGGGAGTTGCCGCCGCCGAGATACAGCCTGTCCCACAGGAACACCGGTCGCAGCCCCTCGACGACGTTGCGCACCCGGCGCGACCAGAGGGCGTCGCCGAGGCGGCGGCGCTCGTGCTCGCCGATGTACGTGTCGTACGACATGCCCCACCGCACCGGCGCCTGCGACATCTCGAGGTGCGGGGCCAGCGCGCCGCCGTCGAACAGGGCGCAGCCCAGCCCCGTGCCCAGCGTCAGCACGAGTTCGCAGCCGGTGCCGGCCACCACGCCGGCCCCGTGCACCTCGGCGTCGTTGAGCACGAGCGTGGGCCGGCCGAACGCGTCCTCCAGGGCCGTCCGCGCGTCGAAGCCGAACCACGCCTCCTGCAGCTCGGGATCGATCCTAGTGCGCGGGCCGCTGCGGGTGATGTAGTGCGGGGTCGCCACGACGACACCGTGCCGCAGCATGCCGGGCATGCCCACGGTGACCCGGTCGTGCGCGGGCAACCGCTCGCCGAGCTGCGTCAACGTCTTGACGAAGAGATCGGGTGGCAGGGGGTACGGGGTGGGAACGCGCAGCGGCTGGGCCCGCATGGTCCCCGCCTCGTCGAGCACGGAACCCTTGATGCCGCCGCCGCCGCAGTCGATCGTCAGGGTGAAAGCCACGCCGCCAGTTTGCATGGAGTACACCTCCTCGCACAGCAATTGTGACCCGGTATCGTCGCTGCGGTGTCCAGGGCCGTCCGGGTGAGCACCCGCAACGCGAGTTTCCAGCAGTGGCAGTCGCTGCTGACCAACCGCAACAAGCGCCACCGAGCCGGTGAGTTCCTGGTCCATGGCGTACGACCGATCTCGCTCGCCGTCGACCACGGCTGGGAGATTCGCGACCTGATCTATCCCGACCGCCAGTCGCTGTCGGCCTGGGCGCGCGGCATCCTGGAGCGCAGCGGCGCCCGCCCGGTGGCCATGTCGCCCGAGCTTGTCGCCGAGCTCGCCGACAAGGAATCGGCCGAGCTCATCGCCGTGGTCGGCCTGACCGAGGCCCCGGCGCTGCCCACCACCGACGACCCGCATCTGCTGGTCGTCGTGTTCGACCGGCCCAGCACCCCCGGCAACATCGGCACGCTGATCCGCTCGGCCGACGCGTTCGGCGCGGCCGCGGTGGTCGTCACCGGACACGCCGCCGACCCGTACGACCCCCGGTCGGTCCGGGCCAGCACGGGCTCGATCTTCGCGCTGCCGGTGATCCAGGCCGACGGTCCCGACGACGTCCTGCCCTGGGCCGCGCGGACGGGCGTGCAACTGGTCGGCACCGACGAACACGGCGCGGTCGACGTGGCCGATCACGACCTGACCGGCCCGACCGCGCTGCTGATCGGCAACGAGGCGGCCGGCCTGAGCGCGGCTTGGAAGGCCGCGGCCGACATCCTGGTCCGCATCCCCATCACCGGCGCGGCCAGCTCGCTGAACGCGGCTACCGCGGCCACGGTCGTGCTCTACGAGACCAACCGCCAGCGCGCGCGAGGCTGACAGCGCGCTGCTCCCCCCACCGCCTCGGGAGCGCGCTGCTCCCACCGCCTCGGAAGCGCGCTGCTCTCGGAAGCGGGCTCCTCAGAAGCGGGCGAACGAGCGGATCGGCATGCGGGGGCCGAACTTGGGTGCGCCGATGCCGCCGTGGGCCAGCAGGTCGCAGACGCGGGCACGATGGCCGCGGAACGGCTCGAGCAGCTCCAGCATCCGCGCGTCGGTGCCGCGGGCCTCGCCGGCCAGCGCCCACGCGACCGTGTTGGGAATGTGGAAGTCGCCCACGCTGACGGCGTCGGCATCGCCGTACGCGACCCGGACCACCTCGGCGGCGGTCCACACGCCGATGCCGGGCAGGGCCATCAGACGCCGCGTGGCCTCGGCGGAATCAGCGCAGTCCTCGAGCCGGGCCGCGACCGCGGCGACGCGTTGCAGAGCCTGCGTGCGTCGCTGTTCCATGCCGTACGGATGGAAGACCCAGTACGGCGTGGCCGCGATCACGGCCGGGTCGGGCGGCAGCATCAGCTCCCGCGGGCCGGGCGCCGGCTCGCTGAGCTTCTGGCAGATCAGCCGGTACGCCCGGTGGGCCTCTTTGCCGGTGACCTTCTGCTCGAGCACCGCGCGCAGGACACTGCGGAAGACCAGGCCGGTGGACGGCATCCGGATGCCCTCGAAGGTGCGGGCCAGTCGCTTGATCAGCGGGTGACCGGCGGCCAGGTCGAGGAAGCCGGTGAGATCGTCACGCAGACCGGCGATGGCGTCGGCACGGTCGAGAATCCACTGCTCGCCGGGCCCGTAGCCGGTTGCCACCAGCTCTCTGCCGTCGCGGGCGAGATGCAGTGTGGCGGGGCCTTCCGGCGTACGGGCGGTGAGCCACAACTCGTCACCGGTGAACACGCCGCACGGGTCGTGCCGGGGCACCAGCAGCGAGCGGACCGAGGCGCCGAAGTGGTAGCGCTCCGGCGTCGTCATCCTGCGGGTCACCGGGCACACTGTGCCACCTCACCGGCCGATTGCCCACTCACGGTGCGTGAACAGGCCGATGGCCCTGACCGCGCTCCCGGTCAGGGCCATCGGAGGGGACGTCCGGACACCCGAGTTGGTCCGGAACGTCCGAGGAGCTGCCACTGTTGTCGTCCGTCAGGGGGAAGGGCGACCGCCCGGAGAGCGATGGGGGGTCCCTTCCGGGAACGGGGCCATGTCGGTGACCCCGTCCCGTCCGGGTTCGCCTCCGGGTATCAGCGGCGAGGCTCCTGGATCAGCGGCGTCCGCCGCGGACGGTGATGCGAACCGTGTCGAAGGCCGGCGTCTGGTTGGCGCGGACCATCATCGGGATGCGGTGCGAGCCGTCACCGGCCCACGAGGCGCACTGCGCGGTGCCGGCGTTCGGCAGACCCGGGACCTGGATGTTGACCGAGTCGGGGGTCGCGCCACCGCGGCTGTCCTCGGTCGCCACGAAGAACGCGGGGACCGGGTCGGACGCCGGGGCCTCGTTGGTGTTGGCCAGCATCCGGCACGCGGTGTGGAAGTGACCGCGGACCAGGCCGTTGGCCAGGACCGAGCTCTCCACGTAGTAGCCACCCTGGCCGGCCGCGAGGAACCGGTCACGGATCAGGTTGCGGGTGCTGACGGTCAGCGTGAACGGGGTGTTCGGGTTGACCACGCGCGGAGCCCGGGTGATCAGCAGCGTCGGGTTGGCGTTGGCCTCACCGACCTCACCGAACTCGGTCGAGACGCAGCGGCTGCCTTCCTGGAAGCCGTTGTGCGGGGTCAGGTCGCTGGTGTCACAGCTGTTGGTCAGCACGCCCAGCCCGGCGCCCGGAGGCGGGGTGGTCTGCTCCTCGGACGGCTCGGGGTCGGGCTGGTTCTCGCCGCCGTTGCCCTGCTCGCCGTTGCCCTGGCCTTCTTCGCCCTGGCCCTGCTCGCCGTTGCCCTGGCCCTCTTCGCCCTGGCCCTGCTCGCCGTTGCCCTGGCCCTCTTCGCCCTGGCCCTGCTCGCCGTTGCCCTGCTCGCCGCCGTTGTTGCCCTCTTCGCCGTTACCCTCGCCGGCGCCGGCGCTCGGGTCGGTGCTCGGGTCCTCGACCGGGTCGGCCGCCGGGGCGGTGGTCGCGGCCTCGGTCGGCGGGGTGGTCTGGTTGCCACCGTTGTTGCCGACGTTGTTCATCACCCACGTGCGGCAGCGCGTCCGCAGCGTCTGGGTCGACACCGTCTCACCGGCGCCGTCGTCCGGGTGCTGGGTCACCTTGCCGTTGTTGGTGGTGTAGGTGCCCTTGCGCGTCTCAGTCGAGAGCTTGGCGCGCTGAGGAGCCTGGATGTCGTCGCACGCCGCCAGCGCCTTGCGCTGAGTGCGGTCGGTGCTCGCGTTGGAGACCTGGGTGACGGTCACGATGCCGCCGAAGGCCACCAGCGTGGCAGCCACCGCGATGATGCGGCGCTTACCGGTGAACCAGTTGTTGCTCCTGGATGCGCGCCGGTACTTGGACCTTCGCATGGGGTGACACCTTTCTCTTACGCGAGGGGACGTGGCTGGGGCTACCGCGCCCGGAAAATGCGCATTGACGTGATGACGCCGGCCACGAGCGCGGCGGCGAGAACAAGCAGGATCACGGTGGTGCTGACGCCCGGAATGCCACCGTTGCTGCTGGCAGCCGCGAGCATCTGCCCGTCCACCGGAACCGGACCGCTGCCGGGGTTCGCGGGGGCGGGAGCTGTGGGGAGCGATCCGTAGTCGACGATGTTGCTCGACTCCAGCAGCGTCATGTGCGTCATGACGAACTGGTTCGTCTCCTGGGCCAGTTTGCGCACCGAGTCGTTGCGCGTCGTGGCCCGAATGGTGGCGATGGCCGGGAAGATCTTGCCGTGCGCGGCCCGCAGACGGTCGATGAAGATCTGGTCGAACGTCGTGGAGTTCGCGTCCCGCATCTCCTGCAGCCAGAACTGCTGGTCGCTGTTCGGCTTGGCCGGCAGGTCGATGTTGAGCTTCTTGGCCGTCGTGCGGTCCAGGTTGTCAAGGACCACGTGCTGCTCGGCGATCGACTTGCCGATCTTCACGATCCGCGGGTCGTTCGACTTCTCCTGGGCCATGTTGCCGGCCGGGATCTCCCAGAGACCGGCCAGCCGCACCTTGATAACGAAGTCCTTGTCCGCGTCACTGACCGCACCGAAGCCCTTGTTGGGCAGGCCGTTCGACGACGGGACCGGGATCGGTCCACTGTCGCCGGGAGCAGCCTGCGCGGGGGCGACGGGCGCGACGAGCAACGTCAGAACCGCCGCGGAAATGCCCACCAACCAACGCGTCGAGCGGCGCGTAAAGCGAGCGGTAAGCATTTTCTCTCAACCTCCGGATCAGCGAATTCTTAAAGGACTTTTAAGTCAGTAGCTGTAGTCACTGCCCGTGCCGCCGGCGTCACCGGATTCGGCATCGGAATCGCCTTCGGAATCCTTGGCGGGCGGGGCGACCGGCTTGGACACCTTGGGCAGACAGGTCAGGTTCTTGGCGCCGTCGGGCTGAATGACGAACCAGGTGCCGCTGACGTTCTGGCCCTTCCAGTTGCCGGGCTTCTTGTCACCGATGTAGCGGTAGAGCGGCCATCCCTTGAGCGTCAGCTGCTTGCTGCCGTCGGCCCGGGTCACCGTGCCGACGAGCTCGGAGTCGACACCCTTGAGGGTCGGCTTGCCGTCGTTGGTCATGGCGGGCGGCCAGATCTCGGCGCATTTGCCGACGCAGTTCGTCTTGGCCGGGTTGTTGCCGTCCTTGTCGAAGCGGTAGAGCACGAAGCCCTCGTCGTCCACGACAACCTTGCCCATCCGGGCCACCTTGGTGCCGGTCAGCTTGGAAGTCACCTCTTCCGCGCTGAGCTCGGGAGCGGCGTCGGCGGCGGCCGGCGGGGCCGTGGCCTCGGGGTCGGACGGAGCGCCGGTAGCGGCCGGGTCAGCCGGGTCAGCAGTCGCGCCGGCCGTGGCGGCAACGTTGTCCGAGGCGGGCTCGGCGGCGTTGCCGTAGTCGGCTGAGTTGTATCCCTGCGGGGCGCAGCCGGTCACTGCGAACGCCGCGGCGATTGCGGCGCCGACGACCATCAACTTTCGCTTCTCCGGTAGCACTTGCCCTCCAAGGTGTTTCTTCAACTGGCGTTTCCGGGCTGTAGTACGAGGGCCGGGTCGCGGCGGTTGAAGAAAGTTCCCATCAATTTCCGAGTTTTTCCCGGCGGGCCACCGGACCTGCTTCTCTAAGACAAAACAAAGGATCCCGGCCGATCGGCCGGGATCCTTTATCAGTACAGGGACGGTTACGGAACGCGAACCAGTGTCTCGCCGGCGCCGGTGGCGGTCACCTCTTGCACCTGGATGTGCGCGATGTTGTCGCGCGGGGTCGAGGTGATCGCCTGAAGCAGCAGCGGCTCCGGGTTGGCGGCGGTGCCCCAGCCCCGGTCGCCGACCTTCCACGAGACCAGCGGCTCGCTCGTGCCGTCGGTGTGCACGGCGACCAGCCGGCAGACCTTGGGCCCGGTGATGTTGGAGATGGCGAACTGGATCTGCGTGCCCCAGTCCTTCTTCTCCAGGCCCACCGTGGCCGCCACGCCCGTACGCGGGTCGGTGCCGGTCAGCGACTCACCGGCCAGCGCAGTGCCGCCGAGGCCCGTTCCACCGCCCGTGACGGGCAGCGGGTCGAGCTGGGTGCTGTCGCGCTGAGCCGTGTTCGTCGACGCCGGGTCGGCCTTGTCGCCGAGCACCGAGCCGCCGACGAAGAACGCGCCGATCGACAGCATCGCGAAGATCACCACGGCCGCGGCCAGCGAGTAGAGCCGCCGGCTGTTGGCCCGGTGGCGCTCGCGGGAGGCCTCGCCGATCACCTTCTGGAGCATGAAGCCGTCGCGCCGGGTCTCCTCGGCGGCGATCACCGCGTTGGCGTCGACGTCGGCCAGCAGATCGGCCACCTCGACGAACGACTCGAGCTCGTACGCGCACCTCGGGCACTCGATCAGATGGTCCTCGAACTGCGTGGCGTCGCGTTCGTCGAGCACGCCCAAGGCGTACGACGCAACATCGAAGTGGTCTTCCTGGGTCATTCGGTCACCCCCCGCTGCTGCAACGCCGTCCGCAACGCACGCAGAGCGTAATACACCCGTGACTTGGCGGTGCCCAACGGAAGGTTGAGCTTCTCCGCCGCCTCCGGCACCGTGCGGCCCCGGAAGTACGTCTCGATGAGGATCTCGCGGTGCGACTGGCTGAGCTCGCGCAGTGCGTCGGAGACCGTCATCGACTGCAGAACGCGGTCGGTTTCATCGGACTGGCTGGGGAAGCTCTCGAGCTCGCGGTCGTAGGTCTCGGCCGGCCGGGCGCTCGCGCTGCGGTGGTCGTCGATCGCGATACGCCGCGCGACGGTCACCAGCCAGGGCCGCAGTGACTGCTGCCCCTGAGCGCCGAGCCGGTGCGCATTGCGCCAGGCCCGGAGCAACGTCTCCTGCACGATGTCTTCCGCGCGCTGCCGGTCACCGCCGGTCAGTCGCAGCACGAACATCAGGAGCGGTCCCGCATGCTCTTCATAGAGCATCTTGACCAGAGTGTCCTCGTGAGTCGCCCCCGCCGGGGTCGCGGCCTCATGCCGCGGCGCCTGCCGGGGGATCACCGAACCACCATCGCCCGCACTACGGCCTCCGTCGAGTGACTGCCACCGTCCACCGGGATGCTGCTGTGTCATCAGGCGCACCCCACCTGGCGCCAGCCGATGTTCGGCCACCGCATGCATCGATACCTCCACCCGGCGTTTTCCCCGTCGCCTGAGATACGGCTGGGGACAGCCCTCGGGATCAACGCGGACGGGAAAATTTCGGGGAGCGGTCTCAAACGATCCTCCGCGGTCGTGTGTGGGGGGGTCACGAGGCGCATCGGCAGCGATTCAAATTCATCGATCTGCACCGATATGACTGCCAGGGCAGCCGAATAATACTCAGCCACACGCGCCCCATGAAATACGCAGCTGAGCAGGACTGACGCACTGGGGGTGCGGCGTTACCGGAAAGTAGGCAAGCCCGGACGCAGCGTCCCCGTCCCACCAGGTGGGAGCGCTCCCAGTAGGATCCGGCCATGCGTCTTGCCCGTTCGGAGGATGTCTGACCGTCATCCGGCCTCTTCGCGTGATCCGCGTCCCAACCGCCCGGAAAAGAGCCATCTGTCGGATCTGGCGCACTACTCAGGCAGTTTCCAATAGCGGCGCCCCGCCGCCTCCGCCACTCACGGCCCGTCACGGTCCAACTTCAGACGGCAATCACTGCACCCGGCCTCTAGTGGCGCGCCGCCGCCTCCGCCCGCTCACGGGCGCCACGATCCAACTCCAGAAGGCATCCCTGCGCCCGGCCCCGCCGCGCCTCGCAACTCCACGTGCGGGACCTTGCGGCGTCCGGGCCCACCGCGTCCTGCCCTGCCATGCTTGCCGCGCCCGGGCCTACCCGGCCTGCCGTGCCTTCCATGCGGAGTTCCGCGCTGAGCGCTAACTGCTGCGCCGGCTCATCGTGCGACGGCGGCCGGCCGCCCGGATCACCCGGACGTCGGCCCCGGCACGTGCACGACCGCCTATCGGTAGGCACTCAGTCAGCGCAGAAGGGCGCGGCACCCCGGCCGAGCGTTGATTCCGCGCTCTGGTCGGCCGCGGCCTCAGGCTTTGCGGAGCAGCAGGTAACCCTGCGGACATCCCTCGGTCCCCTCCGGCGGGCGGCCGCCCTGGAACGTCACCTCAAAGCCGGCACCGGCGGCGAGATCCAACATCTGCTGGGTGGACAACCAGTACGAGTCGAACTCCACCCCGAGACCAGCCGACCGCCCGGCGCGCCGATGCTGCCCGCCACCGTCCTTGAACGCGGTCACCAGGTAGCCGCCCGGCCGGAGGACCCGCGCGAGCTCGGCGAACGCGACCGTGCGGTCCGGCGGCGCCAGAAAGATCAGCGAGTACCAGCAGACCACTCCGGCCAGCGAGGCGGTCGACAGCGGCAAGGCGCGCAGGTCAGCCACCTCGAACGAGAACGCCGGGTGATCACGACGGGCGACCTCGACCATGCCGGGCGAGAGGTCGACGCCGCGGGGAGAGAGGCCGCGCGAGGCCAGATACGGTTCGAGCCGACCGGTCCCGCACCCGATGTCGCCCACTTCGGCGCCCAGCCCCGCGGCCAGGGTCAGCTCGCTGAACAGGTCGAGCACCGCGCGCTCGATCGGCATCGACTCCAGCAGACCGGTCAGGCGTTCCGCGTACCAGTCGGCGAGCACGTCGTGCGCTCGGCGCAGTTCTTCGGTCGAGGCGTCCACGGTCGGCAGGCTATCGGCTGACCCTGATCGCGGTGGTGGCAAGGGTGGTGAAGCGCATGGCGAAGCTGCCGCCAAGAGCGTCGACGGCGGCGCTGGTAGCCGAGCTGAGCGCCGCCACCTCATCGGGCGGCAGCGTCGTGAGCAGGCCCTGAGCAGGCAGTTGATCGAGCCACTCAGCTCGCGTGTAGACCCGCTCCCACTCGAACGACCACCGCTCGAACTCGGCAAAAGCGCCGGTCGCCCGGATGGCGTCGTCCGCTTTGTCCAGGAAGACCGTATAGCCCTGCACAGCCGTGACCGGCCCACTCGCAACCGGCCCGCTCCCGACCTGCGCAGTCACAACCTGCCCGGCCGCAACTGGCCCGCCCGCAGCCTGCCCAGCCGTAGCCTGCCCAGCCGCAACTGGCCCGCCCGCAGCCTGCCCAGCCGCAGCCTGCCCCTCCCCTAACTGCCCAGCCGCAGCCTGCCCCTCCCCTAACTGCCCAGCCGCAGCTTGCCCGGCCGCGACTTGGGTGCTCGGGGCGGCCGGACCGGGGGCCCGGGGCTCGCCGCCGGAGTCGTCCCGTTGCCGGCCGACGCCCGGTAGGCGGCGGCCAGCCTGCTGCCGGGCAGCAAGCGCTCGTAGATGTCGGCGAACGCCGCGGTCGCCGCGGGTGAGGGCTGGCCCGCGTTCCAGAACAGCGCCAACCGCCCGCCCGGCCGTAGCACCGACGCCGCCTTGGCCGCGCCGGCTACCGGGTCGACCCAGTGCCATGTCTGGCCCGCGACCACGGCGTCGAAGGTGCGGCCGCGGGGATCCCACTGCTCGAACGTCGCCACCTCGACCTCGAAGCCGCCGTCGCGGGCGAAGGCGGCCATCCGCGGGTCCGGTTCGACGCCGGTGACGTGGGAGCCGGTCGCGCGGAGCTGGCGGGCGACGATGCCGGTACCGATGCCCACGTCGAGGACTCGGGGGGCAGCCAGCCGGGCGATCAGCTCGCCGGGATAGCTGGGGCGGGTGCGGTCGTAGCGCGGAGCGTCCACGCCGAACGACTCCGCCGCACGGCGGTCGCGGAAGGCCTCGGCCTCTGAAGTGGGCATGCGCCCACTCTAGTGGGCATGCGCCCACTGGTCGATGTGCGAGGCTGAGAAGGTGCCGACCGGAGTGGCGCTGCGCGACGTACGCCAGCAACTGTTCGATGCGGCCCAGCGCGTCCTGCTGTCGGACGGGCCGAGCGCTCTGACCAGCCGCGCGGTCACCACCGAGGCCGGCTGCGCCAAAGGTGTGCTGCACCGGCATTTCGCCGACTTCGACGACTTCCTCGCCGAGCTGGTGCGCCGCCGCATCGCGGGATTCGAGGCGTGGGGCGCCACCATGTGCGAGACGGCCGGTTCGGGCCCGGTCGACGAGAACATCGCCGACGCGCTGACCTTCGTGTTCGATCCGGTGGGCCGGGGACTCGTCGCGCTCATCCTGTCGCGCGACGATCTACGCGCCCGTCTGCGAAACACGAGTCGGCGAACAGAGGCCCACCAGGGCGAAGCAACACGAAGTAGGGACCTGCGAGATCCGGGCTTGCCAACCGCAGCCTTGCCGGCTGGAAATCAGCCACCTGGAAGCCTCCGAGGCGCGGGCCAGCCCCCTGAAGGCCAACGAGCTGCGCGCCTGCCAACTCGAGGCCGGCCAGGTGGGGTCCTGCGCACTGCGGGCCTGCCGCTGCTGGATGAGGCGAGCGCAGTTCTCGCCACCTACTTGACCGCCGAGCAGGCCCAGCACCGGGTGCCCGCGGACGCCGACATCGACGCCTTGGCGCTCACCCTGGTCGGCGCGGCACACCTGGCATTCGCCAGCGGCTGGGCAGCAGCCCGAGCCGACGCGGAAACGATCAGCCAAGCCGGCGGAGACGAACCGCCGCCCATCCGCCGCCTGGTGGCGTCGATCCTGCGCTGACTCCGGGCTCGGCACGCGAACCGCGCCGAGGGCAGGAACCAGTTGACGTGTGACCGCGCGGTGTCCAGGGTCAGCGCGCAGAGCAGCACCCGCGAACCGCCCAACAGACCACGCACAGGAACTAGTTGACGCGCGACCGCGCGGTGGCCAGGGTCAGCGCGCGGTGCAGCACCCGGGAATCGCCCAGCAGGCCGCGCAGCCGCCGCTCGAGTCCGGCGATCGGCACGAGGTTCTGCGGCGCCCGCGGATCCTTGTAGGCCGATGACGCGAAGCGCGGCAGCGTCGCGCCCGAGATGTCGGCCAGCTCGATCGCCTCCTCGGGTGGGAGATCGGGCGAGCACTCGATCCGCACGATGCCCGACCACGGCGCCCCGGACCCGCCGGGCAGGCGCAGATACCAGGACCAGCCGCCCCACACCGTGCCCAGATGGAAGACCGGCGTGCGCTGGCCGGGCTTCAACGACGTCACCACCGTGGTCAGCGCGGCCGGCAGGTACTGCTTCTGCTGCGTCTTGACGTAGCCGATCGTGCGCGGCAGCTGCCGCCGGTTGCGCAGGGGCCCGTCGACCACGAGCAGGTCGCGGCCGTCGGAGCTCGTGTCGCGGGCCGTGGCCGAGATGTCGATCTCGAGCGCGGTCAGCGGGCCCTGCACGGCGGCGGGCAGCTTGCTGGCCTCCCCGGCGCCGTGGATGCGGTGCACCTCGTAGCGCACCGAACCGGCCTGCACGTCCCCGGCCGACGGGCTCGCCGTGAACAACCCCCGGCCGACCCGCGCGCCCACCAGCTCGGCTGCGCCCCGGGCCAGGTCGCATCGGACCACCCCGGCGGCGTACGAGGCGGCCAGCCCGGCGTACGACGTGCCGTCCTCTTCCGCCGTCCACAGCCCCGCGTCGTTGCGCCGCACGCCGTCGACCAGGAAGACCACGTCGGGGCAGCGCACCGACGACGAGACGTCGATCGGCGCCCACTCGGCCGCCGGCACCTCGACATCGGTGTCGACCTGGGCGCTGCTGGCCGAGGCCGGGCCGTCCCCGCTCTCGGAGCCGCCCTCGAACGACGAGCCGTAGGACGGGTCCCACGCGTCCACGAACATCCTGGTCAAAGGCCCACCCTCGCCACGTGCGCTGTCCGCGCGTCCTTGTGCACCTCGAACCGCACCGGCACCCGCTCGGCCAGCGCGTTGACATGGGTGACCACGCCGACCATGCGGTCACCCCGCGCGGCCAGGTTCTCCAAGGTCGCCGCGACCACGTCCAGCGTGGCCGCGTCGAGCGTGCCGAAGCCCTCGTCGAGCACGATCGACTCGAGGCTGGCGGCCGTGGTCGACATGCCGGCCAGCTGCTCCGAGAGGGCCAGCGCCAGGGCCAGCGAGGCCTGGAAGGTCTCGCCGCCCGAGAGCGTGCGCACCCCGCGCCGCAGCCCGGCGTCGTGGTGGTCGATCACGAAGAACTCGCCCTTGTCGTGGATCAGGTCGTACTGGCCGCCGGTCAGCTCGCGCAGGATCCGCGACGCGCCGTCGACGAGCAGGTCGAGCGCCTCCTCCAGCAGCCAGCGCTCGAAGTTGTTGGCCCGCAGGTGCCCGGCCAGCGACTTGGCCACCCGCATCTCGCGTTGCAGCGTCATCCGTTGCTCGGCGAGCTCGTGGGCCTGCGCGCGGCGGTCGACCAGCCGTTGCAGGGCCGCCTCGGAGCGTTCGGCGGTGATCGCGGCCGCGCGGATGAGCGAGGACTCGTCGGAGGCCGGCACGGCCACGCCGGCCGCTGTGAAGAGAGCCGCGATCTCTTGCAGCGCGGCAACGGTGGTGCGGTGGGCCGAGGCGACCGTGCCCTCGGCCTCGTCGCGGGCGGCGGCGCGCTCGGCGGCCAGGCCGACGGCCCACTCGACGAGCAGGGCCCAGGCGCCGGCCAGGTCGTCGCGGTCGGCCGGCGGCGGCGAGAAGCGCGCGACCTGGTCGCGTACGGTGTCGAACTCACGCCAGGCCGAGCGCTGCCTGTCCTCGGCGGCGATCACCGCGGCTTGGGCCTGCCGGTTGGCTGAGCGTGCCGTCCGCACGGCCGCGCCCGCCTGGTCGAGCTGCTTCTGGAACCGGTCGATCTCGGCGAGCTGCCGGCGCAACGCCTCGACGCCGGGCGACTCGGCCACCGCGGCCCGCGCCTCGGCCAGCCGCGTCAGGTGGTGTTCGTGCTGGGCTCGCTTGCGTTCGAGGTTGCTCTCGAGCTTGCGGGCGACCGCGTCCCGCTGCTGCCACGCCTTCTCGGCGATCTCGGCCGCCGCCCGCGCGGCCTTGCCACTGGTCTCGGCGGCCCGAACGGCGGATTCCTCGGGCACCGGCGGCACGGTGGTCACAGTCTGCTCGCACACCGGGCAGTGATCGCCGGCGGTCAGATGCGCGCGCAGGGCGGCCGCCCGGTCGATCCGCTGCGCCTCGGTGTAGTCGAGGCGGGCCTGCTCGAGCAGCTGGGTGGCGCCCAAGTGGGCGCTGTGGGCAATCTCGGCCGAGGCCGCGGCGTCCTTGTGCTCCACTTCGGCCACGGACACCTCGCCCGCGAACCAGTCGGCCTGCCCGACCAGTTTCTCGAGCTCGGCGTGCCGGTCGAGCATGAGGCTGAGCGACCCGGCGTCACCGGCCGCGGCGAGCTCCCCACGGAGCTTCTCTTCCTTTTCCTCCGCTGCGCGGACCTCGTCCGCGGTCTGAGCGGCGGTCGCCCTCGCGGCGGCGGTCACGCCGGCGGTTTCCACGCTTCCCGCGGGCGTACGCACTGAGGAGAGCAGCCGCACCTCGGCATCCAGCGCGTCCCGCGCCGAAGCGGCTTGCGCCTCGGCCGCCCGCTTGGCCCGCAGCCCGGGAACGGCCGCCTCGACGGCGACGGTCAGTTCCCGCATGCGGGCGACGTGCTGCTCGGCCGCCCCGACGGCCTCGTCGGTGGCGTCGGCCAGGGCGGCCAGGTTCTGGTCGACCACGGCCAGCTTGCCCTCGGCCGTCTGTGCCCGGCCACTGGCCCGGGTCTGCACCTCTTCGTAGACGTGCAGGCCGAGCAGGTTGACCAGAATTTGCTGACGGGTGGCCGGCTTGGCGTGCAGGAAGTCGGCGAACTGGCCCTGGGGCAGGACGACGCAGCTGGTGAACTGCTCGAACGGCAGCCCGACGGCGTCGAGCACGGCCTGGTCCATCTCGGCCGGGGTGCCCGCCAGCACCTCGCCCAGGTCCTCGAGGTCCATGCCGGTGTCGAGCTTCGACACGTCGAAGCCGGGCGGCATGAGCTGAAGGCCGGCGCCGGCGGTCTTGACGTTGCCGCGGCCGTCACGCCGGACGACGCGGGTGGCCACGTAGCGGTCGCCGGCCGATTCGAAGACGAGCCGCACCCGCGCCTCGGTGGCCGAGGGGGCGAGCGCGTTGCCGATGCCGCGGCTGCCGCCCCACCGCGGGACGGTGCCGTACAGCGCGAACGTGATGGCGTCGAGAACCGTCGACTTGCCCGAGCCGGTCGGCCCGACCAGCGCGAAGTAGTCGGCGTCGGTGAAGTCGACACTCGTCTCGTCCCGGAAGACGGTGAACCCCGCCATATCCAGCCGAATCGGCCTCATGACCCCGCTCCGCTTCGCTCCGAGCCAGAGCTCACGGTGCTCACCTCGTCGTACAGCTCGTCGAAGAGTTCGCGGACGCCGTCGTCGGCGTTGTCGCGACTGTCCAGGTAGTCGCCGAAGAGTTCCCGCGGCGACCGACCGGCCCGCTGTGCCATGCGCTCCCCCGCCCGGTCGGGCATCATCTCGGGGTCGATCCGCACCTCGAGGGCGTTGGGCAGCAGCTCCTGCACGTCCTCGCGGAGGCCGACCCGCGGCTTCTCGCGTACGAGGACACGGAGCCAGGCGTCCGGAAGGTTCACCGTCGCCAGTTGTTCGAGGGTGCCGCGGACCGTACGCAGCGCGATCGCCCCGGTGATCGGCACGTCGCGCACCCGGGCCGCCTTGTCGACCGCCACGTCGACGATCGCCACCGAGGAGATGTTCTCCTCCTCGCCGAAGTCGACCGCGAGCGGGCTGCCGCTGTAGCGGGTCGGGCAGGGCGAGATCACCTGCTGGGCCCGGTGCAGATGACCCAGCGCTACGTAGTGGGCGTTGCGCGGGAAGACCGTGGCCGGCACGGCGTACCCCATGATCGTGTGTGCCTCGCGCTCGCCGCCGCCGGCCGAGGCGCCGACGATCGTCAGGTGGGCGGTGAGCAGGTTGATCACGCCGGGCTGGTCGAACTTGTCGCTGAGCCGCTCGATCAGCCGCGCGATGTGGTCGGCGTAGGTCTGGCTGGCCTCGGCCGCGGTCAGCTCGTACATCTCGGCGGCCCGGATCGCGTACCGCTGGGAGAGGAACGGCAGGGTGACGAGCTGCCACTTCTCGCCGCCGGCGGTCTCGCCGGTGATCAGCAACTCATCGGCCTTGTCGCGCACGGCGCCGCGCAGCACGATGCCGGCCGCCTCGGCCCACGGGCGCAGCGCGTCGAGCGCGGGCCCGTTGTCGTGGTTGCCGCCGATCGCAACCACCTGCGCGCCGGTGTTGCGCAGCGCGGTCAGCGCCCGGGTGACCACCTTGGTCGCGTCGGCCGTCGGCGCAGCGGTGTCGTAGAGGTCACCGGCGATGATCACCAGGTCGGGCCGCTCGGCCCGGGCGATCTCGACCACCTGGGCCAGCACGCGAATGTGCTCGTCGTGCCGGCCGCGGCCCTTGAGGACCTTGCCGACGTGCCAGTCGGACGTGTGCAGGATGCGCATCGGGAGAACCTTAGAACGGGATGTCGTCGTCGGACGAACCGCCGCGGCTGCCTACGACGGCGAACGGATCGGCGCCCTGGACGATCGACTTCATCGTCTCGGCGGGCGGTGGGCCGGACTCGGACTTGCGGGTGGCCCAGGCCGGGAACGGGAACTCGACGCAGAGCGGGACCGGGATGTCGGGCTGGTTGACGAACATCGTGCCGGGGCGGGCCAGCAGGGCGCGCTGCCGCATGGCCGGGGGCAGGAAGCCGTATTCGGGCCGGGCCGCCTCGGCCGGGTCGAGCCGGCCGACCACGCGGATCGCCGAGTTGGTCACGATGCGCCGCTCGACCTCGCTGGCGGTCTGCTGGGCGCCGATCAGGATGACCCCGAGCGACCGCCCCCGCTCGGCGATGTCGAGCAGCACCTCCTTGATCGGGGAGCTGCCCTCGCGCGGGGCGTACTTGTTCAGCTCGTCGAGCACGACGAACAGCAGCGGGCGGCCGGTGCCGGCCTTCTCCTTCTCCTCGAACTCGGTCTTGAGCGTCACACCGACCACGAACCGCTGGGCCCGGTCGGGCAGGTTGTGCAGGTCGACCACCGTGACCTGGGCCGACTCGGCCGTCTTGATCTGGTGGGGGCGGCGCTGGGCGAGGTCGCCGCGGATAAGCCGGGCCAGGTCGCGTTTGCTGCCGATGAGGCGGCGGGCGAACGCGTTGACCGTGCCCATGTTGACCGCGGAGCCGGCCCAGGTCGACCTCGTCTCGTCGTCGGTGAGCTGCTCGACGATGTGGTCGACCAGATCGCCGTACGAGCCGATCCGCTTGCCGTCGATGCTGATGCCGCCCTCGGCGGGCACGGCGTAGCGGTTGAGGTGGGCGGTCACCGAGTGGACGACCATCGTGTACTGCTGGCGCTCGTCGTCGGCGTCGGCGAACACGTAGGGCAGCAGGCGCAGCGAGCAGAATTCCTCGAGCGTCCAGTAGAACGAGTCGACGCCGGTGAGCCGGCTGCTCACGTCGGGCGCGCCGGACGAGTCGCCCGCTCGGGGCGGGGCATAGACCCGTACGTCGGAAAAGGGCGTCGCCGGCAGCTCGAGCAGCTTGTAGTTGGCCCGGGTGGCCTCGTCGAGCTTCGTGTTGGGGTGGTCGAGGAAGAGCAGGTCCTCACCCTTGACGTTGAAGATCAGCGCACGGGCGTTGGCGCCGTCGGCCCCGAGCTGGCCGGAGCGGAACACCGAGTAGAGCAGGAACGTCGCGAAGCTGGTCTTGGTGGCGACCCCGGAGATGCCGGAGATCGACACGTGCGCGCCGCGGGTGCCGTCGAGGAAGTCGGCGTTGAGGTAGACGGGCACGCCGTCGCGGCCGGTGCCCATCGGGATGCGCCTGTCCATCCGGTCGAAGTGCAGCGCGGCGTCGCGGGCCTCGCCGGTCGCCCGGTGCACGACCGCACCGGGCGAGGGCGGGACGTACAGCTCGGGGTCGACCCGGGTGGTGGTGATCTCGGCCGCCTCCTGCACCACGGCCGGCAGTGTGCCCTCGGCGATGGCGAAGACGTCGGAGTCGAACTGGGCGCCCTCGTGGCGCGCCCGCACCTGGGTGACCACGCCGGCGATCGTCACCGGTTCGCGGTCCGGCAGGTCACGCTTGGTCACCACGACGTCGTCGAGTTGCAAGTAGCTGCCTTCGGACACAGCCGTCCAGAACTGGAGCGGCGTGGCATCGGCAGTTCCCAGCACCCGCCCGACGGGGGAAATTTCGTCAGACACGCCGATCATGTTGCACCAGGGGTACGACAGAACTCGCATCCGCCAGGGGTTGGCACGAGTTGTCCACAACTTCTAGTGCTCATACACAGAGTTATCCACAAGATCTTGGTTCGATGGTGGAGGCGCGCCCATCAATGAACCGATGTGAGCCGATCGGCCAATAGCGGGGTGACAGCGATTCCACCGGACGCGAGAGGCACCGCATGAGACCCACGGCCACCCGGGCCGAGCTCACCGACGGCGACCTGATCAGGCTTTCGACCACCGAGCCGGAGAGCTTCGGCCCGATCTTCGACCGGCACGCCGCCACCATCCACCGCTACCTGGCCCGGCGCGTGGGGCGCACACTCGCCGACGATCTCACCGCCGAGACCTTCCTCACGGCCTTCAAGAGCCGGTCCGCGTACGACCTGAGCCGGCCCGACGCCCTCCCCTGGCTCTACGGCATAGCGGCCAACCTGCTGCGCGGCCATCAGCGCACCGAGATCCGGCAATACCGCGCGCTCGCCCGCACCGGGCTCGACCCCGCGCTGGCCGGCCCCGAGGACACGGTGCCGGCCCAGGTCACCGCGGCCGAGCACGTCAAGGCCCTGGCCGGCGTCCTCGCCCGCCTCAACGTGGGCGAACGCGAGGTGCTGACGCTGGTCAGCCAGGCCCAGCTCAGCTATCCCGAGGTGGCTCGCGCCCTGGACATCCCGGTCGGCACCGTCCGCTCCCGCCTGCACAGCGCCCGCAAGCGCCTCCGAGCCGCCCTGCACGGCTTCCCCGAACTCGACCTCACGAACGGGAACGACCATGAATGACCTGGACCTGATGGAGAAATTCCGCAGCGACGTGCCACCGCCCACGGCAGCCGTGCTCACGGGCGCCCGGGCGCGCATGTTCCGCGCCGAACCGCGGAAAGCCAGGAAGCGGTGGGTGTGGAGCCTGATCCCCGCCACCGCCGTCGGCGTGGTCACGGCCGCCGTCGCCTTCACCGTCGTGGGCGTGAACCCGGAGCAGCCGGAGCAGCGGGAGCAACAGTCCTCGACCGAGGCCGCCCAGGTGCTGCGTCTGGCCGCGGCCGAGGCCCGCCGCGAACCGGTCCAACCGGCTCGTCCCGACCAGTTCGTCTACGTCGAGTCGCTGGTGGCCTGGGGCGGCGCCGAGGCCTCGGCGAGCGGCGACATGAAGGACGCGAAATACATCCCGCCGGTCGAGAAGAACCGCCGCATCTGGCTGTCCGCCGACGGCACCCGCGACGGCCTGCTGCGCGAGCGGGCGACGGACCCGAAGGATGCCACCGATCCCACCCACTCGGTCCACGAGAACGTGCCGCTCCCCGCCCAGGGCACACCGATCCCGGCCTACCTGCGGAATCTGCCGACCGACGCGAAGGGCATGCGCGAGTGGCTGTACGCCGGCGCCGAGACCGGGAAGGAGGGCGGCAACCCGCCCGACGTGACGGCGTTCGTCAAGGTCGGCGACACCCTGCGCGAACAGTACGTGCCGCCCGCCTCGGCCGCGGCCATGTTCGAGGCGGCCGCCACCATCCCCGGCACCACCGTGGTCAAACAGGTCGACCTGGCCGGGCGGCGCGGCGTCGCGGTCTCCAAGGTGCACCACGCCACCCGGCACGACCTGATCTTCGACGCGACCAGCTACCGGTTCCTCGGCGAGCGGGAAGTCGCGCAGAACGACGCGGCGCCCTTCCCGGCCGGGGCCGTGATCGGGTGGACCGCGCAGCTGAAGGTGGCGGTTGTCGACCGGGCCGGTCAGCTGCCCTGACGGGCGTACCGCAGGAAGAGCATGTTCTCGAGCGTGAGCACGTGACGCAGGGACATCGGCCGCGGCTCGGCGGCGGCTCCGGACGAGATGCGACCGGGGCCGCCGCCGACCAGCAGCGGTGAGACCGTCAGGCACAGCTCGTCGACCAGATCCGCGTCGAGCAGGGTGCCGAACAGGTGCGGGCCGCCCTCGCAGAGCAGCTGGGTCGCGCCGCGCGCGTTCAGCTCCCGGACCGCAGCGGCGCAATCCACTGTGTCGTCACCGACGGCGATCACGTCGGCGATGTCGGCCAGGGCGGAGGGGTCGGCCCGGGTCGTCGTCACGACGATCGGGCGGACCGGCGCGTCCGAGAAGATCAGCTGGTCCGGGTCGAGATTCAGGGACCCCGAGACGATCACCATGAGCGGGAACTCGGGCAGGCCGTGCGCGATCCGCCACTGCCGGGCGGCGGGGGTCAGCCGTAGCGCGTCGTAGTTCTCGGCCCGTACGGTGCCGGAGGCGACGATCAGGGCGTCGCAGACCATCCGCAGCGAGTCGAAGATCTCTTTGTCGCCGGGCCCGTGCAGCCCGCCGGACAGCCCGCCGACCGTTACGGCCCCGTCGGCGCTGGCGATGAAGTTGACGCGCAGCGTCGGCGACGGGTTGCGCGGATACAGCTCGACCAGTTCGCCGGCCGACGACGGCCATGCGGGGAAGCTGGTCACGGGCCCGGCGGCCCGGTCACCGGCGGGGTCGGCTTGCTCGCGCGATGCTGGCAGTCGCACCACGAACCGCCGCGGCAGTCGTCGTGCCGTCGCTCCTGGCAGGCCTTGCAGATCACCCGTCGACCCTACCGCCCGTCGTGCCCCGGTCAGGTGACATGAACGGTACGAACGGCGGGTACAAATGCCCGGTGACCTGGTGTGACCCTCGGCATAGCCGAATCACATGATGTGCCGGACACGGCGCCGCAACCGGGGCGAAACGCCGAATTGGCAGGCTGTACGCCTCAGGGGACAGCCTCGCTGTGCCCCTCACAGGCGGGAGGAGTTGCATGTTGCTGCGGGTCCGAGTCACTCTGCCCGATCGCCCCGGCGCCCTCGGTCAGGTGGCTCGCACGCTGGGCGTCGCCGGGGCCGACATCGTGCAGGTGGTCGTGCTGGAACGCCTGGGCGGCCGCGCCGTCGACGATTTCACCGTCGTGTGGCCGGGCGCCTCCCGCGTCGAACGGCTGCTGGCCGGTCTCGCCGCCATCCCCGGCGTGCAGGTGGACGGCGTCTGGAAGGCGATCGGCGCCCCCGTCTCCGGCGGCCACGACGCCGAGCTGCTGGCCCAGGTGGCTGCCAACCCGGCCGACGGCCTGGCCACGCTGGTCGACGCCGTGCCCGGGCTGCTCGCCGCCGACTGGGCAGCCGCCGCGACCGTGCCGGCCGACTGGGCCGCGCGGGCCGACGCTCCCCGCACGCTGCCCTCCGATCCGACCGTGGCCTACGCGAGCTGGCGTGCCCCCGGCCCCCTGCAGCTGCCCGAGATCACCCCGCTGCGGGCCCGGCCGCTGACCGGCGCCGACGGCACCCGTTTCGCGATCGCCCCGTTCGGCCGGGCCGGCCTGGTGCTGGTGGTCGCCCGCTCCGACGCCGACGACCTGCCCGCGGCCGCCTTCCACGTCACCGAGGTCGACCGGGTGGCACAGCTGATCCGCGCGGCCGCCGTGATCCTCGGCGACCGGCTCGACGCGGTCGCCGTGCCGTCCGCGCTGTGACTCGACTCTCGCGGAAATCCCAGCTCAAGCAATGTCCGGTTAACAGCGGCGGAGGAGAATTGGGGACGGTAAAGCTGACGTGACTCGCCGAAAGGGGTGCCCTCCATGGCGCTGTGGCGGATCCGGGCAACGGTTGACGACCGACCGGGATACCTCTCCGTTCTGACCGCAAGCCTCGCCCTGCGGTCGGTGAACATCCTCGCCGTCCAGGTGCACACGACCGAGGCCGGCGCCGTCGACGACTTCCTCGTCGACGCGCCCGAAACGATGACCGAGTCCGAGCTGCTGGCCTCGGTGGCCAAGGGCCGCGGCCGCGACGCGTTCGTGGCCCGGGCCGAGGCGCAGGGCCTGGTCGACCAGCCGACCCGGGCCCTCGCGCTGGCCGGCCGGCTGGTCCACGAGTCCGACACGCTGGCCGAGGCGCTGGTCGCCCTGCTCGACGCGACCGAGGTGCGCTGGCGGCCCGATCCGCTGCTCGCGCGCCCCGGCTACGAGGCCACGCGGATGATCCTGGCCGACCCGGCCGGCGGCTCGTTCGAGGTGCTGCGCGCGGCCCCGGCGTTCACCCCGGCCGAATACGCGCGGGCGCAAGCCCTGGTCGAGCTGTCCGGCGCGATGCTGCGCCGGCAGGAAGGGCAGACAACGCTGCTGCTGCCCGACGGCGCCGAGCTCACGCTGCGCGCCGCCACGATCGACGACCTCGACGCCGTACGCGATCTGCACGCCCGCAGTTCGGCCGCCTCGCTGCAGCGGCGCTACCTGAGCGGTGCGCCCACCGACGCGCGGCTGGTCCAGCTGCTCGAGCCGCCGGGCCACGGACGCACCCTGCTGGCCCTGGCCGGCGACCGCGTGGTGGCCATGGGCAATCTGCTCGCCGAGGGCGACCTGGGCGAGGTCGCCATGCTGGTCGACGACGACTGGCAGCGCCGCGGCATCGGCACCGCCCTGTTGCGGCGCCTCTACGCGTACGCCGAGCAGGGCAATTTCGCCGCCCTCATCGCGCACACCGCGGCCGACAACGTGGCCATGCTGCGCACGCTGCGCCGCCTCGGCGGCGGGGCGGCCGACCGTGACGGCACGCTGGTCAGCGTGACCCTGCCGATCGCGGGCCACCGCGCGGGCAAAGAGACTCCTGCCGCCTTCGGGTGACGGGTGAGAGAGGTGGCGGCGGTCTCCGGGCCGCCGCCGCCAAGGGTTCTTTCTAAGCCGTACGCGTGCCGTGCTCGACGCAGGTGGCTTTCCAACCCGTCGGCACGACCTGCACCTTCATGCGCCGGCGACAGTCCGGGCAGAAGCGCGGCGGCTCGAGCGCCCGGGCTTCGGCGCACGCGCTGTGCGCGCCTTCCGCGGCCGGTTCGCCGCATCGGTCACAGAACATCAGATGGTCGCCGAGAGCGCCTTGACCGGCATCTTCAGGTCTTGCAGCAGCTCGAGGTCGGCCGTGGCCGGGCGGCCCAGCGTCGTCAGGTAGTTGCCCACGATCACCGCGTTGATGCCGCCCAGCAGCCCGTCGCGGGTGCCCAGGTCACCCAGGGTGATCTCGCGGCCGCCCGCGAAGCGCAGGATCGTGCGCGGCATGGCGAGCCGGAACGCGGCGATGGCGCGCAGCGCGTCCTTGCCCTCGACCACCGGCTGATCGCCCAGCGGCGTACCCGGCCGGGGGTTGAGGAAGTTCATCGGCACCTCGTGCGGGTCGAGCTGGGCCAGCTGGGCCGCGAACTCGGCCCGCTGCGCCAACGACTCGCCCAGGCCCAGGATGCCGCCGCAGCAGACCTCCATGCCCGACTCGCGCACCATCTTGAGCGTGCTCCAGCGCTCTTCCCAGGTGTGGGTGGTCACCACGTTGGGGAAGTGCGACTGACAGGTCTCGAGGTTGTGGTTGTAGCGGTGCACGCCCATCTCGACCAGGTCGTCGACCTGTTCCTGGCTGAGCATGCCGAGGCTGGCCGCGACCTGGATGTCGACCTCGGCCCGGATCGCCTTGACGCCCTCGCGCATCTGGTCCATCAGGCGCTGGTCGGGCCCGCGCACGGCGGCCACGATGCAGAACTCGGTCGCCCCGGTCGCCGCGGTCTGCTTAGCCGCCTCGACCAGCGAGGGGATGTCGAGCCAGACCGAGCGCACCGGCGACGCGAACAGGCCCGACTGGGAGCAGAAGTGGCAGTCCTCGGGGCAGCCGCCGGTCTTCAGCGAGACGATGCCCTCGACCTCGACCTCGGGGCCGCACCACTTCATGCGCACGTCGTGGGCGAGCTGGAGCAGCGCGGGAAGATCGTCGTCCGGCGACCGCAGCACCTCGAGGATCTGCGCCTCGTCGAGGCCGATACCGTCGTTGAGCACCTGGGCTGTGGCCCGGTCGAGGATCTCTGACATGCCCGTACCGTAACAAGCTTCGAGCCGTTCGAGGGCGGTGGGCGGGGGGAGCTTCCGCGGCGGCGAAGCTGTCGGTGGTGGGTGGTAGTTTCCCAGTCTCGCGATCGCCCGGAAGGGTGTTGGAGGGTTGTCTTGGCGGGCTGGTTGGAGGCTCTGGAAGGCCTGGCCGCAAGCCGGTCCAAGGCGGGGCTGACGCGTCGGCTGCGGCCCCGGCCGGCCGGCGACTCCGTCGTCGATCTGGCCGGCAACGACTATCTCGGCCTGGCCACCCATCCCGCGGTGATCGGGGCCGCGGCGAAAACCCTTGCGGCGTACGGCCTGGGCGCCACCGGTTCGCGCCTGGTGCGCGGATCGGCGCTGGTCCACGCGGAACTCGAGGCGGAACTGGTCTCCTGGCTCGGGTCGGCGTCGGCGCTCGTCTTCTCGTCGGGCTACCTGGCCAACCTGGCCGCTGTGCGCAGCCTCACCAGCGTGTGCGACCTGATCGTCTCCGACGCCTACAACCACGCCTCCCTGATCGACGGCTGCAAGATCTCCGGCGTACGCACGGTGGTCGCCCCGCACAACTCGCCGGCCGCCGTGGCCCAGATCCTCGACACCCACCGCCCCGACCGTGCCCTGGTCGTCACCGAGTCGGTGTTCTCCGTCGACGGCGACCTGGCCCCGTTGGCATCCCTCCACGAGGTGACGAACGCCCGCGGCGCCCTGCTCCTGGTCGACGACGCCCACGCGCTGGGCCTGCTCGGCCCGTCCGGCGCCGGCGGCGTGGCCGCAGCCGGCCTGTCCGGCCTGGACGACGTGATCGTCACCGCCACCCTGTCGAAATCACTGGGCGCCGCCGGCGGCGTGGTCGCCGGCCCCGCCGCATTCCGCCGCCACCTGATCGACACCGGCCGCACCTTCATCTACGACACCGCGCTCCCACCGGCCGTCGCCGCCGGCGTCCACGAGGCGTTGCGCATCGCCCGCGCCGCCGACGACCGCCGAGCCCTGCTGCGGGCCCGCGCCGAACTGACGGTCGCCCGCCTCAGCGCCGCCGGCCTGAAAGTCTGCCTGCCCGCCCCGGGCGCCGGCTTGGAGGTTCCCGTTCCCCCTGCCGGCGTGCTGTCGGTGCTGGCTCCCGGCCCGGAGGCGGCCTTGGCCTGGGCCGACGACTGCCGCGACCGCGGCGTGGCGGTGGGTTGCTTCCGCCCGCCGTCCACCCCCGACGGCAGCTCCCGCCTGCGCCTGACCATCAACGCGGGAATC
Source organism: Paractinoplanes polyasparticus (assembly GCF_019710575.1). Lineage (GTDB taxonomy): Bacteria > Actinomycetota > Actinomycetes > Mycobacteriales > Micromonosporaceae > Actinoplanes > Actinoplanes polyasparticus. Next base: position 65,037 of record NZ_JAHWFK010000030.1, on the reverse strand, counting down.
TCCGAGCCCGACTTCGCCCACGCCCTGGATGTCATCGTGGAGTGCGCCCCGTGACCCGCCCCACCCGCCGAGAAGCGGCCTCCCCCGACCTCCACGAGATCCTGGCTCGTCTCCCCCGGGCAACAGCCGTCTTCAGGGCCGGATCCGGATCCTTCACGCCCACCGCTCCCGACGCCGAGACGATCCTCACCCCGATCGGCTTGGATTCGCTGCCGACACCGGCCGAGCCCGCACTCCTGCCCGCCGAGCCCGCCCTCGGCGACGCCGGCGCCCAGAGCAGCCGCCCCGCCCACGGCAATGCCGGCGCCCACTCCGCCCAGCGCTCCGGCGGCGAGCTCGACACCGACCCACCCCACCGCGCCCTCGCCGCAGCTGAGGGTGGCGACGCTTCCAACCCGCCACGTCCCTTGGCCGTGTCCAGCGCTGCCCCGGCCACAGTCGCGCCCGCACCCAACGACCCCACAGCCGCCACCATTGCCGCAATCGAATCGGCCGCTGTCACCGCCACGGGCGACGCCACCGCTCGCGCCGACGGTCCCGCCGCCACAGCGCCCCCTGTCGAGCCCGAGCAGATCCCTCCGGTCGAGGCTCCGCCGGGTGTCGCGCCGGCCTCGCCGACGCCGCTCGCGCCGGCCACTCCGACACCCGAGCATCCCCAGCCGGATTCGCCGGTGCCTGTTTCTCCGGCGCCCGGCCACCCGGTGCCGGATTCGCCGGTGCCTGTTTCTCCCGCCCCCGGCCACCCGGTGCCGGAAGCGCCGAGGCCGGTCTCGCCCGCTCCCGGCGGCACGGGCCTGGGGCTCGACGATCTGCCGAGTGCCGAGTCGATCAGCGCGGAGGTCTCAGCCGAGCTGTCCGCGCAGGCCCAACCGGCCCCGCGGCGCCCCGAGGCCGGCGAGTGGCGCGGGATCGTCGTGGTGACGGGCACCGACACCGAGGTCGGCAAGACCATCGTCACCGCTGCCGTGGCCGCCGCGGCCCAGGCGGCGGGCCTTCGCGTCGCGGTCGTCAAGCCCGGTCAGACCGGCATCGCCACCGGCGAACCGACCGACATCGAGGTCATCACCCGCCTGGCCGCGCCCGACACCACACGCACGCTCGCCGAATACCCCGACCCGCTGGCGCCGTTGACCGCCGCCACCGTGGCCTCCCTGCCGCCGCTCGAGCTCTACGAGGTGGTCGACGCCATCCGGGCCGAGGCCGACAAGCACGACCTGGTTCTGGTCGAAGGGGCCGGCGGCCTGCTGGTCCCGATGGGCGTCCGCCCCTCGGGCGAATCGTGGACGGTCGCCGACCTGGCCACCACCCTGGGCGTCAGCACGATCGTGGTGGCCCGGGCCGGCTTGGGCACCCTCAACCACACCGCGCTCACCTTGGAGGCCCTGGCCCGCCGAGGCGTGCCGGCCGGCGTCGTCATCGGCGCCTGGCCCCACGACCCCGAGCTGGTCCACTGGGCCAACCTGAGCGAGCTGGTCCCCCACCTGATCGGCGCCCTTCCGTCGGGCGCGGGCGACATGGACCCCGGCGTCTTCCGCCGCTCAGCCCCGGGCTGGCTGACTCCCTCGCTGTACGGCGTTCTCGACAACTGGCGTGTCTGGGCCGAAGAGTTCGGCGAGGGCCACCACTGACCGCCCTCCGCTCGGTCGAATCAGCGCCCGATGCTCATCGGGGGTGCCTCTGCCGGTCTTGGAGGAGCCGGAAGTAGTTCTCCTCATACTCGTCGAGCAGCGGCACTACATCTGTCGACTGCTTCTCCAGCGCATCGAAGATCCGGCGGTAGCTTTCCACGTCTTTCTGACTCCGCGAGATCAGTCCCGTGTTGTACAGGTCGACGATCACCAAATCGTCGTCGTACAGAAAGAACCCGTGCAGCAGCGGGACTTGGATCAGCGCTTCGTCCGGGATCACCGTCACGCGCAAGTTCTCGGTCTGTGTGACCACTTCTCGCAAGTGGGCGATCTGAGCCATCATCTCGAGCGGAGGGAAGAGCCTGCGTTTCAGAGTGGCCTCGCCGAGGACGAATTGGAACGTCTTCGACGGGTCTCCCAGCACCTCTTGTCTGCTCACGCGCGCCGTCACGGCGGCCAGCAGACCCGACTCAGTGAGATCAGAAGCCGTCATGGGGGCGATGCGACGCATGGTTTGCAGAACTAGTTTCGCGTAACCGCTCGTCTGCAAAGGTCCCGGGATCAACGCCGGCTCGAACGCCCGAATCGACGTCGCAGCGAATTCCCAGTCCTGCAAAGTCTTCTGCTGGGCGGCGAGGCCGACCGAGGCCGGGCGCCAGTCAGTCATCCGGTCCTGTGACCGTTCAGCACGGTCCATGAGGTCCCGAGTCAGGCTCTCATCCGCCCCCAGAGCACGCGCGATGGCGCCCACATCTTCCGGATCGAGGAGGCCCTTGCCGCGTTCGATGCGCGAGATCTTGGGTTGGCTCATGCCCACCATCGCAGCGAGCCGGGCACCCGTCAGCCGCTTCGCGCGGCGCATCCGCGACAGAACGACGCCTACCGGCTCGGCGTCGCCACGAGGGGCGCCAGATGTCGCAGCCATTCCAGCACCCCCGCTCTAACGTGGCCGTTGGTGAGTTCAGGAAAGATTACGGGCTGCCTCAAGCAGCAGGTCCACCGGAATTCTGACCAGCGCCTCACCGGCCGGTACGTTGACGCCGGCGTCTTCGGTTGACAGCGAGTAACCCTGTACCACGATGGTGCCCTCGGCTCCGGATGCCGCGTACACCGTGGGACAATTGCCACTTGTGCACCGATTTGCTACAGCCGTCAAAGCCCCAAGAGACGACTCTCCGTGCGACTGGAGAGTGCTGCCGTCGGCCTGCGGGAATTCACTATTCACCGGTAACCACCGTATTCATTCGAGAGACTTAGCCAGAAGAGGTTATCCAGAGCGACCGACGGCGATCGCGCCGGGGTCCCTGAGTCTTGCTACCTAGCATTCTGCATGGTACCAAGCAGCCACGTGGCACCGAGGCTAGATCGAGGCAACCAGTTGACCCGCCAGAAGCACCGCTTCGGAACCGTGCCGCCGAAGTCCGAATCCAGATCCTTTACCACAGATTGAATTCCTGTGGCTAATTCACGCGTCGTGAATAACACTCAGGGTAGTCATCTAGACACTCTGGTGGTTAACATGATCCGTAGATCAGTACAGTCCAGAACTCGCACGTCGGAGCGACTATCCGTTACTCCGCATCACCCACAGCGGCCGCGTGGAACGCGAGTTCTACTCATGGTGATCGCTGCCCTGGTTGTCAGCGGGCTTGCGGGCCTCTTGTCGGACGCCGCGGGGAACAATGTTCCGACGTCCGTTCTGACCGCGGGTGGGGCGTTCGGCGCAGCCCTCGGATTGTTCGTCGCCATGGCGCACTACGCCGACATCGAGTAATCCCCCGCGTATTGCCAACGAACCTCGCTACTGTTCGCCTCGGCCTTCAGCCGAAATGGTATGGCGGCGGGGCGGGCGTGGTGACGGCGGCGCTGGGATGTCTTCCATCGGGTCCACCGGGAACGTTCGCTCCTCGCCCGCGATCAGCTGGATCTCTTTGCCCTCGTGGCGGAACGTGACGTCGCCGTCGGTGGTGTAGGTGACCGAGTCGCGCGTGACTGTGACGCACATGGAAGCGCCCCGCCAGTGCAGGTGGAAGGCCAGCCGCTTCAGGCCTGGGGGCAGGCGCGGGCCGAAGGCGAGCTCGCCGCCGTTGTCGCGTAGGCCGCCGAAGCCCATGACCAGCGCTATCCAGGCTCCGGCGCAGGCCGCGATGTGCAGGCCGTCGCCGCCGGACTCGCCACCGCCGCGCAGGTCGAGCAGGGCCGCCTCGGCCAGGTAGTCGTGGGCCAGGCGCAGATGTCCCAGTTCGGCGGCCAGCACCGCCTGGATCGGGGCCGACAGGGACGAATCCCGGACGGTCCGGGCCTCGTAGTAGGCGAAGTTGCGGCGCTTCTCGTCGAGTGTGAACGCGTCCGGGCGCACCATCATGGCCAGCACCAGGTCGGCCTGCTTGACCACCTGCTTGCGGTACAGGTTGAGGTAGTGGTGGCTCAGCATCAGCGGGTAGTCGTGGTCGGTGAAGTCCCACTCGGGCAGCCGGGTGAAGCCGGCCGCCTGCTCGTGCACCTCGCGGCCCTCGGCGTACGGAATGCTCAGGCAGTCGGCCAGGCGGGGCTCGATCCCGGCCGCGCGCAGATTCTGCTGGGCCATCAGGTTGGTGTAGATGTTGTCGTCCATCAGCGCCGTGTACTCGTCGGGGCCGGTCACGCCCGCGATGTGGGCCACGCCCTGGTCGTCGAAGTAGGCCACCGACGTCCACAGCTTCGCTGTCTCGGTCAGCAGTTCCTGGCCGGCCTCGCGCATGAACTCGTCGTCGCCGGTGGCCGCGTGGTAGCGCAGCACGGCGTCGGCGATGTCCGCGTTGACGTGCAGGGCCGCGGTGCCCGCGGGCCAGTAGCCGGAGCACTCCGGTCCGCCGATGGTGCGCCAGGGAAAGGCCGCGCCGTCGAGGCCCAGTTCACGGGCGCGGTCGCGGGCGTGGCCGAGCGTGTTGTGCCGCCACTTCAGCGCAGGACCGACGCAGCCGGGATGGATGTAGGTCAGCGTCCTCAGCACGTACGCCTCGGTGTCCCAGAGCGTGTGGCCGTCGTACCCGTTGCCGGTCAGTCCCTTGGCCGGGATCGGATGCGGGCCGGCCTGCGCGCCCGCCTGCAACACGTGGAACAGTCCGAAGCGGACCGCCTGCTGGATGTCCGGGTCGCCGTCCACTTCGACATCCGCCCCCGCCCAGAAGTCGTCGAGGTAGGCGCGCTGCTCGGCCGCCAGTGTGTCGAAGCCGTCCCGGGCGGCGGCGTCGCGGTCGGCCACCACCTGGTCGTCGGCCGGCCAGTGGTAGGACAGGAACTTCTCGAAGGTGATCTCGCCGCGGCCGGTGGCGGTCCAGCGGATCAGCTCGGGTGCGGACGAGACGTTGCCGTCGGCGCCGGTGTGGGTGACCGCGGCCGCCACCGAGAGTTGGCTGCGGCGGGTGCGGCACACGAGCTTGTCGTCGTCGTGCGCAACCGGCTCGAACGGGTCCGACAGGACTGCGCTGGCCCGCGGGTCGTCCTCGCGCGGCGACGGCAAGTCCTCGTCGACGACCAGGTCGGATTCGACGCGCAGCTCCGCCTCGGCCCGCACCGAGTAGCGCAGGGCCGCAACCGACGGCCGTACGAAGGAAACCAGCCTTTCCGTACGCAGCGACACCGCCACCCCGCCCGGCGAGACCCACTCGACCTCGCGGGTGAGCGTGCCCGCCCGCAGGTCGAGCACCCGCTCGTGCCGGCGTACCTCGCCCGTACGCAGGTCGAACCTCTCCCCGTCGACGAAGAGCGAGATCCGCTTGCCGTTGGGCCCGTTCACGATGGTCTGCGTGCGTTCCGGGAACCCGTACCCCTCTTCGGGATAGTGCAGGTCGCGCTCCTCGAACAGCGAGTTGAGGAACGTGCCCGGCATGCCACCGAGGTGCGGTTCCTCCAGGTTTCCGCGCAGCCCCACATGCCCGTTGGCCAGCGCGAAGATCGACTCTCCCTGGAGCAGCGCGCCGTCCTGTTCGTCGGGCGTGCCGACCTCCCGGACGAGCCACGGCTCGGCCGGCGCGATCTCAGACATCGCGCAGCTCCGGACGTCCGCTCACGTGCGTGACGGTGGCGGCCGAGGCGGCCGTCGCCCGTTGCGCGGCCTCTTCGTACGAGGCCCCGGCCAGCAACGCCGCGGTCAGGGCGGCGACGAACGCGTCCCCGCCGCCGGTGGTGTCGACCACCTCGGCATCGTCCAGGGGGATCGTGACCCGTCCGCCCCGCCACACGAACAGGTTGCCGTCCTTGCGAGCCAGGGCCAGCAGCTTCGGCCCGTGGTCGAGCACGTCCTCGTCGAGGCCGGCGGCTTCCGTCTCGTCGGCGCGCACCACATCGGCGTACGCGAGAAGGCTCTTGTCCTTGATCTCGCCGTCGAGCACGACCAGCTTGCCGGCCTCGTGACCGATCCGGGCCGCGGCCAGCGTCGCCGCCTCGGGCTGCTGCAACTGCACGAGTACGGCGTCCGCCCCCTCGATGACCGGCCGGGCGCGCAACACGTCGTCCTCGCCGAGCAGCACCGGCGGCGGCAGGTGTTCCACGTAGCGGTAGCGGCCGCCGGGCTCGAGGATCTCCACGATCAGGCCGGTCAGCGCGCCCGGGCGGCGAACCACCGAACGTACGTCGATGCCGTCCCGCCGGGCCTGGGCCAGCAGCACGTCGCCGATCATGTCGTCGCCCGCCACGGCGATCAGGGACGGCCGCACGCCGAGCTGAGCCAGCGCCACCGCCTGATTGGCGCCTTTGCCGCCGAGCTGCTCGTGGCGGCTGCCCGCGGCGCCCGAACGGCCCGGCTCCGGTAGTTGATCAACGGTGAGGACGAGGTCACGGGCCAGTTGCCCGACGACGGCGGCGGTAGGTGTCACGAGTCAGCTTGTACCCAGCGACTGACACTTTGTGCGACATTCACGCCTGAGGCTTGGCTGTGAGTGCAATTCGGCCATCCAGAGCATTGCCGGACACCGACGACGTTCCTAGGCTCCTTGCACCATTGTCGAATGTGAGGGGGATCACCGGCCATGACCAACAGCAGTCCCGTGTCGTCGAACGCGTACGAGTATCTGGACAACGTCGGTCCGGAGGAACAGGCGCGGCTCGAGGCCGTCCGCCGGTACCGGTTGGTCGATCAGCCGGTCGAGGACGCGTACGACCGGATCGCGTTCGTCGCCGGCGCCATCTTCAACACTCCGATCGCGACGGTCTCGCTCGTGGAGCAGGACAGGGTGTGGCTCGCCGCCTGTCAGGGCCTGGCCGGCGTGCGCGAGGTGGGCAAGGAGCCCGGGCTGTGCGCCTCGGTGATCGCCCAGGACGACGTCTATGTGATCAACAACGCGGCGGTCGACCCGCGCACGCTCGAACACCCGCTCGTCCGGGGCGAGCTGGGCCTGCGCTTCTATGCGGCGGCGCCGATCCGCACCCACGACGGTTACCGGCTGGGCACCGTCAACGTGATCGACAACAAGCCCCGCGAGGCCACCGCCCGCCAGCTCCAGGCCCTGGAACACCTGGCTTCGATGGTCTCCGACGAGCTCGAGCTGCGCCTCATGGTGATCCGCAGCGCGGCCGCCGAGCAGCGCATGCGGGAAACGGTGAGCTGATTACCGTTCCGGCGATTCGGGTAGTGCGCAGCACATGCGAACCCCCCGCAGAATCGCTGTTGTCGCGCACCAGAAGAAGACGTTGGGCGGCGGCCTGGACGAATTGCGCCGCCGCCTGACCGACGCCGGGATCGACGACCTCGCCTGGTACGAGGTGCCGAAGAGCAAGAAGGCGCCCAAGGCAGTTCTCGCCGCGCTCAAGGACAAGCCGGACAGGCTGCTCGTCTGGGGCGGCGACGGCATGGTGCAGCGGTCGATCGACGTGGTCGCCCGCTCGGGCAAAAAGGTGCCGGTGGGGATCATCCCGGCCGGCACGGGCAACCTGCTGGCCACCAACCTGGGCATCCCGGCCGACCTCGAGGAATCGGTGGAGATCGCCCTGCACGGCGACGACCGGGCCATCGACCTGGGCAAGCTCGACGGCGAATACTTCGGCGTGATGGCCGGCATCGGCTTCGACGGCGCGATGATCAACGACGCCGACCGGAACCTCAAGGACCGACTGGGCAAGCTCGCGTACGTGTGGGCGGGCCTGCGCCACGTCAACGGCGAACCGGCCAAGGCGACCATCGAGATCGACGGCACGAAATGGTTCGAGGACGAGGCGAGCTGCGTCCTGATCGGCAACGTCAGCAAGATCACCGGCGGCATCAAGGCCTTCGACGACGCCAAGCCGGACGACGGCTGGCTCGACGTCGGCGTGGCCACAGCGCAAGGCGCGATGCAGTGGGCGCGGGCGCTGGGCACGATGGCGGTCGGCCGCAGCGACAGCTCCCCGTTCGTCCGCACCACCCGGGCCCGCCGCATCGACGTGCACCTGGAGTCGAAGATGGAGTACGAGCTGGACGGCGGCGCCCGCACCAAGACCAAGTCGTTCTCGGCCAAGGTCGCGCCGGGCGCGGTGAAGATCTGCGTGCCGCGCGAACCGTCCACCGTGTCCTGACCGTCCGTGGAGAGCCCGGCTGAGCCGGGCTTCGTCGAGGAAGACCCCGACCGTTCACCGACCTGGCGGCTCTGCCCGAGCCCTGGCAGGACGCGTTCTTCCTGGCCACGGAACGGCCGCGCCTCTCCCCCAGCCAGGCGATCGAGCTGCGCCACCGCTTCCAGGCTCTCGTCGACGAGTACGCAGCCCAGGCGCCCGACGATGCGGCCCGGGTCACCGTTCAGTGGCAGGTCCTCCCAACGTCATGAGACCGCTGCCCGGGCTGCTGGCGGCCGAGACGGTGTCGCTGACCGGCAGCCACATCGCCACCGTCGCGGTGCCGTGGCTGGTGCTGGTCACCACCGGCTCGGCGACCCGGGTCGGGGTGGTCGCCCTGGCCCAGACGTTGCCGTTCGTCCTGGCCGGCGTGCTGGGCGGGGCGCTGGGCGACCGCACCGGCCCCCGCCGCGTCGCCATCGCCGCCGACGTGGCCGGCGCGGTCGCCGTCGGCCTCGTCCCGCTGCTGCACCTGCTCGGCCAGCTGACGTTCGGCCGCCTGGTGGCCGCGGTGGCGATCTCGGGCGATCAGGCCGAAGGCGGCCGGCCCGGCGCCGGTCTCGCGAGGTGTGGCTGATCCTGGCGGTCGCGTTCGGCGCCGGCCTGGCCATCGCCGCGGTCAACCCGATCCTGATGGCGGTCGGCTACGAACGCATCCCGGCTCACCTGCGCGGTCGCGTCCTCGGGGTGATCGGCGCCCTCTCGTTCGCCGGCCTTCCGCTGGGCGGCCTGCTCGGCGGTCTGGCCGTCGACAGCATCAGCCTGCGCACAGCGCTGCTGATTGCCGCCTTCCTCTACCTGGCGGTGACCCTTGCCCCGTTTCCCGCCCTACGCCGGCTGTCCGCGGCGATCGATCCGCCGACAGCCACCGGCCCCAGCCCGTCGAGCGACGACCGGCCGAGGGCCGAACCACAGGCGGACGAGCCGACGACGGTCGGATAAGCGACAGGAGACTTCGTTCCCCCGAGCGCGCGGCGCGCCGTTTACAACCGCATATCCCCTGGATTGCGACGCCGGGCCGACCGCACACTGGCGATCACCATCCGGCACCGCTACGTCTCTCCAGGGGGTACGCCATGACGTTCCACCCGAGTACCGCAGTGAGCGTCGCCATCATGCTGATCGTGGCCGCCGCCGTCGTCGCCGGCTACCACTTCGGGCGACGTCCGTCTGGTCGAGGCTCCGCCCCGGCCGCCCGGTCCGCGCGCCACAAGACCTGGGTTCCCGCTGCCGGGTTCCTGACCGTCCTCGTCCTCGTCCTCGCCGCCCTGTTCACGGCCGCGTTCAACGCGGCCACCTGAGCCACGAGGAAAACTAGAGCGAGAACCGGTCGACGATCGCGAACCGCAACAACGACCGGTAGACCCGCGCCGCGTCGCTCAGCGAGCCGAAATGCGACGAGGCGTTGCCGTCCAGATACGTCGTCGCGATCTCCACCTGCTCGATCCGGTGGCCCGCCCGCACCGCGGCCAGCAGCACGTTCATCTCGTACTCGAACCGCTCGCCGGGCACCTCGCCCAGCCACTGGAGCATCGAGCCCGGATACCCGCGCAACCCGGTCTGGGTGTCCCGCACCCACCGCCCGGTGGCGGCCCGGAACAGCTCGCGCGTGACGGCGTTGCCCAGCCGGGACCGGGGCGGCATCCTCCGCACCCGTCGCACGCCCAGCACCACGTGATCGTCCGCAGCCACCCGCGCCGCGACCCGCATGACGTCCTCGGCGCTGTGCTGCCCGTCGCCGTCCGCGCACACGACCGGCTCCCCGGGGTGTTCCGCTGCGATGTGGGCGAAGCCGGTGCGCAGCGCCGCCCCCTTGCCCCGGTTCACCGAGTGCCGCAACACCGTGCATCCCGGCTGGTCGACCGGCGTCGAGCTGCCGTCGTCGACCAGGACTATCGGGCACGAAGGGTCAGCGGCACGCACGTCGGACACCAGACGGGACAACCCGTCGCCCGGCTGATAAACCGGCACAAGCAGAACCATGCCCGCTGCTATACCCCGCGACGCAACATCGCCACCATGCGTCGCTCCCGGCGCAGCAGCACAGCCGGATCCCGCACGCCGAAGAAGCAGACCCGGGCGGCCGCTCGCACGCCGTACTCGAAGACGCCGCCCCTGGGCAGGCCGGCCGCCGGCACGTCGACGAGCGCGGCGCCCCGCAGCCCGAGCACCTTGCCGGCCAGGAACCGGGCCCGCGGCAGATGCCAGGCGTGCGTGACCAGCCCGAGCGGGCGCCCCGGACCCAGCCGGAGCCCGTCGAGCAACCCGTCCGCCGCCACGTGCAGCAGGTTCTCGAGTGTGCTGCGCGACCGGCACTCGATCCGGACGACACCGGGATCCAGCCCCAGCTCGACCGCGGTCGCCCGCATCAGGTCGGCCTCGCGGCAGCCCGGCGGCGGCTCCACGGCGCCCGATCGAGCCTGCTCCCAGCCACCGGAGAACACGACCCGTTCGACGTACGGATAGGAAACCGCAGCCCGCACCCGGGCCAGACTGCCGGCGGAGAGACCGGAGCCGTCCAGCCCGTTGCCGAGAACCAGCAGCGCGGCCGCTACGCGATCTGCTGCCACCAGCCGTCCACCGCGGGTGGGTTGTCGACGTCGACGCGCTCGCCCGGGCGCGGCACCGCGAGGCGGACGTCGCGCGCCTTGGCCTCACGCCAGGTGCGGTCGGCCGGCTCGGGCCAGTCGTGCAGGGCCAGGTTGAACGTCGCCCAGTGGACCGGGATCATCAGCCCACCGCGTACGTCGACGTGGGTGGCCACGCCGTCCTCGGGGAACATGTGGATGTCGGGCCAGTTCTCGCTGTACGCGCCGATCTGCACCAGCGAGACGTCGAACGGGCCGTGCTGCCGGCCGATCTCGGCGAAGCCGGGGAAGTAGCCGGTGTCGCCCGAGTAGAAGACCTTGCGGGTCGGCCCGTTGATGACCCAGCTCGCCCAGAGCGTGCCGTCGCGGCCGAACCCGCGCCCGCTGAAGTGCCGGGCCGCGGTGGCCACGAACTCGAGGCCTGCCACGCGGTGGGTGTCGTTCCAGTCCAGCTCGACGATGCGGGTGGCCGGCACGCCCCAGCGCTCGAGGTGGGCGCCCACGCCCAGCGGCACCAGGAACGGGGCGGCCTGCAGGTCGACCAGGTTCTGGATGGTCTGCATGTCGAGGTGGTCGTAGTGGTCGTGCGAGATCAGCACGGCGTCGAGCGGCGGCAGGTCGCGCAGCGCGACGGGCGGCTCGTGCAGGCGCTTGGGGCCGGAGATCTGCGACGGCGAACACCGCTCGCTCCACACCGGGTCGAGCAGGACGCGCTTGCCCTCGATCTCGACCAGCGCCGACGAGTGGCCATACCAGGTGACGTGCAGGCCGTCGGCCGTTGCCCCGGGGTCGGGAGTGACCACCGGGATGGGCAGGCGCGGGTGGCGGCGCTCCCGGTCGCGCAGCGTCTCGGCGAAGATCCTGGGCATCGACGAGGCGGCGAGCATCGTGGCCGGGACCGTGTTGCGGAACTTGCCCTCGGCGAACTGGGGCGAGGCCTGCATGCGGGCGAGCCGCTCACCCTTGGCCCGGGCCCCCATCTGGCGCGGGATGTCCCGCGCGACCCACACCGCCGCCGCGCCCAGGGCCAGCGCGATCAATGATCCCGTACGTCCTCGCTTCGCCATCCGCCCAGTCTGACGGGCCGGGCTGGGGTCCCGCCAGCGGATGCCAGGTGTGACACACTGCTCAGCCGTGACTGTCGACACCCTTCAGAGCCAGCAGCAGCTGATCATCCGTCAGCGCGTGCGGCTCATGGTCAACCAATACGAGATCCACGCCGTCAACCAGGACGGCCAGGAAGCCGGCATCCTCGCCTTCGCGCAGCAGAAGCGCATGGCGTTCAAGGAGCAGGTCACCCTCTACACCGACGACACCAAGCAGGTGCCGGTCTTCGGCTTCAAGGCCCGTCAGCGCATCGATCTGGGCGCAACCTACGACGTGACCGACGCCAACGGCGCCCCGATCGGCCAGTTCAAGAAGATTTTCAAGGAGTCGCTGATCCGCTCCACCTGGCGTCTGGAGCAGCCCGGCTTCGGCGAGATGGTCGGCCGCGAGACCAACCAGCTGGTTGCGATCCTGCGCCGCTTCGTCGAGTCGCTGTCCTGGCTGCCCTACCACTTCGACTTCGTGCTGGCCGACCGTCCGGTCTTCTCGGTCGTCAAGAAGTGGGGCCTGCGCGACCGCTACGTGGTCACGATCCACGACCCGCGCGTCGACCGTCGCCTGGTCGCGGCGATGTCCGTCGCGCTGGACGCCCTCCAGGCCCGGTAACCTTCCGGGGATGGACGATCCCCGGGCTCAGCGCCTCTTCGGCGACCGGCTGGTCGCCCCCGGCGACCTCGCCTCCAGCCCGTTCCGCGTCGACCGCGACCGCATCGTCGCGTCGCCGTTCTTCGCCCGGCTCGCCGGCGTCACCCAGGTCATCAGCCCCGGGGGCGCCGGTCTGCTGGTGCACAACCGCATGACCCACAGCCTCAAGGTCGCCCAGGTCGCCCGGGCCATCGCCGAGCGCGTCGACCCCGGCCTGGCCGACAAGCTGGGCGGCTGCGACCCCGACGTCGTCGAGGCGGCGTCCCTGGCCCACGACCTGGGCCACCCGCCGTTCGGCCACCTCGGCGAGCGGGTGCTCGACCGGGTCGCCCGCCAGCGGCTGAAGCTGCGCGACGGCTTCGAGGGCAACGCCCAGTCGTACCGCATAGTCACCAGCACCGAGAGCCGCGGCCAGGCCACGCTCGGGCTCAACCTGACCAACGCCGTGCGCGCCGCCATCCTGAAATACCCGTGGACCCGCCGCGACCCGCAGCGCTTCATGGATCCACCCCCGCGGGGCGCCGCGCCGCCGCCCGACGATCCCGACGGCGGTTCGCTGAAGTTCGGGGCCTACTCGACCGAGTCCGACGACATGCGCGCCGCCCGCGCTCCCTTCGCGGGCCGGGTCGCCGACTGGCAGCAGACCGTCGAGGCCTCGGTCATGGACACGGCCGACGACATCGCGTACGCCATCCACGACCTCGAGGACGTGCACCGGGTCGGCGTGCTCCAGCAGGGCGCCGTCGCCACCGAGCTGATGGCCTGGCAGCGCTGGGGCGCCCGGACGGATCTGACCCGGGCCGGCGGGGCCATCGAGTCACTGCGCCGCCAGCTGCACCGCAAGGACGCCTGGATGGCCGACGACGACGCCTTCGCGGCCGCCGTCGAGCTGGTGCGGGCCGAACTCGTCGACGGCCTGCTGGCCCGCCCGTTCGACGGCTCGCTCGACGCCGAGTCCCAGGTGGCGGCGTTCTCGGCCACGTGGACCAGGCGGCTGGTCGAATCGGTCGAGACGATCGCCGACCCCGCCGTCCGCTCCGGCCACGTCCAGCTGGCCACGGCCCAGTGGCACGAGGTGCAGATCCTCAAGTTCGTGCAGAACCGCTTCGTGCTGGCCCGCCCCGATCTGGCCCTGCACCAACGCGGTCAGGGAAGGCTGGTTGCGTCTTTGGTTGACGCCCTGATGGCCTGGCTCGTCGATCCGGACGAGGAAGAACGCATCCCCAGCCGCCTCCGCGATCTCGTCGAACTGGCCGAGGCAGAGCTGCCGGCGGGCACTCCTGAGCGCATGGACCGCGCGCGCGGCCGCGCCGTCGTCGACTTTGTAGCAGGCCTCACGGACAACCAAGCGGTCGGGTTGATGCAGGCGCTCTCGGGCAAGAGCCGCCAGCTCTGGACAGACGCGTTCGTTCTTTGAAAAGCAAGATGTCGTAGCGGGGTGGTGGGTGCGGACCGTCACTCCCGTCGAGGGCCCGGCCGAGCCGAGCAGGGCGCTGGCGCGCCCTGAACGCTCGGCGCGACCGGGCGACCTGAGTGAGTGGTGACGCGCGAACCGCGCGGACCAGGTGCAGCACGAGCCGGGCGGCGCAGCCCGAGTTACCTGTGGATACGCAGCCGGCCGCAGCCTGTGGACAACCGGCTTGCCGGCCGGGAAGCGGCGTAGGGTGATCCCACCCTGAGGGCGGGGGAGGCGGCGGCCGGTTGGCGTCTGTTTTGCCGATCTTGGGCAAAAGGAAAGGCCGCCCGGTCGGGCGGCCTTTCTCATGAAGTGCTTCAGGCGGTGCGGCGGCGACGGGTGTACCAGATCGACGCGGCGCCCGCGGCGACCAGCAGGCCGCCGAGGGAGATGACGGTGCCCATCGGGGCGCCGGTCACCGGGAGGGCGCCACCGGCGCTGACCCCGCCGCCGGGGGGCGACGTGGCCGGGAGCGCGCCGGTCGGGGTGCTGGGCGTGACGGACGGCGTGACAGACGGCGTGACCGTGTCGACGCTGGCGGTGGGCGTCGGGCCGTAGCCGGGGTTGCCCCGGGTCGGGGTGTCGGTGTCCGGGGTGTCCGTGTCGTCGACGTCCGGGGTGCCGGCCGGGGTGACCGTGGCCGGGGTGGTCGCGGCCGGCGTGCCGTAGCCGCCCTGCCCGCGGGTCGGCGCCTCGTCGGTGGCGTCCGGCTCCTCGCCGTAGCCGGTGGCGGCGACAACGGGGCGCGCGGCTTGGTCGATGGCGGCCTCGGAGGCCAGGGCCGGGGAGACACCCAGCGCGAGAGCGGCGGCGAGGCCGACGGCGGGCAAGCCGACGGCGACGATCCGGCTGATTGAACTCATGAGGAGTTTTCCATTCCTAGTGCGGTGTTCTCGGTCCGCAGGGGAGCTTAGCGGCAAATGCCCGATTTACCCATTAAGAACCCTCGGCGGGTCATCATCCCGAAAGACCACCGAAACGGTGACTCCGCCATAGATGGGACAAAGCGAACATTTTGCCCTCAAATTTCGGGTCGGCGGCGAACAAACCTCCGCTGTACGGAGCTCGGAGCTGCACACTCGCACCGGAGTCGAGATAGACCGACACCACCGTCCGGCCGCCCCGCCGCTCCGCCCGCAGGTCGACGACCTCGTTCCAGGTCGCGATCCCGCCGTTGAAGACCGAGACCGTACGAATCCCCCGCGCGCTGATCTGCGTGCCGGTGAACCGCCCCACGAACACCCCGATCAGACCCCCGGCCACCGTCGGCCCGGCCAGCGCGGCGACCCACACGAGGCCGGGCGAAGTCAGCACCGCCGTGACTATCAACACCCCGATCGCAGCCAGGGAGCCCAGGTAGAGACCCCGTCCGAGGGCTTGTTGCCAGGTGGGGCGGAAGGTAGCCGCCGCTGCATCTTCCATGCCCGGGTTCAACGGAGACGCGGACCACTCCGCCCGCACTTTGAGTGCGACGTACTTTTGTTGTATGGCACAGAACGAGACCACCCTGCCCACCACCGAGGAGGAGTGGCGCGTGCGCCTCTCCCCCGACGAGTTCCGCGTCCTGCGCCAGGCCGGCACCGAGGCGCCCTGGTCCGGGGAATACGTCGACACCAAGGCCGAGGGCATGTACGAGTGCCGCGCGTGCGGCGCCGCCCTCTACCCGAGCGACTACAAGTTCGACTCGCACTGCGGCTGGCCGTCGTTCGACGACGCCATCCCGGGCGCGGTCAAGGAGATCAACGACTTCTCCCACGGCATGGCCCGCACCGAGATCCGCTGCGCCCGCTGCGACTCCCACCTGGGCCACGTGTTCCGCGGCGAGCACATGACGGCGAAGAACACCCGCCACTGCGTGAACAGCCTCTCGATCAAGCTGGACCCGAAGACCGCCTGACGCCCGACCGCCACCGGCACCCCCAGAACGGTGCCGGTGCGCACCCCGAGCGCCGCGCCAGTGCGCACCGAGCGCCGTGCAAGTGCGCACCCCGAGCGCTAGCTGGCCGGCCGGCCGTCGCGGCCCTCCGCGCAGAGAGAACCGCCCGCGGCCACGTGCGGGTGCCGGTGGACAGTTCCCCTGCGAGCAGCCACCGACAGGCTTAGCGTCGGCTTCATGGACTACCAGATTTCGGTCAAGTGCGAGCAGCTCGCCGAGTGGTACGTGCGCGTCAAGGGCATCGCCGACGCCCATCACGGCCACGCCACCGGCGACCACCTGAAGGCCATCGCCGACGAGATCCACGACATGGTCCCCACGGAATGGTGGGTCAGCCAGCCCCAGCCCCTGGACAACCGCGTCCGCAGTTGACCTTGAGAGCGCAACCACTCACGCACGTCGCCGTGGCGGGGTGAGCGCTCTGGGCGCGCCAGCGCCCTGCTCGCCGCGCCGCGGCCCTCGACGTGAGTGACGGTCCGTACCGACCACCCCGCCACGACAGCCTGCTCTTGATCTTGATGTTGGCCTAGGGTCATTCGCATGCCGAAAGCCGCAGCAGAAATCCACGAAATCGCCGGCCATGAGGTACGCCTGACCAGTCCCGACAAGGTCATGTTCCCGCAGCGGAACTACACGAAGCGGGACGTCTTCGACTACTACCTCGCCGTCGGCGACGGGATCATGCGCGCGCTCCGCAACCGCCCGACGACGCTGCAACGCTTCCCCGACGGCGTCGAGGGCGAGGCGTTCTTCCAGAAGCGGATCCCCCAGCGCGGCGTGCCCGAGTGGATCCAGACGGCCCAGATCAAGTTCCCCAGCATGCGTACGGCCGTCGAGCTGTGCCCGGCCGACCTGGCCCACGTGGCCTGGGCCGCCCAGATGGGCACCGTCGTCTTCCACCCGTGGCCGGTCCGCGGCGACGCGCCCGACAACCCCGACGAGCTGCGCATCGACCTCGACCCCCAGCCCGGCAACTCGTTCGCCGACGTGGTGGCGACGGCCGGCGTGCTGCACGAGGTGCTCGACGACCTGGGCTGGACCGGTTTCCCGAAGACCTCCGGGGGCCGCGGCGTGCACGTCTACATCCGCATCGCGCCCAACTGGTCGTTCGTCGACGTCCGCCGGGCCGCGATCGCCCTGGCCCGCGAGGCCGAACGCCGCCGCCCCGACCTGATCACCACCGCCTGGTGGAAGGAGGAGCGTGGCGAAAGGGTGTTCCTCGACTTCAATCAGATGGCCCGCGACCGCACGATCACCTGCGCCTACTCGCTGCGAGCCAACGCCCGGGCCACCGCCTCGGCCCCCGTGACCTGGGCCGAGCTGCCCGACGTGGAACCGGACGACTTCGACCTGCGCACGCTCCCGAAGCGTTTCGCCGAGGTCGGCGACCCGCACGCCACCATCGACGACGTGGCCCACGACCTGACTCCCCTGCTCGAGTGGGTCGAGCGCGACGAGAAGAACGGCCACGGCGACATGCCCTATCCCCCCGACCATCCCAAGATGCCGGGCGAGCCCCCACGCGTGCAGCCCAGCCGCAAGAACGCCGCCAACTGGCAGAAAGACGAGTGACGCTCCGCCGCCGAACCGACCCCACCGCTCCCAAGGGGGAGCCCCCGCAGCCATTGTCGCGAAAAACGCGGGACCGTGCGGCGGCGCCCGGGCCCGATCTGTGGACAGCGGGCGAGTGTGGAAAACGTCCAGCGGCCGGTCGATCTACAGCGCGAGCTTCATGCCCTCGTGGGAGGCGACGAAGCCGAGGCGCTCGTAGAAGCGGTGGGCGTCGTCGCGGCGCTTGTCGGTCGTGAGCTGGGCGATGCGGCAGCCGCGTTCGCGGGCTCGGTTCAGGGCGTACGCCATGAAGTCGCTGCCCAGGCCGGAGCCGCGCCGATCGCCCCGGACGCGGACCGCTTCGATGGTCATCCGCCGGGCGCCGAGGCGGCTCAACCCCGGCGTGAACGTCAGCTGGCAGGTGGCGACAACCTCGCCCTTGTCGTCCGCGACGATCAGCTCGTTGTTCGGGTCGGCGTCGATCTCCTCGAAGGCGGCCCAGATCGCGGCGTCCACGTCCTCGGCCACAGGCGCGTTTCCGAAGCCGCGGGCCCGGCTGATGTCGTCGTCGGCCAGCAGCTGAAGCACGGCGGGCACGTCCAACCGGGTGGCGGTGCGAAACTCCATCGCGGCAGTCTCACACAGCCGATCGCCGACGCCCCACCGCGGCCACCTCTCCGCAGCCCGAACACGGCACCTCGCCCCCGCAGCCCTCCCGCAGGCACCTCGCCGCAGCTCTCCCGCAGGCACCTCGCCGCCGCAGCCCTCCCGCAACACGAACATCGGCACCTCGCCGCCGCGGCCCTCCTGCAGTCCGAACATCGGCGCCTCGCCGCCGCAGCCCACCCACAGCCCGAACATCGGCACCTCGCCGCCGCAGCCTTCCTGCAGCGGAACATCCGCGCCGATTTTCTGTCCGAGGGGACCTACGCCGGAGGGCGTTGCTCGGGCACCATGTCGCCATGAAGGTGCTGCTCAAACCGTTCCTGCCGGCCTACCGCGGGATCGTGTGGCTGGCCAACTCGCCGGGCACGCTGATCCTGGCGTACGCGATGCTGATCGTCGTCTGCGGCGTGCTCTATCACTTCTTCGAGAAGGAGGAGTCGATCGGCGACGCGATCTGGTGGGCCATCGTCACCGCGTCGACCGTCGGCTACGGCGACATCTCACCCGAGACGTGGCAGGCCCGGGTGCTGGCCGGGCTGCTCATCTCGATCATGGTGCTCCTGGTGATTCCGCTGATCACGGCACACTTCGCCAGCAAGCTGATCGTCGACTCGGACGCCTTTCACCACGAGGAGCAGGAAGAGCTGAAGGCCAACCTGCGCCACGTACGGGCGTTGCTCGAAGCCCTGGCCGAGCGCGAGGGCATCACTTTGCCGGACAGCGCAGCCCCTCCTGCGGCACCTTCAGATCGATGAGGTAGCCGTCGACCGCCTTCACGATGCACGGCGTGCTCGGGTAGGCCGTGTGGCCCTCGCCCTCCCAGGTCAGCACCTGCCCGACGCCCAGCATCGAGGCCAGGTCGGCCGTGTTCTCGTACGGCGTGGCCGGGTCACCCGTCGTGCCGACCACCACGATCGGCGGGGCGCCGGCGGCCGCGCCGGCCGGGTAGGGGTCGCGCTTGCCCGGCCAGACCGCGCACGACAGCATGCCGGTGGCCAGCGCCGCCCCGAACATCGGGTATTTCTGCCGCCACTCGCCCTGGAACCGGCGCACCTCGTCGATCGTGGGCGCGTCGTCGGTGTCGGCGCAGTTGACCGCCATGTTGGCGTCGAACAGGTTGCTGTAGGTGCCGTCGGGCTTGCGCTCGGCGTACTGGTCGGCCAGCGAGAACACGAGTTTGGGGTTGCCCTGCTTCAGCTCGTCGATCGCGTTGGCCAGCTTGGCCCAGCCCGACTCGGTGTAGAGCGACGAGATCACCGCGTAGAAGACCCAGCCCGAGGTGGCCTTGCGACCGTCGGCGCCCGCGATCGGCTTGGTGGTCGCGGTGGCCAGCGCGTCGGTCACCGCCTTGCGCGCGTCGGGCGCGATCGGGCACTTGTCGGGCGTGGCCTTGCACCAGTTGGTGAAATTGGTGAACGCGCGCTCGAAGCCCTTGGCCTGGGTCTCGGAGCCCTCGACGAAGTTCTGCTTCGGGTCGACCGCGCCGTCGAGCACCATCGCGCGGATGTTCTTCGGGAAGAGCTGGGCGTAGGTGGCACCGAGCAGCGTGCCGTAGGAGTAGCCCAGGTAGCTCAGCTTCTCGTCGCCGACGGCCTGGCGCAGCGAATCCATGTCGCGGGCGGCCTGCTCGGTGGAGAAGAAGGGCAGCTGGTCGCCGTACTTGGCGCCGCACTCGCTCGCGATCCGCTTGTTCAGCGTGACCAGCTTGTCGAACTCGGCCAGGCTCCGCGGGTCGGGCGGGGCGCCGAAGCTCGCGTCCTGGTCGGCCGGGGAGATGCACTTGACCGGGTCGGAGCGGCCGACGCCGCGCGGGTCGAACCCGATGATGTCGAACCTGTTGGTGATCTCGGTGGGCAGGCCGCCGAACGCCTCGCCGAAGGACAGGATGGCCGCCAGCTCGACACCGGAGCCGCCCGGGCCGCCCGGGTTGAGCAGCAGCGAGCCGATGCGGCCGGACTGCTTCGACGACCGGATGCGGATCATCGCGATCGAGTAGGTCTCGCCGTTGTTCTGGTCGTTCCAGTCGCGCGGCACGCTGACCTTGGCGCAGTCGTAGGTCATGCCGGGGGCGGTCTGGCCGACCAGGTCTTTCGGCACGTCAGGACAGGGCTGCCAGTCGGCCGTGCCGTTCGTGGCGGGAGCGCCCGACGAGGTGACCGGGCCGGCCTCGCTGGACCCGTTCGGTGCGAAGGTGGGCACAGTGCACCCGGCGGCGACGGTCAGGACCGCGGCCAGGACGGCGATCACCGAGCGGGAACGACGCTGCACGTTGCTGACCTTTCGACGGCTGGTTTGCTGAGGGAAAGGCTAGCCGGTCGGTCTGACAAGAGTCTGTCAGCGGCTCGTGAGCACCTCGGCCAGGTCGAACCGCACCGGACGTTCCAGCTGCTCGTAGGTGCAGCTGCGCGGGTCACGGTCGGGACGCCACCGTTCGAACTGGGCGGTGTGCCGGAACCGGACACCCTCCATGTAGTCGTAGCGCACCTCGACCACCCGCTCGGGTCGCAGCGGCGTGAAGGACAGGTCTTTGCCGTTGTTCCAGCGGCTGACCTCGTTCTTGCGCGGCGTGCGCTCGCCCTGCAGGTGGGACGCCCAGTCCCACGGGTGCCCCTCGAAGCCGGTGACCAGCGGCTGCAATTCACCGAAGAGCTCTTCGCGTACGGCGATGGGGAACGCCCCGATGACGCCGACCGACGCCAGCACGCCCCGCTCGTCGTAGAGCCCGAGCAGCAGTGAGCCGATCCGGTTGTCGGCCGACTTGTGCACCCGATAGCCGGCGACCACGCAGTCGGCCGTCCGCTTGTGCTTGATCTTGCTCATGACCCGCTTGTCCGGCTGGTACAGCAGGTCTCGCGGCTTGGCGATCAGCCCGTCGAGGCCGGCCCCCTCGAACTGCGCGAACCAGCGGGTGGCGGTCTCGAGGTCGTCGGTGGCCGGGGTGGTGTAGATCGGGGGCTTCGCGTCCTTCAGCACTTCGAGCAGGCGGGCCCGGCGCTCGCCGAACGGCGCCTCGGTCAGGTCCTCGTCGCCGATCGCGAGCAGGTCGAACGCCACGAAGCCGGCCGGGGTCTGCTCGCTGAGCAGCTTGACCCGGCTCGCCGCGGGGTGGATGCGCTGCTGCAGCGCCTCGAAGTCGAGCGTGTTGCGCGCGGTGTCGGCCACGATGACCTCGCCGTCGATCACCGCCCGGGGCGGGAAGTTGGCCCGCACGGCCTCGACGACCTCGGGGAAGTAGCGGGTCATCGGCTTCTCTTTGCGACTGCCGATCTCGACCTCGTCGCCGTCCTTGAAGATGATCGACCGGAATCCGTCCCACTTGGGCTCGTAGATCTGGCCCGGCGGGATCGTGGCGACGGGCTTGGCCAGCATCGGCTTGACCGGCGGGTTGATCGGCAGCTCCATGCCGCCAGTCTGCCGCGTTCTGCGTTCTTCGGGTGCCCCCCAAAGATGATCGGTGTGGCGACCACTCTGGAAACGGTGTAATCATGTAATCAGCCTTAGGAGGTAAGCAATGCGATTCCGCACCGCACCACCCGGACGCGTCGAGCCACCGAACGCCGAGGACGCTCCGGCCTGGGTCACCGGCGCGATCCCGGACGGCTGGTTCACCGAGCGGCCCGAGATCGTCATCGACCGCGACGAGATCATCATCTGGGGCCGCGTGGCCGCGCCTGAGCTCGGCGCCGACGCCACTGACGCCGACCGGGCCGCCGCCCACGCCGGCCGCATCAACCAGTTCCGCGAGGACACCCGCGAGGCCCGCATGCGTGTGGCGCGGCAGATCGAGCACCGCTACCAGCGCAAGGTGGCGTGGGGCGTCCGCTGCGGCGACACCAACGAGCTGTTCACCCATCTCGCCGCCCCGGTCATGACACGTCTGCGCCAGCCCGAGCGGCAGATCCTCGACACGCTGGTCGACGCGGGCGTCGCCCGTTCCCGGTCCGAGGCGCTGGCGTGGTGCGTCAAGCTGGTCGGCCAGCACACCGACCAGTGGCTGGCCGACCTGCGCCAGGCCATGACCAAGGTCGACGAACTCCGGAAGCAGGGGCCGGACGGCGTCTAGCTAGTGTTACGGGGTGCTACGTCAGGTCACCGCGATCCGGTACGTCACCCCGTTGCGTGAGGGCGGTTCGCTGCCCGGCGTGGTCGAGGCCGACGACCTCGGCACGTACGTGGTGAAATTCCGCGGCGCCGGGCAGGGCCCCCGCGCGCTGGTGGCCGAGGTGATCTCGGGCGAGCTGGCCCGCCGCCTCGGGCTGCCGGTGCCCGAGCTCACCGTCGTCCACCTCGACCCGATCGTCGCCCGGGCCGAGCCCGACGAGGAGGTCCAAGAGCTGATCAAGGCGAGCGCCGGCACCAACCTGGGCATGGACTTCCTGCCCGGCGCGCTCGGCTACGACCCGCTGGTGCACCCGGTCGAGGGCGGTCTGGCCTCCCGGGTGGTCGCCTTCGACGCCTTCGTCGAGAACGTCGACCGCAGCTGGCGCAACCCGAACCTGCTGATCTGGCACGGCGACCTGTGGCTGATCGACCACGGCGCGACGCTCTACTTCCATCACAACTGGCCGCGGGCCTCGGCTGTCGTGCACCGTCCGTACAAGTGGGACGATCACGTTCTGAAGCCGTACGCGACCGAGCTCGCCACCGAGGGCCCGGCCCTCGCCGCCCGCCTGACCCCCGGGCTGCTGGCCGAGGTGATCGCCCTGGTGCCCGAGGAGTGGCTGGAGGAGGGCGACCGCGAGGCCTACCTGCAGCATCTCTCCGCCCGCGCCGAGCAGCCGGAGGCGTGGCTGCCGTGAGAGTCCCCTACGAGTACGCGATCATCCAGGCCGTGCCGCGGATCGAGCGGGGCGAGCTGATCAACGTCGGCGTCGTCCTCTACAGCCAGCGTCTCGACTTCCTGGCCGCCCGCACCGACCTGCGCGACGACCGCCTGCTGGCCGTCGATCCCGGGGCCGACGTCGCTGCCATCCGCGCCGCGCTGGCCTCGTGGGACGCCACCTGCACGGGCGCCGGGGCCGCGGCCGGCATCAGCCAGGGTGAGCGCTTCCGCTGGCTGGTCGCCCCGCGCAGCACCATCCTGCGGGCCGGCCCGGTCCACATGGGCCTGGCCGCGGACCCGTCCGAAGAGCTCGACCGCCTGGTGAAGCTGCTGGTCAGCTAGGCGTCCGGCCGGCCGGGACGCTGGTGTCGGCCGGCGCCGGAGTGGCCGTGTCGAGGGCGACCAGGTACGGCGGCCGCTGCTGCGAAGCCATGTAGATGCGGCCAACGTACTCCCCCAGCAGGCCGAGGCAGATCAGCTGAATGCCGCCGAGCAGCAGCACGGCGATGTAGAGCGACGTCCACCCCGGCACCACCCCGCCGCTTCCCCAGGCGACCAGCGCCGTCACGATCAGCGCCACGCAGAGCAGGAAGCTGAACAACCCGAGCCAGGTCGCGAGGCGCAGCGGAGCCGCGGAGAAACCGGTCACGCTGTCGAAGGTCAACCGGACCATGCGGGACAGCGGATATTTCGTACGCCCGGCGACCCTTTCCTGCCGGGCATAGCTCACCTCACGGCTCGAGAAGCCCAGCGACGGCACCACGAGGCGATAGACGGGCCGCGGTTCCGGCAGCGAGTTCAGCACGGTCACGACAGCCCGGCTCATCAGCCGGAAGTCCCCCGCCTGGTCGCTGAGCGACGGCCCGACGAGCCGCCGCATCATCCGGTAGTAGAGGCCGGCCGAGTTCCGCTTGAACGCGGAGTCGGTGCTGCGGTCGCTGCGCACCCCGTAGACCACGTCGACCTGGTCGCGGCGGGCCAGCGCCAGCATCTCGCCGATCACCTCGGGCGGGTCCTGCAGGTCGGCGTCGATGCTGACCACGTACTCGCCCCGGACCGCCTGGAAGCCGGCCCGCAGCGCCGTCTGGTGGCCCACGTTGCGGCGCAGCGAGACGACCCGCAGCTGGGGCCAGTCGGCTCGCAGTTGCAGCAGCCGGGAGACCGTGGCGTCGGTGCTGCCGTCGTCGACCGCCACCACCTCGTACTCGGTGCCGAGCCCGTCCAGGGCGGGCCGCAGCCGGGCCACGAACTGGTCAACCGCTTCGCGCTCGTTGTACATCGGCGTGACCACCGAAAGCAGCATGACGACCTCTTCCTGACCGTCGAGTCCGATCCGCACCCCTTGATCATGAATGCATCTCGGCTTCGGCCGCTCAAGAAGCTGGGGTCAGCTCCTCGACCACGAAACGCAGACCGCCCTCAGCAGTCTGCCAGCCGGACGACGATGTGACGACCCACCGCTCGTCCAGCTCCGGCGCGAAGGTATCGCCGCCCTCGACGTCCAGGTCGATCCGGGTCCGCAGGATGTGCCCGGCCACCGGCAGGAAGGCGTGATAGACCGCCTCGCCGCCGATCACCCACACGTCGCCGCTCAGGTCGACCTCGGCGACGGAACGGGCCACCTCGGCCCCCGGCGCCGACCAGGCCTGGTCACGGGTGAGCACCACGTTGCGGCGACCTGGCAGCGGGCGGAAGCGCGCCGGCAGCGAATCCCAGGTGACCCGGCCCATGACGACGGTGGCGCCGTTCGTACGCTGCCGGAACATCTTCTGGTCCTCCGGCAGCCGCCAGGGGATCTCGCCCTTGGCGCCGACCACCCGGTCGCGGGCCTCGGCCCAGATCAG
The DNA here is from genome assembly GCF_019710575.1 of Paractinoplanes polyasparticus. Classification (GTDB taxonomy): domain Bacteria; phylum Actinomycetota; class Actinomycetes; order Mycobacteriales; family Micromonosporaceae; genus Actinoplanes; species Actinoplanes polyasparticus. The sequence goes on along the minus strand of NZ_JAHWFK010000030.1, from coordinate 40,227 downwards.
GTGGACCGTCATACGGCGACGGGGGCGCGCAGCGCCGGGTGGTGCTTGTAGTCGACCACGGTGAAGTCTTCGTACTTGTAGTCGAAGAGCGACGCCGCCGGCGCGATCTCGAGCCCCGGGAACTCGTACGCCTCGCGGGAGAGCTGCTCGTTCACCTGCTCGACGTGGTTGTTGTAGATGTGGCAGTCGCCACCGACCCAGATGAAGTCGCCCGGGAGCAGGCCGGCCTGGTCGGCCACCATCCGGGTGAGCAGCGCGTAGCTGGCGATGTTGAACGGCACGCCCAGGAACAGGTCGGCGCTGCGCTGGTAGAGCTGGCACGAGAGCCGGCCGTCGGCCACGTAGAACTGGAACATCGCGTGGCACGGCGCGAGGGCCATCTCGGGCAGGTCGGAGACGTTCCAGGCCGAGACGATCATGCGGCGCGAATCGGGGTCGCGGCGCAGCGTCTCGAGGATGCCGCTGATCTGGTCGACGTGGCCGCCGTCGGGCGTGGGCCACGAGCGCCACTGCACGCCGTAGACCGGGCCGAGCTCGCCGGTCGGTGACGCCCACTCGTCCCAGATCGTGACGCCCTGGTCGCGCAGCCAGCCGACGTTGCTCTCGCCGCGCAGGAACCAGAGCAGTTCGACGGCGAGGGACTTGAAGTGCACCCGCTTCGTGGTGATCAGCGGGAAGCCGGCCGACAGGTCGTACCGCAGCCGCTCGCCGAACAGGCTGACCGTGCCGGTGCCGGTGCGGTCGCTCTTGGGGGTGCCGGTGTTCAGGACCCGGCGCAGCAGGTCCTCGTATTGGGTGTCGACGGCCATGGCCAAGAACCTACCCGCCACGCGGCCCGGCCCCGCACAACGGCGGGCCGGGACGCGCGGCGCTGCCCGGTATGCGGCCGGCAACCGGGCTCCCGTCGCCGCCACCCCCAGGTGGCCGGGGTGGCGGCGACCGACCGGCACAGCCTGTCAGCTCGCCCAGGACTCCGACATCTGGGGGATCTGCTGGTTGAGGGCCTGCAGATCAGCTTGCTGCCCGTTCGGGGCGGCGCCGTTGCCGTGGCCGGCGACGAAACCCAGCTCGATGCCGATCTGCTGCCAGCGCTCGTAGAGCACCTGATCCTGCAGCAGGGCCCGGACGTCGTGGTGCGACGAGCGCAGTTCCTCGAGCGCCGCCTCATAACGCGCGACCCGCGTATGCAGGTCCGAAGTCTCGTACGTGGTCATGCAGCCAGATTAGCGAAAGATGAGTAGTTTTATTCGCTTTTCAGCTTCGCTGCGATGCGGATGATCCGCTGCGCCAAATGGTCGAGAGCGGCCAGCTCGGCGTCTCCGAGCGGATTGTCGTTGTTGCCCCCGGTCACGTGCGAGACGCCGTACGGGTTGCCGTCCACGAACTTCAGCGCGTCGGTGTAACCCGGGGGAACGAGAATGCCGCCGAAGTGGTAGATCGTGTTGTAGAGCGCGAGCAGCGTCGACTCCTGGCCGCCGTGCTGCGTCTGGGTCGCGGTGAAGCCCGCGTACGCCTTGTCGGCCAGCTGGCCCTGCATCCACTGCGGGCCGAGCGTGTCCAGGAACTGCTTGAGCTGGCTGGCCACATTGCCGTAGCGGGTGGGCGAGCCGAACAGCACGGCGTCGGCCCAGACCACGTCGTCGGCGGTCGCCTTGGGCTCGTCCTTGGTCCGGTCGAAGTGCTGGCTCCAGGCCGCGTTGGAGGCGATCGCCTCCGGCGGGGCGAGCTCGGCCACCTGACGCAGCCGCACGTCGGCCCCGGCCTTCTGCGCGGTCTCGGTCAGGCGCTCGGCCATCTTGTGCAGCGTCCCGGTGGACGAGTAATAGATGATCGACAGTTTCACGTCGGCCACGATGGGCCCCTCTCTGGAGATCTCCTGCCCAGTCAAGCAAGGTCCCCAGCAGGGTTGCGCCGAAACGCTAAACCCGGAGCTCGCAGCCGTGCGGGCCGACACCGTCCGCGCTCTCGTCGTCGAACCAGACGCCGTCCGTGCCCAGGTAGCGGAACCGGTAGTGGCCCGGCGGAACGGTGATGCTGATGGTGCGGGTGCCGTCGCGGCGCGGCTTGAGCTCGTGCCGGCCCGGCTCCCAGTCGTTGAACGTGCCGACCACGCTGACCGGGCCGGACGGCTGGCTGACGGGCAGGCAGAAGGTCACGCGCGTCTTGTTCCCGAAGAGTCGGTTCTTCTTGATCATCACGACCTCCACAGCTCAGGCTTCCATCTCTACAACGGCTGCCCGCGATACGGGTGACGCCGCACCGCATACTCTTTCGGCATGCAACCGGACCCTCATGACGAACTGCGCTCGGCGACGTTTCGCGATCTCGACACGACCACGCTCTACGGCCTTCTGAAGCTGCGGTCGGACGTCTTCGTCGTCGAGCAGGAATGCGTCTACGCCGATCTCGACGGCCGCGACGACGAGCCCGGCACCCGCCATCTGTGGTTCACCCGCGACGGCGAGATGCGAGCCTACGTACGCGTTCTGGACGACGGCGACGTGCAGCGCATCGGCCGCGTGGTCACCGCGAAGTCCGCCCGGGGCGCCGGGCTGGCCGGTCGCCTGATCGAGGAGGCGCTCACCGTCATCGGCAACCGAACGAGCGTCCTGGACGCCCAGTCGTACCTCGTGAAGTTCTACTCCCGCTACGGCTTCGAACCGACCGGCCCGGAATTCCTCGAGGACGGCATCCCGCACACCCCGATGCGCCGCCTGCCCAGTTAGAGCCTGTTTCGTGGCCGCGTCGAGGCCCAGCTACCAAACAGACCTCAGGCCGGTCGCCCAGCCGTCGGCCACCGAGCGTCGGCACCGGCCGCAGTCGTCGCCGTTGTCGACGAAGAGGGCGGTGAGCAGCGCCGGCCCGTGAGCCAGGGCTTCGCGGGGCAGCCGGCCGGCGGCCACAAAAGCGACCCACGCCCGTGCCCGACGATCCAGGTCCGCGTGGCCGGCGTCGACGGGTCGACGTCGAGGCGGAACCGGCCCGCCGCCCGCGCGCTCGTCGGGAGCTGCCGGCCGGCGCGTTCGACACCGGCCCGGCTCGTCGGGTCAGGCCGGTGGCGGGGCCGGTAGGGCCTCGGTCAGCTGGTCTACCAGCAGACTTATCTGCCAGTTGCGGGCGCCGAAGCCGCGCAGGGTGTCGCCCACCGTCTGGGCGGTGACCTCGTCGGGCGGGGACCAGGCCAGGCGGCGGACAAAATCGGGGCTGATCAGGTTTTCCGGGGGCAGGTTGTTGGCCTCGGCGGTGGCGACGACCACGGCCCGGCAGCGGGTCAGGCGGGCGGCGGCCACGGGGTCGCGTTCGGCCCAGCGGTGCGGCGGGGGCGGGCCCTCGACCGGCAGGTTGATCGGCAGCGCGTCGTCGGGCAGGGCCCGGGCCTCGTCGAGTGCGTCCAGCCACACGCGGGCCAGCCGGCGCACCGAGCGGCCACCGAAACCGGCGATGGCCAGCAGGCTGCGCTCGTCCTTCGGGTCGGCCTCGGCGGCGGCGACGATGGCGGCGTCGGGCAGCACCCGGCCCGGGGCGGAGTCGCGGCGGGCGGCCACGCCGTCGCGGGCGTACCAGAGCGCCCGGACCCGGGACTGCGCCCTCGCACCGCGTACGCGGTGTATTCCGGAGGTTCGCCGCCAGGGGTCGGGGCGCGTCTTGGGCGGGCGGTCGGCGCTCGCCACCAGGGCCGCGAACTCCTCGGCAGCCCAGGCGCTCTTGCCCTGGCGGTCGAGCTCGGCCGCCAGGTGGTCGCGCAGCTCGGTGAGCATCTCGACGTCGAGCGCGGCGTAGGTGAGCCACGACTCGGGCAGCGGCCGGGTCGACCAGTCGGCCGCGGAGTGGTGCTTCTCGAGCGAGTAGCCGAGCAGCTGTTCGGTCAGGGCGGCCAGGCCGACCCGCTCGAACCCGGCCAGGCGCGCGGCCAGCTCGGTGTCGAACAGGCGGCGGGGCTTCAGGCCCAGTTCGGCGAGGCAGGCCAGATCCTGGCTGGCGGCGTGCAGCACCCATTCGCTCTCGGCCAGGGCGGCGTCGAGGGTGCGCAGGTCGTCCAGGGGAAGCGGGTCGATCAGCGCGGTGCCGGCGCCGGCGCGGCGCAGCTGCACGAGGTAGGCGCGCTGGGTGTAGCGGTAGCCGGAGGCTCGTTCGGCGTCGACCGCGACCGGTCCGGAACCGGCGGCCATGCGGGCCACGACGTCGGCGAGCTCCTCGGCGGATTCCACCGGGCGTGGGGTGCCCTCACGGGGCGCGGTGAGCGGGACAGGTTCGGGACCGCCAGCCGTCGGGTCGGGCGAGTCGGCGTGCGGTCGTCCGTCCCTTTCGGGCTCCGGCGTGTCCCGACGGCGCAGGGGTGCTTCGTCGGTCACTCCGATACCGTACGGGGACACCTCCCCGGCTGCTTGCAGCCGGGTCCCGGCGCGCCGTTTCTCGATCGACATCCGACTGATCCGAGCGGCGGTTTTCTCCGTACTACTCCGCGCAGCGCCGATACCCGGGAGGCCGCGCCGGATGACCATGACCTACGAGCCGTTCACACCCGCCGGCTCCGACGAGCAGCGCCGATACGATGGCCGGCGCCGCGCGGAGCAGCCGCCGGAGGCCCCGGAACGGGGTCAGTGGGGTGAACCGGCGCGGGATCAGCGCTGGTCCGAGCCGGTTCCGGCCGACCCGTGGGCAGAGCCGGCAGCCCAGCCGGGCTGGAGCGAGCCGGCGCCTCAGCAGGCGTGGGAACCGGCTCCGCAGCAACGAGCACCCCAGCAACGAGCGCCTCAGCCCGAGCCGCGCGTGCAGCAGTGGGGCGGCGACCAGCACTGGGAGCCGGCCGCGCCGCTTCCCCGGCAGCGGCACACGGGCGAGCAGCCGGCCTGGCACACCGGCCTGACCCCGGCCGTCGAGGCCCCGGCGTACGAACCCGAACCCACCCCGCGGCGGGCCGGCGGCACCCGGCTCAAGCCGGCCATCATCGGCGTGGTCACCCTGCTTCTGCTGGTGGCGGGCTGGCAGGCGTACCGCATCGAGGGAATGAGCCGCCACAACCAGGACCTGGCGGCCGTGCTCTCGGCCGAACAGGGCCGCACCGACCAGCTCGAGAAGAAGCTGGCCGGCGTCTTCGACCCCGAGGCGGTCTCGTCCGGCGTGCTGCCCAGCGTCTTCCGGGTACGGGCGGGCGGCTTCACGGGCACCGCGTTCGCGGTGGGCAAGAAGGCCACCGGTAACCAGGCCAACCTCATCACGAACTACCACGTCGTCGCCGAGACCTGGACCGACGGCGGCCGCAAGGTGTCGCTGGAGCGCGGCAGCACCCGGATCAGCGCCACCATCGTCAAGGTCGACAAGGGCAAGGACCTGGCACTGCTGCGGGCCAACCAGAAGATCGCCGGCCTCGGCACCTCGACCAACCAGGTCAAGCCGGGCCAGCAGGTCGTGGTCGTGGGCGCCCCGCTCGGCCTGGACGACTCGGTCACCACCGGCGTGATCAGCGCCTACCGCCCGAACGACGCCGACGGCCCGACCGTCCAGTTCGACGCCCCGATCAACCCCGGCAACTCGGGCGGTCCCGTGGTCAACGCGAACGAGCAGGTCGTCGGCGTGGCCACGGCCAAGGCGAAGGACGCCGAGGGCATCGGCCTGGCCATCCCGATCAAGACAGCCTGCGACACCCTCAACGTGTGCTAGTACAACCAAGCTCGAATTTCGCCCGGCGATGACTTGGGCGCCGAAAATGGCTAGCGAAGCGAGGCCATTTTCGGTGTCCAAGTCATCGGCCTCTCGGGGCGAAATTCCCGCCGAGCGAGCAGCGAGGCCATGTATCAGCCCACGCGCTGGGCGCGGTCGCCCAGAGCGGCCACGCCCGGCGGGGGCAGGCCCGCCGTCGAGGCGAGCATCGCGCACCAGCCCTGCAGGTGGGCGCCGAAGTCGTCGCCGGTGGGGGTCCAGGACGCCCGCACCTCGAGGTCGGCCGTCGGGGCGGGACCGGCCAGCTCGCCGAAGCGGGTGGAGGTCGTCTGCGTGATCGTGCCGCCGATGGCCGTGTAGGCCGCGGCGTGCTGCTCGAGCGCGTCGGTCAGCCACGTCCAGGCCACCGCCGACAGCATCGGGTCACCCGCCAGATCGTCCTCGAGCTCGGCCGTGACCAGCGTGACCAGCCGGATGTTGCCCTGCCAGGCCTCGTGCCCGGCCGGGTCGTGCAGCAGGATCAGCCGGCCGCCGGCCACCTCGTCGCCCGCGCGCAGCACGGTGGCGCTGATCGCGAACGCGTAGGGCGCGAGCTTCTGCGGGGCGGCAACTTCTTCGAGCAGGATCTCGGGCCGTGGCGCCGCGGCCCGCAGAGCGTCGACCGCGCGGGCGAACGCCGGAGGAACAGCGGAGGGGGACGCCATGAGGAAAGACTATGCCGCCGCGCGTGCCCGTAGCCGATCGGCGCGCCGAGCGTGTCGTGGCACGATGTCGCAGTGACTTCCGTTGTGACTGATTCGCCTTTTGTCCGGGCCTGCCGCGGCCTCGACGTGCCGCACACGCCGGTCTGGTTCATGCGGCAGGCGGGCCGGTCGCTGCCCGAGTACCGCAAGATCCGCGAGGGCATCGGGATGCTCGACTCGTGCCGGCGACCCGACCTGGTCACCGAGATCACCCTGCAGCCGGTGCGGCGCCACAACGTCGACGCGGCCATCCTGTTCAGCGACATCGTGGTGCCGATCGCCGCGGCCGGCATCGATCTCGACATCGTGGCCGGCACCGGCCCGGTGGTGGCTTCACCGATTCGGACGGCGGACGACCTTCGCCGTCTCCAGCCGATCACCGCGGATGACGTCGGCTTCGTGGCCGAGGCGGTGCGTCTGCTGGTCGGCGAGCTGGGCACGACCCCGCTGATCGGGTTCGCCGGGGCGCCGTTCACGCTGGCCAGCTACCTCATCGAGGGCGGGCCGTCACGCACCTACCTCAAGACCAAGGCCATGATGTACGCGGCTCCGGAGCTCTGGAACGCGCTGCTCTCCCGCCTGGCCGACATCACACTGGCCTTCCTGCGGACGCAGATCGACGCCGGGGTCAGCGCCGTCCAGCTGTTCGACTCGTGGGCCGGCGCCCTGAGCGAGGCCGACTACCGCGAGCACGTGCTGCCGCACTCGGCCCGGGTGCTGCAGGGGCTGGCCGACGCCGGCGTGCCGCGCATCCACTTCGGAGTGGGCACGGCCGTGCTGCTGCGGGCGATGGGTGAGGCCGGCGCCGACGTGGTGGGCGTCGACTGGCGTACGCCGCTCGACCAGGCCACCGGGATCGTCGGTCCGGACCGGTCGTTGCAGGGCAACCTCGACCCGGCGATCCTCTTCGCCGGCTGGGACGTGGTGCGCCGCGAGGCCGACCGGGTGCTCGCGCAGGGCCGGGCCGCCCCGGGCCACGTCTTCAACCTCGGCCACGGCGTCATGCCCGAGACCGACCCCGACATCCTGACCCGGCTGGTGGCCCACGTCCACGAGGCGTCGGCGCGCTAGCTCACATCGGCTGACCCCGCGGGCGGCGCGGGCGTGTCGCCTGGAATGGTGGAAAGCGTGCGGAAGCGGGTTGCGGTCATCGGCGGCGGCATCGCCGGGCTGGCGGCCGCCCTGCGGCTGCGCGACCTGAACCCGCCCGACACCGAGATCATCGTGTACGAGCAGAGCGGCGCCCTCGGCGGCAAGCTGCGCACCGGTGAACTGGCCGGCGTCACCGTCGAGCGCGGCGCCGAATCCTTCCTGATGACCGGCAGCGACGGCACCGAGTCGGCCGCCGTGGCTCTGGTCCGGCGGCTGGGCCTCGAGGGCGCCCTCGTTCATCCGCTCCGGGTGCCCGCCGCGCTGGCCCTCGGTGGCCGGCTGGTTCCGATGCCGGCCGGCACTCTGGTCGGTGTTCCCGGCGACGTCAACGCGCTCGGCGAGGTCGCCCACGCGGCGCCCGGCCGCGACGCCGACAACGGCCGCCCGCTGCTCGCCGCCGGGCAGGACGTCGCGGTCGGCGCGCTGGTCCGTGAGCGCTACGGCGACGAGGTCGTCGACCGGCTGGTCGACCCGATGCTCGGCGGCGTCTACGCCGGGCGCGCCGACCGGCTCTCGCTCGATGTCGCGATGCCGCAGCTGGCGCGCACGGCCCGGGTCGAGCACACGTTGAGCGCCGCCGTCCGGGCCGCGCAGGCCGCAAGCGGGCGGGTGCCCGGAAAGCCGGTGTTCGGCGCGCTCGAAGGCGGGCTGAGCCGGCTGGTCGGCGCTACGGCCACGGCCGGCGGCGCCCGCATCAGCCTGGGCCTGCCCGTCCGCGAGCTGGCCCGCACGGCGCACGGCTGGCGCCTGCTGCTGGGGCCGGTCTCCACCCCGCCCGGGTTCTCCGCGCCGTCCGCAGGCCCGGACGCCCGTGACAGCAGAGGGCCGCAGACCGACGACGTCGACGCCGTGGTGCTGGCCGTCCCGGCCCGGCCGAGCGCCCGGCTGCTGGCGCCGGTGGCGGCGGCCGCGTCCGAGGCGGTCGGCGGGCTCGGCTACGCGAGCGTCGCGCTGGTCGCCCTCGCGTTGCCGCCGGGCACGCCGCTGCCCGAGCTGAGCGGATTCCTGGTGCCGCCGAGCGAGGGCACGCTGGTCAAGGCGGCCACCTTCGTCACCCGCAAGTGGGACCGGCCCGAGGGCGGCCCGGTGATCGTGCGGTTGTCGCTGGGCCGGGCGGGCGAAGAGGAACGTCTGCAGTTCGACGACGCGGTGCTGATCGAGCGGGCGCGGCGCGAGCTGGGGGAACTGATCGGCGGGGAGCTGCCGCCACCGGCCGCCTCATGGGTGCAGCGCTGGGGCGGCGGGCTGCCGCAGTACGCGCCGGGCCATCTCGACCGGCTGGCCGCCGCGCGGGCGGCGCTGCCTGCGGGTCTGGCGCTGGCCGGTGCGGCGTTCGACGGGGTCGGCATCCCGGCCTGCGTCGCGAGCGGCGAGCGGGCGGCCGAAGACGTGAGTAAGACGATGTCCGCATGACCGGCCGCGCCGCAGTGTGCGGCGGCCCCGGCGAGCAGGCCAACGGAGGGTGAGCGAGGCATGAGCGAGCAGACGAACGCGGCCCGGATCAACGAGCTGAACGCGACGATCCGCTACACGATGTGGTCGGTGTTCCGGGCCCAGGCGCCGCTGCCGGCGCTGCGGGACGAGCTGGCGGGCGAGGTCGACGGCCTCTTCGAGCAGCTCTCCGGTAAGGACGTGACGATCCGGGGCACCTACGACGTGTCCGGGCTGCGCGCCGACGCCGACGTGATGATCTGGTGGCACTCGGCCTCGCCGGACGCGCTGCAGGAGGCCTACTCGCTGTTCCGCCGCACGGCGCTGGGAAAGCACCTGGCTCCGGTCTGGTCGCAAATGGCCCTGCACCGCCCGGCGGAATTCAACAAGAGCCACCTGCCGGCGTTCCTGGCCGGTGAGGAAGCGCGGCCCTACATCTGCGTCTACCCGTTCGTACGCTCCTACGAGTGGTACCTGCTGCCCGATGAGGAGCGGCGCCACATGCTCGCCGAGCACGGCCGGATGGCCCGCGGCTACCCCGACGTGCGGGCCAACACGGTCGCGTCGTTCGCGCTCGGCGACTACGAGTGGATGCTGGCCTTCGAGGCCGACGAGCTGTACCGCATCGTCGACCTCATGCGTGACCTGCGCGCCTCGACCGCCCGCCGGCACGTGCGCGAGGAGGTCCCGTTCTACACGGGCCGCCGCCGCTCGATGAGCGAGATCGTGGCCGCCCTCCCCTGAGAGTGGCCGCCCTCCCCTGAGAGTGGCCGCCCTCCCTTGAGAGTGGCCGCCCTCCCTGAGTGTGGCTGCCTTGCACTGAATCCGGTGCTGCTTCGGCACCGGCGTCGCCCCGGCCCGGCCGTCCCACGCGCGGCCGGGACGGGGTCAGCCGAAGCCGCCGGCGCCCCAGTTGGACTTTCCGCGACCGTCGTCGACGCCGCAACGCTCGCACTGCGTGTAGCGGCCGCCCTCAGCGTTCGAGCGCCGCACCCACTTGTGCCACCCGACGCGGCACCTGAACGGCTTGCCCATAGCGTGAAGCTACGCTCACCCTGAGATCGTCGGTCTCACCCGAACGGGCATCACCATAAGCGTGCTGAACAGCCCAAACGCGGCTTTTAGGGTTGAGCGCAACCGCTCACGCACGTCGCCGTGGCGCGGCGAGCGCTCTGGACGCGCCAGCGGCCAGCTCGTCGCGTCGCGGCCCTCGACGGGAGTGACGGTCCGCACCACCCACCCCGCTACGACATGATCTTGATTTGCTTTGTGAAGTTTCACGGACCGGGTGGCACCCCTTAGTTACTGACGAGTAGCATTCACTCACCACCGCGCTAGGAGGTCCCGTGCCCCGTGAAGTACGTGAGGTCGTCTTCGTTGACGGCGTCCGCACCCCGTTCGGCAAGGCGGGCGGCATGTATGCCGAGACCCGCGCCGACGATCTGGTCATCCGCTGCATCCGCGAGCTGATGCGCCGCAATCCCCAGCTCCCGCCGGATCGGGTCGACGAGGTCGCGATCGCGGCCACCACCCAGATCGGCGACCAGGGCCTGACCATCGGCCGCACCGCCGCGCTGCTGTCCGGCCTGCCCAAGACCGTCCCCGGCTACGCGATCGACCGCATGTGCGCGGGCGCGATGACCGCGGTGACCAACGTGGCCGGCGGCATCGCGATGGGCGCCTACGACGTGGCGATCGCCGGCGGCGTCGAGCACATGGGCCGCCACCCGATGGGTGAGGGCGTCGACCCCAACCCGCGCATCATCGCCGAGAAGCTGGTCGACCCGTCCGCGCTGGTCATGGGCTCGACGGCGGAGAACCTGCACGACCGGCTGCCGCAGATCACCAAGGAGCGGGCCGACCGCTACGGGCTCAACTCGCAGCTCAAGACGGCCAAGGCGTACGCCGACGGCAAGCTTCAGCCCGACCTGGTGCCGGTCGCGCTGCGCAGCGCCGAGCAGGGCTGGGGCCTGGCCACGGCCGACGAGGCTCCGCGCGAGACGTCGATGGAGAAGCTGGCCACCCTGAAGACCCCGTTCCGCCCGCACGGCCGGGTGACCGCGGGCAACGCGGCCGGCCTGAACGACGGCGCCACCGCGGCCCTGCTGGCCAGTGAGGACACGGCTCGCGAGCTGGGCCTGCCGGTCGCCATGCGGATGGTCTCGTTCGGCTTCGTCGGCGTCGAGCCCGAGATCATGGGGTACGGCCCGATCCCGTCGACCGAGAAGGCGCTGAAGAAGGCCGGCCTGACGATCGACGACATCGGCCTGTTCGAGCTGAACGAGGCGTTCGCGATCCAGGTGCTGGCGTTCCTCGACCACTACGGCATCGCCGACGACGACCCGCGGGTCAACCCGTGGGGCGGCGCGATCGCCATCGGCCACCCGCTCGCCTCGTCCGGCGTCCGCCTGATGACGCAGCTGGCGCGGCACTTCGCCGAGCACCCGGAGGTCCGCTACGGCCTCACCGCCATGTGCATCGGCATCGGCATGGGCGGCACGGTCATCTGGGAGAACCCGAACTGGGACGGAGAGGCGAAGTGATCGAGCACCCGAACGAGGTCGTCACCAAGGCGCTCGTCCGTTTTGTCCAGGTCGGGGCCAAGCAGGCGGCGCTGATCACGCTCGACAACGGTTTCGATCACAAGAAGCCGAACAGCTTCGGGCCCGGTGGCCTGAGGTCGCTCGACGAGGCGATCACCGCTGCCCTCGACGCAAAGCCGGCATTTATCGCGTTGACCGGTAAGCCGTACATCTTCTGCGTCGGCGCCGACATCACCGGGATTCCCTATCTGACGTCACGGGAGCAGGCGGTGGAGCTCGGCGAGCTGGGCCACCGCGTGTTCGCCCGCCTGAAGTCGAGCACGATTCCGACATTTGCTTTTATCAACGGTGCTGCGCTCGGTGGTGGCCTCGAGGCTGCGCTGCACTGCCACTACCGCACGGTCTCCGGTGGCGCGGCGGCGCTGGGCCTGCCCGAGGTCGCGATCGGCCTGGTCCCCGGCTGGGGCGGCAGCCAGCTGCTGCCCAACCTGATCGGCGTTCCCGCCGCGGCCCAGGTCATCCTGCAGAACCCGCTCACCCAGAAGGTGCTGCGGCCCAAGCAGGCCGTCGAGCTGGGCGTGGCCGACCAGCTGTTCGAGCCGGCCGACTTCCTGGAGCGCTCGCTGGAATGGGCGGCCGCGGTCGTCGACGGCGAGCTGACCGTCCAGCGGCCCGAGGTCGACAAGGACATGTGGGAGGGCGTGCTCTTCTTCGCCAAGCAGCAGCTCGACGAGAAGCTGCACGGCGCCGTCCCGTCGGCCAACAAGGCCCTGGAACTGCTCGCGCTGGCCAAGGACGCCTCGTTCTCCGACGGCACGGCAGCCGAGACCCAGATCCTGGCTGACCTGATCATGGGCAACGAGTCCCGCGCCAGCCTGTACGCGTTCGACCTGGTGCAGCGCCGGGCCAAGCGCCCGGTCGGCGTGCCCGACAAGTCGCTCGCCCGCAAGGTCACCAAGGTCGGCATCATCGGCGCCGGTCTGATGGCGTCCCAGCTCGCGCTGCTCTTCGTGCGCCGCCTCCAGGTGCCGGTCGTGCTCACCGACCTCGACCAGACCCGGGTCGACAAGGGCGTCCAGTACGTCCACGACCAGATCGACAAGCTGGTCGGCAAGCGGCGACTCGACGAGGGCGCCGCGGCCAAACTGCGCGGCCTGGTCAGCGGCTCGGTCGACAAGTCGGTCTTCGCGGATGCCGACTTCGTGATCGAGGCCGTCTTCGAGAACCTCGACCTCAAGAAGCAGATCTGGGCCGAGCTCGAGAAGATCGTCACGCCCGAGGCCGTCCTCGCGACGAACACCAGCTCGCTGTCGGTGACCGCCATGGCCGACGGCCTCGAGCACCCCGAGCGGGTCGTCGGCTTCCACTTCTTCAACCCGGTCGCCGTCCTGCCCCTCCTCGAGATCATCAAGGGCGAGCAGACGGACGACGCCACGCTGGCCACGGCGTTCGCGGTCGGCAAGGAGCTCAAGAAGTCGTCGGTGCTGGTCAAGGACGCCCCGGCGTTCGTGGTCAACCGCCTGCTGACCCGGGTCACCAGCGAGATCTTCCAGGCCATCGACGCGGGCACCCCGCTCGAGGTCGTCAACGAGGCCCTGGACCCGCTGGGCCTGCCGATGCGCCCGATCGCCCTGCTGCAGCTGGTCGGCCCGGCCGTCGGCTACCACGTGGGCGAGACGCTGCACCAGGCGTTCCCCGACCGGTTCGCCGAGTCGGCCAACCTCAAGAAGATCGTCGACGCCGGCCTGCCGGTGATGGTCGACGACGAGATCAACCCCGAGGTGGCCAAGCTGGTGGCGGGCGGTGCCGCGCCGCTGTCAGCCGATGAGGTACGAGCCCGGGCGCTCGACGCCCTGGCGCAGGAGATCCGCATCATGCTGGACGAGGGTGTGGTCGCCGAGGCGCAGGACATCGACCTCTGCATGATCCTCGGCGCCGGCTACCCGTTCCACCTGGGTGGCGTCACGCCGTACCTGGACCGCAGCGGCACCTCCGAACGGGTGACCGGCCGGCGGTTCCTGCCGCAGGGCGTGGCGAGCCTGCCCGCCTGACGTTTTCCGTCCGATAACCGACGCCCCGCGCCTTCCGGCCCGGGGCGTCGGCCGTTTTGCCCAGATGGCCCGCCCCACCACCGCGAACGGGGGACGTAGTCGATTGCTCACTACCGATAGGCTCGCGCGGTACCCGATTCCTGGAGCTCTTGATGTCGCAGCCCCCGTACCCCGGCCAGCCCTATCCCGGTGAGCCCTCCTCCGGCCAGCCGAACCAGGGTCAACCGCCTTACCAGCCCTATCCGGGGCAGTCGCCGCAGGAGCCGCCGGCCTATCCGCCGACCACGGCCTACCCGTCCTCGGGCCAGCCCGACTACGGTCAGCCGACGCCGCCTCCGCAGTACGGCCAGCCTCAGCCGCAGTACGGGCAGCCCCAGTACGGCCAGGGCGACTACAACCAGCAGCCGCAGTACGGCGCTCAGCCCGGCTTCGGCCAGCAGCCCGGCGGCTACGGCACGCCCCCGCCGCCGAAGAAGAAGTCCAAGGTCCTGCCGATCGTCCTGATCTCCGTGGCGATCGTGCTGGTGCTCTGCATCGGCGGCGTCGTGGCCCTCTACATGGTCGGCAAGAACGCGGCCGACGACGCAACCGACGCCGTCAACAACCTGCCCACCAGCACCTCGACGGCCGCGCCGACCGATGAGCCGACGACGGCGCCCCCCACCCGGGCCGCCGCCAACGTGACGATCACCGAGCCGGCCACCCTGGGCGGCCGCAAGTAGCTCACGTCGGCCCAGTTCGCGGCGATCGCCGAGCAGCTCAAGGGCGGCCTCGAGACCGTGCCGGGCGCGACCAACACGGTCGGCGCCCTCTACGGCGACGTCGCCGACCAGGACATCGTGATCGTGGCCGCGGCCGAGGCCCCCATCAAGAACCCGAAGGCCGAACTCGAGCAGACCTTCTACGGCGCCGGCATCGGCGGCCTGAAGATCGACAACATCACCACCGCCCCCACCGGCAAACTCGGCGGCGCCGCGAAGTGCGGCAGCTCCGAGACCTCGGGCGTCGACATGGCCATCTGCACCTGGGCCGACGAGGGCAGCGTCGGCATGGTCATCTGGTACTTCAAGTCCGTGAGCAAGGCCAAGGCCGAGTTCCCCAAGCTCCGGGCCGAGATCGAAAAGAAGAGCTGACGAGTCAAGCCGACACGCCGCCGAACACGATCACAGAGTCGCATCGCCTCCGGAACGGACCGATCACGGTTCCCGCCCCGGGGGCGATTCGTCATGTCCAACCGTCAGGATGGGCCGCGGCGCGAGCCGAGCCCCGACTGGCGAGGAGAGTCCGGTGATCCTGCAACAGCTACGACGTGTTCGCTGGGCCGTACGGGCCACGCTGCTGCTGGGCGTGGCCGCCTCGGTCGTGGCCAACGTCCTGCACGCCCGGGACAACCCGATCAGCCAGGCCATCGCCGCCTGGCCCCCACTGGCCCTGCTGCTGACCGTAGAGCTGATCTCCCGCGTCCCGGTACACCGCCGCTACCTGGCCGCGACGCGCCTGATCGCCACAGCCATCATCGCGGGCATCGCCGCCTGGGTCTCCTACTGGCACATGGTCGGCGTAGCAGCCCGCTACGGCGAAACCGGCGCGTCCCCCTACCTGCTACCCCTCTCGGTGGACGGCCTGATCGTCGTGGCCAGCATCTGCCTGGTCGAACTGGCCGGCCGCATCTCCACCCTGGAACGCGCTGAGCACGAGCCCACTCCGGCTTCCTCCCCCGTTCCCGGCCCCGCCCCTGGCCCCGTTTCCGTTCCCGTTTCTGCCTCCACTTCCGCGGCGGCGCCGGAACCGGTCCCCGGCCTGATCCCCAGCCCGCTGAGCGCAGCCCACGCCCGAGTGAACGGCCCGTCAACGCGAGGCTCAGGCCCACTCAGCCCCACCACGGCGGCCGCACTGGCCGAGGTAGCGGCCGCCCTCCCCCGCCCCACGCCCAACACCGCCCGCGCGGCAGTGGGCACCGGCCGAGCGGTCCCAGCCCAGCGATCGAGCACCGCACCGAGCGGCCGCGCAGTAACCGGCCGCGCAACCTCGAGCACGAGCGAACACCCGACAGTCACCAAGCCTCGCCGCACCCCGGCCGAGACAGTCGCCCTGGCCGCGCAAATCAAGGCCGCCCGTCCCGACCTCTCCGAGGCCGAACTGGCCGCCGAACTCGGCATCAGTCCGTCCCGCTGGCGCTCCATCCGCCGCGAGGCAGCGTAGGCAGCCCGAGCCGACAACCACAGTTCGCCCGACGGCGCATTTCGTCCGGCTGCAGGTGTCGGTGGAGCTGCTGCACCGCCACCGCTACTGCTGCCGACTGCCGGCTGGCGCCACTCCCGCTGCCCCAGCATCCGCACAATGACGCCGCCTGCCGGAAATCACGTTGCCCATTCATCTGCGAGCGAAGTTCACAGAAGCGTCGCAGCGCGGGGCGGACCAATCATTTACGCGTCGAATCTCAAGGCCCCTGCCGAACGGCGAATCCTCCCGCAACATACATTCCACCGATCGCTTCTCGGCCGACATAGAGCTGCGAAGGCACCCACCCATTGCCGCAACTGGGCGCACCCAGCCCGACCACGATGCGCCACGCCCGGCAGCCATCCCCAGCCACCCACCCAGCACAATTGGCAGCACGACGCCTAACTAGCCCCCGACGGCCTATGGCTGGCAGGCGCAGGCATGCATGCCGCCAATGGCGGTTATGTCGGTTAATCACTCCGGCGGGACGGGGCCGCCTCAGCGCCCTGTATTCCGAGTTGCACACGCTCGGCGAGGTACACCGCTCCAGCATCATGGGCCGGGTGGTGACCGGCTATCGTGCGGCTGACGCGGTGCTGCGTCACTCCAGTGCCGTTATCGGACGGCTGCTCGGTGTGCCGGCCGCCGGAGATGCTGCGCTACGACTCGCCCGTACAGGCCTCCGCACGAGTCAGCACGGCGGCGCTCACCTTGCCCGATGGCACGCTCGTGCCGGAAGACCGGTTCATGCTCGTCATGCTCGGCGCCGCCAACCACGACCCCCGCGTGTTCACCGACCCCCACCGGCTGATCCTCACCCGCGCCCAGGCCACCCCGTTGAGCTTCGGCAACGGCATCCACTTCTGCCTCGGCGCCGGACTCGCTCGGCTGGAAGCCCGCATGGTATTCACAGAACTGCTGGGCCGGTTCAAGACGATCGAGCTGGCCGAGACGCCGCAGCGGCAGGCTTTCACGACGATCTGGGGCCTTAGCCGGCTTCCGTTGCGGATGCGTTGACCGGGTGGGCCGACAGCATGCGCCACCTTTCGAGCAAGACACGCTGGGGCGCCGACTAAGCGATCCCCAACCCCTTGGCCCGAGGCACCGAAGCAGAAGCAGCCACAACCGGCGTGGCATCCGCAGTAGGCAGCGAAACAGTCACCTCCAGCCCACCGCCATCCTGAGCCACAGCCGACACAGTCCCCCCATGGGCATCACAAACCGCCCGCACAATAGAAAGCCCCAACCCAGACCCCCGAGACCCCGTACGCTCCCATCCCCCACGACGGAACGGCTCGAACAACCCAGGCACATCCCCCGGCTCCACCTCATAGCCGGTGTTGCCCACCACCAGCCGGGCCTGCCCGTTGATCGTCGAGGTGCGCAACCACAACCGCCCCAGCAGGTGGTTGTAGCGGATCGCGTTCTCGATCAGATTCCCCGCCAGCCGGTCCAGCAGCGACGGATCCCCCACCACCGGCGCCGGCTGCAAATCGGTGGTCACCTCGAGCTTCAACCGTTCGGCTTCGGCCTTCACGGCCGACAGGGCCGTAGTCGCGCTCATCGACAGGTCGGCCGGCACCTTGCGTACCAGTCGCCGGCCCGACTGTGCTTCGGAGCGGGCCAGCACCAGCAGCGCGTCCACCAGGCCGTTGGCCCGTTCCGACGCGTTGCGGACCACCTTGGCCATCCGGCGGTATTCGGCCACGTCGGCCTCGTCGTCGCTGAGCGTCACGTCGATCTCGGTGCGCATCACGGCCAGTGGCGTGCGCAGCTCGTGGGAGGCGTTGGCCACGAAGCGCTTCTGGGATTCGAACGCGCCGGCCAGCCGGTCGAGCATGGCGTCGAACGTACGGGCCAGTTCGGCCACCTCGTCGTCGGCGCCGGAGTATTTGATCCGCTGGTCGAGGGTCTCCTCGCCCAGCCGGCGCGCGGTCTGCGTGACCGTGTGCAGCGGCCGCAGCGCCCGGCCGGCCACCGCGTACGCCCCGGCGATGCCGATGATCCCGATCGCCACCAAGGCGACCAGGCCCTTGACCAGCATCTCGCGCGACGCCTGCTCGACCAGCCTCTCCTGCCAGCCCTGGGCGTCGACCACGGCGCCGTTGGTGAGCGTGACCGTCGAGCCGGGCTGCAGGTCGACGCCGGGGTGCATCACGTCGCCGACGAGCAGCCAGGCCAGTACGACCAGGATCGCGCCCGCGCCGACCAGCAGGATGCCGTTGAGCAGGGTGAGCCGGAGCTTCAGGGTGGGCCGCAG
Source organism: Paractinoplanes polyasparticus (assembly GCF_019710575.1). Taxonomy (GTDB): domain Bacteria; phylum Actinomycetota; class Actinomycetes; order Mycobacteriales; family Micromonosporaceae; genus Actinoplanes; species Actinoplanes polyasparticus. The sequence goes on along the minus strand of NZ_JAHWFK010000030.1, from coordinate 22,163 downwards.
GGTGAAGCCCGGGCTTCGTTTGGCCCGGCCGGGGTAGACCGTCATGAGAGGACGACCGGTTCGGGCACCCGGTAGCCCGCGCCGACGACGGTCTCGATCAGCGGCGGATCGCCCACCTTCTTGCGGAGCGTCATCACGGTCACCCGTACGGTCGTGGTGAAGGGGTCGGTGTTGGCGTCCCACACCCGTTCCAGCAGCTCTTCGCTCGACACCACGCCGCCCCGCGCCTTGAGCAGCTCTTCGAGCACGCCGAACTCCTTGTTGGTGAGTTCGATCGGGGTGCCGCCGCGGGTCACCACCCGGCGGGTCTGGTCGAGCACCAGGTTGCCCACGGTGAGCACGGGCGGGGCGGCCGGGGTGGCTCGCCGGCCCAGCGCCTGCACCCGGGCCACCAGCTCTTCGAACGCGAACGGCTTGGCCAGGTAGTCGTCGGCGCCGAGCTGCAGCCCCTCGACGCGGTCGGCGACCGTGCCGCTGGCGGTCAGCATGAGCACCCGGGTCAGCGCGCCCGACTCGACCAGGGCCGCGCAGATCTCGTCGCCGTGCATGCCGGGCAGGTCGCGGTCGAGCACCACCACGTCGTACCGGGTCACGTAGGCCATTTCGTGTCCCTGCAGCCCGTCGTACGCGACATCGACCGCCATCCCCTTGCGGCGCAGCCCGCGCGCGATCGCGTCACAGAGGTTCCGCTCGTCCTCGACCACCAGCACCCGCACCGCAGTTCCTCCGTCAAGCTCGCCGGTCACAGCCTCGCCGACCCGAGGTGAACCGGACGTGAAGAGGCCGCAGGTTGAAGGCTACCGAAGCCTCCACAGGGCGACGTTCGCGTCGACCAGGCGGCAGATGAGCAGACCGGCGGCGGCCTGGCAGCTGTTGGACACGTCGTCGGCCGTGCCGAGCAGGCGGACCGAAAGGGTGGCCGGGTCGAGGATCGCGTAGTGCAGCAGGTACGAGCCGCGCACGTCGAGCTTTCCGTAGAACCGCCCGTCCCCGGTGCCGGCGAGGTACTCCCAGCGGCCGAAGTTGCCCCGGACCTGGCCGGTCGCCGGGTCGAGCACCCACAGGCCGGGCTCGTCCAGTCCCCGCTCGGCCCGGGTGGCCAGCAGATAGTCGCCGACCCCGTCCGCGTACGCGTATTGGGAGGACCGCCACAACTCGCGCCCCGTCGCCGGGTCGATCGCCGTCATCCCCCGCTGATGCTGAAAGGTGCAGATCAACCGGCCGCAGCCGGCCTGCATCCAGCTCGTCGACAGATCGGCCCGGGTGTGCCAGAGCGGCGTCAGCCCGGGCAGCCGGTACGCCCCGAAGCCGGCCGCACCCTCGTCGGCCATGACCAGGTCGTCGACCGGCCAGACCAGCCCGTTGGCCCGTCCGGGGCGCGGCGGCAGCGTCCGGGTGGCGATCAGCGCGCCGGTGTGCGGGTCGCGGCTCTCCAACCGGCCGGAATCGCTCAGCAGCACCAGCCAGCTCGGGAAGTCGCCCTCCCAGCCGGTCTCGGCGATGTAGCCGTCCGCCGGCCGGGGCAGTTTCCAGCGGGTGGCGCCGGTCCGCAGATCGACCCCGAGCACAGCGTCGTCGGTGCCGAGCAGCACCAGGTTGTCGGGCGCGGAAACGGCGATCAGCCGGGCCGTGCGCCGCCACCGGATGTGGTCCGTGCCCTCGGTGACCGCCACCGCGGCCCAGATGCCGCTCGCGTCGACCTGGTACGAGACGACCATCGTGCCGCCCACGAGCAGCACCTGGTTGATGCCGCCCGAGACGGTCACCGTGGTGGTGCTGAGCAGCCGCGCGGCGGGCAGGGTGAAGTTCCGGACGACGCGCCGGCTCACCTGCGACACGAGCGTCGCCGAGCCGCTGACCAGCAGCATCCGGTCGCCGCTGAGGAACGTGGTGTCGCCGAGCCGGGCCGGCACGATCGTCGGCGAGGGACGGACCGGCACCGGCGCGCCCGCCGTGACCAGGGCCAGCAGGGCAATGGACAGCAACGCCAGCAAGGCCCGGCGCGGAACCAGCCGGTCGGCCTGGGCGGCCTCGGGCGGTGCCTCGCGGGGCACCTCGCCGAGTTCGATGACTCCGTTCGCCACGGCGCACCCCCGCCCATTGTGGCGCTGGGTGGGTCAGGCCCGATAGGCCCAGATTCGCAGACCGCCGTCCGTGCGGCACACCACGTGCTGCTCGTCGGAGGCGCAGTCGCTGACCGGGCCGCCGGTCTCGCCGAGCGGCTGGATCACGTCGCTGCGCGGGAGCACCACGCCGAAGGTGCTGGCGCCGGCGTCGAGGCCGCGCCGCAGCACCATGGGCTGGCCGGGCCGGCCGAGCACCTCGTTCTGCCAGCCGGTCAGGTCGACCCGGGTGGCGCCGGTGGCCGGGTCGGCGAGCCGCATCGGCAGCCCCGACTCGCTGTTCCACTCGATCACGTACCCGTCCTGCTTGCTCAGGTCGACGTCGTCGGGGGCCCGCCAGCGCGCTTGCCCCGTGCGGGGGTCGAGCACGTCGAGCTTCCGCCGCTCGCCCGAGCAGAAGAGGCCGGTGCAGCTGGCCGGGTCGACCATTGTTGCGGGCACGGGTCGCGACCAGCGCCGCTCGACGGTGTCGGCCGAGTAGGCGACCTCCTCGGTGACGATGCCGTCCCGGCCGTACGCGACCGCCATGAGCCCGTCGACCAGGGCGCCCCCGGACGGCCCGGCCCCGTTGACCGGTGGCAGCGGCGTGGCCCGCACGACAGCGCCGGTCGTACCGTCGATGCGCTGGAGCCGGTCGGACGAGAGCATCAGCAGCGCCGGCTCGTCGCCCGGTGCGACCGTCACGCTCACCGCCCCGCGCGCGCTCACGGTCCAGAGCGTCCGGCCGGTGCCGAGGTCGACGCCGCGCACGTCGGTGCGCAGCGGGGGCTCGGTGTGCGGTACGCCGGTGGCCGAGAAGAACAGCTGGCCGGGCTCGCCCGACGCCTGGTCGTAGACCGTGCCCGGACGGAACTCGTGCTGCTGCACCACGCCGGCCCGGCCACCCGGCAGCGGCGTGATCGTCGCCGGCGACGTCCACCGCGTCCGGCCGCTGCCCGCGTCGACGACGGAGGTGACGTTCCGGTAGGAGAAGAGCACCACGTCGGCCGCCTGCTGGGCCTCGAGCCCGCCCCAGCCCATGTCGTCGGGGTCGGCGAGGGTCACCCGCAGTTGGTTGCGCCACAGCTCCCGTGGGGGCTCGGCGATGCTCCAGGCGGTGGTCACCCGCTCGGAGCCGTGCACCGCGACGGTGTAGACCCGGCCGCCGGTGAGCTGGAACGGCGTCTCGGGACCGCCGGGCGCGGGCACGGCGCCGAGGTAACGCCAGAGCACGGGGTGGACCGGAGCCGCCCCGCCGATGGCGAGCACGAGCAAGGCCGCCAGCACCAGGCCGGGGACGCGGTAGCGGTGCGCGGGCGGCGGCGCGGTGAGCGTCGGGTCGGGCTGGGCGGTCAGGTCCAGCTCGATCACCGCCAACGCCTACCCCTTCCGGTCGTACGCCCAGACGACAAGCTGGCCGTACATCGAGCGGCACACCAGCCGCCCGGGTGCGGCCTGGCAGTCGCCCGTGCCGGCCGGCAGCGGTCCCAGCAGCCGTGGCTGCGTCTCGCCCGGCTGGGCGACGGCGACCATGGTACGGCCTCCGACCTCTTCCGAACGGGTGACCAGCAGGTGGTCCTCGTGCTGAACACCACTGGAACCGGCTGCGCCGTAGATCGGGCGCCAGCCGGTGAGGTCGACCTCGAGCTGCCCCGTGTCCGGGTCGATCAGGCCGAGCGGCTGGGTGTTCTCGGCCGACCCGTAGGCGACGAACTGGTTGCCGAACTGCTGGACGCCCCGCCACTGCGGGTTGGTCCAGCGCACGTCCCCCGTCGCCGGGTCGATCGCGCGCATCCCGTCCGGTCCGGTGAGGCAGGCCAGAATCCCGCACGCCTCGATCTCGTAGTAGCCGTCGGCCGGTTGTGACCACAGGTTGCGCAGGGTCACTCCGTCGTACGCCGAGAACTCCATGTTCGGCCGGCCGGGGTGCCGCAGCAGGATCGTCCCGTCGACCACCACCGGGTTGCTCGGGTCGTAGTCGGCCGGCGGCACCGCGGCGGTGGCCAGCCGCTCCCCGGTGACCAGGTCGTGCACGGCCATCGTGCGGTCGTCGTGCACCAGCAGCATGCGGGTGCCGGAGTCGCCCGGGCCGGGCAGCCCGACCAGCACGGCGCTGGACGGCACGTCGACGGTCCAGCGGGTGCTCCCGGTCAGCGGGTCGATCGCCTCGACCGGCCCCTGCACCCGCCGGGCGGCCCCGCCCATGCTGCGGGTGGGCGAGGCGGCGAGCAAGGTCGGCGACCCGGCCAGGGTGACCACGGTGCCCGACCGGCTCCACCGCTCGCTGCCGTCGGCGAGCGAGATCGCGGTGGTGCCGGGGTCGCGCGAGCCGATGGTCCACGGCCGCATCAGGATCAGGCCGGAGCCGAGCCGCAGCCGGAAGGCGGGGGCGGTCTGTCCGGCCTCCCACTGCGTCCCGCCGTCGCTCAGGTTGTAGGCGCTGAGCATGCCGAAGGTCTGGGCCAGCAGGCGGCCGTCGTCGGTCAGCGCGTACGCGTCGGCCGGCCCGACCTGCAGGCTGAACACCTCGGTGAGCGGCGCCTTGGCGGGCGCCATCGACGAGCCCGCGGTGAACAGCACGAGCGCGGCCAGGACGGCGGCCGGGAACCAGATCGGGAACACCGAGCGTTGCGGCGAATCGTACGAATCAGGTTCTCCGCGTTCGAGACCCAGATCGATGATCACCGTGTTGCTCTGCACCGTCATGTTCCAAAGGTAACGAGCAGATAACGGTGATGCCCCGCGCTGGTCCGGTTCGCGGGGCTATCGCCGAATTATCGGAGCCGTGAATCACGCTTTGCGCTGAAGCTCCGGCTGGTCGGCCAGCTTCGACACCCACTCGGTGACGTCGCGGGAGATGTCCTGCGCGGTGAGGCCGAGTTCGGTCAGGAGCTCGGCCCGGGTGCCGTGCGGGTGCCACCCGGCGGGCACGCCGAAGTCGCGCAGCGGCACCTCGACACCCGCGTCGCGCAGGGCGCCGGCCACCGCATCGCCCACACCGCCGGCCCGCACGCCGTCCTCCAGCGTGACGACCAGACGGTGCTGAGCGGCCAGGCCGGTCAGCTCGATCGGCACCGGGCGGACCCAGCGCGGGTCGACCACGGTGACCCCGAAGCCCTGCCCGGCCAGGCGGTCGGCCACCTCGAGGCCCAGCCCGGCGAACGAGCCGACCGCAACCAGGAGCACGTCCTTGGTCTCGTCTTCGCGCAGCACGTCGACCTGGCCGACGCGGCGCACCGCGGCCAGAGCGGCCGGCACGGCGCCGGTCGGGAAGCGGACGATCGTCGGGCCGTCCTCGACGGCGACCGCCTCGCGCAGTTCCTCGCGCAGCGTGGCCTCGTCGCGAGGCGCCGCGATGCGCAGGCCGGGCACGACGCCGAAGACGCTCATGTCCCAGATGCCGTAGTGGCTGGGGCCGTCGGGGCCGGTGATGCCGGCCCGGTCGAGCACGAAGGTGACCGGCAGCTCGTGCATCGCCACGTCGAGCAGCACCTGGTCGAAGGCCCGGTTGAGGAACGTGGCGTAGACCGCGACCACCGGGTGCAGGCCGCCCATGGCCAGGCCGGCCGCGCTGGTCACCGCGTGCTGCTCGGCGATGCCGACGTCGTACGCCCGCTCGGGGTACTTCTTGGCCAGCGCGGCGATGCCGGTCGGCTCGGCCATGGCGGCGGTGATGCCCACCACGTCGGGCCGCTCGTCAGCGATCTTGACCAGCTCGTCGGCGAAGACGTTGGTCCACTTCAGCTTGGCCGAGGCGAGCAGCTTGCCGGTCTCGGCGTCGAAGCTGCCCGGGCTGTGCAGGCAGTCGGCCTCGTCCTGCTCGGCGGGCCGGTAGCCGTAGCCCTTGCGGGTGACCGAGTGCACGATGACCGGCGCGTCGAAGCCCTTGGCCCGGCGCAGCGCCGATTCCATGGCCTGCTGGTCGTGGCCGTCGACCGGGCCGATGTACTTGATGCCGAGGTCCTCGAACATGGGCTGCGGGCTGACCGCGTCCTTGATGCCGCGCTTGACCGCGTGCAGCACCTCGTAGACCGGCTTGCCCACCACCGGGGTCGAGCCCAGCGCGTCCTTCACCAGGTCGAGCACCTTCTCGTAGCCCGGGTTGAGGCGCAGCGTGGAGAGGTGGTCGGCCAGGCCGCCGATCGTCGGCGCGTACGAGCGGCCGTTGTCGTTGACGACGATGACCAGGCGGTTCTTGGCCGCGGCGATGTTGTTGAGCGCCTCCCAGCACATGCCGCCGGTGAGTGCGCCGTCGCCGACCACGGCCACGACGTGCCTGTCCTCGCCGCGCAGGGCGAACGCCTTGGACATGCCGTCGGCGTAGGACAGGGCGGTCGAGGCGTGCGAGTTCTCGATGAAGTCGTGCTCGCTCTCGGCCCGGCTCGGGTAGCCGGTCAGGCCGCCGCGCTGGCGCAGCAGGTCGAAGCCACCCTGCCGGCCGGTGACGATCTTGTGGACGTACGCCTGGTGACCGGTGTCGAAGAGCACACGGTCGCGCGGCGAGTCGAAGACCCGGTGGATGGCCAGGGTGGTCTCGACCACGCCGAGGTTGGGACCCAGGTGGCCGCCGGTGCGGGACACCTTGGCCACCAGGAAATCGCGAATCTCCGCCGCCAGGAGGGTCAGCTGCTCGGGGGTGAGGCGCTTGAGGTCACCCGGAGAGGTGATGCTGGCCAGGATGCCGTCAGAGGCGGAGACGTCGCTCATGGGGTCGAAGTCTATCGGCGTGGGGCGACAACGCATCCCGTCCGAAGGGCCGCCCCCAGCTCCTACACACAACCGACACATGTGCGTGACCTGGGATCTTGCGGTGATCTACCGCACAGTAACAACCCGGTATCAAAGACTGGGGCAGCGTCGGGCAGACTTGGGGCACGCGACTGGCGGCACCGGGGATGGATCGACCATCGGGGAGCCTGTCACGGGGAGTCGACCGCCTGGGCCCCCGTGCGACAAGGGGGTCGCATGTCCGCACGCCTACTTCCCGGCGCTCCGGTCGCCGAGGCGGTCCTGGCCGACGTCTCCGAGCGCGCTGCCAAGCTGAAGGCCCAGGGCGTCACGCCCAGCCTGGCCACCGTGCTCGTGGGCGACGACGACGCCAGCGCCGGCTACATCCGCATCAAGCAGCGGCAGGCAGCCGAGCTGGGCTTCGAGTCCCCGCACCGGCACCTCTCCGGCGACACCACCCAGCAGCAGTTGCTCGAGGTGATCGCCGAGCTGAACGCCGATCCGAGCGTGCACGGGGTGCTGATCCAATACCCGATCCCGGCCCACCTCGACTACGACGCGGCGCTGCAGACCCTCGACCCCGACAAGGACGTCGACGGCATGCACCCGCTCAACATGGGCCGCCTGGCCGTCGGCCTGCCCGGCCCGCTGCCCTGCACCCCGGCCGGCATCGAGGCGCTGCTGGCCCACTACGAGATCCCGGTCGCCGGCCACGAGGTCGTCATCCTCGGCCGGGGCGCCACGCTGGGCCGCCCGCTGGCCATGCTGCTCGCCCAGAAGCGCCCGACAGCCAACGCCGCCGTCACCGTGGTGCACACCGGCGTGCCGGACTGGGCCCGCTACACCAAGCGGGCCGAGATCCTCATCGCCGCCGCGGGCGTGCCCGGCATCATCCAGCCCGAGCACGTCCGCCCGGGCGCGACGGTGATCGGCGCCGGTGTCCGCTACGAGGGCAAGCGCCTGCTGCCCGATGTGGCCGAGGAGTGCGCCGAGGTCGCCGGAGCCATCACCCCGCGCGTGGGCGGGGTGGGCCCGACGACGGTGGCGATGCTGTTCCGCAACGCGATCACCGCCGCCGAGCGCGCTGTCGCTACAGCAGCGTGACCTTCCCGGTGTCCAGGTCGTAGCGCGCGCCGGCCACGCCCAAGTGGCCGGCCTCGACCTTCTCGCGCACGATGTCGCTCTGTGCGAGGAGCGCGGCGACCTGGGCCCGCACGTTGGCCAGGACGCCGTTCTCGACGGCGTCGCCGGGCTGCGCGAGCACCGGCTCCACGATCGGGCGCAGGGCGTCGACGATGGCGGCGATGTGCCCCGGCGCCTCGCCGCCCGAGCGGATCAGGTCGACGGTGGCCGAGACCGCGCCGCAGCGCTCGTGCCCGAGCACCAGCAGCAGCGGCGGGTCGAAGTGCTCGACGGCGTACTCGATGCTGCCCAGCAGCAGGTCGTCGACGATGTTGCCGGCCACCCGGTTGTCGAAGATGTCGCCCAGCCCCTGGTCGAACAGGATCTCGGAGGCGACCCGGGAGTCGGCGCAGCCGAGCACGACCGCGAACGGGTCCTGGGCGGCGGCCAGCCGGTGGATGGCCGCGACGTTCTGGTGCGGGTGACGGGTGTGCCCGGTGACGAAGCGGCGGTTGCCGCGCAGCAGCTCCCGTACGGCCTCGTCGAAGGTCGCGGGTGGCGCCGGGGCAGCCTCGGCGGAGGAGGCGGGAACGACGGTCGCGGCGAGCGCGGTCGCGCCGGCGGCGAGCAGGGAACGGCGTCCGAGTGACAACAGATTCTCCGATCGTGGCGGAAGCGATCGGAGTTTATGGATAGCTGTCGCCGGCTCACCCATGACAGATGTCATGGGTGGGCTGTCATGATCGTGACAGCAGCGCGACGCACTCCACGTGCTGGGTCATCGGGAAGAGGTCGAAGGCCCGCAACGCAGTCAGGCGCCAGCCCAGCTCCTGGAACGTGTTGATGTCGCGCGCCAGCGAGGCCGGGTCGCAGGCCACGTAGGCCACCGCGCGGGGCGCCGCCGCCACGACCGCACGCACGACCTTGGCCCCGGCGCCCGCCCGGGGCGGGTCGAGCACGACGAGGTCGACCGGGCCGGTCACCCGGCGGCGCAGCAGCGCGGAGTCGACCCGGGCCTGCACCACCTCGGCGTGCGGCAGGTCGGCCAGATTCGTCCGGGCCGAGGCCACGCCGGCCGAGGAGGACTCGACCACCGTCGTACGGCCGTGGGTGTGCCCGGCGACGGCCGCCGCGAACAGCCCGGCCCCGCCGTAGAGGTCCCACATGCTCTCGCCCTCGGCCGGCCGCAGCATCTCGACCACCGCCGCCACCAGCGTCTCGGCCGCCGCCGGATGCACCTGCCAGAAGCCCTCCGGCGGCACCCGCCAGGTGCGCCCGGCGGCCCGTTCGGTCACCTCGGCCGGGCCCTCGACGAGCTGCCGACCGCCGCCGCCCAGCGTCGTGCCCTCAGCCGGGTCGTCCGGCGGCAGCAGGCCCCCGGTGCCGGTCGGGCGGGCCAGTACGGTCACGTCGCCACCGGTGGTCGCCACCGCCTCCAGCGCGTCGGCCTCGGGCCATTCCCGCCGCAGCAGGTCGAGCTTCTGGATCGCGGGATGCGCGATGCGGCAGCGGTCGATGTCCACCACCTCGTGCGAGCGGTGCTTGAGCAGCCCGGCCCGGCCGGCCGCGTCGACCGCGTACCGCACACGGCTGCGCCAGCCCAGCAGCCCGCCCGGCAGTTCCTCGACGTGCACCTCCCGGCGCAGTTTGGCCAGCCGCCGCAGTTGCTCCTCGACGACGGACGCCTTCCATCGCCGTTGCGCCTCGCCCGAGGCATGTTGCAGGTCGCAGCCGCCACAGGCGCCCGGGCGGGCGTACGGGCAGGGCGGCTCGACCCGGTCGGCCGAAGCCTCGTGGATCTCGACCGCGTCGGCCCGCAGGAAGCCCTTGTGCAGCTCGGTGATCTCGGCGGTGACCCGCTCGCCGGGCAGCGCGTGCCGCACGAACACGACCTGGCCGTGCTCGCCGCCCACCCGCGCGACGCAATGCCCGCCGTGGGCGGGGGCGCCGACGGTGAGCTCGACGCGTTCGCCCTCTTCCAGTGAATTCACGAGCGCGACTCCGTCTCCTGGTCGACCGGGGGCTCGGCGGCCCGCACGCGGGGCCCGCGGGCCGGCACCCGGGTCAGGTTCTGGTCGAAACGGTCGAGGTCCCTGTCCTGGCTGGAGCGCAGCTGCCAGGGCACGCTGGTGACCATGACGCCCGGCTCGAACAGCAACCGGGCCTTGATGCGCAGGGCGCTCTGGTTGTGCAGCAGATTCTCCCACCAGCGGCCGACCACGTATTCCGGCACGAAGACGGTGACCACGTCGCGGGGGGAGCCGCGGCGCACGCCCTTGACGAAGTCGATGATCGGGCCGGTGATCTCCCGGTACGGCGAGTCGACGACGGCGAGCGGCACCGGGATCTGGCGGCGCTCCCACTCGTCCTGGATCGTCCGGGTGTCCTTGTCGTCCACGTTCACGGTGACCGCGGTCAGCGTGTCGGGCCGGGTCGCCTGCGCGTACGCCACCGCGCGCAGGGTGGGCATGTGCACCTTGCTGACCAGCACGACCGCGTGGTTGCGGGAGGGCAGCACGGGCCGCTCCTCGGTCGGTTCCAGCTCGCGCGCCACCCTTGTGTAGTGCTTGCGGATGGCCACCATGAGCCCGTAGATGGCCACCATGGCGGCGATCGCGATCCACGCGCCGAGCAGGAACTTCGTGATCAACACGATGATCAGCACGGTGCCGGTGAGGCCCATCCCGAACGTGTTGATGGCCCGCGACCGCATCATCCGGCGCCGCTTCTCCGGGTCGCGCTGGGTGCGCAGCAGCCGGTTCCAGTGCCGGATCATGCCGGCCTGCGAAAGCGTGAACGACACGAAGACGCCCACGATGTAGAGCTGGATCAGCCGGGTCGTCTCGGCCTGGAACGCCACCACCAGGATCATCGCCGCGATGGCCAGGAAGATGATGCCGTTGCTGAAGGCCAGCCGGTCGCCGCGGGTGTGCAGCTGGCGGGGCAGGTAGCGGTCCTGGGCGAGGATCGAGCCGAGCACCGGGAAGCCGTTGAACGCGGTGTTGGCGGCCAGGAAGAGGATCAGGGCGGTGACCGCGCCGACCACGTAGAGCAGGATCGACCCCGACCCGAAGATCGTCTCGCCGAGCTGGGCGGTGACCGGATGCTGCACGTAGTTCGCCGGGCCGGACACGATCTGCAGGGTCGGGTCCTCGACGTACTGCAGGTGGGTGGCCCGCGCCAGCAGCACGATGCCGACCAGCATGACGATCGAGAGGCCGCCCAGCAGCATCAGCGTGGTCGCGGCGTTCCGGCTCTTGGGCGGCTTGAACGCGGGCACGCCGTTCGAGATCGCCTCGACACCGGTGAGCGCGGCGCAGCCGGACGAGAACGTGCGAAGCAGCAGATAGGCGAAACCGAAGCTGGTGAGATGGTCCTCCTCGGCCGCGATGACCAGGCCCGCGCTGGGCGCCCGGAGGTCCTCGCCGAGCACGTAGATCCGGAACAGCCCGGTGAGGATCATGCCGACGATCACAACGATGAACGCGTACGTCGGCACCGCGAACGCCGTCCCCGACTCCCGCAGCCCGCGCAGGTTGAGCGCGGTGAGCAGGGCGATCGCGCCGACCGCGAAGGCCACCTTGTGCTCGGCGACGAACGGCACGACCGAGCCCAGGTTGGTCACGCCGGCCGTGGTCGACACGGCCACGGTCAGGATGTAGTCGACCAGCAACGCGCTACCCACGCCAAGCCCGGCCCGCGGGCCCAGGTTGACCGTGGCGACCTCGTAGTCGCCGCCGCCCGAGGGGTAGGCGTGGACGTTCTGGCGGTAGCTGGCGACCACGGTGACCATCACGACCGCGACGGCCAGGGTGATCCAGGGCGAGATGTAGTAGGCCCCGGCCCCGGCGATCGACAGCGTCAGCAGGATCTCGTCGGGCGCGTAGGCCACGCTCGAGAGGGCGTCGCTGGCGAAGACCGGCAGAGCGATGCGCTTGGGCAGCAGGGTGTGCTGCAGCCGGTCGGAACGGAACGGCCGGCCGAGCAGCAGCCGCTTCGCGAGGGAGGTCGGACTGGCCACGAGTGCAAAGCGTACGGCCGCACCTCGAGGCCTGTGCCCCGCCCCGCCCACCGGCTCTGGCGGCCGCATGGCAATCTCTCACCAGGAGCACGATCCGGGGAGGGCACGACACGTGCACGTGTTGATCATGGGGTGCGGGCGGCTCGGTTCGACGCTCGCTCACAACCTCGAGGAACGGGGCCATTCGGTCGCCGTCATCGACCAGAACCCGGACGCCTTCCGCCGCCTGGGCTCCGACTTCCGCGGCACCACGGTGACCGGGGTCGGCTTCGACCGCGACGTGCTGCGGGCGGCCGGCGTCGAGCGGGCCGACGCGTTCGCGGCCGTCTCCAGCGGCGACAACTCCAACATCATCTCCGCTCGGCTGGCCCGCGAGACGTTCGGCGTCTCCCGGGTCGTGGCCCGCATCTACGACCAGAAACGGGCCCAGGTGTACGAGCGTCTGGGCATCCCCACCGTGGCCACGATCCGCTGGGCGGCCGACCGGATGGTGCGCCACCTGGTCCCCGAGGGCACGGTCGAGGTGTTCCGCGACCCGACCAGCGTGGTCTCGATCGTCGAGGCGCCGCTGCACCGCGACTGGGTCGGCCGCACGCTCAAGTCGCTCGAGGAGCTCTCCGGCGCCCGGGTGGCCTATCTGATGCGGTTCGGCATGGGCACCCTGGGCACCCCGTCCACCGTGCTGCAGGACGGCGACCAGGTGTTCATGCTGGTCACCGACGAGACGGTGGGCGCCGTGCTCGACGTCGCCTCCGGCGCGACCAGTGAGGGGCTGTGACCATGCGGATCGCCATCGCCGGAGCCGGCAACGTGGGCCGCTCGATCGCGCAGGAGCTGATCGGCAACGGCCATCAGGTCATGCTCATCGAGCGCCAGCCCCGCCAGCTGCGGCCCGAGCGGGTGCCCGAGGCCGACTGGGTGCTGGCCGACGCGTGCGAGCTGAGCAGCCTCGAGGAGGCCGACGTGGCCGGTTGCGACGTCGTGGTGGCGGCCACCGGCGACGACAAGGCCAACCTGGTCGTCTCGCTGCTGGCCAAGACCGAGTTCGCCGTGCCGCGCGTGGTGGCCCGGGTCAACCGGGCCGAGAACGAGTGGCTGTTCACCGAGCAGTGGGGCGTCGACGTCTCGGTCAGCAAGCCGCGCCTGATGGCCGCCCTGGTCGAGGAGGCGGTCACCGTCGGCGACCTCGTCCGCCTGATGACCTTCCGCCAGGGCGAGGCCAACCTGGTCGAGATCACCCTGCCCCGGAACGCCCCGTACGAGGGTCAGCCCGTCCGCGACGTGCCGCTCCCCCGCGACTCGGCGCTGGTGGCCATCCTGCGCGGCAAGCGGGTCATGGTGCCCACGGCCGACGACCCGCTCGAGGCCGGGGACGAGCTGATCTTCGTCTGCACGGCCGAGGTGGAGGACCAGATCCGCGCCGTCGTGCTCGGCAGCGAGGGCCGCGAGCTCGGTTAGGCGGTGGTCTCAGCTGCCTTCTGCTCGCTGGTCACGCGGTGGATGGCCCACGCGGTGAAGGCGAACGTGGCGGCGTAGATCGGCCAGCTGATCAGGATGCGCACGATGCCGAGCGCGTTCGCCTCGCCCATCTGCCACAGCACGAACTGGATGCCCGCGCGCAGGCTGAGCGAGACCACCCAGACCAGGGTGAGCCACTGGAACGTCTTGAACAGGCGCGCGTTGCCGAACCAGTCCTGCTGGCCCTTGTTGGCCATGATGCCCCAGACGTAGCCGATGATCGGCTTGCGGACCATCACGCTGATCAGCAGCGCCGCCGCCTGTGCGAACGTGAGCAGGATGCCGGGGAGGTAGAAGTCCTCGGCGTTGCCCGTGCGCCAGGCCAGGAAGGCGCCGATCGCGATGCCGAAGAGACCGTTCACCGCATGGCGTACGGGCTGCTTGCGGGCCAGCCGGAAGGCGCCGATGGCCAGCGCCGTGAAGACCGCGCCGCCGATCGCCCAGTACAGCGCCGTACGCTTCTCGAGCCCGGCCACGGTGTCGCCGAGGATCACGTTGAGCATCACGAAGGTCAGCACCGGAAGGCTCGACTCGATCAGCCCGCGGACCCCGCCGAGCTGCTCCGAGATCTGCTCCGACATCGAGGGGAAGGGTTCCTCCCCGTCGTCCTTCTTCGCGGGCTCCGGCACCGGATGAAGGTCGAGATCCTCGACGACCTCCTCGGCGAGCCGTTCCTCCACGGTTTCGTGCGCGGCGTGACGCGGCTCGCTGCCGGGTGTCACCGGGGCGCCTCCAGCTCGTAGTACGGGTTGTAGATGACCTTACGGTCGTCCCTGATCGCGATGCGGCCGCGCGCGGTGAGCTGGCGGCCGGGCTCGATGCCGGCGATCGACCGACGGCCCAGGAAGATCAGGGTCACGACGTCGCTGCCGTCCCAGAGGTCGGCCTCGAGCGTCGGGAGGTTGGTGCGGGGAGTGTATGCCACCGTACGCAACCGTCCGTTCACCGAGACGACCTGCCCCCGGGAGCACTGGCCGGCCGGCATCGCGCCGCACTTGGCCACCTCGCGCTGAAGATCCCGCGCGTCGAGCTCGGAATCGGTGGCGGTCAACCGGTCGAAGAACCGGCGCAGGCCGGTGCGCTCGTCGGTGGTCATGACCTCTCCTCGCCCCACACGGGATGAACGGCACGGATCAACGCCGCGCCGCCCCTACAAGGTACGCCCTGGGTGACCACTGTCACGAGCCGCTAGGCGGGCCGGCTGCCGTTCGTCGCCGGGCCCTGCTCCTGCTCTGCCTGTTCCTGCTGGGCCTGCTCGGTCATCTCCTTGGGCAGCTGCAGCGGCAGCGCCTCGCGGACCGGGCGGGCCTCGTTGTCGCGGACGACCACCAGACCGGACAGAACCTCGCCCAGCCGGCCCTCACGGGACGGATCGGCCGCGGCTGCGCCCTGGTAGAGCGCGCGAACCATCCAGCGCGGCCCGTCGACCCCCACGAAGCGCACGTCGGCCGGTCCCTCCGGGGTGTTCACCCGGGCGGCCAGCTCGACGCCGTACGGCCCGTCGATCTCGCGGGGCGCCACGCCGTCGGAGGTCATCGCCCCGGCGATCTCGGCCCGCACCTCGTTCCAGATGCCCTCGGAGCGCGGCGCCGCGAAGACCCCGAGCTGGAGCGCGCTCTCGCCGTCGACCAGCACGATCTGCTCGACCGCACCGTCGGGGTTGGCCTGCACCCGCACCTCGACGCCGTCGACGGCCGGGATCTGCAGGCTGCCCAGGTCGAGCCGCTGCACGTCGTCGGGGGCGTAGCTCGCGTCCCACGGGCCGCGGTCGGGCGGCGGGGGCTCGTCGCCGGCGGCCAGGCTCTGCTTGAGCGCCTCGGAGGGCGCCGCGTCGGTCGCACGTACGTGCTTGGGGCCACCGCGCTTACGGGAGAACATCTCTACTGACCTTCCATCTCATGCCTGTCGGGTGGGCAGCGCACTGTGCCCGCCCGTCGACCCGTGGCCACCGGCGCCGCGGGAGGTGTCGTCGAGCTCGTCGACCACGTGGAACGACGCCCGCTCGACCCGCTGGACGACCAACTGGGCGATGCGGTCGCCGCGGGAGATCTTGACCGTGCCGGCCGGGTCGTGGTTCACCAGGATCACCAGAATCTCGCCGCGGTAACCGGCGTCGACCGTACCCGGCGCGTTGAGCACCGTGACGCCCAGGCGGGCGGCCAGACCGGAGCGGGGATGCACCAGGCCGACATATCCCTCCGGGATGGCGACCGCGATGCCCGTCCGCACCTTGGCACGCTGCCCGGGCGCCAGTTCGACATCCTCGGCGGCAACCAGGTCGGCCCCGGCGTCGCCCGGGTGCGCGTACGCCGGCAGCGGCAGGTCCTTCTCGAGAAGGCGGATCGGGATCACTACGTCGGTCAAGGCAAAGATTCCTCACTGGCGCGGCGGCGGGCGGCACTCACCCTGCCATCCTGCCGTGCCCCGTCGCGGAGGCGCGCCGTACCCTTCCAGGGTGACACCGGAGTCCTCCACGCGCACCACCGCGGCCCCCGCTTACGCCGAGCGGCTGCACCTGACCTGGTGGATCTGGCCGGTCATGCTGCTGGTCGTGGCGATCCTCGCGGTCGAGGTGCTGCTCGGCTTCCCCGACATGCCGGCCTGGGCGCCCTTCGCCGTCCTGGTGCCGCTGGCCGTGGCCGGCATGATCTGGACCAGTCGCATCCGGGTCGCCGTGATCGACGACGAGTTCCAGGTCGACGACGCCCGGCTGCCGCTCGAGTTCGTCCAGGACGTGGTGGCGCTCGACGCCGAGGGCAAGCGCGAGGCGCTGGGCGTGGGCGCCCACCCGCTCGCGTTCGTGGTGCAGCGCCCGTGGATCGGCCCGGCCGTCCAGGTGCTGCTCAACGACCCCGACGACCCCACGCCGTACTGGATCGTCAGCACCCGCCATCCGGTCGAGCTGGCGACGGCGCTGCTCAGCCGTCGATGACCTTCTGACGGCTCTTCCGCAGGTCCTTCATGATGTGTTCGCCCAGGTTCCGGGTGGCCCGCCGGTTCAGATAGCCGGCCACGGCCGCACCCGTCAGCAACGGGCCCAGGGTGGTCAGGTTGCGCCCGAACCGCTTCAGCAGGGTGCTCTGCAGCTCTTTGCGCGCGGCCGTGCCGAGCACCGACGCCACCCCCACGCCGGGCACCAGCGGATTGACCCCGCGCTGCTGCGACCAGGCCTGGATGAGCGCGCCCGCCCGCTGGCCGAGTCCGCCCCGGATCGGCTGCCCGTAGATCTCGTGCAGCTCGCCGACGAGCTTGAGCTCGATCGCCACCACGGCGACCGTCTCGGCCGCGAGCAGCACCGGGGCGGTGAGCAGGGTCGGCGGCGCGACCCATTCGACCGCGGCGACGCCACCCCCGGCCGCACCGACGCCGGCCGTCGAACGGGCCGCGTTACGGATCAGGCGATCGGCCAGGTCGTCGTCGCCCAGGCTGGGGAAGTGCCGTCGCAGTGTTTCGATGTCGCGGACGGGCACATGCGGCGCGACGTCGGCGACGACGTCCCCCATCCAGCGCATCGCGGCCGTGGGCTTGAACAACTGACCGAGCCCCCGCCGGCGGATGTCCCCCACGAGCCGGCCGAGAAGTTGCCGCCGACCGGCCGGTTCCAGGTCGTCGGCGGTGAGAGCGGCGACGGTGGCACCGAGCTCGGCGTCGACCGCGGCCAGCTCCTGGTTCTTGGCAGTCGTCTGCTCCAGGGCCCGCGAATCGCTCGTCTCGGCGGTGTGGTCGGTTCCGCTCATCGTTGTCCTCCCGTCGTCGCCCCCGGGGCTCATGCCTCCATGGTGATGCCCCGTGTCGACCCCGGGTCAAACCCGGCGACGGCCTGACGCCCGACCGCGAACCGCGGCCGGGTTGTGGTGCACTGCGCGAGTGGCCTGGTCAGGCGCACTCGCGGCAGATCAGCTCCCCGTTCCGCTCCGCGGCCAACTGGCTGCGGTGATGAACGAGGAAGCAGCGAGCACAGCGGAACTCGTCGGTCTGCATCGGCAGCACCTTGACGGTGAGCTCCTCGTCGGCCAGGTCAGCGCCGGGAAGCTCGAAGCTCTCCGCCACCTCGACCTCGTCGACATCCACTGAGCCCGACTGCGAGTCGGCGCGGCGGGCCTTGAGCTCCTCGAGGCTGTCCTCGCCGAGGTCGACCTCATCGCGACGCGGAGCGTCGTAGTCGGTGGCCATCGGTCTTCACTCTCCTGTATCGATGTGTCACTTGGCGTTAGTAACGCCAGCGACGTTGTTTCGGTTCCCGGTTCCGCCGGACGATTTCCGACACTGCCCCTGACACGCCGAACACCCCCGGTGAGCGGGGAACACTACCGCTGTTGCGGCAGTGATGTACGCGCACGGGCGGCCCATTGTTCCCGATGTGACCGAGGCGACATCAAGGTAGGGGTAGCAGCCTCTGGATCATCGTCGGCGCGCCGGAAGTATTCCCTGTTTCCGCGTGCCTGGCGCACAGACGCTAACCTCTCGACAGGTCCTACCCCTTCCCCGGGCGGGCCACAGACCCCCGGCTGCACCTATTCCAAGAATCACTGGAGCCAACCCCATGAGCTTTGCGCGCGTACGAGCGCTCGTCGTCGTCGGCGTGCTTGCCGTGGCCGCGGTGGTGTTCGTCATCGTCGCGCTGGTCAAGGACACCCAGGGCGGCCCGGCCGCCGGCGAGGGCTGTCCGGCCGGAGCGCCCCTCGCCGACGTGACCCTGCCCGATGATCCCGCCGAAGTCACCGTCAAGGTGCTGAACGGCACGGATACCCCCGGGCTGGCCGACAGCGTCACGAACGAGTTCAAGAACAGGCGCTTCACCACCCAGAAGCCGGCCGAGAGCAAGTCCAAGCTCAAGGGCGTCGCCGAGATCCGCTACGGGCCGGACACGGTCGGCAAGGCGCAGCTGCTGCGGGCCTACTTCCTGGCCCAGTCGAAGATGACCTACAGCGCCAAGCGCAAGAACGGGGTCATCGAGATCGTGATCGGCAACCAGTACCGCCAGCTCGCCACCACCACCGAGGTCAACCAGTCGCTGGTCGAGGTCGGCGAGCCCACGCTGCCGCCCGGCGCCTGCGTCAAGCCCGCCGACAAGGACTCCTAGCCCTAGGCGCCGCCGGTGGTCCTAGGCGCCGCCGGCCGCGTCCAGGGCGGCCAGGGCGTCGTGCAGGGGGCCGTGAACGGCCGGCGGGGCGGCTATGAGCATGTCGATGCCGGGGGCGACCCCACCGAGGCCGGAGACCACGATCCCGGCCTCGGTGGCAACCAGACCGCCCGCGGCCCAGTCCCACGGGTTGAGGCCCTTCTCGTAGTACGCGTCGAGCGTGCCCTCGGCGACCGCGCACAGGTCGAGCGCCGCCGAGCCGAAACGCCGGATGTCGCGTACCTGGGTGATCAGGCCGGCGAGCACCCGTCCCTGATGCTCGCGCCGCCTCGCGTCGTACCCGAAACCGGTGCCGACCAGAGTCTGGCTCAGACTGCCGGGGGCCGAGCCGTGCAGCCGCTTCTCGCCCCGCCAGGCGCCCCCGCCGAGGGTCGCCGTCCACTCGTCGTCGTTGGCCGCGTTGACCACCACGCCGGCCACCACCACGCCCTCCAGCTCGGCGGCCAGGGAGACCGCATACTGCGGCAGCCCGTACAGGTAGTTCACCGTGCCGTCGATCGGGTCGAGGATCCAGCGCACGGCGCTCGTGGCGCTCGTCGCCGAAGTCCCGTACTCCTCACCCAGCACGTCGTCATCGGGACGGGCCGCTCGCAAGGCCTCGATCACCTGGCGTTCGACCGCCTTGTCGGCCGCCGTCACCACGTCGGTGGCGGTGCTCTTGGTCTGGACATCGCCGATCGCCTCGGCCCGCATCCGCCGCGCGGTGGCCGCGGCCTCGCGGGCCACCCGGACCGCGAGCCCTAGCAAAGCGCCGGGTGTCGATGGGGTCGAAGCCGCCGAAAACTCACTCACGTGTACGCCCTTTCCGCCGTTAGCATTCTCTCGCCGGCCCTCATCACCGAGGTCGGCGGCCCCCGCGGCGTGCTGCGGCGGGAGGATCTCGCCCGACGGCGCTACAATTCACCCCTGCCCACCGCTTCGCGGACACCACAGCACCGATCGTCCGCGTCCCGGGGGTCCCCACACCAACACCGGCCAGCCTCCTCGCCGTGCGCTGCGCTGGGCTCATGGCCGTGCAAATCCTCGCCTCCGGAAGGTCTTTCGTGACAGAAGCCCACCAGAACGGTGCCGACGTTCGTTCTCTCACCGAGGCCCTGATCGCCCATGCACAGGGTGCGGGCGGGCAGCTCACGTCGGCCGAGGTCGCGCACACGCTCGAGTCCGCCGAGGTGAATCCGGCTCAGGCCAAGAAGATCCTGCGCGGGCTCGTCGACGCCGGTGTCACCGTAGTCGTCGACGGCTCGGTGAGCACCCGCCGCAAGGTCGCGGCCGCCCGCGCCGCCACCCCGGCCTCCAAGGCCACCACCGCCAAGGCCGCCCCCGCCCGCAAGGCGACGCCGGCGCCGAAGCAGGCGGCCGCCGCAGTCGAGGCCGGCGAGGCAACGCCCGCCACCGCGGCCAAGAAGGCTCCCGCGAAGAAGGCCGCCGCCAAGGCCGTCCCCGCCAAGAAGGCGGCCGGCCCGGCCAAGGCCGGCAAGCCCGGCGAAGAAGGCGCGCCGGCCGAGGGCGAGATCGACCCCGAGGAACTCGCCGCCGAGATCGAGGACGTTGTCGTCGAGGAGCCGGCCGCCATGGTCGCCGCAGCCGCGACCGACGCCGCCAGCTCGGCCACCGACGGCGACTTCGAGTGGGACGACGAGGAGTCCGAGGCGCTCAAGCAGGCGCGTCGCGACGCCGAGCTCACGGCCTCGGCCGACTCGGTCCGCGCCTACCTCAAGCAGATCGGCAAGGTCCCGCTGCTCAACGCCGAGCAGGAGGTCGAACTGGCCAAGCGGATCGAGGCCGGCCTCTACGCCGCCGAGCGTCTGCGTGCCTGCGACGAGGGCGAAGAGAAGCTCGAGCGCAACATGGAGCGCGACCTGCGCTGGATCGGCCGGGACGGCGAGCGGGCCAAGAACCACCTGCTCGAGGCCAACCTGCGTCTGGTCGTGTCGCTCGCCAAGCGCTACACGGGCCGCGGCATGGCGTTCCTCGACCTCATTCAAGAGGGCAACCTGGGCCTCATCCGCGCGGTCGAGAAGTTCGACTACACCAAGGGCTACAAGTTCTCCACGTACGCCACCTGGTGGATCCGCCAGGCCATCACCCGCGCCATGGCCGACCAGGCCCGCACCATCCGCATCCCGGTGCACATGGTGGAGGTCATCAACAAGCTCGGCCGCATACAGCGTGAGTTGCTCCAGGACCTAGGGCGCGAGCCCACTCCTGAGGAGCTGGCCAAGGAAATGGACATCACCCCCGAGAAGGTGCTGGAGATCCAGCAGTACGCCCGGGAGCCGATCTCGCTCGACCAGACGATCGGCGACGAGGGCGACAGCCAGCTCGGCGACTTCATCGAGGACTCCGAGGCGGTCGTCGCGGTCGACGCGGTGTCGTTCTCGTTGCTGCAGGACCAGCTGCAGCAGGTGTTGCAGACCCTGTCCGAGCGCGAGGCGGGCGTGGTGCGGCTCCGGTTCGGCCTCACCGACGGCCAACCGCGCACGCTGGACGAAATCGGTCAGGTGTACGGGGTGACCCGCGAGCGCATCCGGCAGATCGAGTCCAAGACGATGTCGAAATTGCGACACCCGTCCCGCTCCCAAGTCCTGCGTGACTACCTGGACTAGGGCATTAGGTCAACAATCAGTGTCCGAATGGTCACCACCCGTACATCATCGGGTGGTGATCAGACCGTTGTGCAGAAGTGATCGTTGACGTGGCACCCTTGGATCACGGCACACTTAGAGCCCAGCACGTGTGACCTCGGTCCCCCCGGGGCACAGTGGGAAGGCCGCAACGGTGCAGGGTGTTGCACGATGGTGAGCAGTAGCCGAGGAACGTGTTCATCGGTTCGAACAGAGGAGGAAGGCGATGACCCCGACTCTCACGCCGCCGGCGGGAAGTGTGGCCGGCACCGCAGCCGATGAACGGTGCGACCGCTGCAATGCAGCCGGAAAGCTCCGTTTGACCCTGGCTGGTGGCAGTGAGCTGGTGTTCTGCGGACACCACGCCAACCGGTACGCCGAGGACCTGGTGAAGATCGCAGTGCAGTTCACCGCAGACCCGGAATTCACCTGGCGTGGCGCCGACATGATGTCCAGCTCCAACTGAATATCCCCGTTCCCCCGACCCAAGCTTGAAAGGGGCGCCCACGGTGTGGGGCGCCCCTTTTCTATGTCCCCGCAAGCTTTCGAGCACTCACACCTCACGGCGTGCCCACTTGCCCCTGAGCGCCTGTACCCGCGCTTGAGCCCCCGCACCCACACCGACGGGCGGGCGCCGCATCCACTCTCAAGCGCCCACACGCGCTCCTGCGGGCCCTACCCTGCCCGTAGGCGCCCACGGGCAGGGTAGGGCGCCCACACGCGCTCTTGCGGCGTTTACAGCAGCCACCGCCCCACGCCCGCTCCTGAGCGCCACACGCGCTCCTGCGGCGTTTACAGCAGCCCTCGCTGCCCCACGGCCCGCTCCTAAGCGCCACACGCGCTCCTGCGGCGTTTACAGCAGCCCTCGCTGCCCCACGGCCCGCTCCTAAGCGCCACACGCGCTC
>NZ_JAHWFK010000003.1 GCF_019710575.1 Paractinoplanes polyasparticus | reverse complement strand
GCCCTGCTCGCTGAGCGCCCTCTGCCCGCCGAGCCGCCGCTGCCCGCCACGCCACCCGGGCCCGCCACGCCGCCTAAGCCCGCCGACCACCCGTGCCGGCCCTGTCGGCCGTGCCAGCCGGGCAGGCCGTGCCAGCCGGGCAGGCCGTGTCAGCCGGGCAGGCCGTGTCAGCCGGGCAGGCCGTGTCAGCCGGGTCAGCCGTGTCAGCCGTGCCAGCCGGGCAGGCCGTGCCAGCCGTGCCAGCCGGGCAGGCCGTGCCACCTGTGCCGGCCCTATCGGTCATGCCGCTCGGGCCAGCCGGTCCACCCGTGCCATCTGTCTCGGCCACGCCACCTGCCGGACGTGTCGGTCAAGCCGAATGCGCCGGCGGCATCGGCCGTGCCGCTCGTGCGGGCGCAGCCGCTTGTGCTGGCCACGCCGTTCGAGCCGGTTGGTCTGCCGTGCCGGTGATGCCCGTAGTCCGAGGTGTGGGCAGTCGGGGGAGCGTCAGCCGGCTGCGCCAGTCGTGTCGGTGGTGAGCAGGCGGTCGAGGACCCGGGTGCCGAACTCGAGGGCGTCCACCGGCACGCGCTCGTCGACGCCGTGGAACAGCGAGGCGAAGCCGAGATCCTCGGGCAGGCGCAGCGGCGCGAACCCGAAGTTGCGGACACCCAGCCGGGCGAACGACTTGGCATCGGTGCCCGCCGGCAGCAGATAGGGCAGCAGGCGGGCGCCGGGGTCCTCGGCCGTGATCGCCGCTGCCATGGCTGCGGGCAGGGCGCCGTCGAAGCTGGTGCTGACGCCGGGCAGGCTGCGCCACTCGGTCTCGATGCCCGGACCGAGCACGGACTCGGTCTCGCGGCGGAACGCATCCTCGCGCCCGGGCAGCACGCGGCAGTCGACCGTGGCGGTGGCCACCGACGGCACGACGTTGGACCGGTAGCCGGCCTTGAACTCGGTCACGTTGGCGGTGTCGCGCAAGGAGGCGCCGATGAGCCGCGACAAGGAGCCGAGCCGGGCGACGAGGGCCTCCGGATCGTCGCCCTCGTCGGCGAGCGCCGCGGCCGCGCCGGCCAGGAACTGCCGTACGGGATCGGTGAGCGTCAGTGGGAAACGATGCCGGTCGAGCCGGTCGACGGCCGCCGCCAGGCGGGCGATCGGGTTGTCGTCGTGCAGCATGGCGCCGTGGCCGGGGGCGCCCCGAGCAAGCAACTCGAGCAGGACGGACGACTTCTCGGCGACCTGGACGAGGTACGCGCGCTCACCGCCCAGCGGCACCGAGAAGCCGCCGACCTCACTGATCGCCTCGGTCGCGCCGTCGAAGAGCTCCCGGCGCTCGTCGACCAGCTTGCGAGCGCCGAGCCATCCGCCGGCCTCCTCGTCGGACAGGAACGCGAAGATCAGGTCGCGCGGCGGGACGACGCCGTCACGCTTGAGCCGCCGCGCGGTCGCCAGCGTCATCGCGACCATGCCCTTCATGTCGACCGCACCGCGCCCCCACACGAAGCCGTCCTTCACCTCACCGGCGAACGGGTGCACGGACCATTCGGAGGCGTCGGCCGGCACGACGTCGAGGTGGCCGTGGATCAGCAGAGCGCGCGGATCCCGCCCGGCGAGCCGCGCGATCACGTTGCCGCGCCGAAGACCCGTTTCCACGTACGTGACGTCGTAGCCCACCTCGGTCAGCTTCTCCGCCACGTATTCGGCGGCAGGCCGTTCCGTGGCCGGCGCCTCAGGGTCGCCACGATTGCTGGTGTCGATCGCCATCAGCTCGCTGGCGAACGTGACCGTCTCCGTCATCGACCACTCCTCATCGCGACGCCGCGGTTCCCTCGATACAACATGTTGACTTGACATGTTGACGACTGAATCAACATGTCAAGTCAAGTCAACTGCTGCCCCCGCCTACCCCGGCTGACCCGCAAGATCAGATTGGAAAAGGCACCGCGTTCATGGCGCTGTTGGCGCGCGCCCCCATCACTGTCTCGCCTGCTGGTGGCCCAGGCGCGCGGGTGGAATGTACGGAGCGTCGACCATGACTAGAGTGCTTGGGACGTTGGCAGGCCACGCAATTGGCCGCCGCCCGAGTCGTGATGGGAGCTCGCCGTGCCCTTTCCGCAGGCGCTGACCATTCCTGTACTCGAAGGTAGCCGGGTGCGCCTGGAGCCGCTGAGTCGCCGGCACGCCGCTGACCTGGCCGTCGCCGCCGAGGAGGACCGTGGCTCGTACCAGTTCACCTGGGTGCCGACGGCGGCCGAAGTGGACAGCTACATCGACGAGCAGCTGGGGAAGGCTGCGGACGACACGCTGATGCCCTTCGCGCAGATCGACGTGCGAAGCGGCCGGGCCGTCGGCGCGACTGCCTACTGGGACCCACGGCTGTGGCCGGGCCGCGACGTGTTGTGCGCGGTGGAGGTCGGCTTCACCTGGCTGGCGGCATCGGCCCAGGGGAGTGGCATCAACCGGGAGGCGAAGTTCCTGCTGTTCGCCCACGCCTTCGAGCAGTGGCAGGTGGCCCGATTGGACCTCAAGACGGACGCCCGCAACGCCCGCTCCCGCGCCGCGATCGAGGCTGCGGGCGCGCGCTTCGAGGGAGTGCTTCGGAGCTGGTCCCGCTCCTGGGCGCCGGGCGAGGAGGGCAAACTCCGCGACTCGGCGATGTACTCGATCGTCGCCGCCGAATGGCCCGCCTGCCGGGAACGCCTCACCCGGAAGTAGGCCACTCAATGGTGGGGCGAAGGGTCTGCGTCGCGCGCCGGGTTCAGAGGTACAGGGAGGCCAGCCGGCCGACCATGGCTACGACCACGACGACGAGGACGCCGCGGACGAAGCCGGCTCCTCGTTTCAGGGCGGTGCGGGCTCCGAAACGGGCGCCGAGGATGTTGCAGGCGGCCATGGCCAGGCCCAGTTTCCACAGGACGTGGCCGCCGGCGGCGAAGACCAGCAGGGCGCCGAGGTTGGTGCCGACGTTGATGATTTTGGCGGTGGCCGAGCTGGCGACGAAGTCCAGGTTGAGCAGCGCGGTGAAGGCGATGATCAGGAAGGTGCCGGTGCCGGGGCCGAAGACGCCGTCGTAGAAGGCGATCACCGTGCCGGCCAGCAGGACGGCGGCGAGGCGGCGGCGCCAGGTGCGGGTCGGTTCGTCGACCACGACGCCGAAGGTGGGGCGGGCCACCACGAACGCCAGCACCAGGAGCAGAAGCACCATGACGGCTGGGCGGAAGTACTGGGCGGGGATGTGCGAAGCGGCCAGGGCGCCGACCGCCGAGCAGGCGACGGCGAGCGCTGCGGACGGGCCGGCTGTCCGCCAGTCGATTTTCGTTCGTCGCGCGTACGTGATGGCGGCTGACGTTGTGCCGCAGATGCTGGCCACCTTGTTGGTGCCGAGCGCCGTGACCGGCGGCAGGTTGGGCAGGCCCAGCATGAGCGCCGGCACGAGCACGAGCCCGCCTCCGCCGACCACCGCGTCGACCCAGCCCGCCGCGGCGGCCACGGCCAGAAGCAAGATGATGTACTGCCATTCCACGTCCGGATTTCCCCTTCCCAGTCGGAGATCATCCTGGTGTAATGGCTTTATGCATCTCAACCCTTACGGCGAAGATGCGGTGCGGCTCGCCCTCTCCCTGGTGACCGACCCACCGGCCACCGACGAGGAGCTGCTTGCCCGCTGCCTCGCATATGACCTGGTCATCGAGCTGCCAGTGACCGCGTGGGACAGGGAGGCGACCGCCGAGTTCCTCGTCGAATGGCTGACCGTGATTGACGCCACCGTGCCCGCGCAACGGGCGCAGCGCCTCAACGACCTGCTGCGCTTCGCCTCCGCCTACCCCCGGCTGACCAATCACGCCGAGGACGGCTGGCACATCCACTACCGCGACCCGGAACAGCCGCTGGCCTCGGTGCTGCGCACCCTGATCAGCGTCGGCACCGCCCTGCACCTGGCCGGGCGCGGCATGCACCGCCTGGGCCGCTGCGCCGCCGACGGCTGCGGCCGCCCCTACGCCGACTTCAGCCGCACCGGAACGCAGACCTACTGCTCCCCGGCCTGCGCCAACCGCTCAGCGGTCCGCCGCCACCGCGCCCGAACGCGATAGCAGCACGGACCGCCCACGCCGGGCCGGACACGGCGAGCGGATTCGTCGCCGAGCCCGAGCCGATATGCGGCCAGCCCCACCCCGATGCGACAGGTGCACGAACTGCCGGCGAACGGGCCGGGTGGCGGTCAGGCGTTGGCCTGCTCGACCAGCTTGTCGACCGTGTCGAGGGTGAAGGGGCTGCCCGGGAAGAGGGCCAGCCGGTCGAGGGGCATGCCGCCCAGGAGTTCGTACGGGCCGTCGTCGCCCGCCATCGACACGAGCGGGCTGTCGCTGCCGGCTGCGAACGCGTCGCGCAGCAATTGGGCGCCGCGCGGGTCGGCCATCCACTCGGCGACCGTGGAGTGTGCGACCAGCGGCCACCGGCCGTCGGGGGAGCCGGGCACCGCGAGCGTCACCGTGGTGCGCAGGTCGCGCGAGGAAGCGCCGACCGCGAACACGTAGTCACCGTCCTCGACCACCCAGCGGTTGAGGCGGGTGTCCCAGTAGGCGAGGTCGTCGCGGGGGATCCGTACGGTCACGGTGGCCGTGGCGCCGGCCGCCACGTCGACGGTCGCGAAGCCCTTCAGCTCGCGCGGGGCGCGCCGCACCCGGGAAGCCGGCTTGGCCACGTACACCTGCACGACCTCACGACCGTCGCGGCCGCCGGTGTTGGTGATCGGGACGGTGATGTCGACGCTCTCGGCTCCGGCCGTTGCGGTGGCTTCGCCGTACGCGAAAGTGGTGTAGGAGAGGCCGAAGCCGAACGGGTACGAGACCGGCTGCTCGCGCGCGTCGAAACCGCGGTAGCCGACATGCAGGCCCTCGCCGTAGCGCACGAACCCCGCCTCGCCCGGGAAGTCGAGGTAGGACGGGTGGTCGGACAGCTTCAGCGGGATCGTCTCGGCCAGGCGGCCCGACGGGTTGACCCGGCCGAACAGCACGTCGGCGATCGCGCTCCCGCCCGCCTGGCCGAGCAGCCACGCCTCGACGACACCGGGCACCGACGCGTCCCAGGGCGCGGTGCGTACGACAGCGCCGTTGTTGAGCACGACCACCGTGCGCGGGTTGGCCGCGACCACCCGCTCGATCAGGGCGAGGTGAGCCTCGGGCAGGTCGAGGTCGGTACGGTCGGCGCCCTCGGTCTCGCGGGTGGTGCCTACGAAGACGACCGCCACGTCGCTGCCCGCGGCCAGGGCGGCGGCTTCGGCGATCAGCGTCTCGTCGGCGGCGTCGTTGTCGGTGCGGTAGCCGGGAGCGAACCGGACCGGCGCGGTCGTGGTCGCGGTGATCTCGGTGAGCACGTCGTCGAGCCGCGTGGGGGTGATCTGGGAGCTGCCGCCGCCCTGGTAGCGCGGGGTGCGGGCGAACTCGCCGAGCACGGCCACCGACTGGCCCTCGGTACGCAGCGGCAGGATGTCGTCGTTCTTCAGCAGCACGATGGCCCGGGAGGCGATCTCGCGGGCGAGGGCGTGGTGGGCCTCGGCGTCGTACGTGCCGGTGGTCGACACCGACTTCTCAACCAGGGCGCGGATGCGGGCCACGGCCGTCTCGAGCACCTCGGCCGGCAGCATTCCGTCGCGCACGGACGAAGCCACCACGGGGTCGCCGGCGTCGTCGGGGCCGGGCATCGTGAGGTCGAGGCCTGCGGCGAGCGCGGCCACCCGGTCGACCACCGCGCCCCAGTCGCTGACGACCAGGCCCTCGAAGCCCCACTCGTCGCGCAGCACCTCGGTGAGCAGCCAGTGGTGCTGCGAGGCGTAGACGCCGTTGACCTTGTTGTAGGCGCACATGATCGTCCACGGCTGGGCCTGGGTGACGACCCGCTGGAAGGCGCGCAGGTAGAGCTCGCGCAGGGTGCGCTCGTCGACCTCGGCGCTGACGATCATGCGGTCGGTCTCCTGGCTGTTGACCGCGAAGTGCTTGAGCGAGGCGCCGATGCCCTTGCTCTGCAGCCCGCGCACCCATTCGGTGGCGAGAACGCCGGACAGGATCGGGTCTTCGCTGAAGTATTCGAAGTTGCGGCCGCCCAGCGGGGTGCGCTTGAGGTTGATGCCGGGGCCGAGCAGCACCTGCACGTCCATGGCGCGGCACTCGTCGCCCAGGGCCTCGCCCATGCGGCGCAGCAGTTCGGGGTCCCACGTCGAGCCGGACGCGACCGCGGGCGGGAAGCAGGTGGCCGGGCGGCCGGCCAGCATGTCGCCGGCGTCGCTCTGCAGCCGGACGCCGTGCGGCCCGTCGGTGAGCGTGATCGCCGGAACATCACCGGCGGCCGTCGTCCTCCAGAAGGCGCTGCCACTGGTCAGGGCGGCCTGGTCGGTCAGTTCCACGAATCCTCCGGCGGCGGGAGAGAAGCTTACTGAGTACCTACTAGGTAATAACTAAGCCGTAACATAACCTCTACGTTGCGTGCTGGACAAGAGTCAGGAGTCAGTGAGATGTATCGGCGTGACCGTGCGCGGCTTCCCGCCGCCGAGCGCCGGCGCCAGATCGTCGAGGTGACGACGCGCCTGATCGCCGAGCGAGGCTTCTGGGGCCTGTCGATGCAGGACGTGGCCGACGGCTGCGGGCTCACCGTGCCCGGCCTGCTGCACCACGTCGGCTCGAAGGACGGACTGCTCGTCGCCGTGCTCGACCGCCGCGACGAGGAGGACATGCGCTCGGTCTTCGAGCAGGCGCCGACCTCCCTGCGCGAGACGTGCGCGGCCCTGGTTCGTCGTAACGCCGCCCAGCCCGAGATCGTCCGCCTCTTCGCCGTTCTCGAGGCCGAGTCGCTGACCCCCGACCACCCGGCCCACACCTACTTCAGCCAACGCCAGCAGCGCACGGTCGAGATGCTCAGCGAGCTGGCCGAGGGTGAGGCCGAGGATCCCGCCGCCCTGGCCCGCCAGATCGTGGCGCTGATGGACGGCCTTCAACTCCAGTGGCTGCGCTACCCGGAGTCGGTCGATCTCGTGTCGGAATGGGATCTGGCCTCGGCCCGGCTGTTCGTTCCCGTCGCCGAAGAGGGACGCACCCCTTGACATCGCGTCCCGGATAACGGCATCTAGGCGTATGCCCCGCGGCGCTGCGAGGTCCCGCGGAGGTTTCCAGGCCGAATCGCGGGACGGGAGAGGGCGACCATGCGGATCAGCGACATTCTCCGGGTCAAGGGCGAACGAGTGGTGACGGTGTCACCCGAGGCGGACGTGACGGAGTTGCTCACCGTCCTGGCCGAGCACAAGATCGGCGCGGTCATCGTGAGCCGGGACGGCGACCGGGTCGACGGCATCGTCAGCGAGCGCGACATCGTACGGGCCCTGGCCGCCCGCGGTGCGGCCGTGCTGACCGAGCCGGTGGCCACCATCCAGACCACCGACGTGCGCTCGGTGACCCGCGACGCGGCGCTCGACGAGGTCGAACGGCTGATGACCGAGCGGCGGTTCCGTCACGTGCCGGTGATCGAGGACGGCGCGCTGCGCGGCGTGGTCAGCATCGGCGACGTGGTGAAGTTCCGCATCGACGAGCTCGAGCACGAGCGCAGCAGTCTCGCCGACTACATCACCGGGGAACGGGCCTGACGCCCTCCGCGCAGGCGTCGAGCAGGTCGTCGGCCGGGCATCGGCCGCGCATGACGTAGCGCTCGGTGAACTCGGCGACGGCGTCCCGCAGGTCGCGGCCGGCGCCGTGGCGGGCCAGGGTGCCGTACGCCTCGACGAAGCACCCCCGCGCGGCCGCCGCCAGCACGGGGTCGGTGAGCGCGTCGCGCGCCGCCCGTTCCCACAACCGGGGCTCGGCGGCGAGCGGCGCCGTGATCTGCTCGGTCGCCGCGGCCGCCCGCGGATCGTCCAACAGCGCCGTGGTCACCGCGACGACGACCCGCCAGCCGTCGCCGGGCTGACGGTCGGCTACGTCGATCTCCAGGTGCCCGCGGGCGGCCACCGGCGGGTGCAGCGCATCGACGTGCCGGATGAGATCACCCAGCCGGGGCTGGGCGGTTGCCCGGAACGGGCCGTCCGAGGCGAGCACGTACGCGGCCCATGCGGCGCGTGGATCGGCGATCGGCGGCAGCACCGGGTGCTCCCGGTGCCGGGCCTGCCGGGTGCTGCGCCAGCCGGTGGGCTGCCCGTCCCGCAGCGGCGAGTTGGCGAAGGCGGCCGCCAGCACGGGCGCGAGCGTGCCGGCCAGCGCCCAGCGGCGGCTCAGCCCGAGCGGGCCGCCGCCGTCGAGGCCCGCCTCGAGCGAGACGCGAACTCCGCCTTCGTCGCCGTCGCCCGGCACGATGCCTACGTGGTCGCTGCCTGCCGTGCCGGGCGACAGCTGCGCGCCGGCCAGATCGTCGGCCATGCGGGCCAGGCAGATCTCGAGCCCGGGTGAGGGTGGACCGCTGACGACGGCGAGCCGGGCCGACCGGGCGGTGAGGAAGCCGTGCCGCAGCGCGGGCCGCAGGGCCAGCGCCGTGAACAGGGCATCGGGCAGGCCGGGCGAGCCCAGCGGCAGGTCGACCTCGGCGCCGACGAAGCCGGGCGTGGCCGGTGAGAAGGCGTGCTCGGCGAGAAGCAGGGCAGCAGCCTGCTCGGTCATGGTGGTCACGCGGCGCCTCGCTCAAGGTCGCGGTCCGGCGGGAACCGCGCCACCATAGCATTCCTATCTGCTCAATAGGTATTAGTCGTTCGTGCCCGGCTCAGGGTCCTGCGTGCCGCCGTGTCAGGAAGGCCGCCACGGCTCGAGGCAATGCTGGACCAGGGCGAGCTGGCGTTGCGGGTCGCCCTGATCCGCATCGAGAACAGCGTGCACCTGCTGACCGATGGCGATCGACAGCAGGACGTCGGCCAGGGAGTCGACGGGCACCTCCCGTACGAGCTCGCGGTCCTCGGCCGCCTCGGTGAGGTGCCGGCGCACTCGGCCACCCCACATGGACAGGGCGTCCGACTTCCCGGTCGCGATCTGCCGGTCGACCGCCAGCCGCCCCCAGAAGCCCATCACCACCTTCGCCTCGTCCCGGGTCTGCTTGGCCAGCGGCAGAATCTCGCACAACGTGGCCTCGAGCGCGTTCAGCCCCCGCCGGCCGGCGACCGCCGCGGCGATGCGCGCGTCGGCGCCCGTCAGCACCTGCCGGCAGGCCGCCGCCACCACCGCGTCCAAGCTGTCGAAGTAGTGCCAGAGCGCACCCGCTCCCACCCCCAGCTCGGCCGCGATGGCCCGGCTGCTGGCCGCCGCCGGACCGTCGCGCTCGACCACCGAGAGGAAGGCTTCGACGATCTCCCCGCGTCGCTGGTCGTGGTCCACAATCTTGGGCAACCGCTTCCCCATCCCTCGTAGCACCGCGTCGGACCGCGGCGTCGCGCCGGGTACCCCACCAGGGCGTTCCTACACGACCGATTTCCCGCGCGCCTGTGTCGCCGGAGGGTCGATCGGTGGCCGTCGCTAGGGTTTGGCCATGGATCTGCGGTTCACGGGCGAGATCTGGTTCTGGCGGGGCCCGGCGCCGTGGCACTTCGTCACGGTGCCCGACGAGGAGTGCGCGGCCATCGAGTCGGCGTCGGCGTTGGTCAGTTACGGCTGGGGGATGATCCCGGTGACCGCCCGCATCGGCGCCACCGATTGGACGACCTCGCTGTGGCCCAAGGACGGCCGCTACATCGTCCCCATCAAGTCGGCCGTCCGCCGCGGCGAGAAGCTCGGGATCGGCGACACGGTGACCGTCCACCTCACCGTGGACGCCTGACCGGGAAGCCGGTGAGCGGGCCGGGCGGCCGTTTCAGCCGTGGAACGCGTAGTGGCCCGAGACGGGACGCCAGCCGGCCGGCGGGTCCTCGCCGGTGCGGCCGTCGACCGCCTCGCGCAGCAGGTCGGCGTGGCCGGTGTGGCGGCCGTACTCCTCGACCAGATCGACGACGATGCGGCGGAGGCTGAAGCGGGAACCGTCGGGCAGTGGCGCGGCCGCGAGCTGGTCGAGGCCGCCGTCGGCCAGGGCGGCGTCGAGCCGGGCTCGGCACCGGGCGACCGCGTCGTCGTACCGGGCGTACAGGGAACCGGGTTCGTCGTTGACGGCCGACGTGAACTCCGAGTCCTCGTCGTCCGGGTCGAGGTCGTCCCAGCCGGTCAGCGGCTCGCCGAAGAACCTCGTGGCGATCTTGTAGTCCTCGACCAGGGCCAGGTGTTTGAGCAGTCCGCCGAGGGTCAGCGTGGAAGGGCCGAGCCGGGCGCTCAGGCCGGCTTCGTCGAGGCCGTCGGCCTTCCAGCGGAACGTCGTCCGCATCCGGTCGAGCGCGCCCAGCAGATGCTCGGTCTCGGAGCCGGCCAGCGGCGGCTCCCACGGAATGTCGGTCATGGCGTCACCATAGGGGCCATTCCGGACGGTCGGCTTCCGGAACCCGGCGACTCCCGGCGGTCCGGGCGTGCCCGCGGGCGCTAGGGTCGCCGCGTGACTCAGTCCGAACGGCGCGACATCGCCGGACTCACCTGCGCCGACTGGAATGCCGGCGCGGACGGCCCCACGGTGCTGGCCCTGCACGGGCTGACCAACACGTCCGAGGTGTGGCGGGCGCTGGCCGAGGCGCTGCCCGGCAGCCGGGTGATCGCCCCCGACCTGCCCGGC
Source organism: Paractinoplanes polyasparticus (assembly GCF_019710575.1). GTDB lineage: Bacteria > Actinomycetota > Actinomycetes > Mycobacteriales > Micromonosporaceae > Actinoplanes > Actinoplanes polyasparticus. Next base: position 119,054 of record NZ_JAHWFK010000003.1, on the reverse strand, counting down.
CGTGGCGGCTCGGTGACCACCAAGGCGGCGCCGGGCCTGGCCGGGCACGCTGCCGAGGTCGTGCGGCTCGCCGACGAATGCGCCCTCGACGACGTGGTGCTGGTGGGCCACTCGATGGGCGGTTATCTGGCGCCCCTGGTCGCGGCGAAGCTGGGCGACCGCGTACGCAAGCTGGTGCTGCTCGACGGCGGCGTGCTGCCCGAGCCACGGTGGACCCTGCGGCGTCCCGTGGTCCGCGCCCAGTGGAAGCTGATCGTGCGCCCGCTGGGCCGTGCCTTCCCCGACGCCGGCACGTTCGTCGACCAGGTCGAGGGCCGCGCGATCGCCCGCCGCCCCGACCTGCGGCTCCACCTGCTGCGGTGGGCCACCTACCTGATGGACGGCGCCGGACGCCCCCGGGTCGACCGGGCCCGCCTGATCGACGACGCCGTGGACACCCTGACCGGCGCCCCCACGCTGCCGCTGCTGGCCGCCCTCGACGTTCCCGTCCACCTGATCCTGGCCGAGCACGACGGCGACGACTCCACCCGCCCGTTCATCACCGACCGCGCCCTCGAAGCCGGCCGCACCGAGCTGCCGCGCCTGACCGCCGAACGCATCGCGGCCAACCACGTGACGATGCTGTTCGACGAGGCCGCACCCCGGGCCGTGCAAACTCAGGACTGAGGCCTGTTCCGGGACGTGTCAGACTTTCATTCGGAACAGTTTCTCGGCATTTCGGAACGCGATCTTTTCCTTGTCTTCCCGTGGCATGTCGACTCCGCGGAACCAGTCGGTCTGCGCCTTGATGTCCGCGAACGGGTAATCGGTTGCGAACATCACTCGATCCACGCTGATGAACTTCAGCAGGAGATCGAGCAGTTCGGTCTGGGGGAATGCGCTGGTGGTGATCCAGAAGTTGTCCTGGAAGTACTGCCCGATGGGCTTCTCGAGCGAGTTCTCGGTCGGCTCGCCCATGTCTTCGATAATCCGCTTGTAGTAGAAGGGAAGACCTTCGCCCATGTGGCCGATGATGATCTTCAGTTTGGGGAATCTGTCGAAGACCCCGTACGCGATCATCCGAATGCATTGGGTCAGCACCTCCTGGTGCCAGCCGTATCCGGACCCACTGAAGATGTAGTCCTGGAACTCTTCCGTGTATGTGGACCGCGTGGTGCTGTAGTAGATCTGGAAGACCTCGTCAGCCGGATAGCCGGGATGCAGGTAGATCGGCACATCGAGAGCTTGGGCACGTGCCAGCACAGGCTCGAAATCGGGGTGATCGAGATACTTCTTCGTGATGTGTCCGTTGGTCAGCGCGCCCAGGAAGCCATCTTCCTTGACCGAGCGTTCCAGTTCGTCCGCCGCCGCCTCCGGGCTCTGCAAGGGCAACGTGGCGAAAGCCTTGAAGCGGCCCGGATACTTGGCGATCGGCCCGTCCACAAGTTGCCGGTTGAGGCGATGGGCAAGGTCGATGCCCCTCTGCCCGGGGACATTTTGTACGGACGGTGTATGAGCGGAGAGGATTTGAACGTTGAGTCCCCCCGCGTCCATATCGCCGATGCGGCGTTCGCCCAGATCCGAAAGACCAATTTCCTCGAGGAACGCTATGTGATCCTGGTTGATGGAGTTCAGCTTCAACAACGCGGGGGTGGTGAAGGTCTCCTCCGTGCCGATGAAGGGCAGGTCCCGGTCTCGCAATGCGATGTCCGGAGTCTTGTCCGGAGTCTTGTCCCCGTCCGCTGCCGAAACAGCGGCATACGTGGACAAGCCGGCGCCGGCGCCGAGTGCCGTGGCAGCGGCCAGAAAGCCGCGGCGTCCCATGGACTTCATGTCAGTCTCTCTTCAGGTGTGTGTGTGGTGCGGCATCCGTCTGCACGATTTCTCAGATCAACCCTTCGTCGCACCAGGCGCGCCCAGGTGTCGACGCACGGGTTACCTCGATCATCTGACGCAGACTTCATACCGAGCGAATCTGAGACGACTGTTAAAGGTTCTGACACGATCTCCTGGCGGATTCAGTTGATCAGTAGCTCTTCCATCCTCTGTGGAGCGGGTTCTCGATGGGGCGTAGAGCCTCTGTGGAGCGGGTTCTCGACGGGGCGTAGAGCGAGGATGGCTTGCGGGATCGCGTCGTCCGGGACGGGCTGCAGCGCGGCTTGGCCACGGCTTTCCATGTCTTGAGGGTGACGACGACGCGTTCACCGCGAGCACGGATGCGGGCGTGAGATCTGTTCACGGCCTCTGCCGACGTGACAGCCTCGGCCGGGCGATCGCCCGTCGCCCCGACCCTGCGGCTCACCCTGCTGCGGTGGGCCACCTACCTGATGTGCACCGCGAATACGCGGACAGCCGAACGTCACAGCGGATGCTGCGAATTGTGTTCAGCGGGTCGGCGACTCATCGGTTGCTTCTTGCTGGTGGGCTGGTGACAACCAAGGTAAAGGCGGTGTCCGGCCGGCGTAATTGCTTTTTCGCTCGTTGACGGTTCGAGCGCAAGTCACCTTTTCGAGGGTGCTCATCCGTTTGGTGAACAGGCCGTCTGCGACCGAAGGTAAGAGGACGCACGCAGCTGTGTGCCGTGGCCGAAGGGATCAAAGATGATCAGAATTGGCAGCCGGGTCCGGCCGATGGCGGCTCTGCTCGCGGCACCAATCGCGGGAGCCGGGTTGGTGGCGTCCGGTTCGCCGGCGCAGGCAGCCGGGTGTTCCGAGACCCGGGCCGGCGCTGCTGAACTCGCGGAGTCGGGTGACTTCACCGAGCCGGCCACGGTGTCGCTGGGCCGGGGGGATGTGACGCTGCGCTATTCCGCTGCGGCCGGATGCGCGTGGGGCCTGTTGAGCGGCTTGACGCCCGGCTGGGACTTCCGCGGTGACGTGTGGCTCGACCGCTCCAGCGACGGCGGGGCGAACTGGGAGCAGTCCGCCATCCGCAAGGTGGCGCCGAACAACCACCACAGCACTTACACCACGGCGTGGAGCACCAGCGGCTTCAACGCAGTACGGGCCTGCGGTGAGGTCAGCTCGCTGAAATTCAAGCAGCAGACGAAGAAGAACGTCGACCTGAAGAAGGACCGCATTTTCGGACATTCCTTCACGGGCATTCACTGCACCGAATGGGTCAGTGTGTAGGCGCCGGGTCAGCGCGGCCGGCAGCGGCAGGTGACCGGGGTGGTGGTTCGGTGCCGCGCTCGATGCACGCCCGCCGAAAGGCGTCGCTGCTGTAGCCCTTGTCGGCCACATGCGAACACGCCTTAGTCGGCGACGGGATTCGGCGATGCCGCGCCGGGGCGGCTGCGGCTGTTCACCGCCGCGGTGACGAGGGCTATGAGCTTCGTGTGGCCGACCGGTGCGAGGCGGGCCAGCAGGTCGGGCAGCTTGGCGCTGGAGGCGATCAGCAGGCGGGCCCGGCGGCGGGTCACGGCGTCGAGGATCTGGGCAGCCGCCTTCTCGGGCGGAAACGTCAGCAGGGCGTCGAACGACCGCAACTGCGGGGCGATCTCGTCGACGGGCACCTTGCTGCCCATGCGGGCGCTGGTCGCGATGCTGGTCCGGATGCCGCCGGGGTGCACGGTCGTGACTCCCACGCCGTTCTCGGCCAGTTCGGCTCGCAGCACCTGGCTCAGGCCACGCAGGGCGAACTTGCTCGCCGAGTACGCGCTCTGGCCGTACGGCGCGATGAGCCCGAACAGGCTGGACACGTTGACGAGGTGGCCGCCCGGCGTGGCCGTGAGCGCGGGCAGCAGCGCGTGGGTCAACAGCATCGGGGCGCGGAAGTTCACGTTCATCACGGTCTCGAACTCGTCCACAGTCACCTGGTCGAAGCGGCCGCCGAGCGCGATGCCGGCGTTGTTGATCAGCAGGCCGAGGGCGGGATGGGCGGACAGCACCCGATCGGCGACGGCCGTGACCTCGGCCCGGTCGCTCAGGTCGGCCTGGAGGGTCTCGACCTGCAGGGCGGGGTGTGCCTCCCGGATGCGGGCGGCGACCGCGTCGAGCGGCGCGACGTCGACGAGCACGAGATGACTGCCGCGCTGGGCCAGGCCGTACGCCAACTGCTCGCCGATGCCGCTGGCGGCGCCGGTCAGGACGGCGGTGCGCCCGGCGAACCGGTACGGGGTCATGAAGCTACCTCCTGGAAGGTCATGTCGCGGGTGACGTCGGCCCGCGGAGTGGTGACCACGTCACGCAGGTAGTTCTGCCGCACGATCCACGGCGCCCGGTCGCCCTGACGCGGGAAGAGGTCGAGCGCGCGTTGCACGTACCCGGAGGAGAGGTCGAGGAGCGGACGGCCGGTGCCCTCGGGGGCTGTCGGGGTGGCCACGGCGAGCCGGTGCTTCTGCATGTGCCGCAGCAGCCGCATGACGTACCGGTGGGACAGATCGGCCCGCAGCGTCCACGACGCGTTGACGTACCCGATGCAGTAGGCCAGATTGGGCACCCCGCTGAGCATGAGACCCCGGTAGGCGGCCCGCTCACCGATCGTGACAGGGGAACCGTCGATCGAGACCTCGACGCCGCCCAACGGCAGCAGCCTCAGCCCGGTGGCCGAGACGACGATGTCAGCCTCGAGCACACGTCCCGACCGCAGCCGGATCCCGGACGGCACGAACGTGTCGATGTGATCGGTGACCACGGACGCGCGGCCGGCGCGGATCTCCTCCCACAGGTCGCCGCCCGGGATCACGCACAGCCGCTGGTCCCACGGGTCGTACGCCGGCTTGAAATGTTCGTCCACATAGGCCTCGTCACCCAGTCCGCGCACCGCCATCGTGCGCAGCGCCTTGCGCACGCGTTGCGGGCGCCGCCGGGCGAGCTGATAGAAGCCCTGGGTGAGCAGAATGTTCTTGGCCCGGACGAGCGCGTTGGCCGGCTTGGCCGGCAGCACCCGGCGCAGCCCGTCGGCGATCACGTCACGGCGGGGGAGCGAGGTCAGGTACGTGGGGGAGCGCTGCAGCATCGTCACGTGCGCCGCCGTCGGCGACATCGCCGGCACCAGGGTCACCGCGGTCGCCCCGCTGCCGATCACGACGACGCGCTTGCCCCGGTAGTCGAGGTCGTCGGGCCACGACTGCGGGTGCACCAACCGCCCGCCGTACGACGCGAGGCCGGCGAAGTCGGGCTGATACCCGGCCTCGTACGAGTAGTAGCCCGTGCAGGCGTACAGGAAATCGCACGTCAGAATCGAACCGTCGGCCAGCCGGACGCTCCAGCGCGAGTCCGGCGACGACCAGTCGGCCGCGACCACCTTCGCCCCGAACCGGATGTGGCGGGTGATCCCGGCGTCCTGCGCGGTCTGGCGGATGTACGCCCGGATCTTGTCACCGGAGGCCAGCGACTGCGTGTCCGTCCACGGCCGGAAGGGGTAGCTGAGCGTGAACATGTCCGAGTCGGAGCGGATGCCGGGGTAACGGAACAGGTCCCAGGTGCCCCCGATGGCGTCGCGCGCCTCCAGAACCGCGTACGACTTGGTGGGGAAAGCTTCCTGCAGTCGCCAGGCGGCGCCGATGCCGGACAGGCCGGCCCCGATGATCAGGACGTCGACGTGGTCACCGTCCACTGCTGGTCTCCTTCCGGTAGGCCGCCAGCCCGCCCGGCACGTCGGCCGCGTGCCGGATCCCGGATACCCCGCTCCACAGGAAGGTTGTCAGATAGTCGGCCAGCGCTTCGCGGCTGATCGGCTGCTGCTGCCGCAACCACCAGTCGCCGACCGACTGCACATACCCCACCACCCCGTACGCCCAGGGCAGCGCGGCGCCCGAGTCGAGCCCCCGGGCCCGCAGCCGATCGCCGAAGATCCGCGCCAGCCCGCTGGCCACCGTGTCGACCACGTCGGCGACCACGTCGTGCTGGCGCGCGATCCCGGGCTGGTGCACGACGAACTGGTAGAGGTTGGTGTCGGCGGCGATGTGGGCCAGGTAGGCGTCGACCGCCGCGCCGACGGCCTCGCGTTCCTCACGGACGGCGGCCACGGCCGGCACGATCGCGTCGAGCACCAGGGCCCCGGAGCGCTGACCGACCGCCAGCCACAGCTCCGACTTGTCGGCGAAGTAGCGGTAGAGAACGGGCTTGCTGACCCCGGCGTGGGCGGCGATGGCCTCCATGCCGACCTCGGGGCCGAGCTGCCGGATCGCATCGATGGCGGCCTCGGTGAGCTCGGCCCGGCGCTGCTCACGATGGCCGGCCCAGCGCCCGCGCCGGCCGTCGGTGTTCACCGCTGTCTGCCCCGGCTTCATGTACTACAAGTAACTGTTACCCCGGGTAACGTCAAGTCGCTCGGGATTCGCTCCGGTCCGCTCAGGGCGTGGATTCGGTCCGTCCGGGTCATACCATCACAGGAAGCGGACGCTTCCGAGGAGCCGGATGAGCGCAACTGCGTGGCGGGCTCGGTCGACCGGAGCGTCACCGGCCTGCTCCGACCCTCCCTGAGCCGGCTCACCAGGCAAGCGCACTCCCGGATCGCCGATTCCCACCTCCGGTCGTTCGGCGGCCTGGACGCCGGGTTGCCGGCGCTCGCCGGCCACCCGGCGACGGCCGCCGGCCCGCACAGCGGATATGCCCTGCGCAATCTGGCCCACCACTTGGAGCGGGCAGCCCGGGAGCCGGAGCTGCACCGGTTGCTGGCTGTCGAGTACCAAGGCGGCAATCTCTGGTACGCGGCTCACGAGCAGGCGGGCACCGTCGCGAATTACGTGTCCGAAGTGGCCCGGGCCCGGCGCCTTGTCACTCAAAGGGCCGCCCCGACGCCATCACCGGTGTGCTCCGGTTCGTGCCCGCCGGGCTCATCGACGAGGCGATCGACGTCATCGCCGGCCATCACAACCACTATCACCGCGGACATGTCCTCGGAACGATTGTGCCGAACGTGCCCGTAGCGCACCACGCACGGGCGCTCGGTCATCTGTTGCCGGACAATGCCGATGTGGCAGGCCGCCGTGCCCTGCTGACCCAGGGCTCCCGTATCTGGGGCGAGCGCGTCGGACCGGCCGAGCTGGAACTGCTCCGTCGGTGCCTCGAGGGCTTCGACCTGGACGATTGCCTGAGCACGCTGTCCGTGGCGACGGGAATCGTGCGGAGCGTCGGAGGCCCACAGGTGGCGGACGACCTGCTGGACGCGATCGATGCTGTCCAGCGCTGGTGGCCGCGTCTGACGGAGGCCGCCAACTAGTCGTCAGGCCAAACGGATCGCGAGCTCGATCTGCCAGCGGGTCTTCATGCGTTCGGTGCGCGGATCCGTCAGGTAGGCCTCGTAGCGGCACCCGAACCGGTCGCCGGAGGGGTCCTCGCGGACGTCCAGGGCGAGATTCTGGGCGCGGACCCATTCGAGGAGGGTCTTGTTGGCCTGGCGGCCGTGGTTGACGTATTTCAGGAATGCGTATTCGCCGGCCGGAAGAATGCCTGCGGTAACGCGGTCGTCGCCTTTTACCGGGTCGTCCAGAATCACCGCCACCTCGACGTCCATGTCGGCTTCCATGTTCACCACGTGCAGGCGGAACAGCGTCGGGCCGTACGTCAGATCGCGGGCGTCGAGCCAGGTGTAGAGCTCGTCCATCAGCTTGTCGCGGACGGCGAACATGCCCCGGAACGGGGTGACCACACGGATGCCGGCGGTGTGGCGCTCGGGTTTGGCCGCCGCCCTTGGGCCGTCGAGGATCTCCACCGGAGCAGCGTATCTTTCCGGCGCGACTGTGACGCTCGGGAATTGCTCGGTGACCTGCAGTAATGATTCCGAACTGATTCTGTCTGATCGCACTCTTGACCTCGGACTTTAAGGTTTCGGGCGGGCCGGATCGGGGGGTGGAAAAGGTCGGACCGTCATGTGAGATTGGTTTGCGGTGTCTGCGCTCGAACGCGCGGCTGAGGCGTTCGAGGAGGATCGGTTGGACAGCGCTGACTTTGCCCTGCGGGCCTATGACGAGGGGCGTGCCGACGGTGTGGCGAGGCGCCACGACCGCGAGCGCGGGGACGACGCGGACTATCGCGTGGGGCTGGCCGACGGCGAGCGCGAGGCGTTCGAGGCCGATCTGATCGCGGCCATCCGCAAGGCGATGGACGGCAAGCGCTGACATCATGGATGACGAGATCTTCGCGTACGTCACCGGGCGGTCCGACGGCATCGCCGGGCACCGGGACCCGGTGCGTGCGAGCCATGCGACCACCGGGGCGGACTACCGGATGGGGTTCCTGGACGGGCGGATCGAAGTGTTTCACCTGCTCGCCGCCGTGCGCCGGATCCAGGACGAGTCGGACGGCGACTTCCTCAGTTGATCACCGCAGGGGCCGGGTCGATGTGAGGTCGGCTTATTGCGGCCGAAACACGACGACGACCTTGCGGTAATGAGGCGTGGTAACCCTGACGGGATGACCGAGGGTGTACTGACCGGCTTCACCGTGGCCGTGACCGCGGAGAGGCGGCGCGACGAGATGGCGGCGCTGCTCGCGCGGCGGGGCGCCCGGGTTGTCACCGCCTCGGCCATCAGCATCGTGCCGCTGGCCGACGACGACGCGCTGCACGCGGCCACCGCGGCCTGCATCGGGCTCGAGCCCGACCTCGTCGTCGCGACGACCGGCTTCGGGTTCCGCGGCTGGCTCGAGGCAGCCGAGGGCTGGGGGATGGCCGAGCGGCTGCGTGAGGTGCTGGGCCGGGCCCGGATCATCGCGCGGGGGCCGAAGCCGTGCGGGGCGATCCGGGCGGCCGGGCTCACCGAGGATTGGGCGGCCAAGACCGAGTCGACCGACGAGATCCTGGAACGGCTGCTCGCCGACGGCGTGGCCGGGCGGCGGATCGTGGTGCAGGAGCACGGCGAGCCGCAGACCGAGTTCGTGGCCGCTCTGCGTGGGGCGGGCGCGGCGGTCGTCGAGGTGCCGGTGTATCGCTGGGTGCTTCCGTCCGACCTGGGTCCCGTACGCCGTCTCGTCGATCAGATCGCGGCCGGGCAGATCGACGCCGTGACGTTCACGAGCGCGCCCGCGGTCAAGGCGTTCCTGCGGGTGGCGGGGGAGTCGCAACCCGCCGTGCTGGAGGAGTTCCGCACCGGCGCCACGGTGGCCGCCTGCGTCGGGCCGGTCACGGCCGGGCCGCTCACCGACCGCGGCATCCCGATCGTGATGCCCGAGCGCTACCGCCTGGGCGCCCTCATCAAGACGCTGACGGACGAGTTGCCGCGGCGCTCGGTGAAGCTGAACGTGGCCGGTTCGACGCTGGAGATGCGTGGCCACGCCGTCCTCATCGACGGGGTGCCGCACACGCTCGCCCCGGCCGCGATGGCCATCCTGTCGTCGCTGGCGGCGCGCCCCGGCGTGGTCGTCTCGAAGGAGCAGCTGATCGCCGCCCTGCCCCGTGGCAACGACGGCCACGCGGTCGACGTCGCCGTGGCCCGCCTGCGGACAGCGCTCGGCTCCGGCCGCCACATCGAGACAGTCATCAAACGCGGCTACCGCCTCCGCCTCGACGAGCCGGCCGCCTGAGCGTCAGACGCCGAGCACCCGGACCGGCCGGTCGGGCCGAGTGCCGCCCGAACGGCCGCAACGTCGCGGCGAAGCCCCGATCGGAAGGACTTCGCATGCCCATGCCCGCTCTCATCGCCGTCGCGCACGGCACCCGCAGCCCCGCCGGCCAGGCCCAGATCCGCGACCTCGTCGCCCGGGTCGCCGCCCGCCGCCCCGGTCTCGACGTCCGCCTCAGCTACGTGGACGTTCAGGAGCCCAAGGTTGCCGAGTTCACCCGCGTGCTGCCCTACGCTGTGGTCGTGCCGCTGCTGCTGTCAGCGGGCTATCACGTACGGGTCGACATAGCCGAAGCCGTGGCCGGCACCCGGATTCCCGTGACCAGACCCCTCGGCCCGGACGACGTGCTGCTCGCCGGCATGCTCCGCCATCTGCCCGCCGCCGACGCCGTGGTGCTGGCCGCCGCCGGCTCCTCCGACCCGGCCTGGCGCGCCGACGTCGAGCAGCTGGCGGTCCGGATCGGCGCGCGCGCCGGATACGTCTCGGGGCCGGGGGCACGCGTACCTGACGTGGTCGCCGACCTCCGTCGGCAGGGCGCACGGCGCATTGCCGTCGCGGCGTACTTTCTGGCCGACGGACTCTTCTACCGCAGCCTGGGCAAGGTCGGCGCCGACTCGGTCACCCCGCCGCTGTGTCTCGACCCCGAGGTGACCGACCTCGTGCTGCGCCGCTACGAATCCGCGCTCCTCACATCGGCGAACACCCGCTTGTAGGGTTTTCCGTACGGCGTCGCAACGACGGCGGTCCCGGCGGTAAACAAACGACCCCGAGTATTCGGGGTGTGACGGCGACCGATACGCACTGCCCCTACTGCGCACTGCAGTGCGGCATGACGCTGACCCCCGGGATCCCGCGGGTCAAGCTCGAGCCGCGCGAATTCCCGGTCAACAAGGGCGGCCTGTGCGCCAAGGGGTTCACCGCGGCCGACCTGCTGGATCATCGGGATCGGCTGCTGACGCCTCTGGTCCGCAAGGAAGCGGGGAATCGCACCAGTCCGCTCCGCGAGGCCACGTGGGACGAGGCCCTCGAGGCCATCACCACCGCCATCACGACGGCGCAGCAGAAGCACGGGCGGGACAGCGTCGGGGCGTTCGGCGGGGGTGGCCTGACGAACGAGAAGGCTTACGCGCTCGGCAAATTCGTCCGGGTCGCGCTGCGGAGCTCGTCGATCGACTACAACGGCCGCTTCTGCATGTCGAGCGCGGCCACCGCGGCCAACCGGTCGCTCGGCATCGACCGCGGGCTGCCGTTCCCGATCGAGGACCTGGCGCAGGCGAAGACGATCCTGCTCGTCGGGGCCAACCCGGCCGACGCGATGCCGCCGAGCATGCAATATCTGGATGCCGGCCGTGAGCACGGCGCGCGTCACGTCGTCGTCGACCCGCGCCGCACCAACACCGCTGCGGGGGCGCATCTGCACCTGCAACCACTGCCCGGCACCGACCTCGCCCTGGCCAACGGGATGCTGCACATAGCGATTCGTGAGGGTTACGTCGACGAGGACTTCGTCCGGGCCCGCACCACCGGGTTCGATGCCGTGCGGGCGTCGACCAACTCGTACTGGCCCGAGCGCGTCGAGCGCATGACCGGCGTACCGGAAAAGCACCTGCGGGAGACCGTGCGCCTGCTGGCCACGCAGGGACCGGCGATGATCCTGACCGCGCGCGGCGCCGAACAGCACAGCAACGGCACCGACACCGCCCAGGCGTACCTCAATCTGGCCCTGGCCCTCGGTCTGGTCGGCCGGCCCTCTTCCGGGTACGGGACCATCACCGGCCAGGGCAACGGGCAGGGCGGCCGGGAGCACGGACAGAAGGCCGATCAGCTCCCGGGATACCGGAAGCTGGACGATCCGGCGGCCCGCCGGCACGTCGCCGCGGTGTGGGGCGTCGACCCCGACGACCTGCCCGGACCCGGCCGCTCGGCGTACGAGATGCTCACCGACGACAGCCTCCGGGTGCTGATGGTGCTGGCCAGCAACATCGTGGTCAGCGCCCCGAACAGCAACCTCGTGCGGAGCAAGCTCGCGGCGCTCGACTTCCTCGTTGTCTCCGACATCTTCCGCTCCGAGACCGCGGAGCTGGCCGATGTCGTCCTCCCGACCGCCCAGTGGGCCGAGGAGGAGGGCACGATGACCAACCTCGAGGGCCGCGTGATCCGCCGCAAGCGCGCGCTGGACCCGCCGCCCGACGTGAAGACCGACCTGGAGACGCTGGCCGAGCTGGCGCGGCGTCTGGGCCGCGAGGAGAGCAGCGACCCGCGTACGGTCTTCGACGAGCTGCGCCGGGCCAGCGCCGGCGGTATCGCCGACTACGCCGGCATCACGTACGAGCGCATCGAGGCCGAGGACGGTGTCTTCTGGCCGTGCCCGGCCGAGGACCACCCGGGCACGCCCCGTTTGTTCGCGGACGGCTTCCCGACGCCGGACGGGCGCGCCCGATTCATGCGCGTGGAGCATCGCGACCCCGCGGAAACGCCCGACAAGACCTACCCGTACGTGCTCACGACCGGCCGCAACATGCAGCACTACCAGAGCGGCACCCAGACCCGGCGGGTGAAGGCGCTCAATGTGGCGCTGCCCGAGCCCCGCGCCGAGATCCACCCCGACCTGGCCCGCCGCCACGGCATCGCCGAAGGCGACCTGGTCGAGCTGCGCAGCCGCCGCGGCGCCGCGGTGCTGCGGGCCCGGCTGTCCGACGGGATCCGCCCGGACACCGTCTTCGCCCCCTTCCACTGGCCGGGTGCGAACGCGCTCACCAACCCGGCCCTCGACCCGCACTCGCGGATGCCCGAATTCAAGGCGTGCGCGGTCGCCATCACCCGTCTGCAACCTCAGTGAGAGGAACCGATCAGCGGTGCACTCCACCCCACGATTCCTGCAAGGCGTCTATTCGTTCGAGGGTAAAGGTCTCGACCGGCCCGCCCCGATCGACCCCGCGCTGTCCTATGTGGTGCCCGGCGGCATCACCGCGCAGGCCGTCTATTTCCGGGGCGGCAACGCAGCCGCCGAACTCGTCAGTGTCGTGCTGATGCGGGACGGCAGCCCGATGCGGTACTTCCCGATCGGGGCCAAAGGCGACGTCCACGTGCCGCTGCGCGTGGTCGAGGACCTGGTCGCCGGAACCGCGGTGGAGCTGTGGCTGGCCGCGCCGGCCGGTGTCTCCGGCACCGTGGTCGTCGACCTCGGGCTGGTGGAGATCTGATGCGCACACGTCTCGTGGTCATCGGCAACGGCATGGCCGGCGCCCGCACGGTCGAGGAGATCCTGGCCCGTGGCGGCGACTTCGACATCACGATGTTCGGCGACGAGCCGTACGGCAACTACAACCGCATCATGCTGTCCAACGTCCTCGCGGGCGTCGAGGACGAGTCCGGCATCTTCCTGAACGACCTTTCCTGGTACGCCGACAACGGCATCACCCTGCACACGGGCACCCGCATCGAGCGCATCGACCGTTTCGCCAAGCGGGTCTATGCCGAGGACGGCACCGAGACCCCGTACGACAAGCTCATCATCGCCACCGGCAGCCGGGCCTTCGTGCCGCCGATCCCCGGCATCCACCGGCCCGGACGCGGTTACCACCAAGGGGTCTTCGCGTTCCGCACGCTCGACGACACACGGTCGATGATCCGGTACGCCAAGGAGCACCAGCGCGCCGTGGTCATCGGCGGCGGCCTGCTGGGCCTGGAGGCCGCGCGTGGCCTGCAGAACCACCTGCCGCACGTGACCCTGGTGCACGCCGCCGGCCACCTCATGAACGCCCAGCTGAACGAGGTCGCCGGCGAGACGCTCAAGTCCTCGATCGAATCGCGACTGGGCATCGAGGTCGTCGTCAACGGCCAGACCACCGAGATCCTCGGCAAGCACGCGGTGACCGGCGTGAAACTGGGCGACGGCCGGGTCATCCCGTGCGACGTCGTGGTGGTGGCGGCCGGCATCCGGGCCAACGCCGAGATGGCCGCGGCCAGTGGCCTGCCCGTCGGACGCGGCATCGTCGTCGACGACCAGATGCGCTGCCAGGACGAGGACGACATCTACGCGGTGGGCGAGTGCGCCCAGCACCGCGGCGAGGTCTACGGCCTCGTGGCGCCGCTGTGGGACCAGGCGAAGGTGCTCGCCGACCACCTCACCGGCGTCAACCCGTTCGCCGAGTACCACGGCTCGCAGGTGGCCACCAAGCTCAAGGTGGCCGGCGTCGACGTGGCGGCCATGGGCCTCAAGGGGCCGGAGCGCGACGACGACGAGTCGCTCACGTTCACCGAGCCGCGCAAGGGCATCTACAAGAACGTCATCATCCGCGACGGACGCCTCGTGGGAGCCACCATGGTCGGCGACGTCAAGAAGGTCGCCTTCCTCATGCAGGCCTTCGACCGTGGGCTGGCGCTGCCCGAGGAACGGGCCGAGCTGATGTTCGACCTGGGCGGCCCGGCCGGCGAGGTCAAGGTCGAGGAGATGGCCGACGACGAGCAGGTCTGCAACTGCAACGGCGTCAGCAAGGGGGCGATCTGCTCGACGGTCCAGTCCGGCTGCAAGACGGTCACCGGTGTCATGGACAAGACGCGTGCCGGCAAGGGCTGCGGCACCTGCAAGCCGCTCGTGCAACGGATCGTCGAGTGGGCCGCGGGCGGCGAGGTCGAGGAGGACCCGGCCGCCTCGTACTACGTGCCGGGCATTCCGATGCCCAAGCCGGAGCTGATGAACGCGATCCGCGTGCACTCGCTGAAGTCCGTGTCGGCGGTGTTCGCCACGCTCGGCGGTGAGGAGGACGCGAAAAGCAAGATGGGCCTGGCCTCGCTGCTCAAGATGATGTGGGGCGGGGAGTACGTCGACGAGCGCGACGCCCGGTTCATCAACGACCGGGTGCACGCCAACATCCAGCGCGACGGCACATTCTCGGTCGTGCCGCAGATGAAGGGCGGCGTCACCACTCCGGCCCAGCTGCGGCGCATCGCCGAGGTGGCCGAGAAGCACGGCGTGCCGATGGTCAAGCTCACCGGTGGGCAGCGGATCGACCTTCTCGGCGTACCGAAGGAGAAGCTGCCCCAGGTGTGGGCCGATCTGGATATGCCATCCGGTTACGCGTACGGGAAGAGTTTCCGGACCGTGAAGACGTGCGTGGGCTCCGACTTCTGCCGGTTCGGCGTGGGCGACTCGACCGCCCTCGGCATCGCGTTGGAGGAGCGGTACCAGGGCATCGAGGGGCCGGGCAAGATGAAACTCGCGGTCACCGGCTGCCCCCGGAACTGCGCCGAGGCGTACGTGAAGGACCTCGGGGTCGTCGCCATCGACGGCGGGAAATGGGAGATCTACGTGGGCGGCGCGGCCGGCGCCCACGTCCGCAAGGGTGATCTGCTCACGACGGTCGGCACGGCCGAGGAAGTCATCACGCTGACCGGGCGGTTCCTGCAGTACTACCGCGAGAACGCGAACTGGCTGGAGCGGACGTACGCGTTCGTGCCGCGCATCGGCATCGAGCGTGTCCGCGAGATCGTGGTCGACGACGCCGACGGGATCGCCGCGGAGCTGGACGCGGCGATGGCCGCGTCGGTCGCCGCCTACCGCGACCCGTGGAAGGACCGCGACGATCCGGCGACACCGGGCCAGTTCCGCACGTCGCTGCCTCTGACGGTGCTGCCTCAGGTTCCGGTGCGCGCATGAGGGCCATCGGGTTTCTCGACGAGATCCCGCTCGGCGAAGGGCGCACCTTCGCCGTCGACGGGGAGATGGTCGCCGTCTTCCGGCTGCGCGACGGATCGGTGCGTGCCACTCAGGCCGTCTGCCCGCACAAGGGCGGCCCGCTGGCCGACGGGCAGATCGACCTCAAGCAGGTGCTGTGCCCGCTGCACCTGAACGCCTGGGACCTGACGACCGGCTGTTCCCTGAGCGGCCAGCCCGATCTCGCGGTCTACGACGTGCACATCGACAACGACAAGATCCTGCTGGGGGAGCTCTCATGACTGCTACTTTGCCCGCGCCCTCTTTGAAGGGTCAGTGGATCGACGACTGGCGTCCCGAGGACCGCGAGTTCTGGGACACCACCGGCGCCCCGATCGCCCGGCGCAACCTCATCTTCTCGATCACGTCGGAGCACATCGGCTTCTCGGTCTGGTCACTGTGGTCGGTGCTCGTGCTGTTCCTCGGGCCCGAGTACGGGATCGACCCGGCCGGCAAGTTCCTGCTGACCGCCGTGCCGACGCTGGTCGGGGCGGCGCTGCGGATCCCGTACAGCTTCGCCGTGGCCCGTTTCGGCGGCCGCAACTGGACGGTGTTCAGCGCCGCCCTGCTGCTCATCCCGTCGTTGCTCGCGGCGTTCCTCATCCGCCCCGGCGTCGACTTCTCGACGCTGCTGATCATCGCGGCCGTGGCCGGCGTCGGCGGCGGCAACTTCGCGTCGTCGATGACGAACATCAACGCGTACTACCCGGACCGGCTCAAGGGGTGGGCGCTCGGCATCAACGCGGGCGGCGGCAACCTGGGCGTCGCGGCCGTGCAACTGGTGGGCCTGTTCGTGCTGGCCGTCTTCGGCGCGGGCAATCCGGGGCTGGTGGCCGGCATCTACATCCCGCTGATCGTGCTGGCCGCGCTGGGCTCGGCCCTCTACATGGACAACCTCTCGCAGGCCCGCAACGAGAAGCGCGGCATGCGCGACGCCGTCCGCGAGCCGCACACCTGGGTGATGTCGCTGCTCTACATCGGCACGTTCGGCTCGTTCATCGGCTTCGGGTTCGCCTTCGGCCAGGTGTTGCAGGTGCAGTTCGCCGACGTGTTCAGCACCCCGGTCAAGGCCGCCTACCTGACGTTCCTGGGTCCGCTGCTCGGCTCGCTGATCCGTCCCGTCGGCGGCGCCCTGGCCGACCGCCTGGGCGGAGCGAAGGTCACGTTCTACAACTTCATCGCGATGGCGGTCGGCGCGTCGATCGTGTTGCTGGCAGCCCAGCTGCGCTCGCTGCCGCTGTACATCGTCGGCTTCATCGCCCTGTTCGTCTTCAGCGGCGTGGGCAACGGCTCGACGTACAAGATGATCCCGGCCATCTTCAAGCGCCAGCACCCGCACGACCACCACGAGGCCCGCCGCCTCTCCGGCGCGGTCATCGGCATCGCCGGCGCGATCGGCGCCTTCGGGGGAGTGCTGGTCAACCTGGCCTTCCGCCAGTCGTTCCTGACCACCAAGGAGGCGGACGCGGCGTACCTGGGGTTCATCGCCTTCTACGCCCTCTGCGTCCTGGTCACCTGGGTCGTCTACCTCCGCCCGGCCGCCACACGCGTCTGAGCCGGATGCTCGCGCCAGTCCGGGCCGGAGCCCTCCGGCCCGGCCCGGGACCGTCGGCTCCAGCGCGAAGCGGACCAGAACGGGTATCACCGGGACGGCCGCCGAATACACGGCCCCGCCCTGGTGATGGACGTCCGAGTCGAGCCGGTCCAGGGCGTCGGCACGGGTCGTCCAGCAATTCGATCACGACGCATGCTCAACCCCGTCCGGCCTCGGCTATCGTCGCACCATGACGGATCAGCGCCCCACGCTTGCCGACGTCGCCCGGGCGGCCGGAGTGTCGCGGGCGGCCGCGTCGCGAGCCATGAACGGGGCCTACGGCGCGTCCGAGGCTGTCCGGCAACGCGTTCGTGAGGTGGCCGCGGAACTCGGGTTCGAGCCGCACGCGGTGGCGCGGGCGCTCGCCACCGGCCGGGCCGGCGCGGGCCGGCGGGAACGCGTCGAGGTTCTGATCGTCGACCCCGATCCTGACGCGATGAGCGCCAAGCCGTTCTACGGTCGGGTGCTGACGGGCGCGATGCGGGCCCTGGGCGACCGGGACATCTCGCTCGAGGTCCGCCGGGTCGCCACGCTGCCGGTGGACGACGCCGATCCGCCGTTCGGACGGTTGCTGATCAATGTGCCGGGTGACGCCGGCATCGCCTACGCCCGCCGGGGCCGCACGGTTGCCCTGGGCCGTTCCGCGCCGGGTGTCACCTTCGTCGCGCCCGACAACGACGGCGGCGGGCACCAGGCAGCGGCCCACTTGGTAACCAGCGGTCGCCGCCGGATCGGAGCGGTTTTCGGCCCGTCCACGCCGTGCGCCCAGGAACGGAAGGCCGGTTTCCTGCGCGTGATGGCCGCCGCGGGCCAGGCGGTCAACGCCGCCGACGGCGACTTCACCCGCGCCCGGGCCTATGCGGCCGCCAAGGAACTGCTGGCCCGCGATCCGCGACTCGACGCCGTCTTCGCCTCGTGCGACGTCACAGCCATGGGTGTGTTGCAAGCACTCCGCGAGGCGGGTCGCCGGGTGGCCGACGACGTCGCCGTGGTCGGCTTCGACGGCAGCGCCCTGGCCGAGGCGGCCGACCTGTCCTCGGTCTACATGCCGGTCGAGGACGAGGCGGCGTCCGCGGTCGAACACCTCCTGGATCCCGCGCTGCCGCCGCCCGCCCGCCTCCCGACCAGGCTGACGGTGCGCAGCTCGAGCTGAACAGCGTAGTCGGGTCACTGCTCTCGGGATGACACCGCGACCTTGAAGCGCTTGCCCGGGTTGGGGCCCGGTGTCGCGGTGATCCGCAGCGGCTGTTCGGGGCGCGGCAGCTTGACCGTCAGGCGGCGGACCAGCGTCGCCACGGTCGCGACCGCGAGGACCTCGGTCATGCCGGCGCCGAGGCAGGTGTGGCCGCCCACCGAGAACGGCGCGTACACCGAGGCCTTGCGCGCCGCCGCGAAATCACGGTCGATGTCGAACCGCTCGGGCGCGGGGAAGTGCTCCGGTAGCAGGTGCGGCACCGACGCGGCCACGATGACCCGGCGGCCCTGCTCGATGCGGAAACCCTCGAAGTCGAAGGTCTTTGTCACCGTACGTGCGGAGCCCGGCGCCGGCGGGTAGACGCGCAACGTCTCGAGCACCAGTCCGTGCAGCGCCGGCATGTCACGCAGTCGCTCGAAGGTGAGGGGTCCGCCCGCGTCGACCTCAGCGCGTACGCGGTCCAGCACCTCGGGGTGCCGCAGCAGCGCGTACAGCATGAAGCTGTAGAGATAGGCGACAGTGTTGATGCCGGCGAAGTAGCCCTGCAACGCCATGCCCGCCCGCACCTCCGGCGGGTACGGCTGCCCGTTCTCGTCCGTCGCGGCGAGCGCCCGGTCGAGCAGGTCGGCCGGTCCCCCGGTGGGATGCTGGGCACGCTGCTCCAGCGCCTCCCGGGCGAAGGTCAGGATCTCGGCCCGGGCGCGCCGGTGGGCCGGCCAGAGCAGGACCGCACGCGGCCATTTGCCGGTGATGGTGGCGTCCAGGACCAGCTCGAACGCCGACCGAAGCTGCTCGAACCGGGCCGCCGAGCTCGCCCCGGTGAACGCGATCGACAGCTGATCGGCGGCGAGCCGCTGGAATCGGTCGACCACCGGCAGGGCGGGTTCGCCCTCCCACGACCGCAGGGTGCGGTCGGTGACGGCCATGACGTCGTCCCAGCGTGCGGCGAGCAGGTCCCGGGACACACCGGCCGCCAGTTGCTTGCGCAGGTGACGGTGCGGGCGCCCGCGAAGCACGTGCACCCGCATGTTGAACTGCTGATTCAGCCCGCCGAAGCTCTCCTCGCTGGTGAAAACGGCCTCGCCGTGCTCGATCAGGAATCGGTTGGCGCTCTCGCCGGCCATGATGACGAACGACTGGTTCAGGGCGCGGACCTGGAAGACCGGGCCCATCCGGCGGTACGTGTCCACGAGGAAACCCTGGACGTCGCCCATCATCGGCAGCGCGTTGCCCAGCAGCGGGATTCCGGGCACCGCGGGCGGCGGCGCGAGTTGGTCGACGGCCATGCCGGGACTCCTTACGTCGGGGGTCAGCGGAGCCAGTGCAGTGTGTCGTCCAGCGGGATGCGGTCCTGGGCGTCCGGTCGCTGCCCTGTGCCGCGGCCGATCACGTCCGTGCCGGCCGGAGTGACCAGGGAACGGTCGAAGGAGAGGACGACCAGCTCCCGGTCGTCGCTCAGATGGGTCACCCGCCACCGGCTCGACAGCAGGCTGAGCGGCCCCTTGCCGCGCCACGTGAACCGGCCCGACGCAGAGTCGAAGCGGTCCACCCCGGTGATTCGCCGGGTGGCGCCCGCCCTGGTCCGGTAGCTGACCTCGTCGCTGAGGACGAGCGGCGAGCCGGGCAGCAGGCCGTACGTGAAACAGGGGTGGAGCCGTCGCCCGGTCAACCACATCGGGAACGTCGTCGCCAGCACCCGCCATTGCCCCGGCAGGGTCTCGCGCAGCACGCCGGCATCGATCATCGAGGGAACGCCTCGGCTCTTCGCATCCGCAGGAACATCGCGATCGCACCGAGCAGCCACGGCAGGTAGGCGCCGAGCACGACACCGAAGTGCGGGCTGGCGGAGACCCCGAACCGCTGCTCCATCAGGATGATAAGCACATTGGACGCCATCATGCCGGACCAGACCAGGGCCGGCACCCGGATCCAGGACCGCGACCGGACGAACGCGTAGACGGCGGCCAGATAGAACGGGCCGAAGAGCAGGACGTCGATCCAGATGGTCATCTGCCAGAACGCCGGCCGGGCCATCAGCAACGGGTCGAACGACCGCCCGTACCAGTGGATGAAGTCGACGACGGCCGGCGGTGGCCAGACGGGATAGCTGAATCGCTCCGGATCGTCGATGACCAGCTGCTCGATATCGATCGTGTAGGTGACGACGGCCGCGTTGAACACGAAGAAAACCACGAACAGCAGATCGACGGGCCGTTTACGCAACGGCAGCGGAGGTACCGGAGGTGAGGAATCCATCTCGGTGGATCTTAGGCATCTTTGACCGGCAGGTCCACCGCCCAGCCGTCGGCCGGCTACCGAGCCGGGGCAGCGTGCGCAGTGGACCGCCACGTCCAGCACGTTGCGGCCGGCTCCCGCGGACACTTGATGCGGCCCACCCGCAGGCGAATAGTCGACGCCATGAACTTCAAGGTGATCGCGGTGCCAGGCCATGGCGCCGAGGACGTCGTCGTGGCTCCCGGCGGTGTCGTCTTTACGGGCACGGAGGATGGTGTCATCCATCGGGTCACTCCCGACGGGAGCGCCGTCGCCGTCGCCGACACGGGCGGCCGGCCACTGGGCATCGAACTCCTGTCCGACGGCCGTCTACTGGTCTGCGACGCCCGCCGCGGCCTGCTGGCCGTGGAGCCGTCCAGCGGCACGATCGAGGACCTGGCCGGTGGCATGCGCTTCTGCAACAACGCCGCAGTGGCCGCCGACGGCACGATCTACTTCTCGGATTCCTCCACCGTCCATCCGATCGACGAGTGGAAGGCGGAGATGGTCGAGGTGACACGAACCGGCCGCCTGCTCCGTCGCACCCCGGACGGCGCCGTCACCGTCCTGCGCGACGGGCTGGCCTTCGCCAACGGCGTAGCTCTGGCAAGCGACGAGTCCTTCGTCGCGGTGGCCGAGACGGCAACACGCGCCATCGCCCGCCATTGGCTGACCGGCCGCGACGACTTTCTGGTCGAGAACCTTCCGGGCTACCCCGACAACATCGCTCGCGGCAGCGACGGACTGATCTGGGCGTCGATCGCCAGCCCGACGGACCCGATGGTGGAACGCATCCAGCGCGGGCCCGTATGGATCCGCCGGCAGATCACCAGGATCCCTGAGGCGCTGCAGCCGGCCCCGAAGCGGACGGTCCGCGTTCAGGCGTACGACGACAACGGCCGCCTGGTCCACGACCTCACCGCCGACAGTCTCCACTTCCACATGGTCACCGGCGTCCGGGAGTACGACGGCCGCATCTGGATGGGCAGCCTGCACGAGTCGGCCATCGCAGTCCTCACTCCTTGAGACACCGTCCGCGCCGGCGCCAAGGCGGCATGATCACCGCCTTGTCGGTCAGACGAGTGCAGCGCGCGGCGTCGAGGCCTATTCGCGCAGGCGGTGACGACGCATCAACCCCACGACGGCCGCACCGATGAGTACGAGGAGGATTCCGGCGGCCGTGACGGACGCGGCGATGGTGCCGGTGATGGGAAGTTCAGGTGTGCGGCCGGTTCCGGTCAGCTTGATGGGGGCTTGGTTGTTGCGCCGGTCGCGGTCGATGTCGACTCCGTCGCCGTAGAGGTCCACCTCGACCGAGCCCTGCTCGTCGTGCGCTGTTGGTGCGGTGCGCACCGTGAAGTCGAACATCAGGCGCTCGCCGGCTCGTAGTGCCGTCGGCATCAGCGTGCAGGAGAACTCGAGGGGCCCGGAGTTGCCTGGTTCGTCGGGAGCCGACGAGGGTGGCGGATCCCAATCCTCGTACTGCGAGCGGCAGCGGTCATCCACGGTGATCACCGACATCGGTGTGGGCAGCGATACGCGTACGTTGCCGGCGTTGTTGTGAAACGGCGGAAAGCGCAAGGTGCCCGGCCCCTCGTTGACGAGCCCGACGGAGAAAGTGTGCTCCCCGGCCTCGCCCGGGACGGTGGCGCCGACGGCGACCACGTCGGTGCGCCGGCCGGAGACAGTCACCGTGGTGTAAGAGCCGTTGTCGTCGTGGTCGGTGTCGGCCTGGGGCGCGCCGGCGGCCGACTGGGCGACTTCCTCGAGCGTGAGTTCGGGCCCGGTGCCCGCCCGGTCCTGGTTGTCGTAGTCGCCGAGCTGGTCCTGCCACTCGGCGGCGGTCAGCCATTGCACGCTCGCCGCCGTCCAGCTGGCCGCCGCCGCGTCGCCGGGCATGCGCAGGGTGAACGGGGCGGAGACGCCGAAGGTGGAGCCTGCGGGCAGCGTCGTGTCGAAGGCGCAGGCAATCGAGTATCCGTACGTGCAGTTGCCGAAGTTCGTGCCGGCCAGGACGCTCGAATCTGCGTTGATCACGGCGATCAGCCCGTCGACGGCGGTCGTGCCCGTGTTGCGCACCTTGGGTCGCAGAGAAACGGCGCCACCGGGAGCAACTGTCCGCGGTCCGTCGTCGACCGCTGTCAGGCTGACGGCCTCGCCGATGCGAATCGTTGCGGTCTCGGTGGTCGCGGGTTGGTCGTCGACTGTCGTGGCGACGGACAGGGTTCCGGTGTCGCCGATCGACGCGCCGGGCTTGGGTGTGAGGGTCATCGAGACCAGAGCCATCGTGGTGAAGCCGTATGCGCCGGCGGCTCGGGGCCGTTCGAAGACGCGGTGCGGACCCGGCAGAACACATGTCGCGACCGGGCCCACCGAGCAGTTCGCCTCGGACCCGGCGTCGGTCACCCGTACCTCGGCCACGCTCACCTTGGACGTGTCGATGGTCAGGGTGACGCTGTCGGCCCAACCTGCCGCATCGGCGAACAGCAGGACGGGCAGGCTCTCCTCGACGGTGTTCCCGTTGGCCGGCAGCGTCAGATTCCGCGGATAGGTCTTGCCTTCGACACCGGCGGGAGCCGCCTGAGCCGGAAGGCAAGACACGGTGAGCCCCGCTGTGAGGAGCATCGTGAAGACAGCGAGCCGGCGTGTCATGAGTCCTCTGCCGGTAGCACGCCTGCAACGCCTGACTCAACGCGGAGCGTCTTCACCCTTCATGCCTACCAAAATGCGCAAAGCCGTACGGGCGGTATGCGACGATCACTCCGAGACGGCAACATCGGCGCGACCGCGGACCGGCGTGTGCTCACAAGTCAGCCCAGGATCGCTCGGACGACCGCGGTGCCCCCGTCGAGTTTCAGCAGGTGTACGACGTACCCCCCGGATTCGGGCTTGGCTTCGGGTTCGTCGCATCCGACTCGCCCGCCGCCGTCGGCACACTCCGTGTATTTGGTACCGCCCTGGACCGTCACATCAGGCCAGAGGTGACCGGCGGAGCGCTCTGTCTGCGGCTGTCCACCGCGATTTGGTGTGACTCTTATTTGGCGTGCGACCCGCCGGACACCGCGGCGCGGAGAGGCTCAAGACCTTCGATCTCCGTAGCGGTCAAGCTGGAAGCTTGATGGGGTGGGGAAGGCTGCAGCTTCGTTGTAGGCCTAGTCGGTGCTCAGGCATTGGTGGAGGCAGCCGAGGAAGCGGTTGAACAGGTTCCGTAGTGCGGCAGCGTGGCGATCTCCGTAGGTCTGGCGTCGGCGGTCGTAGTGGGCTCGAGCGCCGGGTGAGTTGTTGGTGGCGATGAATGCCCAGACGACGCCGGCGGCAGCGAGTCGGTCGTTCTTGATGCGGCGGTGGGTAATCGAGATGCTGCGGCCAGAGGCACGGGTGACCGGGGCAGAGCCTGCGTAGGCTTTGACTGCTCGGGCGTCGGTGAAGCGGTTACGGTCATCGCCGAGTTCGGCCAGGACGCGGGCGCCGGTGAGGTCGCCGAGGCCGGGGAAGCTGGTGATGATTTCGTAGTCCGGGTGCTGGACGAACGCTTCGGCGCAGGACTCGGCGAGCCGATCGACGTTGGTGCAGGCGGTGTCGAGTGCCGCCAGCAGGGCTAACGCAGCGGCGCCCATGGCGTCTTCGACGAGCGTCTGCTGCCGAAGCTGCGGGGCTCGTAGCGCGGCGTAAGGCTCGGCTGCGAGGTTATCGATGCCGCGTTGGCGTCCTGGTGCGCTCGGGCCAGCACCGAGATGGCGCGCGCGAGGTCGGTGTCGGCGGGCAGAGTACGGTGAACGTGAGAGTCAGTGCGCAGAATGTTCGCCAGAACGACGGCATCGGCGTGATCGGACTTGCTGCGTGAGACGGTATGCCGGTCGCGGTAGCGGGCCACCGCCATCGGGTTGATGGCGTAGACAGGCCGCCCGGTGGCTCGCAGCGCGGCGACCAGCAGCCCGCGGGGTGTCTCGATCGCCACCGGGATCGGATCGTCCGCGTTGTCGCCGGCAGCTGCCAGCAAATCAAGCAGTTGTTGCCAGCCCTGCGGAGTTTCCTGAATCCGCTTCTTCGCTACGAGGGTGCCGTGCTCGTCAACCAGCGCGATGTCGTGGTGCCTTTCGGGCCAGTCGATCCCACAGAACACCTTGCCCAAGACTGTCTCCCGCGCGTCCGAGGTTTGTGTTGGCCCTCCCGGTCTTGAGCGAGGACTCCAGGTCCAGAGGGGACTCAGGTGATCGAGGCAAGGCACCGAGAATGGCCTCTCGTACCAGCTGGCGCCCGTGTTACCAAGGCGTCAGAACGCCTGAAACGTGTTAGGCGTCCAAGCCGAGTGATAGGCCACTCGAGACCTATTAGAGGGGACTGCCCAGCTCAAAGTAGCGTTGCCCTCCCGCCGACTTTTCGTCGGAACCGGGAGGAACAGCAGTGGCACGAGTCGCCATCGGCGTGGACCCGCACAAGCGTCCGCGACCATCGAGATCATGAACCACCGTGAGAAGGCCGTTGGCAAGGGCCGCTTCGGCACCGACCGCGCGGATATCAGGCGATCCTCGCCGCCGGCCGCAAACACGGAGGAACAACGGAACGGCAAGTACCACTAACGATGATCTTGAGTGGGGAAGGCCTCGGCTGGACACGTTCGGGGTACGTCGGTTGTCGTGATCGAGCTGACCGTTAACCCGGCTTCGATCGTGATCGAGTTCTCCTACCGTTTCGGCTCCGGTGGTTGCAGTGCGGCGGCGACATCGGCGTCCTGGATGAGCGCGGCTTTGGCGGTGCTCAGCAAGTCGAGGGCGTCATTGATCTGCGCCAGCGCGATGGGATCGTCGCCGCGGTGCAGTTGAGCGAGGGTGCGCAGCCGGTCGAGAGCGTACGACGTCTGGATGGCGCCGGTGAGCAGTGCGGTCACGAGGTCCTGTAGTTGCGGGTCCGCGGCCGGTACCGCGCCGTCGGGTGCTGGATCATCGCGCTGCACCGCATGACCTCCTGGTTATGCCCTGTTGCGCTCATCTGGGCTCGCCGGTCAGTGCCGGGATCCGGCGACGACGTTGGATCCCGTGACCGACGGTGCTGGGCGTCGTGTCATGCGAACCGGTGCGCGAGGCAGGTCGGTCCGTGTCCCAGCCGTTCAGCGCGAGCGGCTGGAACACGGGTACGCCGTAGCAGCAGGATGATCAGCACCGCAACGACGACCGGCACGGCGAATTCCCAGCCGCTACCCGTCCTGCTGAGCCTCGAGTCTTGCCTACGGTAGGCGGACCCGAGGTTCTGCAGGCGGCGTTCAGTATCGGAAGGTGCCGACGAGTTGGGTCAGTTTGCTGGACATCCGGGCGAGTTCGGTGGTGGTCTGCTGCGCTTCGGTGACGCCCTGGCTGGTGAGCCGGGCGGCCTCGGCGACACCGGTGATGTTCTGGGCGATCTCACCGGTGCCGGATGCGGCCTCGCCGACACTGCGGTTCATCTCGTTGGTGGTGGCGGTCTGTTCCTCCACGGCCGAGGCGATCGTGGTCTGGAAGTCGCTGATCCGCGCGATAACTCGGGTAATCTCATCGATCGCGTTGACCGCGCCACTGGTATCGCCCTGAATAGCTTGGACCCGCCGGGAGATGTCCTCGGTAGCGCGGGCGGTTTCCTGCGCGAGGTCCTTGACCTCACTGGCGACGACGGCGAAGCCCTTGCCGGCCTCACCGGCGCGGGCGGCCTCGATGGTGGCGTTGAGAGCAAGCAGGTTGGTCTGCTCCGCGATGGCGGTGATGACCTTGATGACGTTGCCGATTTCGGCGGACGACTCACCGAGTTTGTTCATGGTGGCGGCGGTGGCGGCGGTGATGTCGACGGCTTCGGCGGCGACGCGGGCGGCCTCGCTGGCGTTCTGCGAGATCTCCCGGATGGAGGCGCCCATCTCCTCGCTGCCGGCCGCGACGGTGTCGACGCTGCGGGCGATCTCCTCCGCGGCGGCGGACACGGTCTGCGCCTGCGCGGAGGTCTCCTCGGCGGAGGCGGCGATCTGGGTGGAGACACTGGACATCTGCTCGGACGCGGCGGCCAGCGACGACGCCGAGCCGTCGATGGTGGTCACGGTCCGCCGCAGGTTGACCATCGCGGTGTCCAAGGCCTGACCCATCTGGCCGGGCTCGTCGCGGCTGGTCAGGCCGCTGGTACGGGTGAGGTCACCACTGGCCAGGCTGTCGCACACGTCCTTGACCCGGGTCAGCGACTTCACGATTATCCGGGCCACGTAGACGCCGAGGCCGAGCCCGAGCAGCGAGCCGACGACCAGCAGGATGATCACCAGGGTGCGGCTGGACTCATAGCCCTGCTTGGCGGAGAGGGCGTTCTTCACGGCGTCCGCGGTCTCGGCCGCCTTGAGCTCGTCGGCGAGGACGGTGATCCGCTCGATGAGGGGGTTGATCTTCGCGGTGCGGACCGCCCGCCACTTGGCCTGATTGTTGGCTTCGCTGAGGGTGCGGAGCTCGCCTTCAGCGAAGCCGACGTAGGCGGTGAAGGTGCCGTCCAACTCATCGATCTTCGCCGGGTCACCGGCAGGGTTGCTCGACCGGTAGGCCGC
Source organism: Paractinoplanes polyasparticus (assembly GCF_019710575.1). Classification (GTDB taxonomy): domain Bacteria; phylum Actinomycetota; class Actinomycetes; order Mycobacteriales; family Micromonosporaceae; genus Actinoplanes; species Actinoplanes polyasparticus. The sequence continues at coordinate 92,243 of NZ_JAHWFK010000003.1, read as the reverse complement.
CAACGCCGCCAGGAAATCGCCCTCGACCTTGTCGAACTGGACCACCTGCTGCGCCATGCCCGGCTTGTCCGGGGAGATCAGATGGTTGACGTTGGCCAGCCGCAATTCGGCCATGGAGGCGTCCATCTGGCCGACGGCGGTGATGCTGGCGACGTTGCTGACCGGGCCACCACCGAGGAGCTGCGCACTGTCGCTGCTCTTGCTCAACGCGGACACACTCATCAGCCCCACGATGACGCCCACCAGGACCGCGACGACGATCGCCGTGAGGATCTTGATGTTGACGCCCAGATCGCCGAACGAGCGCCGCTTGGACGGCGCATTGAGCACACTACTGGCCATGATCATCTCTTTCTGACATGTCGGCACATGAGCCCGGCTGCGACCGGGTCGTGTCACACGGTCAGCTCCCCGCCTCCCGCATCAACCCCATCGACACGTGCCGAAAAAGATGAGAAGAATCCTAATTCGATTTCTCATGCCGACGGTCTATCGGCCGATCGGGAGGCTGCAGACCGGCCGAGCTGAGGCGCGGAGTGTTGCCACCACCCCGCCATGGCAACACGCCCGCCTCAGCCCTTCGCTGGTGGTCCCTCACCAGCGCCGGTCGCCATGACGTGCAAATTCGGGGTCACATGCCGGTCAGCTACTGCGAGCGCTCCCGGGACGCCCAGTAGACCCAGCGATCGACTGGTCGGCCAGACGCTCCGGCGCCATAGTCTGGCAGCACGTCTTTGGAGGCGGCTGACCGCGAAAGACAACCATTCGGCCAGTTGAGCGCGGACAGTGGCAGGGCTCAGGGCTATTGGCGTCGCGGTGCCCGCACTGGCAGTAGTGTCACATGGTGAGCTTCTTCTACGGCTTGCCGTAGAGCGTGGTTGTCGATCCTGAGTCACTGGATGTTGCGATGGCCAACTCGAGGTGCTCGGTTAGCTCCTGGTTGTCTCGGCGTAGCCGGGCGTTGTCCTGCTCAAGTTTGTCGAAGGTGGTGCCGCCGTCGCTATGCGGGCTCGTTGATCTGCGCACGGCGGTGGCTACTTGCGCGCAAAGATCCGGGAAGCGGCGGCGCAAGGTGATGTTCGACAGCCGACGCCGTCACGCACCGAACGCACGTGCCGTACCTGCGTTCTTCGACCCTGAGCCGGATGTGGAAGAGCCCGTCCGACAGTTGGAGGCCCTCGCAGCGCTGGGTGCACCGCCATCACCGATCCGCTCGCGGCCGCAGCCGGCGCAGTCGACCAAGCCGTGACCACGTTCGGCCCGGACGGCTACATTCAGTTCCTCACGGACCTCCGCGTTCTTTCCCCGTACTGCGGGCAACCGCCGGCAGCTGAGCATCACCGTCATCCGCCGTTTCGGCCAACCGCGCGTCGGCACTCGAGCGCACGGACGGCGGCAAATCCGACGCCGATGGCGTGAACGTTGCCGTGAACCGATCCGACGCCATCGTGTCGCAGTGACGTTCGAAGTGGAGCCGAACACGCTGCCCATCGGCCGGAGACGTTGAACGTTGCCCTACCCTCGAGCTCGTAGTCCGGGCAGGTGTTGCCGATAGGGGGAGTGAACCGGGTGGTGTTGACGGCGGAATATGGGCCGCGGGCGCCGGATCTGTGGCGCTGGCTGGACGAGGAAGCGGACGGTCCGATCGGCGAATTCGTGACTCGGTTCGCCGTGCTCGACGCGACCGAACGGCAAGAGACAAGGGCCTCTCTCACCAGCGCCGACCAGCAGAAGCTGCTCGTCTATGCGCAGCGCAGTGCGTTCGCCGCTCTTCGGCACGGGGACCCCGTGCTCGTGCGTAGCGCCGTCACCGCGATGTCGCTGGTGACTGAGGGCGCCGTGGGCGACGAACGGGTGATCTGGACCGTCGTCGGGTTCATCTGTCATGCCCGCCGCCGAGTCGGTGGCCTTGACCGCGCCGGTGTCGCCGCGCTGATCGGCCGAGCCGACCGAGCCGTTCAGCAGGCATTCGAGCGCATGTCAGATGACGACAGCAATCTCCTCTTCGACTCGGGGGTTCGTGAGTTCACTACCGGAGCCGGGCTGGTTTTCCTGGAGGACAAGGAAGGCACCTACGAGCCGGGAGTCGATTTGGTGGCGATGGCGCACACCATCGCGGAGCTTCTTGAGGCCCACCACTACCACGTGGAGTCCCTCGCCGTTGGCGACGTGCTGATGCTCTACGCCTTTGATGATCGAAGCGACCACGTGGACACAGCTGCGGTGGAAGCCGCCCGGGGGCAGACCGCCACGGTACGTGTGGAGGCTGTTCTGGACGGCGGCCCGTATCAGCCGCTAAGCGTGTACGTCGTCGAACTTCCCAACGACCACGATGCCGCGATCGTCGCGGCCGCGGCAGACCGGCGCGACTGGCCCCACGAAATCCAGTTGGCCGTCGCAGCAGGGCCGATCTGCGCAGTGCTACGCATGGACTTCCGCGCCGACGATGAGCCGTTCATCGAAACGATCGACGGCCTCGAGCGTTTCCGGGCGGGCCTGCTCGCCGCAATCCGCACACCCGCCAGCTGAGGCCGAACACCACCACGAGCATCACATTGCCATTGACGAACGTCCGCTCATCGGCATGACAGTGCGTTGCGAACAACCCAGGGGACAGTTCCCCGCAGCTGTTGACGCTGCGCTGGAGACAGATACCTGTTTGCTCCGACGTCACCATCTGGTCCGAACACGACAGTGACCGCATCCGCGTCGGAGTGCGCTGGCGCACCGGCGCTACCGAGGAGATTATCGCGACCCGCAGTCAACCCGACCGGACCCCGGCCGGCGCGGTCGAGCTCGCCCGCCGTCTCGGCGGCGTCCTTTCCGACGAGCAGCCGGCCGACGGCGATTCCGCATGAGAAGTTGATGCAAGCGGTTGAGAAACGTGTCAGCGACCAGGCGGTTCTGAAGCTTCTGCGCGTGATGCTGCCGACGAGAGGGATGCAGGACGGGGCGGTGCGCCGTTCGGTGTCCGGAACCCCGCAAGGCGGTCCGGCATCGCCGCTGCTCTGCAACGTGTGCATGCACCGGCTGGACCGGGTGTGGAACACCGCGCAACACGGGGTGCTGGTCCAATATTGCGACGATCCGGTGTGTCGTTGTCTGCGAATCATCTGGGCCTGATCAGCCTCGACGGAAACGTAGTACCACCCCGACCCTTCCGGGCCTGGAAACGCTGAATGTCGTCGGCGAAGAACGTCGGTAAGCCGTGTGCGGGAGAACCGCATGCACGGCTTGACGGGCGGGAGCTGGAAACGGAGCAGACATCGCGCCACAGCCACGGAGAAGAACGACCCACGGCGATCCACCCTCTGGCGATAGCACGGCCCCAGGCCGAGCGCGGGATCCATCAGTGCCTCGGTGGAATCGCACAGGGCCGGCTCGGACCCTGTTGGTGTTTGCCACCCAACGGGTGACGTCCGGGAGCGTCCTCCGCCGGCTCGCGACTCTGGGCGGCGAGAATCTCGAGAAACCATCGGGATCCCGACGAACGAGAGTCGGCGATTCGCCGCGACAAAAGTAGAGATCATGCGACGTAGGTATGACGTACGGGTGCTGGCGGCCATCCTCGCAGGGTGGCTGGCCATCCTCGTCGGCGCGACTACAAACGTCGCGACTGGCGTTCTGCCCGAGTCGTGGGATCCCCATCTGTGGCTGGCCTGGCCACTTCTTGGCGTATCTGGAGCGGGCGCCGTGGCACTCGGGGTCTGGCAGAGCCGAAGTGGTGAGCCGCGTTGGACGTCGTCCGAGACGGACCAGCTGAGTGATCACCTCGAACTGCTCCGCGGAGCGGTGCGCATCAGTTGGATCCAAAAGATGCTCGAGGAGCCGCTATCCCGGCAGCCGTTCATCGACCTCGAACTGCGTCAGCAGTTCAGTCCGAAAGCACACCCCTCGGACAATTTGGGCGACCATCCCCAGCGAAGCCAACCGGCGCCGAAAGACGATGCCGACCTCGTCGTGCTTCTGGAGAAGCACAGGTCGTTGCTCATCACTGGCATCGCTGGAGCAGGCAAGACGACGGCGTTGGTGACCATGGCGAAACGGCTGCTCGAGACTACCGAGATCGATCCGACGAAGCCAGTGCCCGTGGTATTCCGACTCGCCAGTTGGGCTGTCAACCGCAAACCACTCCAGGAGTGGCTCGTTGACGAGTTGGCTGGGGAAATGTACGGGGTGCGTCGTGGGGTCGCCGAAGCGTTGATCGGTGGTACTCGGGTCCTGCCGCTACTCGACGGGCTGGACGAGGTGGCGCCGCAGTACCGTGCCGAATGTGCCAAGGAAATAGAGCGCTTTCACAAGGAGCACGGGTTGCTCGTGGCGGTGTGTAGTCGGCCGATCGCCGCCGCCAGTCTGCTCAACGTTCGGGTCACCGTCGAGCTGCAGCCGCTCACCCGGCGGCAGCTCGAGGACTATCTGGACCAGTTCGGTGCTCCGCTGGCCGGCGTGCGTGAGGCATTGACGATCGATCCGGTGCTGTGGGAACTCTTGCGCATCCCTTTCCTGCTGAGCATGGCGATCACGGCATATCAGGGTGTCGCCGCACCGGAGATCGCGACCGGCACGTCGCTTGAGGAACAGCGCGACCGGCTGTTCACTGAGTTCGTGGCCAAGGCGCTGCACCGCAAGTCGCACGTGCCCGGCGCTCCGAAACCAGCCGACGCTAACCGCTGGCTCGGCTACCTCGCCCGTGGATTGGCGCAGCGGTTTCAGCAGACGTTCCACCTCGATCTGATCCGTACCGACTGGCTACCGGGCCGGTCGATGCGCAGGTGGGCAATGGTTGGCGCCGCAGTGCCCGGCGCGCTACTGGTCGCCGTAGCGAGCGCGGCCACCACGGGTCTCGCTCTCGGCGGCACGGCCGGGAGGATCATCGGCACGATCTTCGGGGTTCTCTTCGGCGTATGGCTGAGCTTCGCACCCGTGGAACTGAGCGAGTTGCAGGCATCTGAAACCCGCCGGAAGCGTATGCACGTCGCGGAGTGGGGATGTTCCACCGTCCTCCTCGCTGGGGGTGGGGCGATGCTGCTCGGCTGCCTGGGACTGGTGCCCGGAGCGCTTGTATCGGCGGTCACGGAGCGAGAGTGGTCCAGCGTTGTACCCGCGTGGGCCAGAGTCGGCGCCGTCTCCGGTGCCGCACTGGGATTTCTTGTCGGCGGTTTCCTCGCAACAGGCGGCTGGCATGCCAACGATGCCGCGATGGCCAGGAGGTATGGAGAAGAACAACGGGTAACGCACGGGTCCGGCTTTTACATGGCGACCTGGTCGATGATGGTCTTCACACTCATCGCCGGGTCAACGGCGGCTCTCGGGCTCGGCGTTGCATACGGGACCAACGGTATTCTCGTCGGTCTCTCGACGGGCCCCGCGGTCGCCTACATGCTGGCCGGCCGGGGGGTCGTAACGTATTGGCTGACCCGCCTGCTGCTGGCCCGCGCAAATTTGGCCCCTTTACGCCTGCACGCCTTCCTCGACCACATCAGCACGACGATGATCACCCACCATGCAGGTACGGGCTATCTGTTCCACCACCGGCTGCTCCTCGAATTCTTCGCGGGCGCCGAGCTCGCCAACGACTCCCATCACGTCCTCCCTGGCGCCCTGCCCACGGTTGACCTGAAGCCACGGCAACTACTCGAACGCGCCACCATCGTCGCCCGGAGCGCACCTAGCGAGGCGCTGAGTGCGCTGAAGTTCGCAGTGCAAGATCTCGCGCCGGAGGAGTACCTGCCCGTCGCGTTGGAAGTCGCGAAGTGCATTGATCTCCGACGAAGCATGGACGAACGGGCGTTCGAAACCGAGCAGCTGCTCGCAACGTTCGACATCTACAAGCTGGTCATGGAATCAGGTCACCCCGAGTTCGCGCCCGCCGCCGCCTACCACCTCGGCGAGCTCATCCTGCACGCCCGGCAGCTGCCACGTTCGCGCCACCTGCCACTCGCCGTCGAGTTGCCGAGTCGGCGCGTCGGAATGAGCTATCTCCGGGACGCGGCACAGTCGGCTCATCCGATATGGAAGGAGCGGGCCGCCGGGCGGCTTGAGGAACTGGGCCAACCCGTTTGAGTGACTGCCGCGCATTCCTCGCCTTCCCACGCGCAACCCGCGTCTCCTGCCCGAATCGATAGGGGGTGTCCACGAGGTGGCTCCAGCGCCCTGCGAACACACGAACCCGCACCGCGAACGGCCACTGAAGCTCTCCATCACACGCGGGCTTCGCCGGGCACACGTTCAGGAATCGGCGAACTCACGCACTTCCGGCCGCAGCGTGCTCATCTGCTGGCACGTCGAGCGCGAGAGCATGGCCACCCACTCCCAGCGGATCAACGGCGAGCGCGATGTTCAGGTGCCGCAGAAGGTCCGGTAGGCGCCGAAGTCAGGCGGGGCCGCAGTGGCGTACCGCTCGAAGCCGGGGCGCTCGTCGTACGGTGCGGTCACGGCCTCCATCAGCCGTTGGAACGGGTCCAGATCGCCGTCGGTCGCGGCGGTCAGAGCTTCCTCGACGAGGTGATTGCGGGGGATGTACAGCGGGTTGACTCGGTCCATCGCGTCGGTGCCCGGGCCCAGGGCGCGCCACCGCGTCACCCAGTCGTCAACCGCCGCGGGATCGACGAAGTGGCGACGCACCGGCTGGGTATCGCCGCGTCCGGCAACGGCGAGGGTACGGAAGAACGACGTGTGGTCGACGTGGTCAGTCCGGAGCAGCACGAGCAACTCCTGCACCAGCGGCGACACGACTTTCTGGTCGACGCCGTCGGACAGGCCGAGTTTGGCCCGCATGCCGGCTGTCCAGGCGGCATCGTACTGAGGGCGGAAACCGCCCAGTGCCTGCATGGCGAGTGCGACCGCCTGCTCCTCGTCGTCGTGCAGAAGCGGGAGGACGGCCTCGGCGAGCCGGGCGAGGTTCCACTCGGCGATCAGTGGCTGGTTGCCGTAGGCGTAGCGGCCGCCGTGGTCGATCGAGCTGTAGACGGCGGCCGGGTCGAAGGCCTCCATGAACGCGCAGGGCCCGTAGTCGATGGTCTCGCCGGAAATCGTCATGTTGTCGGTGTTCATCACCCCGTGGACGAAGCCGACCAGCATCCACCGCGCGATCAGTGATGCCTGGGCGGTGACCACCGCCTCGAACAGAGCAAGATACGGCTGTTCGGCCTCGGCGGCACCCGGGTGATGCCGGCTGATCGCGTGGTCGGCGAGCCGGCGCAGGAGAGCAACGTCGCCCGTGGCACGGGCGTACTGGAAACTCCCGACCCGCAGGTGGCTGCCGGCGACCCGGGCGAGCACGGCTCCCGGCAACAAGACCTCGCGGCGCACCGTGCGCCCGGTCGCCACCACGGCGAGAGAACGCGTCGTGGGGATGCCGAGGGCGTGCATGGCGGTGCTGAGTACGTACTCGCGCAACATCGGGCCGACCGCGGCCAGGCCATCGCCGCCGCGGGCGAACGGCGTGCGTCCGGAGCCCTTGAGGTGCAGGTCCCGCACGTGGCCGTCGGCGTCGACCAGCTCGCCGAGCAGGAGCGCCCGCCCGTCACCGAGCCGCGGACTGAACCCGCCGAACTGGTGCCCGGAGTAGGCCTGCGCCACCGGCGTGGCACCGGCCGGGACGGTGGCGCCGACGAGCAGTCCCACACCGTCAGGGCTGCGCAGCCCGGCGGAATCCAGGCCCAGTTCGCGGGCCAGCGCCTCGTCGAGTACGAGCAACCGCGCGTCCGGGGCCTGCTCGGCTCGCCAGGCAATGGCCATCTCCGGCAGCTCACGGGCGAATCGATGGTCCAGGGTGACGGTGGACAGCGGAGTGATACTCACCAACCGAAAGTACCCGCCGGCGCCGACGAGGCGCCCGCGTCAACGGCCGCCGAGGTCAGTTGCCGCGCGCCCAGCAGCCGGGGCGGCGACAGCAGAGCGCGATTCGGTGTAGACCACCGCGGACTCCTAATCAGCTTCGCCACAAACCTTGCTCTCAGCCGGCCTCGCGGACGCTTCGTCCCCGATCCGAGCGGCGGCGAAGTGCGCGTACTCCCGTACGCCGTCGAAATTGCGTTTCGTCACCGACCGCAACGATTGGTCCGTCAGCTCCCAATCCGTCCCGCCAATCCTGAAGTACATTCCCCCAGTCGTCCAAAGCGGGACGTCCTTCATCTCGAAATCGACGCCCATGCGCAGCCAAGCCCGGTGAATGTCTTGGCGTTCCACCCAGACGATCATTTCCTGGCACGGCGCAATCGTGCGCACCTGCACCACCGGCCGGTACGCGGTCTCACCACCCATCCCTGGCTGAGGCATGGAGAAGAGCACAACATTCGTGACCGGCAACGTGGTCGTGTTCCGGATCCTGACGTCCGTCACGTGACGGGACTCCGGCTTGGGAACCACGCGCTTGTTCTTGCCCTTGCCCACCTTGTCGTTGGTGTAAGGGCCCATATCCCAGAAGGACACCCCGGCGGCGTAGCGCCGCCCTTCTCGTTCGAGCGCTATGTGGTTGAGGCGCCGTTGGTCCAGGTTCAACTTCTGCTGATCCTGATAGGTGTTCTTCGCGAGGATCACCCCTGGGACCGCGAGCAGCAGCGCGATCACGGTAGCTACCGCCTGGCTCGCGTGCGACCAAACCTCCAGCCGCCGCAACCGGTCGCCTCCGTCCTGGGCCGGTACCGCGGCGATGGAAACGGCGCGTCGGTGTACCACGCGCGGCCGGGGCCGTCGGCCAGGCAAAATCTGCAACACAAGTAGGGAACGAATGCGAATCGGAAAGATTACGCATCCTCATCCGAAGGGCAACTACGATGCATAAGGCATCCTGAAACCAGCGGTCAACAGAATGACGAATGCCCTGTGGAGCGAAAGGCAATACCAATCGGCGTGCCGGCGACGGCCGTGACCCAGTAGCCGCGAACTCATTCGATCCGGGTCCGTAGGTCGTGCAGCCGCAGGGCTACCTGAAGTTGCAGGGCCCGGTCCGGCGCGCGCCAGTCCGCCCCCAGGATGCTCTCGACGCGGTCGAGTCGCTTGAGCAGTGTGTTCATGTGCACCTGGAGGGCGCCCGCCGTGCGGGTGAGGTTGCCGGAGTTTCCGAAGTAGGACGACAGCGTGGCCACGAGCTGAGTCGACCTATGCCGGTCGTAGGACAGCAATGGCTGCAGCGAATCGGCCAGAAATCGGTCGAGGTCGGGCGCCCGCTCGGTGTCGAACAACAGGGCGAACATGGCGAACGGCTCGGCCGTCGAGCCGCGGTCCGTCACGCCGAGGCTCTGCATGAGGTCGCAGCATTTGCCGGCGAGCTCGAACGCCTTTCGCCAGTTGTCGTCGGTCACCGGCTCGGCAACGACCCGGACCGCGGAGCCGAGCTCCCGGCGGAGGCGCCGGTGCACCGTTTCCGCCAACCGCGCGGGATCCGGCGCGGCGGCGAGGAGAGCCGCGCGGCCCAGATGTTCCCCGGCGAGCCCGTTCCACTCGGGGGACTGCGCATGAAGACGGCGGCCGATCTCCGAAGCCGATTTTGTCGCCGATTTCGCGACGACGACGACGTTCAGCAGATTGATGTCCACGCCCCGCGCATGAGCCCGGGCCCGTTGGGTCGGGCGTACCGGGGGAGCGGAGACCAATAGTTCGGTGAGCAGTTCGCCGCTGACCCTTTCCTCCGCCTCGGCGACAGCGGTCTCCTTCAGGATGAGCAGACCCATGATCTGGGCGGCGCGCTCGAGCATGCGTATGTCTACCGGGGCGGGCTCCTCGGTGCGGGTCAGTAGGAGCGCGCCGAGGTGGGTGTCGCCCGCTTGAATGGCCGCCGCACTGTGCCAGAGCCCGGTGCCATCGGTGGTCGTGGCCCATCTCCCGGACTGCCGGGCCTGCTCCACTGCATCGGGTGACGGTCGCTGTGCGGACTGCACGACCTCCGCATTGAGTGAGCACTTCGCGGTGACTGTGCCGGTCCGGTCGAAGACCGTGACCGCGCCTTTCAGATGCTCGACCAGCAATTGGGCGATCTCGTCGGCTCCGCCGCCCTTCAGCACCACATTGGTGAGGGACTCGTGGACGGATTGGGCCCGTTCCATCATGGCGACCTGCTGTTCGATGGTGAGAAACGCGGCCTGCAGTTGCTTGAGGGCGGAGCGGCTCTCGTCGTACAGCCGGGCATTGTTCAAAGCGATGGCCGCGTGGTCGGCGAACGCGCTGAGAAGCGCCACCTCGTCGTGCTCGAAGGGCCGTTCCGTACGGTCCGCGGCGAACAGCACGCCGATGACCTCCTCGCCCACCAGAAGAGGGACGCCGAGCAGCGCGACCATGCCTTCCGGGATGACCAGGTCGTCGAACGTCCGGTCGTGCGGGACATCGCGCGTCTCGAGGTAGTTGCTCACCCAGGCCGGCGCGCCGGTGGCGATGACCCGGCCGCCGACACCTGTACCGGAAGGCACCCTGGCCTCGTTGAACGTCGAGGAGATCGTGCCCTCCGACGCCTTGAGGGTCAGCTCACCGTCCGGCCCCAGCAAGGAAAGGTACGTGAAATCGGTGCCGATCAGTTCGTGTGCCGCGTGAACGATCGAAGCCAGCACGGCATCAAGTTCGCCCAGGGCGGTCAACGACCGAGCCGTCGCATAAAGCGAACCGAGCTCTCGTTCGCGCCGCAGGCGATAGGACGCGAGATCCGGGCTCGACGTTCGAAGTTTCGGCGGCTCGCTCATCGATCGGCCCTACCTCCGGTGGAGGATCTATCCACTACCTTGATCCAAACAGTGGGCTGATCATCCCTCACCGGCGCCTTCCGGCGCACTTAGAGTTCCCGAACAAGCATGTGACACGAGTCACAACCAATGCGCAAATCGGGAGTCTCTCATGACCATTTCCCATTTCGTGCACCAGCGCCGGTCACCGACCGTGATGAAGCTCGCCGCGGCGATGGTCGGCGTCGCGCTCCTGACCAGCGCATGCGGAGACGGTTCGGCCGACGACACCGCCGCGGCCGCGACCGGCGGCGGGCTCAAGGGCAAGACCATCGACTTCGTCGGGTACGGCAAGGACAACCCGTGGGGCGCCTACTTCAACAGCGTCTTCACCGCCAAGCTCGAGGCCGAGGGCGCGAAGATCGTCGACCTCACCACGATGGATCCCGGCACCGCGGTGACGAACTTCAACCAGGCGATCTCGAATCGGCCCGACCTGATCGTGGCCGCGCTTCTGGACACGTCGTCGATGGTTGTCCCGATCAAGAAGGCCAAGCAGGCGAACATCCCGGTGCTGGTCTTCGACGGCCGTCCCGACCCTTCGGTCGACGGCGACGTCATGCAGGTTCTCTCCGACAGCGAGGCGCTCGGCACCGCCGCGGCGCAGAACCTGGTGGAAGGCCTGAAGGCGCAGGGGAAGGACTCCGGAAGCATCATCGCGATCACCGGCACCAAGTCGGGATTCGCGTCCCAGGACCGCATGAAGGGCTTCGAGGCCGAGCTGGCCAAGACGCCCGGGTACAAGATCGTCGACGTCCAGGACGGCAACTGGGATCCCACGCTCTCCGGCAAGATCGCCACGCAGCTGTTCGCCAAGTACGGCTGCGCGGGCATCCAGGGCGCGTACGGCATGGCGGACTACCAGGCGCTGCCCATCATCGCGGCGGCCAAGCAGGCGGGCTGCGCGGTGGCCGGCAAGAACGGCGTCGTCGTCACCGGCAGCAACTGCTTCAAGGTCGGCATCGACGCGATCAAGGACGGCACCCTCTACGGAACCGCGACCGAGGACCCCGGCACGATCGCCGAGCAGACCGCCGCGTACGTGGCCCGGTACTTCAACGGGGAGAAACCGCCGGCCAAGGAGCTCGTCAAGGAAGAGCGCGTGACCGCTGCGAACGTCGCGCAATACGCGGAACAGTGCACCAAGGCATGAGCTCCGCGTCCACGACGGCCGGCGGCGAACTGGTCCGGGTCGACGGCCTCGTCAAGAGCTACGGCAGCACCCGGGCGGTCCGGGGCGCGTCCTTCGGCATCGCCCCCGGTGAGATCCACGCACTGTGCGGACACAACGGCGCGGGCAAGAGCACCGTCGTCAAGATGCTCTCCGGACAGGAAGTCCCGGACGGCGGCACCATCCGCGTCGGGGCCGAGGTCGTCGACCTGCGAAGCCGGCAGGTGGCGCAGCGCGGTGGCATCGCCCTGGTCGACCAGGAGCTCAGCGTCGTGCCGACGCTCACGGTCGCGGAGAACCTCCTGCTCGGCGACATCCAGGCGAGCTGGATCAATCGCCGGCGCACCTCCGGCGAACGGTTCCGCACCCTGCTCGACCGCGTCGGCCTCGGCCACGTCGGTCTCGACCAGCGACTCTCCGAGCTGGGCATCGGCGAGCGCCAGCTGATCGAGATCGCACGGGCCCTGGGCCAGGACGCGCGACTGGTGATCCTCGACGAGCCGACGGCCACCCTCAGCGATGTCGAGAGCGCGTACGTGTACACGGCGGTGCGCAGTGTGGCCGCGGCCGGCTGCGCCGTGCTGTTCGTCTCGCACCGGCTCGGTGAGGTCCTCGACCTGTCCGATCGGGTCACCGTGATGCGCGACGGCGCCGTGGTGGCGACCACGCCCGTCGCCGACCTGACGATCGACTCGCTCATTCTTCAGATGCTGGGTGAGGCCCCGCACCGGCTCGGCCGGCGAACCGGTCGGGACATCGAGGGTTCCGCCGAGGTCCTGAGCGTCTCCGGGCTGACCGTCCCCGGCCGGGTCGCCACCTTCGACATCACGCTGCGGGCCGGCCGCGTGTACGCCGTAGCCGGTCAACTCGGGTCGGGCGCTTCCGACGTGCTGCGCGCGATCGCCGGCCTGGTTCCGGCGGCCACCGCCGGCATCACCGTCGACGGGGTCACGGTTCCCGCCGGCCGTCCGGCCGCCGCGATCAAGGCCGGAATCGCGTTCGTCTCCAACGACCGCAAGGCCGAAGGGCTGTTCCTCGACAAGCCGGTCAGCTGGAACCTGCTCGCCACGCGCCTGCCCCACGTCACCCGGCTGGGGGTCCTCGACCGCCGGCGGTGGTCGGCGGCTCTGGCCGCGCTCATCGACCTGTGCGGTCTCGACGGCCGGCGCGCCGGCCACGACGTGGGTTCGCTCAGCGGCGGCAACCAGCAGAAGGTCTTCGTCGGGCGGTGCCTCGGACGCGACGACGTCCGGGTCCTGCTGCTCGACGACCCGACCCGCGGCGTCGACGTCGGCGGCCGCGCGGCGATCCACGCGCTGCTGCGGGACGCCGCCGACCGGGGCATGACCGTGCTGTTCAGCTCGACCGACCTCGAAGAGCTGCTCGACCTCGCCGACGTGGTGGTCACCATGCACAAGGGCGTAGCGGTCCGGCGGCACGACGGCGACACGGCCGGCTCCGTCCTGCTGCGGGAAATGACGCACGGGGCCGCGACCGTCACCGAGGAACGGAGGTGAACGCCCTGTCCACGCCGGCGCGCCTCGATGCGCCCGCGTCCCCGCGCGGGCGGCAGCGCTCGCGTGCCGACGTCGTCATCAACGTGATCGTGGTCCTGGCCGTGCTGGCGGCGATCGTCGTGGGCCTGTCCACCCATCGCTTCGCGACCGTCGCGAACGCCAAGGCGATCATCACGTCGGCCAGCCTGGTCGGCATCGCCGCGCTCGGGCTGACGCTGATCACGATCGGTGGATCGGCGGTCTCGCTCGCCATCGCCCCGACCGTGGCGGCCGTCGGCATGATGTTCCTGTCGGCCCAGTCGCTCGGTCTCGTCCCGGCACTGGCCATCGCTCTTCTCTGCGGCGTTGTCATCACCGGGGTGCAGGGCGCCGTCGTCGGCTACGCCGCCGCGAACCCCGTCGTCCTCACCATCGCGGCGAGCTTCGCGATCACCGGACTGGCCATCGGCATCAGCGGGGGCGCATCGGTCGCGCCCACCGGATCGGGGTACGACCATCTGAACGCGACACCCGGCGGGGTGGCGCTCAGCGTCTACGTGCTGATCGTGCTGGCGGTGGCCGTCGAATGGACGTTGCGGCGGACCGGCTTCGGGCGATCCCTGTACCTCATCGGCGCCAACCGTCCAGCGGCCCGGGTCGCGGGCCTGCCGGTAGGGCGGACGACCGCGGTGGCGTGGCTCGGGGCGGGCGCGCTGTTCGCCGTGACCGCGGCGTTCACGGCCGCGTTCAACACCTCGGCGAACGTCAACCTCGGCGGCACGCTCACCTTCGACGCCATCGCCGCGGTTCTGGCCGGCGGCACGTCCATCGCGGGCGGGCGCGGCTCGGCGCTCCGCACCCTGGCCGGCGCGGTCCTGATCGCCGGGGTATCGGACATCCTCCTGCTGCGGGGCTATTCCACCGGAGTGCAGATCATGGTGAAGGGACTCATCGTCCTGTTCGTCGTCGTCATCGTGCACCTGCGTACCAAGGGAAGCCGGGCATGAGCGCCCGACGGCTCGGGCGACCCGAGGTACTGCTGCCGACGGCGGCGGCGGGCCTGACCGTCACGGCGTTCGCGCTGCTCCCGGCGTACACCGATGCGGGTCTTTCGTCGTTCGACGTCTACAACACCTTCCAGATCTTCGCGCGGCTCGGCCTGTTGGCACTCGCGCTCGGGCTCACGATGATCGCCGGCGAGTTCGACCTGTCCGTGGTGGGCACGTACGCGTTGGGCGGGATGCTCACCGTCCAGGCCGGTCAGGAGCACTACGCCTACGGCCTGCTCGCCGCGGTGGCCGCCGGAGCCGCGATCGGACTGGTGCAGGGCGGCCTGATCGCCGGTCTCAAGCTCCCTTCGATGCCGGTCACCCTGGCGACCTACATCGCGCTGCTCGGACTCACCAGCGCGCTGTCCGGCGGGCTCACCAAGACGTACTCCAACGCGGCGGTGACCCTCTGGGTCGACCGGACGGTCCTGACCTACTTCTCCCCGCGAAGCCTGATCACCCTGGGGCTCTTCGTCCTCGCCGCGGTCGTCCTGTCACTGACCCGTTGGGGCCGTGAGCTCCGCGCGATCGGCGGGGACCGGCGGGCGAGCCGCGTGGCCGGAGTCCGGGTCGACCGTCTCCTCGTGGGCACGTTCGTGGCTTCCGGCGTGCTGTCCGCGCTCGGCGGCTCGCTGCTGAGCTTCAGCCTCGGCTCGGCGAACCCCGACCCCGGTGTGCAGCCGCTGATCGTGGCGGCCGCGGCTGCACTGCTCGGCGGCGTCTCCCTCACCGGCGGGCGCGGCAATCCGCTCGGGCTTCTCGGCGGGATCATGGCGGTCGCCCTGCTCACCGAGATCGTGACGGTCGCCGCTCTGCCGGCGTACGTCACCCAGCTCTTCTTCGCGGGCCTGCTCGGCATCATCGTCGTCATCGATGCCCCGGATCTGCACAGCGCGCTCGTCCGGCAGCGGACACGCCTCCGAGCCGGGACCAGTCGCCCGTCACCCGCGGGTGCCCAGCCGGGCAGCCAGACCTAAGGAGCGCGTCATGCCAGAACCGTCACTGCTCTTCTCCGATCTTCGCTTTCCCGAAGGCGCCCGCTGGCACGACGGCCGGTTGTGGTTCTCCGACATGCACACCGGCCAGGTGTTCCGGTCCAACCCCGCCGCACGGACCCTCGAGGAGGTGACCGTCGTCGACGACCAACCGTCCGGTCTCGGCTGGCTGCCTGACGGCTCCCTGCTGGTGAGCTGCATGACCGATCGCAAGGTCCGGCGGCTGGGTCCGGACGGACGCCTGAGTGTCCTGTCCGACGTGTCCGGCTTCACCGACGCGCCGATCAACGACCTGGTGACCACCGGGACGGGGCAGACCTTTCTCGGCGGCTTCGGATACGACCTCTACGCCGGCGCCCCGCAGAAACCGGGCCCCATCTTCCGGATCGACGCCGACGGCCGGGCCGCCCTCGTCGCCACGGACATGGTCTTCCCGAACGGGATGGTCGTGCTGCCCGGTACCGCCACTCTGGTGGTGGCGGAGACATGGGCGGCCCGCCTGACTGCCTTCGATATCGACGAGCGCGGTGACCTGGCCGGCAAGCGGGTCTGGGCCGAACTTCCGGCGGGCTCGACTCCCGACGGGATCTGCGTGGACGAGGCCGGCGGAGTGTGGGTCTCGTCCATCACCACGTCCCGGTTCCTCCGGGTCGAGGCGGGGGGCCGGATCACCCGGACGATCGAGGTCGACGGCCGCTGCGCCACCGACTGCGTGCTCGGCGGGCCCCGCGGGACGACGATCTTCCTGCTCACGTCGAACAGCTGGCAGCCGTCCGAGACCACCGTACGGGCCGGACGGATAGAGGCGGTCGAGGTGGAGGTCCCGGTGCGACCCACGACCATGGAAACGAGGACCCGGTGATGATGCGCGGCCTGATGCAGGACCGTCCGCTGACCGTGCCGACGTTGCTGTCGCGGGTGGAGAGCAGCTTCGGGCACAAGCGGATCGTCACCGGCGGCGCCACCGAGACCGTGACTACGTGGCGCGAGGTGGCGCCGCGCGTCCGCCGACTGGCGCGGGTCCTCGAGAGCCTCGGGGTGCCGGCCGGCGCATGCGTCGGCACCTTCGCCTGGAACACTCAGCGGCACGTCGAGCTCTATCTCGCGATCCCGAGCTCCGGGCGGATCCTGCACACGATCAACCACCGGCTCTTCGGCGAGCAGATCACGTTCATCGTCAACGACGCGGCCGACGACGTGCTGTTCATCGACCGCACGATTCTGCCGGTGGTCTGGCCGCTGGTCTCCTCGTTCGGCACGGTCCGGCACATCATCGTCATGGACGACGGCGGCGACATGCCGCTGCCCGACGACCCGCGCGTACTCGATTACGAGGAGCTTCTGAGCCGCCAGGCGGACGGGCCGTTCGAGAACGTCATCGAGGACGAGAACGCGGCCGCGTCTCTCTGCTACACGTCGGGAACCACCGGCAACCCCAAAGGCGTGCTCTACAGCCACCGCTCCATCGTGCTACACAGCCTGCTTCTTCTCGGCGCGGACGTCTTCGCGCTGAGCGAGAAGGACGTCGTGGCGCCGATCGTGCCCATGTTCCACGTGAATGCGTGGGGGCTTCCGTACGCTGCGATGCAATGCGGTTCCGACCTGGTCCTGCCCGGCCCGGTCAAGAACCCGGACGAACTGGTCTCGCTCCTGTCCCGTCACCGAGTCACGTTCAGCGCTGCCGTCGCGACCGTCTGGCGGGATCTGATTCCGTTGCTGAGCGGCCACGACCTCAGCAGCCTTCGCCACATCGCCTGCGGTGGTGGCGCCGTCGACGATGCGCTGTCCCACACGTACGAGAACGCGGTCGGGATTCCGCTGACCAACGCGTGGGGAATGACCGAGACCAGTCCGGTCGTCACCACCTCCCGCTTGGCGACGCACCACGACGGCCTCACCGGCGAGGAGCGACGGCTTCTGCTCGGCAGCCCCGGCCCGGCGGCGCCGCTGACCGAGATGCGGATCGTCTCCGATGACGGCGTGGAACAGCCGCGTGACGGACGATCCCTGGGCGAACTGCAGGTCGCCGGAGCCACCATCGCCAGTGCCTATTTCGGCGCGGACCGGGACGGAGATGCCTTCACCCCGGACGGATGGCTGCGCACAGGCGATGTGGCAACGATCGACGAATGGGGGTACCTGCGCATCGTCGACCGCACCAAGGACCTGGTGAAGTCGGGAGGCGAATGGATCTCATCCGTCGTGCTCGAGAACGCCATCATGTCCGATCCGAGGGTGAAGGAAGCGGCCGTGATCGGCGTCCTCGACCCGCGCTGGGGTGAACGCCCGTTGGCCTGCGTCGTTGCCTCCGAGGGTGCGATCCTCACGGCGGAGGACGTTCGCACACACCTCGGCGACCGAGTCGCATCGTGGTGGATCCCCGAACGCATCGAGCTGATGAACGAGATCCCGAAGACCGCCACCGGCAAATGGTCGAAGCAAGCGCTCCGTCAACGGTTCGTCGACCCGACAACCGAATCACACTGAGACCGCACCAGCGGGAGGAACTGCCATGCCGATCGAACCGCGCCTGGTCGTCACCGGCCACAGCCCCGGCGGCGATGCCGTCTTCGTCGACGATCGCCACCCCGAACCGGTGAATGTCCGGGCCCTTCCCGGAGCCGACTTCTACCTGATGTGGGGCACCGCGGACGGGGCGCCGACGGTGGGCGACAAGGACGCCGTGCCGGTGCTACGGCCCTATTTCCCCGGTATCGGCGGCAGCCGTGTCATCTTCCTCCGGTGGGCGGCTCGATCGTCGGATCCGGAGCCCGTGCCGGATCCGCGAAGTGTCCAGGACGAGGTCGCGGACAAGCTTCCCGGCCTGCTCGATCCATTCGAGGACAACGGCGACGGCATGCACACGACCGACACCGTCGATTACGCGATCTGCATCGAGGGCGAGCTGAGTCTCGAACTCGACAACGGGGCGGAAACGACACTGACGCCGGGAACATGCGTGGTCCAGCGCGGCACCAGGCATGCGTGGAAGAACAAGAGCGATCAGCCGGCGCTGATGTGTTACGTCCAGATCGGTGCGGTGCGCGTCTGAGGCGCCTCCAACCTGTCATGGCGCCTGCGTTCCCGATTTCGATTAACGAAAATGACACCATCATTGCGTGGCTTCGCGTCCTCTTCGTTCTCCAGCGGCGATTAGTATCAAAATTTCTGAGAGGAGATTCGGCTGCGGACACCGCGGCGCGACGCTCCCGGAAAATTGATCATGCTGGCGAACACCCCGCGTGACTGAAGGTGACGACGTGCACCATCCCGCTGTCCTCGCTGGGGTGTAAATGGCCTTCCGCGTGGCGTCGCGTCCGATGAATACTTGTCCGATGGGACGCACGCTTGGGTACGACGATGCGGTTCGGACGCTCGGCGGGGATGCGGCGAAGATCCAGCAGCTAGTCGACACCCTGGTCGGTACTGGGATGCTGGCTCTTGTCGGGCCTTTCCGGGACGTGCTGGGCTGGTTCGACGCAAAGGCCGAACTGAGCAGGATCACTCAGCGCCTCGTTACCGGGCTGGTCGAGCATCGGCAGTCGTTGTCCCGATTCGAGCGGACCGAACAATTGCGCGCAGCTCACGCCGTCCTTGCCGCGACCGCATTCTTTGAAATCATGGCCGAGGCCGAGCTCCCCGTCGACACTGCGGATCTGGAACTGACAGCGGATGAACAGCGGGCGCTCATCATTCGGGCCGCGGGGTTGCCGGGCGCGCCAGTTCCTGGTCGCGCCGAGTCCCACGAGGACTTCCGAACCAGGCTGGTTGCCTGTTACCGGAGCATGGCCGCGGTCGTCGTTGAGTTCGGAAGCGGGCTTGCGATTTGGGAAAGGCTGGACGACTCAATCCTCGATCACACCAGAGCGGTCCTCGCCGAACTGGCCGAACCAGCCGCGGTGCGGTTCGAAAGCCTGCTCGGGCGGCTGGTCACAGAGTTCCCAGAGGTTGCCTTCTGGGCGAGCGTACGGGAACAGACGGCCGTCCATGCGCGATTGCGTGACGTCACGACGGCACTAGCCGCATTGGGCGAGGTGCTGGACGCGATCGCCGTCGGGCGGGCTCCGGACGCGCGTCGTTCCGGCTTGGCACGTGGCTACGCGGCCGCGCTCGACCGGCCGGTCGCCGAAACCGGCGATGTGCCGACAGGGCTACGGTTGCCGGCGCTGGGCGAGGCTTTCGTTCCGCAGTCCTACCGCACCGCAGAGGTGACCGGCCAGACGCCTTTGAACAGGGAGGATTGGTGGGAGGGCCAGCCGGTCCGCGACAACCTGCTCGCATTCCTCGCCGGACGGCTCATCTCACCGGATCTGACCACTGCGCCGATGCTCATCCTCGGCCAACCGGGGTCCGGCAAGTCAGTCCTGGCTCGTATTCTTGCTGCAAGGCTGCCTGCCCAGGACTTTCTCTCGGTGTTGGTCCCTCTTCGTTCCGTGCATGCAGTCGCTGACGTTCAGGAGCAGATCGAGCAGGCGATCCGCACGGATACCGGCGAACGCCTGGACTGGCCGGCTCTCGTCCGGTCGGCAGGCTACGCGATCCCGGTAGTCATCCTGGACGGCCTTGACGAACTGCTCCAGGCTACTGGAGTCAGCCAGACCGACTACCTGTTGCGGGTCGCGGCCTTCCAGCGGCGCGAGGCCGACCAGGGACGCCCCGTCGCGGTCATCGTGACCAGCCGCACCAGCGTGGCTGACCGGGCTCAGACGCCAGACGGCTCGCTGGCGGTCCGCCTGGAGCCGTTCGATCGGTCGCGCGTCGGCGCCTGGCTGGACACGTGGAATCGCACCAATGCCGAGCATTTTCGAAGCGGGACCGCGACGGCGCTGAACCTGGAGACCGCGATGCGGTACCCGCAGCTGGCCGGCCAACCGTTACTGCTACTCATGCTCGCCATCTACGACGCTGAAGGTGGCGGCCTCCGCTCGTCGGGCACGCTACGCCAGGACGAACTGTACGAGCGGCTGCTCGAAAGGTTCGCTCGACGTGAGGTAGACAAACGCAGCTCCGGCCTGCCGCTACGGGAGCGGGATCAACTGGTCGAAGCAGAGCTACGCAAACTCAGCGTCGTGGCGTTCTCCATGTTCAACCGGGGCGCACAGTGGGTCACCGAGGAGGAATTGGACGCCGATTTGCGAGCGCTTCCTGGAACGGTCGGGCAGAACACGGCGCCGACAACAGCCAGTGGTCTACGAGCGCCCATACGGGCCGCCGAACTAGCGCTCGGATCTTTCTTCTTCGTCTATCGTGCTCGCGCAACCCGGGACGACGACGTTCTCTACGCTTACGAGTTCCTCCACGCAACGTTCGGCGAGTTCCTGGTCGCACGCCTGATTCACCGGGTGATCAGGGACATGGTCGCACGAGAGCGAGCAACTACCTTCGTCACCAGCGCAGCCGCCGAGGATGGTCTGCTTCATGCTCTGCTCTCGTTCGCACCCCTGGCAGCCCGCCCCCAAGTCGTCGCCTTCGCCAACTGGATGGGGTCGGACCTTCCGGCAACCGAGCGCACGAATTGGGCCGAACTGCTGGTCCGGCTCTTCGACAGGGCACAGCAATCCCGTCTGCCGGACGTATATGACTCCTATGCGCCCCGATCCCTGACCGTGCCCGCCAGGATTGCCGCGCACACTTCTAATCTGCTGATCCTCGTGCTTTGCTCCGCCGACATCACCGCCAGTCGCCTGGTAGGCGTCGACAGCAAGGTCGACTCACTCGGGATGCAGACCATCCGGCTCTGGCACGAGCTGGCACTACTCTGGCACTCGCAGGGCGGAGCAAGCGGTTGGGCCGGGTTGCTCGACCTCGTGCAGGTCGATCGGGTTCGCCTTGGCCAACGGCGTGACATCGCACTCAGCCTGAGTCTTGCTCACGTGGCGACTGCGCCGCCGGTGGACATGAATTGGGTGCTCGGCATCGATCGGCCGGCGGACGACACCTCCGAGGACCAGGTGAATTGGATGTTCCGGGAAAGCTGGGACATTGTGCCACGCGAGGTGCACTTCACCTGCGACCGATCGAACGACTCCCAGCACCATGCGATCGAACCGCTTCTGCGGGCTGGTCTGCCCATTGTGGGCAGCCACATCTATCTTCCGATCGGTGCCGAGCCGGTCAACATACTCGGCGCCTTGACGAGCGTGCTGCTCGACCCTGTTCAGTCCCCAGACGAACGCGAGGAATTGTATCTGAGGGCCACCGAGTGGACCCTCACTTTGATACCCGAGGCCAAGGGCTTGTTGTTACGATGCCTAGAACTCGATGCCGAGGTGAAAGAAGACGTCGTATCGAAGATTGTCCTCGATTTCCTTGAACGGGGCGCCGGCGGCGAGGACGCTAGAATTCGCCGCCGGCTCCTCCGCTGCGCTACCGTGCATATGCGAGCAAGCTCAAAGCGGATGGCACGGGCCGTGTCCTTCCATCTGCTGGAACGGTACGAATGGACAGACCTGCATCTGGATGCTGCGATCCGAATGGCGGAATTGGGCCTGGGTCGGATTTCCCTTCATGACGAGGAAGCCCGTCGACTGCTGGGTGCATACGCGACCACTCGACCGGACTTGATTTCCCGCATCCGAATTCTCAGCGGAGAATGAGGCCGGCACTATGACGAATCAGGTTGCGACCAGTTCGAGGAAACCGTTCGGCGTGGCGGTCAGGCCTGCTGGAGGCCGGCCGCCACGAGGGCGGTGTCGGCGACGTCGCGCAGGACCGACTCGCCCATGCCGGCCTCGGTCAGTGCCTCCATGCCGCGTAGCACTGCCAGGAGATGGTGGGCCGTCCGCTGAGGATCACGGTCGCCGGGGATGTCGCCCGCGGCCTGAGCACTCTCCACCTCGGCCCGCAGGAGGCCGGCCAACATGGTGAACGTCTGCCGTGCCCGGACGGCGACCTCGGTGTTCGTCGCGGCCAGTTCCGCGGTTGCCTTCGCGAGCAGGCAGGCGCGCTGTGGGCCGGGTGGGGCACCGGCGGCGACCGCCATGTCGAACAGAGCCCGCAGACGGGTGGCCGCCGACGAGTCCGGGCCGCTCAGGTGCTTGCTCAGACCGGCCGTGATGTTCGCGCAATAGCCGTCCAGGACCCGCTGGAACAACGCCTGCTTGTCGCCGAAGGCGCCATACAGGCTGCCCTTGCCCAGGCTTGTCGCCCGCATCAGGTCGTCCAGTGACGTCGCCGCGAAGCCGGAGGTCCAGAACGTCTCGGTCGCGGAGTGCAGTACCTGTTGCTCGTCGAACTTCCGGGGCCGGGCCACGTGGCCAGGGTATTCGTTCTGGACCGTACGGTCAACACGCTGGCGCTGCTCCTCGCAAGCGACCGATCCAGCTTCATGACCGGCAGTGAACTGTTCGCCGACGGCGGCGAGGACCGGGTGTTCCCCGCCGCCCTCTAGAGTTCGGGGTGCTGTGGGCCTCCGAGTTCGATGGAGATCGCGTCGACCAGGTTGCGGTGGGCGGTTCCGTCCGGCGGCGCCGAGTTCTCCTTGTCTGCTTCGGCGGCGACCTCATTGGCGATGAAGGCCGATTCGGTCAGCTGGACGAGAAGGTCGGTCCAGCGAGGCCCGGTCAGCGTCATCCGGGCGCTGGTCCGGCCGACGTCCGTGGCGGTGCGAAGCAGGCGTTGCTGACGGCCGGACAAGGTGACCGCGTACCGGCGGTCGGGTCGCAGCCGCAGCTCGTTGAGCGCCTCCAGGCTGACGTCGCCCAACGGGCGATAGTCGACGGCATCGGCGGCCACGGTGAACTCGCACCAGGGCGACCAGCCCAGCTCGTCGTCGTCCGGACTTCTCGAGATGGCGTTGTCGAGGGCCTGATCCGCAGTGTCGTCGACTCGTGCCCGCCACCGGTAGCTTCCGCCTGGCGCCAGGTCGCCCGGTCCGAACTCAAGAACTCCGGAACCGGACGAGCCGACGGTTTCGCTGCCGTCGAGTGGCTGGTACTCGTAAATGATCTCTTCGCCCGGGGCGGCCGTCGCCCGCGCCGTGGTCAACGTCGTGCCGACCACCGGCCGCCCGGATCCGGTGGTGCAACCTGTGTGGGTCCCGGTCATCGCCGGGATCGGTGCTGGACGGGTCCGGGGGGCCGGCATCCAGAGCTTCGGGTCCACCGATGTGCCGTCCGGCCGGGTACAGATGAAAGCGACAGAGACGTTGTCCGCGTCGCGATACTCGTCGGCGATCTGCTGCATCGCCTTCCGGCACTGCGAGTACCGGGCCGTGTCGCCACCCGGCCCGGCCCCGGCAGGCGCCGAGCCTGCTGCGGCGGAAACACACGCCAGCGTGGCCAGCACGGCCGGCCAGCGCAGCACCGTGCGCGTCCGTCCGAACCCGGCCATCGCCACCCCTCCCACGCGTCGGCGACCGGCCACCTCATCGGCTGTCAGCCTGCGGGTGTGAGATCTTACGGAACACGGATCGGTGCGTTCCTGGGCGACGGCCTCCCTGAGGTCGCTGATCGGGTGGTGGGGAAACCGCGGCCTACGGCACGAAGCCGGCCAGTTGCTCGTCGAGCCAGGGGTACAGCTCCTCGGCCCTCGTGTTCAGCCGGGCCTTCAGGCCGCGGGTCGGCTCATCGGCCAGCACCTCGATCGAGCCGTCGGCGACCGCGTCGTAGGCCTGGGCGACGACGTCGGCCGGGCTGACCTTGGGGACGTCCCAGCGCGCCGACATCGGAGTGTCGACCATGCCGACCAGCAGGCCGATGACCTGGGTGCCCTGGGCGCGCAGCTCGACCCGTAGCGCGTTGGTCGCCGACCACATCGCCGCCTTCGACGCCCCGTAGCCGGTCGGCACGTTGATCCATGCTGCGGTGGACAGGATGTTGAGCAGCGTTCCGCCGCCGTTGGCCGCGAGCACCGGTGTGAAAGCGCGCGCGACCCGCAGCGTACCGAAGAAGTTGGTTTCGAAGGTTCGGCGCAGCTCGTCCTCGGGGCCGGAGATGGAGTCGCCGGCGGGGGCGATGGCCGCGTTGTTGATCAGCAGGTCGACGTCGGGGGCCTCCGCGGCGGCGCGGCCGGCGTCGTCGGGGTTCGTGAGGTCGAGCGTCAGCGGCCGGATGCGGGCGTCGTTCCACGGCTTTCCGGTACGCGCGGCGGCGTAGACCCGGGACGCGCCACGCTCGAGCGCCTGGCGCACGAACTGTTCGCCCAGGCCGCCGTTGGCCCCGGTCACCAGGACCGTACGGCCGTCGAGTGGCTTGTTCATCTAGACTCCTTCGGCAAGTGGGGAATGCCCCCGGAAAAACTATGTGGGGACTATCCCCGGATAGTCAAGAAGGATGTGGTGATGGCGACAACGAAGCGTCCGATGCGTGCCGACGCTCAGCGCAACCGCGACGCGATCCTTACCGCGGCGCGTGAGACGTTCCAGGTCGAGGGCGTGCTCACCTCGCTCGACGGCATCGCCCTGCGGGCCGGCGTCGGCAATGCCACGCTCTACCGCAACTTCCCGACCCGTGACGACCTGCTTGCGGCGGTCATGCAGACGAGCATCGCGGACGCGCTGACCGAGGCCGACGAATTGGCGCGTACGCTCGGGCCGCGCGAGGCCCTGGCCGAGTGGCTGAAGCACCTGACCTGGCAGCTGCGCATCTGGCACGACCTGCCGTACTGTCTGGCCGCCGCCCACCACGACGACGCCTCGCCCATGAAGCCCGCCGCCGACCCCCTGCCGGCCCGCACCGGCGTCCTGCTGGCGGCGGCGAAGGCCTCGGGCGACGCGACCGCCGACATCACCGCCGACGAGGTGTACGAGTTGGTGCTCGCCCTGTCCTGGGCGGTCGACCGCTTCCAGGACGACGAGCCCGCCGCCCGCCGCCGCGTGGCCATGGGGACGGCCGGGATCTTCGCCTAAGGGGCCAGCATCGTCAGCAAGCCGGCCAGCGAGCCGAGCCCGCCCTTGCCGCCCCGGTCCAGCCAGACGGCGCCGGCCAGACCGGCGTTGCGGGCCCCGGCCACGTCGCTGCTGAGGCTGTCGCCGATGTGCCACGCCCGGGCGGGAGTGGCGTCCAGCTCGCGCAGAGCGCGGTGGAAGATTTCCGGCTGTGGCTTGGCGTGGCCGGTCTCGCCCGCCGTGACGATCACGTCGACGTACGCGTCCAGACCGGTCGCGGCGATCTTCTCCCGCTGGGTGTCGCCGGGCCCGTTGGTCACCACCGCCAGCCCGTCGACCAGCTCGCGCAGCCCCTCCAGCGTCGACCGCACCTCCGGATAGAGCCGGTAGCGGGCCATCCTGTCCCGGCGGTAGAGCTCGAAGGCCATCCGGGCCAGCCCGGGATCGTCGTGCCCGCACAGCGTGAGCGCCTCGTGCCAGTGCTCGCGCCAGACGTCGTGGCCGTGCGGCGAGCCGCTCGGCGCCAGCATCACCGCCGACGCTGCCGGCTCCCAATGGCGGAGGCAGAGCCGCGCGTACGTTTCGGCCAGCTCGGCCGCATGCAGGCCGGGCACGGACTCAGTCAGCCCGTCGCAGGTCGCGCGGACGGTCAGCAGCCAGTCGTCGTCGGAGTAGTCGAGCAGCGTGCCGTCGAGGTCCAGCAGGACGACCTGCGGCGCCCTCCGGCCGGGGCTCTGGGGCCGGTCACTCAATCGGGCCGCCGCCGAAGCCGATCTCGTTGCCGTCGGGGTCGCGGAAAATGGCCTTGCGGACGCCGTTCTCGTAGGTCTCCACAGTGGCCGGTTCGAGGCCCCGGCCGGCGATCTCGGCCAGCCGGGTGTCGTAGTCGCCGACGAAGATGGTCTGCAGGGCGTGGCCGGCCCGTTCGGGCAGCAGCTCGATGTAGAGGTAGCGGTGGTCGGCCAGCTCCCACACCGCCTCGGTGTCGTTGGGCCGGAACGCCGGCTCGGCGCCGAGAAGCCGTTCGTACCAGGCGGTGGCGGCGGCGTAGTCGCGGACCGGAACACCGGCGAAGAGGTCTACGGTCATGACGCTCAGGTTAGAGCCCGCGCGAGCAGTTCGTGGAGCTTGGCGGCGCGCGTCGGGTGGCGGTGCGACATCCAGGCGACCCGGCCGGCCAGGTGGGCGGCGAAATCGGCGTGGCCGTCGCGGTTCGCCTCGGCGAGCCCGTGCCGGGCGGCGTTGTGCAGGACGGCGCGCAGCCGGTCGTACTCCTTGCGGGGGACGGCCGGGCGCTCGTTGACGACCAGGCCGGTCAGTTCCTGGCGCTGCGACCGGCGGCGGATCCGGGTCTTGCCGGGGTGGACGCGGAAGCCCTCCTCGGCGGCGATCCGGCCGGTCAGCTCGACGAGCCGGTCGGCGCGGGCGTTGGTGAGCGTGCCCGAGAAGGCCAGGTCGTCGGCGTACCGGCCGTAGGTGACGCCGAAGCGGCCGGCGAGCGCGCTGAGCCGCCGGTCGAGGCGGAAGGCGCACAGGTTGGCGAGCGCGGGCGAGGTGGGCGCGCCCTGGGGCAGGTGCGGTTGGCGCAGCAGCGCGGCCAGGTGCGGGTCGGGCGCTTCGCGAAGGACGTGAGCCGGCGTACGAGTGGTGGTCAGAGCGGTCAGGGTGTGCGCGACCGGCTCGGGGTAGCCGAGGCCGCGGAACAACCCATAGATCCGGGCCGCCGTGATGCTCGGGAAGAAGGCCCGCAGGTCGAGGCGTACCAGCACGTCGGCGCCGGTGTGGGCCCGTGCGAAGGTGTGCGTGCCCCGGCCCGGCACGAACCCGTGAGCGCTGTCGTGCACCGGCACGACCGACAGGATCCGATCGAGCAGGCGCCGTTGCAGGTCGCGCATCCGCGGTTTCGGCGCCTCGATCAGCCGGTGCGGCCGCCACACGTACCGGTAGTGGCGCAGCCGTTCGTCCCGGGCGTGCCGGTTGAGCTCGCGCCGGTCGGCGAACCAGTCGAGAGCGTCGCCGTCGAGCCCCAGAAACGCGGCGAGCTCCGCCAGGTCGCCCAGGGCAGGAGCACCCCACCGCATCCGTACGACCCGGGTCGGCGCCACGATCCGGCGCCGGATGACCGCCCGGCGGGCCAGGGCGCGGTTGATCAGAAATTGACGCAGCTCCCGGGGGCGGTCGACCGGTGCGCGCGGGTACGCCCGCCACACGGCCACCACCAGCCGACGCGCCCAGGGCGCGCGCCCCGCGACGACGGCCCGTACGACTGCTTGCATCTGCGCCGGACGCCAGTCCGTGGTGAGCAGAGCGTCGGCGAGGGCGCCGGCCACCTGCGGCGGGGCAGCGTGCCCTGACGATTCCCGGTCGTGCCTGCGCAGTGCCGCGCGAAGCGCTGCGTCGCGCCGGCGATGCGCTGCGGTGCTCAATCAAGCGTCCTCGGGGTTGCCCCGAAGAGCCCTCGCCGCCGCGAACGGCGGTCGACGGCCAGCTCAGGACACGCTGCCATCGGGCCAGCATAGAGACCCCAAGCAAGATCGGTCCGGCGTCCCGGAGGGCTGGGCCCGCCCCGCCAGGCAGGCCCGCCTCCGTCAGCCGGTCAGGGCCGGTGGATCCACTGCTGGGCCGGGCTGCCGTTGCAGCCGGTCGCGGTGACGACCCCGTTCGGGATGCCGCCGGTGCGGTTCATGTCGATGCAGAGGCCGTTGTCGTTGCGCCACTGATTGCCGGCGCCGAGGAACGTCGGGGTCCAGACCTGACCCGAGTTCCAGGCGCAGGTGACCCGGCGCAGGTGGTCCGTGCCGGCCTGCTGCTCCAGGCAGGTGGTCCAGTTGCCGGTGACGGCCAGGAGCCGGAAGGCGTTCCGGCCGCTGTCGGCGACGGTCATGATCCAGCGGTTGCCCGTGGTGCTGCACGGCACGGCTGACGCATTGTGATTGAGACAGAAATTGGTGCCGTTGCTGACGCCGTACAGCTTGTCGCCGGTCGCTGCCTGCGCCGGCGAGGTGGGAAGAATGGATGCTGCGGCGCAGCGACAAGAATCGATCTTGCGCAATCCCGCAATCCGCCGGGCGAACGGGACATCGCTCGCCACCACTTGAATGGTTGTGCTTGCATCGCGGCATGAGGAAACGGGGGAAAGCAATGAAGGATCATGAAAGCGGGTAGCGCCCGGGCCCTGACCCGCCGCCGGCTGGCCGAGCTGCTGGAAGCCGAGCAGTGCGAGCACCTGGCGATCTGGTTGTCCTGCTCGCCCAGGGACACACCGACGCCAGCGCGGCCGCGCGGCTGCGGATCAGCGCCCGGTCGGTCACCGACATCCTGCGCACGCTGATGGACCGGGTCGGCGTGGGCAACCGCTTCCAGCTCGGTCTCGCCCTGGGCGCCACCCGCCGGGTGCCGCTGCCGCCACCCTCGGGGGAGGACGGATGAGGTCCCTTCGCAGAGCGCGCGGAGAGCTCGGCCCGGTGCGGGCAGCCTGCATCGTCACCTGGTCCAAGGGGCGGGTCGCGTGCGTCCGGATCACCGCGGTGGGGGAGTCGAGCACGATCAGCATCGAGCCGCTGCCCACCAACGACACGTACGTTGGCCGGGACGTGTCGCTCGGAGAGGTGACCGACGAGCCGAATCCGGGCTGCGCGGCCTGCGTCTGAGCGCAGCACAGGCCCGGCGGCCTCAGGTCAACGCCGTCGCCTCCGAGGTGGTCTCCTTCGAGCTGACGCCGTAGCGGCGGACCGCGCGGCGGGCCAGCGAGGAGCGGTGGACCTCGGACGGGCCGTCGTAGATGCGGAACGGGCGGATCTCGCGGGCTATCCGGGCCGTGGGCAGGTCGGCCGAGACGCCGGCGCCGCCGCACATCTGGACGGCCCGGTCGGCCACCCGGTGCAGGGCCTCGGCGCCGAAGACCTTGGCCAGGGAGGTCTCCTCGCGGCCGGGCCGGCCGGCGTCGAGGGCCCGGCACGCGGTGAGCAGCAGGGAGCGGGTGGCCGCGAGGTCGATCTCGTTGTCGGCGATCATCAGCTCGACCATGCCGTGCTCGGACAGGCGGCGGCCGGCGGCGGTGCGGTCGCTGACGTAGGCCACGGCGGCCTCGTGGGCTCGCTGGGCGGCGCCCAGCCAGCGCATCACATGCGTGAGGCGGGCCGGGCCGAGGCGCACCTGCGCGTACCGGAAGCCCTGATCCACCTCGCCCAGCACGTCGTCCGGGCCGACCCGGACGTCGGTCAGCTCCAGCTCGCAGTGGCCGCCCAGCATCGACTTGTCCATTGTGGTCACGTGGCGCACCAGGCGGATTCCGGGGCGGTCGGCGGGAACCAGGAACATCGTCGCGCCGCCCTCGGTGCGGGCCATCACGATGAGGAATCCCGCGCCGTCGGCGCCGGTGATGAACTTCTTCCGGCCGGTGACGAGCCAGCCGTCATCGGATGTGCGGGCGGTCGTCCGGAGCGCGTTCGGGTCGGAGCCGGCGCCCGGTGGCGGCTCGGTCATCGCGAAGGCCGAACGCACCGAACCCCGGGCCAGGGGAGCGAGATAGCGCTCCCGTTGCGGATCGGAGGCGACCTGGTCGAGCAGGTGCAGGTTGCCCTCGTCGGGGGCGTTGATGTTGAGCGCCATCGGGCCGAACAGCGAGCGGCCGGCGGCCTCGAAGACCGGGGCCCGTTGCTCCATGTTCAGGCCCAGACCGCCGTACTCCAGCGGGGCGTGGGGGGCGAAGATGCCGGCGAGCCGAGCCTTCTGCTGCAGCTCGACGCGCAGACCCTCGCCGCCGGCCGCGTCGACGGAGCCGTCCGAGCTGTCCTCCGCAGGGATCACATGCTCGTCGATGAATGATCGCGTGCGCTCGACGATTTCGCTGGTCATAGCCACCCCGCTCGTGACGGTCTCGTTAAGGAAATGTTGCCGGGAGTGTTGCTTGTCACACGGGTGGAGGTCCACACTCTTGGCTACCGAGCGAGCGCTCGGGCTGTATCAGCTTGATACGGACGGGAAGGGCGCGTCAATGGCGACGGAGACACATCAAGCCATGACAACCGAGGTCACGGCGGAGGCGACGTTCGCCGCCTGGCTCGGCCGACTCACCGCGGCCCTCGAGGCCGCCGACGCAGCGGGCGCCACGGCGCTGCTCGCCGAGGACTGCTGGTGGCGCGACCTGCTCGCGCTCACCTGGGACCTGGGCGTCCACCACGGACGCGACCAGGTCGAGGCGATGCTCGACGAGCACCTCACCCCGGACTCCTTCACGAACATCGCGATGGTCACCGAGTTCGGCCCGCGCTACCAGGGCGACGTCGTCGAGGGCTTCATCACCTTCGAAACCCCGCTCGGGTACGGGCGGGGAGCCGTCCGCCTGCGGCCGGAGAACGACCAGTGGGTCGCCTGGACGCTGATGACCGAGCTCGACGACCTGCGCGGCCACGAGCGCCGGATCGGCGCCCGCCGGTCGCGGGGCCCACGTCACGAGGCGACCGGCAACTGGCTCGACGAGCGGCGGGAACACGTCCGCTTCGCGGGCCGGGAGCCGGACGTGGTCGTGCTCGGCGCCGGCCAGGGCGGGCTCGCGGTCGCCGCCAACCTGGGCCTGATGGGCGTCGACACGCTGGTGCTGGAGAAGAGCGAGCGGGTCGGCGACGGGTGGCGCAAGCGCTACCACTCGCTGGTGCTGCACGACCCGGTGTGGGCGGACGCCCTGCCGTACATGCCGTACCCCGAGTCGTGGCCGGTCTACTGCCCGAAGGACAAGATCGCCGACTGGTTCGAGTCGTACGCCTCGGCCATGGAGCTCAACGTCTGGACCTCGGCCGAGATGACGTCGAGCAGCTTCGACGAGGCAGCCGGGCGGTGGACGCTGGTCGTCCGTACGCCCGACGGCGAGCGCGAGGTGCATCCGCGTGACGTCATCCTGGCCACCGGCGCCGCGGGCGAGCCCAACGTGCCCGACTTCCCCGGCCGCTCCTCCTACGAAGGCGTCAGCTACCACTCCAGCGGCCACCGCAGTGGCGGTGACTGGGCCGGACGCAAGGCGGTCGTCGTCGGCGCCTGCAACAGCGGTCACGACATCGCGCAGGACCTGTACGAGGCCGGCGCCGACGTCACGCTCGTGCAGCGCTCGTCGACCCACATCATCAGCCAGGAACACGGCATCCCGGCCATCTTCGGCAGCAACTTCGCCGAGGGCGGCCCGCCCACCGAGTACGCCGACCTGCTGGCCGCCGGCACGCCGTGGCCGCTCGTGCTCGAGATGGCCAAACAGGGCGTGAAAGAGACCGCTCGCAAGGACGCCGACCTGCTGGCCGCGCTCGACGCGGCCGGGTTCAAGCGCAACGACGGACCCGACGGCACCGGCCTGATGGGCTATGCGCTGGCGTACGGCGGTGGCTACTACATCGACGTGGGCGCTTCCCGGCTGATCGCCGACGGGAAGATCAAACTCGCCCAGGGCTCCGGCCTCGCGGAGTTCACCCCGGACGGCGTACGCCTGGAGGACGGCCGCACCCTCGAAGCCGACCTCGTCGTCCTCGCGACCGGTTATCGCAACATGCGCGAGACGGCTCGCCGGCTCTTCGGCGACGAGGTCGCCGACCGGCTCCCGCTCGTCCTCGGCATCGGCGAGGACGGCGAGATCGGCGGACTGTACCGGCGCACGGGTCACCCCGCGTTCTGGTACATGGGCGGCCCGCTCGCCTGGGTCCGCATCTACTCCAAGCACCTCGCACTCCAGATCACCGCGAAGCAGGCGGGGATCCAGCCGGAGTAAACGCCTTTCAGCGATACCGCCGGGTCGGCGACCCGGCGCGATACCTCATGCCCGTCCGCAGAGGAGTCAGCCCATGAAACGTCATATAGCCATCGCCTGCGCCGGTCTTCTACTCGTCTCGGCCTGCGGAAACGGCGACTCCGACGCCGCCGCCGGCGGCGGCGACAAGAAGCTCGTCTACTTCATGGCCCCCAACACCACCCCCACCCGCTACATCCAGCAGGACGGCCCGGCCTTCGAGAAGGCGATCAAGGCACTCGACCCCAGCGTCGAGGTCAAGTTCGTCAACGCCGGCGGCGACTCCAACCAGCAGCTGCAGCAGGCCAACGCGGCCATCGCGGCCGGCGCCAAGGCCCTGGTCGTCGTCGCGGCCGACCCGAACACCAGCGCCGGCCTGTTGCAGGCGGCCGAACAGGCCAAGGTGCCGGTCATCGGCTACGAGAACCCGCCGGTCAAGGGCACGATGTACGCCCAGGTCATCTTCGACCCCGAGAAGGTCGGCGAGCAGCAGGCCACGTACTTCGCCGAGCAGGTGTCCAGCGGCAAGCTCGGCGCCAAGCCGGTCAAGGTCTCCCGTCAGTACGGCAACAAGGGCGACGTCTACACGACCCAGATGCTGGCCGGGCAGAACAAGATCATCGAGCCGCTGATCCAGAGCGGCGACATCCAGGTCGTCTGCGAGGACTACATCAAGGACTGGGCGCCCGACAACGCCACCAAGGCCACCGAGCAGTGCCTGACCAAGACGCAGAACGGCGTGAACGCGTTCTTCGGGTTCTACGACGGCATCACGGCCGGCATCATCGCGGCGCTCAAGGGCAAGAACCTCAAGACCCCGGTGTACGGCGGTCAGAACCCCGAGTTGACGGGGCTCCAGTACATGCTGACCGGCGATCAGCAGGACAACGTGCTCAAGGCGTTCTCGGTCGAGGCCGAAGCGGCCGCGAAGATCGCCCTCGCCGCCGCCGGGGGTCAGGCACCGCCGGCCGACCTGGTCAAGGACACCATCGACAACGGCGCGATGCAGGTGCCCACGGCCAAGCTCGAGTCGACGCTGATCCATCTCGAGGACGGCAAGGATCCCGGCGACGCCGTGCAGAAGGCCGTCGACCTCGGCATCTTCACCTGGGCGCAGATCTGTGAGGGGCCGGCCGCGGCCACCGAGACCTGCAAGACCAGGAACAAGTGACCCATCGCTTCTGGGACCGGGGCGGCCGGATCGGACCGGCCGTCCCGCGGGGAGGACGTCCATGAGCTTGCTCGAGCTCACCAAGATCTCGAAACACTTCGGCGGCGTACGGGCCCTGCACGAGGTCGACCTGGCGGTGGACCCGGGCGAGGTCGTCGCGCTCATCGGCGACAACGGCGCCGGCAAGTCCACCCTCGTCAAGATCGTGTCCGGTGTGGAGTCGCCCGACACCGGCGAGATCCGGGTCCGCGGCGAGAGCGCCCGCCTGGTCTCGCCGCGTGCGGCAGCCGAGGCCGGAATCCGCACGGTGTTCCAGGACCTGTCGTTGTGCGACAACCTCGACGCGGTGCAGAACCTCTTCCTGGGCCAGGAGAAGTACGGCCCGATGTGGTCCGGCCGCCGCATCCGCCGGCACGTCATGGAGGAACACGCCCACCGGATTCTCGAGTCCCTGTCGGTCAAGCTGCGCTCGCTCAGCACCCCGGTCGTCGCGCTCTCGGGCGGCCAGCGGCAGGGTATCGCGATCTGCCGGGCGCTCATCAGCGATCCCGCCGTGGTGATCCTGGACGAGCCGACGGCGGCCCTGGGCGTGTCCCAGCGCGCCGAGGTGCTCGACCTCATCCACCGGCTGCGCGACCAGGGCCGGGGCGTGGTCGTGATCTCGCACGACATGAAGGACGTTCGCCAGGTCGCCGACCGCGTGGTGGTGCTGCGCCTGGGCACCCGGGTGGCCGAGTTCCGCCGCGGCGAGTACACCCCGTCCGACCTGGTCGGCGCCATGACCGGCGCCCATGAAGGAGACGAGCTGTGAGCGTCACTTCTCCGCAGGTTTCCGGCGCGACCGAGACCCCGGCCGGCGCCCATGAAGGAGACGAGCTGTGAGCACCGCGACGACCTCCGCGCCCGAGACCCGGCGAACCCCGGCCGGTCGGGCCATCGAGATGGCCGCGCGGGGGCACCGCAGCCTCCCGGTGCTGATTGTGCTCGCCATCATCTGGACCGTCTTCTACAGCCAGAGCCCGGCCTACCTGAGCTTCCAGAACATCACCAACCTGACGCTGCAGATCGCGACGACGGCGATCCTGGCCCTGGGCGTGGTCTTCGTCCTCCTGGTGGGCGAGATCGACCTTTCCTCGGCCGTCCTCTCGGGAGTCTGTGCCGCCATCGCGGCCGGACTGGCCGTCAACAGCGGTCTGGCCCTGCCCCTGGCCATCGCGGTGGCGATCGCCGCGGGCATGGCGATCACGCTCGTCGAGGCCCTCGTGATCACGTTCGGGGTGCCGTCGCTGATCGTGACGCTGGGCGGCATGGTCATCCTGCAGGGTCTCATCCTGGTCGTGCTGCCGCCCGAGTTCACGGTCAGCGTGGCCGGCACGTCGTTCGCGAAGATCGCTGGCACGGCGATCCCAGCCGGCGCCGGCTATGTGCTGGCCGCGATGGGAACGCTGGTGTTCGCCGCCTACCGCTTCGTCCAGTACCGGGAACGGATGTCCACAGGCACGCGGACGTCTCCCGTCGCGGTCGTCGTGCCGTCGGTGCTCGTCGCGGTCGTGCTCTTCGGCGGGGTCTTCACGCTGACCCGCCAGCGGGGCCTGCCGATGCCGGTGCTGATCGTCGCGGTCATGCTGCTGATCGCCTGGTACTTCACCACGCAGACCCGATACGGCATCCACTTGTACGCGGTGGGCGGCGACCGGGAGGCGGCCCAGCGTGCCGGCGTCCCCGTGCGGCGCATGGTGATCTATTCGTTCCTGATTCTCGGGGCGTGCGCGGCGATCGCGGGCATGGTCGACGCCTCCCGGCAGCTGGGCGTCTCGGTCACCTCCGGCGCCGGACCGCTGATGCTGAACGCGATCGCGGCCGCCGTCGTCGGCGGCACCAGCCTGTTCGGCGGGCGCGGGTCGATCTGGTCGGCCATCCTGGGCGCGCTGGTCATCGGCTCGATCAGCAACGGCGTGCAGCTGCTGGGCCTGACCACCGAGGTGCAGTACTTCGCGACCGGGTCGGTGCTCATCATCGCCGTGGCGGTGGACGTGGTCCTCACCCGCGGCTCGCTCTGGCCGGGCCGGCGCCGATGAAGTGGATACCTGATCCGGCACGGATCCGAGACACCCGGATCGTGCGGTTCGCCGAATGGCTGGTCGACCAGGGCCGCGCACGGCTGACCGACGTGACGGACTACCACGAGCTGCACGCGTGGTCGGTGGCGGCGCCGGGCGAGTTCTGGTGCGCGGTCGCCGAGTTCTTCGACGTCGAGTGGGCCGCGCTGCCGCGGGAAGCGCTGGCGGAACGACGGATGCCCGGGGCCGTGTGGTTCCCCGGGGGCAGGCTGAACTTCGGGCGGCATCTGCTGCGCGCCGGGCGCGACGACCAGGCCGCCGTGATTCTGGTCGCGGAGGACGGCGACAAAACGGTTCTGACATACGCCGAACTGCGCATCCAGGCCGGCGCGGTGGCCGGACGGTTGCGCGCCCTCGGCGTCGAACCGGGCGACCGGGTGGCCGCCTATCTGCCCAACTGCGTCGAGGGAGTGGTCGCGTTCGTGGCCACCGCGATGGTCGGCGCGGTGTGGGCCCAGACCGGACTCGACTATGCGGCGCCCTCGGCCGCCGAGCGGATGGCCCAGCTGAACCCGAAGGTGCTGATCGCCGGCACGGGCTACCGCTTCGGCGGCAAGGTCCACGACCGGCGCGCCGCGGCCCACGAGTTGCGCCAGTTACTGCCCGGCCTGCAACACACCATCACGGTAGAGACCGCAGGAGTGCCGGACAGCGCATCCAGTCAGGAGCACGCCATCCCGGTCGAGACCGCCGGGATTGCGGATACCCCATCCGGTCTGAAGCGCGCCGTCCCGGTCGAGACCGCCGGCGTTGCGGATAGCTCATCCGATCTGGAGCGCGTTGTCCCGGTCGATAACGCCGGGGCGGCGGATAGCTCATCCGGCCTGAGACGCGCAGTCCCGGTGGACACCGCCCGGGTTGCAGATAGCTCATCCGGTTTGGAGGCCGCTGTCCCGGTGCGAACCGCCGGAGTTGCGGATACCCCATCCGGCCTGGAGCGCGCTCTCGTGGTCGAGTCTGCGCAACTGTCGGATAGCTCATCCAGTTCGTGGGTGGAGGCGCTCGGGGCTACGCCTGTGCGGGAGGCTCTGGCTGTTGATTTCGACCACCCGTTGTGGGTGTTGTTCACGTCGGGCACCACGGGCAAGCCCAAGGGCATTGTGCACGGGCACGGGGGAGTGCTGCTGGAACAGCTCGTGTCGCCGGGGCTGCACATGGATCTGCGGGGCGACGACACGTTCTTCTGGTACACCACGCCGAACTGGATGATGTGGAACGCGCAGGTCTGCGGGCTGCTGCACGGCGCCACCATCGTTTTGTATGACGGCAAGCCGACCTTTCCTGGGCCGGATGCGTTGTGGCGGGTGGTCGCCGACCTCGAAGTTTCCGTGTTCGGCACCTCGCCGGGGTATCTGGAGGCCTCGCAGCGAGCCGGCCTGAAACCGGATATCCCCTCCGTCCGGCTGGTCGGTGTCACCGGATCGGTGCTGCCGGCCGCGGCCAACGAGTGGTTCCGCGAGAACGTCAGCAACACTGTCCAACTCGGGTCGATGAGCGGCGGAACGGACATCTGCGGTGTCTTCGTCGCCAGTGCTCCGACCACGGCGGTGTATGACGGTGAGATCAGCGCCGCCGCCCTGGGTGCGGCCGTTGAGGTGTG
The DNA here is from genome assembly GCF_019710575.1 of Paractinoplanes polyasparticus. Classification (GTDB taxonomy): domain Bacteria; phylum Actinomycetota; class Actinomycetes; order Mycobacteriales; family Micromonosporaceae; genus Actinoplanes; species Actinoplanes polyasparticus. Next base: position 55,334 of record NZ_JAHWFK010000003.1, on the reverse strand, counting down.
GGAAGCCGACGGCCGCCAGGCGGCGGACGGGACGCCGGGCGAGATGGTGATCACCGCGCCGATGCCGTCGATGCCGCTCTACTTCTGGGACGACCAGGACGGGCGGAAGCTGCGGGACACGTACTTCGACGTCTTTCCCGGCGTGTGGCGGCACGGCGACCTGATCGAGCGGACCGCGCACGGCGGCTACGTGATCCTCGGGCGCTCCGACGCCACCATCAACCGGCACGGGGTGCGGCTGGGCTCGGCCGAGATCTACGCGGCGATCAGCGACCTGCCGAACGTGGCGGACGCCCTGCTCATCGGCGTGGAGCAGACGGACGGGGGCTACTGGATGCCGCTGTTCGTCGTGCCGGCCGGAGCGGTCGAGCCGGCCGCCGTCAAGCGGGTGATCGCCGAGCGCACGTCGCCCCGGCACGTGCCCGACGACGTCATCCTCGTGCCCAGTTTGCCGCACACCAGGACGGGCAAACGGCTTGAGGTTCCGGTCAAACGTATCCTCCAGGGCGCCGATCCCGAGCGCGTGATCGACCGGGGAGCCGTCGACGACGCCGGCGCCCTCGACACGCTGATCGCGGCGGCGCGCGCGGGACGGGGCCAGCCGTGAGCACGACGAAAGAGGCGAAGATGTCAGCCGGGTACGACTGGCGCGAGTACGAGGCGCAAGACCTCTCGAACATCCTCGACGCTGCCCTTCAGGCCTTCTTCGAGCACGGCTATCACGGCACGACGACCCGCGACCTCGCGCGCCGGTGCGGCCTGTCGGTTCCGGGGGTCTACCACTACTACCCGTCCAAACAGGACATCCTCTTCGACCTGATGAATGTGATCATCGACGAGCTGCTGGACCGCAGCAAGCAGGCGCTGGCGGCCGCGCCCGGCGATCCGCGGTCGCAGTTCGACGCGCTGGTCGAGTCGCTGCTGCGGTTCCACATGTACCGGCGGATCGGCGCCACGGTGTCGACGGCGGAGCTGCGCAGCCTGGAGCCCGAGAACCGCGAGCGCTACGTCGCCAAACGGGACGAGCAGCAGCGCATGCTCGACCGGGTGATTCTCGACGGCGTACGGGAGAAGGCCTTTGCCACCCCGTATCCGAAGGACGCCAGCCGGGCCATCGCGTCGCTCTGCGTGGGTGTCGCATCGTGGTACCGGCCGGACGGGTCGCTGCCGGTCGAGGCGCTGCTGGAGCGGTACTCGACGATCGCGCGTTCCATCGTCGGCATCCCGGGCGAGACCGCGTGAGCGCCGGACGGTCGGCGCTGGTGACCGGCGCCTCCCGCGGCATCGGGCGGGGGATAGCGCTCGCCCTCGCCGCCCAGGGGTGGAAGCTCACGGTGGTGGCCCGTGATCCGGACCGGCTCGCCGCGGCGTTCGACGGCGTCGGCGGGTCCCGGATCGACAGGATCGCTGTCGACCTGGCCGCACCGGACGCCGCTGACGCCGTCGTGTCCGCGTACGCGGAGAAGAACTCGTCTTTGGACGCGCTGATCCTGGCGGCCGGCGTGGGATCGGCGGCACCGCTCGACGGCTATCCGATCGGGCGCTTCGACAAGCAGTTCGCGCTGAACACGCGGGCGCCGTTCGTGCTCGTCAGCCAGTTGCTGCCGCTGCTGCGGTCGGCTTCGGGCGGGGCGCGGGTCATCGCGCTGGCGTCGATCGCCGGCGTGCACGCGGAAGCGTCGCTGGGCGTGTACGGGGCCAGCAAGGCGGCGCTGCTCGCGTTGTGCCGCGCCGTCAACGCGGAGGAATCGGCTCGCGGCGTCACGGCGACGGCGATCGCGCCCGGCTACGTCGACACCGACATGAGCGCCTACGTCCACGACACCGTGCCGCCCGGCACGATGATCCCGGTCGACGACGTCGTCCGCACGGTGACGGCCGTCCTGGAGCTGTCGCCGCGCAGCGTGATCGACGAGATCGTGATGCGCCGGGCCTCCGCCGTGGGACACCGGCCGTGAGCCTCGACGTCGAGGGGGTGCGGGCGTTCCTCCGGCAGCGGGGGATCCCGGTGGCCGGGCCGCTGGCGAGCACCCTGGTCAGCGGCGGCCGGTCCAACTTGACGTACGCGGTCACCGACGGCGCTCACCGCTGGATCGTCCGGCGGCCGCCGATGTCCGGCCTCACCCCGTCGGCCCACGACGTGGCCCGGGAATGGAAAGTGACGCAGGCTCTGCAATACAGCGCGGTGCCGGTGCCGCCGGCGGTCGCGCTCTGCGAGGACCCGGGCGTGATCGGGGCGCCGTTCGCGGTGTCGGCGTTCATCACCGGCCTGGTCGTGCGCACCCGGTCCCAGCTCGAGGCGTACACCTCGCGCGAACTCGACTCGTGCGTGACCGAACTGGTGCGGGTGCTGGCCGACCTGCACGCGGTGGATGTCGACGAGGTGGGGCTGGGCGGTCTGGGCCGTCCGGACGGCTTCCTCGACCGTCAGGTGCGCCTGTGGTGGCGGCAGTGGACCGAGGTGAAGAGCCGGGACCTGCCCGACGCGACGGCCCTGCACAGCCGCCTGACCGAGGCGGTGCCGGCCCGGTCGGCCCACATCGGCGTGGTGCACGGCGACTTCCGGATCGACAACACGCTGCTCGACAGCGCCGACATCAGCAAGGTTCTGGCCGTGGTCGACTGGGAACTGGCCACGGTCGGCGACGTGCTGACCGACATCGCGCTCATGTGCGTCTACCGCCAGCCCCAGCTCGACCCGATCCTGGGCCTGGACGCGGCCTGGGCCAGCGACCGCCTGCCCAGCGCCGACGCGATAGCCGAGGCCTATGCCCGCCGCCGCGGCGTGAGCCTCGACCACTGGCCGTTCTATCTGGCCCTGGCCAATTTCAAACTGGCCGTCATCGCCCAGGGCATCAGCTACCGCGCCCGCCGGGGCGCCGCCGCGGACCCGACGTCGGCCCGGGCCGAGGACGCTGTGCAGCCGTTGCTCGCGGCCGGCCTCCGCGCCCTCACCCCGTGATCGTCCGCATGTCTGCTCCGATGAAGCGGACCGGCCGCCGAACGGCCAAGGTTGTCGCTCTGGTGCTGGCTGCCGCGCCCGCCTGCCCGAAGCGCTCTGCGGAGGCTACGAATAGCCGGATGCCCGGGGCAAACGTGGGCGGTGACCGTGCTACCGCCCGGCTGCCACCGGTGCGACGGCGCGGAGTTCGGCGGTGAGCCTCGTGGCGAGATCCGAGGCCGATTCCGATGGTGACGACGGGGTGGGCTCGAAGAACGTCACCTTCAGCCGGGGGCGTCGCGGGAAGCGGGTGATGTCCACGGTCCCGGAGACCGCGGCGCAGACGATGCGGGACTGGGGCACGGCCTGAGCGAGGCGTCCGACACCGCTGCGGGCGCGCAGCTGCCGGCCCTGCGAGCGGCTGCCTTCGGGGAAGATTCCGACGCAGCCGCCGGCCGAAAGGCACTGCACCGCGGCGTCCAAGGCGTCCGTGTCGGTCTGGCCGCGCCGGACGGGGATCTGCCCCATCCCGTCGAGCACGCGCCGCAGCAGCGGGTTCTTCCACAACGACGCCTTCGCGAGGGCCTGGATCTGCCGGTGCCGCCGGGCGGCGAACGCGATGACCACGGGATCCCACGCGCTGTCGTGGTTGGCCGGGACGATTGTCGCGCCGTGCATCGGGAGGTGGTGCAGGCCGACCACCTCGAGACGACCCCACCAGCGGACGATCGGCCCTGCCGCCGTCATGACCGCTCGATACACCGGCGGGATCCGGCCGGCGGTGTTCGTAGCAGCGGCTGAACGATTGCGTTCCATGACTCACTCTCAGTCGGCCCCGCCGGATCAGCGCGGAGGAGAAGACGACATGTCCCCGATCGGACAGGCGTCGTCGCGGTAGGGCTGGTTGACTGCGAGTATGCCCTTTGAGCGGTACGGCGTGCTGGCTGGGGTGTTGCAGCGGCACTTTCGCGACCAGCCCGACGATCAGGGTCGCTGGTTCCACGTCAACCTGCGGGTGGACGCGCCGGCGGGCCGGTACAAGTGTGCCGTCGACGTGGACAGCAAGAGCTCAGCCACCGGGGTGCAGTGGAAGGTCTTCGCGATGGAACCGGTCGCTGCGCGGGCGCCGGGGTATCACGAGCTGAAGCGGATGCCGGGGGAAGGCGCGCTCGACTACCTGCGCCATCCGGGGCTCGCGCTGGACGCGCCTTGGCGGAGTGGGTCGTTTCTCGAGGCCTCGGCCGCGCTGGAACCGATCCTCGAGGTGGGGCGGCGGATTCTCGTGTTCGGGGAGCCGTTCGACGAGGGGCTCGGGATGCACAACGTACATCAGAATCAGGGAGACCCGTACGGCTCGCAGTGGTGGGACGAGAACGGGATCTGGCAGGACGGCGGGACCGTGACCGAGCGGCCGGACGGGCGGCTCGATGTGTTCCTGTCGAAGTTCTCCACGCAGGCCGGGTGGACCGACGACGACGGGCATCCGGTCGTGGGCGCGCCGTAGTCTGCTCGCATGTCGGATCTTCTGGGGCAGGTTCACGCGGCTGCCGGGGCCTACCTCGCGTCGCTGCCGGGGCGGGCTGTGCAGGATGCGGCGGCGCTGTCGCTTCTTGCTGAGCTCGGTGGTCCGTTGCCGGAGTCGGGAAGCGATCCGGCCGAGGTGCTCGAGCGGCTGCTCCGGGTGGGGACGGCGGCCGGCACGGCGTCGTCGGGGCCGCGGTTCTTTCATTTCGTGACCGGGGGAGTGACGCCGGCGGCGCTGGCCGCGGACTGGACGGCGGCGTTGCTCGACCAGAACGCGTTCTCCAAGGTGTCGTCGCCGTTCGCGCACGAGGTGGAGACGGTGGCGCTGGGCTGGCTGCGGGACCTGTTCGGGCTGCCGGAATCGTGGGGCGGGGCGCTGGTGGGCAGCGCCACGTTCGCCAACTTCACGTCGCTGGGCTGCGCGACTCACTGGTGGGGGTTCCAGCACGGGGTCGACACGGCAGCGGACGGGCTGGCCGAGCTGCCGCGGATGCCGGTGCTGTCATCGGGGTACGTGCACGCCAGCGCCCGCAAGGCCCTGCAGATGCTCGGGCACGGGCGCAACGCCGTGATGGTCTGCGCGCGGGACGGCGTCGGGCGGGTCGACCTCGGCCTGATGCGGCGGCACCTGGATTCGTTGAAGGGCGCCCCGGCCGTGCTCATCGCGAACGCGGGCGAGGTGAACGCGGGCGACTTCGACCCCGTGGCCGAGCTGGCCGGGCTGGCCGAGGAGTTCGGCTGCTGGCTGCACGTCGACGGCGCGTTCGGCTTGTTCGCCGCCCTTTCGCCGCGTACGGCCCCTCTCGTGGACGGCATCGACCGCGCCCACTCGATCGCGGCCGACGCGCACAAGTGGCTCAATGTGCCGTACGAGAGCGGCTTCGCCCTGGTCCGTGATCAGGCCCGGCTGGGGGCGGCGTTCGGCATGCCGGGTGCGGCCTACCTGCCCGGACCGGGCGACCCGGCGAGCGGCTTCGCGCTGTACGGGCCCGAATCCTCCCGCCGGGCGCGCTCGCTGCCGATCTGGGCCACGCTGGCCGCGTACGGGAAAGCCGGTCACCGCGCGATGATCGAGCGCCACCTCGATCTGGCCCAGCACCTGGCGGCCCGCGTCGACGCCGCGCCCGAGCTGGAACGGCTGGCCGACGTGAAACTGTGCATCGTGTGCTTCCGGGCCAGGCCGCGCGGCGTGGCCGACCTCGACGACTTCAACCGTCGCCTCGGCGCCGCCCTGCTGCGGGACGGCCGGGTGTACGCGGGCACGACCGTGTACGACGGCCGGGTCGCGCTGCGCCCGGCCATCGTCAACTGGCGCACCACCGAGGCGGACGTCGACCTGTTCGTCGACGTGGTGCTTGAGCTCGCCCAGAAGGTGTCCCATGAGGTCGGGACACGCGCATCGTGACCGGTGGGACGGCCCGTTCCTAGCGTGAAGGCCCTCGACAACGGTGATCCGGAGGGCTTCTCATGGGACGTATGACCCGCTCGACCGCGCTGAGAATCGCGGCCGCACTGTCGGTGCTGGTGGCGATCATCGGCATCGCGCTGTTCGACCTGCCCAACCTGGTGCTCGGCGCGCGCGACAGCGAGGCGCCGTTCGGCCTGGTGCTGGGCAGTTTCACCTCCGACGTGCTGGCGCTGGTGGCCGCGTACGGCGCTTGGCGGTTGCAGAAGTGGGGCGCGGTGCTGCTCATCGCGGTCAACGCGTTCTGGATCGTGCAGGCGGTCACCTCGCTGCTGTTCGACCGCACCGGCGCCGAGCTGCTCTTCGCGTCGGTGATGCTGGTCCACCACGTCGTCGTCATCTCGTTCTGCCTGTGGCGGGAACGGGTCGTCAGTGCGGTCTGACGCGGCCAACCGCCGCCTCTATCAGCTGCTCCTTCCGTTCCTGCTGATCTGGTACGCCCTTGTGGTGACCGGGCTGGTCGCCGCGGTGTCCACCTTTCCGCACCGGCCGATCGGGTCGCTCGACGAGATCCCGTGGTGGTCGCACGCGATCGCGTTCGCCGTCGTCGCCGCGACCTGGGCGCCGGTGTCGGCCTGGCTCGACCGCGGGGTGCATCAGCTCGCGTTCGGGCAGCGGGACAACGCGTACGAGGTGGCGGGGCACGTGTCGAGGCAGCTGCTCCCGTCGGTGGCGGCGGCCCTGGCGGGCACGATGGCCCTGCCGTACGTGGAGATCGAGTCGGACGGGCGCGTCGTGACCTCGTACGGGAAGGTGCCGCAGGGCGCGTCGATGGTCGAGATCGCGCTCACCTATCAGGACGAGCGGCTCGGCACCCTGCGGGTGAGCGCGCGCCGCCGGCGGGACAGGCTGTCGGCGGCCGACGTGCGACTGCTCGAGGATCTGGGGCGGCAGGTCGCGATGACGTTGTACGCGGCCCGCTCGCGCGAGCGGTTGGTGGCGGCCCGCGAGGAGGAGCGATTGCGCATCCGCCGCGACCTGCACGACGGACTGGGGCCGACGCTGGCGTCGCTCGGGCTGCGGCTGGGGGTGCTTCAGCGTACGGTCCGGACCGACCCGGCGGCGGCCGCGGACCTGGCGGGGGAGCTCCGCACCGACGTCCGGCAGGCGACAGCCGACATCCGTCGCCTGGTCTACGAGCTGCGGCCGCCCCTGCTGGACGAGTTCGGCCTCGTCGACGCGCTGCGTAATCTGCGGTCGGGCGACGGGCTTTCCCGTACGGTGTCTGCGCCGGAGCCGATGCCCGTGCTCCCGGCCGCGGTGGAGGTGGCGTTGTACCGGATAGCGGCGGAGGCTCTGCACAACGCGGCCCGGCACGCGTCCGCCACGACGTGCGCAGTCGATGTGGCCGTTTCCCCGGCCGGGGTGACACTCACGGTCACCGACGACGGGCGCGGACTGCCCGCCGACTATCTGGCCGGCGTCGGCCACCGGTCGATGCGCGAGCGCAGCAGCGAGCTCGGCGGCACCCTGGCCATCGACGGCGCCGCCGGCGGCGGGACCCGGGTCGCCGTCACCTTCGCGCTGGAAAACTCATGATCACGGTGCTCGTGGCGGACGACCACCCGCTGTTCCGCAAGGGCTTGCGGGCGCTGCTGGCCACGATGCCCGAGGTGTCGGTGGTCGGCGAGGCGGTCGACGGCAGAGCGGCGGTGGACCTTGCTCTCGAGCTCAAGCCGCAGCTCGTCCTCATGGACCTGCACATGCCGGCCGGCGACGGCCTGACCGCGATCCGGCGCCTGGCGTCGCTGCCGGACGGCCCGCACATCCTCGTGGTGACGATGTTCGAGGACGACGACTCGGTCTTCGCGGCCCTGCGGGCCGGCGCCCGGGGCTACGTCCTGAAGGACACCGACGATGCGGAGATGACCCGGGCCATCCTGGCCGTGGGCCACGGCGAGGCCATCTTCAGCGCGGCCATCGCCTCGCGCATCGTGGCGTTCTTCGCGGGCCGCCCAGCGGCCGAGCCGTTCCCCAGCCTGACGGCCAGCGAGCGCAACGTGCTGCAGCTGATGTCCCGCGGTCTGTCCAACGACGTGATCGCGGCCCAGCTCCAGCTCAGTGCCAAGACCGTACGCAACTACGTCAGCAACGTCTTCAGCAAGCTGCACGTCGCCTCCCGGGCGGAGGCGATCGCCCGCGCCCGCGACGCCGGCATCTAGTGCGGTGTCCACGAATGTTGGCCGGGTTGGGTCCGGCTTCGTTGTGGATCCTCGCTCACCGTAGTGAGCGAGCGACTCCCTACCGGTGGTGGTGGGGCGGGCCTCCGCCGGCCAACTGACCCTGAAACCGCTCGTGGTGGGCGGCGTGGGTCACGCCGTGCTGGTCCCCGCCCGGGCAGGTGGGTTCCGGCTCGACGGTGCGTGACCACCCACGGTCGGGCTGACATCGGGGTGGTGGTGGCGCCGCCCGGGGTGCGGGTGGCGATGGTGAACGCCGCGGCAACATCACGATGCCCGGCGAACTGACAATGTGGGCAGGTCATCACCCGGCCCCGCGGTTTACTGATCGGTTGCCGGCAGTGGGGGCAGGTGGAGGAGGTGCCGCGTTTTCATCGACCAGATGCACGCGGATCCCGGCTCGGTCAGGTGCAGCCGGTGTTCGGCGCGGATGGCCTGCCCGGAGATCAGTAGGGCGGTGCCGTCCGCCGGGTCGGCGGCGGCGAACGGGTGGATGATGTCCAGGTCGACCCCGGCCGCCCGGGCCGGGTCGGGTTGACTGCCGGGCGGGTAGGTGGCCACGGGCAGTTCGGCGGTGACGTCGATCCACAACCGGCCGGTGTCGAACACCAGCGTCACCGATCGCACCGCGCCCGGCGGATACGGTGCCGGCCGGGCCAGGCGGACCAGCAGCGGCGGGCAACCGCGGGCGGCCGGTAGCCGCAAGGCACGTCCGGTCAGGGTGAACGTGCCGTGATACCAGCGGACCGGCATCAACGCCCGCCGGCGCCGCGGAAACCGCACCTCGATGAGGCCGGCCTTGCGGCGGGCGGCGGCGGAGAACCAGGCATCGGAGTAGCGACGCAGCACCGACCGCGCCCCGGTCGTGTCGAGCTCACCGAACGTGCCCGGCCCCGACTCGGCCAACAGCCGGCACAACTGCTGATAGCCGGCGGCCGGCTGGTCGTCCCGGTGACGCCGCCAAGCATTGACCTCCAACACGCACGCCCACACATCACCGGCCGCGTGCAGCAGGCCGAAGCAGCGTTGCCGTTGGGCGCGGGTCAGGCGCAGGCCGATCCGGGCGGTGCGGTGCACCACCGGACCGGTTCCTACGTCCTGACGTCTAGGCATACCGCTATCGTCGCACGGCTAGGTGTTATACGACCAGTGGCAGACCCGTGAACGTTAGTGGCCACCGCACTAGCTCTAACCGAGCTTGCCCCGGGCGACGAGCGCCCAGCACAGGCAGCCGAAGGCGGCCGTGGTGGCGAGTGTGCGGACCAGGTTCCAGGCCACCCAGCGCGCCTCGTCGAAGGCGGCGCGGACGGCGGCCGGATCGGGGATCCGGTCGGGGTCGCCGGCGGCCTTGAGGGCGTCGTTCATCGGCACGTTGACGGCGACGGTGATGGCGAAGACGACGATGTAGAGCACGAGCGCGGCCAGCACCCAGGGCAGGATCTGCCGGCCCGGGTTGAGGAACGCCGAGACGGCCGTGAACAGCAGCGCCCCGACGAAGCTGAGCAGGAACCAGGGATTGATGATCGCCCGGTCGATCGCCTGGAAGGCGCCGATGAACGTGCGGTCGCCGGTGCGGCCCAGGCCGGTCATCACGGTGTGCTGGTAGAGGCCGAACACTCCGGCCATCAACCCGGTCGTCATGGTTGCCGCGATCAGCGCGGTCACTCGCAGTGCGAACATGCCCCCAGTCAACCGGCGCGGCGCCCGGTGCTCCATCGCCGAGCGTCCACACCCCATGCGCGAGACGCTTGTCAGTCCTCGATCGCCTGGTAGACGGCGGTCCACAGGTCGGCCCAGAGCGTTCCGGTCTGGTCGCCGGCGTGCGCCCGCTGCATGATGAAGATCGCGGTCAGGTCCTCCGCCGGGTCGTTGTACCAGGCGGTGCCGTAGAAACCGGGCCATCCGTAGGTGCCGGCCGACGGGCCGAGGCCGGTGCGGCGGGTTTGGACCGACATCCCGAAACCCCAGCCCATGGCGGCGAAGTAGTCCGGCCGGAAGCCGGAGACGGCCTTCTGGGCCGGGGTCAGGTGGTCGGTCGTCATCAGGGTCACGGCCGGCCGCGAGAGAACGCCGTTGCCCCCGGCGAGCAGGGCCGAGCCGAAGGCCAGGTAGTCCTCGGCCGTCGAGACGAGCCCGCCGCTGCCGTTCTCGAAGGCCGGTGGCCGGCTGAGCAGCCCGTCGAGGCCGTCCTCGACCTCGGTGGGGTTCTCGGCCGCGTACGCGGTGGCGAAGCGGTCGAGGCAGTCGGGGCCGACGAGGAAGCCCGTGTCCCGCATCCCGAGCGGGTCGAGCAGCCGCTCGCGCAGGGCCGCTCCGAAGCTCGTGCCGGTCGCCCGGGCGATGAGTTCCCCGGTCACGGCGGCTGCGGTGTCGTACATCCAGCGCTCGCCGGGCTGGTGCACGAGCGGCAGCGCGCTGAGCCGGGCCACGAAGTCGGCCGGCGGCGGGTAGCCGAGGCCGTCCAGGGCGTCGGCGATCGGACCGGCGTCCACCATGCCGGTGCCGAAGGTGTACGTCAGCAGGTCGCGCAGGGTGATCGGGCGCTCGGCCGGGACAGTGTCGTCGAGCGGCCCGGTGGGGTCGGCGAGCACGGTCATGTTCGCCAGTTCGGGCAGGAAATCGTCCACCGGATCGTCGAGGCGCAGGGTGCCGTCCTCGACCAGGGTCATCGCGCAGGCGGCGACGATCGGCTTCGACATGGAGGCGATGCGGACGATCGTGTCGGTGGCCATCGGCGTGGTCGAGCCGGCGCCCTCGTACGCGAGGTAGCCGGTCGCCTCGACGTGCACCTCGCCGCGGCGGGCCAGCAGGGCGAGCATGCCGGGCGCGAAGCCGTCGTCGACACGGCGCTGGAGCTGACCGCGCAGCCGGGTGAGCCGGTTCTTCGAGAAAGTCACTTGCTGCTCCTCCGGTAGCGACGCGCGGCGATCAGGGTCCACACGAGATCGATGACGATGATGAAGGTCCAGATGCGACCGGCGCCGTACACGAACGACGCGCCGCCCTTCCGGGTGCCGTTGAGGATGTCGGCGTTCCCGCGGGCGAGGTCGAGCAGCCAGGATTCGGCCAGGACGATCAGCACGACCTGGACGAGGGTGTAGAGCGCGGCGTGCTCGGCCAGCTTGCGATACGGCGACCGGGCCGGCTTGGCTTCCGCGTCGGGCGCCGGTTCCGTGTCGGGCGTGGGGGGTGCGGGCGTGGACGTTGCGAGTGGAGGCGGTGCGGGTGGGATATCGGGTACGCCCACCGCGCGCACCGACCAGGGGACGAGCACGGCGCCCGAGAGGATCACGGCGGCGGCCAGGGCGCAGGCGAGCGGCCACGGCCCGGCGTCGTAGAGCACGCCGGCTGCCAGCGATCCGATCAGGGCGCCGAGAAGGACGGCGGCCTCGTACGCGCCCATGCCGCGACCCACCTGCGAGCCGGAGGCCTCGGCGATCACCGCCTGCTGGATCGGGAGCACCGCGGCCCAGGCCACCCCGCTGAGGATCCACAGTCCGGCGATCGCCACCGGATGCGGCGACCAGGCCAGGGCCGCCGCGAAGACCGCCGACGACACCGACGCCACGGCCAGCACCCGGGTGCGGCCGTAGCGCAGCACGAACCGGTGCAGCCACGTCGGCAGCAGGGCCATGGCAATCGCGCCGGGCAGGAAGACGTAGGCGATCTCGACGATCTGCAGCTCGAACCGGCGTTGCAGGTGCAGCAGCAGGAGCAGCCCGACCGCCGCCTCGGCCGTCATGGTGATGACGACGGCCAGCAGCATCGGGCGCAGCCGCCGCAGAGTGCTTCCCGGCAGGGGCGGCGCGGGCGGGACCGCTCGGGCCGGCGCGCCGAGCAGGGCGCCCGCCGCGATTAGGCAGGCGACCGCGCACCCCAGGAAGACGGAGCGGTAGCCCGCGGCCTGCAACACCGTGAAGCCGGCCACGAAGGCGATCCACGTCCCGTTCTCCTCGGCGGCGGTCAGCCGGGCGTACACCGCTGTGTCCTCGGCCAATCGCTCGCCGGCCATGGCGCGTACGGAAACCCAGAGCAACGCCCCACCCACGCCGCCGATCGCCGCCGCGCCGAAGGCGACCGCGAGACCCGCGGCGAACGCATACCCCAGGCAGGAAACCGCGTAGAGCAGGGCGCCCACGGCGGCCACCCGCCGCCGATCCCGCACGTCGGCCAGCCACCCCGCCACCGGCCGCGCCGCCACCGACACCGCCAACTCGACCGCGATCAGCAGGCCGACCTGCGTCGCGGTTGCGCCGAGCGCGGCCCCGGCCCACAGCGGCAACAGGAAATCGAGCAGCTCACGAGGCCCATTGGCCAGCGCCGCCGCCCAATGGGTGCGCGCCTCCCTCGCCTTGGCCGGCGCCCCCGCTCCCGGTTCCACGCACGAGACTCTATGCGAGCCCTACGACAGAAACCGGCCACCGTTCAGCGGCGCTTGGCGGCGATCTTCGCGCGCACGCGGGCCACCCGGATGGCTTCCTTCAGGGTCTGTACGTCGTACGAGCCGTAGTGACGACGCCCGTTGATGAAGAACGTGGGGGTGCCGGAGACGCCGCTGAGGTCGGCCGACTCGAGGTCGGCGCTGATCCTGTCCTTGCAGATCGTCTGCATCATGTCGTCGTGGAACCTGTCCTGGTCGAGGCCGAGCTCGCCGGCGTAGCGCAGCAGGTCGGCGATCCGCAGGTGGTCCTGCTGGGTGAACATCAAGTCGTGCATCTCCCAGAACTTGCCCTGCAGGCCGGCGGCCTCCGCGGCCTGCGCGGCCAGCTGCGCCTGCGGGTGCACGTCGGTCAGGGGCAGGTGGCGCCACACGTAGCGCAGGTCGTCGTCGGTCAGCAGCTCGCGGACGATGGGCTCGGCCCGGCCGCAGTACGGGCACTGGAAGTCGCCGTACTCGACCAGGGTCACCGTGGCCTCGGCCGGGCCGCGCACGTGGTCGCGTTCCGGGTCGACGTCGGGGATCAGGTCGATCAGTTCCTCGACATCGCCGAGCAGCGCGACCGCCTTGCGGGGCCTCGGCAGCCGGCCGGTCACCCAGAAGACCGTCCACGTGATCAGCGACGCGGCCGGGATGGCCAGCAGCAGGCCCAGTTTGGCGTCGGACAGCTCGGGCTCCTCGAACGCCAGGTTCGCGATCAGGAACGACACCGTGAAGCCCATGCCGGCGATGGTCCCGGTGCCCAGCACCGACGCCCATCCGGCGGCCGGTCGGACGCGGCCGCGGCTCAGCCGCGTCACCAGCGCGGAGACACCGGTGATGGCGAGAGGCTTTCCCACCACGTACGCGAAGAAGACGCCCAGCGTGACCCGGGAGCCGAGCGCGTCACCGAGAAAGCCCGCGTCGATCACGATGCCCGCGTTGGCCAAGCCGAACAGGGGCACGATCAGGTAGCTCGACACGCCCGACCAGGTGCGCGTCAGCCGGTCGTTGGGGGAGAGCGACCGCAGCAGGCCCATCCGGGCGAACCGCGCGAGCTCGGGGGTCGGCTGCTCGCGGAACGAACGGAACAGGTCGCTGGCCTGCTCGAGGTCGTTGCGGCCGGGGGTGTACGCGGCGGCGGCGAGCCCGATGGCCAGGCCGGACACGACCGGGTCGATGCCGCTCTCGAGCGTCGCGCCCCAGACGACCAGGCAGACCGGCAGGTAGACGAACCCGCTGCGCACGCCGGCCCGAACCATCACCAGGGTCAGCAGGAAGGCTACGACCGCCACGATCAACGGCATCATCCGGATGTCGTCCGAGTAGGCCACGGCGATCACGATCAGCGCGACCACGTCGTCGACCACCGACACCGTCACCAGGAACAGCCGCGCCTGCACCGGCACGTGCCGGCCCACCAGCGCGAGCAGGCCCAGCGCGAGCGCGGTGTCGGTCGACATCGCCGCGCCCCAGCCCGCACCGCCCGCGTGCCCGTGGTTGAACGCCAGGAAGATGCCGATGGGCAGGGCCATGCCCGCGATGCCGGCCAGTGCGGGGAGGACGAACCGCCGCCGGTCGCGCAGGTCGCCAAGGTCGAACTCGCGTCGCGCCTCCAGCCCCACGACCAGGAAGAACAGGGTCATCAGGCCGCTGTTGACCCACTCCCGCAGGTCGAGTTCGATGCCCCGGCTGCCGAACTCGAAGCTCACGGCCGTGTGCCAGAACGACTCGTAGTTGCTGTCGGCCGTGTTGGCCCAGATCAGGGCGGCGACGATGGCCGCGACCAGCACGCCGGCGCTGCCCGCCTCGGTGCTCAGGAAGTCGCGCAGCGGGGTGGCGACCCGGCGCCTCCACCTGGTCGTCCGGGTCGAGTCGCTCTGGTCGGTCGTGTCGGTCACGGATCACACCCAAGCACGCGGTAGCCCGGCCCGCCACAGTCTGTGACCTGCGCCTATCGGGAGCTGCCGTTCACCTCGGCGCGCGGCGGTTAAGATCCCTGGTTCGGGGCCGCGGAACGGAGGCGAAGTGACCAGCATCGAGGATCTCTCGTCGCAGCTCTCCGACGCTCTCGCGCAGCTCGACGGCCTGCGGACGCTGCACGAGGTCAGCAAGGCGGTGCACGCCAGCCTCGACCTCAGGGCGACGATGGACGCGGTGGTGCACGGCGTCACCCGGGCCTCCGGGTTCGAGGTGGCGGTGGTCAACGTGCTCCAGCCCGACGGCGACTTCGCGGTCGTGTCGGTCGACGGCACCGAGGAGATCCGGCGCTCCCTGCTGGGCACCACCACGACGCCCGGCAACTGGGACGAGCTGTTCGGCAAGGCGGAGCAGTGGGGCTCGCTGTACTTCGTCGACCACAACCACGACATGCCCGACGCGATGATCACCTGGACGTCGGACTCGCTGCCCGTGCCGGCCGACCCGGACGGCTGGCACCCCGAGGACATGCTGTTCGCGCCGCTCACCTCGCCGACCGGGGACCTGGTCGGCATACTCAGCGTCGACCTGCCGCGCGACGGCCGCCGGCCCGGCCCGGTGCAGCGCGAGATGCTCGAGCTGTTCGCCCAGCACGCGTCGATGGCGGTGCATCACGCCAAGCTGCACCACGAGCTGGCCGAGAGCCGCGCCCGCCTGCATCACGCGGCCACCCACGACCCGCTGACCGGGCTGGCCAACCGGACGCTGCTGCGGGCGTTCACCGACGAGCTGGCCGGCCGCGCCGGCGGCGAGGTCGGTGTGATGGTGATCGACCTCGACGAGTTCAAGGCGGTCAACGACGCGGGCGGCCACGACGCCGGCGACGAGGTGCTGCGCACCGTGGCGGCGCGCATGGCGGTCCTGATCCGCCCCGACGACCTGCTCGCGCGCACCGGCGGCGACGAGTTCGTGCTGGTCGCTACGGGCGAGGGCGTGGACGAGATGTTGCGGGCGACCGGCGAGCGGATCCACCGGGCGCTGGCCGAGCCGATCGAGACCCGCAGCGGTCCGTACCGCGTCGGGGCGAGCATCGGCCATGCGTACGGGGCCTGCTGCACCGATTTCGCCCAGCTCGCCTCGGCTGCCGACGCCGACATGTACCGCACCAAGCAGCACCACCGCGCCAAGCGCGCCTGGGTCGCCTAACCCTTCGATCGCAGGCGTTCCAACCCGTCCAGCATCAGGTCGAGGGTGAACTCGAACTCCGTCTGGGTGTCGCACCAGCCGAGCGTGGGGTCATCGGCCGCGTGGATCTCCGCGGCGACCATGGCGGTGATGTTCGGCATCGCCTCGGCCATGGCTGCCATCTCGGCTTCGGCGGTCGCCGGGTCGAAATCGCCGCCGGCGGCGCCCGGACTGAAGACCTCTTGCACGAAGCCGAGCGGCATGCTGCCCAGCGCGTGCAGGGCGCGGTGCGCGAGCCGGTACGAGAATCCGGCGCCGACGAGCGTGCCGACGATGCCGTCGTAGTAGGTGAAGACCGTCGCCGGAACGGTGCGCCGCGAACCGAGCAGGCCCGGCATCCACGGGTGGCGCAACATCACTTCGCGCGCGGCCAGGAACTGTTGCTTCAGCCGCGCCCGCCAGTCCGGTTCCGCCCCGCTGGGCGGGGTGTTCTTCGGCCTGTGGCTGATCCCGATGGGCTGGTGTGCGCTGCGCGCGGCCATGCCCCGGGCGCTCGGCTGGATCCTGATCGCCGGCGGTGTCGGCTACGTGCTGAGCGCGTTCGTCCGCTACGCGATGCCCGGGATGACCCTGGCTGCCGATCTGCTGGCTTACCCCGCCACGGTCGGCGAACTGTGGATGGTCGGCTACCTGCTCATCATCGGCATCCGCCGCCCGGCCGCATCACCCGTGCCGCTCCCGGCCGACGTGCCGGCACCGCAACGCTGACGCGGCCGGGAATGGCGTTGGCGCCCGTCCGGCATGATCAGTGGCATGACGTACGCAACGGGCGCCCCGGAGGTGCGGGTCACCGGTCGCCGGATCGTGGCGACCCTCATCGACGGCCTCATCTTCGGCCTGATCAACAGCGCGCTGGTGGCCGCGTTCGGCGTCGAGGGCGCGGAATCGGGCTTCGACCTGACCCGCTTCGACAACACGGGCACGCTCTGGCTGAGCGTCATCGTGCTGCTCTACTACACGCTCTTCGAGGGCCTGACCGGCCGCACGATCGGCAAGTGGATCACCGGTATCCGGGTCGTCGACGCCCACACCGGTGGCCGCCCCGGCCTGCTGTCCGGCTTGGTCCGGACGCTGCTGCGCCTGATCGACGGCTTCCTCGGGTACCTGGTCGGCTTCCTCGTCGTCGTCAACTCCGACCGTCGCCGCCGCCTCGGCGACATGGCCGCCAAGACCCTGGTCGTCCGCGCACAGTAAGCGGGCGGGGCGGATCGGCCCTAGGGTGGGCGCGTGCTGCTCAATGCCGAGCCCGTGCGCGTCCTGGGCGACGCCGACAATCCACGCCTTCGTTTCTCCGAGGAGGGGCCGGACGGGCCCGATCCGCGACGCCTGCTGTTCGTCGACGACAAGCCCGCCTTCGAGCTGTCGTTCTGGTGCGGCACGTGCCAGATCCTGTTCCAGCGGCAGGAGGGCTCGACCGAGACGTTCTCGGCCGAGGGCGACGACCCGGTCGAAGCGTTCGGGGCCCTGCTGCCCCGGGGCGACTATCAGCCGTTGCGGTTGCGGATCGAGCCGCGGCTTGTCCAGCCGTCACACCCGGGCGACTACTTCGCCGGGGAGCAGGTGGCGACCTGGGGCCTGGATTCGTTCTGGGGGCTGCCGGTCTATCCGCGGACGCCCTATTACCGTACGTTCGAGACCGCGGTCGACGCCGACGCCCACCTTTACGAGTTCGTGGTGCCGATGGTTCCGCCCAGCTGGAACGAGCGGGCTCAGGTCGACAAGTACGCGGCTGAGCTCGCCAGGGGCGAGCCCGCGACGGCCGTGGCCGTCTCGATCCTCGACGTGAGCCTGCCCGCCACCGACAACGGCTCCGACTACTACGCCCACTGGGCGCTCACCCACTTCCTGCTGGACGGCCATCACCGGCTCCAGGCCGCAGCCGAGGCGGGCCTCCCCATCCGGCTGCTGTCGCTGCTGGCCGTCGATCACGGGCTCAGCGCACCGGCCGACGTCGCCCGCTTGCCGGCCCTGCTGACCCAGCCGGCCCAGCAGCGCGGGGCCGTGTAAGGGCGGCATCAGCGGGCTACCGAGACGGCGGCGCGGATGGTGGTGGGGTCGGTCAGACAGTGGAGGATCTGGGCGGCCAGGTCGGCTCGGGCGATGACGCTGCCGCCGGGGATGTTCTTGTTGACGGCTGTGCGGTACGTGTTCGTGGGTGGGGCGTTGGTGAGGCGGGGCGGGCGCACGATCGTCCAGTCGAGGTCGGCCGCCCGCACCAGCTCCTCCATGCGCCGCATGTCGGCGTAGGCGTACCGGAGCACGCGGCCCAGCAGCGGCTTGACCACCGTGCGGACGAAGACGCCGTCCTGGTCGTCGGTGTGCATGCCGCTGTTGCTGACCACGACCAGTCGCCGGGTGCCCTGCCGGCTCATGGCGGCGATGATCGCGCGGGCGCTGTCGGTGCAGACCGTGGTGGGGGAGCGGCCCTGTCGGGAGCCGATCGCGGAGACGACGGCGTCGCGTGCGGCCACCGTCGGGGCGATGGCAGCCGGATCCATCACGTCGGCCCGCACAACCTGCAGTGCCGGCGCCTGAAAACTGAGTCGAGCCGGATCGCGGACCACCGCGGTCACCTCGTGCCCGGCCGCGCACGCCTGCCGGACGACCTGCTCTCCTGTGCCGCCCGTGGCGCCGAAGACGGTGATTTTCATGGCTTCTCCCGGTTGGTGAGTGCTCACTAACCTCTATAGTTAGTGAGCACTCACCACCGTGTCAAGGAGCGCTGTTGAGCACTCGCGATCGCATCGTCACCGCCGCTGCCGAGGTCATCCGCGACCGCGGGCTGGCCCGGGCCACCACCAAGGAGATCGCCCGCGCGGCGGGTCTGTCCGAGGCGGCGCTCTACAAGCATTTCCGCGACAAGACCGACATCTTCCTGGCCGTGCTCGGCGAGCGCGGTCCCACGAAGCTGGTCGCCGTGCTCGGCGATCTGCCCGGCCGGGTCGGCACGGAACCGGTCGTGACGGTGCTTCGCGATGTGGTGCTCGCCGCGGCCGACTTCTACGACCAGGCTTTCCCGATGGCGGCCTCGCTGTTCTCCGAGCCCGCCCTGCTCGCTGCCCATCGCTCGGTGCTGCGCGAACGTGGCGCCGGCCCGCAGATCCCCGGGCAGGCGCTCGCGGCCTACCTACGCGCGGAACAGCAGATCGGCCGCCTGTCGGAAGAGGCCGACCCCCTGGCCGCCGCCCAGGCCCTGCTGGGCGCCTGCCTGAACCGCGCCTTCCTCGGTCACTTCACCGAACAGCCGACCGACCCCGACGCCTTCGCCACGGCCCTCGTCGGCACGGTGATGGCAGGCCTCGCGCCGCGGTGACGGCTCGGCCGGATTAATCGGATGACGGCAGCTGGGCGGTCGGGCAGGATTGCCGCCGCCAGAGCATTCGACCGGGAAGGAGGGCGCATGGTCACGCTTCGCCAATCGACGCCCAGGAGGCTTCGTTGTTCCGCACCATGGTCGAGTCCGATCTCGACTTCGTCCTGACCTGTCTGACCGAACCGTCCGTCAACACGACGACGCCCGAGCGCTTCGTCGCCTATCTGGAAAGCGGCAGTTACCGCCCCGCCTGGACGTGGCTCGCCCTCGACGGCGAGACGCCCGTCGGGCTGGCCGTCTGGTGGGGCTTCCCCGACGGTGAACGGCCGCTCGCCCTCGACTGCCTGTGGGCCGCGCCGAGCGTCACCGATCCCGTTCCCGTCTGGGCCGGGCTGATCCGTCAGGTGCCGCCGCCCGTCGAGTACCACATCTTCACCCAGCCCGGCCGCCGCGACGACCCGCAGATCACCACCCGTCTCGCGGCTGCCGCCGAGGCCGGGCTCACGACCGTCACCGAGCGTTTCCGGTACGAATGGACGAGCGCCCAGCCGTTGCCGAAGCGCTCGACCCGCCTGACGTTCGAGCCCGCCTCCGACGGGGCGTTCGCCGACGCCTTCGAGCAGATCTCGGCCGGCAGCCTCGACGTGGCGACCCGGGCCGGCGTCGCCCGGATCGGCGCCCGCGCCCAGGCCCTGGAGGAGGTCGAGGACTACAAGTCGATGCGCGGCCCCCGCGACTGGTGGCGGCTCGCGTACGACGGATCGGGCGCCCTGGTCGGCGCCGCCCTACCCTCGGCCAACGACGGCGGCCCGGTGGTCGGTTTCGTGGGCGTGGTCCCGTCCCGGCGAGGCCACCACTACGCCGACGACCTGCTGGCCGAGATCACCTGGATCATCGCCGAAGCCGCGGCCGGCGCCGTCACCGTCCGGGCCGACACCGACAGCACGAACACGCCGATGGTGGCCGCCTTCGAGCGGCTCGGGTATCGCCGCTTCGCGTTGCGGGTGGTTGCCTCGTAGGCCCGGATCAGGCGAGGTAGCCGCTCTCGGTCACGCGGGGAGCGGCTGCCTCGTACGGCGCCGGGTCGGTGGGAGCAAGGGTGCCCAGCGCGTCGACGTAACGGTTGAACATGCTGAACGCGGCCGCGATCAGCACCACGTCGTGGATCTCGGCGTCGGTGGCGCCCGCGTCGTGGGCCGCCGCCACGAGCGACGGGGTCACGTCATGGCCGCTGACGCGGGTGGCGGCGGCGATGCGCAGCAGCGCCTTCAACTTGTCCGTGATCGGGGCGGACGCCGGGTCGTCACACACCTGGTCGACCAGGGGCCGGCCGTCCTCGAGCTGGGCAGCGGCGAAAGCGCCGTGCGAGTTCCGGCAGTAGACGCATTCGTTGAGACCCGAGACGTAGGCCGCGACAAGTTCCCGCTCCCCGCGACTGAGCGTGCTCGGACCCCGCAGCAGCACCTCGGCCAGCTCCATCAGCGGCCGCCCGGTCTCGGGCCGATACCGCAGCAGCCCCCGGATTCCCGGGTTGACCGTCTCATCCAGACCCAGATCGATGTACGCCATCCGATCATCCTGGCAGAGAGGACGGCGGTGGCAGAAGCTCGTCCAGCGACCGGATCACCCCGTCCGAGGAATGCGAGGCCGAGCGGTCGAGGGTGACACCGTGGTACCCGAGTTCGCGGGCCGCCGCGACGAGCGCGGGGTCGTCGTCGATGAACAGGCACGCGTCCGGGGCCAGCGACAGCAGCCGGCTGCCCTCGGTGTACATGCGGGGGTCGGGCTTTCGGCAGCCGACCAGTTCCGAGATGGCGAAACCCTCGAAGTAGTGCCCGATGCCGAGGCCGTCGAAGGTCGCCTCGAGGCCGGCCCAGTTGTCGCTGACCACCGACATCCGCAGGCCGGCGCGCCGGAGGCGGGACAGGGTGCGGCGGACGTCGGGATAGAGCTCGATGACCGGGCCGGCGGCCGGAGCCTCGAGTTGCTGCAGGAGCGAGGGGGACGGCAGGTCGATGCCGAGCGCGCTGAGCATCGTGCGGTGGTAGTCGGTGCGGTTGGCGGTGAACGGGGTCGCGTCGAGAAAGGCCTGGCCGGCCCGGATGGCGTACGGGAAGAGGTCGTGCCGGACGCCGGGGTGGTGCATGATGACGATCGTCTCGAAGTCGTAGCGCGGGTTCCAACGGCCGCCGACCGGGCGCGTCAGCACGCCGCCGGCGTCGAACATGACTCCGCGGATGGGCATCGATCGGAGCCTATCGGCTAGGGTCGCCCGGTGACGTACCCGCGGCGTGCCTCGATGCCGACGCGGGTGCGGTCGGTGCGGGACCTGACGCCGCACATGCGAGAGATCGAGCTGGTCGGGCCGGATGTGCCCCGCCTGCGACTGCGCCCCGGCGCCCACCTGGTCGCCCGGTTGCCCGACGGCGGCGCGCGGCGCGTCTACTCCATCTGGCGGCACGATCCGCGATCGTCCCTGCTGGTGCTCCGGGTGGCTCTGCACGACGCCGGCGGACCGGGCTGCACCTGGGCCCGCACCGTCGCCCCGGACGACCGCCTGACCGTCGAACCGCCCCGCACCAAGATCACAGTCGACGCGTCGGCCACGTTCCCCCTCTTCGTGGGCGACGAGACCGGAGCCGTCCCCCTGCTGGCCATGCGGGCCGCCCTGCATCGGGCCACCGGTGGCGCCGCGGACATCCACGGCGTGTTCGAGGCGGCCGGCCCCGCTGACGAGGTGCCCGACGTCGACGGCCTGCCCCCGCTGCCCTGGGTCCATCGCGGCAGTACCCCGGCAGTGGCGTCGCGGGTGCTGCTTCGTGCGGTGCAGGGTCTCGACCTGCCCCCGACCGGCGGCGCGGCCTATCTGGCCGGCGAGAGCGACACCTGCCGGCTGCTGCAACGCCACCTCGTGGAACAACGCGGCTGGAACCGCCACGCGATCCGCGTCCAGCCGCAGTGGGCCCCCAACCGCCCCGGCTTCGGCGCCGGACGGGACGACTGAACGGTCGCGTCGATGCTCGCCTCCGGCTGGGTGGCGGTGCAGCCGGAGACGAGCATCGTCAGGACCGCCTCATGCGGTCCGGTCAACCAGTCAGGAACGCCAGCTGTCGTTGACGGTGAGCGTGCAGGCGCTGCCGGTGTCGAGAGTCCGGTTGCCGCCGGATTCCCAGGCCACCGTGGAGCCGTTCTTCTTGACGTACTTGTATTCGATCGCGGTGTTGGCCGGCAGGCTGACCGTGCCGCGCCAGACCGGGTAAGCCACCGACGACAGGGCCACGCCGCCGCTGGTGTTCCAGTTGCTCAGCTCGGCCCGGTTGCCCAGCAGGAACACGTTCTCGCCCCAGGCCGTGGTGGCGTTGGCGGCGAACGTGACAGCGACTGTCGTGCAGCCGGTGGGCGGCGGTGTCGTGCTGCCGGCGCCACGGGCGTTGATGTGCAGCGCCAGCATGCCGTTGGCCGGAACGGTGGCGGTGAACTGGCCCGAACTGTTGACCGTGTACGCCGTACCCGTGCAGCTGCCGTTGGCGAAGTCGCCGTTGGCCACGTCGCAGTAGGTGCCGGCGGGCAGGGACGTGCTGAACGTGCGGTTCAGCGCGCCTCCCCGGTTGAACACGGCGTACGCGTTGGAACCGCGCCCGAAGCCGATCTGGTTGCCGCCGTTGGACCACCAGTTCGTCAGGCCCGTGCCCGCGGCCGCGTTGTGGAAGGCGACCAGGTTGGCCGTCGTGCGCCAGCGGTGCTCGCAGGCCCAGCCGGACGAGCAGTTGACGGCGGTGGTCGTTCCGTTGGACGCCGCGGGCGGCCCGGCTTCCGGGTTGCTGAACGTGAACGACGACATGACCGACGGCGTCCCGTACGGGTAGGCCAGCATGAAGGCCTCGGACAGCGCGTAGTTCGTGCCGTCCTTGTAGGTCAGCTTGGCCCGCCCGTTGCGCTGCGTGTCGTGGTTGTCGATGAAAGCCACCGCGTCGCCGCTGGAGAGCAGCATCTGGCCTGGCAGGCTTTGCAGATTCTGCAGGTTGCCGTCACGGAAGGCGTTGCCCACCACGTCGCCGTAGCGGAACTCGGTCACGTCGCCGATCCCGGTGTACTCGGTCGGGCTGGGCTCGCCGGCCCCGCCCTCGATGGTCTCCTGGAAGACGTACGGATTTCCGTTCAGCTGCCCGTAGATGGCCTGCAGGTCGGCCACGGGCACGTGCTTCGCCGCGTCCACGCGGAAACCGTCGACGCCCAGGGAGATCAGATCATTGAGGTACGCCACCAGTTTGCCGCGCACGGAGGAGTCCTCGGTCCTGAGGTCGCTGAGGTCGACCAGCTCGCAGTTCTGGATCTCCCAGCGGTCACCCCAGTTGGCGATGTCGTCGTTGCCGTTGCGCCCGCAGTGGTGGAAGTCGTTGGTGCCGAAAGGCACTGCGGGGTACGAGTAGTGGCTGTACGACGTGCCGGCCGAGCCCGTGCCGGTCGACGCCCCGCCCGCCATGTGGTTGATCACCGCGTCGACGTAGATCTTCACGCCGGCCGCGTGGCACGTGCTGACCATGGCGGCGAACGCCGCCCGGTCGCCGCGCCGCGTCACCAGTTGATAGCTGACCGGCTGGTAGTCCTGCCACCACGGGTAGCCGGCGCCCGGCAGGACGACGTGTTCCTGCGGCGGTGACACCTGCACGCCACCGAAGCCCTTGGGTCCGAGCACGTTGGTGCACTCGGCGGCGACGGAGGCCCACGGCCATTCGAAGAGGTGCACGATCACGTCCCGGGCGCCGGGGTTCGCGTCCGGCTTGGCGCCGGCCTGCTCGGGGCGGCCCACCACGACGACCGCGACGATCGCGGCCAGCAACGCTGCTATCAGCGGTGCGGCGAATCTCTTCATGGGGATCTCCTTACGTCAGGTGCGAGCCACGACGGCCGTCGGCGGGGGTGGGTTTCAACGACAGGTTTCGCTGCCTGGGAACCGCGGTGCCGCTACCGCCCGGGACGGATCGGTGACAGGGACGTAATCCCGCGTTCACATTGGAACGGACCATAGCAAGTGCTTGCAGTCGGTGGAAGGGCTTGCAAATACTTACGTACGTAAATCCCTGGGATCACGCGAGCGGTGTGTCCCTGATCTGACCGGGCCACGGCGGCCGGGCACTCGTAGCGTGGGGAGTGGCCGTCCCGGAGGTGCCGCATGGACGATCACTCGCCAGCCCGCCTGCTCACAGCCGAGAAGCCCTGGTCAGCCCGCCCGCTCCTGGCTGTCCACGTGCTCGGCCCGTTCCTGGTGACGCTGGACGGCGTGCCGGCCGGGCTCTGGCACGGCGGGCGCAACGAGTCCCTGTTCGCGTATCTGCTCACCCACCGCAACCCGTGGCCGTCCCGCGAGACGCTGATGCACGTCTTCTGGCCCGGCTCCACCCCGGAGGCCGCCCGCAACAGCCTCAATGTGGCCCTGCACGGCGTGCGGCGGGCGCTGCGCACGGTCACCGAGCGGCCGATCGTCCGCTTCCTCGGCAACCGCTACGGCCTCGACCCGGCCGTGCGCCTCTGGCTCGATGTCGACGAGTTCGACCGGCACCTGCGGCTGGCCCGCCGCCGGCGCTTGGCCGGCGAGGCCGACGCCGCCATCCGGGAGTACGAGGTGGCGGACGGGCTCTACCGCGGCGACCTGCTGGCCGAGAATCCGTACGAGGAATGGCCCGTCCTGCCGCGTGAGCAGTGGCGCCTGGCCCACATCGACGCCCTCGACCACCTGGGCGAGCTGTCCTTCGAGGCGGGGCGCTACGCCGCGGCCGCGGGTCTGTGCGCGCGCGTCGTCGAGGGTGATCCCTGCCGGGAGACGACGC
Organism: Paractinoplanes polyasparticus; assembly: GCF_019710575.1. GTDB lineage: Bacteria > Actinomycetota > Actinomycetes > Mycobacteriales > Micromonosporaceae > Actinoplanes > Actinoplanes polyasparticus. Next base: position 30,501 of record NZ_JAHWFK010000003.1, on the reverse strand, counting down.
ACCGGCGGCTGATGGTCTGTCACAGCCGGCAGGGGCAGCCGCACCTGGCCCTGCTCCAGCACCGGGCGTGCGCCGACGCGCTCTGGCGCGACCTGGGCGTGGAGCCGAGCCCGGAGACGCAGGCCCTCTACCAGCGCATCCGGCGGCACGAACCGGTCTAGGTCCAGAGGATGCCGTTGGCGCTCAGCCAGCGGAGCTCCTGCTCGGGCACGTCGCCGACGGACGTCCGCGCGCCCACGTGCATCACGCGGTCGTCGCCCGGGTGCAGCACGGTCCGCTCGAAGCGTGGCGGCCAGCGCAGCAGCAGCCGGCGCCCGCAGCTCGGGCAGTTCCACTCCTCGGCGCCGGCCTCGCCGGACTTCACCACCATCATCTCGTGTGGGACCACTGTCGTCTCCCGGTCACTCGGTGACACCCCCCGCGGCCCGGGGAGGGCTCAATTCCCCCCGGAAACCATCCCAAAACCACGTGGGCGTGCCAGTCGCTTAAGGGCGGGCCGGTCCGCGGCTAAGTCTCGGGACGATGCCGGTTAAGCGCTCGCTGCAAGGGTCTGTCGGGTCAGACGCAGGGCTACCAGGAGGCACCCCGATGAGCAGCAGCACCAAGGACGAGATCGTTGTCAGCGCCGGCACGGCGCCGACGTTGGCTCCCCCGGACGACGTGCGAAAGCGGGCGGACGAGACCCGCGACGACCTGATCGACCGGTTCCGGGCGACCATGCAGGACCGTCTCGACGAGCGCCAGGCGGCGCAGCGGGCCAAGACGCAGAAGGCGAAGACGGAGGCCCAGCTGGGTGAGCCCACTGTCGGTCCGTACGTCGCGTTCGATCTGTACGCGTTCACTCCCATCCAGTTCGGCGGGCCCCCGCCCTACCAGCCCAGCCGGATCATCGCCGGCGGCGAGTGGGCGGTCATCTACGCCGTGATGTTCGTCAACCCGACGATCGACATCCCGAACGGGTTCGCCGTTCCCCCCACCACGCAACTGAGCGGCCGCGAGTACCGGGTCAGCATGGAGCAGGTCAACCTGACCGATGTGACGGACGGGCCGGACGACTTCCGGCAGGACCTCTTCACACCGCCCGCCGCGCCGGCCTTCACCGTTCTCGAGTTCTGGTTCCAGGCGCCGGTCCCGGGTCGCAAGCCGTTGCTGTTCGAGGCCAACCTGTCGGCCGACATCGTCGACATCGGTCAGCCGTACGCGGCCTTCGCCAGCACGGTCATCGACGCCGACACCGGCCAGATCCAGGAGAACATCCCGCTCCGCTATCTCGTCTACCCCCAGTAACCGTCCGCCGAGCGCCCGGCGCCACCCGGCGCCGGGCGCTCGATCACGAGGAGGCGAACCATGAGCCGGGAAGTCGATCTCCGCCGCCCGGTCGAGGAGTCCGACGAGCAGAGGCTGCGAGCACTGGCCCGTACGGTCTCGGAGCAGTTGCCCGGCGAGCAGACCGCACGGGTAGCGGCGCTCGACCGGTTGACCGGCAACGCCGCCCGCGTCGAAGTGGCCCGGGGCGAGGCCGAGCCCGGCCCCTACGCGGCCCGTGCGCTCGCCCACCTGCGATCGGTGGGTCCACTGCTCGGGCTGACAGCGACCCAGCCGGCCGAGTTCGTGCCCGACCCCGTCGTGCGGACCACCAGCGCGGGCGCCCACACCGTCCACCTGCGGCAGCAGCACCAGGGGATCCAGGTGTTCCAGGCCGCCCAGGCGGTGGTCTTCGATCCGTCCGGCGCGGTGGTTTCGACCGCCGGCCGCAGCGTCACGATCGACCAGCTGCTCGACGCCGAACCGGCGGTGCGGGTGGAGGCCGCGGTGCTGGCCGCGGCCCGGCACGTCGCGCTGCCGGCGCCCGATGAACTCGGTAGGTACGACCAGTTCCACCAGCCGTTCGACCCGCCCGCGGTCGACCTGGACTCCTTCGAGCCACGCGTCATCACCGTGCCGGCCGGGGCGCAGGACCGCACCACTGTCCTGGCGGCCGGCCCGTTCGCCGAACCGATCACGGCCGGCCTGGTGTGGTTCCCGCTCGGCCCCGGCGACATCCGGCTCGGCTGGCGGGTCACCCTCACGATGCCGGACCACGTGCAGCGGTTCGTCGTGGTGGTCGACGCCCGTGACGGCGACGGGACAGTGCTCTTCGCCCACCAGACCGTCCTCAACGGGACCGCGGTCGGCGACGTCCACCTGATCGACGGAGGCCGGGAACGGGAGCGGATCGCCTTCCCCCGCGCCCTGCAGGACTACCGGCTCGAGTCGCCGCCCGGGTTGCCGGCGGGGTTCCCCGACCCGTGGCTGTCCGGCGACGACACCTCCGGCAACAATGTGGTGGCGCACCCCGGCGACGCCGAACCACCGGTGCGGGGCACCCAGGACGATGCGCACCTGACCTTCTCGCCCGATCCGAAGAGCGCCGAGCAGCGCGTGCTGAACGCGTTCGCCCTGGCCTCGTCGGCCCACGACTTCTTCTACCTGCTCGGCTTCACCGAGGCCGAGGGCAACTTCCAGCGCGACTCCCTCGGTCGTGGCGGCGCGGGCACCGACCCGGTGGACGCCCGTGTGTACGCGCGGAGCGTCCCCGGCACGGCTTCGATGCTCACACCGGTCGACGGGACCAGCCCCGTGCTCCGGCTCGGCCTCGTGACCAGCACCGACCGGCACACGGCGCTGGACGCGTCGGTCGTGTTCCACGAGTTCTCGCACGGGGTGACGAACCGGCTGGTCGGCGGCGGGCTCGACACGCACGCGCTGGACGAACCGCAGAGCGCCGGCATGGGCGAGGGCTGGGGCGACTACTTCGCCTGCATGCACACCGGAAGTGACGTGGTCGCCGCGTGGGTCGTCGACCGGCCGGGCGGCATCCGGGGGCACCGCTACGACGAGCGGCATCCCGGGCACTTCGGGCGGCTGGGCATCGAGTACCGCGAGGTGCACGAGGTCGGCGAGGTCTGGTGCGCCACGCTGATGGAGATGACCCGGCGCCTCGGGTCGGACCAGCTCGCCCTGAGCCTCGTCATGGACGCGCTCAAGGTGTCGCCGCCCAACCCGAGCTTCCTGGACATGCGCGACGCGATTCTCGGCGCGCTCGCCGATCTACGGGACGCCGGGCAGCTGTCCGCCGACCGTTCCGCCGAGGCGAACAAGGCCGTGTGGGAGGCGTTCGCCCGCTTCGGCATGGGCCCGGGCGCAAGGTCGGTGGGCGCACGGCTGCAGGGGATAAAGGCCGATTTCCGTACGCCGGAGGACCCCGAGCCGACGGCCGAGGCGACCCCTCCGATCTATTCGGTCACCGTGGTGCTCGACGCCGACGGCGAGGTGCGGGAACAGCATGTGGCCCGGAACGACGGCGAGCAGACCGCCGGCGCCGAGCCGCCGCGGTCCGACGGCGGTCGTCAGGTGCAGTACTTCGTCGAGACCAGCGAGGCAGTGACGCCGGCCGGCCCGCTGCCGGCCGACCTGCGACTCGACATCGTGGACCTGCGGTTCGCTCCGGCCCACCCGGACAGACTGACGGCCACCTTCACCTTCGCGCTCACCGGCGCCGACGCCGCCCGGACGGCCGACGACCAGGCCCGATACATCGCCCATGTGGTCGTGACCTCGCCCGAGGCGTGGGAGACCCGGGTGGTCGCCACCACCGCCGGCCGCGTCGCGACGGGCAGCACCGGCGGCGAGGTGACGCTGGAGTTCCCCGCGCCGCCGCCGGGTCGCTACCAGCTGCTGGGCGGCATCATCGTCGCGCCCTACGAGGTGCTGGCCGTCGAGTCCGGCCCCGCACTGCGGGTGGTGCCCTGAGTGGTGAAGGTGATGAACGTGTCGGGCGGCCGGTCGTCGGGGGCGGGGCCGTCGTGGATCGTCCATCGGTTGCCCGCCACGTCGGTGGCCACGCGGGACCAGAAGGCCTCGACGCCGGGGTTGTAGCGCTGGAAGCCGATCACCCAGCGGCCCGGGAACTCGCCGATCGCCCGGACGGCGGCTTCCCGGCCGACGCCGGTGCGGCGCAGGGCTCGTACGACGAAGAAAGCGGTTATGGACGTGCCGTCCGGCTCGCCCGGGCCGGTGAGCACGAAGCCCGCCGTGTGGCCGGCGGCGGTGATCAGCCAGGCGCGCCGCTTCGGGTCGTCGGCGAGGCGGAAGCGGTCGAGTTCGCGGAAGTTGAAGCTGCCGTCGGCGTTGGGCAGCAGCGCGTACGCGTCGGAGAGGTCGTAGCGGTAGAGCTGGCCCAGATGGTCGAGCACGGCCCGGTCGCCGCGGGCGAGCGGCTTGAGCACGACCGGGTGGGACGGCGGGCGCGGCGGTTTCGAGGCTTCCCACGGCATCCCCGCAGGGTGCCATTCAGGCGTCGCCCATGACCAGGCCCTCGATGGTGTGCTTCTGGGTGATCGGGGTCAGCTCGTCGACGACCGGGCAGTGCAGGTGGTCCTTGACCAGTTGGGGGAGCGACTCCCAGTAGCCGCGGGTGACAGCCATGGCGTGCTTGTCGCCGTTGGTGGCGTCGGGGGCGTCCACGCCGAGCACGAGGACCGGGCGCGACTTGGCCGACTTGTTGGCCGTGCCGCGGTGGATGGTGAGCGCCGAGCGGGCCGAGATGTCGCCGCGCTGCGGGTATTTGCGCACGGCAAGCTGGTTGTAGCGGTCGTAGTGGGTACGCGGGGGAAACATGTCGTGGCCGAACTCGGGGCTGTCGTCGAACTGGGTGCCGGGCGCGATCTCGAACGGGCCCATGTCGTCGGTCGTGTCGACGCCGGTGAGGTTGAAGGCGAGCGAGTTGAGGCGGCGCTTCTCGCGGGTGACCGTGGGCATCGGGAAGTCGCGGTGCCAGGGCTGGTTGACCGCGCCGGCGAACGGGATGTCGAAGCCGAGCTCGACGATCTCGTAGTCCGGACCGAGCACCTGGGTGCAGACGCCCACCACCCACGGGTGGGTCACCAGGTCGACGAAGCCGCGCAGCTGCTCGGGGTGGATCTCGACGTAGTAGCGCTTGGGGCCGCGGCCCACCGCGCCGCCCTCACGGTTGATGGCCTCGGCGAACGCCGCCTCGATGTCCTCGCGCATGGCGTCGGCCCAGCCGGTGTCGAATGCTCCCTTGAGGGCCGTGATGCCGTCGCGGTAGATCGCGTCGGCCGCATTGATGAAAGTCGTCATAGTCCTCATGTTGCAACGTGGCATGCCACGTTGCAACCCCTAGGATGGGTTCGTGAGCGCCAATCTGCGGCAGGTGGCCGAACGCGCCGGCGTCTCGGTGCGCACGGTGTCGAATGTGGTGTCCGGCTTCGCGCTGGTCGCCCCCGAGACCCGGGAACGTGTGCAGCGGGTGATCGACGAGCTCGGTTACAAGCCCAACGCGGCCGCCCGCCACCTGCGCGGCGGCCGGTCGGGGCTGGTCGCGCTCGTGCTGCCCGAGATCGCGTCGCCCTACTTCGGCGAGCTGGCCGGTCTGCTGGCCGACCGGGCCGGGGCGTACGCGTGGACTCTGCTGGTGCAGCAGACGGGCGGTGACGCCGCCCGCGAGCGGGAACTGCTCGACGGCGTACGGTCCCAGACGGTCGACGGCCTGATCATGAGCCCGTGGGGCCTGTCGCCGTCCGACCTGACCCGCCGCACCGACAGCGCCCCGCTGGTGCTGCTGGGCGAGCAGGACGCCGGCGGCCTGCTCGACCACGTGGCCATCGACAACGTCGCCGCCGCCGCCGACCTCACCCGCCACCTGATCGAAACCGGTCGCCGCCGTATCGCCGCCATCGGCCTGCAGCCCCACCTGGTCAACGGCACGGCCGCCCGGCGCGCCGAGGGTTACCACCGGGCGCTGGCCGAAGCCGGCCTGCCCGCTCGCGAGATCCCGGTGCGGCGCCTGCACCGCGCCGACGGCGCTGCGGCGATGACCGAGTTGCTGGAATCGGATGTCGATGCCGTCTTCTGCTTCAGCGACCAGCTGGCCCTGGGCGCCCTGCACGTGGCCGTCGCGAGCGGGCGGCAGGTCCCGGCCGACCTGGCGGTGGCCGGCTTCGACGACATCGAGGACGGCCGCTTCGCCAATCCCGCTCTCACCACGGTCGCGCCCGACAAGCCCGCCATCGCCGACGCCGCCCTGACCTGCCTGGCCGACCGGCTGGCGAACCCCGGCGCCCCGTCGAGACGCCTGGTCGTCCCGCATCGTCTGGAGATCCGCGCCAGCACGACGGGCCGTTCCTGAGCCGTCAGGCGTTCCTGAGCCGTCGGGCGGTTCCTGAGCCGTCGGGCGGTTCTCGGGCTGTCGGGCGGTTCTCGGGCCGTCAGGCGGCGAACTGGCGGAGCAGGATCGCCAGCCGGCGGTCGTGGTCCTCGGGGGGCAGGCGGCCGGCCCGGGTCAGTGTCATGAGGCCGTGCAGGCCCGCCCAGAAGACCTCGGTGCGGGCGTCGACGTCGTCGGAACCGGCCAGCGGGCGGATCGCCTCGCGCAGTTCGCCGAAGCCCTCCTGCAACGGGGCCGGGGTCTGCGGGCTGGCGAAGGTCAGGTCGACGTCGCTGGTGAACATGGCCTCGTAGAGGACCGGCCGGGTCTCGGCGAACCCGACGTACGCCGCCGCCACATCGGCCAGTGAGGTGCGCGGGTCGGGCGCGGCGGCGCGGGCGGCTCGCAGCTCGGCGGCCAGTTCGGTGAAACCCTCCAGCGCCACCGCGGCCATGATGGCGGCCTTGCCCTTGAAGTGGCTGTAGAGCACCGGCTGGCTGTACTCGATCAGCTCGGCCAGCCGGCGTGTGGTGACGGCGTCCCAGCCCTCGGCCTCGGCCAGTTCGCGGGCGACAGCGATGATGCGCTGCTCCCGGTCCCGGCGGTCCCGTTCACGGCGTTCCTGGATCGACATGACAGGAATCCTAGCGCCACTAGCCAATCGAGCAAAGCGGTGTTAGCGTTGCCGTGTAACCTAGCAGCGCTAGAAAGAGGATCCGATGCTCACGTCGATCGCCTACGGGCTCGCCATTCTGCTCAACCTGTTCATCATTTTCATCGGCGTCAGATTCCTCGTCGTGCCCCAGGCGGCCGCGGCTGGTTACGGCGTGCCGGCCCGGGAGGTCGCCTTCCTGTCGGTCAAGGGCGTCCGGGACCTCAGTTACGGCCTGATCGGGCTCGCGTTGCTCGCCTTCGTGGGAGCGACCGCCGGAGCCTGGTTCATGCTGGTGGTCGCGCTGGTGCCCCTGGGCGACACGCTGATCGTCCTGCGCAACGGCGGCACGAGAGCCACGGCGTTCGGCATCCACTTCGCCACCGCCGTGACGGTCCTGATCAGCGCCGCCCTGCTGTTCGCGGTGTGACGCGCCGCGGCGTCGTTGCCCCGCGCTCGGCCCCGGCGCCGGGGCGCGCGCCGATCAGGGAACGCAGCCGAAATTCGGACGGACGTCGCAGTCCACCAGGTCGGCGTAGTTGATGCCGCCGTCGTTGGCGCGGCCCAGGAAAGTCATGCGGACGAACGCGGCGCCGCCGCGGATGTCAGCGGACAGGTCGAACTCGAAGGGCTGCGACCGGGAAGCGGTCGTGGCACAGGTCGCCGCGTAGTTGTCGGCGGTGTGGAAGAGGATCCTGCCGTCCGCGGTGCGGGTCGAGGCATAGAGCGCGCGGCAGTTGCCGGCCGTGGTCCGGAGAGTGCCCTTGATGTGGACGCTCCGGTCGTAGAAAGCGATCGTGCCGGTCAGGAACGACTGGCCGTACGGAAGGTCGAAGGAGCCGTAGCGAGTGGCGGCGTGGGCCGGGGCGGGGCCGGCCACGACGAGGCCGGTTGCCATCAGCAGCAAGGTGAACAGGCCGGCGAACGAGCGGCGCAAAGACACGCGACGTCCTTTCTGGACGGTGACGAGAGTCGATGTGCCGGACGGTATCAACCTGTCGCCACTTAAGGCCCGGCCGGTGCTCCCCGGTGCCTCCGGCTCAGCGCACCCTCTGCCACATCTCGCGGGTCATCTCGTACTCGACCTCGCCCAGCTCAGATCCGGGCAGGGGGTCGTCCCAGACCGGAAAGAACGTGCGCACGTAGCGCAGCCCGATCGACTCCATGACGCCCCGGGATCCGGCGTTCACGGCCATGGTCTGGGCGATCACGCGACGCTGCCCGACGGTGTCGAAGGCGTGGCGCAGTAGAGCGCGGGATGCCTCACCGGCCAGGCCCTGCCGCCAGCAGCGGCGGACCAGCCGGTAGCCGAGTTCGCTGACGGACGGGTCGTCCGGTTGGTCGGGACCGTGGGCCGGCGGGAGCATCATGAGTCCGACGAAGGTGTCTTCGGCCTCGGCCGGGGTGGAGTCACGGTCGGCTCGGAAGGCCATCCAATGGCCCAGGCCGTCGACCGGGCGAGCGGCCGCGATTCGTTGGGCGTGGCTGGCAGTCACCTCCTCGCGGGATCGGGCCCGTCCCCAGAGGTAGCGCAGCACCTCGGGGTCGGCGTCGAGATGGACCTCCAGGTCGAGGTGGCGGTCGGCCAGCGGCACCATCAGCAGACGGTCGGTGCGCAGAATGGGCTGGGCCATCCCGCGACGATCACATACCGGCGACCGTCGCGCGACGGAGTTTGTCGGAGAGGTCGCGCATCGCGTGGTAGAGGTCGGACTTCGCTGCTTCGGGGGTCAGGCCCAGCAGGTGGGCGGCTTCGCGGGTCGTGCGGCGGTGGAAGTACGTGGCGACCAGAATCTTGCGGTGGTGGGGCGACAGGCTGCGCAGCAGCAGATCGGCTGGCGGCCGCTGGGTGGTGGTCGGCATGTCTGACACTGTGGTCAACCGGTGCGGCGCAACTCCAGTGAGCACCTGCGGCGTAGTCGCCCGGTGACGGCAGGCCACAGCGAGATGCGGAGCTTTTCCGAAACCGGCATATACCCTCAAAGTATGAGTAAGAAGTCAAGATCCGTGGTCGTCCTTCTGGCGGCTGTTGTCGCCCTGTCCTCGCTTGCCGGCGGGGGTACGGCGCTCGCGGCGGGCGGGGCCGCGGTGGACCAGCCCTGGGAGAGCGTGACGGTCACCGGTCAGGGCGAGGTGTCCGGTCAGCCGGACCGGCTCGATGCCAGCTTCGCGGTCGAGACCAGCTCGTCCACGGTGGCCGACGCCCTCAAACGGGCCAGCGCGGCCGCCGGTCGCATGCGGGACTCGCTCGTCCGGGGCGGGGTGGCCAAGGCCGACCTGCAGACGTCGAACGTCAGCGTCACCTCGACGCGCAAGGACGACGGCGCGATCACCGGCTACACGGTGAACCAGGGACTCACCGCGAAGATCCGTGACCTGTCCCGGGGCGGGATGCTCATCTCCGCCGCTGTGGCGGCCGGCGGCGACGCGGCTCGGGTCAACGGAACGTCCTTCGCGATCGAGGACGACGCGGCTCTGCTGGCGGAGGCCCGGAGGAAGGCGTTCGCCGATGCCCGGCGGAAGGCCGAACTGTATGCGCGGGAGGCAGGTCGGCCGCTCGGCCGGGTCGTCAAGGTGAGCGAGGGCGGCCCCGTTTACTGGGGACAGGGTGGGCAGGACAGGTTCGCGGCCGACTCGCCGGTTCCACTCGAGCCGGGCCGGCAGCAGCTGACCGTGAGCGTCACGGTGGAATGGGTCCTCGACGCGCCGAAGGCCCAGTAGGAGCTCAGGAATCGCAGGCGGTGCCGTTGCGGTCGGGGTCGAGGCGGTGCCGGTCGGGGGAGCGGACCGTCAGCCCGGTGAAGCCGTTGGCGGCCAGCCAGGCGCACTTGTCGGTCACGTTCGGCGGGAAGGTCCACGGCACGCATTGCGCGCGCGTGCCGTACGCGCGGTCGCAGCCGTCGACATGGGCCGGCACTGGCATCGGTGCGGTCGGCGACGGCCGTGCGGGCAGCGGGCGGACGCCGGGTTGCCCGGCGAAGGTCTGGACCAACGGCGCCGGGGGCCCGCCGGCCGCAACGGTAGCGGCCGTCGCGGCCGGCGGACGAGTGGTGCCAGGCGGCGGGCTGACCCGAGCCGGCGCCGCCGGCGTCTCGGATGACGGGGCCGGTGGCGCCGACCACGCCGAGGGGGCCTGCAATCCCGATTCGACCGGTGCGGCCGGCCCCGGGCGCAACAGGAGCAGGAGGGTCGCGACCACCGCGACCGCGGCGATCAGGAGCAGGGACGCGCGCCGGGCGGTCATCCGACCTTCACCCACTTCGCCACCGACGGGACGCCGTTCGCGCCGACCACGAAGAGCATGTACCAGCCGGGCGGGGCCAGATTCGGGTTGCTCGTCAGGTTCAGGGCGATCGTGTTGCCGGTGACGGTCATCGGCAGGTCGACGAAGCGCTGGTTCGGGTCGCTGGAGTGCGTGACGGCGGCCGGGCGGATCAGTTCCGCCTTCAGAATCGGGCCGTCGACCGTGATGGTGTTCGCGCTTCCGTACGCCCAGGTGTTGTCGGGCATGGTGAGGATCTGCGGGCGGGCGCCCCGGAACAGGTAGGGCGGCGAATAGACCGACACGCGCGTGTCGAACGTGCCGTCACCGGGATTGTTGCCGACTGCCATCACCCGCCCGTCGGGCAGCAGGAACGCCGACGAGTGGTAGCCGCGCGGCACCGGGTCGGTGGCCAGGCCGGCCGTGAACGTGTCGGTCACCGGGTCGAACATCGACGCCTCGAACACCGGATCGGCCCGGTTGTGCAGGGCGCCGCCGGTCTCGAAGACCTTGCCGTCGGGCAGGAGCACCGCCGACACGTACATTTTGCCCTGGGTGGCAGTCTGGCCGACGCCGGTCGGCAGCAGCGGGCCGGCCGTGTAGACCGGGGCTGCCTGCTTGAGGTCGATCAGGTCGGTCAAGCGGTTCGCGTCCGGGTTGGTGTCGATGTTGCCGCCGCCGAGGGTCAGCACCCGCTGGTCCTGCGCGGGTGGCAGCAGCACGCTCATCGACTGGTCGCGCTCGTCCTTGTTCTGCAGGCCGGGCACGGGCGTGATGGTGTTCGCCCCGTAGTCGTAGATGGACGCCCCCGTGCCGGGCAGGCCGTTGCCGAAGACGTGGCTGCCGGTGTAGAACAGCCGGCCGTCCTGCATGAGGATCATCGACGGGTAGAGACCCCAGAAGCTCCAGGTCTGGTTGGCCTCGCCCAGGCCGAGCCAGCGTTCCTCGCTCGCGTCGAAGTACTGCGTGGCGACCATGCCCGAGGAGTCCTCGTTGAGCCCGCCGAGCGAGATCACGTCGCCGTTGCCGAGGATCGTCGCCGACGGGTACCAGGAGCCGGCCGACATGTCGTTGACCCGCTCGTAGCTGCTGGTCGCCGGGTCGAAGACGAACGAGTCGCGCAGTCCCTTGTAACCGACCGTCCCGTCGGCCGACGGATAGTCCTTGTTGCCGCCCATCACCAGCACCCGGCCGTCGGAGAGTTGCACGTGCCCGGCGCAGAACAGGTCGGCCGGCGTCGCCACGTTCGAGAAGGCGCCGGTGGACGGGCGGTAGACGGCGGTCTTGAAGGTGCCGGCCGCGAAGTCGTCGAGGTTGTTGCCCGAGCCCGCGACCAGCAACACGTCGCCGTTGTGCAGAACGACGGCGTGAATGGCCCGTACGGGTGTGTCGAACGGCATGACCTGCCAGGCGCCCTTCGTGCAGGCCGCGCCCGCGGTGCAGGCGGTCGTGCCGGGGGAGGGCTGCGTGACGTCCTCCATCCGGTAGTCGTCGGTGCGCAGGGTGCCGGCGCCGTAGAGGGTGACGCCCCAGACGATCTGGTCGGTGCCGGGCGGGACCTGCGGGGTGCGTACGGTCTGCTGCTGGTAGGCCGAGGTGACCGGCAGGCTGGCCAGATCGGTCCAGTAGACCCAGCCCTGCGCGACGTCGCGGCGGAACACGGTCATCGCCGTGTTCGGGGTGGTCGTCGTGTACCAGACGCTCAGGTCGTACTGGTGGCCCGGCGACACGTTCGGCGCGCAGGACGGGTTCTCCAGCATCATCGCCTTGCGGTCGCCGGCCGTAGTCTGAGCCAGCGTGATCTGCATGGCCCTGGCGCCGGTGTGGGCCTGGGCGGTCACGTCGAACGTGTACGGCGAGTCGCCCCACCCCGAGCGTTCCCAGCACACCGGGAAGCCGTCCGCGCCGACCGACTCGAGGCCGCCGTTCGCGACCAGATTGGCGCCCGCCGCGGCCGGCAGCGTAGGCAGCGCGAGCAGCAGCAGAAGCGACAGGATCAGCGTGACTCCGAGGTCCCGGCGGTTGCGCCGGCTGAGCCAGGGCCGTGGGGTCATGGGCGTCGCGCCCGGTAGATGACGCCGTCCAGGATCAGGAACCGCACCACGAACGAGACCAGCAGCGTGAGCAGGTTCGCGATCAGCACCCCGACGTGCAGGCCCGAGACGAGCAGCGCCAGCAGGGGCACCCGCAGCAGCAGGTCGGCGTTGCCGAGCACGAAGAACCGGCTGATCCGCCCGGCGAAGCTGCGATGCTGCCGGCGGTCGCGGTAGAGCAGCGCGTCGGTCAGCAGGAAGTTCCACCCGACCGCGAGGAGGTTGGCGACGACAGCGGCCGGCAGGTAGTGCACGCCCACGACGTCGTGCAGGAACCACAGCGCCGACTGGTTGGGCAGCAGCCCCGAGATGCCGATGAGCGCGAACACGAGCATCCGGGCCCGCTTGGCGCCGAACCGCAGGATCGCCAGGTGCTTGAGGAAGCGCAGCCCCTCGGTCACGCTCGACTTGGACTCCCCGGCGTGGCGGGGCTGGAAGGCGTACGGCACCTCGACGATGCGGCCGGGCCGGTTGCGCACGATCAGCTCGAGCAGGATCTTGTATCCGAGCGGGCGCAGCTCCTCGGTCTCCAGCGAGCTGGCCCGGATCGCGAAGAGCCCGCTCATCGGGTCGCTCACCTGCAACAGGTTGTTCCGGAAGATCACCTTGGTGACGACGGTGGAACCGCCCGACACGATGCGCCGGTAGCCGCCGTCGAGCCCGGCCCGGCTGCTGCCGCCCCCGGCGTACCGGCTGCCGATCACCAGGTCCGCGCCGTCGCGCCGGCCGGCTCCCACCAGCGTCGAAACCACCTCGGGCGGGTGCTGCAGGTCGGCGTCCATCACCACGATCCACTCGCCCCGGGCGGCCCGCATGCCCTCGACCACCGCGCCGCCGAGGCCGCCGGTCGCGTGCTCGCGATGAATCAGGCGTACGGAGATCGGGCAGTCCGCGGCGGCGGCCGAGATCACGGCCGGTGTGTCGTCGGTGCTGTCGTCGACGAAGAGGATCTCGGTCCCGCCGTGCGGCAGGGCGGCGGCGAGCCGTTCCAGCAGGGTCCCGATGTTGTCGCGCTCGTTGTAGGTGGGCACCACGACGGTCTGCTCGAGGGCCGTGCTCACCGGCAACTCGCCCAGCGTGCCCCGCATCGTCGCCCGTACCGGGGTGATGGTCATTGTGGCTCCTTGAGGACCTGGCGGATCTCGATGAGGCCGTCGGCCGGGCCGAACGACGCGATCACGGTGGAGTTCTCGAGCAGGGCGGTCACGGTCGGCAGGGTGCCCGGGTCCTGTCGTACGGCCGGGGTGGACACGATGTAGTCGACGTCCCGCCAGCCGCCGGGGAGCCGGGCGGCGACCTCGGTGTCGAGGTCGAGCTTGTAGAACCAGATCACCCGCTGCTCGGGGTAGCCGGCGTTGACGCAGTCGAGCCACAGCACGTCGTCGACGACGACCGTGGACGGCGGCTGGGCGCGCAGATATTCGGCGGCCTGGACGTACGCGGCGTTGTCGTTCGCGGTCAGCGCGCGGCGGTCGCCGACGTACCAGCGCGGCGCCACGACGGTGGCGGCCAGCACCACGGCGAGGGCGATCGCACCCCATTTGAACCAGCGGTCGAGCCGCCCGATCGTCCAGGCCAGCACGCCCGCGACGGCCAGCGCGAAGAAGGGCAGCACCTGCACCACGTACATGGCAGGCAGGTAACCGCCCGGGCGCAGGGCCACCAGGATCAGGATCGCGCCGGCCACCGAGACCGGGCGCAGCCGGCGGATGGCCAGGCCGGCGATGGTCGCGGCGATGCCCGCGACCAGGATGACGCTGTCGTAGTAGAGCCACGAGCGCACCAGCGAGTTCGCGCCCGAGCCCGCCTCGAAGATGCTGCCCGAGCCGGAGCGCGAGCCCAACTGGAACTGGACGGCGCCGATCAGCGACACGTGCCCCTCGCCCGGGAACAGTTCGCCGCGCAGCAGCGCGTAGAGCGGATAGAAGCAACCGACCAGCACCAGGCCGCTGGCGAACGCGCCGAACGCCCACGGGCGCGTGGTGCTGCGCGCGGTGTTCTGCCACATCGCCACCAGCACGGCGGGCAGGATGAGCAGGATCGTCTCCTTGGAGAGCACCGCGATCGCGGCCGCCGCGCCCGCTGCCGCGAAGTGCCAGAGGTGCTTGCGCGGCGAGAGCGCGAGGGCCAGCGCGGCGAGCAGCCACACCACGGCGAAACTGTCCAGATAGATCTGCCGGCCCATGGTGAGAAAAAGCGGCGAGAGCCCGTACGTGAGCAGCCCGACCGCCGCTGCCCAGCGCGGCAGGCCCATCCGGCGCCCGACCACGTAGACCAGCAGCAGCCCGGCGGCCTGCAGCGGCAGCATGGCTATCCGGCCCGCGGCCACCGCGATCAGGCTCGGGGCGATCAGGCCTGGCAGCCAGGAGCCTGCGGCCAGCTGGATCCAGGCGAGCGGCGGGTGGTCGTACCAGTAGGTGTAGTGGGCCAGGCCCTTGCCGTGCTGCACCGCCCAGGCCTGCGCGAGATAGGTGCCCTCGTCGTCGCTGGCCGTCGGGAAGCCGGTGATGTTCCACGCGAGCAACGCGAGGACCACCGTCGTCAGCCCCACGGACAGGTAAAGATCGCTGCGATCCCTGGGGGCTTGAACCGGTTCTTCCTGTGCCGGCTTGACGAGCTCCAGAACGGTCATGCCGCCACCTCGGTGGCCGGCCGCGTGGCGCTCAGGTGCGCGCCGACGTGGGTCGTCAGCTCCCAGTTGCGCTTGCCGGTGTATTCCCGCCACACGGCTCGCAGCGCGGCCGTCGACAACACCAGCGCGTACGGGAAACTCCCGAGCACCAGCTTGGCGTAGTGGTGCCAGCGGATCCGAAGGTCGTACTGCCGGCCGAAGTCGTGCAGGCCGACGATCTGGAACATCAGCGTGGCCGCCATCGGCAGCACCGGCAGGAAGGTCACCAGCGCGACGAAGACCGGCAGCTGGGCCCAGATCGCGACGGCCACCCCGAGGGGGATCACCACACCGGAGAACGCCTGCAGGAACGGGCTGGTCAACGTGTAGCGGGCGAGCATCCGGGCCCGCCAGGTGGGCAGCCGGCGCCACTCGCCCTTGCGGAGCACCTGCAGGAACCCTTGGTGCCAGCGGGTGCGCTGCTTGAGCAGGGCGGTCACCGAGCCCGGCGTCTCCTCGCGGGTGACGATCGTGGCGTCGTACGCGACCACGACCTTCGCACCCCGGCTGGAGAGCCGCACCCCCAGGTCGCAGTCCTCGGCGAGGCAGGTGCCGTCCCACCCGTTGGCCCGGCGCAGCACGTCGGAGCGGACGAAGACAGTGTTGCCGCCGAGCGGGATGAACCCCTTCCTGGCGTGCAGGTGCAGCCGGCTGCGGAACCAGAAGAAGTACTCGAGGCAGTTCTGCAGGCTGTACCAACTGGAGTGAAAGTTGATGAGCTGGACGCCACCCTGCACGACGTCGGCGTCGGTGGCCCGGAACGCGTGGTCGACGTGCTCCAGCAGCAGCGGATGCACCTGGTCCTCCGCGTCGAAGACCCCGACCACATCACCGCGTACGTAAGGCAACGCGGTATTCAGCGCGCGAGGCTTGTTCTTTTGTTCGTTGTGGTCGGTCACCACGAGAATCCGCCCCGGCGCGCCCAGGGCGACCCGGTTCGCGACCTCGGCGGTCTCCGGGTCGTCGTGCCCCACAATGATGATGATCTCGAAACCCTCGTGAGTGGAGCGCAGCAGCCGCTCGACCGTGTGCTCGAGGACGGCGGTCTCGTGCCGGGCCGGCAACAGCAACGAGAACGTCAGGTGCTGCTCCCCGTCGGGCGGGGCGAAGCGGGTGCCGGCCAGGGTCTCCGGCGTGCGCCAGGCGTGCATGGTCCACCACAACGTGACCGCGGCGAACGCCGCGAGCACCAGAGAAACAAAAATCATGACGACGGCAGCCAATGTCATGGCCTCTTCCCCGATTTCCTCGGCAGGCGTACCCCTGCCGTACGAGAAAGACCCTAACCGGAATAGCCTCGTACCTATCAAGTGGACTGTCGTGGGTTTTACAGCCCGCACGGAAGCGTTATCCAATCAGAAATAGGACCGCAACAAGGAACCGGGCATCCCATCTTCTTTCCGGCCGATCGGTCGCCCGAAACCCTTACCGCACAAGGGATTGCGACACAACGGCCCGATCCGCCGAACCTTTGCTTCCGACGTGTTACCGCCGCGACGCGTTGAGTCCACAGTGGTGAACCGTGGAAACTTTCGACGTTTTGATCAATCGGCTGCAAGGGATACGGCGCAGGCCGGGCTGTTGTCCGAGTCACGGACCGTACCCGTTTTCACTTCGGTCAGAACGCGATTTCAGCCTCCTGTGCGGCGGGGTCTCTGGCGCTGTCAGCAGATGGTGGACGTCGACCTCGATCGAGACCGTCCTCGCCTGTCCGGAACTCGGCCGTCGTGCCGCAGGCCGTCCGGCGCCACTGTGCGCCACCGTCGTCCGATGACGACCGTCGCCCTGCGCAGCGCGGCTGGGGCGTGCGGTGTGGTGGCCGCCATGCCCAACGCCGGCCCGGGCAATTTCCTTGACTCAAGACACTTCGGTGCCTCTCGGCGTGCGGGTAGATCCACCGCACGCCGAGCGGATGCGTCGAAGTCCGGCGAATCGGCGACTCGGCGTCGGATCGACCGTCCCGGCGGCGCGGCCGGCCACCGCCACGCCGCGGCGCAGCCTGCCCGGGCATGGCCTCGGCCCAGGTGTGACGATCGTGCGCACGGTGGTCGGCGTCGCCCGAGCGGGATCCTCGTTTCCTACGCGTGCCACGATTCTCATCGAAGCCGCTGCCGTTCCTCCTCGCGTCTGACCTTGAGTGCGATCTCCCGCGACGGCTCCGTCCCGACGGACGCTCGCCGCAGCGCTCCGGATCTCGCGATGGTGAGCATTCGAAATATCGCGTGCAGTTTCAAAAGACCGTTCCCCCGATGCCTTCGACGGCTGCTGGACGAGGATCAATGTGCGGGCCGGGCAGGCCACGATCCAGCGTTTCCGGGAAATGTGAAGGCAGAGTTCAAACGGGACGCGAAAACCAGCAAGGGCCCAACAGGCTCAGCTATGCTGGTGATGTGGGGAACGAATTGTATTCCCGACGACGCAATTATTATCTCACGAGTATTTTCCGACTCCGCTACCGGGGTGGGCGTTCCATTCTTGTTCCGGGCTTCGTCACGCCCTGCCCTGCCACCTGCCCGGTAACACGATCGGTCGCACAGTCATGCCGCTGTTGTGCTGGTCAGTCATCGAGCGGCACCGCGCCTTCCCGGGGGTGCACCCGTATCCACCCGACAGTCCGCCCCTGGAACGCTTCTCTGGCGAGGATTGATCAGTAGAGCCAGCCGCCGCCGCGCCGCCGCGGGCGAATGGTTCGCGGCCGGACAGCTGGTCGGGCTTCTGCGAGAGCAGGGCGACGTCGACGAATTGCGCTGCCGCCCCGGACAATCGGATACCACCGTCGCTGAACCACTGATGCATGATGAGGCGCCCCTATTTGCCGCCGAACACGCGCGACGGCCGGCGGTGAGCCGTCACGCGGACCGGATCATGAGGGCTCGCCTCCAGATTGGGAGGTGCTCGCGGTGGGGGATACGTACGCGGCGTGACGCACGCCGGGCGGCCCGAACTCGATGTGACGATGTGCGGATGGCCAGAGTGCTGGCTGAGGCGGCCACCGCCATGCCGCTGCGGGATTCCGGGCTGACTCTCGAGTGGCAGCCGCTCGAATAGGATCGGCTGGACAAGGTGCGGTATGCCGGGCCACGCCGGTTGGGGGTCGGAAGTGCGGTCTGCGCTGGTCATCGGTGGCACGGGGTTGATCGGTCGCGCCGTGGCACGTCGTTTGCTCTCGGCCGGCTGGCAGGTCACTGTGACTGGTCGTGATCCGCGGCGCATGCCTGCTGATCTGGCAGCCGGCGGGGGTCACTTGGTGCTGGTGGATCACGACGATCCCGCCGGTCTGGCGGCGGCCGTGGAGGATGGGCGTGATCTTCTGGTCGACTGCGCCTGCTATACCGCCGCTCAGGCGCGGCTGCTCCTCCCCTTGATCCGCGACGTCAGCTCCACGGTGATGATCTCCAGCAAGGCGGTATACGTCGACGGCGAGGGCAACCACGTCAATTCGGCTGCACCGCCCCGGTTCGACGCAGCGGTGACCGAACAGCAAGCCACTCTGAAGCCAGGCGATATGCCGTACAACTCACCGCAGGGATACGGGGCCAACAAGGTCGCCGCCGAACTCGTCCTGCTCGACAGCGGCCTGCCGGTAACCGTGCTGCGACCATCGAAGGTGCACGGCGAAGGCGCTGCACCACCGCGAGAGTGGTACTTCGTGAAGCGTGCCCTGGACCGCCGGCCGGCGCTTCTGCTTGCCGGCCACGGCAAGGGGGCCGACCATCCATCAGCAGCTGTCAACATTGCCGCTCTCGTCGAGGTCGTCGCGGAACAGCCGGGGCGCCGAATTCTCAACGCAGCCGACCCGGACGTCCCCGACGGGTTGACGATCTCGCGCCTGATCGCCGCCCTGGCCGGACACACATGGCACGAAGTGTTCCTCGACGAGGACGCGCCGCCGCGGCTGGGCAGGCACCCCTGGCACCGGATCCCGCCGATCGTCCTGGACACCAGTGCCGGGCAGGCGCTGGGATACCGGCCGGTGGGCGACTACGCGGCCACAGTCACCGACGAGATCAGCCGGATGATCGACCAAGTCGCCCGGCATCCCGCATGGACGCCATCAGGCATCTCCCCGGAGGCGACGGCGATGTGGTTCGACTATGCGGCAGAAGACAGCTGGCTCCGGACCGACGCGCGTCCGTCGATCTGACAATCATCGCTTGGCCGGACCAATGGATGCCGCTGCGGTCGGCGCGGCCCATCGATGGTTTCTGGCTGTCGCTTTCGTCTCGGGGGTAGTCCTCACGATGTTCGGCGGCCATCGGAGCAACGGGGAGGCGCACCGGTGCGTCTCGTCGTGCTCGTCGATGTAAGCGTTCACAATGTTCCACCGCTCGGCGTCCGTGAACCCTGGGATGAGTTCTTCCGGATCATGCGAAACTGACCCGCCAACTCGGCTGAAAATATGGTTATGCGCCGATATGTAGATGATCCGAGATCATGGTTCATCGACAATCATCTTTGACGTATCGATGTCGTTAGCGTTAACTTCACGCACAATCCCCAGGGTGTCAGCGTGCCCTTTCGGCAGTGGCGCCTGTGATCGTCACCGCGCGGGTTCCGCCGCGCGCGGGTGACTCCGATCCGTAAGGAGTGGACTCATGAGAGCCACGGGTGAACCCCGTACCGAATCGGCCCTGAGACGGCCCCGGCGCACCGTCATGGCCGCCGCGACCATAGCGGCGATGACGATCGGCACGCTCGTCGCGGTGGTCGCGGCTCCCGCGAACGCGGCGACGATCGACACAAACGCCTGGTACACCCTGGTGAACCGCAACAGCGGCAAGGCGTTGGACCTCTCCGGGTCGGCCACCACCGACGGCGCGCGGATCACCCAGTGGACCCGCACCGGCGCCGCCAACCAGCAGTGGCAGTTCGTCGACTCGGGCGGTGGCTACTACCGGATCAAGTCGCGGAGCTCCGGCAAGGTCCTGGACGTCGCGAACCGCTCCACCGCGGACGGCGGCGCTGTCGTGCAGTGGTCGGACAACAACGGGACGAACCAGCAGTTCCGGCTGGCCGACTCGGACGGCGGCCATGTCCGGCTGCTGGCCCAGCACAGTGGCAAGGCCGTCGAGGTGCAGGGGGCGTCCACAGCGGACAACGCCGCCATTGTGCAGTACGCCGACTGGAGCGGCGCCAACCAGCAGTGGCAGCTGGTGCGTACCGACGGCGGGACCGACCCCACGACGCCGGCGCCGGGTGGGAGTTCCGGCTGCGGCAAGGCGCCTACCCTGGCCAGCGGCACCTACACGATCCAGAGCGGCGGCAAGAGCCGGCAATTCATCCTGCGGGTGCCCGCCAATTACAACAACAGCCAGCCGTACCGGCTGATCTTCGGCTTCCACTGGCGCGGCGGCACCATGCAGGAGATCTCCTCCGGCGGGACCAGCGGCGCCGCGTGGTCCTACTACGGCCAACAGGAACAGTCCAACAACAGCGCCGTCCTGGTGGCGCCGCAGGGTCTTGGCAACGGCTGGGGCAACGCCGGCGGTGAGGACGTGACGTTCGTCGACAACATGATCACCCGGATCGAGAGCAGCCTCTGCGTCAACCCCCGGCAACGGTTCGCACTCGGCTTCAGCTGGGGTGGCGGAATGAGCTACGCGCTGGCCTGCGCCCGGGCCACCGTTTTCCGGGCCGTCGCGGTGATCTCCGGCGGGCAGATCAGCGGATGCAGCGGCGGTACGCAGCCGATCGCCTACTTCGGCCTCCACGGCATCTCGGACAACGTACTGCCCATCGCGCAGGGACGGGGGCTGCGGGACACCTTCGTGCGCAACAACGGGTGCACGGCGCAGAGCCCGCGTGAGCCCGCAGCCGGCAGTCGCACGCACATCACCACCACGTACTCGGGTTGCCGGGCCGGCTACCCGGTGCAGTGGGCGGCGTACGACAACGGGCACATGCCCGGTCCCGTGGAGGGAACGTATGCCGAGAGCGGCGTCACGACCTGGACGAAGGGCGAGATCTGGCGGTTCTTCGCGCAGTTCTCCTGAATGATCGACGGTGGTCCGGCCGCTGACCGGTCGGACCACCGCTGCCGGGGGCCACCCTGCGTAAGCCGAGGCGCAAGCGGTTCATGGCCTGTGCGCGGGTGGCGGCCGGAGACCGATCGTCGACGCGTTGACCTACGCTGACCAGACCGTTGGTCCGGATGGGCACAGCGGGACCTCCGCAACGATGACCGTCAGCGCTCGGCCGGTATGAGATGAGGAAAGACCTGACGGACGGCGGCGACAATCCAGTCGGGGCTACCGCCGGTCAAGCGGCCGGCAGCGAGCAGGATCGAGCAGGTTCTCTCCAGATCCGGTGGCGCGGCAGCTTGGGACAGTAGTTTCACGGCCTGCCGCCGGACGACCGCTCGGCGAAATTGCTCGACAGCCTCAGGGTCCTCGGATTCGAGTTGTGGGTAGAGGAGTTCGCCAAGAGGTCCGCCGGACATGACCAGGTCTGGTGGCAGGTCCATCCCGCGGCGGACGGCAGCCAAGGCCTCGTCGATTTCCGGCCGGTCGCGAATCTCCGCCATGGTGAGCGCCTGCTCAACGGCCCAGCAGGCGAGACGGCGCAGTGTCTCCGGCCCGGCCGTTGTGAGATGGGCGGCCAAGGCGGGGTCGATTCCACCGATCTCCTGTCCGGACCACCCCAGACTGCTCAGCAGATAGTGATGAGGCCAACCGGCTGGCAGGTCTTCCGGCTCCTCGTCGTCGAGGTCCCGGTTCTGGCGTAGTTCCTCGACGCGGGCAGAGAGCTCGGCGGCGGTCCACGGCGCAGTGCGACCGTCGCGGTGCCAAGCAGCCGCGATCTGGCCGGTTTGCCGCACGATGCGATCGGTGCCGGCGGCCGGCCAGAATTGCAGCAGGATCTTCTCGGCACTCGACCCGGACGTGGGTTCGCTGACGGCGGCACAGCGGACCTGGTAACTGCCGGGTGGCAGGGAAACCGGCCCGGCGAACTCCTCGAACGCGCTCAGCGTGAGGTCGTCGACCCAGCTGGCGAACCAGACATCCACTATTTCGGACCAGTCGTTGCTGAGCTCCGGCTCGCCGTCGTGCAGCTCGATGCGCACGTCGACCTGCCCGGTATGGGTATCGGTCCGGATTCGCAGCATCTCCGGCACCGCCGCACCCACCAGCCCGTTCACCTGCCCACGCCACGCGTCGACGAGGGTGTCGTCATCCTCCTCGGTCTGCGCGCTGCACAGGGTGAGAAAGCCGTAGTGCACGTTGATCTCGGAGTCCAGAAGGACCTCAACCAGCATGATCGTAGGATCTCAAGAGCCAGGCGTCCAACCACTGAATATGGCACAACTGCCGCATTGGACGTCGTCCCGTATCCCCCTGAATGGGAACCGGGGGAGGTTTTGTTCTAGCGCTCTCGGGTCAAAGCTGGGTGATGCCCTCCGTAACCTCGCAGGCCCGCGGCGCGGCCTCACGCGCCGCCGGCAACACCTGGCTCGAACGGCTGACCCGCGCGGGTTTCCTCGGGTACGGCGTACTCCATCTCCTGTTCGCCTACGTGATCGTGCAGATCGCCGTCGGCGGCCGGACCGCGGACGGCGACCAATCCGGCGCGATGCACGAGCTCGCCGAGGAGTCCTTCGGTGCGGCGCTGATCGTGATCATGGTGATCGGCCTGGTCGCGATGGCGGTCTGGCAGATCCTCGAGATCTTCACGGTGCGCCGCCACCTGGAGCGTGCCGCGTCCGCCGTCCGCGCCGCGTTCTATCTCTATCTGGCCTGGAACGGCGTGAAGGTGCTGCGCGGCAAGAACACGTCCAGCGCGGACACCCAGCAGAACGCGACCGAAGGCCTGCTCGGCTCCGGCCCGGGCCGGCTCACCGTCGTCGGTGCCGGGCTGGTGGTCACCGGGATCGGCATCGGCCTGGCGGTCGTCGGCCTCACCCGGAGATTCGAGAAGCACCTGAAGGTCGGACAGATGACTTCCGCGATGCGTCGGCTGATCGGTCGGCTGGGCATGCTGGGCTACATCGCGAAGGGAATCGCCTACGCCATCGCCGGGGTGCTGTTCGTGGTGGCTGCCGTGCAGTACGACTCGGACAAGGCGCGTGGCCTGGATGCCGCGCTGCGGGCGTTGTCCGAGCGTAGTTACGGCATGTGGTTGCTGCTGCTGACCGCGATCGGCTTCGTCGCGTACGGATTGTTCGCCGTAGCGGAGGCCCGCTACCGCAAGGTCTGAGACCCGCCCGCGCCGATGATCCTGAATCCGCCCGACCCGTCGGCGTTCCTCCGCAATGGCACGATGCATTGGTGTCGTATGAGCATCGCGTCTTCCAGAATCCACCGCCCGCCGCACCGGCCGACGTTCGAGCCGCGCTGGATCGCGGTGACCTGCCGACGGCGCTCGATGCCATGGTCGGCACCGCCCTCTACGACCGGGGCGACTGGAAAGAGTTGCAGGAGCTTCACCTGGAACTCCTCCAGCACGACGACCACCAAGTCAGCGCCCTGGCCGCGACGTGCCTGGGACATCTGGCCAGAGTTCATCGGCAGCTGGACGAAGCCCGCGTGGTGGAAGCACTCCACCGACGTCGATCGACCCCACACATGGCCGCCACGGTGACCGACGCGCTGGACGACATCGAAGTATTCCTCCACCCTCGGCGCACGAGCTGGCGACGGCGGTTATGGAGGGCTTTGACGGCGTACCGCGACCACTAAGTGCTGACAAGGTGCCAAGAGCGTAATGGGTCTCGGGAACCTTGAACCACGAAAGCAGGTCCGGCGCCGGCATCCGGAATTGGGCCCTGACCGCGCGCGACTGCCGGCGGTGAGCCGTCACGCCACGTGACGCACGTTCGCGAGCGCCCGACGCACTATCGTGCCGATGAGAGGACACCCGATCACTCGTGCCGCGTCACTAGTCTATACAGGTCAAGTCCGGCCTCGATCCGACAGAAGGGCTGTCGGTCATCCGCCTGATCGATCCCTGGACTCGTGAGTGACTATGGCCATGCCATTGAGCACGAGAGAGGGTAGCGATGCTGATGGGAATGTTTTTCGCCGCGGAAACCCCGCCTTTGTCCGAGCGATTGCTTGTCTCGGCGGCGGGTCCAATAGCCGGTGCCATCGTTGGCACAGGCGTCATCGGATGGTTGCTATGGTTATTGTCGAACAAAGCGGAGAATGGGCGGAAGGACCTCGAGCTGCAGCACGCGCGGCACGAGCTGGACAACAAGCTGCGACAGGAGTTGCTGACACCATTGCTCAGTGCTGCTGCCGAGTTGTACCTTTCGACTCAGCATTACTGGCGGGCGAAGAATGGAGGATCTCGACAGGAGTTGAAAAAAGTGCGCTTGGTGTTGGACGCACAGTACCTCAAGAGTCGCTCGATCGGTACAGCCTCGGAGGCCAAGTTGAGGGCGCTCTTCGAGACGGAAGAGCCCGCTGAAGCTTGGCATAAGGTCGACGACTTACTGACCGTGAGGTATATGCAGCTAGTGGGCCGGGCGACGCCACGGCTATACGCAGCAAACGCCCGAGATTGTGAGGGAAAAGAGCACTCTGGACTCTCTGTCAGGGAGCTGCAGAACCCGATCAGGTTACTCGCCGAATATCACTCAGCATTGAACATCCTCGTTCCACTTATCCTCGAAACGCCATTAAGGCGCACCAGGCCATCATCTTCTGATCCTGCGAAGTCCGAGCAACGTCGGGCAGAGGGTTGATCCTTCGTAACGCCGCTGCACCTTCCCGAAGCGGCTCGGAAAGTGTGACGCTCACTCAGCTCAGGGGCACACATTTGGTCGCAGAGCGGCCACAGGGAGGCAAGCTGAGTTACGCTACGTCGACCCGTATGCCTACAACAGCCCACGCTCCCTGCGCCTCGAACTCAACAGCCTCTCGGCGCTGCCGCCAATCGCGTTGAGCCTTGGGGTTCCGGCCCGGTGAACGGTTCGACGACTGCTCGCGCTCCCTGCGCCATGATCAGGCGCGCGCAGCTGGTCGTCGTCAAGGCCGGGAAGGTCGTGGTCCCACGTTTCCAGGATCTTCCGTCTCGGCAATACCGCCGCCTTTCTCCTTCACCACAGTTGCGAATTGAACCCCGCGGACCCCTACGCCGGCATCCGGATTTGCCGCCGTCCGTGCGCGCCGGCAACGCTGCGCCGTCACGCGCGGTGGTCTGCGCACTCGGCCGGCCGCCGTCCTGAACTGCCGAGAGTAGTGCAGTCATCGGTGCCCAGAATTACGACTTCGAACAGGCAGTCTTGACCAAGCAAGGCGAACCGTTTCGCGCTGATCTACCGCCTGAACGCCGTGAAGCGCCCCGAGGCACGACAGCCAAAGACCGGCGATCTTGTGGCGATGCGGCCCCGCCACGAGACGTTCGATCCCCAGAAAGCAAGCCGGTCAACGGGCCACAGTGACAGCCGCCGCCGAAGCGGCGGCTGTCACCGCACTAAAATGGCCGGTCAGCCGAATAGGGTTCGGAAGTCCGTGCCGAAGAGCCCCAACAGCCCGACGACCGCGAGGAACGCCCCGACGATCACGGCAAAGACCCGAGACACCTTGACCTGCGTACTGTTGGCGGATCCCTTCCTGGCCGGGAGAGGAACGAACCGGCGGTTCATCACGATCGCGGTAATGCCCGTCAGCAGCACGATGCCTGCGATTACCCTGCCCACTCGTTTCTCCTAGTAAGCGCCGAAGGTGTGCTTGACTCCCGCATCGCCCTCAGAGTTGATGCGTAGGTGTCGATCCCATCGCTCAGTCCGGACGTGCCGCAGGAGCTGGCGATGAACCCTGCGCTGCAACCGGCTTCCGCGGACCAGCCTTCGCTGACGTCGCTGTTCGAAAACATGAACCCTCCTCCGGTGGCGGCACCGGCGGGGGTTCCACCCAGATAGGGATATGGGTGATCGCTGTCGCCGTCGCCCGCGACGTAGCACAGCTTGACACCCGCCTCGCCGCTTGCCATACCCGTGGGGTCGACGTTGTGAGCTGGTTGTCGCCGGCGTTGCCGTTGCCGTTGCCGTTGCCGTTGCCCGGATCATTTACGGCCTATCCACGTCTATGGCAGCGAGGCGGTCCAGTGCTGGCCGGGCATGCGCGTGGCCAGCGGGGCGGTAAGCATCAAACTGCACTGCCGAGAAGGTGACGAGTGCACCCTCATGCCGCAGACAAGGCGCGGCCAGGGTGCGCTGGGCGTGAGGAGTTGAGACGGGCGGCGGTTTGGCTCGGGGAGAACCTCACGAATGTGACCGCCACCCGTCCCCTTGTAGGGTAGGTCCTGGACGGGGCCGCGTTCGAGGACGGTCGCCGTTGGCGGTACGAGGTGTACCGAGCTGCCGCGAGTCGCGTTCTGCTCGACGGTGCCGGAGGTCCACCGGGCATAGCAACGGAATTGCTTCCAAGATCGCGCATCCTTTTCTGGCCGCGGAGAGCGTGCGACCGTCGGCGGGAGCCGCTAGCGTGGTCGATAGCATCCTCGGGTGCAAGTAGTCCTCGATGGCAACCGGGTGAAGCCTGAGCGCGACTTTCACCGCGAGCTGGCGGCCTTGCTTGACTTCGGCCGCCACTACGGCGCGAACCTGGACGCGTTGTGGGATCGGCTGAGTGCCGACGTCGAGCGGCCTGTCCACTTGCATTGGGCTGCATCCGGAACCAGCCGCGCCGCGATGGGCCCGCTGACGTTTGATCGCATCGAACGGATACTCCAGAAGACCGTCGAACAGGACGCGGCCTTCCAACGGACCGACCGTTTCACGTACGAACTCGGGTAGTGTCCCGGCGCTAGTCAGCGCCCTCTCATGGCCGCCGAGAGTGTACGTCGGGTCGAGCGCGCGGCCACGCGCTGTGACGCTAGTGCGTTTCGTCCCTGTGCAACTTCAAGTCGAGCGGAGGACATCTGGTCAGCCCTACGATGGCGGGCATGTCCGTGGCGTTGCAGATTCCCTTCCGGCACCACGACCGCGATGGACAGGTCAGTGTCCTGGTCACGAAGGTCGTGAATGGAATTGATGCGGGGTTCGATATTCTCCCTGGTCTGCCGTTCGGCCCTGAAACGGCGGCGGGGTACCCGAGCATGTCGGCGACAGTGAGCTACGAAGGCGCTGGATACCGAAAGCTGACGGGCTGGATCCAAGTCGTTCACACCAGACGCACATGGGACCACGCCAACGAGGTGGTCGCGAGCGAGGTCGACTCGGGGCCTGTCTGGGCCGAGGCGGACTCACCGTTCTTCGCCCATGGCTACCCGGCGGCCATCTATGACGCGCCGTCCAACAACCTCAACGGAGCCCACCACCTCGAATGGCGTGCGGACACGTTCCTCGTCACCGTTCCTCTACGATCCAGGTCCGAGCCGATCACGCTGCTGGCGTCGTTCGCTTGGGGCTACAACGAATCTGCGGATCCGAAGACGGCACCGTCAATCGTGGCCCCAGTGGCCACGTCCAGGGAACGCTGGCATGAATGCTCCGAAGTCCTCGAACGTGGCTTTCCTGCGTGGCGCTGGGCCTGACCCGCCGCTTCCAAGGTCCGGAAAACGCTGGCAGCAGTCCGCGCCCTCATCTGCCGCCGACTGCGTGCGACTGTGGCAGTGAGGCTTTCCGATTAACGGCCGTTGACAGTGGGTGACGGATTTATTCAGGTGGTGCGACGCACGCTCGTGCCGAGTTGAGTGCACTCACCCGCGCATCAGGAGAGACCTCAAGAACGTCCATAAGTTGGGCCCGGCAATCTCTTCGACGGAGTTCGGGTCCGACATCGTGTCGACGAATGCCACCTTGCCACGAAGCCGGCCGCTGTTGATAAATACGTAGTAGTTGCCGCAACCATCACCGGCCACCGGCAGCCAGCCTAGTTCTCGCCAATACGGATGCAAGGTGAGGTGTGCGGCGATATCAAGGTTTTCCCGATCGGGCCGCGCTCCGAATACACCACCAGCGCAGATAGCCTCTCCCTTGCAAATTCGCAGCCACTCAACAAGCTCCATAGGCAAGGGCCCTCCGAGCCGCCGCTCCAGATCGGCGAGCTCATTCTCGCTCGCGCCTCCGGGCGTCGGCTGCTCTGGTGCGCGCTCGGCCTGAGTAAGTAGGCGCAGAACGGCAGCTCGATCGTCTTGATCTTCCATCGATACAGGATGGCATGGACGAATCGGTATGACTCTCAGACGCATTCGGGCCACTCTTCCGCATCCGCTTCTGCCGCGATCCGCGCGCTCGCACGCTGTGGTGATTCATGCTGCTTTGACCTAAGCCGAGCTCTACGTCGGAGGGATTTGGTGGCCGTGGTGGCCGACTTTTGAGTGAGCGGCACGAGCGGGGCGAGAGCCGCTACATGGAAGCGATCTGAGATCCTTCTCCGATGGAATTGGCAGGCCAGGCCGACACGAATGCCCGATACCTCGCCCTCGGCGAGCTCGTCGACGCAGCGTCGACATTTGAGATGCAACTTCGGGCCGCGCTCTGCGCGCTGGTGGGTAGTAAGTACGCGGCGGTGATCGCGGCCGGCATGATGGCCGGTGAACTGATAGAGAACTCTGCCGCAGTGGCGAAGCGGCATCGCGAGATCACCGAACCTGCACGGTCGAGGCTGACGGAGATCCTCAGCTTAGCGAAAGCTCTCAGTGAAGCGCGCAACCGTCTCATCCACGATGTATGGGCCTTCGGTGGGCCCGAGGGTCCAGTGCTGATGCGCAGCAAGCGTCGTGACCACACTCTTCCTACTTCGGGCACATCGGTCGCCGCGGTGCAGGAGACGGCTCAGGCGCTGCGAGCGGTCACCTTTGACCTGCACGAGGCACTGAGGGACGCCTTCGGTCTCGAGATCGCCACGATTGAATCCCAGCTCCGTTGGGAGGACCACGTCGCGACGATGACGTTGGAAGAGCGCGAAGCACTTGCACGACGGCAGGCAACTGCAGCCGAGAAAATGAAGCAACACGGCGAGTGACGTCTGCCCCCGTGCCTGGGCACTCGACGTTCAGCGGCACTCGTCGCAATATTGATTTCGATGAACGGCTTCGTCCGAGCGTCGCGTAGTCGAGCCCGATGCTCGTTGCCGCTTGCCAGCCGCGCGGTCATGGCTGGACCGATAACCGTACCGACCAAGGTGCCGACGATTCCGGCCACAGCGACGACTGACGTGGCGTTCATACCAGCGCGTGGTAGCGAAAGACTCAGTCCCCGGCTGCCATAACCAAGATCGAGTGACCTCATTTGCCGCATGGTATGCGCTGAACAGACGACGTTACGGCTGACGTACGGTGACGCCGGTCCATCCTGTCGGCACCGTACGTACAGTGCTTGAGGTGATTGACACCCTGCTGCTGGACGTCGACGGGGTTCTGCAGTTCCCGCGGCCTGAGTTCATCGTTGAGATTGAGCGCGACTACCGGTGGGCGTCGGGCTTCCTTGCGTTTCAGCGAGAGCTGCTGCAGGATCCGGGCGAGGAGCGAACGCTGGTCGGCGACGGTGATTTGGTCGATGTCGTCCGACGGTTGCTACCCCGCCACGTGACCGGTCTTAGCGCTGAGCAGTTCCTCGACCGGTGGGTGACCGGCAACATCGCCGTCAACGAGCAGCTACTCGAATGTCTGCCGCAGATTGCTGTGGCACAGATCTTTCTAGCCACCAACCAGGAAGCCGTCCGAGGAGCCAAGGTTAGGCAGCTCTACGCAGGACACCCGGCGATAGCGGGCATCTTGATCTCTCACGAACTTCGTAGCCGCAAACCTTACAGGTCGTTCTTCGACGCCGTTCTGATGCGGGTGCGCCGCCGCGCGTACCAGTGCCTGTTTGTCGACGACAAAGTCACTTACCTCGCCGGGGCCGCCGAGGCGGGCATCGCCACGGTCCACTACCGCGACAATGACCAACTGCTGACGGAATTAGCCCAGCGCGGCCTCCTCACGCCCCCGCGCGCGGAGTAGCAGGCCGGGGCGCAGGGCGACCAGCTGCCCGGCGAACCCGTTGCAACCTGCAGCTTCCTCTCGCCGGACCGGTGGGCAACGCCGGCGCCGCGGACCACGCTGGCAAATGATTAGATGCAGTCAAGATTGAGCGCACTCTCATGCCGCTGGCCGTGCGCGGCTGGCGGTTGCGCGGCTCCGTTGGGTCCCCGGCAACCCGGGATTACTTCACCGAGAGCGTGAAGTTGCTCCTGATCACGCCGTATTCTGCGCGTTCCACCCAGCAACTGAACCGGCATCCCGGAAGGGCCGACTCATCGACGCCTAGCTCAAACGCCAAGGTCGCCGCGTCAGTCCTGCGTACCTTCGAGTCGCCGTCGGTCTCACGAAAATCGGCGATGCCGCCGCGCTTACCGACAACGACATATTCGACTCTCTTGCCGGTCACGCCCCCGTCGCCGCTGTGGCCATCAACGCCATGACAATCGTCCAGCGGGTTACCACAGATACCGCAGGAGGCGGCGTTGACCTTGACGGTCCGTGGCACAGAATGAGACACCTCGGGATCTTCTCATAGGTCAGATCGAGTGCGCTCTTCTGCCGCCGATAATGCGCGCTCGAGGCGGCAAGACTGCTCCGTGTCCCGGTCTGTGCTGGTGGATGTGGCTGGCTAGTGCGGTGGCCACGAACGTTCACCGGGTCGGCGACACACCGGGTCACGTCCGCCGGTAGCTGCTGGCGAGGGCT
>NZ_JAHWFK010000029.1 GCF_019710575.1 Paractinoplanes polyasparticus | reverse complement strand
CTGCGGCGTTTACAGCAGCCCTCGCTGCCCCACGGCCCGCTCCTGAGCGCTCAGACGCGCTCCGGAGCGGCCGCTTGCACTGCTGGGCGGGCGGTCGCGGCCTATTGGTTGCCGGCCGGCTCGGCGTCCCACAGGTCTTCGACGCTGGCGTTGAGCGCCTTGGCCACCTTCAGCGCCAGGTAGACCGAGGGCGCGTAGTCCCCCGTCTCCATCGCGATGATGGTCTGACGGCTCACCTGAACGGCCGCCGAGAGCCCCTGCTGGGTCAGGCCGGCTTCTTTGCGGGCGGCCCGGATGCGTACACCGGCCGTGCCGTCCGCCTCAGGAGCGCGCACCGGCCCGGCTGGAGGGGCCATCAGTCTTCGTCCGCGGCGACAGCTTCGAGTTGACGCCGGCGCCGACCTTGGACGACCTGAACCACCAACCCGACCACACCGCCGACGACGCCGCCGATGGCCGCGCCCCGCCACGTGGCGCCCTCAGGGTCGTAGGCGTAGAGCGCGCCGACCAGGAACACCGCGTACGGGATGCCGCCCACGATGCCCCAGAAGACGCGCTTGGCAGTCCAGGACCGGGGCAGGGTGTCGACGCGGCGCCGGCGCACGTACAGCGTGCAGACCCACATCGGGACGAGCATGGCGGCGAGCACGATGGCCAGCGGGATCACCGAGGGGCGGCCCAGCACCCACACCAGGATCGCCCCGGCCCACGGGACTGCGATCCACTGCATCGAGGCGGCCGCGGCTATGCCCTCGTACCACCGGAAGCGCTCGCGCTCGTCGCCGTACCAATCGCCATCAAGATCGAGATTCCACCGCACAATCCGATCGAGAATTGTCGTCGTCATGCATCCAGGATGGCGTCAAGTTCTCTTGACGTCAAGGGGACTTGACGTCAAGACTGCTTGACATGCCGGCGTCACAGCGTCTGGATCGTCGCGATCCGTTCCTCGAGCTGCTCGATCGTCGCCTGCGCGCTGGGCGGCCCGCCGCAGAGCCGGCGCAGCTCGGCGTGAATCTTGCCGTGCGGCAGGTTCGTGCGGTGGTGGTGCGCGGCGACCAACGTGTTCAGCTGCCGCCTGAGGCTGTTGCGACGCTCCCCCGCGGTCATCGGCGGCGGCGCCTCCCGTTGGGCCGGAGCGGCCGGCTCAGCCGCCTTCTGCCGCTTCTTCGCGGCCAGCTGGTCCGCCTGCCGCTTGTTCAGCAGCACCGAGACCTGATCGGCGGTGAGCAGCCCGGGCAGTCCGAGGTATTCCTCCTCCTCGGGCGTCCCGGTCAGCGCCCCCATGCCGAAGGACGTGCCGTCATAGATGACCTGGTCGAGTTCCGCGGTCGCCGAGAGCGCCTCGAACTGCTTCTCGAGCTCGCCCTCCGCGTTCTCCTCCCGCTGCGCCCGCTCGAGCAGGTCGTCGTCCAGGCCGTCCTTCTGCTTCGGCAGGCCCAGCACGTGATCGCGCTGCGCCTCCATCTCGCTGGCCAGCCCGAGCAGGTGCGGCACGCTGGGCAGGAAGACGGTCGCTGTCTCACCCGGGCGCCGGGCCCGCACGAAGCGGCCGATCGCCTGCGCGAAATACAGCGGCGTCGAGGCGCTGGTGGCGTAGACGCCGACGGCCAGCCGGGGGATGTCGACGCCCTCCGAGACCATCCGCACAGCCACCAGCCAACGGTCCTGCGAGGTGGCGAAGGTCGCGATCCGCTTCGAGGCGCCCTCGTCGTCCGAGAGCACCACCGTCGCCGGCTGCCCCGAGATCTCGCCGATGAGCTTGGCGTAGGCGCGGGCGGTCTGCTGGTCGCTGGCGATGATCAGCCCGCCGGCGTCGACGATGCCGTGCTCCCGCAGCTTGGTCAGCCGGGCGTCGGCGGCCCGCAACACCTGCGGCATCCAGTCGCCGCGGTGGTCGAGGGCCGTGCGCCAGGCCTGGGCGACCAGGTCCTTGGTCATCGGCTCGCCGAGCCGGGCGGCCAGCTCGTCACCCGCGTTGGTACGCCAGCGCGTCTCGCCGGAATAGGCCATGAAGAGCACCGGCCGCACGACCCCGTCGCGCAGCGCGTCGGAATAGCCGTAGACCGAGTCGGCCCGCGAGCGCTGCAGCCCGTCCTCGCCCCGCTCGTAGCTGACGAAGGGGATCGGGTTCTCGTCCGAGCGGAAGGGCGTCCCGGTCAGCATGAGGCGGCGTTCGGCGGGCTCGAAGGCGGCCTTGACGCCGTCACCCCAGCTGCGCGAGTCGCCGGCGTGGTGGATCTCGTCGAGGATCACCAGCGTCGGCCGGGTCATCGTGCGTCGCCGGTGCACCGCCGGCGCCATGCCGACCTGGGCATAGGTGAGCACCGCGCCGTGGAAGTCGCGCGACGAGTGGATGTCGGAGTTGCGGAAGGCGTGGTCGAGCTGGATGCCGACCCGGGCCGCGGCCGACGCCCACTGCACCTTGAGGTGCTCGGTGGGGCAGACCACGGTGACCGCCTCGACGGTGCCGTCGGCCAGCAGCTCGGCGGCGATCCGCAGCGCGAAGGTGGTCTTGCCGGCGCCGGGGGTCGCCACCGCCATGTAGTCGTCGCTGCGGCGGCGCAGGTAGCCCACGAGGGCCTTGCGCTGCCAGTCGCGAAGCGGGGGGAAGGTCTCCAGATCCGGCAGTGGCGGGCTCAAGCTGCGACGATCCTTTCCCCTCAACAAAACACCCCCGGCAAGGGACCGGAGGCGGCATTCAGCATAGCCGCGGCGACGGCCCGGCGCGGGTTACGGCGCAGCCACCGGCGCCGACCATCGGCGGTACAGCGCCACCAGGCGCACCCCCGTGATGAGCAGCGCCGATGCGGTCATCGTGAGCGGGTCGACGACCCCGGCCCCGCGCAGGATCGTGACAAGAATCGCGCCGCCGAGGGCGGCAACGGCATAGATGTCACGCTGCAGAACCGCCGGGATCTCGCCGGTCAGCAGGTCGCGGGCCAGCCCGCCGCCGATCGCCGTGAGCATGCCGATCAGGCACGCGCCGACCGCGGGCACCCCGGCGTCCAGCGCCTTGAGGGTGCCCGTGACCGTGAAGAGGCCGAGCCCGGCCGCGTCGAGCAGCAGCACCGCGCGGCGCCACCGGCTCAGCTGAGGGTGCAGCCAGAAGACGGCGAGCGAGGCGACGACCGCCGTGACCGCGTAGCGCCAGTCACCGAAGGCCAACGGCGGCACAGCATCGATCACCAGGTCACGCACGATGCCGCCGCCGAGCGCCGCGACGAAACCGACGAAGGCGATCCCGAACAGGTCGAGCCGCTTCGCGATTCCGGCCGAGGCGCCCGAGGCGGCAAAGACCGCCACCCCGACCAGGTCGGCGACGAGGAGCCCGTCCCCCGCGTTCACCGGGCGCCTCGGGAGGAACGACCGGTCAGTGCTGCATCGATTCGTAGATCTCTTTGCACTGCGGGCACACCGGGGAACCCGGCTTCGGTGACTTGGTCACCGGAAACTTCTCGCCGCACAGCGCGATGACGTACGTGCCCATGACCGCGCTCTCGGCGATCTTCTCTTTGCGCACGTAGTGGAACATCTCTGGCCCGGTGTCGGCGTCTTTGGTTTCCGGACGCTCCAGAATCTCCGTGCTCACGACATCTGCCCTTCAGGTCACGTGGTCAGGATCGTCGAGCCACCGGTCCCCCCGGCCCACGGCAGCTGACGAAAGCTCCAACCCGCAAGTGTGGCACCTCGGACCGGGCCGGTCCAACGACCAGGTCGCCGGTCTTTGTCCAGGTGAGGATCAGGCACCGTACGGTAGCTCTCGTGACTGACTTCGCGATTCGATACGGCGAGCACGTGACCCGTGCCCGCCGGGAGGGCCGGCCGGTGGTCGCCCTCGAGAGCACCATCATCTCGCACGGTCTGCCGCACCCGGACAACCTGCGGGTGGCGCGTGAGATCGAGCAGACCGTCCGCGACCAGGGTGCCGTGCCCGCCACGATCGGCATGATCGGCGGCGAGTTGCTCGTCGGCCTCGACGACGCCCAGATCGAGCACCTGGCCCTGGCCGAGGGCGTGGCTAAGCTCTCGGTCCGCGACCTCGCCGTGGCCGCCGCCCGGCGGGCCGACGGCGCTACCACGGTCGCCGCTACCAGCGCGGTCGCGGCCGCCGCGGGCATCGGCGTGTTCGCCACCGGCGGCCTGGGCGGGGTGCACCGCGAGGCGAACGTCACCTTCGACGAGTCGGCCGACCTCACCACGCTGGCGCGCACGCCCATCGTGGTGGTCTGCGCCGGCGTGAAGTCGATCCTGGACGTGGGCGCCACGCTCGAGCGGCTCGAGACGCTCGGCGTGTCCGTGGCCGGCTACGGCACCAAGCGCTTCCCCGGCTTCTTCATCACCGACGGCGGCTTCGACGTCGACTGGCAGCTCGACTCGCCCGAGGAGGTCGCCGACGTGATCCGCGCCCGGTCGGATCACAACGTGGGGGCCGGCGCGCTCATCCTGGCCAACCCGCTTCCCACCGACGAGCAGCTCGACCCGGAACTGCACGACCGCACGCTGTCCGAGGGCCTCTCGCTGCTCGCGCGGGGTGGCATCACCGGCAAGGCGGTGACCCCGTTCCTGCTGAGCCACTTCCACGAGAGCACCGAGGGCAAGAGCCTCGAGGTCAACGTCCGCATCATCCTGCGTAACGCCGCCCTCGCCGCGCAGATCGCGGTGGCCACCGCCACCGAGGCGACCGCGCCGCTGGGCTTCACCGTCCCGGCGTGACGATCATCGTCGTCGGCGATCTCGTCACCGACGTGCTGGTGGCCCACGGCGGGCCCATCGAGCTCGGCTCGGACACCGCCGCCGCCATCACGGTGGGCGGCGGTGGTCAGGCCGCGAACACGGCGGCCTGGCTGGCGCACACCAGCCGGCCCGTCACGCTGATCGCGGCGGTCGGCGACGACGCGGCCGGTCGCGAGCGGGTGGCCGAGCTGACCGCGGCCGGGGTGCGCTGCGCCGTACGCGCTCACTCCGGCGCGGTCACCGGCAGCGTCGTCGTGCTGGCCGGCCCCGAGGAACGCACGATGATCACCGACCGTGGTGCGGCCCTGCTGCTCGACCCGGCCGACGTCCGGGCCGAACTCGAGGCCACCGACGCGACACACCTGCATCTGTCGGGTTATCCGCTGCTGCACGACGGGTCGCGGACGGCCGGGCTCGAAGCACTGGCGGCCGCCGCCGAGCGGGGGCTGACGACCAGCGTCGACGCAGCCTCGGCGGCTCCGCTGCGCTCGGTGGGCGCGCGGGCCTTCCTGACCTGGGTCGCCGACTGTGACCTGCTGCTGTGCAATGCCGACGAGGCTGACGTGCTCGCCGGTCCGGCAGCCGCCGCCGAGCAGGCTCGGCGGTTGACCAGCCACGTTCGCAATGTGGTGGTCAAGCAGGGTGCCGCCGGCGCCACGTGGGCCTCTCGGGGCGGCACCGTGGTCACGGTGACGCCGTCCCGCGTCCCGATGAAAGATCCGACCGGCGCCGGTGACGCCTTCGCCGCAGGGCTGCTCGCCGCGTGGTGCTCGGGCCAGGAACCGGGGGCCGCGCTGAAATCGGGGGCCGCGCTCGGCGCCGAGGCAGTGGCCTCGATCGGCGCCCGGCCCCGCGGATGACAAGTTTCCCGATTGCCCGGTCTTAAGGGCGCGGTTAACGCTTCTCGCGGGGTCGGCCCGGATCCAGTGCCGCTCTCGAGGGCGCGGCTAACGCTTCTCGCGGAGTCGGCCCGGATCCAGTGCCGCTCTCGAGGGCGCGGCTAACGCTTCTCGCGGAGTCGGCCCGGATCCAGTGCCGCTC
>NZ_JAHWFK010000028.1 GCF_019710575.1 Paractinoplanes polyasparticus | reverse complement strand
TGGAGAGCGCGGCTACCGCTTGTCGCGGGGGTCGGCGGGGATCCAGTGTTCGCCGGTTTCGGTGGGCTCGAGGTCGATGGTCAGGTATTCCGTCGACTCGGGCGAATGCTGCGGCAGGGTGACCTGCGGCTTCGGCTCGCGGGCGAGTGCGTCGGCGGCGCGTTCGGCCTTGCTCTTGGGCGGGCGGTCGTTGGCGATCAGCACGGCCGCCCAGGGGAGGAAGACCATGCCGGCGGCGCAGAGGGTCAGCCACAACGGGAGCCATGGCGGGCGGACACTGATCAGCACCGCGCCCACAATCAGGCAGGCGGCACGGATGCTCATCATCGACACGTAGCGGATCTGCCGGCTGCGGAACTGAGCGTCCTGACTACGAGCGGCGTCCGTGATGAGAACCGCTCGGTCCGGCTGCTTCTTCACGATGGGGTCTCCGATCGACAGCCCATCCTTACACCGTTCGTGCCGGTGCGCCCACTGCCTGCCGGTCGCGGGCCAAGAACAACTCGATGGCGTACGCATCACCGCAGGTCACACAGCGTTACCCGAACCGGCTCAGGCCTTGGCGGCGGCCTTCATCTCTTTCTTGTAGGCGCGGACCTTGCCCAGCGACTGCTCGTCGACGATGTCCGCCACCGACTTGTACGAACCCCGCTCGCCGTAGCCGCCGGCCGCTTCCCGCCACCCGGCCGGCTGCACGTCGTACTGCTTGCCGAGCAGCGCCACGAAGATCTGCGACTTCTGTTTGCCGAACCCCGGCAACGAGGCGACCCGCTTGAGCAACTCGGCCCCGTCATCGACGCCGTCCCAGAGATGGGCGGCATTGCCGTCGTAGCGGTCGACCAGTGCCCGACACACCTCTTGCACCCGCGCCGCCATCGCCTTGGGGAACCGGTGCAACGCAGGCGGCTTGGCGAAGATCGCGACCAGAGCTTCGGGGTCGAACTCCGCCAACTCGACCGCGGTCGGCGCGTGCCCGAGCCGCTGCGCCAGCACGAACGGTGAGCTGAACGCCTTCTCCAGCGGAATCTGCTGATCGAGCACCATGCCGATCAGCAGCGCCAGCGGATCGGTGGACAGCAGCTCGTTGGCCTCGGCGTCGATCGGCAGCGAAAGCGTCATGACGCTCATCTTCGCAGGTCTCCCGGCCGTGCCGCCGCTGTCCCCACGGTCATCGGAGGCCGCCCTCGTAGGCGGCGATGACCAGGTGGGAGCGGTCGCGGCCATCGAACTTGGCCAGTAGGCGGTTGATGTGGGTCTTGACCGTCGACATGCTGACGCCCAGATCGGCGGCTATCTGGTCGTTCGAGAGGCCGCGCGCCACCAGGATCAGCACCTCGCGTTCGCGGCCGGTGATGTGGGGCAGCGGCGTCACCTGGCGCTCGGGCAGCTCGACGTAGGCGTCGATCAGCCGGCCCTGGGCCGTCGGGGCCAGCAGCCGGCCGCCCGCCGCCACATGCCTGATCCCCGCGATCAACTCCTCGGGCAGCGCTTCCTTCATGAGGAAGCCCTGCGCGCCGGCCCGAAGCGCCCCGAGAACGTACTCCCGCAGGTCGAACGTGGTCAGCACGAGCACCCGCGTCTCGACCGCCGGGAGCCCCCGGCAGATCTCGCGGGTGGCCTCGATGCCGTCCATGTCGGGCATCCGGATATCCATCAGCACGACGTCGGGGCGTTCCCGGCGGACGACCTCGACCGCCTCCCGCCCGGTGCCGGCCTCCCCGACGCACGCGAGCCCGGGCGTGTGGTCGATCAACAGTCGGAAGCTGCCTCGCACCAACACCTGGTCGTCGGCGACGACCACTCGGATGTCGGTCATGCCGCGTACCGCATGGTCGTCGCCACTACCCACCCACCGCCCGGCTGCGGGCCGGCATTCAGCTCGCCACCGAACTGGGCCGCGCGTTCCCGCATGCCGACCAGGCCCTGCCCAGCCGCGGATCGGGGGGCCGCGCTCTCGCCCTCGCCGTGGCGAGAACCGTCATCAGTCACCCGCACACCGACATGGCCGTCACCGGCCACGATTTCGACCTGGCAGCGTGTTGCCCCGGAATGCCGGACCACATTGGTCAGGGCCTCTTGCACCACGCGATAGACCGACAACGCGACATCGTCGGGTAGATCCGCTGAGCGTGCGGTCTCGGCCCGAGAGTCGAAGTCGACCGTCAGCCCGGTGGACCGGGCTGCCTCGACCAGGTCGTCGAGGTCGGCCAGCCTGGGCATCGGCTTCATGGCCGCCTCGGCCCGGACGACCCCCAGCGCCCGCCGGATCTCGCCCAGCGTCTCGCGGCTGGTGGCGGCGATGACCCGCAGGGCCTCGCGCATCTCGTGCGGATGCTCGTCGCCCACGTGGTCGGCGATCGTCGCCTTGACCGCGATCATGCTCATGCTGTGGGCGACGATGTCGTGCAGCTCGCGGGCGATGCGCAGCCTCTCCTGCTCGACCGCCAGCACGGTGGCCTGCTCGGCCCGGGCGGCCGCGTGGGCTCGACGCTCCCGGACGACGCGCCCGGTCGCCCAGCATGCGGCGGCCACCCAGGTGATCAGGGCGGTGCCCATCACGTCGCGCGAGGTCGCGCCGAACACCGCTGCCACGACCACCGCAGCCGCCAGAACGACGGGCACGGAGTGCCGGCGTCGCACCTGGAGGCCGACCGAGTAGAGGACGAGGCCCAGCGCGACGACCGGCGCCGGGCCGGCGTAGAAGGGAACAGCACCGGAGCCGACGGCGAGCGCGACGAGGCCAAGGACCGCGGCGGCCGCGGCGACCGGCCACAGGCGACGGACCGCGACCGGCAGGCCGACGGCCAGACCGACGAGGAAGGACGCCCAGCCCGGCTCGGACCAGCCGGCCTGAGGGCTGATCGGCGTCTCGGTCGCCGCGTACCAGCAGACCAGCACGGTTGCGGCGGCCAGCAGACCGTCGATGGCGATCAGCTGGCCACGGCTGAGCCTCCGGAGGAGGAGCGAGGGCGTAGCGGCAGTCACGAGGGCGACGTTATCGAGGCCGGATGATCCGTGGCGTCAACCCAGGGTTCGATTTTCTGCCTCCCCGCCTCGGAACCCAGGTTTGACGACATCCGGCTTTCCCCTCGCGAAGCTCGACGCCATGACGACACCGATGGTTTCGATGCGAGATCTCCGGATGGAATACGGCGCCGGTCCGAGCCGGGTGACCGCGCTCGACGGGCTCTCGATCGATCTCGTGGCGGGCAGTTTCACCGCCGTGATGGGCCCGTCCGGCTCGGGCAAGTCCACTCTGCTCCACTGTGCCGCCGGCCTCGACCGTCCGACCTCCGGCCAGGTGACGGTTGACGGTGTCCGCCTGGCCGAGCTCGACGAGACCGGTCTGACTCTGCTGCGCCGCCGGCGGATCGGCTTCGTCTTCCAGGCCTTCAACCTGATCTCGTCGCTGAGCGCGGCGCAAAATGTCGCCCTGCCGCTGCGGCTGTCGGGCCGGCGCATCACGCCCGACGCGGTGACCGCCGCGCTCGAGTCGGTGGGCCTGGCCGATCGGGCCGAGCATCGTCCGGTCGAGCTGTCCGGCGGTCAGCAGCAGCGCGTGGCCATCGCCCGCGCGATGATCACCCGGCCCGCCGTGATCTTCGCCGACGAGCCGACCGGCGCGCTCGACAACCAGACCTCCCGCCACGTCCTCGAGCTGCTGCGCTCCCTGGCCACCGAGCAGGGCCAGACCATCGTCATGGTGACCCACGATCCGGTCGCCGCGGCATGGGCCGATTCGGTGCTGCTGCTGACCGACGGGCGTCTCGCCGACCGCCTCGACGGCGCCCCGGCCGAGGTCATCGCGGCCCAGATGGCGCGGGCCGAGGCATCATGCTGACGCGTGACCGGCTCGGCTCCCTCATCGCGGTTCTCGTCGGCGCGGCCGTGGTCACCCTGACCCTCACGCTGCTGGCCTCAGCCCGTCCCCAGCGCCCCGACCGGTTCGCGGCGGTGACGGTCGCCGTGCACAGCCCCGGCGTGACCACACCGGCCGATCCCTTCCCCGAGTCCCGCCCGTGGCCGAGCGACGAGGCGGCGCAGCTGTCGGCCCGGCTCGCGGCCGTGCCCGGCGTGGAGGCGGCAGTCGCCGACCGCCCGTTCTACGCGCAGCCGGTGGTGGCCGGTCGCCCGGTGGCCGAGATCCGGCAGGGCTACGGCTGGGCCGGCGCGGCAATGGCATCCGATCACCTCGTCGCCGGACAACCGGCGACCGGCGTGCGCGAGGTGGTGCTGGGCGCGAGCCTGGGCGTCCCGGTGGGCGGCATGGTGACCGTCCTGACCGCCGCCGGCCCCGCCGCCTGGAAGGTCACCGGCCTGATCGACGCCGCCCGGCTCTACGTCGCCGACAGCGAGGCAGCGCGCCTCGCACCCGGCGTTCGCGTCATCGGGTTGACCGGCGATCCCGACCCTGACGACGTGCGGGCCGCGGCGCCGGGCGCCACCGTGCTGCACGGCGACGGGCTGGGGCGGTTGGAGCCGCGGTCCGACGCGCGCAACCGGTGGATCGGGCTCCAGGTGCTCACGGCCATGGTCGCCCTCTCGGTGTTCTCGTCGATCTTCGTGATCGCCTCCACACTCGCGCTCTCGGTCAACCAGCGGCGGCGTGAGATCGGTCTGCTGCGGGCGGTCGGCGCCACGCCCCGTCAGGTTTGGCTCGCTGTGCTGCGAGAAGCCGCGACGATCGGGCTCTGGGGCGGTGCCGGCGGCGCCGCCCTGGGTCTGCTGTGCGCCCCGTTGGTCGGGGGCGTGCTGGTCGATGCGGGGTTCCAACCCGAGTCCTTCCGGGTGAGCGTCCACGTCTGGCCGATCCTGGCCGGTGTCGTCCTCGGGCCGTTCGTCGCCGTGGCCGGTGGGCTGCTGGCGGCTCGCCGGGCCGCTCGGGTGCGCCCGCTCGAGGCGTTGCGCCGGGCCGAGGTCGAGACTCGCCCGATGACCCGCGGCCGATGGCTCGTCGGGCTGGTGTTCGCCGCCGTCGGTGTCGCCGCCGGCGCGGCCACGGTGGTCACCGACGACGTGTCCGCGTTGGGGACCTACGCGCTGCTGGGGGCCATGGCTCTCATCGTCTCCGCGACCGTGCTCGCGCCGGCCGTGGTGCCAATGGTGGTGCGACTCGTCCTGCGACCGGCGGGCGGGGCGCTGGGCACGGTGATCCGTGAGAGCGCCGTGGCCGGATCCCGGCGGACGGCCTCCACGGCGGCGCCGGTGCTGCTCACGGTGGCCTTCTCGGTGTTCATCGCGGGCAATGTCCAGACGGCCGAGAAGGCCTACGCCGATCGCCGGGCCGAGGCCACGGGCACGCAGAAGGTGGTCGTTCCCGACGGCACGCCCGGCCTCAGCGATGCCGCCGCGCCCACCGGCGACCTGCTCACCAGCGTCTACATAGGCGAGACAGTGACGACAGCCGCCGGGTCGCCGTCCGGGCCGGGCGACGGCCGCGTGGTCCTCGCCGAGTCCCGTGCCCGCGAGTTCGGCGTCGCCCAGGGTGGCACGATCACCGCGACGTTCGCCGACGGCGCCCGGGTCGCACTGCGGGTGTCGGCCATCCAACCGGACCGTCCAGGATCAGCCGGGATGCTGTTGTCCCGCCGGGCCGTGCGCAGCCACGACCCGTCCGCGCTGGTGCCGGCGATGCCCCTCGACGGCGGTGCTCCACCGAAAACTCCGCCCGGCGGCGGCGACGCGACGGCTCCCCCCGGCGGCGGCGAGACGACGGCTTCCGCCAGCGGCGGCCTGGCGACGGCGCCCCCGGGCGGCAGTCAGGCGATGGCACCCTCGGGCGGGGGTGTTCCGGCGGCGGCTGCTCTCGGCGGACGGGTGGTCGATGTCGAGACATACGCGCGGGAGGCCGACTCGGAGGAGGACCGGCAGGTCTGGATCTTCACGCTGTTGCTGATCGGCATCTCGGTGGGGTACGGCGCGCTCGCCGTCGCGAACACGCTGGCCATGGCGACGGCGCGACGGGCTAACGACTACCGGCTGCTGCGGCTGGCCGGCGCTACCCGGCGGCAGGTCCTGCTGGCCGTCGCCGGCGAGTCAGCGCTCGCCGTCGTGGTCGGCTCGCTACTGGGAATCGCGGCCGCACTTCTCGCTCTCCGCGGGGCGACGGCGGGCCTCCGGGCGCAGACCGGCACATCGGTCGCGCTCACGGTGCCGTGGCCGGTGCTGGCGGCCGCGGTGGGTACATGCTTCGTCCTCGCCGTGATTGCTGCCACGGTTCCGGCCCAGGCTTGTCTGACCGCTGCCAACCCGCTCCGGGAGCGAGCATGATGACCGTCGGGGGACCTCGCGTCGGCCGCGCGCCGGGCCGAGCTCCGGGCGCCTCCGCCGGTTCGAACAACTGGCGGCGGGCACGCCGACACCCAGGGGTGATCGTGGCCACGCCGCGCAGCGCCTCGCGGTTTACCGGCGGGCCCTCGGGGCACCTCCAGCCGATCTGCCGAAAGGAAACGAGATGAGCGACTCGCAGGAAGACATCGAGCGGGAGATCCTGGGCGGCGACTACGGCCCGGGCGTTCTCGACGAGCCCAGCACCTACCGGCCCGAGAAGGGTGACGACGACCCGGGGCTGTCCAGCACGCTGGCGGCGGGCACCGACACCGACCAGCTCCAGGACGGCGGACCGCACCCCGAGCACGGCATCATGACCACGACCGGTGGCACCGCGGGGCCGAACAGCTTCCGCACGCGCCCGCGCTCCGGGCCCGGCGTCGCCAACACGACGACCGGCGACGCCACCACCGGCGCGATGGAGACGCCGGTCGACGGCTACACGAGCGACGCCAGCAGCAACGCCGTCGACTGACCACGACCACCACGGCCGTCCCAGCCCCGCAGACCAGCCCTTTCGTACAGGGACGGCAGACGCCGGCGGTTGGCGCCGTGGCGTTCCCGGTGACGGAGGGCCGGTCGAGCGCCTTGGCGTCTTCGGCGGCGGATCGCACGGACGGCGACGGTGCAACGCCGGGACGACGTGGCCGGTCGGGCGCTGTGGCGCCTACGGCCGCTGGCGAAGCCGGTCGGGCGCTGTGGCGTCTACGGCTGGCGGAGCGGGTGCGCCCTCCGGTGTTTGCGGCGGCGGTCTGCGGGCCGCCGCCGGGGGGCGCTTTGGGCTACCGTCACCGGCGTGGGCAGAGATGCGCTGGGTGAGCCGTTCGCCTCGGGGCGGGAAGCAGACGTGTACGCGCTCGATGCGGGGACGGTGCTGCGGCGGTACCGGGGCGGTGGGGACGCTTCGCGGGAGGCCGCGGTGATGGCGTACGCCGCGAGCCTCGGTTATCCGGTGCCGCGCGTCTATCGGGCCGACGGCCCCGATCTGGAGATGGAGCGGCTGGTCGGGCCGACCATGGCCGCCGCGTATCTGGACGGGAAGCTGGCGCCGGACGCGGCGGCGGCGATCATGGCGGATCTGTTGCGCCGGCTTCACGCGTTGCCGGGGCGGGGTGGGGTGGGGTCGGTCGTGCACCTCGACCTGCACCCGGACAACATCCTGCTGACCGACCGCGGGCCGATGGTGATCGACTGGTGCAATGCGGGCGACGGGGATCCCGACTTCGACACCGCGCTGACCGCGTTGATCCTGGCTCAGGTCGCGATCGGGTCGATCGGCCACGAGATCGGCGCCGACGCCGGGGCCATGCTCGACCGGCTGATGCAACTGGTGCCCGGTGACCCGCTCGCCCAGCTGGACGAGGTCGTCGCCTACCGGGCCGGGCAGTGGACCATGTCGGCCGACGAGGTGGCCGCCCTCCCGATCGCGGCCGCCCGGGTGCGGCGCGCGGGAAGCGATGCCGCCGACAGCTGAATAAGCTTTCGTAGGTCTCGTGGATCGCCTGCGCCAGTGGGTGCAGTGTGCGAGCCGGCCGACGTCAGCGCGGCGAGAATGAGAGTGGGACAGATGCGGGCGTTGGTACAGACCGTCAGCCGGGCCGCCGTCACTGTGGATGACGAAGTCGTCGGCAAGATCGAGGACGGGCTGCTCGTGCTGGTCGGCGTGACCCACGACGACACCCCGGCCAAGGCCGCCGAGTTGGCTCGCAAGACCTACGAACTGCGCATCCTGGACGATGAGGCTTCCGCGGCCGATCTTGGTGCGCCGCTGCTGGTGGTCAGCCAGTTCACGCTCTATGGGGACGCCCGCAAGGGGCGGCGCCCCACCTGGAACGCGGCTGCGCCCGCCGAGGTGGCCGAGCCGCTCGTCACCGCGTACGTCGAAAGCCTGCGCGCCCGGGGAGCGACCGTCGAGACCGGCCGCTTCCGGGCGCACATGCTCGTCG
Organism: Paractinoplanes polyasparticus; assembly: GCF_019710575.1. Classification (GTDB taxonomy): domain Bacteria; phylum Actinomycetota; class Actinomycetes; order Mycobacteriales; family Micromonosporaceae; genus Actinoplanes; species Actinoplanes polyasparticus. The sequence goes on along the minus strand of NZ_JAHWFK010000028.1, from coordinate 18,045 downwards.
AAAGCGTGAATGTCGGACCGCGGACGATCCTGATCGAGCTTTAGAAGAACAGACCGCGCCGCTGGGCCGACTGGCGCAGCCAGTTGTCGAGCTGACCGGCCCAGTCGGCCTGGTCGACGGTCGCGTAGTCGATGTCGAAGCGGCCGAACGCGTCGCGCCCCTCGGTGAACACTCCGCCCCGCTTGTCGATCTCGAGCACCACCTGCAGCTTGTGCGGCGTCGGGATGAACGTGAGCTCGAGCTGGTTGATGCCGCTCGCGTAGGCCGACGGCGGGTAGAACTCGATCTCCTGGTAGAACGGCAGGTGCTGCTCGACCCCGTAGACCCGGCCGCGCTCGACGTCGGCCCGGCTGAAGCGGAAGCCCAGCCGCAGCAGCGCGTCGAGGATGCGTTCCTGGGCCGGCAGCGGGTGCACCGCCACCGCGTCCAGGTCGGATTTGTCGACCGCGCGGGCGATCTCGAGCTCCGTGGTCAGGCCCATGGTCATGCCGTGCAGGTGTTGCCCGTACACCTCGGTGATCGGTGTCTCCCAGGGCACGTCGAACCGGAACGGGACGTCGTACTTCGCGCCCGGGTCGAGCCGGAAGGAGCCGGTCAGCCGCTGCCGGTGGAATTCCTGATCGGTGTTGTACTCGCTGTCGCCGCTCTCGACCTCGACGCGGGTGATCAGCCCGACCGCCAGATATTCGACGTCGACGGCGTGGTCGCCCCCGAGCACGTGGACCTGGCCCTCAAGGAAACCGCCGGGCCGGCAATTGGGGTTGGCCAGCACAGTTTCGACTGACGGCCCGCCGACACCGAAGGCTTGCATCATCTTTTTGAAGACCACTGAACCATCTCCTCCTCAAGGGCGTTTGGGGAACAGTATCGGCGCGCAACACGCGGCGAGTACCGGCGAACCGGCTACTTGTCGGCTTGGCGACGTCAGGGTTCTCCCTGATTCATGCCACCTGGACGCTTGCCTCACCTCGGTTTAACGCGCCCCAGGCCAAGCTATCGATCACACCGGCACGAAGCGGCTGGGAATGCACGAGACAGTACTCAGCGGGGAGGGGACTGAAAGGTGGTCCTGCAGATGAAGGCGTCGGAGTCCAAGACGGCGGTTGCCGTCGACAACAGCAGCATGACCGACGGTGTCGAGCTCCTGACCGACCTGGACGCCACGGACGAGCGCGGCGTCTCCGCCGATCTGGTTCGTGCGTACCTCAACGGCATCGGACGCACCCGGCTGCTCACCGCGGTCGAAGAGGTCGAGCTCTCCAAGCGGATCGAAGCCGGCCTGTACGCCGAGGAGAAGTTCGCCGAGGCCGCCGAAGACCTGGCACCCCTCCTGCAGATCATCGCCGCGGAGGGTAAGGCGGCGAAGAATCACCTGCTCGAGGCCAACCTGCGACTTGTCGTGAGCATCGCCAAGCGCTACACCGGGCGGGGCATGGCCTTCCTCGACCTGATCCAAGAGGGCAACCTGGGCCTCATCCGCGCGGTCGAGAAGTTCGACTACACCAAGGGCTACAAGTTCTCCACGTACGCCACCTGGTGGATCCGCCAGGCCATCACCCGCGCCATGGCCGACCAGGCCCGCACCATCCGCATCCCGGTGCACATGGTCGAGCAGGTCAACCGCATGGTGCGCAGCCGCCGCGACCTGGCCGCGTCGCTGGGCCGCGAGCCCAGCATCGCCGAGATCGCCGAGGCCATGGCGGTACCCGAGTTCCAGGTCATCGAGCTGATCTCGTACGACCGCGAGCCGGTCAGCCTCGACCAGGCCGTCGGCGAGGACGGCGAGAGCGCGCTCGGTGACTTCGTGGCCGCGGTCGACCCGAGTCAGCCCGGCGCGACGGTCGGCTCCGGCGAGCTGCGCAGCGAGGTCGAGATCGTCCTGGCCACGCTGAGCGAGCGCGAGTCGGCGGTGATCCGCCTGCGGTTCGGCCTCGACGACGGCCGTCAGCGCACCCTCGACGAGGTGGGACGCGAGTTCGGCCTGAGCCGCGAGCGCATCCGCCAGATCGAGAAGGTCACCATGCTCAAGCTCCGCGACCCGGAGCGCTCGTCCCGGCTCGAGGCGTATGCGGGCTGATTTCTTGTGACATCACCGCCCGGCGAGCTTCGGCTCGACCGGGCGGTTCTTTTTGGTCCGGGTGGGCGGTTCTTTGGTCCGGGTGGGTGCGATGGTCGCGCCTTTTTGAGTACGCGCCATGGAGCACCCGCGTTGGCAGTGATCACAGGGCCCGCTGCCGCGCCGGGCTCGCGCGTATCGCGTTGGTCAGCGGCGAGGGGCCGCAGGCGCGAAGACGACGAGGGTCGGCGCCGCGCTGTGGTTATGGGATGCGAAGACGACGAGGGCCGGCGGCGCGCTGTGGTTATGGGGTGCGGAGGCGGCGGGGGCCGGTGTCGGGGCGGCGGGCGGGGTCGCCGATCTCGGTGGCGGCGTGCAGCACCGAGATGCCGTCGGGGCGGGCCAGCACCGGGTTGAGGGAGAGTTTGCGCAGCCGGGGATGGTCGTCGGCGAGGCGGCCCACGCGGAGGAGCAGGTCGATCAGGGCGTCGCGGTCAACGGGGGCGGAACCGCGGTAGCCGTGCAACAGCGGGGCCGCGCGCGGCTCGACCACCAGGGCCTCGGCCGCGCGGTCGGTCAACGGCGCGGCCCGCCAGGCCAGGTCACCCAGGAGTTCGCTGGCCACTCCCCCGAGCCCGAACCCGACGATCGGACCGAAGGCAGGATCTTCCATGACCTCGACACGACACGCCACGCCGGCGGCAACCATGGTCTGGACCAGCACGTCGGGACCGAACGCGGTGGCCAGTTCGGCGTAGGCGGCGCGCACGTCGTCCTCGTCGGCCAGGGCCAGGCGGACCGCGCCCAGGTCGATGCGATGACGCAGGGCGCCGCCGGCGGCCTTGAGAGCCACCGGGTAGCCGAGCGCCTCGGCGGCCGCGATGGCCTCGTCGGCGGTGGTCGCCAGCGTGGACGGGACCACGCTGATGCCGTACGCGGCCAGCAGCTCACTGGGTGGGCCGTCCACCTGAGCGGCGACCGGATCGACGCCCTCGAGCAGCGGAATCACGCCGGGTGGGCGGCGTAGCCAGTCGGCGTAGGTGGCGACCCGGCCCAGGGCGCGCACCGCCTCCTCGACCGAGGGATAGGCGGGGACGCGCGGCGTGAGGCTGCCCAGCAGAAAGGTCGACACGGTCGGCTTCTCGCCGGCGAGGGCCACGCCGGCCAGGGCGGCGGCGAAGTCGGCGTCCTCGTCCGCGAGCTGGCCGGGCAGCGGGGGCGCGAACACCACGACGAGGGCGTCGGCCCGCTCGTCGACGGCCGCGTCAGCCAGCGCGTCGGCGAAGTCGTGCGCGCCGGCCTGCGGGCTGATGTCGCGCGGATAACCGGCGGCGACGGTCAGGCCGTTGGCCCGGCAGGCGGCCACCGCCAACTCCGACAGAGCGGACGAGTTGCCGACCACGGCGACGCGGCGACCGGCGGGCAGCGGCTGGTGCGCCAGCAGCAGACCGACGTCGAAAAGCTCTTGGACGGTGTCGACGCGGATCACGCCGGAGCGGGCGAACAGGGCGGTGACCGCGTTGACGTCGGGACCGGGCAGGTCGCCGGCGAGACCGGGCGGACGGGTGGCCGAGGCGACCGCGACGACCGGTTTCACCCGGCTCATGCGGCGGGCCAGGCGGGCGAACTTGCGCGGGTTGCCGAACGTCTCGAGGTAGAGCAGCACCGCGTCCGTGCCGGGGTCGTCGCGCCAGTACTGCAGCAGGTCGTTGCCGGAGACGTCGGCCCGGTTGCCGGCCGAGACGAAGCTGGACAGGCCCAGCCCCCGGCGTTCGGCCTCGGCCAGCAGCGCGACCCCGAGCGCGCCGCTCTGGCTGAAGAAGCCGACCCGCCCGGCGACGGGCAGGCGTGGCGCCAGGGTGGCGTTCAGCCGTACGCCGGGGTCGGTGTTGGCCACCCCCATGCTGTTCGGCCCCACCACGCGCAACCCGGCAGCATGCGCGCCCTCGATCAGCGCGCGTTGCGCGGCGCCGCCCTCGGGACCGGCCTCGGCGAACCCGGCCGAGACGACCACCAGACCGCCGGCGCCGCTGGCCGCGGCGTCGGTCAGCGCGGCCGCGACACCCTCGGGTGGGACGGCGACGAGCGCGAGGTCGATCGTGACGCCGGCCTCGGTGGCCGAGCGGTAGGCGCGCAGCCCGGCCACCCGGTCGGCACTGCGGTGGACGGGCACGATCGGGCCGGTGAAGCCGCCGTCGCGCAGGTGGCCGAGCATGGCCGCGCCGATGCCCTGGCCGCTCGCGCTGGCGCCGTAGACCGCGACCGCGCGGGGGGACAGCAGTCGGGCGATCGAGCGGGCCTCGGTGATGTGCTCGCGCGATTCCTGCACCTCGCGCGACTTCTCGGTGGGCGCGATCGGGAAGCTCAGGTGAACCACACCGTCGGCGTACTTGCGCTGGACCTGATAGCCGAAGTCGCTGAAGACGCGGAGCATGCCGCCGTTCTCGGGCAGGACCTCGGCGACGAAACGGGTGATGCCGTTGGCGCGGGCGGCCTCGGCCAGGTGTTCGAGCAGGACCGAGCCGATGCCGCGGCCCTGGTGGGCGTCCTCGACGACGAAGGCGACCTCGGCGTCGGGCGAATCCGGGCCGAGGCGCTCGTAGCGGCCGACCGCCATGATGCGCGGGCCGCTGACGATGACGAAGGCCTCGCGGTCGTGGTGGTCGACGTTGACGAAGCGTTCGAGGTCGCGCTCCGGAATGCGCGGATAGGGAGAGAAATAGCGCAGGTAGCGGGTGCGATCACTCATCCGGGAGTGGAACTGCACGATGGCTTCGGCGTCGGAGGGCTCGATCTGTCGCAGGTGGACGGCACTGCCGTCGGAGAGCAGGACGTCCGCGCTTATGTCCATGTCTCCTCCTCTCGCCGCTGGCGCTCGTCGTGGGATCGGCGGCCCCGTGGGCCGGTCAGTCGCGGGGGTCGTGGGGATCGAGCCCGTGCAGCGGGAAGACCTCCATGCGGCTGGCCAGGATGGCCCGGTCGACCGCGTCGGGGGTGGTGCCCGGCTGCCACTGCTCGGCCGGAGGTGGGGTGCCGTCGGTCATCGTCTCGGGCGCCGTGACGCCGGGGCACCGCTCGGCGGCGAGCTTGCGCCAGGCCTGCGGGGTGGGCGTATGCGGGTCGAGCGGATCGCCCGTGGCTGTGGCGAGCAGATGGGTCCAGGCCCGGGGCACCACCTCGACCAGCGCGTAGCCCCCGCCACCGGTGGCCACCCAGCGGCCGTCGCAGAGCTCGTCGGCCAGGTCGCGCATCGCCAGGTGGGCCGCGCGCTGGCCGTCGACGGAGAGCCGCAGGTCGGCGAGGGGGTCGAGCAGGTGGGAGTCGGCGCCGCACTGGCTGAAGATGATCTCGGGGGCGAACGCGCGCAGGACCGAGGGCACGATCGCGTGGAAGGCCCGGAGCCAGCCTCCGTCGCCCGTGCCGGGGGGAAGCGGGACGTTGACCGCCAGGCCCTCGGCGCCCGGCCCGCCCGTCTCGTCGGCGAAGCCGGTGCCCGGGAAGAGGGTGAGCGGGGTTTCGTGCAGGCTGATCGTCAGCACGCGGGGATCGTTGTAGAAGGCGGCCTGCACGCCGTCGCCGTGGTGGACGTCGACGTCCACATAGGCCACCCGCTGGGCGCCCCGGTCGAGCAGGCGCGCGATGGCGACGGCCGGATCGTTGTAGACGCAGAAACCGGCCGCGCGGGCCGCCATCGCGTGATGCAGGCCACCGGCGATGTTGACCGCACGGGTGGTCGTACCGGACCAGACGGCCTCGGCCGCCGCGATGCTCGCGCCGCAGATGCGGGCGGAAGCCTCGTGCATGCCGTCGAAGACGGGGTTGTCGGCGGTGTTGAGGCCCCAGCCGCGGAAGAACGGGTCGAGCGGGGCGCGCCGGACCGCGTCGAGATAGTCAGGGCGATGGATGCGTGTGAGATCGGCCTCGGTCGCCGGCTCGGGCGTGACCATGCGGACACCCGGGCGATCGAGGACGCCCAATTCCCGGGCCAGAGCCATGGTGAGCTCGACGCGCACGGGATTGAGCGGGTGTTCGCCCATGTCGTAGTCGAGCAGGGCCCTGTCCCACACCACCGTGGTCGTCGGATCAACCATGACAGTCATGCTGCCACGCTTTCCGCACGCGACCGGCAGATGGACGGTCAGGTAGGCTTCTTGCACCTGCTCGGGGCGTCTGTCAACCCCCGGCAACGAGGTATTATCGCTGCTGGGAGGGCCGCATTGTGAATGTTTCTGTCGTCAGCTCCGCGCTGGCGGTCCACCGAGACCGCTTGGAGGTCGGGGCATGAAGGCGTCGGTGCACAACCACGACCTGATCGACACCACCGAGATGTATCTGCGCACCATCCTCGAGCTCGAGGAAGAGGGTGTGCCACCGCTGCGGGCGCGCATCGCCGAGCGGCTGCACCAGAGCGGTCCCACAGTGAGCCAGACGGTCGCGCGGATGGAACGTGACGGCCTGCTGACGGTCGAGAACGATCGTCATCTCGTCCTCACCGACGACGGCCGGTCGACCGCGGTCTCCGTCATGCGCAAGCACCGGCTGGCCGAACTGCTGCTGGTCAACGTCATCGGCATGCCCTACGAGGAGGCCCACGAGGAGGCCTGCCGCTGGGAGCACGTGATGAGCGACTCGGTCGAGAAGAAGGTCTACGAGCTGCTCAACAAGCCGACCCGCTCGCCGTACGGGAATCCGATCCCCGGTCTCGAGGCGCTCGGCGTCCCGGACGACGAGGAACCGCTCGACAGCGCGGCACAGGTCAGCGTCGGTGAGCGCAACCTCGCGTTCCCGGGCCTGACCGGCAGCGTCGTGGTCCAGCGCATCTGCGAGAGCGTGCAGACCAACGCCGACGTGCTGCGCCAGTTGCACGCGGCGGGCATCGACCCGGGCACGACGGTGACGGTGGCTCAGGAACGCGACGGTGTCACCATCGACCGCTCCGGCGACAAGATCCGGTTGCCGCGTGAGGTGGCGTCGCGGGTGTTCGTCGCGGCGCACTGAGTTACGCCGCTGAGAAAGGCGTCAGCCGTCGGTCGTGTCCATCGCCTTGGCGAGCGCGATGAGCTTCGGGTTCATCGCGGACACGGCGGCGGCCGGCGCCTTTTTGTCGAAGGTGAAGCGCAGCGTCTGCAGTTGCTTCGCCTCGCTGAGCCAGCCGATCTCGATGGTCGGGCCGTGTCCCGCGGCGGGCGGGGTGTAGAGGCGGTAGGCGGCCTTGCCGACGCCCTTGAGTTTGGTGGCCTTCGACGGCTTCAGGTCGGCCAGGAACTGTGCGGGGCTCGCCTTCGTGCTCTCCACGACCGAGAGCATCAGGTCGGGGTAGTCGCCGGCCGTGGTCTGCACGACGCAGGTGGACGTGTCGTCGATCTGGTCGGACGCGGCCACGTCGAACGCCACGCCGGTCTTCTGCTTGATGAACGCGTAGTCCCACAGGATGCAGGCGCCGCCGGCCGACGCGGCCGGCGCCTGCTCGACCGTGACGGGCTTCGGGGCGGCGGCCTGTTCCTCGCCCCGCTTCTCGCAACCGGTCAGCGCGAGCAGCAGAACGACGCCGACCACAGCGACGGAACGCACGATTGATCCTCCCGAGAGATCCGGGACACACCGTACTGGTCCGGGCAAGGCTCACGAAAGCCCGCAGACGAAACGAATGATGTACGCACAGTGATCCAGCGACTGGACACTCAGCGTCAACGGCCGACAGGATGGCGACATGATTAACGACCGGCTGATCGATGCGGGCGACGTGCCGCTGGCGGTGCGCGACTTCGGGGGCGACCAGCCGCCACTGCTTCTGCTGCACGGGGCCGGGGGCAACCTCGCGACGATGACCACGCTGGCCCGGGCCCTGCGACCGAACCACCGTGTGATCACGGTTGACCTGCGGGGGCACGGGCGCTCGGGCGAGGGCACCTGGACGTGGGACTCGGCGCTGGGCGATCTGGCCGCGGTGTGCGTACAGATGGAGATCGAACGACCGGCCGTGGTGGGGCACTCGCTCGGCGGCATGCTCGCGGCGCTGTGGGGCCAGCGGCATCCGGAGGCCCCGGGCGTGGTCAGCCTGGACGGCAACCCGCCGCCGACGTCGGTCGACCAGTTGCCCGGCCTCGACCCGGCGAAGGCGTCGGCCGAACTCGAGCGACTGCACGCGACCTTCAACCAGATCGAGGCGCAGGCGGGCCGGGTGATCGAGGCCGATCGACTGGCCGACCTGGTCGAGAGCCAGCAGGCCGCGGCGCGTGACATGGGCGCCAACGAGAAGGTCTGGATCGAGGGCTTCCGGCGCAACCTGGCCCACGAGAACGGCGAGACGTCGCTGCGCCCGTCGGCCGCGGTGACCAGCCAACTGCGTACGCTGATGAACGAACTCGACCTCGGGCCGGTCTACGCCGGCACGTCGTGTCCCGAGCTGGTCGTCCTCCCCACGCGCAACCTGCCCCAGCAGGAGCCGTTCGCCGAGCTGTACGAGGCCCACCGCCGCTTCCTGCTCGAGCAGGTGCGGGCCGCGGGTCATCCGCGCTACCTGCAGCTGGCCGACGCGTCGCACGCCATGGTGGTCGAGCAGCCGGCCGTGCTGGCCGGCCTGATCACCGACTTCCTCCGTTCGGCGTAGCCGACAGGTAGGCCGGCAGGCGGGTCAGGCAGCTCTCCCATCCGGCGCGGTACATCGCGGCCGTCTCGTCGTCGACCTCGTCGTGGACGATCCGCAGGCCGGTGCCGTCGCCGGACGGGGTGAGCTCGATGGTGACCCGGCTGTCACGGTCGTCACCGGCCCAGCGCCACGACTGCACCAGGCGGTGGGGCGGGTCGAGCTCGCGGTATTCCCCCGCGAAGCCCATGTCGCCCGCGTCGATGCCGAAGCGGCCGCCGACCACCGGCTCGGAGAACGCGCGGGGCTGCATCGCGGCCGGCCAGTACCAGGCGGTGAGGGCGGCGGCGTCGGTCAGCGCGAACCAGACCTGCTCGGGCGGGGCGTCCACTCGCGACTCGATCACCGCGGAGCTGTCGTAAGCCATCGCCCGAGGCTGTCACTGTTTCGCCGCTCGTGCCACCCCGTCCGGCTCGGCCGGCAGCGGCCGGGTGGCCCCGGAGGCGATCAGGCCGATGGCCAGGGCGCCGAAGACGCAGAGCATGGCCCGCAGGACGCCCAGATGTTCGGCCAGCAGCCCGATCAGCGGCGGGCCGGCGAGGAACGCGCCGTAGCCGATGGAACCGGCCACCGAGACCCGGATCGCCGCCCGGGCCGGGTCGTCGGCCGCGGAGCTCATGCCGATGGGGAAGCCGAGCGACGCGCCCGCTCCCCACAGCAGGGCCCCGGCGATGGCGACCGGCACGCCGACCTCGGTCACGACCAGCAGCAGGCCCACTGCGGCCGAAGCCGCGGTGACCCGCAGGGTGGCGACCCGGCCCCAGCGCTCGATGGCGTAACCGCCGAAGAGGCGACCCAGCGTCATGGCGGTGACGAACACGGCGAAGGCGATCGCGCCGACTGTGTCGCCGGCGCCGTAGCCGTCGACCAGGCCGATGGCCAGCCAGTCGTTGGCGGTGCCCTCGGTGAAGCCGAACCCGAGCATGACCAGGCCGATCAGCACGGTGCGGGGCTCACGCCAGGCGCGGCGGACACTCATCGCGGGCTTCTGGCCGGCCGGCAGCGGACGGTACGGCAGGAAGTGGCGCACGGTCGGGGCGGTGACGGCCGCCGCCAGCGCCGCCGTGATGTAGAGCTGCGCCCAGATGGGGAGCCCGGCCGCGGCAGCCACGGCGCTGAACGCGGCGCCCAGGACCGTGCCCAGGCTGAAGCCGGCATGGAAACGCGGCATGATCGTCCGGCCCAGGCGGCGCTCGACGTCGGCCCCCTCGACGTTCATGGCGACGTCCCAGGTGCTGTTGCCCATGCCGGCCAGCACCAGGCCGACGCCCGCGAGCGGGACCGACCCGAGGAGCGTGCCGGTGGCGAGGCCGGTCAGGCCGACGACCATCGACGTGCTGCCGAGGAGCACGGCGCGGGCCGGGCCGACCCGCTGCACGAGCGGGCCGGCCAGCGGGATGGCAGCGATCGCGGCGGCCGAGAGGCAGAGCAGGAGCAGACCGAAACCGGCGGCTGACAGCTCCAGACCGTCGCGGACCGCGGGCGCCCGGGCGAGCCAACCGGCGTACGCCAGACCGTTGGTGGCGAACGTGAAGCCGACGGCGATTCGCGCTCGGTCGAGGCGTGGACGATCGAGTTCAGTCGCGGTCACGACCTCAACTTACACGTTAAACCTGGACCTCCAGGAGCTGCTCGAAGGTGCTCCGGGACGGCAGATGGGTCAGCAGATGACGGACATTGCGGTCGGCGTAGCGAACCCCTCCGGGGCCGGCGGCCTCGAGAGCCAGATCGAGTTGACCGGCGACGTAGTTCTGCAACGCTGTCGCGGCGCCGTGGAACGAGGCGAGGGTCAGCCCGCCCGGCTCGGCGCCGTAACCGGTCAGCAGCGCCCGGGCGCCGGCGACGTTGACGCCGCCGTCCGGGTCCACCGTCCACCTCGTCAGGGTGGCGGCCAGCTCCCACTCCGGCGGCAGGCCGGCCGCGTGCTCCCAGCCGGTGATCACGAGACGACCGGCGGACCCCATGCGTACGTTGCCCGGGTTGAAGTTGTTGTGGCAGAGAACCGGAGTTCTCGTTTCTGTCCCGCCGCCCAGCGACCCCAACCCGACCAGGGTGGGGACGGCGGCGGTGAGGAGCGGCGCCCACGGAGCCGCCTTGGCGTGCGCCCGGTCGGCCAGCTCGGGCCAGCTCGCTCCGGTCAGGCGCCCGGCGTTCCAGGGGCAGATGCCCGGCGCCGGGAAGGCCAGGCCGTGCAGGATCGCCAGCAGCCGGCCCACCTCGTAGGTGATCGTGGCACTGACGGGAGCCGCCAGGGGCGGGCCCGAACGCGGCGACTCGTAGACACGCCACCGGTTGCCGAGGATCAGCTCCGAGGCCGCGCCGTCGACGCTGCGGACGGGAGCCGGCAGCAGCACGCCGGCTCGGGCCGCCTGCTCCTGGAAGCGGGTGTTCTGCTCACCGTCGGTCGGTGGGTAGACGTCGTCGACCGTGCGCGGGGCGAACCGTCCGCGGTCCGTCTCGAGCAGCCAGCGCCGGCCCGACTCGTCGGGACGCGCGTAGGACCGCATCTCGCCGCGCACCGAACCCAGGGCGAAGCGGGCGGCGATCTGCTGGGCCAACCCGGCCGGGGCGACATCGGCTCGGCTGTGGTGGTCGACCTCGGCCTTCAGGTCGGCCCACGTACGAAATCCGTACTGCCCGGCCAGGGCGGCCTGGGCGTCGGCCAGGCTCGTGCCGGGTTCCGAGTCGCGCAGGCCGGCCAGCAGATCCTTGGCCTGGCGGCGCAGATGGTCGAGGTTGGCGTGGTCGGGCAGGGTCTTCATGGTTCCTCGCTCAGCGCCCGGACTCGCACAGGCACAGTGCCGTCTTGACGGGGATGGCTTCAAGCCTTCCGGCGAGTCTCGGCGCGTACCCGACACGCGCCACTCAGATTAGCCCATCTGGCCGACGATGCGGGGTGTGACCGGTCGACTACCGAGTTCGTGCCGCGAACCGGCCGCATCGATGCTCCGCGTTCCCTGCCGCCCATAGGTTCTGGGCAGCAGGCAACAATCCGAAAGGGACACAACAGTGCGAGCACCGAGAATCATCGTCAGAACCGTTCTCGCCGCCGCCGTGGCGGGCACCGGAGCAGTAGCGGTCGGCGCGTCACCCGCCCAGGCCGACTGGAACAACGGCCTCTTCACCGGGACGGTCCGGAACGACCGGGGCGCGGTCGTGGCCGGCGCCACGATCAGCGTCTGGCCCACAGTGAACGAGGACAGCAACCCCGTCGCCGTCACCACGACCAACGCCGCCGGCAAGTGGCGGGTCGCCGACCTCGACGCCGGCCGGTACAAGGTCGAGATCGGACTGGCCGGCTGGTCCGAGTACGCACCCGGCCGCGAGCGCAGCCACCAGAACGCCCGGACCTATCCGGTGACGGCCCACCGCGTCACCGTCGTCAACAGCGTCGTCGAGCGGGCGGGCTCGTTCTCCGGCCGGCTGACCACGCCGACGGGTGGCCCCGCGGCCGGCGTGCCGGTCACCGTGGACGACTACAACACGGCCCGCCCGTACCAGACCACCACGGCCGCCGACGGCACGTACTCGCTGCCGGTGCCGCCTCGCGGTGACTACGTCGTCAGCTACCGGGACGGCAACTTCCAGCAGTACGCCGTGGGCACCACCGACGAGCAGCAGGCCCGCCACTACACGGTCGCCTCCGGCCAGAAGGTCAGGGTCGACGACCAGTTCCTGGAAACCGCGTCCCTCACCGGTCGCCTCGTCGACGCCGCGGGGGCGCCGGTCGCGGCCGCCACAGTCCGATTCATCTACACCCAGACCGCGTTCGAGCTCCAGACCACCACCGACGCCGACGGCCGCTACAGCTTCGAGCAGCTGAACCCCGGCCCGGTGAAGGTCTCGTTCCGCACGGCTGACGGCCGGAGCCAGTACGCCTACCAGGCCGCCTCCTACGACGAGGCCACCGAGTTCGCCCTCACCCTGGGCACGGTGACCACCGTCAACGACACCCTGCTCCCCTGAATGGGAAAGGGCGGCCCGGCATACGCCGGGCCGCCCTTTTCGTGCTGCCTCAGCTGCAGCCGGAGGTGCTGCCGCAGCCCTCGCAGACGTAGCAACTGCCGGCCCGGCGCATCTTGGTGCCGCAGGTGAAGCAGAGCGGCGCGTCGGCCGAGTGGCCCGTCACGATTTCGAGCAGTTCGGTTGAGGAGCCGGCCACCGGGGACGGGGCCGCCTTGTCTTCCGCGTCGAGCGTCGGCGGCTTGGCCTCAGCGGGGGCGGAGGCTGCGCCGACGGGGGCGGAAACCGGGGCGGACGCGGCCATGCCGGCCAGGTCGACCACGGCGGCGGCGTCGGCGGCGGCCTCCGCCTGGACCTGGGCGGCCCGTTCCTTGGCCGTGAAGATGCCGAGGTCGGCCCGGGTGTCGTACGGGAGGAAGTCGAGCGCCAGGCGACGGAAGATGTAGTCCATCACCGAGGACGCCATGCGCACGTCGGGGTCGTCGGTCATGCCGGCCGGCTCGAAGCGCATGTTGGTGAACTTGCTGACGTACGTCTCGAGCGGGACGCCGTACTGCAGCCCTATCGAGATGGCGACGGAGAAGGCGTCCATCACCCCGGCCAGCGTCGAGCCCTGCTTCGACATCTTGAGGAAGACCTCGCCGAGGCCGTCGTCGGGGTAGTTCGACGCGGTGAGGTAGCCCTCGGCGCCGCCGACCGAGAAGGACACCGTCTCGGACGTGCGCTTCTTGGGCAGGCGCTTGCGGACCGGGCGGTACTCGATGACCTTCTCGACGACCTTCTCGACCTCGGTCGACGCGGCCGGGGTGACCTCGGTCGTGGTCTTCTTGGTGCCGGCGGCCGAGAGCGGCTGACCGACCTTGCAGTTGTCGCGGTAGATCGCGAGCGCCTTCAGGCCGAGCTTCCAGCCCTGGTAGTGGATGTTCTCGATCTCTTCGACGGTCGCCGTCTCGGGCATGTTGACCGTCTTCGAGATGGCGCCCGAGATGAACGGCTGCACCGCGGCCATCATGCGCACGTGGCCCATCGGCGCGATCGCGCGCTCGCCCATGGCGCAGTCGAAGACCGCGTAGTGCTCGGGCTTGAGGCCCGGGGCGTCGACGACGTTGCCGTTCTCGGAGATGTGCTCGATGATCGCCTCGACCTGCTCCTCGGGGTAACCGAGGCTGCGCAGGGCGCGCGGAACCGTCTGGTTGACGATCTGCATCGAGCCGCCGCCGACGAGCTTCTTGAACTTGACCAGGGCCAGGTCGGGCTCGATGCCGGTGGTGTCGCAGTCCATCATCAGGCCGATGGTGCCGGTCGGGGCCAGCACCGACGCCTGGGCGTTGCGCCAGCCGTTCTTCTCCCCGATCTTGAGGCCCTCCTGCCACTGCTTGGTGGCCTCGCGGACGAGGTCGGTGGCGACCGAGCCGGCCGGGCGGATGTCGTCGTTGGCGGCCGCGTGCTTACGCATGACGCGCTTGTGCGCGTCGGCGTTGCGGGCGTAGCCCTCGTACGGGCCGACGACCCCGGCGATCTCGGCCGAGCGGCGGTAGGCCGTGCCGGTCATCAGGGACGTGATGGCGGCGGCGACGTTCCGGCCGGCCTCCGAGTCGTACGGCAGGCCCGAGGCCATCAGCAGCGCGCCGATGTTGGCGTAGCCGATGCCGAGCTGGCGGTAGGCCCGGGTGGTGACGCCGATCTTCTCGGTCGGGAAGTCGGCGAAAGCGATCGAGATCTCCATCGCGGTGATGATGAACTCGACGCTCTTGACGAACTTCTCGACCTCGAAGCCGCCGTCGGCCTTGAGGAACTTCATGAGGTTGAGCGAGGCCAGGTTGCAGGACGAGTCGTCCAGCGACATGTACTCCGAGCACGGGTTGGACGCGGTGATGCGGCCGGTCTCGGGGTTGGTGTGCCAGTCGTTGATGGTGTCGTCGTACTGCATGCCGGGGTCGGCACACTCCCAGGCGGCCTGGGCGATGTCGCGGAACAGCTTCTTGGCGTCGATGGTCTCGATGACCTCGCCGTCCTGCCGGCTGCGCAGGCCGAACTCGGCGCCCGTCTCGTACGCCTTCATGAACTCGTCGCTGACGCGCACCGAGTTGTTGGCGTTCTGGTACTGCACGCTGACGATGTCGGCGCCGCCGAGGTCCATGTCGAAGCCGGCGTCGCGCAGGGCGCGGATCTTGTCTTCCTCACGCGCCTTGGTCTGCACGAACTCTTCGATGTCGGGGTGGTCGACGTCGAGGATGACCATCTTCGCGGCTCGCCGGGTGGCGCCGCCGGACTTGATGGTGCCCGCGCTCGCGTCGGCGCCGCGCATGAAGCTCACCGGCCCGCTGGCGGTCCCCCCGGACGACAGCAGTTCCTTGGACGAGCGGATGCGCGACAGGTTGACGCCGGAGCCGGAGCCACCCTTGAAGATGAGCCCCTCCTCCTTGTACCAGTCGAGGATGGAGTCCATCGAGTCGTCGACCGAGAGGATGAAGCACGCGCTGACCTGCTGCGGCGACTTGGTGCCGACGTTGAACCAGACCGGCGAGTTGAAGCTGAACACCTGGTGCAGCAGCATCCAGGTCAGCTCGTGGTCGAACAGCTCGGCGTCGGCCTTGGTGGCGAAGTAGCCGTGCTTCTCGCCCGCCTTGCGGTAGGTCGAGACGACCCGGTCGATCAGCTGCTTGAGCGACCACTCACGGTCGGGCGTGCCGACCGCTCCGCGGAAGTACTTGGTGGTGACGATGTTCGCCGCGTTGATGCTCCACGCGGTGGGGAACTCGACACCCTTCTGCTCGAAGTTGATCGAGCCGTCCCGCCAGTTCGTCATGACGACGTCGCGGCGCTCCCACTCGACCTCGTCGTACGGGTGGACCCCCTCGGTCGTCCAGACCCGCTCGACCCGCAGCCCCCCGTCGGCCGCGCTGTTGCCGTTCGCACGGCTGCGCTGCCGACCTGCTGTGATGCCGTCCCCGGCCATACTGCTCCCCCTCGTTGACACTGCTTCTACCACTCGTCTTTGCTTCGTGGTCCGCTTCGGCTTCGTCATCCGCCGATTTTCGGTGTGCGGCCGCCGGACCGCGGCGCCACCGGGTGGCGCAGACCGGACTCGCGGACGATCGTCGCCTCGCGGAGCGCGGTGATCTCCTTCTCGAACTCGTCGAGCGAGTCGAAGGACTTGTAGACGCTGGCGAACCGGAGATAGGCCACCTGATCGAGTTCCCGCAGCGGGACCAGGATCGCCAGCCCGACCTCGTGACTGGGGATCTCGGCCGCGCCCTTGGCCCGGACGGTCTCTTCGACCTTCTGCGCGAGCAGCGCGATCGAGTCCTCGTCGACGGGCCGGCCCTGACAGGCCTTGCGAACACCACTCATGATCTTCGTGCGGCTGAAGGGCTCGGTGACACCACTGCGCTTCACGACGGCGAGAACGGCCTCCTCGACCGTGGTGAAGCGCTTGCCGCACTCGGGGCACGATCGACGGCGACGGATCAACTGACCGTCGTCGGCCTCGCGCGAGTCGACCACGCGAGAATCGGCGTGGCGACAGTACGGACAGCGCACCTCGAACCCCCTCCGGCGCCTGTCACCGGAAACGCGGGCACGCAAAAATACGGCTGCTCGCTGGCAACGGGCCAGCTTGCGCCGTTCACGGCCTGTGGATAACCGGTGGAGGCGAACCCCAACCTGTGGATGACTTACACCCTTGTAACTACTAGATGTTGGGGTAGACGCTATGCCGCGGCGGACGCGGACGCAAGCGAAGTGGCACGCCGACGCGCCGTATTTTGCGACTCAACACGAGCGGTTGACCGCACCCTCACGGAACGAGGTGATCATGCGCTGTTTTCCCGCCTGACACCGCTTTGATCTTGCGGAGCCCCGCTTCGATCACGAGTCCCGCGGCAAGATCAAAACATCGCCGGGCCACACGACGGAGCCCGACAGGCCGTTGAGGCGGCGCAACTCGTCGACGGCCGCACGGCCGTCGCGCTCGGGCGAGGTGCGCGCGGCAATGTCCCACAACGTGTCGCCCGGGCGGACCACGATCGACGGCGGCGGGCCGGACGGCGGCTGCTCGGCCCGGGACGCGGTGGTGAACAGCACGGCGCTGGCGAGCGAGGCCAGCATGACGAGGAAGCCGAGCACGACGGCCCGCCCACGCCGGGTGAGCCGCAGCGGGGGCTGGCCCGGCCGCACCCTCGGGGCCACCACAACGTTCGTCACCATGGCTTTCCTCCCGGCGGAAGATGATCTTCGTACGGGCGTTCGATCGAACGCCCGTACGACGGTCTATCAGAACACGCGTACGGAAGTCGAGCACTTCCGGGCGACACGCCGGAAGAATGTCGTACAGATGTTTGAATATGTCGCACCCCGCGATTACGGTTCTCCCTCAAAGGGGTCAGCCGGGCACACGCCATCCCCACGGCGAAGCGCTCGGCTCCGCGAAGAGCACCACGTGCCGACAAGGCACTGGCCGACAGGGAGGCGGACGTGTCGACCGACGACCGGACGAGCAGCCGGCAACATCAGACCAAGCCCGACAACGGCGCGGCCCTGCGCCGCCGCACACCGAACCGCGGGCGTGCCGCCGACGCGCCGCAGCTGCGTTCCGTCACTCCGGTGGTCAGCCAGTTCCCCGAGCCGGTCACGGCCGATCTGACCGCCCGCCAGCGCCGCATCCTCGAGTTCATCCGCGACTGGGTCGACCGCTACGGCTACCCGCCGAGCGTCCGTGAGATCGGTGAGGCGGTCGGGCTGGTCTCGCCGTCGAGCGTGGCCTACCAGCTGAAGGCGCTGGAGACCAAGGGCTTCCTGCGGCGCGACCCCAACCGGCCGCGGGCCGTCGACGTGCGCTCCCCCGCCGAGATGGTCGACGACGAGACGCTGCGCTCGGCCCGCCCCCAGCCGGCCTACGTGCCGCTGCTCGGCCGCATCGCCGCCGGTGGCCCGATCCTGGCCGAGCAGGCCGTCGAAGAGTTCTTCCCGCTGCCGCGCGAGCTGGTCGGCGAGGGCGAGGTCTTCATGCTCGAGGTCAAGGGCGACTCGATGATCGACGCGGCCATCTGCAACGGCGACTGGGTCGTCGTGCGGCAGCAGCCCACGGCCAACGCGGGCGACATCGTGGCCGCGATGATCGACGGCGAGGCGACCGTGAAGCGCTACCGCCAGCGCGACGGGCACGTGTGGCTGATGCCGGCCAACCCGGCCTTCGACCCGATCCCCGGCGACGACGCGACCATCATGGGCCGCGTCGTGGCCGTCCTGCGCCGTGTCTGAGCCGACCGGAATCCTGGCCTGAGCGCAGCGCCCGGCCGAGGCTGAGCGCAGCGCCCGGCCGAGGCTGAGCGCAGCGCCCGGCCGAGGCTGAGCGCAGCGCCCGGCCGAGGCTGAGCGC